>NZ_LTBC01000001.1 GCF_001594015.1 Moorella mulderi DSM 14980
AGCCCTTGAACTTGCTGGTTTCGGCAAGGAAATTTACCTTTTCCCACCCCGCGGTGGTGGGTAGGAGTATTTTTTAGTGCTCCAAGTAAACATTGGTAATTATATCCAAAGGTGCGGAATGTGGGATATAAAATTATCGATAGGGCAAATTCCACCAAAATAGAGCCTCTACTCTGTTTGCATATAATTTTCACTTTGCCAGCCTCCCCTAAAAAAATTAAAAGGGCTACCCCTGATTTACAAAGGATAGCCCCTTTGAGTGTTACATTCCGCCCAGCTCCGCGTGCAGCCCCGGCTCTTTCGGCCCGGTGTAGTAGTGTATTTCCTGTTTTTTAGCGTGGATCACCACGTCGGTAACATTGTCCTGCGGGTAGGCGTCCTGTAGTCCTTCCGGCCATGCCTCTATATGCACCGTATAGGTGCCCGGACTATAGACTTTAAAGCGGTACGGCCCCGCCGGCTTAGAATCTCCGGGCGGGATAGTGATGGTGTATGTCTGCCTGCCCGCCGGGCCGTCGACGGTGACCTCAGCCGTCACCGGGTTGGGGTTGTCGTCCTTGCGGGTAACTTTAATGTTAACGCCGCCCTCGGCATAGCCGGTATCCATCCCTACAAATATCGGGTCCCTGAACGGCCACGCCGTCACCGCCAGGTCGCACCCGGCCGGGTTAACCCACACTTCTTTGGAATTGTTGCTCCAATCCCTGTCGTCCGGCGGGTTCACCGGGTGGATTTTTGCCACCAGGGTATTGCCGTTGGCATCCCCGTGCCATGTGAAGGTGAAGGTCTTTTCTTCGCCGGGCTGGAACTCCACCGGAACCTGGTCGTTCAAGGGCGTGCCGTCGGAAGCGGTCGCGTAATAGCCGTTGTTGGTGAGGGATAGGGTGGCTTTGACCGGTACGGGGTAATCAGCTGCCAGGCCGTAAACTACGGTCCCGGTGTAGGCCTTGCCCGGCTCGGCTTCCGAAGCGCCGGGGTCGAGATATTTGACGTACATATCCGGGGCGATGGGCTTGACGGTGACGTCCACATAGTTGTCTTTGTACGTGGATTCCCATATCCCCTCAAAAGGGTTGACCCCCACCCGCACCGTGTAGGGATGATCCTCGACCTTGAATTTCAGCGTCACCGGTGCCTTATTCCACGCCTTCACCGGGACTCCGGCCGCCGCCGTGACGTATTTCCCGCCCTCGCGTTTTACCCCTACGTCGGGGCTCAAATCGACAGAGCTTTCATTCGTGACGACGTACTGAGCACCCTTCTCTTCCCCCGGGGCGCCGACTATCTCGGTCGGGCCTTCCAGCTTCAGGTTCGCCCAGGGCATTATCGCGCCGATGAAGCCCGGCACGGCCGCGGGCGAGCTTTTAAGCTGGCCGCTCCAGTCTTTGCCCCTGTAGAACCCTATCCCGTCAGGCGCGTTCTCGTCGTAATTGGGGCTGGTCTGGGCCGCAACCTGCCAGTTTCCGTTCTGCGGGCCGGGGTTCAACAGCAGGTGGTAGTAAAAAGTCGCCCCGTGGTCGAAGGCGTCCAGCGCCCGCAGGTATTTCTTGCCGCCGTCGGCAGACTGGATGAAACCGTCGGGAGTGCTTTTGCTCGCCAGGAACGGCTTCCACCTGGCGGCCATGGTCTCGTTCATCCCTGCTTCTTGCTTGAGGAAATCCTCCCGCGACGGCATGGGGACGTTCACGAATACGCCCGAAGAGGCGTCCCCGGCCCAGACGTTGTTTTTGTCGATGAACCGCGTCTGGGTGGACACGTCAAAATAGTCCGCCAGGAAGCTCAACACGTCAGGGTTGTCGAAATCGGCGTCCGGCAGAATGACCTTTTTCGTCCCGGACGCCGGGGCCGGGGTCATGTTGGAGTTAATAGGGATGTAAAGCTCGTTCAGGCCGTACCGGCTTCCCTCCTGCGCCCATCCCGGCTTGGTCCAGAGCTCGCCCCAGACCAGATCCACGTCGCTCAGGCTGATTTCACCCTTATTTCCCTCCAGACTGGCGGTAACGGAATTAGGGTTATACAGTATCACCGGCACGCGGCGGACGAACCAGGTCATGCCGTTGGAAAGGGGGGCCTGGGAGTCGTTGGGAGCTTGATAACCTTCGTCGCCTCCCAACCCAGCATAAGCAGGACTAGCAAGCATCAATAAAAAGGTTATAAATAAAAAAGCCTTTATCAAAAAGGCTTTGCTTCGCATACGTGGTCACTCCTTGCTTATTTTTAAAATTTAATTCCCAGGTACTTTAGATCTCTATTGTCTGGAACTCCACCTTGGGTCATCATCCAGCGGCCATTAATTTTCTTCCAACGAGTAACTGCAGGACTAACATCATATCCTTTCTCTTTGTTATATAACTTGGTTACAACTACAGCAATTGCATTATGCTTTTCTGCAATCTTAATTTCCTTAATCCCTAGCAAAGAAAGGGTCCGGCCGCTATTACGTTCAGCATACATTGCTCTTTGATCTTCCTCTAAGTAATTTTGGGTTACCCGTTTATACGGCAAGCTATCGTAAAAGCCAAAATCTAGCTTCCAAGTGTTACGCATATGGTCAATATTGGCGTTGACATCTTCTATAGCTTCCATCATCGCCTGCTTCAACTCATCATCACTCGGCAAATTATTATCCACACTCTTCGCCACCCGGAGCAGCAGCACCGCCGCCTCACCCCGGAGAAGGTTCCGGTCGGCCCCCAGGACGCCCGGGCTGACGCCCTTCATCAGGCCGGTCTTGTTGGCGTAGATGGCGTCCGGGTCAGAAGTGTCGCTGAAGGTCGCACCCTGGTCCTTGACTGTCACCTGGTAGACTTTAGCCAGCCTGCCTAACCACTTAGCGGCCTCCAGCCTGGTGATGGGCGCGTCCCAGTCCCCGGACTTATCCGGGATTACGCCGGCTTTAACTAAGCCGTCTACGGCCCCGTCGTACCAGTTCGGCCCCGGCGTCCCCCCAGCGTCAACAATCCGGTTCAATACGGCCGCAAACTCCGCCCGGGTCATGTTGTTGTTGAGACTCAGGGTGTTGTCCGGGTAGCCGGCATACAGCTCAAAGTCGATGGCCTCGATGATGTCGTCTTGGCCCCAGGAAAAATCTTTCGTGATGGTGTCCTTGTCGCTAAAACGATACTCCATTTCGGCGTGGGCCGGGACGGTGAAGGCGAACAGCATTACTATCAGGGCCACGAAAAAAATCAGCCTCTTGAACAACATGGAAATTGTCTCCTCCTTTTTTTTAACTTGATTTGGGTCGCGGCGGTCCCACTCCGGCTTTGGGGCCGCCGCTTATTACTCTACAGTTTACAGTTTACTCCAGATTGACCGTGAAAGGTAGCTCCAACCAGTCGCCCCTCAGGTAACGTAGCTCAGCCAGGTCGACAAACTTACGATCACACACTACTTTATACATTTTACCAAAAACGTCGAGCTCCTGCGGCACGAATACGACCAGCGTGCCGTTGTCCGTGACATACAACGGCAAATCCTGGATGAGCACATCGGGGCCGTAACGTTTGGCAGCCTCATCCGTCAGCGGCAACCCTACCGTCACGGTCCCGACCTTGGTAACGGTAAGCTCCGCCTGTTGGGCCTGCCCCTGGCCCGCTTGTCCAGACGCGGACGCAGCAGGGATGAGAGGCTGGGCGCCCGTGCCCGCGAACGCCTGGCCTGCCGCAAGGACCACCGTCAAGACGACCAGGAGCGCTAAAACAAGTAGCTTCTTACGCATGTTAAAGTTCACCTCCTTTCACTTATTGACAAAAAACCCGGCGGCCGAAAGCCGCCGGGCGAAGGAAGGAGTGGGGGTAGGGCTGACCCGCACGCCCTCCCCAAAAAAAGAAAAAGCTGGGCGACTTTTCGCCCGGCCTTCTCAGTCGAGAACGTCTCTACCTATACGCGACATTACCTCGTACAGTTCTTCGCCGTGCACTGGTAGGTTTCGCCGTGCCAAGGCAAGCGCTTCGGCCAGCGTGAGGACCGGCGGCTCCCCCGCCCCCCTCGGGGCTTTTGCGGCCGCCCGCTGGTCCAAGGCGAGGTAAAAATCCCGCCCGCCCAGGGCGCGGCAGTTACGAAACAGCAACAAGCGGCCAGCTCGCAAGGCGGCCAGTTCATCCATCCACTCAGGGGAATGGACCTGCCCCGCCGCGGCTTCCTCCGCCGTGCCGGCGGCTTCGACGATGGTTCCGGCGGCGGCCGTCTGGCCGCCCTGGCCGGGAACCTCCGGGGAGCCGCCGCCCGCGCCCACCGCGGCTTCCTCCGCCGTGCCGGCGGCTCCCTGCACTGCGCCGCCGGCCTCGTCGACGGCTCCTCTCTCCGGGCCGCCCGGCCATTCACGTTCGCCAGCCCGGCCCGCCATCGCCAGGAAAGGGAAGAGCGCCCACTCGATCCGGCGCTTTTCCTCCCCCTCCCCCATCACCTCAATTTCCCCGGCTCGCCGCAAAACGTCTCCCGCCCCGCGCGGGGCGGTCAGATCCGGATAGACCACCACCACGGCTTTCCCGGAGGCGTATGCCTGTCGGGCCACCTCCCAGTCTGTGGTCACCACCGCCATCTGTTTGTCCCAGCCCTCCGGCACGGCCACCCTGCCGGGGAGCCGCGGCAGCGCCCCGCCCCCGGACGCCGCCCCCAACGCCCTTCCCGGCGGGTATTTCCAGGCCTGGTCGATTTTTTTCAGGGCCTCACGTTCCGGGAAGGGCGGCCGGCAATTCCGGGCGGCTTCCAGGACCAGGCTTTCGGCTTCTTTGCGGGTGAGGCCCTGCGCTCTCAGCCGGCAAGCGTAGTGAAAGAGGGCAACGTCGCGCTGGCCCTCCGGCACGCCGGCCAACACCGCCAAGGGGTCGACCTTCGACCGGCTTTCGCCGTCGCCGCCCTGCGCCCCCGCCTTCGCCTTTTCCAGCAGATCCAGCACCCACGAAGGCAGCGGGGCCAGCGGCACATCCCGGTAACTGCGGCCCTCAGTCCAGGCGTATCGCGTACCAGAGGGGTGAAGGCTAGGAGGGAGGACGGCCGTACCGCCATCGCCGCGGACGTCTATGCAGCTCTTGTCCGGGAACTCGATCAACCTGGCTTTGGTAGCTATCTCAAGTTCAGGACGTCGGAAATAGACGTGGTAGCCTCTCCCCGTCCGAGCGACGGGCGTGTCTGGTATTCCACGCTCTTTGGCATATTCCACCGCTTTCTGACCGTCCAGGTCGACTACCACCACACCGCTCACCGCGCCCGTGACCACCGCCAAATTCGCGTCAGGCCACTTTTCCCACCATGAGCGAACCTCTTCCTCGGTCGGCTTCCGTGTTTGGTAATCTTTCCACGCTACACGGGGGTGTTTGCCCGGATTGCTGCAGTCCCGCCCGCACGTGCAACCGCCGCCAGGCACGGGCGAATGTAGCGGCACGACGCTCCAGCCAAAACGCAGATGTTCGAGGGCGGCGGTGAGCATTATGTCACGATCAGTCGTCGCTGCTGTCGTCATTTGGATCCCCTTCCCCTAAGTCTAGCAGGACTTCCAAATCAGCTGCGGGCAGGTCTTTCTGCAGGGCACGGTAGAAAAGCTCAATAACTCTACTTGCTTCCGATTCGTCCCTACCGCACATAACCAGCTTCACAGGCACATACCCCGACCGCTCTTCTACACCGTGTTCCGTTTTTACCTTCCACCGGCCGGGGATAGAAGCCGCAACTTCGAACACGCCGTCCTCGGCTTTACGTCGGTATATGCGCGACGCCGTGGACAGATTCACAATGTACCCGTCGGGAGTATAAAACCACATACGAAAAACCGCCTCCTTCGAAAGATCAAATCAGGGGCGCCTCCCCTGAAGTGAAAGGCCGGGGGCGGCCCCGGCCTTAAAGCAATGGCTCTTCGTCTTCTACACTACATCTTCCCAGCTCAAGCGGCATCGGGATAAAGCCGGGGTCCGCTTCCACATATTTCGATTCCGTGCGGACAGAATAAAGACGAACTACCGCAGAAGGACCGAGACGGCTTTTCACGATCCAGGCGTCGATGACCTTGACCGCACATTCTTTCTGCTCGTTGCGCTCGTCCTTCCCCCAACGGAGTATTATCCCTACGTCGCCCTGATACTCTACTTCCCCGGAATCTTTGAAATCAGCTATGCTCGCGTCCTCCGTCTTCCGACGGTATGCGTCTTTGCCTAAGCTGGAAATTAATACCACCGGACCATTACATATCTTTGTTATTTCCGTCATAGTCGATAAGGCGTGGTTAATTCGCGCCCGGGTATCCGTTAGATTCCCGCCGCCCCCCATCAACCCAAACTTTTGCAAGTAATCCAAAATCACCATACAACGCTTCGCCCCCGTCCTGGCCAGCAACCTACGCACGGCCCCCCGGATGTGGGCTACAGTCGTGTTGGAAGTAGCTTCCATTATCTCCACGCGATCTTTAAATTCCGCCGCTGTTTTCCTGCAGATCTCGGATATTTCCTGCGGATTCGCTTTCCGACGCTCATACAGCAAAGGGCACTTCTCCGCGTGGATGCAAGCGAGGTAAAGTGCCAATTTGTCTAACGGACGTGTTTCCTGTACGTCTACCCACAATGACGCCGTATCCTTTTCTGCCACCACATAGCGGTGCAACCATGTCAACGCTAAAAAAGTTTTGCCGACGTTCGGCTGGCCGCCGATTACCCATACTCCCGGAGCGAAGCCCCCGGTGAGTTCTGTAAAAGTGGGAAGTTCCTTGCCGAAAGAAGGGTGCAGGGTCGGCCTGCCGGTCATTTGTAGAAGCTTGTATTCCTCCAAATAACGTGTCTCCATATCACCCAACAGCTCCGTTAGCGTCTTCGTCTGCCCCGGGGAAAGCTCCCGCACCGCTTGCTGTGCCTCGCTTAGTTTCTCTATCGCCGCCGCCAGCACGTCCTGGACCGCTCCTCCCTGGGCCAGATCCTGCCAAAATCGGCCCACCACCTCGGCGGCTCTCCGTTTTTGCGCCAAGGTGACCAGTTGCCTAACCGCGCTGTCAAGGTCAGCGGGGTCAGCGGGTGGCTCGGCGGCGGGAAGCTCCGGCAGCGGCCCGCGCCCGGAGTGGTAATCTGCCAAAGCCAGGAAGACCGCACGATGTCCGGAGTCTGAGAAGGCATCCGGAACGAGAAAATCCTCCGCGTACCGCCAGTATGCGTCTGCATCTTTTGCCATGGCTGACAACACTTGGGCCTCCAGCGCCGTGTCGACAAAAACTTCCGCAGGGAATATGCTTTTGCTGCTCACGTTACCCACTCTCCCTTTGAGTTCTCCCTTTAAGTTTTTTTGGGGGTTCTAAATAAAAAAAATAGCCCTGGCTCTCGCCAGGGCCGGATAAAGGAGAGTGGGAAACCGCCCGCCTCGTGCGGCAGGCGGTGGCACGCTTCTGGTATATCGTTTCCAGTAGATGGAAGACGGCGGAAATAATATTAAATTTTAAATCGTAACAAAACCAGGGCGGGGAGAGGGGGCCGTAAGAGCACCCTCTCCCCGCCCTCTTAAAGAATCTCTTAAGAGATTCTTTAAGATTCTTAGGCGTATTTGGAAAAAATTACAACCCGTAAACCCTTGAGTCTCAAGGCTTGAAAAGTTGGAAATAAGTGGGATGTCGTTATTGGTACTCGGAAATGTCGCTATTGGTACTCGGTAACGTCGTTATTGGTACTCGGTAACGTCGTTATTGGTACTCACCTATGATATGGAATAATTGTCATATATTGCTATCACCTGAAGTAAGCAGTTTAGGTGTTTTGTGAGTTTGGGGGTAGTGTATAGTAAACACCCCATCGCTTTCCTCTTCTACCCTGATAACTCCGGTTTCGGCTATATCCCCCAGGATAGCCCGCACCAGCTCCCGTTTTTCTGACGGGCGGATTTTGCGGCCCGATTCCGTGTGGCCCGGGAGGATCTTTTCGGCCATCTTCTCCCAGCCGATCCTGAAAGGTTTGCCCTTACCGGGCTTTGCGGCCATGATGTAAAATAGTGCCGGGATACTGTACCGGCTCCTGCGCGTTTTGCGCCGGAGCTTTTTTATTATGTTCACGGGCACCCACACCAGCTGACTTTGGCACTCCGGACTCAGGAGAAAATCAGTTAAAGCAGGACATATAGTGATGCCCACCGTGATGTCGTCGAAGGGCCGGTCTTTTTTCCATCGGTATTCTATCCACGTGATGAAGCGCCCCATGGCCATGACAATTTCTTCGGTTTTCTCCTTTTTGCGCTTGTACCCGATTACAAAATCCTTAGCGTGTGTGAAAACCAACAATCCTAGCATTTCCGCTATCATACGAAAATTTTTACCGCACGGCGATAATCCCATGCGTTCGGCCAGTTCCCGCAGGCTGGTCTTGATCGCACCGTGGGTCATACCTGGGTTTTTCTGGTGGTATTTTTTAGTGATGTCGTCTACCTGCTCCAGGAAGAGGGTGCAGATCGCCGCCAGCATGGGTTGGGCTTCCGCCGGTACGTCCTGCAGTGCCCGAGCCAGATCCTTCGGCATGTGCGGCAGTTCCGCCAGCGCCCCCAGCGGCTGGCACGGCACGTATACCACCGGACCGCCTTCGCGTTCGCGGGTGTGGTAATAAACTACATTTTCTGTATGGTTCACGAAAGAGCTAGGTCCGGTCGGCTCTTGCACAATAGTTTTCGCTTTTTTAATTTCCTTTCTTCTTCCGGGTAAGATCCCCGTTTCCCTGGCTATGTTCCGCGCCGTCACTATTTTCTCTCCCGCCATACCCGCCGCCAGGGGCAATGGGAGGGGCAGAAGAGCCGTTTTTTTCGCCGTCGCTCCATCGCACGCCGCCATCCATCCCAAATTGTGGATAAGTGAGTAAGCTAACCCAGCCACCATTAATGCCGGGGCCAGGAACTCGACGCGTGTTCCGCTGCGCTCGGCACGAAGAAAATCAATTATAGCCGTCATTTTTTTCCTCCTTCCTTTTCTTTCAAAAGAAAAACCCGGCCTCCCGGCCGGGTTGAATAATCAATTGAGTTTTTGAAATTGCTCGCTGTCTCGGCTCCACCCGCCGCCTTTCTTCCGCTTGCCTCCGCCACTGCTCCCCATCGCGGGATCGATGAGGGTAGGGTAGTATGTTGACAGTCCGGGCTGTTTTACCAAGGGTTTCCAGCACTCCCTCCGAACCCATGTTCCTTTATCGGCGTCCCATATTCCTGGTATACATATATAGACGCTTTTCGCCCCTCGCGTCACCATATCGTGCGTCGATATGGCTAATCGACGATATGTCTTTTTGTGCGTATTTGTTGAATTATATCGTTTCTTCGAACCTGGAGGCGACGGCGGGAGGAATGACGGAGACACGACTAGCCCCATACTGCGTCGGATCCGCCCAACCTCGTCCGGCGTGATTTCTACGCCGAGTTCTACCGTTGCCACCGCCGCGATGTGGTCGTCTGACGCGGCGACGGCAATTTTTTTGTCTTCTTTATCTCCATCCTCATCTCTATATTCGTTTTCACTATATCTGATTTCAACACCCAATGCAGTTTTATATCTTGCGATGATATCCATGATTGCGTTTTTTCTTTCGTTCCCTTTTTCCTGTTCTTTCCGCTTCCGTTCCTCTTCGCCCCGGCGGGCTTTCAAGGCGGCCCGCACTTTTTCTTCCATCTCCACGCCGGCCAACGAAGGATCCTCGTCCAGGTCGGCCAGCGCCCTTTCCGCTCTCTTCCGTGCCGCCTCCCTCGCTTTCGTGCTGCTGGCCGTTTCGGGCCAGGCCAATTCAGCCAGCCGTGCTGCCGACGCCGTGGGCTCCATAACCAAGACATTCGCTATTAAATGACACGCCTCCACACGATCGGATCGTACCGATCCGTTTTTTCGCCCCGGCGGTCTGCCTCTGCCCCTGTGGGAATTTTTTTGTCCGGTTTCCATTTCCTGCGACATGCACACCTCTCCCATACCTTGTTCCTCGTTTTTTTCCGACAAGGTTAAATTACGTGTTTTGCTTGTTTTGGTGTGCTTAACGCACTACTTGAAAGTATAACATAACCACGTATTTGATGCAATCCCCCTTTCTAGGCTTTTTAATAAAAAAGCGTTTATTTTTTCTATCATAAAGGTATAATGTTGAATGGGAGTGGGGGGAATGCTCAAAAATCTGGAGAAAGGAGAGGTATGTGTGGATGTCGCGGGTGTTAAGTGGAACGAGAACTACGGTCGCGCGCTTTTTGATTATCTCTGCCGGCATTTCGGCGTCGGTTCCATACGTGCTGTGGCACGCGTTCTTCAAACGAGCGACGGGCATTTATCAGCGATTTTTCGTGGGAAATCCCCGCTGACGCGGGCTATGTTACTTCGAATAGCTTCCGCCCTAAACGAAGATCCTCGCGTGGTGCTTGCCGCGATTAATTATCCAGCTGGGGCCATCCTGCCCTTGGGGTGGTCTGCTGCAGCACCGGTGGTATGGACACAATCAAAACTACCGCTGCCGGAAAAGACCGAGGGGGCAAACGCAAACGAAGGTGAAGGGGGTGATGTAAAAAATGAATCTCCTCTGCCAGAAAAAACGCTCAAGCAATTCGCTAAGGAAAAAATCCTCGAAATGGAAACGCCTGTCGTGCCGATTTTTCGGCAGATCCTCGCCGCTTTTCTTCATCTTTCTTCACCTTCTCTTGAACCCTATATACTTCGTACGCTAGCTGATCATTGGTATGATCAGAAAGCGCTCGCTGATTACGCGGAATCGACGAAGAACGTTCATGCGTTGCTCCACGCGCTGGCTTTTCTGAAGTCTCCGCTGGAATACGTTCTATCTGGAAATCTAACGCTCAAAAACGTTTTGTCCTTCAATTCGTTGCCTGAGTTCTTTCGTAACGATTTGACCTCATGGGAAGAAAACCGGGAGGTGGACAGGAGGTGACTGCCGTTTTCACGACTTATATCGGTGGCGGCTGATACGGCGCGGCGTCTGATTTCAAGCATACCAGTCTCCTGTTCCTCACTCTGATCCCTGCGAATCTCCGGTCTTTCATCCTATATGCTCCTAGTGCTCTTTCGAGGCTTTCCTGTGCGATCTTGTTACGTGTTCCGTAAATCACCCTGGCCGCTTCCCCTAAATCCACGACTCCATCACGCTCCTCCAGCAACCGGAGGAGCCTTGCTTTTTTAGTCTCCTTCACAAGCTTTCTAGCCACACTGCGAACCTCCTTCCGTATTTTTCGCCCAGCAAAATAAAAAAAACCGGCCGGCGCTCCTGCCCATGAGCCGCCGCCCGACCCGATTAACCTTTGTTGCGTGCCTCTCGATGCACCCCTGGTTGGCCAGCCAGGCCAGGGTTGCTTCGTTATTGCAGAGAACGTAATTGATGGTTTTATCGCTATCGGCGTGATAGACGGGCAGGGTCGCCACCCACTCTGGCGCATAGGCAGGGCACTCTTTCTGGTAAAAGGCCTCCCCTGTAATGCCGTCCGGGTAGCGCTTCAGGACCAGGGGGCGGTCCCGCAGGTAAGGCAGGATGACGGGGGCCATGTCGACATAATATTCGACCAGGTTCAGCTTGGTCAGTCCCTCCGGCCAGAAGACTTTGTCCAGGTTGGTCAACTGGAGCTGTTGCTTCGGCAATTGGGGCCGTATATATGGCTGGCCCTGACCCATTTCTATGCCGCAACCCCCTATTATTCTTGCCTTGCCACTAGTATCTCCCACCCCCGTTAAGGCCCATACGCTATTAACCCCCACCCCGGGGGAGGTCATAATCAACGCCACAATATGGCCGACGACCCCCTGGCCGCCAAAGGCTCCCTGGGGTTTGTCCCAGATAACCCCAACATCTGGGAAAAACTGACGGGACTGGAGTACCAGCAATTGCTGGCCGATGTCTACCGGGTGCCTGCTGCCGCCAGGCAAGAGCGGGTGGAGGAACTGGCAGCGCGCCAGGCGGGGCGGCTTACCTGGCGGGAAACCTGGATATTTTCCAGGGTAGAGCTTGACGGCGGCCCCCAGGGTGACTTTCCCCTGGAGGGCCATGCCGTCCTCGAGTTCCCGGTAGGTATCTTACATCGTCTCCAGGTGCCGCCGGGGCGGCATGGGCGTAAGAAAAAAGCAAACTATATGGTAGCTGTTTTCGGAAGCTCTACCTCCACAGTCAAAGGGGGCTCTCCCAATTTTTTCGAGGCATTAAGGATCTCCAAGCCTACCAGCTTACCTTCTGCGTCGATGTCCAACAATACACCCTGAGATATTTCTTCCGTTTCATAAATAGAGCTGTCATTAAAACGAATATATAAGGCGTCAGCATCTGGATCATAACGAAACTTCATGATTTATCGCCTCCATACTTTTTAATTTTTGATGTTTTATACGCGGTTAAAACCACGTGACTATCTCCCGATAATTTTACGGCAACCCTGAGCAGATATTCTTTCCCCGTTTCCTTGTAAACCTTCTGGTAGATTAAAACATCTTGCCCTTGCGGTATTATTCGTTCCGGATTACATACTGTCTCCCCTACCAACTTTTTATCGAGTTTTCTTTCTATTAGCTGCTTTTCAGCATGGGCAGTAAATCTAAGTTTCAAGGTCTCCTCCCCTACTTTTCCCTTATATTTTACGTTCTTATTATACCATGGTTTACATTGCTTTAATGTCCTGGCGCGGCTCATATCCAGTTCATTGATCCTCAATTTTGCGCTGGCCAGACCACTACCTGCTACTTGCTTTCCATCCAACCCATCTCATAACCCAAGGCCTCGGAGCTAATTTTTCTGATCAACAGCGGAACTCTCATATTTGATTTGTCACGCCCCATGCTCAACTGGAACCTGCCGCGACAACCCACCAATTATAACTCGAACGTGGCCTTAAGCATGCTTCTGGGACTGGGCGTGGTAGGTGTGGCTAATGCCATATACTTTGCCCTTTTGAGGTCAGGTTTTAGCCATACTGCCACTCTTCTGATCATTACCGCTGTGAGTGCTGTAGCGGGGGCCTGCCTGCTGCAATTTATGCAGACGTGGGCCCAGAAACAAATACAGGCGAATCAACCTGTAGCAAGAACCCGGTTTGCGTTCATAGCAATCAGGATTTTTTTGTCAACCGGGTGGTGCTCCTGGCTTAATCAAAAATTAATTTATTCTGAGCAGGATTTGATTTGAACTAAAGCGAACTAACTCCTAGGAACAGGCAGCCACCTTAAAAACATATAACTAGGGGGAAGGGAAATGCAGGAACATTCCTGGCCGGGAATGCTATGGGGGGTTTTGGTTCGCCCGGGTGTTACCTTTAATGAGTGGCCGGAAAAGGCTCCTTTCTGGCCACCGGCATTGACCCTTATCGGTTTTAATCTTATTCTGACTCTTGTCGCCCTGCCTAAAGCCAGGGCTATAGTCCTCCTGGGCTTAGAGAAGAGCCCCCTGCCGGCCGATGAACTGGCCATAGCAACGACAATCGTTAACTATTTCGTCCCGGCGATGGCTATTTTAGGGGCCCTGATAGTGCCCCTGATAATTTGGGTGGCAGAGGCCGGGGCTATCAGCCTGGTAGGCCGCGCCTTCGGGCTACAGGTAACAGTCGCCGGACTGCTGCCGGTGGCGGCAGTGGCCTGGGTAGCCCCTTTGTTGGGGAGCCTGATCCAGACGTTGTTGATTCTCGCCCTGCCCCTCGAGGCCATGAATCAGGTAAAAGTCAGCCTGGCCGCGTTTTTGCCGCCCTCGCCCCATCCCGGGGTAGGGTACCTGTTGCTGGATAAAATCAACCCCTTCGTAATCTGGAATTTTGTCCTCCTGGGTTTGGGTACGGCTGCGGTGGCCAGGGTTGATAATCGCCGTGGCCTGGCGGTGGTTTTGGTTATCTGGATGGTTTACGTAGCTGTGAGTATAGCTTTAAGTATGGCCGCTATGGCCCTGAACCCTGCCGTACATTAAACCCGGAAGGAGCTGGTGCCGTACCGGGAGGTTGTCATGCTGAAACGAATTTTAGCCGTTGCCGGGATAATCGTCGTCATCGGGGGAATAATTACCGCCAATGTCTATCGGAGCCGCCAGCCCCGCGGGTTACCCGTCAAGGTGGCCGCGGTAGAGGAACGCGATATGACCACCACCGTACTGACATCCGGCCGGGCGGAGCTGGCCGTGGAACAGGAGGTTACAGCTACCGTTGCCGGCCGGGTGGTGTCAGTCCTGGTGCAACCCGGTGACCGGGTAGAAAAGGGGCAAACCCTGGTGCGCCTGGAGGCCACGGACTTGACAGCTAAGGTCCGGGAAGCGGAAGCGGCGGTGGCCGTGGCCCGGGCCAACCTGAACAAAGGCCAGGCCGGGGCCGGACCGGAGGAAATTACGGCAGCCAAAGTCGCCCTGAAACAGGCCCGCTTAAACCTCCAGGAGGCGCAAAGGAAACTGGCGCGGACCCGCGAACTGGCCGCTGCCGGGGCGATACCAGCAATCGAACTGGAAGCGGCGCAGAACGAAGTCGCCCAGCAGGAGTTGCAGGTTGAGCAGGCCGAAGCCAAACTGAAAGTCATGACTTCCGGCCCCCGGCCTGAGGATATAGCCGCCCTGGAAGCGCAACTTCACCAGGCGGAACTCACCGCCGCGGCAGCCCGGGAACAACTGGGTGCGACCACCGTCGCCGCCCCGGTAACGGGCATGGTGCTGGAGGTGAATATCAGGGCCGGGCAATGGGTGAGCCCGGGTACGGCCCTGTTGCGGGTGGGCGACCCGGCGACTCTCCAGGTCCGGGCCAGTGTGGCCGAAGCCGACAGCGGCAGCCTGCAACCGGGCCAGGAAGTGGTTATTACCGGCCGCGCCTTCTGGGGAACAACCTACCAGGGCAAGGTAGTGCGGGTGGCGCCGGCGGCGGTGACCCGGCAGTCCCAGCAGGGGGCAGAAACGACGGTCGAGGCCATTATCGCCCTGGCCGGGCCGGCGCCCCTGTTGAAACCGGGATATAGCGTCGATTTAAAAATAACTACTGCCGCCCGGCCGAAGGCCCTGACCCTCCCCTTTGAAGCCATCCAGGAGGAAAAGGGTCAACGTTATGTCTACCGTATTGTCGACGGCAAGGCGCAGAGGGTGGTTGTCCAGACGGGGCTGGAGAATGAACTCTATATCGAAGTGACTTCAGGCCTTAAAGCGGGCGATCAGGTAATCTTAAATCCCACCGATAAAATCAAAGACGGGGTGGCCGTCAAACCCGAGGGGGAAAAGCAGTGATCCGCCTCGAAGGGGTAAGCAAGGTCTACCGCCTGGGGAATATTGAAGTGCCGGCCCTGGTGGATATTTCCCTGGAGGTAAAGGCGGGGGAGTTTGTGGCCATTATGGGGCCCTCCGGTTCCGGCAAATCGACCCTCATGCATATCCTGGGCTGCCTGGACCGGCCCAGCGGCGGCCGCTATTTTTTAGACGGCCAGCCGGTGGAAGGCCTGCGGGAGGAAGCCCTGGCCCGGGTGCGCAACCAGAAAGTCGGCTTTGTCTTCCAGACCTTTAACCTGCTGCCCCGCCAGACAGCCCTGCGCAACGTGGAATTGCCCCTGATCTATGCCGGCGTGCCCGGCGCGGAAAGGCGGCAGCAGGCCCTGGCGGCCCTGGAGCGCGTAGGCCTGGCGGATCGCTACCGCCACCGGCCCAATGAGCTTTCCGGCGGCCAGCGCCAGCGGGTGGCCATTGCCCGGGCCCTGGTCAACCGGCCGGCGGTAATCCTGGCCGACGAGCCCACCGGCAACCTGGACAGCCGCTCGGGGGAGGAGATTATGGCTATCTTCCAGGAACTCCATGAGGCCGGCGCGACTATCGTCCTGGTAACCCACGAGCGGGATATTGCCTGCCACGCCGGGCGCATCCTTCATTTTCGCGACGGGTGTTTGCTTAAGGAAGAAAAGGTGCCCCGGCCGTTAAAAGCGAGGGAACTCCTGGCGTCCGGGAAGGAAGGGCAGGGGCAATGAATTTACTGGAAGGTTTTTTCCTGGCCCTGGAGGGCATCTGGAGCAACAAACTGCGCTCTTTCCTGACCATGCTGGGAATCACCATTGGCATCGCTGCCGTCATCGCCGTGGTGGCGGTGGGCGAAGGGGGTCGCGCCCTCCTGATGCAGGAAATGGAAAAGATTGGTAGTAACCTTTTTGCCGTTTATATACCCTGGGACAGCAGCCAAATGCCGCGGGAGAACGAGTTAACCCTGGAGGATGTGGCGGCCATCAAGGAACTGGTGCCGGCGGTGAAATACCTGGCCCCTTCCAGCTTCAGCCAGGCGAGCATTACCTCGGGCCGCAAAGAACAGGCGGTAACTGTCCAGGGTACGACTGCCGATTATGGACCGGTGCGCAATGTCGAGATGCTCCGCGGCCGTTTTTTAACGGTTGCCGACGTAGCTGCCGCCCGGCCGGCTGTGGTCGTGGATGAAAAGCTGGCCGTAGAGCTTTTTCGCTCCCGGGATGTGGTCGGCAAGCAGGTGCTCCTGAAAGGGGCCAGCGCCGTCATTGTGGGGGTTACTAAGGCCGACACCTCCTTTTTAACCGGTGGCGACCAGTCCCGTACCGTTTATATTCCCATCACCTACTGGCAGCAACTTTTTTCCCGGCGCCTGATCAACCAGCTGGAAGGACAGGCTGCCAGCAAGGACCAGGTGGATACAGCCATGAAGCTGGCGGTGCGGGTTCTGGAGCGGCGGCATAATGCCCAGCCGGGCCGCTACCAGACAGTGAGCATGGAACAGCAAATGGCCGTGGCCAACCGGGTGACCGGAATTTTAACCTTGATTATCGGGGCCATTGCCGCCATCTCCCTTTTTGTCGGCGGCATCGGCGTTATGAATATCATGCTGGTTTCGGTTACGGAACGGACGCGGGAAATCGGTATCCGCATGGCCCTGGGGGCCAGGCGCCGGGATATCCTGGGCCAGTTCCTGGTGGAGGCCATTACCATCAGCCTGGTGGGCGGCGTCCTGGGGATGCTTATCGGTGCCGGCGGCGCCTTTGTCATCGCCCATTTCGCCCACTGGCCGCCCCTGGTTTCCTGGAGCACGGTCGTGCTGGCCTTTGCCTTCAGCACAGCCGTGGGCCTCTTCTTTGGCCTTTACCCGGCCAACAAGGCCGCCCGCCTGGACCCCATCGAGGCTTTACGGTACGAGTAAGATACTGGGGGTATGCCACGAGGCATACCTCTACTCGACCACCTTACTTTAATATATATGTGAATTCCATTAGCCCGACTATTTTACAAAAAGAATCCAATGGTTGGTTATTAGAATAATAAAGATTTAGGCAAGAAATGCTACCTCAGAGCCCTATAAAGGTAACAAGCTGGGATTTTATATCATTCGTCATTACCATAGTGGTGTTCCTGGTTGCGCCTGCTTAAATTGGTTCCCGGGTAAATGGCCACCAGGCCCAGCGCCGGACGGCTTTGCGGTTGACCAAGAATCCTTCCTTCCGCAGCTGGGCTGTAATTCACCTGGAACCGTTATGTTTTCAATTTTTTGTTCATCGGTGAAGAAAGAGGGCGACTTTTCTACTACCATATTTCTCCAGCAGTTAAGTATGGATGGGTGAATGCCGTATTCATTTGACGCTTAGGCCCTCCTGTTTTCGTGTCTAGTTTTATGGGTCCATTATAAGGCGTCTTTGCTTTGGGCCTGGTGATTCGGCCGGCCTCCCGCCTACCTGGGCTAACCCGACTCCTTTGGGTTGTCCTTAAATTAGCGAGGCGCCGGCTCCCTCGTGGCCCGTAAGGTAAGGACCGTCACCTCCGGCGGACAAAAGAGGCGAACGGGCACAATGGACGTCCCGAGGCCGCGATTCGTGTATACCCATGTTCTCGTCCCTTCAACACGGTGCAAACCTTGAGAGTATTTGCGCCCTAGGGGCGGATAAGCGAGGCCGCCGACGCCCGGCAGGCAAACTTGCCCCCCGTGGCTGTGGCCTGAAAGCACAAGGGGAAGGCCGGCTTCGGCCGCCCTTGGAGCAAAATCCGGGGCATGAGCCAGCAGGATTTTAAAAGCGTCCATGGGCACGTTCGTTAGAGCCTTGTCCAAATCAGGCTCACCGGTGAAAGGGTCGTCCACGCCCACGAGCCAAAACGGCACTCCACCGTTCTCCAGACGAACGCTTTCGTTCACCAAGACGTTGATGCCTTTGCCTGCAAGGGCGCGTACAACAACGGCTTGGCCCACCGCATGGTCGTGGTTGCCTAGGACAGCATACGCCCCCAAAGGCGCCTTAATCCCTTCAAGAGGTAATGCATCCACAAGGGAAGGCGGCGCCGACATGTCAAGAAGATCGCCGGTCAAGACGACCACGTCAGGGGAAAGGGAGCGAACGCGCTCGATCACGCTGATCACGCGGTCCTTGTGGCGAAACCACCCAAAGCCGTAGTGTACATCGCTCAACTGAATGATGCGAAGACCATCAAGCTCTGGAGGAAGCGTCTCCAAGCGAACCTCCACCGTTTCCACGGTCAGGCGGTGCGACCCTAAAACACTTTCAAACACCAGAAGCAATAAGAACCCCAACAAGAGGGCGGCTCCGAAAAGCCATCTTCGCCATGGCTTCATCCCTCATCCTCCCAACGAAGGTGGTCAGGCAAAGCACCACCAATGTCAGACAGACGCTTTGATTAGAAGCTGCTCTATGGTTTGTCACTGTTCTATGGATTGTTACTTTGTATGCTCACTCCTTCTTGCGTAGCATGAGCGTGGGAATGAGGAACAACGCTCCGACCGCCTTTACGAGGTCACCAGGACTCACAACCGATGGATGAAACCATAACAAGCGAGGAAGGTAAACGACATCGGAAAGAAAATAAAAACGGGTTTCGTTCGTTGCAAATGCATGCAGAGGATCAAGTCCCTTTTTTAAATATAGATTCATCAGTTCGGGGTCGCGTGTGACATGCGCTTCCTCAACGGGCATCGCAAATCCATTTGCGGTGACAACAAAAAAATTGAGAAACATACCAACGCCAACGATCAAGAGAGGAACATTTCTTCTATTGGCCCAGAAAAAAATAAAAGCAAATAAATGTCCCGCAATCCAAGCGTACGGGATCATCTCCGGATTATCTTTAGTAAGATCCAAAATAATCATACCAACAAAACCAAACCCAACCTTGTCTAGTTTATACATTTCATCAATCATCTTTTTAAAACTTCCACCCATAGCTTTCCCGATGATGAAAGCAATAAAAGGAACTAGGCTTAAAAAGCTGAGCTTCATTTTTTCCTCTCCTGATTGGTGATCTGGTTATGTCCCACTAATTACTGGTCGAAAAAAAGCGAAGTTTATCTGTCATGTACATAACGCGCGCGAAGAGATGTTTATACGTTCAGCCGGCCGATGACGGGCAGGCATAACAGGCATAATCCGCCTCAATATAAAAAAATCCGATTTGAAGTGTCAGGCCTTCTACTTGAAGTGCCGGCGTTATGGCAGCCAAAGTTTACCCTCCATGTCCCGGGTAGATCTATGCCGCTGACGCGGTACCATTACCAGGAAAAGCGGGCCACCTGCGGGGCGTCCAGGAACTGCTAGCAGCCCCTGACGCCGTGGTATAAGGCAGCCACTTCGATATGCAGCATGGCTATGCCGCAGTCCAGGCGTTTGGGCAGGTTATAAGTGGGTACCAGCGGGCAAAGGGGATCTCCACAAATCACACCCCCGTCATTACTCTTAATATTTTCCGAATTATGGTATCATCCACGGCATCATTATTCCCGGGTTACCAGCACCTGCTGCCGGGCCGGGGACCAGGTGACCCGGTACCCCAGGGCTTCGGCGACATAACGGGCCGGGAGGAAAACCCGGTCATAACGGTTCAGGGGGGCTACATCCAGGCTTTCCCGCTGGCCGTCGCGTTCCATCTCCGCCCGGCCGGAATAAAACCGCAGAACATGACCGGCTCCCTGCAGGGTTACCGTCTCAGTGGCGGGATCCCAGCCAATGCCTTCCTCGGGAACACCCAGGGCCAGGGCCAGGTAACGCAGGGGGACGTAGGTGCGGTCGTTTTCAATAAAGGGGGCGACATCCATCGCCTGCGCCTGGCCATTACTGGTGTAGCCCTTCTGCCCGGGGGTAATGGCCACCGGCACGGCGCTCCCATAAATGGTAAAGGTGCGGCTAATGGCTTCCCGGCCCTGGCTGTCATAGGCCTTAACTACGAGGCTCCCTTCCCCAGCCAGGCGGTTGAAATCAATGCTTAGCTGGTAGGGCGGGCTGGCAGGGCTACCCACAAGCTCGCCATTTAAGTAATATTCCACCCTGCTGATGAAGGGGTCGTAAAGCTTGACGGCGGCCCCCAGGGTAACTTCCCCCTGGATGGCCATGCGATCCTCGAGTTCCCGGTAGGTTCCGGGGGCTTCCTGGCCGACCTGTTCCAGGTAGTGGGGGCTGGCGATGGCTTCCCGGTAGGCGGTCAAAACCTCCCGGTTGTCATCCAGGCGATAATCGCTCACCTTCGCCTGGGTGTAGAGGGGGTCGCTTTCGTTGAGATCAAAGTAGACCACCGCCTTGACCCGCGGGTAGAGGAGGGGCAGGGTGCGGTAGAATTTACGAATATTAAAGGCGGCCCAGCGGCTGACATCGGCCCGGCCGGGGCTCAACACCGTGTGGGCAATGCCGAACTCGCCCACCATCAGGGGCTTGCGGCCGGCGAAAATGCGGTACCAGTAGTCCAGGCGCTGCAGGGGATCCAGGCCCGCCCCCGGTTGATCGGCGCGGCCGCTCAGGTAGTAGTCGCTGTAGAAGTTGACCCCCACCCAGTCGACATAGTCATCGCCGGGGTAATACTCCAGGGCCGCGGCTTTGACCCCCTCCGGCTGGACAATATCAAAGGGGTTCCAGACCATGGCCACGTTAGGTGCTTCCTGGTGCATAATGGTCGCCGCCCGGCGAAACCAGGCGACGTAGGCAGCGGGGTCGCCATGCCAGGCGTTGGTGCCCTCCATATTCATTTCCGAGGCGAATCGGAGAAAAACAGGGATTTTATAGGCGGCAAGCTCCCGGGCGATGGCCACCAGATCCTCCTCCTGCAGGCCCTCCATGCCACCGTTGGGCTCCAGGGCCAGGACCAGGCCCGCGCCAGGCACCTGCCGAGCTTTCTCCATCGTATCCCGGGGTAAAACAAAGTTGCCCGGCCCGTAGATATGGCCGTAGCCTAAATAGAGGGCGTGCTGGCGACCGTAAAGGTCTTTGACCCGGTTGTAGTCGTTCCCGGCAGGCCCCCGCTCTTCATAAAGGCCCAGGTAGGTGCCGGCAGCCGGCTCAAATTTAGCCAGGGTTATCCGCCCGGGATCCGTCACCGGGAAAAAGAGGCGCAGCACCGATTTCAGGCTCTCGCCCCGGGCCGTATCCCCCCAGGCCCAGTCGGGTACCCCTGCCTGCTGGAAGAGGGCGGCCTCCTTCACGTAGGCTGCCCCGGCCTCGGCCAGTTTCCCCTGGCGGTCGCAGAGGCGGAAGATCTTCTGCCAGGCCAGGCCGGCGTTGATCAGGTCGCCGCTGGCCTCAAAAGCAGCGGCGGCGTTGCGGTAGAGGCTCTCGGCCGTGGCCGGGTCACCGGCCTCCAGTTCCCCGGCGCGCTGGTAGTCCTGCCAGGGGTCAGCCCAGGCGGCTGCTGGCGGGATCAGCAACAAGAATAAAAGAATGACAACTATACGCAGCGATACCTTCATGCCTAACCATCACCTGCTCCTTTTTTGTGGTAATTCGTTCCTAATTTTAACACAGGAGCAGGTAGCAGGAAAGGTAACTTACCAGCTGATCTTTCTTTCTTTTCAATGCCTACTTCGAGCTGCAGCTAAGCTTGTTCGAGCGTTTCGAAGCGGGCTCCAAGCTTAACCTGCCTTTTTAGCGGCAGGCTTTTTGTTTCTTAATCAAAACCTAGAGCGGTGAGGAAGATGCCCTCATGGAAGTCATGCATCAATTCTTGCTTAAATTTCAACCGTTAACCATTTTGTAACCCTTTGCCGGGAAGGAGATGATAGGATGAAGTTAGAATTTAAAAAGAAGCAAAGGAGTGGCTCTCGTGCCCTGCTTAAAAAAGTGGTGTGCCTTAATCATGGGGACAATCTTTTTCCTCGGCGGGTGCAGCCTCCCCAGCCCGCTGGCTGCCATCAGACCACCTGCGGTGTCCGGACAGGTGGATGAAATCGCTAAAGCCGTTCAGGAGTTGCTGGCACCCGGCCAAACCGTGGCCGAAGTCCGCCAGTTACTATCCCCGGACGGCGAAGCCGGGGGGCAAAAGGCTATTGCCGCAGAAGATCTGGACGGAGACGGTGAGCGGGAATTGGTGGTGGGTTACCAGGGCCCAGAACAAATGGCCGGCGTTTTTATCGCCCACCGCACCCCTCAAGGTTGGCAAAAAGTCTGGCAGAAAGAGAAACCCGGCCCTCCTGGACTAGACGTTCTAGAGCTAGAGGATCTTACTGGCGATGGTCCGCCTGAGATTATCATAGGCTGGACTATCGGCGCTTCCGCGGGCAACCAGCTGGAAGTGTTGACTTATGCTCCGGCCGGGAAAGACGGCAGTCTGTCTTACCGTGAAAGCACAAGGGGCGGGCGGCTTGCCCGAAACCTTGCTGGTCGATCTTAAGGCCGGGCCCTATGACGGCACCATTGATGTCCACCTCATTTACTGGTGGGAAGAAGAGCCATCGGCCCGGGGGAACGGCCGGCTTAAGTACCAGGCTTTCTACAGTGCTGAGGCCCAGATTCACGGCCTGGGATCTACCCACCAGGCCTTAAGCGGGCGCCTGGCTCTTTGCCCGGAAGGTGGCGCCGAGATGGCCGCCGTTTACGATAGCGCTTTTTCGGGCAGCGGCTCCCCGCGCCCGGAACTTTATCTTTTGCGCCGGCAGGACGATGGCTGGCAAATCCTCTGGAGGCCACTGTCCCGGGAATAGCGCAACAGCTACGGCAATATTATTTTTACGGGAGCCAGCCTGGAAGAGTTTATCTTGCAAAGCGATTCCTGGGAAGCAGGGGATGGTAAAGATCAAATATTCCACGAGGCCAATGCGGGGCCGCACCGCCGGTTTCGGGATGTCTGGCGAAGGCAAGGCGGAAATTACAAGCGGGTGGCCGCCGAGACAGTATCTACCGCCTACAGTGCCCTGGTGGAATTTATCTACCACCTGAGCTTGGGGCAGGAGGACCAGGCGGCCCAGTGGGCTCTGGAGCCCAGACTCGTAAGCAAGGCTAAGGAATGGGGTCTTATACAGCAGCCCCTGGGCCAGAGATGGCTTTTGGAATTGCCCGACCCGGCAGCGGAGGTACAGGGGCCCCTTACCATCGCCAGCGGGCCGGCAGCCGGGGTCCAGGTGATATTCGCTAACCGGGAAGGGAAGTGGCTCCTCAAGGAGCTAAAAAAGGTGCGGGTAACGGGCAGATAAAGGCAAAGGCCCGGCGGTCAGAAGGGGCTAACCATGAACCGAGAGCTGTGGCAACTTGAACGTTACCGTCACTTGTCACTTTAACGATGAGATTGGTCGCCTGGCCGATACTCTAAATCACATGACTCAGGAATTGCAGCGGCTGGACAGGCTAAAAAGCGAATTTGTTAGCTCCATCTCCCAATGAACTGCGTACTCCTTTAACTTCCATCAAGGGCTTTGTAGTCACCCTGCTGGAAGGACTGCCGGTGGAAGAACGGGAACTGGGCGCGGGCTGGAAATAATCAACCGCGAGACCGACCGCCTGACGGGCCTTGAAGCCTTCATACGGCGCGCTGCCTCCAGCTTCCGGCGCAAAACCAGAACCGCTTCCACCAGTTCGTCTAGCTTCAGGACATGCGGATGGGCCGCCCTCAGAACCACTAGCGCGGCACCGGACCAGGAGCCGATATTATCAACCTCTCCGTCTCCAATTCGGCCGTAGCCGTGGAACCATTCCAGGTTAACCGCAAGTCCAGGGCCAGGGCTAGGTTCCGCAGTGGGACAACGGTGGTCCCGCTCCCGGCCGGGAGATACAAGCGCCACATCCGCCCGTCCAGGCTCACGTCCTCACCTCCCCGGCCACTGTTCTCCTCGCCCCGGTACCGGCCGCCGTTTTAAGCGCCCGCCCGATCAGGCCTGTGTCCCCGGAAAGTAGTATTCGCATCTCCTGCCCTCCTTCGTTTTCCCTTTGTTCTGATTTGCGCCGTCACTTTCCCGCTGAACCTAAACCTTTTACCGCCCCGCCAGCCTCTCCTGAAGCAAATGCTGAATTGCTTCCAGTTCCTCCAAGGAGCGATACGTAAACAGGTGTGCCTCCCAGTGCTGGCCGTAGAGGACTCCACAGCGCGTCTGGAGGTCCTCTTTCATCCGTTCAACCAGGTAGCCCCAAAGGCGACGGTGGGCTATGTAATCCCCCTCACTGGCTACCTGGAACAGGTGCAGAAGGATCAGCCGCTTCTCCACGGCTCCGGAGGCCAAAAACGGCCAGTACTTGACCAGGTTGGTCACTCCACCGGCGCTCTCGGTTTCTACGATGATAGTTTCGCCGGGCGTTTCCAGCCGGAGATCGCCAAACTGGAACCGCTGCAGGACCGGCAGGTTCCAGCCGGGTACGTCGAAGCGGTTGGCGGCGCCCTGGCCGCGATAGACCTTCGCTTGGGGGAATCCCTTGGCGACAGCGGCAAGGTAATCTATTGCTTCACGCTCATAGGAAAAACTGGTCACCCAGCCCACCTCTTCAACTATTGGACTATCGGACATTTATAAAGGACGCGCGCAAGCCTTCAGCCGGCCTATCCTTTCTAGCGGCTGGTTAGCTTTCCTACAGCCATGCCCAGCAGGACACAGGGAACACCGCCGCGTCCGTTATCTGCCAGCGGCTTTTGTCCAGGGCTTTGCACGACGTTACTCGTTACTCCCGCTGGCCAGCATCAATATCTATCGGAACCAGTTGCCAGGTTGACCCCCCGTCCGTGCTCTTCAGCAGTTCCGTTCCCTGGCCGTCCGCTGTTGCCAGCAGGAGCCAGCCTGCCTTACCTGTCACAAAGTCCAGTTTCCGCACCTTCTTGCACTTTTCCAGAGCCCGGGCTAGGTCGCAGGCAGTCAATGCTTTCCGTCATGTTACTCGTATGCTCCCTCGAGTTCCGGCAGCTTCTTGAACCCCTACTTATAGCTGTTCTCTTACATATAGACGAAAGGAACCACTACTTGATTCCCTCCGCTAAAATCTTCTCCGTTTCCGTTACCCCGTAAGATGGGGAGTGAGTTCCCGACCAGATACTTCCTAAGTCGTGGAAGATGTTATGAGCAGTTACCAGCGGCTTACGATTTATTATCGATGATTTTCTTACAGGGAAGAAATGGTGCCGTCACCATCGGTCAGGTGGACTACCATCTCGGTTTTTTGAGCGGTCCTCCGCTGGGAGGCCCTTCGCAGGTAGAACGGGCGGAACAAGCACGAATGGAAAGGCAGGACGCCGCAGAACGCACCGAACCAGCCCGGTAACGACCGGGGCATTACCCCTCGCCTGGCGGTACGCCCATTTAAACCGGTTAAACCGGACCCCTTGTAAACAGCCTCCGGGTATAGTAAGATGAAGCAAGGAAGTAGCTGCATTAACTTTGCCAATTGATCAACACTTGTTTGCTGGGCACCCGCCAGATAGAAAAAATCCCGGGAAGGTGCACTTTTGCCGGCCTTAAAACTGCTCTCCGTCTTTGCATTGATGATGGTGCTCCTCTGGCTGCGCGCCCCGCTGGCGCCGGTGATTTTCGGGAGTTCATGCCTCCTGGCCCTCCTTTACCGCCTTGCCCCGGCCGCTTTTCTGGCTGCCCTAAGGCAAACCCTTACGGACCCGGCCACCATTGAATTGGAGATTGTCCTGGTGCTGATTATGCTTTTTGAGCGTTTGCTGGGGAAGCATGGCTACCTGGATAGGATGCTGGCCGGTTTACACAACCTCCTCCCCAACCGCCGCCTCCTGGCGGCCATGTTACCCGCCTTTATCGGCCTGATGCCTTCCCTGGGCGGCGCCTTCTTTTCCGCCCCCCTGGTCGCCCAGGCAACGGCGGATACCCCCCTGTCCGCCGAGGAAAAAAGCTTTATCAATTATTATTACCGCCACATCTGGGAATACTGCCTGCCCCTTTACCCCAGCCTTTTAATCACCTCCCGGGTCTGCGAACTGCCCCTGACAAAATTAATCCAGGCCCTGCTTCCTTACGGCCTGCTGGTAGCCCTGCTGGGGTGGCCGTTCCTGCGGCGTATCCCGGTAGCAAAGGGCCGTCCCGGCACCGGCTGCTATCCCCTGGTTAAAGAGGTACTGCTCAACATCCTGCCCGTGCTAGCCATAGTGCTAATGGTCCTGGTATTTCAAGTACGGGTCCTCATTGCCGTAGGGCTGGTTCTGGGAGTGCTCCTGGTGCGCCACCGCTATACCCCGCTGCAATTCTTGCCTCTCTTCCGGGAAGCCGTACAGGTGAAAATCCTGGTCCTCGTCCTGGGGATCATGTTCTTTAAACAGATGATTCTAACTACCGGGGCTGTGGCCAGCCTTTCCTACCTCCTGGAAGCACTGGCCGTACCGGAGTTTATCGTCTTCGGGATATTCGGCTTGCTGGTAGGCATAATAACCGGCACGGTTTCTTATTCCATGGGCATTATTTTTCCCGTCGTGGTGGCTGCTACCGGCGGGCAGGTAAGTATGCCCCTGGCGGTGTTTGTTTTTATAGCCGGATTTACGGGAGCCATGTTCACTCCCATGCACCTCTGCCTGACCCTGACGGTCGATTTCTTCCGCGCCGACCTGCGCCAGGTCCTCCGGATGCTGGTGCTCCCCGAAGCGGCACTTCTCGTCGTAGCCGCTGCTGTATATATAATAGCTACTTAATTGGCGGCCGAAAGTACCCAAAACCAGTAGGAACTCTAACTTGCCCAATCAGAATGGAGACATGTAGGGAGCCATGTTTAAATTATATGAAACCGCCTGTCGGAGCGCCCTCAACCGTTCCCGCATCCCCGGCATGGACTACTGTTTGAACCCTTATACCGGGTGCAGCCATGGATGCATCTATTGTTATGCCAGCTGCATGGCGCGCTTCAGCGGCTGCCAGGAAAAATGGGGTTTCTTCGTCCAGGTCAAGACGAACTTTGTCGAAGTGCTGGCCGCCCAGTTAAGGAGGCCCAAAAAGGGAAAGGTTATGCTGGCCAGCGTTACTGACGCCTACCAGGCTATCGAAAGAAAATATGGCCTGACGCGAAGGTGTTTGGAACTATTAACCCGGAGCGGGTTGGAAGTATCCATCCTCACCAAATCTGACCTGGTCATTAGGGATGTAGAGCTATTAAGGGCAATGCCCGCCGCCGAGGTCGGCTTTACCATTACTACCCTGGATGACAAACTGGCCGGGGTGCTGGAACCCGGCGCGCCTTCTCCTTCCCGGCGCCTGGCGGCCCTGGAAAAGCTGGCCGGGGCCGGCATCAAGACCTGGGTTTTTGTCGCCCCGGTGATACCAGGCCTGACGGATGCTCCTGAAGACCTTGCCGCCATAACAAAAGCGGCCGGCATGGCCGGTGCCCGGGAAGTAGACTTTGATCCGTTGAATTTTTACCCTGGGGCCGTGGCCGGTATTAAAGGCCTCATCGCCAGGCACTGGCCCCGGGGTAAGAGTGCTTTTGATCATGCTTGCCGCGATCCGGTTGCCTACCGGCAGCGACTGGAAGGGCTAATCAAGCAACTCAATAAATAAGCACCGCCGGGCCTGCCATCAATGCGGTTAGGGTCTTGCACCGGTGGTTGCACCCTAAACCGCCCGGAAAACCTCACTTCCTGCTATAGCACCCGGGTGTTGCAAAGCTATGACGAGATATTAAGAAGTTGTTACAGAATCAGGGGGTGCCGGTTCTGGCGGCGCCTCCGGCAGGGTCATGGTGACGCAAAGCCCATGCCCGGTGGGGAGGCAAAGGTAAGGTTGCCGCCATGGCGGCGGAGTACTTCCAAATCGTTGCCGGGCTTTCTGGAGAGCCAATATTGTTCCCGCCTTTACTCAACGGGTATAGCCAGGGTGTTTTGCTCCTGCAGGGTGGTCAGGTCGTGGGCCTTGATCATCGCCCGGGAGAGGGTGTAGAGGGAATTGTCGATGTAGAGGATGCGATTCACGTTTTTCTGGTCTTCGTACCGGTGCTGCCCGGCCCGCAAGAAGTCCTGGTCGTCCAGGTGGGTGACCCGGCCGCGCAGGGTAAAGCCCTGCTCCAGGTTAATATGGTAAACGTAGGCCCCCTGGAAGGTGAACTCGCCGTAAGCCGGCGGGCCACCGGGACTGGCCGCTGCCTTATTTTTTACTTCCATGACGGTGACGGGGAAGGCCAGCAAGCCCTTCTCCCGATCAAAAAGGAGGGCCTTGTGGTTACGCAGCAGTTCGGAGTCAGTACCACGGTCGCCGATGCTCTCCTTGAATTTCTCCACTGGGTGCTGGACGTCGCTGACATCGAAAAGGGCCATCTTCATCCCCTGGTAAAAGGTCATGGTGTCCCGCTCGTTACCCTGGAAGTCTTTGACCGGCATCTCGATGGTATCCTTGCCAAAACCGATGATATAGTTTTCATCGTAGGGATGCAGGTAATCGCTGTAGCCGGGAATCTTCAGGGCGCCCAGGATCTTCGGCTGCTGCGGGTCCTGGAGGTCGATAACAAAGAGGGGGTCCACTTTCTTGAAGGTGACCATGTAGCCGCGGCCGCCCATGAAACGCACCGAATAGATGCGCTCGCCGGGGGCGATGTCCTCCAGTCGGCCTGCCACCTGCAGCCCCGCATCGAGAATGTAGACGTTATTCTTAGCGGTGTATGCATCGCTACGCCAGACCTCACCCCTGGTAGTAGCCACGCGGAAGTAACCCTGGTACTCGTCCATGGAAAATTGGTTCAGCACCGTTCCCGGAACTTCGCCCTGGGCCAGGTACTTTGTGCGTCCCTGATCCAGGGCAAATTTATACAGAGTAGTTCTGGCATCTCCGGCCGGCCTGGGCCAGATAAAGGGCCGGCGCGGCGGTACCGCTACTGAGGAAGCGGACGTATCTGGCTGCAGGCCGGGAGCCGGCTGCGGCAGGGGCTTGACCTCCGGCGCCCGGTAATGGGTAACAGCCACATACAGGTTCTCCGGGGAGGCGTAGATGTTTTCCCCGGCCCCCAGGTAGGTGGCTATATGCATTTCCTCCTGCGGGCGGTCCAGGTTCAGTCCGGCTACCAGCAGGTAATTGGCGTCGGCGAAGTCGGGGAAGTAGCGGATGTCCCGGTAATCAACGAGCACCCAGCTGGAACCGCGGGCGGAATCGCGGTAGGACGGTCGGGCGTCCCCCTTCTCGTTCATGATGTAGTAGTAGTCAAGGTAGCGGTTGGCCACCAGGTACAGGGCGGTGCCGATCTTACGCGAAGAAACATAATTCCCTTCCAGCTCTACCTCCCGGACCTGCTTGAGATGCTCCCTGTCACCCAGGTCGTAAATAATCGCTTTAACTACCGTCTCCCTGCGGGTAGGCGGGGGGAAGATTTCCGGCACCGGGCCACCGGGGCGCAGCAGGGGAGCTATTTGAGCAGGACTGCCGGCCGCAGCGGGGTCCTGTGGTCCCCCGGGCGGCTGCGGGGCACCTCCGCTGGGTCCGGTTTGCGGTTTTAAGGGCGGCCCGGCCGGCTGCCAGGGAATATCCCGGTGGGTGGACCCGATGACCACCAGGTATTTATCGTCGACATAGAGTTCCCGCGGGGTGAACTTTTCTTCCGGAAATGCCAGGATGCTGGTCACCTGCATCGCCGCCGCCGGGTAGGCCCGCGCCACCACCACCCGCCGGCCGTTGACCTGGTAGATGTACTGGCCATCGGTTTTGACGATGTCAGCCTCATCCACACCGGCTACCTGGACGTTAGTGCGGGAGTAATTCGCTCCCGGCGAAGCCGCCGGGGCCGCGGCTGGCGCCCGCATCGGGGCGGCCTCATGGACCGTGTTTGCCGCCATGTCGGCTTTCATCATGACGCCGACGCCGTAACGGGGCTTCTCCCGCTGCACCTTCTCCAGCAGGGCCTTCAGGTTGGCATAGGAACCCACCACCGGCAGTTCCGGCGGCCGGCCCTGGTCGTCCCCGGACCCGCCGGCAGCACCGGTGGCCCCGAAGGCCGCCCCGGTCAAAAGCCTGGTCAGGGCCGGAACCGACCCGAAGGTTCCCAGGAGAACCAGGGCCAGTATCAGGGCCGGTACGGCGAACAGCAATAACTTGCGCATTAATTTTTCACCTTCCTCTGCAATGAGATGTGGGATGTCGGCGAGGTGGCCACGCCACCATGAGGGTCTCCTCTAAAGGGGCATCAACCCCTCATAAGCAGCTTCTTAATTTATATAGACGCCGGTTGAACCTTCCCGGTTCCCATGTCCCGCTATAAAAATTGCCTTTCACGCCGTTTTTCCCGGCCCGAACAGGAGGTCCAGCAGCCAGGCGGCGGTGAGCATTAAGAGCGGTATGATGGTAAAGGCATACCTGACGGTGGGGATAAACATCAACTGGATGGCCGTCAGGAGGAAAATAAAGCTTTAGCGGAGGGCGACGACCACCAGGGCCGCAGTAAGGAACAAACAACCGGAGATTACTCCCGGGTCCAGTCGCCGGAAGGTAGAAGTCCGCAACGAAATGCGGGGACCGGCGCCGAAACCGCGGGTTTCCATGGTGATGGCCATAGTCCGCGCCCGCTGGGCCTGGATGATCCTTAAAGGCGGGAACCAATGCCTCCCTTCCAGCGTCTGTAAAATTAGGAGAAAGACAAAAGGAGGCATAATCCATGTATCACGCCCAGAAACCACTTAAGTCCCTGGTCCTGCTGGCCTTATTCTTCCTGCTGGCAGGGCTCATCCCCGCCACCGCCCTGGCCAAGACGGAAGGGATAGCTATTTTTGTCGACGGCCGGGAGCTCAACCTGGAGGAGCCGGCTGTTATCCAGGACGGCTACCTTCTGGTCCCTGTAAGAAACCTGGCGGCGGCCCTCCAGGCCAGGGTGGCCTGGAGCGACGAGAGCAGGACGGTTTTAATCACCACGCCGGAAACCACCATCGTCTTGAAGGTTGGCAGCAAAGAAGCATTGAAAAATGGCGAGAAGCTCTCCCTCCCTGTGCCAGTGCAAATAATTAACGGCCGCAGCATAGCGCCTTTGCGTTTCCTGGCGGGAGTCCTGGGCGCCGCGGTGGCCTGGGATGAACAGAACCTGACGGCCACCATCACCACCCCGCCGGCGCCGGTACCGGAACGGGCATACAGCGGGGCCTTCCCGGCGCGGGTTGCCTTTACCGCCAACGGTATCCTCTATCTCCTGGACGGTAGCCGTACTGGGGCCAAACCGGTACGGGTAACTAAAGAAGGCACCGTCGTGACGATTCTGGGCTGGTCCCCCGACGGCCAGTGGCTGGCCTACCTGCAACGGGAAAAGCAGGAAGAGTGGGCCGCCAAACCTTACCTCTGGGTGGTTAAGGCCGACGGGAGTGGCGCCTTCCAGGTAGACCCGCGGCCGGTGCTGGCAAAGGCGTCCTGGTCGCCGGCAGCCAGCATCCTGGCCTACAGTACCCAGGGGCCTGGTGGCGGTTACGCCCCGGATATGAACCTGAAGCTCGCCGCTATAGAAAGCGGCCAGGCTAGAGTAACGACGCTGATACCGGACAAAGGTGAGCTGGTAGAAGACTTCGCCTGGGCTCCGGACGGCCAGAGCCTGGCCCTCTCCCTGCCGCGCACTGAAGATCAGCCCCTGCGTATCGACCGCCTGACCTTGAAGGGCGAGCGCCATAATTTGCTCACCCTGGGCGAGGCCGGGACAGCGGTGGACGAGATCTATTTCAGCTATGCAACAGGATTAAAGTGGTCTCCCAACGGCCGCTACCTGGCCTACTACCTCCACTTCAACGCAGCTTCCCTCTCCGCCGACGGGGTACCCCTCGAGGTGCTGGACTTAGATAATCCCCGTCAACCCCTTGACCTGGGGACCAGCCTGCCCTACCGCCAGTGGCTGGCCTGGTCCCCGGACGGCGATAGACTGGCCTTTATCCAGGGCAGCGGCAGGGAAGCGACGGCCAACAAGCGCCTGTGTATTGTAACCCTTCCGGGAGGTAAGATTACATTTTACGACCAGCCCGGCAGGGTGGATACCCAACCCCTGTGGCTACCCGCCCCATATGACGGCGTCCTCTTCTGCCGCGGCCTGGAAACAACAGCCTGGAAAGGCAAGCAACTATCCGGAGTGCTGGTGAGCGACCAGCGTATCTGGTTGGCGGCGAGCAACGGCCGGGCCCGGCCTCTGACAGCCGGCCTGCCCGAAAATGCCGACTGCTACCCCTCCGTCTCCCCGGACGGGCAGGACCTCTACTTCCTGCGCCTGGACAGCGCCGGCAGCGGCTCTCTATGCCTGCAATCCCTGGACGGCGGGTCGGTAGTGGAGCTGGTACGGAACATAGGCGGCTGGACAGGTTACTACGGCAATTACTACCCGGCGTGGGTAAGCATCTACTACCTGAATAAAAAAATTAGGGCCATCGGTAAGCTGGTGGTGAGCAACGTCGAAGGCCGTCACTTTGAACTGGAAACTGACCGGGACCGCCTGGTGCTGCTGCCAGAAGAAGGCTCCACCGGTGTAGCTAAGGATCTGGAGAAATACGCCGGCCGGACGGTGATGGTGATAGGAACCCTCACCAAGGAGCCCAATATCTATATGCAGGGACCCATCATGCGGGTGAACTCCGTCATGCCGGTACAATCCCCTACCCCGGCGAGTAACGGCGAGGAAAACCTCGCTGCCAGCATTGACTCTTTCACTATTGCTCCACCCGACCTGGTAATTAAGGGGAAAAGCCTGGCCCGGGTGGAGATCTGGGCCGTACCAACCGGGACGGGGGTAACCGAGAAGGATTATACCCTCCTCGGCCAGGCCAGCAAGCAAGCTGAAACTGGCAGTCAACAGGTGTGGACTTTTCCCATCCCCCGGGTAACCATCCTGGCTACTGAAATTTTTGCCAGGGGCTATGATGAACAGGGCCGCGATGCCGGCAGGGTCTCCCTGCCTGTCGAAGGCGTCACCGCATTGAATAAAGCCCTGGGGACTGTGAGTAATTAACCATCTGGCTACCAAAGCTTTAGCTCCGGTCAACCGGAGCTAAAGCTTTTTAGTTAACGTGCCGGGCGGCGGCCTCGCCAGGTCGATTCGCTGATAATACTTGAGCCTCTGGAGGACACGAACGATATCGACTCAGTCTAATCACCACTTGTAACCGCTACGCAGGTATAGTAAAATAAGCCAGAAAGCCGTTGTAATAACTTTATCAATTTAATAAACACTTATGCCATCCTTTTTAGGCAAAAAACTCCCGGGAAGGTGAACCCTTGCCTGCCTTTAAATTGTTAGCCGTCTTCGCATTGATGATGGTGCTTCTCTGGCTGCGGGCCCCGCTGGCACCGGTAATTTTTGGGAGTTCATGCCTCCTCGCCATTCTTTACCGCCTCAGCCCGGTCGCCTTTCTGACCACCTTCGGGCAAACCATTACGGACCCGGCCACCATTGAACTGGAGATAGTCCTTTTACTGATTATGTTGCTGGAACACCTCCTGGGCAAGCACGGTTACCTGGAAAGGATGCTGGCCAGTTTACGTAACCTCCTGCATAACCGCCGCCTCCTGTTAGCGGTGTTGCCAGCCTTGATAGGCTTGATGCCTTCCCTGGGGGGTGCCCTATTTTCTGCCCCCCTGGTCGCCCAGGCGGCAGCTGACACTCCCCTGACCGCGGAAGAGAAAAGTTTCGTCAATTATTTTTACCGCCACATATGGGAGTACTGCCTGCCCCTCTACCCGAGTCTTTTAATAACCGCCCGTGTTTGCGGGATACCCCTGGCGCAATTAATCCAGGCTACGGTTCCCTATGCCCTGCTGGTGGCCCTGCTGGGAATACCCGTCCTGCGGCGGATCCCAGTGGTCAAGGAACACAGCAGCACCGACTATTTTCTCCTTGCCAGGGAGGTCCTTATCAACATCTCCCCGGTCCTGGCCGTAGTTTTAATGGTCCTGCTGCTGCAGGTCAAGATGTGGGCGGCCGTTGGCCTCGTCGTAGCGGTGCTCCTGATCCGCCACCGTTATACCCCCGCCCGCGCCTTCCGGATGAGCCGGGAAGCCGTGCAGGTAAAAACCCTGCTCCTCGTTCTGGGTATCATGTTCTTCAAGCAGATAATTTTAGAAACCCGGGCCGTCGACGGCCTGGCCTACCTCCTGGAAACCCTGGCCATACCGGAGTTCGTGGTTTTCGGGACGTTCGGCTTCCTGGTCGGTTTGATCACCGGCACTGTTTCTTACTCCATGGGGATAATTTTCCCCGTAGTGGTGGCTGCTACCGGCGGTCAGATAGAAATGCCCCTCGTGGTATTTGTCTTTGTGGCCACATTTACCGGGGCCATGTTTACCCCCATGCACCTGTGCCTGACATTGACCGTCGACTTCTTTAAAGCCGACCTGCGTAAAGTCCTCAAAATGCTCATCCTGCCGGAAGCCGCCCTCCTGTCCATCGCCGCCGCCCTGTATGTTATGTTTAAATAGGTGCGGGCCCCTTGCCGGATGCAGGCGGGGTGGCCAGTAAGACCACAAGCGCGCTTTCTCCCCCTTCTTTGTTGTTTTTCTAATCGCCATTTCCCTTGACAAACAAGCTGGCGAAAGTTATATTGTGGTTAATTAGATTTATTTCTAAATATCCCGGAAGGGAAGGATGAAAGGCCATGGGGTTAAACGCCCTCTTCAAGGCCCTGGGTGATGAGACCCGCCGGGAAATCCTGCGCCGGCTGGCCCGGGGAGATATGGCCGCCGGGGAGATTGCCGCAGCCTTCGACCTCTCCTGGCCGACCATCTCCCACCACCTCAGTGTTCTTAAGGAGGCGGGCCTGGTGCAGGATGAGAAAAAGGGGCAGTACGTCATCTATTCCCTGAACACCACTGTTTTTCAGGATATTGCGGGATGGCTGTTCGACCTGCTGGGGACAATAACGGAACGGCAGCCAGCCAAAAAAGGGGAGGCGCGTAAAGAGAATGGAAAATAGGTATCGCGTTACCGGTAAAATAATAGCCCGCGACTGGCCCGCCCTGGTGGTCCTGGCCGCCATGCTTGTTGCCGGCATCCTGGTTTACCCCCGCCTGCCGGACCTGGTCCCGGCCCACTGGAACTTCCGGGGCGAGGTTGATAATTACTTTAACCGCTTCTGGGGCGCCTTCGCCCTGCCCCTGATGACCGGGGGCATTTACCTGCTCCTGCTTTTTGTTCCTTACCTTGATCCCAAGCGGGAAAATTATACCCGTTTTGACCGGGCTTACCAGATAGTGCGTCTGGGGATGGTCTTCTTTATGGGGGTGATTTATGCCACCACCCTGGTCGTGGCCCTGGGCGGCCCGGCCAGCCTGGTCGGCCGGGTAGTACCCCTGGCGGTAGGGTTGCTCTTTATCCTGATCGGCAACTACCTGCCCCAGGCGCGTCTCAATTACTTCTTCGGCGTCCGCACCCCCTGGACCCTGGCCAATGAGGAAGTCTGGCGGCGCACCCACCGCTTTTCCGGTTATGCCTTTATCCTGGCCGGGTTTATGTTCATCGTCGCGGCCTTCCTGCCGCCGCCGGCAAACTTTATCCTGCCCATGGCCTGCATCCTTATAGCCGTCGTTAGCACCATATTTTACTCTTATCTGGCCTTTCGCAGGGTTTCGTGGTAATACAATTACCCATTTAGTGGTAACTAGACTTTCCTGTAGTGTTTTAAAATATGGGAGCAGGTCCGGCAAAAATACCGGGCCTGCTCCTTTAACCAGGAACCCGTTATATTATCTTACATAATTAACGTTGTTTTCTTTTACCCTTTCCACGGCAAATTTCTCTCCCGCTTTGTAGCCTGCAACTACAGCGCACATGATTTCGTAACCTTCGGGAATGCCCGCTCTGGCGGCAAGTTCCTTATCGGCTTTGAAGGCAAGGGTTGGGGTAATCAGGTAGCATGAACCCAATCCCAGAGCTGTTGCGGCGATGATCATGCTGGTGGCAGCGCAAGAAGCGGTGGCAAGGCTATAAGGCCCTTGCGGGGCAGAAAGAAGGAACAGGGTAGGGGCGCCGTAGAGAGGGTCATATCCCGGTAATGCGGCGCGGCTCATTAAAAATTCATTGCCCGAGTTCTTCATGGCTTCCAGGGCAAGATTTGAAATATGCTGTAGCAATCCTTTATCCTGCACCACCGTAATATGATATGGGCTGGCACAGGGAGCATTTTGACCGGCAGCTATGATAGCCGCTAATGCTGCATCTGGAATCTGATCTTTTTTATAATCCCGCACACTTTTTCTTTTGGCGATAGCCTCCAGGGCATCCACAGTAACCCTCCTTTAGTCTTTAATTATTAAATTATTAATTATAGCCCATTACCCCGCCTTCATCTGGCCTGATGTACGTTGTCCTCCGGCAGGTCGCATGTCAGCAGCGTCTCCGAGGCTTCATCAGCCATAACTACCAGACCTCCCTCCGGGTCGGCAATCAGACTGTTACCCAGGCTCACCATGCCAATGTGGCTGCCTACGGCGTTGGCCAGGATGACGTAACAGCGGTTCTCCACCGCCCTGGCGATGGGCAGGGCGCGGTTTTTGGGCAGCTTCCAGCGGGCCTCGCCCGGTTGGTAGTAGTGGGCGGAAAGGATGAACAGGGCCCGGGCCCCTTCCGCCGCGATCTGCCGGGCCAGTTCGGGATAATTCTGGTCGCGGCAGATGATGACCCCGAACCAGTTTCCTTTATAGCTAAAGACCAGACGATCGGCACCCGGGCTAAAATAGCGGGCCTCGGCCTCCGTCAGGTAAATCTTGCGATAGGTATGGACACTGCCGTCGGGTAGGAACACCGAGGCGGCATTGAATAGGTGTTCGCCGGCGAACTCGGCCCGGCCGACAAGCAAACCCACACCCAGGTCGGCCGCTGCCCGGGCAATCCTGGTCAGGGCGCCATCCAGCTCCTCCTTAAACCCCGGCCGGCCAAGGGTGGCCGGATTATATCCCGTCAGACTCATTTCCGGAAAAGCCAGCAGTTCCACACCCCGCCCGGCCGCTTCCGCGGCCAGGCGCAAGATTGTCGCCTCATTGACGGCCGGGCTGTCGGCGATAAACATCTGGGCCGCCCCTAGACGCAAAGGCATCGCCCCCGTGGCACATTTTTCCGTCCCTATCATACTATAACGGACGCAGTATGGCAAGGCAGTTTCCCGGACAGGGATCTTGCTGGCCGGCCGCGGCAATCTCCTCGTTGCAGGGTACAGAAAAAGGCCATGTCCTTCCGGATACGTGGCCTCCAGGTACTTCAGGCCGGCAACGGGCGTTTCCCGCGCCGGTTGAGGCTTGAATTGGGTCTAAGTTATGCCTACCCCTGTATCTTCTGGCCCCCGGATGGGTTTACATCAGGTTGTGAGGGCGTCAGTGGTATTTCCGGTGCCGCCAGGGCTTCGGCGGGCAGCTCGATCTTTACGCCGCTGTTATACTGGTAATCCGTAACCTTCATGTTGATGGTCATGGTCTCCAGGGGCACGGCTTCTTCCTGGAATCTGTCCGCAAAAGCCACCAGGCAGGTTATTTCTGACGCATAAGTAAGGTTATCCTCCATGCCGATGGCTTCCTCGCTCCAGAAGGAAATGGACTTCAAGACGCCGCCGGCCTGGTTCAAGGCCTGCTCCATCTCCGGGGTCAACCCACCAGGCAGGGCCTGCATCAGGGCCTGCCAGTCGTCAATCCGCCCGTAGTAGGCGATACGGTGAACCTTATGCCCGTTCTCTATACCCTCGCCCAGGTACCGGAAGTGGAAACTGTCCTTTAGCCCCGGCGGTAACCCCGCCGCGCTCCTGCTCTGTTCTACCAGGGTTTGCAGATCCGGTAGAGCTTCTTTGGGTAGCTTCATCCACTGGGGTTTTTCCATACCGGGAATCTCTATCTTCTGGTACATAGTCCCGTCCACCAGGTACTGTTCCATAGTCATCTGCATCTTACCGCCCGCCGGCAGGTCTTCACCCGGTGTTTTCTCAGCCGGCAGGTTAAAGGTCATGTCCACCTTCTGGTGCAGGCTCAAGGGATAGCTGAACTCGCTCACGATATTGCCCTGCATGGATACTGCTGGCACTTCCCCGGCAACCCCGGGCCGCAAGCGCGCGCTTATAGCCATGCTGCCGGCGAATTTCACGTCTTTGACCTTAGCCTGGGCCTGCTTGGCGGCCTGGACAATCTTTTCCGCCTCCGGGTCGCTGCCAAAAACCCTGGCCAGGAAAGCAACGCCCTCATCCACGGTCAGGATCGCGGCCGCGTCCTGGTCGGGCTGCAGCAGGCCGGCCCGTACCAGCCAGGCATAGGGGGTATAACCCCAGCTCTCCCGCCCCAGGGACCCCTTTACATCCGGCGCGGCGACGCCGTCAGGCAGCCCCAGGACCCGGGAGGCCATCACCGCCGCTTCCAGCAGGGTAACCGGCCGGTCGGTGTGCAGGCCGCCGTCGGGGTAGCCCCTGATGACACTTTTTTCCTTCAAAGCCATTACCGCCGGGCTATACCAGGCATCCCCCTGGGTATCAGCAGTGTCGGCCGTCACCTGCATCCCCGCCGCCCGGGCCAGCAGGGCGGCAAACTCACCCCGGGTCAGGGTCTTCCCCGGCGCCGGGGTCTGGGGAAATACCTGGCGGAGCTGGTCGCCGGTGACCGTTCCGGCCAGGGCCGCCGGTGCCAGGGCCAGGATCAGGCCCACGGCAAGTATCAACACCTGAAACCACTTTTTCATACTTTTCCCTTCTCCCCTTTCGCTGTTCTTCCCCCTGTACCTCTCTTATTGTTTAGTAATTCTCTACCCTGCCAGATTTCTCCTGCCGGCCGGGGAAATTTATAGCAGAGAATATCCTATCCTACATCCCTCCGGCTGAACACCCATGCGGCCAGCAGCCCGAAGGCCAGGTAGCAGATCAGGGATGCCAGCAGCAATCCCGTCAGGAAGTACCAGGAATCTACAGTTATACGATCCACCACCCACCTGATGACCGGGCGAAAAAAGGAGGGGAACGCCAGGGGTAAAAGGCCCAGAAGGGGTAACAGCATCACATTAGAAGCGCGTTTATAATCCCAGGTAAAGAAGACCAGGAAAAACAATCCTTCCAGAACCAGCACCAGGGCCAGGGAGAAAGCCAGGGATATGATTAGACTGACCCCACCCTGGGGCGCAAACCAGCCCAGCCAGTGCGCCAGGCCGCCCGCAGCGATTACCAGGAGGCTGCCGCCTATTGTTAGCAACAGGCCGCCGGCAAATTTGCTGGCCACAATGGCGCCGGGGCTTACTGGCAGGGAGCGCAGCAAGCCCAGGCCCCCTTCTACTTCCTCCTGATAACATATACGGCCGCTAAAAAAGTAGGGTAAAACGATGCTCCAGGTAGCTATGAAGGCGCTCCCCATTTCCATCCGGCTAAAAAATAAGATCATGGCCGCAGCCATCAAGGCGTAGGTCAACATACTCGAGCGCGCAACCATCAGGTCTTTAGTGATAAGGGTCCACATGGTTTTCTCCCCCTGGATTTTAATTTTGGTGAGAAAATAGCTTTCACTTTACTTGCGTCGTTGGAAGTTGATCCCCCTCCTGTGATTGCCCTGTCCAACTTCAGTTGCGGCCAGTTTTTCCCTGCCTTACAGCCGCCAGGAGCAGGTCTTCCAGCTTCAGGGGGCTCGCCTCAAGGTACCGGGCCGCCTCCGGGCGTTGCTGCAGCAGGTCACGGTAACTGCCCGTTACCCCCAGGCAACGGCCGCCTTCCTGCTGCCAGGTTTTAAGCCAGGGCTTCAATTCCTCCAGGCGGGAAGCAGGGAAGGCCAGGCCCTTCCAGTCGGCCAGGAGGTCGTCCTTCTCCTGGCACAGGAGCAATCTGCCCTCGTTTAAAACCGCCACATAGTCAGCCACCTTCTCCACGTCTTCCATAATGTGGGTGGAGAAAAAAATGGCCCGTGTTTCATCCTGGATGAAGGCCAGCATCTCCTGGAGGACGTCGTGCCGGGCGATGGGGTCCAGGCCGGCCATGGGCTCATCCAGGATAAGCAGGCGGGGATGGTGGGCCAGCGCCAGGGCCAGGGAGAGTTTGGCCCGGGTCCCCTTGGAAAGTTCTTTAATCTTCCTGTCGCGGGGCACATTAAACTTTTCCAGGAGCCGGCGGCACAGTCCATCGTCCCAGTGACGGTAAAGGCGGGCATAAAAGCCGGCCGTCCATGCCACCGTCATGTCCTGGTAATAGGGGTGGGTTTCGGCAACGTAACCCACCACCTGGCGAATTTCCAGTTCGTCCCTGTGGGAATCCAGGCCATATACCCGGATTTCCCCGTCGTCGGGGTGGAAAAGGTTCAACAGGCATTTAATGGTGGTGCTTTTGCCGGCGCCGTTAGGACCGATGAAGCCCATGATATAACCGGCGGGCAGTTCCAGGGACAGGGGTCCCAGGGTGAAACCAGGGAAAGACTTCTTTAAGTTCTGTACTTCCAGGGCGGCGATCATAGTTTGCCGTTACCTCCTTGCAGGATGCCGTGGAAAATGGCGCTGATTTCGTCATCAGTGAGTCCCAGCCTGCGGGCCTCCTCCAGAGCCCGGCTAAGCAATCCGGCCGCTATTTTCCTGGCTGCCGCGCGGGCGCTTTCCCGGTCGACCCGGGCTACAAAGGTCCCCACCCCCTGGCGGGTGGTAAGCAAACCCTCCCGCTCCAGCTCCAGGTAAGCCCGCCGGGTGGTAATGACACTGGTGGTCAGCTGCTGGGCCAGTTCGCGGATGGAGGGCAGGGGGTCCCCCGGAGAAAGCTCGCCGGTGAGAATCAGGCGGCGAATTTCGTTAATGATCTGCTGGTACATGGGCTCCGGGTTTTCCCCGGATATTTTGAGGAGCAAGGGCATCCTCCCCTTTTACACTTTCGGGTGACCAGTTCCCCCTCGGACCGATGCCCCGGAGAAACTACTGTATATACTATCTATATACAGTATAGGCACAAGCGCAGGCCATGTCAAGGCTTATGTGATAGTTTAAAGATACGTGCCGAATTATTACCTGATCACCCCCTTGACAGGAACTCTCTCCCCCTGGTATGCTAAAGGTAACCTGCTAAGGAAAACAAACAATAGGTTTACCTGTTCACCATTGCCAAGCTTGAGCTGAGTTGAGAGCCAAGTATAGAGATGAGGAGAGACGAGACTGGCCGGAGTTTTAGGCAATCACAGCCTGGCGGTTTTCGTCAGGCTGTTTTTTATTTATCCAGCCGTTCCGGGGCTGCAGCCCCGCCGGCAGTAATAATTCATCATCAAGGGGGAGTTATCAATGGAAGAGGTCAAAGTAACCCGGGTGGAAAAGCAGGGGCTGCAGGCCATGGACGTGGTCGTGGTGGCCGTCCTGCTGGCAGCAGGCGCGGTACTTAGGATGATCACCCCGCCTTTCTTTGGCATTACCCCCAACGTAGTCATCGGTATGTATGTCCTGGCCATTATGCTCCTCAGGCCCCGCCTGCCCCAGGTGCTGGGGATCGGCCTGGTGGCAGCCGCCGTCTGCCAGCTGACCACCAAATCCTTGCTGCCCTACCTGAATTTTGCCAGCGAACCGGTAGGAGCTATTGTTACCGCCCTTTTACTCTACCTGCCCTTTGACAAAAACAGCTTCTTCAGGGTAGTGAAACCTCTGGTAGTCACCTTCCTGGGTACCTTTGCCAGCGGTTTTACGTACATTACTATCTTTAAAGCCATAACTCTCTTTGCTACTTTACCCAAAAATCCAGCTTACACTTATCTTCTCATGGTAGTTATTGTTACCGGCATCTTTAACGCCGTCCTGGCCCAGGTACTCTATTTCCCCTTAAAACAACTGCTGAAAAATGTTTAACCTGACAGAGCGCAGCAGCGCGGAGGCCGGTTCATGGAACCTATTATTAAGGTAGAGAATTTTACTTTTTACTATCCCGACAGCCAGGTGCCAGCCCTGGCCGGAATAAACCTGACCGTCCAAGCGGGAGAATTTTTAGGCCTGACCGGCCCTACCGGCGCCGGCAAAACCACCCTGGCCCTGGCCCTGAACGGCATCATCCCCAATTTTCAGGGAGGCCGTATGGGCGGCAGGGTAATGGTTGCCGGTTTAGACACGGCAAAAACCCCCTGCGCCCGGCTGGCCGGGGTTATCGGCAGCGTCTTCCAGGACCCGGAAGCCCAGCTGGTGGCGGAAGTAGTCGAGGATGAGCTGGCCTTCGGCCTGGAAAACCTGGCCGTCCCCCGGGAAGAAATGCGGCAGCGCATTGGCGCCGCCCTGGAAATGGTGGGCATAGCCAGCCTGCGCCACCGTAGTTTACGGGAATTATCCGGCGGCCAGAAGCAAAAGGTGGCCATTGCCGCTGCCGTGGCTTTAAGGCCCCGGGTGCTGGTGCTGGATGAACCGACTTCCGAACTCGACCCCCGGGGGACCTTGGAAATCGTGGCCCTCCTGCAGCGGCTCAACCGGGACTATGGTATAACCATCCTGTTGATTGAACAAAAAATTAGTGTCCTCGCCCCCCGGGTCCCCCGGCTGGTCTGTCTTAACAAGGGCCGCATCGTGGCCGATGCCAGCCCGCGCCAGATCCTGGCCCAGGAGAAATTGACGACCGAACTGGGCCTGGAGGTACCCCCGGTGACAGCCCTGTTCCGGATGCTACGCCGGGCCGGCGTCTATCACGGCGACCTGCCCCTGGAGGTAGACGAAGGACAGCGGGAACTGGGGCGCCTGCTTGGGAGCCGGGCGTCCAGGGCATAGCGGTACGCAGGTAAGTTATAAGATAGATGGTCCTGTTTCTTATGGAGACTCCACAGGGGTGAGCAGCTTCCCGGCCGCATTTATTTACAGCCAGGGATCTGGTACGGGCAGGGCAATACCATAGTGCAATCAGTAAATGCCTCATCTTATAACCGGCTAACCTTTGCGGGCGAGTTGAGGGCAACTGCTGTGCAGGGATCATGGCGAGAGAAAAACGCTGCCAGCCGGCGGTAAAAGATACCTGAAAGCTGTCGCCATCAGTACGGGGCGGCAACCTATATTTGGAGGCGCAAAAAAATGATCCGGGCTGAAAATGTAGAGTTTACTTACCCCAACGGTTTCCAAGCCCTCAGGGACCTATCCTTTCATATCCGGTCCGGGGAATTCGTGGCCCTCATCGGCCAGAACGGCGCCGGGAAAACCACCCTCCTCAAGCTCCTGAACGGGCTTCTTAAACCCACAGCGGGCAGGATCCTGATCGGCGGCCTGGATACGGCCCGGGCGCGGGTGGCTGAACTGGCGCGCAAGGTAGGTTTCCTTTTTCAAAACCCGGATCACCAGATCTTCCTGCCCACCGTCAGGGAAGAACTGGCCTTCGGTCCTAAGAATTTAGGTCTCAAAGGGGCGGCCCTGGAAGATAGGGTGGCGGAAGCGGCTGCCGCCGTAGGCCTCACTCCTTATCTTGACGTTAACCCCCGGCAGCTCAGCAAAGGCCAGCGCCAGCGGGTGGCCCTGGCCTCCGTCCTGGCCATGCAGCCGGAAGTCCTGGTCCTGGACGAACCCACCACCGGCCAGGATTACCGCGAAGCCCTGGAAATAATGAGGCTTGTCAAGAAGCTGCACCAGCAAGGCCACACAGTACTCCTCGTCAGCCACGATATGGAAATGGTGGCCCGCTTCGCCGGCCGGGCCCTCGTCCTGGGGGAAGGACGGTTGCTCCTGGATGGGCCCGTGGCGACAGTTTTTGCCCGGGAAGATATTCTGGCCGCAACCGGCCTCGTACCTCCCCAGGTCATCCAGCTCGCCCGTCCTTACCAGGAACAGGGACTCCTGCGCCCCGTCCTGACGGTAGAAGAATTGTATGCCGAAATTATCGCCGCTTTAAGGGGTGAGGTAGATGCCCGGCAAGTCCTTCCTGCATAAACTCAACCCCCTTACCAAAGTCGTCTGGTCCCTGGCCGTTATTACCCTGGCCTTTGTCTACCAGGAACCCCTGCCCATCTTAAGCCTCTGGGCCTCGGTCCTGGCCGTCGCCCTGATTGGTAAGGTGTTGCGGGAAATCTTGCCCGCCATCCGGGGGCTTATAATATTTGCCGCCATCTTTTTCCTCTTTCAGGTCTTTTTAATCGACGAGGGCCAGGTTGTTTTTACCCTGGTACCCGGCACCGGCATCGGCCGCATCACCGACGTGGGGCTCAAGGCCTGCACCATGCTCGCTTTAAGGATGCTGGCCATGACATCTACCATTCCCGTTCTCCTGGCCACCACCCCGCCCAAGGATATGATTGTCGCCTTTGTGGAAAAACTGAAGGTGCCCTATGTCTATGCCCTGATGCTGGTAACCTCTTTAAGGTTTATCCCTACCCTGCAGGAAGAATTGAGCCTGGTCATCCAGGCCCAGCGGGCCTGGGCCTACGACCTGGAAGGCCGCAATATTATCAAGCGCTTTCTGGCCCTCATTCCCCTGGCCCTCCCTCTCCTCCTCATGTCCGTCCAGCGGGCCCGGACCATGGCCATCTCCATGGAAACCCGCGCTTTTGGCGCCGGCCCCCGTACCAGCCTGCACACCTCGACCTTCCAGCTACTGGACATAGGGGTAATCTCTTCGTGCCTGCTCCTGACAGCCGTTCTGGCGGTTGTATCGCTGCGTTAGCCCCGGTATCGTAACCGGGGCTAATGCGTTTTTTGGCAACAGGATATCGGGGATTCCTTGACTGGAGTTATTTTCAAGTATATACTTAAGGTAAACTTAAGTTCTAACTAATACCTTCTTGGGGGGAAACGCATTGGAATTTGCCACCAGCAAGGAGCTACGTATTTATACTGGAAAGATATTAGAGAAGGTTAGGGCCGGGGAACGTTTTGCCATTACGCATCGGGGTAAGCCTGTGGCATGGCTAATACCCTTTGAAAATGACACTCCCGAATTTTCCCCTCTTCCCTATCATGAGGCGTGGGCAGATATTGAACGGGCCCTGGAAGCCAGCGAGCCATATTACCCTGACTGGCACGAAGCTCTCAAGGAAAGCAGGCGGCAAAAGTGATATTCGTAGATTCTGATGTATTACTAATCGACCTGCGCTATCGCCGTGACACTAAGTATAAAGAAAACGCTGCTTTTTTAGCCGGGCTCAAGCATGGCAAGCAACAAGGTATTACATCGATCTTCAATGTTTTAGAGGTATGTGGTATCCTTTCCTATAACTTAAACGAGCAGCAGCTATTAAACCTTTATTGTCATTTGCCGACCCATTACAACCTGCAAATTTACCCGCCCTCAAAGGAGTACCTGCCGCGCCTAACAGTAAAAAGTATCCTGGCCATCATAAGCAAAAAGGCCAGCTTTGGCGATGCGCTAATTATCTATACGGTACGAAACATGGGTCCACTGGTATCGCACTATGTTAGCTGGAACGCCAGGCATTTCCTCCAGCAGTTGTCCATACCAGCTTTGACGCCAGCAGAGGCCCTGGAAACTGGAATTCTGAAAAATGCTGGCCCTGAATGAAAAAAGATTGCCCCGGCCGTATAACTATACCCTTTCCGGTAAAGGTTAATTAAGGGGTGCCGTGCTTGGAAGAAAAGGACCTTATCCGTAGCCTCAACTGGTTCTACAGCCTGGAAATCGAGCAGGTAGACCTCTATAAGAGCCAGGCCCGGGCAGCAACGGACATTTACCTGCGGCAGGTATTGACCCGGATAGCGGCTATGGAACAGGAACACGTCATCAACCTGGAAGCGGAAATCAGCCGCCGCGGCGCCACCCCGACCCGCCTGGGAGCCATCATTGCTCCCCTCCTGGGGGTGGCAGCCGGGACCATCCTCAACTGGACCAATACCCGCACCCTCCTCTGGGCCAACATTACTTTAGAAGAAAAGGCCATGGCTGACTACAAACGGCTGATTCTCAAAGTTGCCGAAAAACCCCTTTTTAACCTCCTCTGGAGCCACCTAATTGATGAAGACCTGCATGCCGCCTGGTTCAGCAATAAGCTGAAAGAGCTCGATCGCCTGGCCCTGTATTAACAGGATGGTATAGAAAAACTTGACAGGAAAAATAGAATGAGTTATTATTACTATAAACTATACCAAATGAATATACTTTAGATCGGATGTAGTTTTACATGCGCTTAAACCAGGCCACTGATTATGCCTTCCGCGCCGTCCTGTACCTTGCGAAACTGGAACCAGGCACCATCGCCGAAGCCCAGACGATTGCGTCCCGCGAAGATATCCCCATGCGCTTCTTGCTTAAAATCATGCGTTCCCTGGTGCAGGCCGGGATAGTGCAATCCTACCGCGGCATTAGCGGCGGTTTTGCCCTGGCCCGGCCGGCTGGGGAAATTACCCTGCTGGATGTCGTCGAAGCAGTAGAAGGACCAGTCAGCATTAACCGCTGCCTCCTGGACCCGGAGTACTGTAATAAACACGGCGCCCCTCACTGCCCGGTACACCGGGCCCTGGGCTCAGTCCAGGCCGTCCTGCGCCGGGAGCTGGAGCGTTACAACTTTGCCGAGCTGGCCGGGAAAAGTTGAGGGAAGGATTGAAAGGAGGGATTATTTTCAAATAAACTATACTATTTGGATATACTTTTATGTATTTTAAGGGGAGGAGAAAAGTTATGGATGCACTCTTGCTGGCCAGGTGGCAGTTCGGGATTACCTCGGTTTACCACTTCCTCTTCGTTCCCCTGACCCTGGGACTATCCGTCCTGGTGGCCATCATGGAAACCATCTACGTCCGCACTGGTGATGAAACTTACAAGAACATGGCCCGCTTCTGGGGCAGGCTCTTCCTCATCAACTTTGCCATGGGCGTGGTGACCGGTATCGTCCAGGAGTTTCACTTCGGCATGAACTGGTCAGAGTACTCCCGCTTCGTCGGGGATATTTTCGGCGCTCCCCTGGCCGTAGAAGCCCTGGCCGCCTTTTTCCTGGAATCCACCTTTCTGGGCCTGTGGCTCTTTGGCTGGGATAAGCTGCCTAAAACCCTCCATGCCGCCTGTATCTGGCTGGTGGCCTTCGGAACCAACCTTTCCGCCTTCTGGATCCTGGTGGCCAACTCCTTTATGCAGGAGCCGGTAGGTTACGTCCTGCGCAACGGCCGGGCCGAGATGACAGATTTCTTTGCCCTGCTGACCAACCCCCATGTCCTCTACCAATTCCCCCACACCGTCCTGGCCGGCTTTGTGACGGCAGCCTTTTTTGTCATGGGGATCAGTGCCTATCATCTCCTGCGGCAAAGCCAATTAGAGCCCTTCCGCCGTTCCTTCCGGCTGGCCTTGATAATGGGCGTCATCAGCAGCCTGCTGGTGGCGGCCGTCGGCCACTTCCAGGGCCAGTACTTGGTAAGTGCCCAGCCTATGAAGATGGCAGCCGCCGAGGCCTTGTGGGAGAGTGCCGCTCCGGCCCCCCTGGCCCTGGCGGCCCTGGTTGATGAAAGAACCCAGACCAATACCTTCGAGATTAAAATTCCCGCCCTGGCCAGCTTTCTTGCCTATAACAGCTTCCAGGGCGAGGTTAAAGGCCTGAAGGATCTCCAGGCCGCGGCAGAGGCCAGCTATGGCCCCGGCAGTTATATCCCGCCGGTCGCCCCGGTCTTCTGGAGCTTCCGCCTGATGGTCGTCGCCGGGCTGTGGTTAATTTTACTGTCCCTTTACAGCCTGTACCTGTGGCGGCGGAGACGCCTGGAAGAAAAACCCCTGGTCCTCAAAGCCCTCCTCTGGAGCATTCCCGTGCCCTATCTCGCCAACACCGCCGGCTGGTTGATGGCCGAGATCGGTCGCTATCCCTGGATTGTCTACGGGCTGCAGCGGGTCGAGGCGGCCGTCTCGCCCGGGGTATCCGCCGCCGCTATTTTGACGACCCTGGTGGCTTTTACCCTGCTGTACGGGGTCCTGGCGGTAGCCGACGTCTACCTCCTGGCTAAATACGCCCGGCAGGGTGTTGAGACAACTCCTGCCACCAGGATGTTAGATAATTCCGGGGAGGTATCCTTATGGATCTAACTGTCCTCTGGTTTATCCTGGTAGCCGTCCTTTTTGCCGGCTTCTTTTTCCTGGAGGGCTTTGACTACGGCGTCGGTATCCTGCTGCCTTTCCTGGGGAAAAGCGATGGGGAACGCCGCGCCATCATTAACAGCATCGGCCCCTTCTGGGACGGCAACGAGGTGTGGATGCTCACCGCCGGCGGGGCCATGTTTGCCGCCTTCCCCCACTGGTACGCCACCCTTTTCAGCGGCTTTTACCTGGCGTTATTCCTTATCCTCGTAGCCTTAATCTTGCGCGGGGTAGCCTTTGAATTCCGCAGCAAGGATGAACGTCGTACCTGGCGTAACTTTTGGGATTGGATGCTTTTCCTGGGAAGCCTCTTGCCGGCCCTTCTCTGGGGCGTGGCCATGGCCAACCTGATCCGGGGCGTACCCATTGACGCCAGGATGCAGTATGCCGGTTCCTTTTTCGATCTCCTTTCCCCCTACACCCTGCTAGGGGGCTTGACCTCTCTGCTCCTTTTCACCCTACAGGGGGCACTTTTCCTGGCCCTCAAAACCGGGGATGAACTGCCGCAGCGCGCCCGGCAGGCAGGGTTAAAGATAGGTACCGGCACTGTGGCGGCCCTCCTCCTGCTGCTAATTATGAGTTACCGGGAAACCGACATCTTTACCCGGATGGTACCGGGAATCGCCGCCTGGGGCGCTCTGGTGGCCCTTCTCCTGGCCTGGTGGTTGCTCAGCTCCCGGAGCTACGGCGGGGCCTTTATCTTGAACGGTCTGGCCATCCTCCTGGGCACTGCGGCTCTCTTTGGAGGACTCTTTCCCCGGGTGATGGTTTCCAGCCTGAACCCCCAGTGGAGCCTGACCATTTACCAGGCCTCCTCCAGCCCCTATACCCTTAAAGTTATGACCATCGTCGCCTTCACCCTGGTACCCGTGGTGCTCCTTTACCAGGGCTGGACCTACTGGGTCTTCCGCCAGCGGGTTAAGGCCAGGGACCTGGAATATTAGGAGTTGGAGGCCGGGGGCTTGCCGGAACTGGCTACGCCCGTTCTTGTTTCGAAAGTGCGGCAAAGGGTGAACGGGGCTAGCCAAGAGTTTTCGAATACGCACCAGAGAGGGTTAGAGCAAAGAAGGTCCTGCGGAGAGAGGGGAAGGTAATTTGCTGCTGGAAAGGAATCTCCTGGGCGAAGCACGCCGGGTGCGCTGGCACCTGGCCGTGACCGTGGGCCTGGGCCTGGCGGCCGGCTTGCTGGCCATCTTGCAGGCCGGTTACCTGGCCCGGGTGGTGAACGGGGTCTTCCTGGAAGGGCAGGACCTGCGGGGTGTCTGGCACTGGCTCATGGCCCTCCTGGGCATCATTTTCCTCCGGGCGGGCCTGGCCTGGGGTGTAGAAGTGGCGGCCCACCGGGCCGCGGCCCGGATCAAATATGACCTGCGCCGGCGCCTGGTGGGCCACCTCCTGGCCGTAGGTCCGTTACCTTTGAAGGATGAGCATACCGGGGAGCTGGTCAACGTCCTGGTGGAAGGAGTTGAGGACCTGGAGGCTTATTTTGCCCGTTATTTGCCCCAGCTGGCTCTGGCGGCCCTGGTGCCCCTGATGGTCCTAGGTTTCGTCTTCCCCCTGGACCTGTTTTCCGGCCTGCTCCTCCTTTTTACCGCTCCCCTGCTTCCCCTGTTCATGCTCCTTATCGGCAACCGGGCAGAAAGCCTCACTCAACAGCAGTGGCAAACTCTGAGCAGCCTAAGCGGCCACTTCCTGGATGTGCTGCAGGGCCTTACCACCCTGAAAATCTTCGGCCGCAGCAAAGAACAAGCTGAAATCCTGGCCCGCCTCAGCGACCGTTTCCGGTCCACCACCCTGGGAGTGCTGCGGGTGGCCTTTCTCTCGGCCCTGGTGCTGGAACTCGTAGCTACCATCAGTACCGCCCTGGTGGCTGTCACCGTGGGACTGCGCCTGGTTTATGCCCAAATACCCTTTAATGAGGCCCTTTTCCTTTTGCTGCTGGCCCCGGAATTCTACCTGCCCCTGCGCCTCCTGGGCAGCCAGTTCCATGCCGGCCTGGCCGGCGTCAGCGCCGCCCGGCGGATCTTCGCCGTTCTGGATATGGCAGGCCCTTGCACTACCCCGGCCCCGGCAGTAGCGGACGTAAGGGTCAAATCCCTGCCTCGAGGCGCGGGAACGGGAAATCTCCCGCCGGGTAGGGAAAGCCGCATACAACCGCCGGGGCTGCATATTGTCCTTGAAGGGGTTCATTATACTTACCCGGATAGGGAGCGGCCGGCCCTGGAAGAGGTCTCCCTGGAACTCCGGCCGGGGGAAAAGGTGGCCCTGGTTGGTCCCAGCGGCGGGGGGAAAAGCACCATCGCCCACCTGCTCCTGCGTTTCCTGGAGCCTGGCCGGGGGCTGATTACCGTCAACGGCCTTCCTTTAAACCAGATCCCCCTGGAGGAATGGCGCCGGCAGGTGGCTCTGGTTCCCCAGCATCCCTACCTTTTCAGCGGTACTATAGCCGACAATATCCTCCTGGGACGTCCGGAAGCCTCGCGGGAGGAAGTGGTGGCCGCGGCCCGCCTCGCCGGGGCCCACGAGTTCATTGCCGCCCTGCCCCGGGGTTATGATACGCCCATCGGTGAACGGGGGCTGCGCTTGAGCAGCGGCCAGGCGCGGCGCCTGGCCATTGCCCGGGCAATTTTGAAGGACGCCCCCTTACTGATCCTGGACGAAGCTACGGCCAACCTGGATCCAGCCACTGACCGGCTAATCCAGGCGGCCCTGGATCGCCTGATGGAAAACCGCACGGTGCTGATTATCGCCCACCGCCTCAGCACCGTCTACCGGGCGGACCGCATCGTGGTCCTGGCCTCCGGCCGCGTGGTGGAGGCAGGACGGCACGAGGCATTAATGGCGCGGCAGGGTGCCTATTACCGCCTGGTCACGGCCTTTCATTGCGCAACCGGAAGGGTCAAGATTAGCTCAGCGCCCGCTAACTCGCTCCACTCCGGAGAGTTTGCTGGAGCGGAGGACTATGCCTTCGGGCAGGACCGGCGCCAATCCGTTAGCATGGCTGCCCGCTCCACACGCTCTCTCGATATGCCGTACTTTTCATGCCGCCAAAAACATCACCAGCCTGGAAGCACGCCTACCCCTGGCCCCCAGAACTGCACCGCCCTGTACCGGCAGTTAACCCCTACCCATTTTAAGCGGAGAACTACCACCAACACTTTCATCCATCTCCTGGGTCTGCTTGCATCCTCTTGGCCCGCTGTGCTGGGAGCCACCCTGCTTGGATTTTTTACCATAGCCAGCAACGTCGGCCTCATGGCTACCGCTGCCTTTCTCATTGCCGGCGCCGCCCTCCACCCGCCGGTTTTAGACCTCATGCTCCCCATCGTCGGGGTGCGCTTTTTTGGTATCTCCCGGGCCGCCAGCCGTTACCTGGAACGTTACGTCAACCATAGCGTAACCTTGCACTTCCTCAGCCGGCTGCGGGTTTCCTTTTACCAGGCCCTTGAACCCCTGGCCCCGGCCCGGTTACCGGACCACCACAGTGGTGACTTACTGAGCCGGGTCGTGGCCGATGTGGCGACCCTGGAAAACTTTTATCTCCGCGTCCTGGCCCCGCCCCTGGTGGCCCTGCTGGTAATGGTGGCCGTTTTCGTTTTCCTGGCCTATTTTACCATCAAACCGGCCCTGGCCTGGCTGTTATTTTTCCTTGGGGCTGGCATCATTGTGCCCCTGGGCCTGAAGGCTGCCGGGCGGGGTGCGGGCCGTCAGCAGGGGGAGGTGCGGGCGGCCCTTAACGCCGCCCTGGTGGATACCGTTCAAGGCATGCCTGAAATCCTGGCCTTCGGCCGCGCCAGGCAGCAGCAGGAACGCATCGCCGCCTTGAGCCAGGAACTGCTGGTTCTCCAGGGCCACGATGCCTGGAGGACCGGGCTGGCAGCCGCCCTGACAGGCCTGGCCATGAACCTGGCCCTGTGGTCGGTCCTGGTGCTGGCCATCCCCCTGGTGGACCGCGGCCAGCTGGACGGTATCTACCTGGCCATGCTGGCCCTGGGGGCGGCCGCTAGCTTTGAGGCCTCCTGCCCCTGCCTATGATCTTTGAGCACCTGGAGGCAAGCCTGGCCGCAGCCCGGCGGCTCTTCGCCCTTATCGATACCCGGCCTGCCGTCCAGGACCCGCCCGGCCCGCCGCCACAGCCGGCAAACTACCACCTGGAGGTAAAAGGACTGCGCTTTCGCTACGCCCCGGAAGAACCCTGGGTCCTGGACGGCATCGACTTTACCCTGCCAGAAGGGGGCCGGGTGGCCATCGTCGGTCCCAGCGGGGCCGGAAAAAGCACATTAGTAAATCTGCTCCTGCGCTTCTGGGATTACGAGGAAGGATCTATTCGCCTGGGTGGGTATGAACTCAAGGCCTATCCCCAGGAAGAGTTGCGCCGCCTGATAGCTGTAGTTTCCCAGCAAACCCATCTCTTCCATGCCACCATTGCCGAAAACCTCCTACTGGCCAGGCCGGGTGCCAGCCGGGAGGAGATCCGGCAGGCCGCACGGGAGGCCAGGCTGGAAGAATTTATCCAGAGCCTGCCCGGGGGATATGAAACCTGTATCGGTGAAGAGGGATTGAAACTCTCCGGGGGCCAGCGCCAGCGTCTGGCCATCGCCCGCGCCCTTTTGAAAAACGCCCCCATCCTGATACTTGATGAGGCCACATCGGGCCTGGACACGGTGACTGAGGGGGAAGTAAGGCAGGCTGTCTACCGTTTAATGGCCGGCCGGACCACCCTGATCATAACCCACCGTCTGGCGGGCCTAGAAGCCATGGATGAGATCCTGGTCCTGGATAAAGGGCGGATCGTCCAGCGGGGACGGCATGATGAACTTCTCCGGCAAGAGGGACTTTACCGCCGGATGTGGGAGCTGCAGCACGAAGTATTGGAGCTGGACAGTTAGCCCTCACTTTTTATTCCCTTTGGGAATATTGCTCTAAAATCCGGACCAGCTCTTTCCCGGCCCGCTCCAGGTCGTCGTTAACGATCACGTGTCGGTACCTATCGACATAGCCCATTTCCATGTCCACCCGTTCCAGCCTTCTGGCTATCACCCCGGTGTCCTTTTCCCTCCCGGCCAGCCGCTGGCGCAATTCTTCCATATTTGGCGGGGCAATAAAAATCGGGACGACATTTTCAGGGAAGCGCTCCATGACCTCAACGCATCCCAGGACATCCATGTCGGTAATAATGTCATAGCCGTTCTCCAGGGCATAAACAATTGTCGGTAAATGGGTACCGTAGTAGTCCCCGGAATGAATCTGCTTCCATTCCAGGAAGGCTCCCTGAGTGATCATTGCTTCAAAATCAGCTTTACTGACAAAAAAATACGGGAAGCCCTGGGCTTCCCCCGGTCGCATGGGGCGGGTGGTTATTGAGGGCAGGTAGTATATACCCCGGACCCGCTCCAGGGCATAGTTCAACAGGGTATTTTTTCCCACCCCGGAAGGCCCGGAAACGACGAAAAAGTAACCCTGTCGATTTTTTCGATCTTTAACTTGAAAGTCAACGATCAATTTGCTAGAAAGGATCATAAGGCATAATTCCCCACAGGAAATATTAATTTGTTTACATTTTAACACACAGCCTCAGGCCAGGCAATGCGGCCTTTACCGTTGCCGGCGACTAAAATCTCGTACTGCCTGGACCACGGCTTTCAAGTTTTGGTTCGGCGTCCGCAAAGGTACAGCGCACTCCGGCGCTACCAGCCTGATGCCCGCCTTAAGCAGCCTTTCTACTTCGACCTTGACCTCCGCTACCCTGCCGTTCAGTAGGGTCTGAGGGTTATTGATGCCTCCTACCAAGGTCAGGCGGCCATTGGCCAGGATAAGGAGCTCGGCCGGCGGGTTGCGGGAATCAAAATGAAAGGCCGTAAAACCCGTCTGAGTAAAGTAGCCCAACCGGTCGGTAACCCGGCCGCATGTATGGAGAATAACCGGGACATCCGCGGGCAATTCCTTAACGGCCCGTTGGTGCAAAGGCAGGAGAAACTCGCGATAGGCGGTAGCACTAACCAGGTCGCCGGTAGCATGGTCTGCCCATGTTAGGACATCAGCACCGGCCTCCACCTCTGCCGCCGCCAGCAGCAAAGGAACGGCCACCAGCCGCCCCAGCAGATCCCGTACGGCCTCCGGTTCTAGGACCAGTCCCAGAAGGAAATTCTGTACCCCGCACAAGTGGTAAGCCAGGGTCCAGGGGCCAATAACCTTGCCCACCACGGCTACGCGGTGACCGTAACGCTTTTTCAGCAGGCTGATGGCCGTGAGAAGAGCTTTAATCGGCTGCCGGTCCAGGAAATTCGTGGGTAGGCGCCACTCCTCCCATTTCTGCAGGGGGTTATTTTTAATAGCCGGCATGGCGTCCACCGGGTTCCAGTCCACCGTACAGCCCAGGGCCGCAGCCTCCAGCAGGATGCTGAAATAGGGTGCGACGGTATCAAAGCCCAGTAGTTCGTGGCCGGTTGCCGCCAGGGCGGCCATTTTATGGGGGTCGGTATGAGCCTCGGGAAAAAAGGCGCCGGTGGCAGTCATGCTTTCCACCGTAGCTACCGAGGTGGGTGTAATTAAAGGTAGACGGTCGACATCTCTGCCCCTGAGAGCTGCTAATACCCGCTCACAGCCGGCCATTTGCTCCCTGGCTGCCATGAACCCATCCCCCCTTTTCCTAAATCTCAATCTTCATGCTGGTGGAGCCGGCCCAGGCGCCGGTAAACGGCCAGCATCTTTAGCCAGAAAATGGCGCGAAAACCTGTGGCCGGGTCCAACCCAGTCAGCTGCTTAATGCGCTCCAGGCGGTTGGTGACAGTATTGCGGTGCAGGTATAACTGCTCGGCCGTTTGCTTAATATTCATATTGTTATCTATAAAGGCTTCGACAGTCTCCAGTAACTGGATCCCTTCCTCGCCTGCTGCCTCAACCTTCTGAAGCAGGGGTTCCAGGTATCTGCTGGTCAGGCGGCCCGGCAGGGCACAGGCCAGGGCTTCAAAGAGGATGGTGTCGGCATCGATAAAGCCGTTGCTTTTACCGCACGCAGCCCCCAGGGAAATTAACTCTACCGCTTCCTGGTAAGATCTCCTTAAACCGGCAATCTCCTTGACAATACTACCGTAGGCCACCTGGACGGCGAAAAGATGATTCCCACTGACCAGGTCATATAGATGCTTCCCTATAACATCCATGGCCTGATAAAGGCGGGGTAGATTATCAGTATCTAAAAAGGCCTTACAAATCACCAGGTAATCTTCACTATAAAAGGCCACCAGGTCCTGGGCGGTTATATAAAGATCCCCTTTTACATGTTCCAGGATTTCACTTTTTAGCTGTTCGCGGGTAACGTCATAACCCAGGTGCAAATTAATATTAAAATAGCGATTCTCCTTGGGCTCCAGCCGCAGGACGATGACGGCCCGGGGAAGGTTTAAGTCATACCCGGCATTTAGCGCCCGCAGCTTTAATTCCTCCGCCCGGGAAGCTGCCTCCCGCCCCAGAAGGGCGCTCAAAAGGGCCTCCTCTTCCCGGGTAGTGTAGTATTGCTCATCCCGGCGCCGGGCTGCTGCCAGTACCCCTTCCAGGGAAGCTTGTAATAGAGCCGCGGTTTCTCCGGGGAACGATCCCTGCCATCCCAGCCAGGCTACCAGCTGTTCGTTCACCGTTAAAGGAAGAAAGTGGTTTTCATCCTTTGCTGGTATCACAGGCGTGGCACCAGCATCTACCTCGGAAGAAGATACTGGGCGGCAATAAAGCCCGGCCGCAGTTAACTCCTGCACCTCCGGCCGTAATGAATGTACCCGGCCCGGGTCCGAACTGGCTATTACTACTCCGTCCGGGTTGATTATTTCTATTACCACCCGGCCAGTTGCCGCGGCCCGGTCCAGCAAGGGCTGAATTAACTCCTGCTGCAGCATTCCCTTCCCCTCCGATATTTCCCATGGCCATACTTACATCCACATCCTACTTTTAATGATAATGTACCACCACCTGGCTAACAAAAGCTAATTTTTATTTTCAGGGCAAGCTTTATGATAAAATACGCGATTACAGGCCGCCAATCCTGCCATCGCTACTTATCCACGAGTTGGCAAAAAGTAAACGCTCTCAGGAAGGCCAACCTGCACCTTAGGGGTATAGATCATCTCCGATAACAAAAGGCAAAACCCCTCTGCCAATGGCAGAGGGGCCAACCAGGCTGGGATCAGTGGTTACGGCAATATTCTTCCACTGCACTTACAATGGCTTTCAGGTTGGCATTGGGGGTCCGGAGAGGTACGGCGCACTCCGGAGCAATAATCTCGATACCGGCTTCAATGTTCGCGATTACTTCCCGGCGCACATCCTCGGGCGTACGAAAAGGGTAGCCAGGTTATCGATACTACCCGCCAGGGCGATGCAACCATTGACAATCTCATGGGCCTTTCTGCTGAAAGCCAGGGGCGCGGCTTTTCCAGTAAATGTAGTTTCTTATTGCTTATATCCCACATTCTGCACCGTATGTTCTCGCCGTTGTCTGTTGATTACGTTTAACTGGTAGATACGTTTCAGTTCTTTATTATTAAGTTCTACACTTTACCTCGCTCCATATAATGATCGCGAGTTACCACCGGTAACTAAAAAGGTCACTAAAGGAAAGAGCATTTTCCTATCTGAAGCTTTGCAAAAGATGCTCTACCTGGTCACTCAAGATTTACTCAGAAAATGGACTGGCCGAGTACATAACTGGGAACAGATTCTGCTTCAGCTATCCATCTTCTTCCCGGAGAAGGTAAGGTCACACTTGCGTTAGTTGGATGGAGCAAAAGCACAAAACTATTGAGAGACCCCCAAGGATTCGAAACCCCCTGTTACTCCAGGGGGTCTACTACTTAAACTAATAATTGCTCTAAAAATAAATTAATATCTACTTCGTGTCAATAACTGTTTGAACCAGTTTTTCACCATCTGGGCCAACTTTTTTAGCAAAGTCTTCATAAATATTCTTTACCGCATTTTGGAAGGGCGTTAAATCCGTAATGGGATTTACTTTAATACCTGCATCTTTCATTTTCTGCATATATTCATTATCGCGTTCAATACACACTTTACGTTCATAGGTACTACTTTCTTTAGCCGCATCGAGAATTATTTTTTGTTGTTCTGGTGTTAATTTCTTATATACACTTTCCGATATCAATAAAACGGCCCCAGCATAAATATGATTGGTTAAAGAGTAATACTTTGTCACTTCATGTAGTTTACTCGTAAATAAACTCTCCGGGGAACCTTCCATGCCATCGACTACTTTGGTTTGTAAAGCGGTGTAGACTTCACTCCAGGGAATAGTTGTGGGGCTGGCCCCCAGTGCCTTAAAGGTATCTATAAAAACCGGCGATTCGGGTAAGCGTATCTTATAACCCTTAAGGTCCTCTATATTATTTATTGGTTTAGGTATTCCCAATACATGGCGGAAACCCTGATCGTAATAGGACAGTACCCTAATATTTTGCTTTTCTAATAGCCTTTTGGCTGCCATTTGACCAGCCTCACCGTCTTGAGCTTTATGGGCATGATCCCAATCACGTAGAATATATGGTAAATCAAAAACGCCTAATGCTGGCTCAAAGTTTTGCATAACCGCCGTTGAAATTAAAGCCATTTCAATTGTACCAATTCTTAAGCCTTCGCCTAAATCACGTTCATTCCCTAAAGAACTATTGGGAAAAATCTGTACCTCTATTTGGCCATTACTATTTTTCTCTACAAGTTCTTTAAACTTAAGTACTCCTTCATGATAACTATGTTTTTCTGTGACTATATGTCCCAGTTTTAGTGCAATTTTTGTTTCTTTATTAGCTTTACCTTGCTCAGACGGTTGGGATTTCGATAACCCACAACCCGATAAACCCATGATCATGACGATTAATAAGACGAATACTAACGGCAAACATGCTTTTTTGTTATTTCTCCTCATAACTTTTCCTCCTTCGTTGATTTATACCTTAAACCCTGTAGAGCTACAGGATTTATAGGTTTCAATATTAAACCAGACTGAAAATTTTTGGTAACACCAGACTAAACCATGGAACAAATGTAATGATAAGTAAACCGATTAGTAGAACAACAATATAAGGTAGCATCGCTTTAAAAACTTTATTTACAGTTATACCAGCAATCCGGCATGCGACTAATATACCAACCCCAATAGGAGGTAAAAACAGCCCAATACCAACGCAAGCAATGGCTAATATTGAGTAATGCAGGGGGTCCACACCAAAAGCCTGGGCAATAGGCATCATAATTGGAATAAATATAATTAGCGCAGGGGCACCCTCAAGAATTCCTCCCATGATGATAAAAACAAGATTACTTAGCAGTAGAAAAATAATTTTTGAAGAAGTAAATGTATGGATAAATGCTCCCAATTTTTGTGGCACCATTTGACTGGTAAGCAACCAGGAAAAAATAGAGGCAGTGCCGATCAGGAAAACTACCAGGGCAGTAGTTATCGCTGCCTCAGCTAAGATATTAATCAGTTTCTGCATTGTTATTTCCCGATAAACAAATACCCCTACAAATAATGCATAAATCACAGCTACTGCAGCAGCCTCAGTGACTGTAAATATACCTCCAAGAATCCCACCAAAAATAATAATTGGAAAAAGCATTGGAATTAAGCCATCTTTTAAGGTTCGACCTAGAGTTTTTAATGAAGGACGACCATCGGCAGGCAAACCCTCACGTACCGCTTGGTAATATATTAAAACCATAATTACAGCAGCCATAACAAAAGCAGGAATAAAACCAGCCATGAATAAAGCTCCTATAGACTGGTCAGTCATCGCTCCAAGAATTACCATATTAATACATGGTGGAACTAAAATTCCCATTGCACTTGCAGCAGATACTATAGACACAGAATTTGGAATGCTGTAGCCTGCCTTTTTCATAGCAGGGATAAGAAGAGAACTGATTGCAGATACATCGGCTGTAGTTGAGCCCGAAATCCCTGAAAATAGAATTTCTCCAACTACGACCGACATTCCTAAACCGCCCCGGATAAAACCAACCAGGGCTTTCGCTAAATTAACTAATCTGATTGCTATACCACCAGTATCCATTAATGCTCCTGCAATAACAAACAAAGGTATCGCTAAAAACGGGAAAGAATCCATGCCCGTAAAAATTCGTTGTACAACTACAATCAATGGTATCTTGTCCTGGAATATAAGAGCAATGATTGAAGAAAGTCCCATGGCGAAACCTATGGGTACAGTTAATATAAGCAACACAATAAAAGATACTGTTAAGACCCCTACCACTATTTTGTCACCTCCTTCTTTATTTTTCTTCCTGATGACTTAAAGGCCTTAACATATTATTGATGGTGAAAATGACATTGAAAAGACCGGTTAATGGTATAGCTAAATAAATATAACCCATGGGAATGCTTAGTGAAGGAGATAATTGTGTAAATGTCCTTGTTGCTAATTTAAAACCTTCTATGATCATTACTAAGGAAAACAACAGTATACATATAGAAACAAAGAGATCTAAATATTTTATGGATATTAAGTTACTCACTATGTTTAGATTAAAATGATTACGTCGCTTTATCCCCAAACTAGTTCCGAATAATACCGACCAGATAAACATAAACCTGGTTATCTCTTCATTCCAAGTAATCGAAAAGTGCCATATATACCTGGTAACAACGTTAATTGAAATCAATACAGTAATTATCGTCATCATGGCTATAAGAATAACCAAAATCATGCGTTCTATAGTATCACAAAACTTATCCAAATCATTGCCCCCTCTCTATTAGTATTTTCATTCAATTATTTTGATATATAAAAGTAGCTTCAATTAATGCTCTTACTTTTTCTTTTGTAGTTCCTGGTGCCAGTCCACCGGCTCCTGATAAAATATATCCGCCACCTTCTGCTCCTATTTCTAAACGGTCTAAAGCATAATTTTTAATTTCTTCTTTCGAAGCATTACGGATTTCTTTTACTGAATGTAGATTCCCCATCAAGCATATTTTATGGCCTATAGATGCTTTTATCTTTTCAATGGGATCTGCTCCAAACTGATAAATATTACATCCCATGTCCGGTATAAATTGAAAGATATGTTCCGAACGACCTTCATTATGCCAAAGACGTATCTCAGCATATGAAAACTCGGTAAAAATCTGTTTCATATAAGGAAAGAAATATTCTTTGTATAAAGAAGGTGATAGCTCGCTTGATAAATGATCTGCGATAAACAAACGTTTTATTTGGCCATTAACCTTTTCCTGTGCCCTTAGCCATTTAATAATGCTTTCAGTTAGAATAGTTAACAGCTTATGGACTAGTTCGGGGCAATCATAAAAGTCGTAAAATAATCCATCATAACCCCGCATCAAAGCAGCGATTTCCGCAGGTCCCATACTAAAAGCATGTCCTTCGATATATCCATAATCAGTCAACAATTTTTTATCGCAAGCTTGACGCATATACTTGTACTCTTTTAATACCTGGGGCATAAGGCCATCATTTTGGGGATCTACTACTTTTAACTTAAGTACATCTTCCGGTTTTTCTAGACATTTATGAGCAAAAGGAGCATCATCATCCAACCATTGAATTGGGCATCCCATAGCTGAAGCTTCAATAATAACCCCAAAATCTGGATGGATACCTGGAAATAATATTGCTTCGGGAAAATACTCCTGCATCTTCATCTGCACCTGAAGTTTGATATCTACATTTCTATAATAATCGAGACAATTAACGCCCGCCATACTCGGCATCCACGGGGCTAAGTCCCAAAGCGCTACCGGAACCCTTAAAGTTTTTTCATGTTTTACTGCTTTCATTACATCCTTCACAACTTCATTAAACAATCTCATTCCCCCCAAAGAGTTTAAACAAGTTAGCATCATTTTTCCATCAATAAAAGATATTCTACATTTAACTTTATAAACCTTTCATCATATTGCTTAAAATATCAAAACCTTGCTCTTGAGGTTGTGCGGCGTGCACATTTTAAGTATCACAGTATTCTTTTACGGCACTTACAATGGCTTTCAGGTTGGCATTGGGGGTCCGGAGAGGTACGGCGCACTCCGGAGCAATAATCTCGATACCGGCTTCAATGTTCGCGATTACTTCCCGGCGCACATCCTCGGGCGTGCCGTTGAAAAGGGTGACCGGATTGTTAATGCTGCCGGTCAAGGAGATACGGCCGGCGACAATCTCGTGGGCCTGACGGGGATTGACCTTGGAGTCAAAATGGAAACAGGTAAAACCAGCCCGGGCGATATAATCCAGGCGGTCGGTGGTATTGCCACAGATATGCAGGATTGTCGGGCCGTTAATCTGCTTCGTCATCTCTTGGTGCACTGGCAGGAGAAAGTCGCGGTAACAGGCGCCGCTCACCAGATCGCCGGTGGCATGGTCGGCCACTGTAACTACATCAGCCCCGGCGGCAAACTGAGCGTTGGCAAACATGACGCTGAGGCCTTTGAGTTTATCCAGGAAACGGCGTACTTTATCGGGTTCCAGGATAGTTTTTATGAGAAAGTTCTGGGTACCGTGCAAATGATAAGATAGGGTCCAGGGACCCATAACCTTGCCCACCAGGCAAACATGGTCGCCGTACTCTTTTTTCAGAATCCTCAAAGCATCCAGCACGGTACGGATGGAAGGTCTCTCCAGGAAATCGGGAGGAATAATAATGTCCTCCGGTTCTTCGTAAGGGTTTTCCAGGACATCGGGCATGGAATCAACTTCGCCCCAGCTCATCTTTAGGCCAAAGGCGGCCGCTTCCTGCTGGACACTGAAGTAAGGGGCGATAGTGTCGAACCCCAGGATCTCATGGCCGGTAGCGGCCAGGGTGGCCATCTTTTCCGCATCCAGGTGGACGTCTGGGAAATAGGCACCGCAAGCCTCCATACATTCGACAGTAGCCACGGAAGTGGGGTTACCTACAGGGATGCGATCCACCCACTGGCGATTTAAAGCACGCAAGACACGTTCTCTGGGGGTCAAGGCAGCCATACTTTTAACAGACCTCCTTAGTCACTTTATCTTCCCTAAAAATATTGTTGTTATCGAATTTTTTTCACTCAACCCACCAGTAAAATATTATTAATAAAGACTTTCGCTTCAACAGTTAAAGTACCTGTATACATTTTGCTATAAAATATCCAAAGTAATAGGTAAACAATATGCAGCATGCACATATATCATATTAATTTATTTAGAAGGCGAAATCAGACACTTTAGCGCAATTATTATTACTAATAGCACCATAATCACCCTACACCGCTTTTTACTTTTCTCTTTTTCGACGTTATAATAAAATGGTTATATTTTAGCACCGAATTCCCGCAATAACGGGAAACGGGGGATAATTTTTGGGGTGAAGAGCCTCCTGGCTCCGGGCTAACTCTCGGTCCGAACCCGGCAACTAACCTCGTAGGTGTGGAGAGAGTGAGGTCTAAGAAAATTGAAGAAGTGGGGTAAATACTGTCTTACCACCGTACTGGCCGGCTCCTTCATTTTAGCCGCCGCCGGGACCGCTACGGCCCAGCCCTACGAAGTAAAGAAGGGCGATACTTTGTGGGCCATCTCCCGCCGCTATGGCGTCACCGTCGAACAAATCCAGGCGGCCAACAACCTTCATTCTTCGTTAATTTTAGTTGGACAAGTCCTGGAGATTCCCGCATCCATCCCTTCCTCTGGGACAGAAGTGCGCAACGTCTTGCCTGCCTCCCGCGGGGAAGAAACTACTCCCACCACCACCGCTAAACGAGTGGCCGCCATTGCCAGGCAATATCTTGGTGTCCCCTACCGTTGGGCGGGGACAAGCCCCAGTGGTTTCGACTGCTCCGGATTTACCCAGTATGTTTTCCGCCAGGTGGGCATCGAACTGCCCCGCACCGCATCCGATCAGGCCGCCAGCGGCAGTCACGTCGCCAAGGAGGATCTCCAGGTAGGCGATCTAGTATTTTTCAACACCTATGGTACCGGAATCAGCCACGTCGGTATTTACATAGGTAACGGCAAGTTCATCAGCGCCTCCAGTTCCCGGGGGGTAGCTATTGATAACATTGATGACCCCTACTACTGGGGACGGCGCTACCGCGGCGCCCGGCGGGTGATATAAGAAAGCAATAAAAAAAGCACGCTATTTTTAAACGGAGCGTGCTTTTAAAATATTGGCTTTAAACCCGCCTGCTTGCAAAGTTCATTGGCTGTAATCCGGTCCAGCGTGCGGTGCCTTTTAACAGGTACCGTTTTTATACCATTGGTATAGATTGAATGGTTAGCACCTTCCCGTAGTAAATAAAAACCATTTGCCTCAAAGTAACGAATCAAGTCCCGACGTTTTATAGACACTGCTAAAACTCCACCGGCACCTGTTCTAATAATGCGCCTCCAGGAGGAATTTCTTTCTTTTGCTGGCGATAGGCCAGAATCATCTCCCGAAGGGCATCCTTAAGCATTTCTCTACATTCTTCCAGGGTTTTCCCTTCAGTTATTACCTCAGGCCACTCGACCAGTTGCCCCAGGTAACCTGAACTGATCTTTGTATAACGTGCCGTATAGTTGCTGAGCATAAATAACCCCCCCTTACCAAACCCTCATTATAAAGTATAACTCACCGCTCCTGGCCTTAGCAATTTTTTACCTACTCCCACTCTATGGTCGCCGGCGGCTTGGAGGTGATGTCGTAAACCACCCGGTTAACGTGGCGCACCTCGTTGACGATGCGGGAAGAGATGCGCTCCAGCAATTCGTAAGGCAGCCGCGCCCAGTCGGCTGTCATGGCATCGTCGCTGGTTACGGCCCGGACGACGATGGGGTAGGCATAGGTGCGCTCGTCGCCCATAACGCCCACGCTTTTCATGGAGGGCAAAACAGCAAATGACTGCCAGATTTCCCGGTAGAGCCCGGCCCGCCGGATCTCTTCGGTTACAATGGCATCCGCCTGGCGTAAAATCGCCAGCTTTTCCGGTGTAACCTCCCCCAGAATACGGATGGCCAGTCCCGGCCCGGGGAAGGGCTGGCGCCAGACTATTTCCTCGGGCAGGCCCAGTTCCTCCCCCACCCGGCGCACCTCGTCTTTGAATAAAAGCCGCAGCGGTTCGATTAGCTCCAGCTCCATGTCTTCCGGCAGGCCGCCGACGTTATGGTGGCTTTTGATAACGGCCGCCGTTTCGGTGCCGCTTTCGATGACGTCAGGATATAAGGTTCCCTGGACCAGGAAATCCACTTTCCCCAGCTTTCTGGCCTCCTCTTCAAAAACGCGGATAAACTCGTGGCCGATAATCTTGCGCTTCTCTTCCGGGTCGGTTACTCCTGCCAGTTTAGCCAGGAAACGCTCGCTGGCGTCGACATAAACCAGGTTCACCTGCAGGGCCTGGCCGAAGGTCTTTTGCACCTGCTCCGCCTCGCCCTGGCGCAGGAGGCCATGATTGACAAAGACGCAGGTTAAACGGTCGCCCACGGCCCGGTGCACCAGGGCCGCGGCCACGGAAGAATCTACGCCGCCGCTCAGGGCGCAGAGGACGCGGCCGTCACCCACCCGCTCGCGTATAGCCGCTACCTGCTCCTCGATAAAGGAGCTGACCGACCACTCACCGCGGCAGCCGCACACCTGGAAGAGGAAACGGCGGAGCATCTCCTGGCCCAGGGGCGTGTGCTTGACTTCCGGGTGAAACTGGACACCGTAAAGCCGGCGCCCCGGGTCGCTCATGGCTGCCACCGGCGTGTAGGCCGAGCGGGCCGTTACCTGGAAGCCCGGCGGCGGGGCACTGATATAGTCGCCGTGACTCATCCAGCACTGCATGTTCTGGGGTAACCCGGCAAAGAGGATGTCGTCAGTCGTTACTTCAAGCTCGGTCTTACCGTATTCCCGCCCTGCGGCTGCCTCCACCCGGCCCCCCAGGTCGTGGGCCATGAGCTGCATGCCATAGCATATGCCTAAAATGGGGATGCCGCTCTCATATAGAGCCCGGTCAATGCGGGGCGCCCCCGGGCTGTAAACGCTGGCCGGCCCGCCGGAAAAGACAATACCTTTGGGCCGCCGGGCAAGGATTTCTTCTAGGGGAGTATTAAAGGGGATCATTTCCGAATAAACCCCGGCTTCGCGTATCCGCCGGGCGATTAGCTGATTGTACTGACCGCCGAAGTCCAGGACCAGGACTATTTCCGCAGGTTGCTTGTTTTCTCGCATCATCTATCTACCCAACCTCACTGAATTAACCTTTATTTTACGGTGAAGCTCCTTTTGATGCAGGTCGCCCAACTATAGAGCTCTTGCCGTGTAAGGAGCAGGCCTGGCGACCCTCTTTTCATCTCTGCCCGTTGTAAACCTCCGGTTTTAAGACGCAGATGTCCGGCAAATGGCGGTATTTCTGGGCATAATCAAGGCCGTAGCCAACGACAAAATAATCCGGTATGGAAAAGCCGCTGTAGTCGACATGGACATCCACCAGCCGCCGCTCAGGCTTATCAAGGATGGTGCAGGAGCGCACACTTAAAGGTTTCCGGGCTTTTAAATTTTCCAGCAGGTATTTTAAAGTCAGACCGGTATCAACAATATCCTCCACAATCAGGAGGTGCTTATCTTCCACCGGCACTTCCAGGTCCTTCAAGATGCGCACTGCTCCCGAGGTGGTGGTCCCGGCGCCGTAACTGGAAACGGCCATAAAATCGAGCTGGAGGGGAATGGTAATCTCCCGTACCAGGTCGGCGAGGAAAATGATCGCCCCTTTGAGAATACCCACCACCAGCAGGTCCTTGCCGGCATAATCGCGGCTAATGGCCGCGCCCATTTCTTTAACCCGTTTTTTTATCTCAGCGGCGCTGACCAGGACTTCAGCAATGTCATCCTGCAAAAATAATTCCTCCCCCGAAATAAAAGTAAGATGTTACCTTCACCCCGGCAAACTTCCTCCACCGGCCTCTATTAATATACCTCTTGACAGTTTACCATAACCTTGTTATCTTCGCTGTATAACGGCAAAATCCTTCTGGCCGTCCGAATTTGGCGCCAAAGGAGTGAGCTACCGGTGTCCCCTGGTACCAGTACATTAGAAAAAAGGGCGCGCCAGGTCCTAGGGGTCAGTCACGATGCCGGCGCCCAGGCAATAAAAAAGGCGTACCGCCGCTTGGCCCGGCAGTACCACCCCGATTGTCACGCGGATGATAAGCTAACTATTGAAAAATTTATGCTAATCACTGAGGCTTATGAATACCTCCTGCGCCATAAACTGCCCGGGCGCAATTCCCTGTTAGCAGCCGGCCTTACCCTGGAAAGTGAAGATCCGGAGGAACGGTACGCTCGCTGGTGGATGGAGCATTTTCGGGAGTTTTTCTAGCGAAACAGGCGTACCCTGAGTTATCTAACTTAAGTGGCAGGGTCAGCGATACTTTAGCAGCGCCCGGTACTTGTCCTGGTGCCTTGTAAATGCTATAAATTAAGGTATAAGGCAGAAGTTAATATGAGCTGAGCGGAGATGGGCAATACGAGTTAGAGGTTCCAGATGAGACGACTCGGAGCTTTTGGGGTGAGGACCAGACCCGGAGGCCCTTTATGCCGCCCTCGCCGGCGGCCGGGAAAACGGCTTCCTGCTGGAAAGCTCCCTTTTTCACCCCCGCTGGGGCCGCTATTCCTTTTTAGGCAGCGACCCCTTCCTGGTTAGTCAAGACCAGGGGCTAGCAGGCCCGGCTCTCCTCTCCCGGTCAACCGGTGCAAACCCTTACCGGCAATCCCTGGAAAATCATCCGCTCCCTTATAGCCCCCTACATCCTCCCCCGGCGAGAACACCCCATTCCTTTCTCCGGTGGTATCGTCGGCTACCTGTCCTATGACCTGGGCCGTTACATCGAGAAGCTACCATCACAGGCTGCCGACGACCTGCCCTTCCCGGAAGGACGGTCGGCCCGGCACGGTGACAGCATTGCTCCAGGCCAGGTACAGGGAAGAAAAATTTAGAAAGCACAGTTGTTAACAGCAACCTGGCGCGATAACTTCGATATATTATCCCCTGGCCCAGCAGTTTTTCCGCGATCTTACCTTGAATTAACACTAAAAGCCAAACCGCCCTACTGGGGCGGTTTAATGTTGATGCGCTTGTTAAAATCGTAGAAGTCAACCGTCATGGTCAGTTTGTCCTGGGGGCGCTGGCGGTGGGCGGCTTCGAGGGAAACTTTGCGGATGTAGTTACTGCCCCGTTCCACCCAGAACTGGTAGTAAAGATCCTGCCAGTAGCTGTTGAGGAACTGGTTGTTGACCTGCGGCCGGCAGGTGAGGAGGTAGGGCCTCCCCGGCACCTTTTTCTGGCGGCCCAAAAACTTCAAATCATCCACCCGGGTAATTTTTAAAATGGATAGGGGATTGATTTCAGCCATATACTTTTCCTGCTCCAGGGGGTTGTTGCCAGGGGTGACCATCCAGCGTTTGGAGGTCGGGTCGCGAAAATAAGTGGTATCTTTGACCTGGTAGATTTCCACCGGCTGGCCGGTCATTTGGCCCTTTAAATACAGGCTGCCGTCACCGGCCCGTTCCCCGTCCAGGCTGCTTAAGCCTATTTTATTTCCGCCGGTAATCAGGCTGGCCTCGACGTGGAAACGGTAGCTGGTTGCCTGGTTGGTAGTATCAAGGGCCTGGACAATAAGTTCCTGGGGTTCGACCTTTATCTCCCGCAGGTAATAAGAATAAAACCAGCCGCCAGCCAGGGCCAGCACCAGCGCTACGGGTAAAATAACCTGCCAGCGTAAAAATCTACAGGCCAAGCAAACCACCTCTCCCGCCAGGTTCTACCCTCAAGTTGTACGAGGGTAGGGCCACCCTTTCGCCATCCGGGTTAGTGCCTGCCCGGATCCTTATTTAATGGTATGCCGGGAGGGAAAAAATATGCCAGGCCTTCTGGTAAAGGGTGCAAAATATAGGGTAAATTTAATAAGCACCATATTCAGCTACCGCCCGGTAAAGGGCCAGGACGTTCCGGGGTGGCAGGTCGGCACTCAAAATACCGCTGGAGGTAGAAAAGATATACCCGCCGCCGGGCGCCGCCGCTAGCAGGAGCTGCTCCACTGCCGCCGTAATGGTTTCTGGCGTGCCTGAAGCCAGGAGGTCCAGGTCGAAATTACCCATCAAGCACAGGCGCCCGCCGCACTCCTTCTTAATGGCGCCAATGTCCATGCCGGCGGCCGGTTCCAGGCACTGGATGCCGTCCAGGGGTAAGGCTGCCAGGTCGGGTAAAACGGCCCTCAAGTTACCGTCGGAGTGGTAAAGGACCGGAACACCCATGGCTTTAATGGCCTCTACCTGGCGGCGCAAAAGGGGCAAAAAGATTTCCCGCCACAGGCCGGGGTGAATGTAGGTTCCCCGCTCATAGGCAATGTCGTCGCCGATAAGCAGGCCATGGGCCCCGGCCTGGACGCAGAGGCGGGCCAGCTCCAGGTTAAAGTCAACTACAGCCGCGGCCAGGTCGCTGATGGCTCCCTCCCGGCCGGCCACCGCCAGGAGAAAATCCGTAAAATCAAAAAGCTTATTAGTCCCCTGGAAAGGGCCGTCTACAAAGGCAAAAACGAAGAAATCCGTTTCCTCCCGCCAGCGCCGTAAGGAACGCAGGTCAAAGGCGTTCGCGTCCGGCAGGCGGTAACTGGCTGCTTCCTGAAGGGAGGGGATAGCCGGGGCCTGAACGGTAGTCAAACCCCTCTGCCGCCGCAGCCGCCGGCCCCAGATATCCTGGTAGCAGTCATTTCCCTCTTCCTTTAACGGAGTCTGGGGAGTAACGGCCAGGAGGTCCATCCCCAGGAGATCCCGGGCAGCCACTTCCTCAGCAAAACCCGCCGGTCCTTCCCGGCCCAGCAGGGCCGCCACCAGCCCCGGTTCCAGCTCAAATTCTCCCGCCGGCACCCGGTCGGGCCGGCCCCGGGCCAGGGCCACCTGCACCCGTTCAACATGATTCACGGGCCTTCACCTCCAGAATTTATGGTAATAGAAGCGACTTCATAAACACTTCCTGGAAAGATGGCCGCGTCATGAGTTCGATATAGCTCACCTGGCGGGCTATTGTTTCGCCCCGCTGCCTTTCGGCCATGGAAAGGAGGGCCAGCCGCGCCCCGGTGCCGGCGGCATTGCCCACCTGGCGGAAGGCGCTCAAAGGAAGTTTGGGGAACATGCCGATGGTAATGGCGCTTTCCAGCTTCAGGTGGGTACCAAAGGCCCCGGCGACCACAACTTCTTCCAGGTCGGCCACCGTGAGGCCCGCTGCCTCCAGGAGGAGCAGGGTGCCGCTGGCAATGGCCGCCTTGGCCAGCTGGATCTCGCTGATGTCCTTCTGGGTTACCACCAGGTCGCTGTCAATGCCGGTTTCCTCAGCCGGCACCAGGAGGAATTCCGCTGGGCCACCCTCAGCAGGTCGCCTTACCCGGGGATGATTTAAATCCAGCCGGCCGCTGGCATTGAGGACGCCGGTGCGGTAAAGCTCGGCCACGGCGTCCAGGATGCCGGAACCGCAGATACCCAGCGGCGGTACACCGCCAATGCTCTCCCAGTAGACCTCCCGTCCGTCGTCACTGAGCCGGACGGCGGCGATGGCCCCGGTAATGGCGCGCATTCCTTGGGCGATATGGGCGCCTTCAAAGGCCGGCCCCGAAGCGCAGGAGCAGGAAAGCATTTTACCGCCGTAACTTAAAACAATTTCCGTATTGGTACCGATATCCAGGCCCAGGGTGACTTTACGGGCCTCGTCAAGGCGGCTGCCCAGGATCATGGCCACATGGTCGCCGCCGACAAAGCCGGCAATTACCGGCTGGAGATAGACATAGGCTCCCGGGCTGAAGTTTAGACCCAGGCTCCGGGCTTTTACTTCTACAGGTATGGTCAAAGCCGGCACGTAGGGGGCCCGGGCGAGCTGCTCTACCGGCAGGTGCAACAACAGGTGGTGCATGGCGGTGTTGCCCACGATGACGGCTTCTTCAATGTCTGCGGTGGTAACGCCGGCCTTCCCGGCCAGGGTGGCGGCCAGCCGGTTCAACCCCTCGATTGCTACTTCCTGGAGGCGCCGGTAGGCGGCTTCTCCCTCCAGGGCATAGCCCAGGCGCGCCATGACATCTTCGCCATAGGCGATCTGGGGGTTCATGATCCCGTCGGCAGCCAGGGTAGCCCCCGTTTCCAGATTTATCAGGAAACCGGCCACCTTGGTGGTCCCCAGGTCGACGGCCAGGCCCAGGGGCGGCGGCGCCGGCCGGCCGGCATAAATGTTGATCACCTCTTTACCGCGCACCGTAACCACGCCGGTGCCGCCGGCCGCCATGGGTTCCGTTACCAAAGCCAGGTTAAAATCTATTTCCGGGCGCTCCAGGCCGTAAGTGGCCTCCAGCTCGCCGGCCACCTGCTGCCAGAGGGGCCGGGGGTTCTCAATGGTCGTCCTGGTTAAAGGAAGATTATACCTTTTAACCGGCGCTTCCGGGACTACTGCGACGTCCAGCCCTTCCACCTGAAGTTTCTGAACTCCGAGCATGGATTCCGGGGGGATCTCCACTTTCAGCGGTCCTTGGATGACTGCCTGGCAGGCCAGGCGATAACCCTGTTCCAGCTGCTCCGGCTTCAAGAAACGCCTTTCCGCCGGCGTCGGCTCCCCGGCGTCGCCGGCGGCTACCCGCACCCGGCAGCGGCCGCACAGGCCCCTGCCGCCGCAGGGTGCCGTCAGGCCCCCGGCTCCCAGGGCCAGCCCCAGTTGCTGCGCGGCGGCTAAAATAGTCTGGCCAGCCGCAACCTGAGCGCGCCGGCCCACCGGCTGGAAATCAACCAGCACTTCCTTCAAACTTAGCACCCCCTATTTTGCGGAACACGCTGGGCGTGTACCCTTCCTGCTTTTTAAATACCTGGCTGAAATAACGGGCGTCGTGATAACCGACCCGTTCGGCTATTGCCGCCACCGGCAGGTTGGTATTCAGCAGCAATTCCTTAGCTGCTCTAAGGCGTACCCTGGTCAGGTAATCAATGAAGTTCTGGCCCTTAACCTGCTTAAAGAGGCGGCTGAAATAACAGGGACTTAAATATACCTGCTGGGCGACTTCTTCCAGGGTGAGATCCTGGCTGAAGTTGGCTTCGATAAACTTGCTGGCCCGGTCAATAAGAGAAGAATTGCGTTGTTCCCGGCTGGCTGCTACCTGATCTGCCAGGTCCATCAGGCGCTCCAGGAGGCGCTGCCGCATAGCCGCCAGGTTATCAAGGTTTAAAAATTCGCTGCTGGCAGCCAGGGTGAGGTTGGAAACGGCCTCCGGGTCGGCTCCCCCTTCCAGGGCGGCATTGGCTGCCAGGGCCACCAGTTCCAGGAGTTTCATCTTTAACAGGGCCGGGCGCCTTTCCTGTTCCAGGAGCAGTTTCATTAAAATATTGCTGGCCTGGCGGTAAGCCAGCTCCCGCTCACCCATGCGGATGGCCTGGGCCAGTTCCTGTTCCTCCTGCACCGGTAGGGAGCGGCCGGCCCTGGACCGGGTGGTTACGTCGTCAGCATGGATAACCTGGTCGCCGCCATAAAGCAGGCGGAATTCAGCTGCCGCCGCCGCCTCGGCATAGGAACGGGCCAGGTCGGTAACCCGTTCAGCCAGGCGGCCAATACCCACCGTCACGGTCACTTCCGTGTCCTGGCGCACCTGGCGGCAGATGGCCTCGCCCAGCTGGATGGCGGCCCGGCGGGGGTCACGTTCCTTTCCCAGGTGATCGAGGGGCAGGAGAACGGCAAATTCGTCCCTGGTGACAGGTGCTACCAGGGCTCCCGGCCAGCCGGCCGTTGCTTTTTCAATACTCTCCTTTACCCGCTGCTTTAAAAGCTGCCGTTCAATTTCCGTCCCTTCCCGGGCAAGGCTAGCAAAATTATCAATATCTACCAGCAAGGCCAACCGCGGCAGGGAGGTAATCCCCAGGAAAAGGGCGCGGCTCTCGGCCTCGGCTCCTGCTATATTCCCATTGATCAGGTCCATAATAAAGCCCAGGCGGATCAGGGGCTTCATTTCTTCCAGGGCCTCTTTGAGCCGGGCCGTTTCCTGCTGGCGCCGGCGGGTTGCAGAAATATCGGCAGCCAGTTCATCCAGGAGCTTGATCATTTCTTCCCCGTCTACCGGCTTTAATAAATATTTCGAGGCGCCCAGGGAGACTGCTTCGCGGGCGTAATCAAATTCGCCATAGGCGGAGACAAAGATTAGCCTGGTTTCGGGAAGAAGTGACCGTATCTCCCGCCCGGCAGTAAGGCCGTCCATGACGGGCATCTTAATGTCAAGGAAGACAATATCCGGCCGCAAAGTTGCTGCCAGGTTTACAGCCTCCATACCATTACCTGCTTCAGCAGCCACCTGGTAGTGGGGCCGTTCCCTGGCCAGCAAAAAACGCATGGCCTGCCGCTCCAGGGGTTCGTCGTCAACAAGCAGGATCTTGATTTCCGTGGACAAAACCGGATATAGCCCCCTTCATAAATACTACGTTACTCTTTAGTATAGGGAAAAGTGAGCTGAATGCAAGTCCCTTTTCCCGGCGTGCTGGTCACATCCAGGGCGCAGTTGCTGCCAAATTGATGCTGCAGGCGCCGGTAGACATTGACAATCCCCAGCCCGCTGACCTGGCCCTTGCTGCCACCCCGTACCTGGAGGTCAAAAATGGCCTTCTGGACCTCAGGGGGGATGCCAATGCCGTCATCCTTTATTTCTATATGCACCTGGTCCCCCACCCGGCGGCCGGAAACGGTAATTCTCCCGCCCTCCTCCTTGGGCTCCAGGCCGTGGATGACAGCGTTTTCTACCAGGGGCTGCAGGACCATGCAGGGTACGCGAGCCTCCAGCACATCTTCCTCTACCAGCACCTGGCTCTGGAGCCGGTCCGGAAAACGCGTCTCCTGGATAAAGAGGTAGTCGCGCACGGCAGCTATCTCCTCGGCCAGGGTCACAGTTTCTTTGACCTGGTAGAGGCTGTAGCGCATGAGGCGGGCCAGGGCGCGCACCATTTTTTCGGTAGTTGCCGCCCCCTCAAAGAGGGCCAGGCGGGCGATGGTATTTAAAGAGTTAAACAAGAAATGGGGATTGACCTGGGCCTGGAGGACTTTGAGTTCGGCATCCTTCAGGGCCTGCTCCAGCTGGTGCTGCCTTTTCAGGAAGTGGATAAAGCTCGCGCGCTGCTCCTCCAGTTCTTTATTGACCAGTAAAACGGCGTTGAGCTGCATGATCTGCCCGGACACAAAGGAGAGGAGGCCGCAGACGGCTTCCAAATCCTTTATGGACAGCACCGGTACGGCCGCCTGCAATTGCGCCGGGGCGGGATCGCCCTCTAAAAGGCAGTGGCCGCAGAGGATGGCTCCCACCGTACCGTCTTCACCGGCCAGGGGATAGGATATTTCCACCAGGCCGGCATGGCAGCGGTAAATAAAAGCCTCTTTAAAATTACCCGCCAGGGTGGTAACATCCACGTCTTTGGCCGGGTTGCCCTGGAGTAAATGGCAATGCCGGGAGCATTCCAGGAAGCCTCCCAGGGGGGTCAAAGGATTACCAGCGGCATCCACCATGACCAGGTGCAGCCCGGTCATGCGGGTAAAGGCCAGCTGCAGGTCTTCCAGGGAACCTTCCCCAAAGAATAAATCCAGGGTAGCCGGAGCCAGGACCGCCTGGCGTTTCTGGCCGGCGCCAATCAGGTCTTTAATCAGCTGGACGGCGGCGGTGGCATCGGGCGCGTAGCCATCAGCACCCATTTTGGCGGCAATAGTCTCATTCAATGGCGTACCGCCCACCACCACTTTTACCTTGCTCCGCCAGCCGGCTTCTTGCAGGGCAGCAATGGTTTCGCCCATAGCTCCCCGGGTAGAGGAAAGGAGGGCTGACAGGCACAGGACGTCAGGATGATATTTAATTACCGCTTCGACAAAGGTAGTGGGAGCGACATTGACGCCCAGGTCAATTACCTCAAAACCCGAGGCTTCGAGCATAATGCCCAGTAAATTCTTGCCGATATCATGGATGTCGCCCTGGACGGTACCGATTATGGCCCGCCCCACCGGTTGCACCTGACCGGCCAGCATAAAAGGTTTGAGCTCCTTCAAACCGGTGTGCATGGCCCGGGCGGTAATAATCAGGTCGGTGACGTAAATCTCGTTACGTTCAAACCTTTCCCCCACCACATCCATGGCAGCCACAAAGCCGTCGGAAATAATCCGGGCGGGATCTACCCCGGCGGCGAGGGCCTTCTTAACTTCTTCTCGTACTTGGACGGCATTGCCGTTGATTACAGCCTGGATCAAATTTTCCAGGGAAAAAGGCATATTTTTCCTCCTAATGAAAACGGCCGCAGCAGGGAACCTCCCTGCCTGCGGCCGGATTTACGCTCGAGTTCAGGCTTTAATTTTCCCGGCGCGGGCGGCGGCAATATACTCCAGGCAGTATTCATCCTGGCCGGCCAGGGCTGTAGCCGCTTTTAAAAGGCCCATCAGGGGCATATCCAGGGGGTCTAGGATAAAGGCATCCATGCCCCGTGTCAGGCACATAACCATAAAGGCCCGGTTTAACAGCCGGCGCTCCGGTAAGCCATAAGAAACATTGGATAGGCCGCAGATGGTATGAACTTTGGGGTACTTTTCCTTTAAAGCCGCCACCGATTCTAAAGCTTCGACGCCGTACTGGCTGTTAACCCCCAGGGGCTTAATCAGGGGGTCCAGGTAAATATCTTCTTCCGGTATCCCTGCTTCCACCAGCCCCGGTACCAGCCTGCCGGCTACCCGCAAGCGATCGTCCACAGATTCCGGCATGCCTCCGTCGTCCATGCAAAGGGCAATGACCTTGGCTTTATATTTCTGCACCAGGGGTAAAACTTCCTCCCACCGCTGCTTCTCCGCAGTGATGGAATTGATCATGGCCTGGCCTTTATGGGCTGCCAGGCCGGCGGCCAAAGCTTCGGCGCTGGGACTATCGATACACAACGGCACGTCAACGACTTCCTGGACGATATTGACCAGCCAGGTCATGACCTTATCTTCCTCGCCGATGCTTGTCCCGCAGTTGACGTCAATAATATGGGCGCCGGCCTCAACCTGCTTTCTGGCCAGGTCCTGGATATATTCCTTATCGCGTTCGGCAACGGCCCGGGCAATGGCCTTGCGGCTGGAATTTATCAGCTCACCGACAACCAGCATCTCCTGGCCTCCTATGACGCCAGCAGCTGGCGGGCGAGATCTACCGCAGAGGCAGCATCGGGAGCATAACCGTCGGCACCGATTTCATCGGCAAATTTCTGGGTAACCGGAGCGCCGCCGACCATGATCTTGATTTTATCGCGGTAAGCTGCCAGGCCCTCGACAGTTTTCTTCATCTGCATCATGGTGGAGGTCAGCAGGGCCGAAATGCCGACCAGCTGAGGCTTGTGCTCTTCTACCGCCTGGACAAATTTTTCTACCGGTACGTCAATACCCAGGTCAATTACCTTGAAGCCGGCTCCTTCCATCATCATAATGACCAGGTTCTTGCCGATGTCGTGGAGGTCGCCTTTGACGGTGCCAATGACCAGGGTGCCCTTATCCTCCATGGCGCCACCGGCCAGCAGGGGCTTGACCACATCCATGCCGGCATGCATGGCCCGGGCCGCCACCAGGACCTCAGGCACGTAAACTTCATTGTTCTTAAACTTGACGCCAATGATATTCATGGCTGCAATCAGGCCGTCGTTAATAATGGTGGTAGGGGCGATGCCCTCATCCAGGGCCTTCTGGGTCAGCTCCTTGACCTTGTTGGCATTACCGGCCATCAAGGCTTCTTTGATTTCCTCCAGGACTGCCACTTTACCTTGCCTCCTTGAAATATTAATGTTAGTTCATTTTTAAGTCTATTTTAAGATTACTTGCACTGCAAGGCTAAATTCTTGCCAAAGGTTTGTTTTCTTGCCCTTGGAGGAAATTACCTGAATACCTTCCCCCGGTGGCCTTTTTAATGTGCCGGGCCAGGAGGGCCCCCCGCGCCACCTTTAATTTCGTGCATTACCTTCCAGCCCCTTTGCACAAGTCCGGTATATTTATGGGACCGAAAAGAATCGCTATTGTTGCCTGCTGCCCGGTTTGACAACCGGTAACCCCTGCCGGCATAAGGGACAGTCTTCCGGCTTATACGTCTCAATATCAAAGGTGATCAATGACTGTACCGGTACACCTACATCCGCCCGGCCGCCGCTGCGATCCACCAGGACGCCGGCCCCCACCGGCACCGCGTTGTACTGTTTCACAACTTCAATGACTTCCTTCACTGATCCCCCTGTAGTGATCACGTCTTCCACCACCAGCACCCGTTCCCCAGGCTCCAGGGTAAAACTCCGGCGCAGGGTCATGACGCCGTTTTCCCGTTCGGTAAAGAGGGCCCTGGCGCCGAGATTGCGGGCCATTTCATAAGACATAATAATGGCACCGATGGCCGGGCCCACAACGGCGGTAATACCCTGGTCCTTAAATCTCGCCGCCAGGTCCCGGCAGAGGAGGGCGTTTTCCTCCGGGAACTGCTGGACCCGGGCACACTGGAGGTAACGGCCGCTGTGGAGGCCGGAGGTTAACACAAAATGTCCTTCCCATAAGACGCCTGTGCGGCGAAAAATGGCCATGATTTCTTCCCGCTCGAGCACTTGCTTCACTCCTCTAGATATTTTACTTGTCTGCTATCTCTGCCCTAGAGGCAGCGGTAATGGCAATTGCATAAGCACGGGCCTGCTGCCCGGGGGCAGCTACATATACACTCCCAGGCCGGTCCGCTAATCAGGTTTGCAGCGCACCAATCAATTCCCGCACGTCTTCAAAGCCCTGTTCTGCCAGGTAATTTTCTAATCCAGCGATTATCTCCATGATCGCTCCTGGGTTAACCAAGGTAGCCGTACCCACAGCCACAGCACTGGCCCCTGCCAGCAAGAACTCAATGGCATCGCGAGCCGTCATAATGCCGCCCATGCCGATTACCGGCACCTTTACGGCCCGGGCTACCCGCCAGACAGCATAAAGGGCTACTGGTTTAATAGCCGGCCCGCTCAGCCCCCCCGCTATATTGGCCAGGGCCGGGCGGCGCTTTTCAATATCAATAGCCATACCCTGGAGGGTATTAATCAGGGCTATGGCACCGGCGCCGGCATCTTCCACCGCCCTGGCTATAGCAGTAATGTCAGTGACGTTCGGCGTTAATTTAACTATCACTGGCAGGTGGGTATGTTCCTTGACGGTAGCTGTCACCCGGGCCGCCATGGCCGGCACCGTACCAAAAACAATCCCCCCCTCCTTGACATTGGGGCAGGAGATATTGACCTCCAGGGCGGCAATGCCTTCGGTCTCGCTCAAGCGAGCGGCCAGCTCCGCGTACTCCTCCATGGTCCTGCCGGCAATACTGACAATGAGGGGCGGTCTATACTGGCGTAAATAGGGCAGTTTCTCCCGCAGGAAAATTTCCAGGCCCGGGTTTTGCAGGCCCACGGAGTTAAGCAGGCCGCAATAGCTTTCCATTAAGCGCGGCGGCGGGTTGCCGGGGGTAGGATGCAGGGTAATGGTCTTGACCACAAGGGCTCCCAGGCGGTTGAGATCAATAAAAGGGGCATATTCCTCGCCAAAACCAAAAGTTCCGGAGGCCGGCATTACCGGATTCTGTAAAGTTAAACCGGCGATTTCCACCGCCAGGTTGACTCGGGGCCTTTTACCGGCCTGCTCCATTATTAGTCCTCCCAGTACACGGCGGCTGCGTCGAAGACAGGGCCGCCTGTGCAAACATTTTCGTAATACCTGTTGCCAGAAGCATCGCGCAGGGTGGCCACGCAGCCGCGGCAGGCCCCCAGGCCGCAGGCCATCCTTTCTTCCAGGGAAACTTCAGCCGGGAGGGAGAACTCTCCCGACAAGCGGGCGAAGGCCGCCAGGGCCGGCCGGGGACCGCAGGCATAGCCCCGGTCGTAGGACCTCTCTGGTATATATTTTTCCCAGAGCTTTGTCACCGGCCCTTGAAAGCCGGCGCTGCCGTCGTCAGTAGCCAGGAATAAATTAACCTGCATGGCCTTTAATGTTTCTAACTGGTACAACTGCTCCCTGTCCCGGGCGCCATAGAAAAAATCAACCTCATTACCGGCCTCCAGGGCCCGCCGGGCAAGAAAAAGCAAGGGAACCATGCCCATGCCCCCGGCTACTAGTGCCAGCCTCTTGTTTTGGGGTAAAGTAAAACCCCGGCCGAGAGGCCCGAGAATATTTATCTTCTGGCCTGGCTGCTGTCGAGCCAGCCAGGCTGTGCCCCGGCCTTTGACCTGATACAGTAAAGTTAATTCTCCCTTGTTACCGGCATCATGGATGCTTAACGGGCGTCGTAATAAAGGATCGAAGGTTTCTGAGCAACGGACGTGTACAAACTGCCCCGGCTGGGCCGCTTCAGCAATCAACGGGGCGTACAAGCGCAATAAGTAAACGTCCTGCCCCAACTGGTGCGAGGCCAGTACTTCAGCTTCCAGGTCTTGCAGCAAGAGCTTCACCCTTTACTAAAAATCCCTATCTCTTTCGACACCAATTTCTTATTTTCCTCCCCAGGAATGCCGGTAACGTAAATTTTAGTATACCTCATAAGGAAGTTTTAAGGAACAATTCTAGTACCGGATTTTCCTTCAAGGGCAGCTACTAATTCTGCTGGCGACGTAATGATGCCTTCCTTGCCGCCATTCTTAAGGTACCTTAGCAGGGCCGTAATCTTTGGACCCATATTTCCTGGTGGAAAATGCCCTGCAGCCATGTAGGCTTCGGCTTCGGCTATTGTTAGTCTATCCAGTTCTTTCTGGTCGGGTTTGCCAAAATTTATAGCCACTTTATTTACTCCTGTAGATATTACAAGAACGTCAGCTTCAATCTCCTTAGCTAACAACGAGGAGGCATAATCTTTGTCCACAACAGCAGCAACCCCTTCCAGGTTACCCTCCTGTTCTACTACGGGTATACCGCCCCCTCCTACACAAATGACAATATAGCCGTCCTTAATCAAATCTTTAATAGCTTTGATTTCAACAATCGCTTTGGGTTCGGGGGAAGGTACTACCCGCCGCCAGCCTCTGCCAGCGTCCTCCACTACCGTCCAACCGTCTTCCTTCACATGCCGTTGAGCTTCTTCCCTGGTCATAAAACTGCCGATGGGTTTAGTGGGGTTCTGAAAAGCTTCATCGTTTTGATCAACTACTACTTGAGTCACAATCGTAATGGCCTGCCTTTTAATCCCTCTGCGGCGAAATTCATTCATTAATGACTGCTGGATCATATAACCTATTGCTCCCTGGGTGTCGGCCACTGCAAATTCCAAAGGTATCAGGGGCAGTTCCCCACACGCCAGTTCCGCACGGCGAATTAAAAAGCCCACCTGTGGTCCGTTACCATGAGTAATTACTACATTCCAGCCCTTTTCTACCACATCTGCAATATTACGGCAGGTTTCCCTCATCGTTGCTAGCTGGTCATATAAACCTATAAGTTTTTTGTCTTTAATTAAAGAATTACCACCTATAGCTATTACTGCCAACTTTTCCATGTCTTACTCACTCTCCTGTTAAATTTTGTTTTTTTATTTTATTAACTATTTACTCAATAGCAAGATGTTATTTCTGGTTCTTAGCTATCGAGTGTGTGTAGCTCCAAATATATTCCAATAGCCGCCCTTGACATGGAAATAGCCTCTATTACCAAGCAAGGTTAACAGGGCATTCTCCATGTCAAGGGTTCTACGCTTTGCTCCTATTTTAAAGGCCGCAATAAAGTTTACCCACACGAAATGGCGAGGAGCCATTTATTCTTCTTTCTGTCTTACAGGCAATACCTGATTAAGTATAATGGCCGTTATGCCCCCTACCGCAACACCGGATCCTAGGATAACTGTAAGGTAAGATGGTAGATACTCTAGTGCACCTTCTGGATGCAGCCCAAAACCCATCCCCAGGGCAACTGAAATAGCAAAAATGAACATCTCACGTTCCCCAAAAACTTTTGCTTCGCGGAACTGTAAAATGCCTGATCCTGCAATTGCGCCAAACATTACCAGGGCAGCACCACCAAGTACTGGCGCGGGCATACTTGCAATCAGAGCCGCAAATTTTGGTACGAGGCCCATAAGCAATAATATAATGCCACTGACAGCTACGGCAAAGCGACTGGCCACTCTTGTAATACTTATGACACCAATGTTCTGGCTAAAGGAAGTGATAGATAACCCATTAAATAAAAATGCAATTGATGACAGCAACCCGTCAACACTGATTGCTCCGGATAACTCGCGGCGACCTATTTTTTTATGAGTTACCACGCCTGTTGCATAAGTATCCCCTATAGTCTCCAGCATTGAGGCAAATTGTGCTACCAAAACCGCTAAAATCGCAGGAAATGAAAACTTTGGCAATCCAAAGGAAAATACTTTTGGTACAGCAAACCATGCTGCTTCCTTGACCAACCCAAGATTCAAAACACCAGCAATACCAGCAGCCAGGTAACCTACAACAATGGCCAGGGCAACAGATATAGAAGGCCAAACTCCTTTTGCAAATTGGTTTATCAAAATCAGTATCACTAAAACCAATCCACCGATAGCAAAACTTATTGGCTGACCAAACAGTGAGCTTTCCCCACCTGCTAGCCAAGTAAAACCTAGGGGCATCAATCCCATCCCAATCAAGACAACAACGGTCCCTGTAACAACCGGAGGTATATATTTCTGAATACGCCAAACGAAAAAGCTAAAAACAAACTCCACGATACCGCCCACAATTGCTGCTCCAAGAATAGCCTGGATACCCAATTGAGAACCCACGCTTATAAATGGAGAAATAAAGACAAATGCTGTCCCCATACATATAGGGAGGCGAGCACCAAGCCTACCAATACCAAGGGATTGGACTAATGTCCCGAGCCCACTGGTTAAAAGCGAACCTTGAACGAGAATAGTAATCTGCTCGCCGGGTAATTTTAAAGCAGTACCAACCATTAGTGGTACAGCTACGATACCGGCAAACATAGCCAGGACATGCTGGAGCCCATACAAAATTAAGTATGGGAGGGCGGGTTTTTCATCCACACCAATAAAACGACTACTCACCGTTTTTCCCCCTCTTCATATATCATTACCTTATTCAAGTAATTTATGGCAATAAGGGTGTCCATCTAGCTGCTGGCGCCTTGAATGACAAAGGGTCTACCTGTAAATTACTAGGTTTACGCCAATTAATAAAAGAATTATACCAATTAAACGCAGTGAGTTTAGAGCTATACGAGGAGCTCCTAATAGACCAAAATGATCGATTACTGCCGCCATAATTAGTTGACCTGTAATCGCCGCAGAAAGTACCCCTCCCGCACCGAGTTTGGGAATAATCGTCGTCATACCAAGTACGACAGCAGCACCGATTGCCCCTCCCATATAATATATAGGGTTGACCTGGCTAAGGACGGCAAAATTGAAGGGTTCTTTAGCAAAACAATGATAAATCGCGACTGATATTATTAGCAACAATGAACCAATTAAAAAAGAAATTGTGGACGCCATCAGGGGGCCAGTTGATCGGGCCAACCCAGCATTTATCACCGGCTGAAGCGCCCATATAGCTCCGATGCCAAGGGCCAAAAAGAAAAATACGAGCATGACCTTCACCTTAATCTAGTTATATTAAGCTGCAAGATGCCATTCAGGGGGGCCATTGATAATGGCCCCCCTTGCCTTCCTACACCCTGGCAATAACAGCAATTGGGCCACCGCCATCAGGCCCTTGGTGCTCTGCACCGCCGGAAACGTATACCATGGGGTCTCCTACCACGCTGGCAATAACAGCATTTACTACCGCTCGCGCCGAGCGGGTATGATTGATATCAGAGTCATCAAGCATCGTGTTACGCCGACCCCTTACTGTACCGGAAGATGCAGCCTCAGCCTTGGCCAGTACATTAACGATCTTAGCAAGCTCTTCGGCTGGCGGGCAACAATCAAATTTTAACCCGGCATCTTTAAGGGCAGCGCGTACTGCATCAGCGTCAATGGCATCCTTCATAACAGAGTGGCCTATAACCAAATCACTGGCACTATTGGTAGAGTTTCCTACTACGATAATTTCATCATTAAGAAGTTCAACCCCGGCTGACGTCGAAGCCACACTAGAGTAGAGATTCCAGTCATGACAAATAGCTTCGTTGCTAATCTTATCCGCAGATATCTCGCCCAGTGCGAGGGCAACTCCGAGAGCTGAGGCTCCACGTGAGTAAGCCATTGATTTATACGTGTCGTTTACCACAACATCTTTCCCGCGGTGCTTGGCATCCTCAATTCTTTCAGCAGTCAAAAGCGGGCACTTTATCTGAACAAAGTGAACGTCGCGGGGATCGTCTATCTGGGCGTCTTTCATAGCCTCTTTTACAGCGCGAGCCACTTCGTTTACCTGTTCCATCCGGCCCAATTCTTCCGGCAGAAAGTCCCGCGTAAAAGCTACGCCTACTGCCAAGCGCTTTCCTGGCTTAGCTGGTTCCTGGACATCTTTTCGGACAAAGACAGTAATGTGCGGCGTCATGACACCCTCAGTACCGCCTGACATTATAAACGCAACTTTTTTTACTACTTCTTCGCGGCTTATTCCCAATTTTTCTGCTAGATACATTGCTAGAGATTGGGTGGCAAAACCGCGAGTAAAATCGTTAACACAACCATTACCTTCCGTTTTGCCCAAAATAGCAACAATTTCAGCCGGATTAATCTTCCCCGAATCAATCAAAGTAGCCAACCCGCTGATATCATCAGGTGAGGCTGTTGGGATACGAAAGACTTCAACTTTTTGCATGTTAAAACCCCCTCATTTTTTTATAAACGCATCGTTCGCCAATTGTTAGGAAATAGTTTCAGCGAGACGATGCAGTGCTGCTACAAAACACTCCATAGGTGCCCGGACAAGACCGGCTCCGATCTGTCCCACACCTGCCTCACGGTGGGCAATACCTGTATTGATGATTGGGTTAATGCCTGTTTCAACAACCTTTAAAACATCAATCCCTGTTGGGGTTGGCCGAAAACCGAGGTTAGGAATAGTGTAGGCAGGGTTTGAGGTCAAAGTAATATTGTACATCTCTAGGGTATAGTTAAGGGCATCCTGAGGGGTACCACCTACAAACTGCACAATAGCTGGTGCCGCTGCCATAGCAAAGCCGCCAAGACCGCACGTTTCAGTAATAGCGCTATCTCCTAGATCAGGGTTAGCATCTTCATCATTGTACCCAGGGAAATAGAGCCCTTTAACATATGGCGCCGGGGCTGTAAACCACTCATTACCAAGCCCGCTGACGCGAATACCAAACTCGACCCCATTACGTGCCATAGCCGTAACAAGTGTACTTCCAGGGATTCCATGTGCTGCATCGAGGATTGCCTTACAGGCGGCCATGGAAATATTGAGATAGAAGTGATCATTTTTGGCCAGGAAAGAAGCAACCTCCTCCAGTTTGTTAGGTGGACAGGTCTTAACTAATGCAGGCATCAAGGTACGTGTCAATAAGGAAGTTGCCGCCAGGTTGCGATTGTGGCATTCGTCTCCCATCTGGAGAGCTTTTGCAGTAAGAGTCTTGAGGTCTACACCACCACATGCCAAGATGGCATTGCGTAACGCCGGTGCCAGGACATCACGAATCCACCGCAAACGCTCTATAATTTCGGGAGAATTGGCACCGAAACGCAGGACCTTGCCCAAGCCTTCATTAAAGTTTGAGTATGCCCGGTTTCCAGCGGCTTCATTTTCAACTACAAAAACTGGCATAGAAGCTGATATAATCCCGGACATAGGACCGACAGCGCTATATTCGTGACAGGGAGCAAACTTTATTTCGCCACTAGCAGCCAATTTCTCGGCTTGCTCTGCATTATCTGCCAGGCCTTCATAGATAAGTGCACCAATAACAGCACCCCGCATAGGCCCGCACATTTTACTCCATGTAATCGGCGGACCAGAGTGCAATATCATATTGCCCTCGAAGCCAGGAATTACCTCGCCAGCAAGCTTGACATCGATAAGCTTCGGTTGCGCTTCCAGTAAACGATTGATAGCTTTTTGATTGGCGGTATTAATTACATCAATATTTTCTTCAATCAAGGCCAACAGTCGGACAAGATGCGGGTCGCCATTGGCGGGCGGTCTCCATTCTACATGTATATTAGCGACGCCCAGCGAAGTCAAGTCATGGGCAAAAGACTCAAGCCCGACATTTACAACCTTGACAGGACCATTAATTAAATCTCTACTTAAAGTCATGATTAAACCCTCCGGCTTTCGTGTAACTTGATAATCCTTCCCGCCGCCCGTGCTGCTTCCGCATTGGATGGTAAGACGAAAATCCCTTCTTTTTCGAGGGCTTTGACCTGTTCACTAAGAGGTTGCGGGTCGGCTTCGGTACCACATACAAAGGCAATTACTGCCGGATTATTGCTCGGATAAGCATCCCGGGCGCGGGCCACTGCGCGGGCCAGTTCCCCTGCCGGGTCAGCGTGACTCCCATAACCTGTAACTACATCACAAAGGATAACGCCTACCTCCGGATCAGCATACTCTTGCATTAAACGTTCGTTGCGAGGAAGGGGATCAATCATAGGATGGGGACGCCCTCTTGTAAACTCGTCATCCCCTAAATCCACAATGGTATGCTTGTGGCTTTTCCTTGCTGAAGGTAATTTTAGTTCTGGTTTTAATGGGATATTGGAGAAGATATCCCCGACGATATCGCTGAGTATCACCATTGCCTCGTCGGCTAGGGTGCCCCCTGTAAACAGGCCCCGAATATAACGCTGGTTCGGGCGCAGCTGGCTCTCCAGCACGGCGATCTGTTTTGAGTAATCTCCCCAGTAATTTTCCGGTATGGCAACTGCTTCTTCTCCATTGGCCAAAGCGACTGCCTTGTAAGCCGCATCTTCGATGGTTGCGGCACCCACAACACCAGCTGACTTAATGGTATTTAAATCGCCTTTAAGCAAATTCACTACTACAGGTTTCTTACACTGCTTAACCCTATCCAGTATTTTATTTGCCGTCCGTGGTCCGGCAGGTTTTGAGATCAATAAAATAACCTCTGTCGAAGGGTCTTCTTCCAGAAGTTCAATACCGAGAAGCATCATTTGCCCGCCAACTTCATCTAAGAGGTCCCTGCCTCCAGTTCCTATGGCATGGGAAATTCCTCCTCCCAAACGCTCGATCAGAACAGTAGCTTCTTGGATACCGGTTCCTGAAGCGCCAACAATCCCTATCTTGCCACGAGCAACAACGTTGGCAAAGGCAAGGGGCACCCCATCAATAATTGCCGTGCCACAATCCGGCCCCATTACCAGCAATCCTTTTTTAGTTCCGATTTGCTTGAGCCGGACCTCATCTTCCAGCGTAACGTTATCACTAAATAGATGCACGTTAAGCCCTAGATTCAGTGCTTTAAGCGCCTCAGCTGCTGCATATGTTCCTGGTACAGAGATAAGGGCCAAATTTGCACCAGGTAAAGCCTCTACTGCGCTTCGTAAGGTCTTAGGAAATTGCTGTTTAGTCTCACCCTGTTGCACTTCAGCACGGTTGAGAAGTTTTTCCGCCAATTCCACAGCCTTTTGTGCCTGCTCTTCTGTATCTGCCGCCACGATTATCGCCAGATCATCGGCATTGGCAGCAGCTACTTCTGGCACCAACATACCTATATCCTGTAAAGTGCTCTTATTCATCTCCGTCGCCATAATCACAGATGCTTGCTTTACCCCGTCCTGCTTACGGAGTTCAGCAGATAACTTCATGAGTTTTACAGAATCCTGATACATCTTAGGTTTAATTAGCCAGCGAATAACCACTACGCTGCATCTCCTTTCCGTTTTCTAGGGCCAACAGCAATCCAATAGCTGTATCTGTACCCGAAGATGCACCCCTTGCTAGTAATTTTTTCATGTTATTGCCAACTGCTTCTGGCTCCCCCCCCGCAATTGCCTTTAGCAAGGCTGTGAGCGGTTCCATATAGTACCCTCTACAAGCCCACCTGATATGTGTTTGGCTAATTTCGTTTGTACGTGCAAGGGACGACAGCACGTTGGACTGCATCATTTTTTTAATCTCCCGGGCGCGGGAACTTATGGTCGATATTAAATCCAACCCGCTCATGTAACCCACAAGCAGATCATCCCCAGAGGGAGTCAAACCTGGTCCCAAGCCCAAGAGAGTTTTTACTGCTACATCCGCAATAAACTGCCATTCATCTCGGTTCCAGTTTATCCGGAGGAGATCGATGCCCTGCTTACCCCTTTGTATCACAACCTTATCGAAAGGGTCACTGGCAGAAGAAGCACTACCGTTAAGGGCGCAAAGCATTGGTCCCTTACCGTAGGTAAATAAAAGCGACCACAAGGAATCCAGAGACACAGGCTTCAGGCCAAAATCTCGTGGTGGGTCAATACGTGCTGCATAAATGCAACGCCTCATTAATAAAACCGTGTGAATGCCAGAAGTAGGACCTTTACTAAAAACCAAGTTTTCCCCGACCAGGATGCGGTTGTATATGGCGTTCCATTCATGTTCGCTCAGCAGCACATTAATGGGCCCGCGCCCTATAGACTGGCTACCTACGCACACGAGTCCAGCCGGGGCTCGGCAATACAGTGAACGTTTGGATATGGAGATTACTTCAGTAGAAGCCTGTCCTTCTAGAGTCCCCCAGGCCCCGATACCCACAGAAAGAGCCTCCAAGGTATGCACCCTTTCTTCACTTACAGGAAGAGACCTAATATGATCAGTAGTACGAGGACCCCAAGCACATATGGCGCATTATTGCGGACGACGCTTTCAATTTCCATTTCGAATGTCTGGGAGAGAGCAGCAACATTAATCTGTACAGGGCTCATCTGCGTACCCATACCGATAGCCAGGGCCACAAGTCCCATTTGTAAAGGAGTAAGGCCAACAGCAGCCAGAACGGGAACTACCAGGCTAATTACGCCAACGCTATACGCTCCAGCCGGTACAGCTACAATGAAGCCAGCCAAAATTGCTGTCGCTACGAAGATAAAAGACGGGGCACTAGCTGCAATCTGAGCTATATATTTAAAGGTACCAATTTCTGAAAGGATATTAATGAAACCCAGGAAAACACCGATTGCAAATAACCGCGTCAGGATGAAAGAGGAACCCTGAATTAAGTTCTCAGCCATCTTATCCATAGAGGATTTTGTTAAAATTGTTGCTAGCACAAGAGTGCTGATCATGTTAAAAGGTGCTGTAAAGACATGGTAACCACCAAATAACATATTTAAATACTTACCGGCGACAACTACAATGATAAAGTAGAGAGGTGGAAGAGCAGTTCTTACTATCTGGCCCATGGGCATGGGTTCATTATTTTCTTCATTCAAAATACGTCCCCGCCGCCAAACTCCATAAGCCGCCAGGGCGATACCAATTATCCAAAATAAGATCGTAAATGGAAACATTTGGTTAACATAAGTGCCAACATCTATCCCTGCAATTTTAGAAATTGTGGCACTCTCGGCAGAAGCTGGGGATGTTTCAAAACTCGCTGCTGTTGCAATCGCCATGCCTGCAATTAGCTCCGGAACTGCTCCTACAGCAGCAAATGCCAATGGGCCGGTTACCATTGTATTTCCTGCACCAAGACCAGCAGCGTAAGTTGCTAGTGCCTGAATGAGTACGATAGCAGCAGCGACTAGATATACTCTATTGCCGGTGATTTTCCGGCTAAGCCGAAGCAGAGCATCAAACCCTCCTGTCTTGGCAACAGCAAGGGCCGTCGCGGAATACATAATCGGTGTCGTCATAGACATCATGCCGGGAATAGCGTCCATTATTATTTTTGTCGCCGGCGCCAGGCCCATATGACCGATAATCATAGCAACGATTGCACCACTGATACCCGCGACTATCATGTGCTTCCTCATAACAAGGACGGCAATGATAACAAGAAGCGGCAAAAGCACAATTGCACTCATTTTTTTATCCTCCTAATACAAGGCATTTAATACGTCTTAGTAGAACCGTCTATTACTTCCATTTTTTGCTATTTTTAAAACTTCCTGCTTTACCCAGTAATTTCCCGGATTTTTACCCAAAGCAAATCTTCAGAAGCGAAGGATTCGTTATTATACCTCCTCCCCTTAACTTCTGCATGCCTATGCAATCTAACTGCGTGTCGACATCCTACACGAGTCCCCTAAGCCGGGTATTCTATGGGCCACAGCCTGTTCTACAGCGCCACGAACCCAGGCTATGATATTATTGCCTTTTTACCTCCGCCGCAAAAACATTTCTGGTAATTAGATCCAATTACCTGTATCCCGTACATTTGTAGTTTAACACTACTAAGTCAACCACCTCTATGTCAATTTCATACAAAAGATAACGCGTTAATTAGTCAAATATCAACAAGTTAAACCATCTTTAGATAAAAAACACCACCAAATAAGCGGTGGCCACAAAACTTCAAGTTAATTTCCTTTCATGTGCAGGATTTTAAGGGCAAGCTGCAGGCTCAGGCGATCATCCGGAGACTTTAAATCAAGGCCAGTAATTTGTTGTATCCGGTTTATGCGGTATCTCAAAGTATTATAGTGAATAAATAAGGCATCAGCTGTTTTCTGCAGGTTCATATCATTAGCAAATAACGTCTCCAACGTTGCAATTAGACCTGCTTTATTTTCTTCATCATAAGAGACCAGTTGGCCCAAGATATCGTCAAAGAAACATCGCATCTCTACCGCATCAGAAGTCAATAAAATGCGGTAGACGCCCAAGTCGTCAAAGTGAAAAACTTGGCCCCGTTCGTAAGCACGCCTCCCGATTTCCAGAGCCTGTTGGGATTGGTTTATGCCTTCAGCAATCTTCATGGGGTCGGCGATAAAGCGGCTAATCCCCACGAGTATTCGTGTATCTAACCGCTTCGCTAACTCTTCACAACAGGAACGGGCCAAAGTCTCGGAATTTCTCCGCAACTGTTTGGTATCTTTACCTGGCAGGGGGCGGTGCAACACCATTAACCGCCTCCCTCTCTCGACAACCGCTGATCCCGGAGATAATGAAACAACCGCTGTATTCACTATCTCCATTATCTTAAGCCGTTTCTTGCGGGCAAATACTGGCTCCTGATCGTAAAGCGATTGCAGATCATCACATTCAAATAACATGACTGTAAAGCCGTTAGCAATATCCCACCCAAATCTTTCGGCCAAAATGATCGCATCTTCCTTTGAGGCGATTTTACCATCCACGAGATATTCAATAAAGCTGCTTTTAAACCTGCTCTCTACATCAAAGACAGCCCGTTGCTTGCTTATTTCCAAAGCAATAACAGTAACCGCCTGCTCGATACCAGTTATATCCCGTTCAGAAATAGGCTTTTGGGGTTCCCAGATAAATAGGTATGCATAAATTTCCTCGGCAACTGTAACAGGGCGGCATATGGCATATAACCCACCGGCATAATTAAATACCAATTGTTCCCTACCATCCTTGCAGGCTTCTGCCAGCTGTTTGCTATCATTTACAAGTTCAGCCAGTGCCCGGTTCTTCTCAGTACCGAAATCGCGGGGCGCTAACCACGAAGCTATCTTTCGGAAAGAAGGATCATGAATAGAGACTGGCAACCCCAGTAAGCCGGCTAGGGTCCGCGCGATCTCAGCCAGCCCTCCACCATGCAGCATTATGCCGGTTAGGGCTTTGCTAAGTTGTTCATTCCTTTGCAGGACGGCCGCCTGGCGGTTTAAAATTTCGGTCAAAATAGGATTTATAATTTCGTTAAATGAGGCGCTGTTGGGCAATTTAATCAGGGGAAACTTGTATTGGTTGGCCTGCTTAATCATAATCTCTGGAATCTCGCGGATATAGCGTTCCGGCTTTATGGCCAGCGCGGCCAATCCACATTTGTTTAATTGAGGTATCAAATTTTCCAGAGCTTTGATATCATCTTTAATAGGATAAGCGGTTGTCAGTAAAAGCTCTGCGGGTTTTATATAACTTCCTATGTCTGGTACTTCCATGATGTTCACAGAATTGATTATACGATCAAGTCCCTGTTCACCACCGACCAGTACTGCTCCCTCCATCTGAGGTAAGCGCAGCGCCTCTCTTACAGTAATTCCCATCATCAGCATATACACCTCCTACCAACCGAGTCCGGGCCCCCTGTTAATTTAAAAAATACACTAAATCGGCTCTTTGCTGCTTTTATATAAATGAGTAAACCTAAACAGCAAAACTTCTCTTGGGAGACTTGCGGATGTCCCTATACCAGCTGATGTTTTAAATTTTACACCCCAAATTATCTTAACATAAAACATATAATGCTTCTACTGGAGAAAACCAACTCCAATAAAACAGCAAGTCCAGGCTTACTCATCCGAAAAAGTTAATATCGCAGTCTAAAGTAAACATAGTCTTATAAAAATACCCCGTCGTAAAGACCGGGGTTTGCATAATCTATCTTTCAGGGCCGGCCGCACTCGCCAGCCTCGCCCTTTAAGATGGCCAGGCCGTGGGGTAGGGCCGGCAGTATGGCCGCCAGGTTTTCCCGCACCCCTTTGGGGCTGCCGGGCAGGTTGACGATGAGAGTCTTCCCCCGGATGCCGGCTACAGCCCGGGAGAGCATGGCCTGGGGGGTTAACTTCAGGCTTGCCGCCCGCATGGCCTCCGGCAGCCCCGGTACTTCCTTTTCGATCACATCCCGGGTGGCTTCGGAGGTAACATCCCGGGGGCTGAAGCCAGTGCCCCCGGTGGTGAGAACGAGATCGGCCCCCACCACATCGCAAAACTCGCGCAGTTTGGCGGCCAGGAGCCGGCGCTCATCAGGAACAACCTCATAGGCCACCACTTCGCCAAGATCCGCCACCATTTCCCGGATGACGGCCGCGCTCTTATCCTCCCGCTCGCCCCGGGCTCCCTTATCGCTGGCCGTAAGTATTGCTACCCGGATCACGAGGCCACCACCTCGATAGGATCGCCCACCTGGACCGGCCCGCCCTCCAGGATGGCCACAAAGATGCCCTCGCGGGGCATGACGCAGTCGCCGGCCTGCTGGTAAATGGCACAGCGGCTGTGGCACTGTTTGCCGATCTGGGTCACCTCGGCCAGGACCCGGTCCCCGATTCTTAATTTCGTACCCACCGGCAGGGATACCAGATCAATACCCTCCGTCGTCAGGTTCTCGGCGAAGTCGCCGGGGCCCACTTGCATGCCTTTAGCCTGCATTTTGGTAATGCTTTCCATGGCCAGGAGGCTTACCTGGCGGTGCCAGGGGCCGGCATGGGCATCGCCCTCCAGGCCGTGGTTGGCAATGAGCATCCCCCGGCCAATATTCTTTTTACGCTCACCCTTGGCGGCCGAGGTGCAGACGGCTACGATACGTCCCATGGTTCCTCACCTTCCCGCTGGAAGTGGCCGCTGCGGCCACCCGTTTTTTCGATTAACCTGATGTTATCGATAACCATGCCCCTCTCGACGGCTTTGCACATGTCGTAAATGGTCAAGGCGGCCACGCTGACCGCCGTCAGGGCTTCCATTTCCACCCCGGTCTGGCCGGTGGTCTTCACCCGGGCTTCAATTTCCAGGGTCCCCGTGTCCCGGTCAGGGCGGAAGTCGACGCTCACCGCGCTGATGGACAAGGGGTGGCAGAGGGGGATTAACGACCCCGTTTGCTTGGCGGCCATAATCCCGGCCACCCGGGCCACGGCCAGGACGTCACCCTTGGGCATCTCTCCTTCCAGGATGAGGTCCAGGGTATTTTTGCTCATCAGTACCCGTCCCCGGGCTACGGCCACCCGTTCGGTAACGGCCTTGGCGCCCACATCTACCATTCGTGCAGCACCTTTGGCATCAAGGTGGGTCAGGGGATTGCTCATACCCATGCCTCCATAATACACTGCTCGTTTACTTTGTGCCTTTACAGATACAAACCTTTATTGAAGGAACGACCCGGTTCCCCCCACGGACATTAACCTCACCGGAGCTTAACCTGAACCAACTCCTACTTCCCACTTCCCACCTCTCACTTCTTAAACATCAGCCGCCGATCTGGGACATGACCCGGGGCTGGCGCCAGCCGGTTTCCATATGGTGTTCGGCCGGCTTTAAGGTCACAGCCCGGGCAAAAATAGCCGCCAGTTCCGCCTCCGAAGCCCCGGCGCGTAAAGGCCCTTTGATGTCTATTTCCCCGTCCCAGTAGAGGCAGGGCCTGAGTTTCCCGTCGGCCGTCAGGCGCAGGCGGTTGCAGCGGTGACAAAAGTGACTGGACATGGCGCTGATAAAGCCGATACTACCTTTCCCGCCGGCCACCTTAAAGTTAACGGCCGGGCCGTTGGTTACCAGGTCTGCTAAAGGTTCCAGGGGATAGACCCGGCTAATCTGGCTTTTAATCTCCTCCATGGATACATAACCGCCAGCAGAAGCAGCAGCCGCGCCAATGGGCATCAGTTCAATAAAGCGGATATGCAAAGGCTCTTCTTGAGCCAGCCGGGCAAAATCCAGGATCTCGTCGTCGTTAAAGCCGCGGGTAACGACAACATTGAGTTTTACCGGTGCCAGGCCCACGGCCAGGGCGGCATGGATGCCCTGCCAGACGCTGCTGATATTGCCGCGGCGGGTGATATAACGGTAACGTTCTTTCTTTAATGTGTCCAGGCTGATATTCACCCGGCTCAAGCCCGCTTCTTTGAGGGCCCTGGCCAGGCCACTCAAGAAGATGCCATTGGTGGTCAGGGAAACCTCTTTGATGGCCGGAAGTTTAGCCAGCTCCCGCACCAGGGTCACGACGTTTTTGCGCACCAGGGGCTCGCCCCCGGTAAGGCGGATGCGGTTTATCCCGGTCCTGCCGGCCACCCGCGCAATGGTGACGATCTCCTCCAGGCGGAGGATGTCCTGGTGACTCTTTAAGGGTACCCCGGTTGCCGGCATACAGTAGCGGCAGCGCAGGTTGCAGCGGTCGGTTATGGCAATACGCAGGTAGTTTATCTGGCGGCGAAAGGCATCTTCCACCGGTCTCCCTCTTTTCTCCGGCAACGGCTTCTTCGTTATGCCGCTTTTCATTCTAAATTATAGCTACCCTTGATGGTCCTGGCTCCGGTGTGGAGTTCTTCCAGAAGGGTTTCCCGCGGCCGCAGGAGATATACCGTCACTTCCTGGCCGGCGGCAAAACCCTCGGCCAGGCGGGGTACCACCACAATACCGTCGGCCCGGGCCAGGGCCATGATGGTGCCGGCACCGCGGGAGGTCGGGATGGCCACCAACCTGTCCCTTTCTCTTTCCAGGCGAACGCGGACAAACTCCTCCCGGCCAAGGGGGGAGTAAATTTTACGGGCCAGGACGGCCTGTACCCGCTCCCGCCGGGGCGGTTCCAATCCCTGCCGGTAATAGATAACGGGCCTGGCAAAGAGTTCCGCGCACAGGGCGGCGGATACCGGGTAGCCGGGTACGCCAATCACCGGTTTATCCTCAACTATACCCAGGATTACCGGCTTTCCGGGCCGGGTGGCGACCCCATGGGTTAAGACCTGCCCCAGCTCAGCCACCAGGCGGGCGGTATAGTCCTCCCGCCCGGCCGAGGAGCCGGCATTGATGAGGACCAGGTCGCTTTCCGCCAGGGCCTGCAGCAGGCGTTCTTTTAAGAGCTGGTAATCATCAGGGGTAATGGGGTAAACCCGGGGCTCGCCCCCCCAGCGGGTGACCAGGCCGGCCAGCATGGTGCCGTTGGACTCCAGGATCTGGCCGGGGGCCGGATTGGGGTTGGGCGGCACCAGCTCAGTCCCCGTGGGCAGGATGGCTACCCGTGGCCGCGGCCGGACGGCTACCATCGTTACTCCAGCTGATAGGAGGCCCCCAAGGTCGTAGGGGGTGAGGGCCTGGCCAGCCGGTACCAGTAGCTCGCCGGCCGTGATGTCCTCACCCACCGGCCGGATATTTTGCCCTGGCACGGCCGGGCGCCTGATGACAGCAGCAACCTTATCTTTAAAAGTTACTTCTTCTATCATAATAACGGCATCAAAGCCCTCTGGTAAAGGATCGCCCGTATCGACAAGCACTGCCTCGCGGTCCAGTGCCAGCTCCAGGGGTTCCCCCTCGCTGGCACCAAAGGTCTTTTCTGCCCGCACAGCTATCCCGTCCATAGCCGCCGCCGGGTAGTGGGGTGAAGAGATGGCGGCATAGACCGGTGCTGCCGTTACCCGGCCCAGGGCCCGGGTAACGTCTATTTCTTCAGCCGGCAGCCCCGCCAGGTAGCCATTGGACCTTAAAGATCCTAGAAATTCCTCCAGGGCCTCCTGCCAGGGCCTGCTGGTGACAAAGACCTTGCGTGCCAATAACCAACCCTTCCTTCCCGGGTTTAATATAACTTAATTAAGCCTTCCAGACCCTCTCCGCTTTCTCGCCGCTTTTTCTCCGTTTTATGAACTATAGTATAATAAAGTTGCACTTAAAATAATTTAACCTCTACCCTTGTACCGGCTTCCAGGCCCTCTTCCTCCAGGGGTATGGCTACCAGGCCGTCGGCCTGGACCATGGATGAGATCATACTCGATCCTCCCGGTACCGGTACGGCCAGGAACCCACCCGGGCCTGCTTCCAGGCGGACGCGGATATAGTCCTCCCGGCCGGGAATAGAAGTAACTGTCCGGCTTAAGATCGCCTCCACCGTCCTCCTCCCGGCCAGATGATCGTAGCTCCCGTAGCGCAGCAGGGGTTCAATTAAGATACTGAAAACAACCATGGCTGAAACGGGATGGCCCGGCAGGCCTAGGATCATCTTATCGCCGGCCACTGCCGCAACGGTGGGCTTACCCGGGCGGAGGGCCACACCGTGAAAGAGGATACCCGGCTGTCCCAGGCCAGCCAGGACCTGGACGGTTAAATCGCGGGTGCCGACAGAACTGCCGCCGGAAAGGAGCACCAGGTGGTTTTCCACCAGGGCCTTCTGGATCCTGGCCGTTAGATCCTCCAGGTCATCGGGGGCAATACCGTAGAGGGTGGCCTCAGCGCCGCACTTCCTAACCAGTCCGGCCAGGGTGTAGGAATTAATATCCCTTACCTGGCCGGGGCCGGGGTTAGCCTCGGGAGGGATGATTTCATTGCCGGTAGCCAGGATGCCCACCCGCCAGGGTTCATATACAGTCACCCGGGTTACCCCCAGGCTGGCCAGCACTCCCAGGTCCTGGGGCCGCAAAGTATGGCCGGCAGGCAGGACGGTGGTACCGGCGCGCACGTCGGCACCCTGGCGCACCAGGTCCTGCCCCGGGGCCACGGGTTTAAAAACGGCGACCCGGCCCTCCGCGAGGACTTCCGTGCTTTCCACCATAACCACGGCATCAGCCCCGGGGGGCATCATACTTCCCGTAGCCACGGCCACCGCCTCGCCGGGGCCAACAGTAACTGCAGCCGGTTGCCCCATGGGCACCTCTCCTGCCAGGCGCAAAATTACCGGCTGGGTTTCCCGGGCGCCAAAGGTATCGGCCGCCCGCACGGCATAGCCGTCCATGGTGGCGCGGGTAAAACCGGGAACGTCGTCCTTCGCCGTCACCGGCCGGGCCAGTTCCCGCCCCAGGGCAGCAAGCAGGGGTAAAATCACTTCCTGCCGACCCGGCAGGGGCCAGTAGCGGGTTAGCAGCCGGCGCGCTTCTGCTAAAGTTACCACCCGGAAGAGTTCCATCCATATCCCCCTGCTACTCAAAACATCCCAGCTGGCACTGGATAATCTTGATCTGCAAGTCGTCGGCAGCCTGCCCCACCTCACGCATGGGTACCTGCAAGCGGCGGGCTACTTCCTGGGCAACCACACAAGGTAACTTGCCACCATGGCCAGCAGCCGCTTCTTTTACTGCTGCCCGGACGGCTTCCCGGTCAACCATAAAATATCCCTCCTAGGAATTTCGTCTTTATATTCATTGACTTATTGGGGCCGGCCTTTATTCCCTTTAAACCTAAAAATTTACAGGCACCCGGAAGGGTGCCTGAAGTTACTAAAAACTCCTTTCCCATTCCGGGAGGCAGGCAGGTTTCCCCGCCTACCCCGTCGCTGCCTGGCAAGCAGGCAGGAGGCCAGCGGCCATAGCCTTAAAACCTTAGGCCCACTGGCTCGGAGGTATATGCGGTTATGTTTATTGTAGCATAACCATAAATAGGAGGCAAGCAGGAATTATGGCTTTACTTTTTACCCACCAGGGCACAGAGGCGCTCCGTAGCATAGTAGGCCTCCGCTCCGGTTACTATCCCCTGGGGATCGCTTCCCGTTTTATCCAGGGGCAGGAGGCCCCTTGCCCCGGCCCGGGCCACGGCCGCCGCCGGGTCTAAAGCCGCCGTATCCTCGCCCAGGTAGGTGAGGAGGAGAGAGGCGGCTGCCCCCCGTGTTAAAGGTTTCCGTTCGAGATAGGGCTCTAAGGCTGCTGCCCTGGCAGCCACCAGATCACCCCGCCCAGCTGCCCTTTTTAAGGCATTGGCCGTCATATAGTAAAAGCTTGCCTGGTTGACCGGGTCTTCCAGCTTCCAGTCGTTATTATAACCGGCGACAATCAGGCCCCAGTGGTTGACGAACTGCAGGCCCGCAAAGGCCCAGTGATCGCTCAAGGGGTTTTTGATGTGGTAGTCCTTCAGGTAAGCGCCGGCCTTCACCAGGAGATCCTGGATGGCTTTGATATCCCGGGAGCTGGCCGCCACCTCCCGGAAATTCTTATTCACCTGCAGGGAATAAGCGGCTGCCACCCCGGCAGCGTCGCCGGTAGCCATGCCGATGGGTACCACCCGGGCGCTGCCGGCAGCCAGGTGGGTATAGCCAGCCGACCGTCCTACCACGAGGAGGTTGTCAACCCCCTGGGGTACCAGGGAACGGAAGGGGATGCTGTAGACTTCCGGCCGGCCGTAGACGTAACCCGTATCCTGGGGTGAAGTCGCCTGGACATCCACGGGGTAGGACCCCAGGGCGATGGCGTCGGGGAAATAGCGGTTAAAGAGGACGTCATTCAGGTCCAGCTGGTAAAGGGCCTTGATGTGGCGGGTTTCCCGGACGTAGAGTTCCGGCGCTGCCCCCAGGAGCCTGGCCCCGGCAAAACCGGGCAGCCGGGAGCGCAAGAAGTCAGTAATAGCCGGCAGTTCTTTCCGGGCCAGTTCCATGGCTTCAGTTTTGGCAGCCTCGCTCAGTCCATCGACACCAAAGATCTGCAGGGCGTTAATGAGGATGGTGCCGTCATTCTGGCGACCGATATTTAAGCCCCGCAGCCGCAAGCGCGAGGTGGAGGGCTGGTAGGCAGCGCCAATGTCGGCAAAGCCCCAGGCGGCCCGGTCGGAAATCTTAGCGTCTTTGATCCGGCCTCCCTTGACGGCCTGCTCCAGGGCCGCCCAGTCTATCCCCCCCAGGTGAAAGACCAGGGTCACGGCCTGGCGCCGGTCTTTCTCGCCCATATCCTCGGCGCCTACCGTATAGGGAACGCCGGCCGCGGCGGCAACATCGGCATCCTGGGTGGCGTCGATGATCCGGCCGGCGTAGAAAGCCATTTCCTGGCCGTCCTTGACGGCTCTGATGCCCACCAGTTTATTGCCTTCCAGGATGGGCGCTTTAAAAGCAGTATTCAGGCTTAAAGCCAGGTTGGGGTAACGCTCAACCATGTCCAGGAAGACCTTTTTAGCCTCGGCGACATCAAAAATGCTGCCTCCTACCTGGCGGTAGAAATCAAGAAAAGTACCGCGGGTCAGCAGTTCGTGTTTCGGCCCGTAATTCATGTCAATAAAGTTCAGCCAGCCGTAAGTAAAGAGGCCGCCCAGGCCGTCGCGCCTTTCCACCAGCAGGACCTTCGCCCCCTGGCGGGCGGCAGAGATAGCCGCAGCCACTCCTTCCGGCTGCCCACCTACCACTAGTACGTCGTAACTCGCCCCGGCAACCGGCGGCGGCGCCGGCGGGAAAGTAGCCGGGTCGGGTGCCTGTTGGGCAACTACCTGCCCGGCCCAGGCCCGCCATATTGTTAAATAATACCTGGCCCGCTCAAAAGCAGCTACCCGACCTGGCCAGAGGCGCCACCCCACCAGGACCGCTAAAAGCAAAATGAAGCTCAAAAAAAGAAACAATTTCCTTTTGCCCAGCATTAATTAAGTTCCACACCTTTTATTGGGGCTATTTTAGGTCCCGCTACCAGACATTTAGAAATGGAACGAGCGCAAACAAAGCCGGCCTACCACGGGACCACCGCCTGGAACCGGTAGTGGGGATCCTGCAGGCCTTCCTTGAAGGCCGCCTGGCTCCGGGGCGAAGAATCCAGGTTATAGAGCCACTTGCCGTCCACCTGGTTAAACCACACGGCAATCTTAATATTGGGGTAGCGTAGCGCCAGGCTCCGGAAACATTCCCGGATCCAGGCCGCCTTGTCGCCGCCCACTTCGTTACTAGAGAACTCGGTAATCATGAAGGGCTTCTTCCCGAAATAATACATATACTCGCGGTACAGGGGCTCATAGATTTCATTAAACCCGCGCCACGTGTCGGCGGCATGGCTGGTGCCGTTGTTGTAGCCCGTCAGGCCGATCCAGTCCACGGTTTGATCCCCCGGGTAATAGAGCAGGTAATTATTCCATTTAAAGTTGGGAAAGGAGCGGTCGTGGGGGTTAAAGACAAAAAGGACATTATTCGCCCCCTCCGCCTTGAAGAGGCGATAGACATGCTCCCAGGCCATTTTAAAAATATCCGTATCCTTACCGTAGTACCAGGCCGACCAGGTGGACCAGTCGCCGTTCATTTCGTTGCCAAAACGGACGAAAACAGGGTCCTCAAGGGCTTTAAACTGCCGCGCCCATTCCCGCAAAATATGGTCATACTTGCCCTGGATGAGGTCGATGAGGGAGGTATCATCCTTTTTGCCGTACCACCAGGGCTGGAGGGCAACCATCAGCACGCGGTTATCATCGTAGATTTTCTTTAATTCTTCAAAGTTGAAGCGGGTATCAAAGGCGGCATAAGTAATGAGAAATTGAAATTTAAAGTCCAGCTCTTTTTCCAGGGGCAAGAGCTTGGTAAAATACTCCAAGCGCCCCAGCTTGTGGGGGTTAAGGATGCCCCACAGGGTTTTATCTGCCGGGATCACCAGGCGGTGATACCGGCCTTCGATTTCGATATCCCGCTGGACCGGCGGGGCTGCCGGCAGGGCAGGTACACCTTGCGGCGGCAGGGGTTTAAAGGTCTGGATAATCCGGTTTAAATCCCGCGCTGCGGCCGTAAAATTGGCCTCGTTGCTTTTGAGCATAAAAGTATAGACAGTTTTGCCGGCGACCAGGTCATACTCGAAGTAATAGTTTAAATCCCCGGCGTCCATTTGCTGCCGCGTCCACTCAAACCGCCAGGTATAGTAGCCCCGGATATTTAACTGCTTCTGGCCCTGGAGCTTAATGCTGCCCCACCCCTCCTGGAGGCTACGGTTGCTGTAAAGGACGTATTCCTCGGCACTGATTTTCCCTAAGGGTTGGGCGAAGATAGATAATTTGGCGTAACCGGGTTTGGCCAGGATGGTTGCTACCCCCGGGATAATCTCCTGCTGCCAGCCGGCAGGATAGTTTAAACTGAAACCATCATAAGTATTTACTAGCTCCTGCCATTCCTGAGTATCATTATCTACCGGGGTCATACTCAAGTTACCAGGAATATTGCCGGCAACCTGCGGCTGTTGCTGCAGGCGCCCGCTACCCAGGGCCAGGAGAAAAAGAACCAGGAAAACAAGCCAGGTCCAGTTGCGCACCAGTTTCCTTCCTTTCGATGATTGTTACCCCCTCCGGCTCGGGCCTTTATGCCTCAGGGCTGAATAATTTCTGTATCAGTGATCACCATATCCACCGGCCGGTCATGGGCCGCGGGATAAACGTCAGGGACAATTTGCTCGGCAAAAGCCAGGGCGATGGTTCTGGCCCCGGGCCTTAAGAGCGCCAGGAAACGGTCATAATAGCCGGCGCCGTAGCCCAGGCGGTTGCCGGCCCTATCGAAGGCCACCCCGGGTACTATGACCAGGTCGATGAGTTCTGGTTCCAGGGGGCGTAAGCTTTCCGGCCTGGGTTCCAGGATACCCCAGGTGCCGGGCTGCAAATCGTCCGGGAAAGCCAGGACTTCCGAAGCAATAAGGCGCCGCCCTTCCCGCACGCATAGGGGAACGGCCACCCGTTTTCCCCCGGCCAGGGCCGCTTTAATCAGGGCAGGGGTAGCCACTTCACTGCCAAAGGAAACATAACTCATCATTATGCCGGCCTGCTGCCAGGCAGGTAGTTCCAGGACTTTTTTAACGATAATCTCGCTTTTAGCTTCCCTGACTGCTGCTGCCAGGTCGTTACGCCTGGCTAGAATCTGCTGCCTTAACTGCTTTTTCAAGGTTACACCCCCGGCCCGGCAAGCTGGCCTTTAGATATTAGACATAAAAGCGCCAGATTCCTTCCCTGACTCTAAGAAAACAGTCCCAGGACTTCTTAATAAAAACACCGTCCCAGCCTGTATCCACAACCTTTCCACATGTTAATACCTTGAAAATCAAGCCTTTCAGCCAGTTATCCACATTTAGTGGATAACTTGAGGCCAGAATGGTTTTAAATTTATCCACAGCAAGGGAGGCCTTAATTCCAGGTTAGTCACAGGTTTATACACATTATCCACAGGCTAAATCGTCCACAAAAACAGCCGTTCAGGTCCCAAAAAGGTCCCAGGACGGTCCCAGGAACCTGTTAATAAAGGGGTAAATCGGGGATACCTTTAAACCTCGGAAAACGCTTTTGGTCATAAAAATTATTCTCATGCCAGTGTCCAGGGCCAGCCAAAAGATTGGAAAGTATCTATATTCCTTGGCTGACTATGCGTCACCCATTTCTGCCGCCGCTTCTTGGTTTCGGGGTCACGGGGCAAGCTCCCTGGACCTCTCTCTTACCGGCTTACCGGGGACCGTTAGCTTTCCAAAAACTATCCCCCTGCTCCAAAAATATGGTATAATGGTATATCAAGAAGAAGGTGATCCCTTGCCGGAAAATGAAGGGCAACCCCGGCCTCCCCACCACCCCCACGACAAGGGTTACCGGCAGCTCCTGGCCGACAAAAGAGTGTTCCTGGAACTCTTAAAGACCTTCGTCCGGGAAGAATGGGTGGCGGCCATCGACGAAAACGACCTTATCCTGGTGAATAAATCCTACGTCCTTCAGGATTTCAGCGAGAAAGAAGCCGATGTCGTCTACCGGCTCAAGACCAGGGATAAAAACGTCATCTTTTACATCCTGCTGGAGCTGCAGTCAACGGTAGACTATCTGATGCCCTTCCGCCTTTTGCTATATATGGTTGAAATCTGGCGGGAAATCTACAACAACACCCCACAGGGCGAACGGGAGAGCAAAAATTTCCGCCTGCCGCCCATCATACCGGCAGTGCTCTATAACGGGGCTAATAACTGGACGGCGGAACTATCCTTCAAAGAAATGCTAGACGGTTACCAGAATTTCAGCGGTCATCTGCTGGACTTCCGCTACCTGCTGTTTGACGTCAACCGTTACAGCGAAGAAGAGCTCGTCAAAGCTGCCAATGTAATCGCCAGCATATTTTTACTGGATCAAAAAGCCAGGCCGGAAAAGCTGGTAATTCGCCTCCAAAAACTGGCGGGAGCAATAAAGACTATGACGCCCGAAGAGTTCCGTCATATAACAACCTGGCTGAAGCACGTTATCAAACCTAAAATGCCAACCGGCATACAGGCAAAAGTGGATTGCATCCTGGATGCCAACAAACCCTGGGAGGTGGAACAGATGATTAGCAACCTGGAAATAGCTCTGGATGAAATGAGGCAAGAGATTTTATTGCAAGGAAAGTTAGAAGGAAAGCTGGAAGGAAAGTTGGAAGGAAAGTTGGAAGGAAAGTTGGAAGGGAAATTGGAAGGGAAACGGGAAGTGGCCCGGAACCTGCTTTTGCTTAACGTCGACATTGATACAATCATCAAAGCCACAGGGCTTGCCCCGGAAGAGATAAACGCCCTGAAGAAACAATTGGAGCAGTGATTTTTGGCTGGCCGTAAGTTCAGGAAAAAGCCCGCCTTATCCACCGGGGCGGGCCTTTTTATTATAACTTGCCGGAGCCGTGCGGCCGCTTGCCGGGAATTATGCTCACGTCTTCCTGGCCGGACACTAAGGATATATATCTTGAGCCTGACTCTTTTTAAAACTACTTTAGAGCCCCGTATTTGGCTTCTGTTAGTTCATACCCCTGGCGATAAATGTTCTAACCTGCAGCAAAAATTAAACTTTTGCACCAAATGACAAGGGCTACTTTTAGAAAACATGCGTTTAATATCAGCCGGAGCGATGAGCAATGAGAAGTCGAAACGCTCCCATAAATGTTTGTGGCAATCGAAAAGGGGACCACTGTGGTAACCAGAAAGGGACCCACCCCCGTTTAGATGTAACCCTCTTCTCTAGTTGCCCAACCTTCCGTGTCAGGAATGCTGTTATGATGAAGCCGTCATTAGAACTTGTTTCCCTATACACTACCACCAGAAATTTCGCGGGAGTTATTTCTCGCACGGCCAACAGCTCTCCGCGGCTCCCTGCCAAAACCCCAGCATATGCCCCCGTCTTCTCTCCAATCACAATTTTCTCCAGCTCCCTTTCTGCTAACTTTAGTCTAAACAGAAATGTGCTGCATCAGCAACATTAATACAAGTACCGGTTGTTGGGTAGGTTACATTATAATTTAATAAAGGGGTAAATCGGGGATAGCGTTTAAATCCAGGGGGGCAAAGTCCCGGCGCAGGTACTGGTAGTAGGCGGCGCAGGCTATCATGGCGGCATTATCGGTGCATAAGGCAGGTGACGGGCAAAAAACGGGCAGACCTGCCTCCCGGCCTGCTGCCGCCAACTCCTGGCGTAAAGAGCTATTGGCCGCCACACCCCCGGCCAGGAGGATGGAACGGGTAGCCGTGCGCCTGGCTGCCTGGATGGTCTTCGTTACCAGGACCTCGACCACCGCAGCCTGGAAACTGGCCGCTACATCGGCCCGGTTAACCTCCGTACCGGTTTGCCGGGCATGGTGGAGGTAATTGATTACCGCGGACTTCAGGCCGCTGAAGCTGAAGTCCAAGCTACCTTCTTCCAGCCAGGCCCGGGGGAAATTGATGGCCCGGGGATTGCCTTGCCGGGCCAGCTTTTCTAGCTCAGGGCCGCCCGGGTAGGGCAGGCCCAGTACCCGGGCCACTTTATCAAAGGCTTCCCCGGCCGCGTCGTCCCGGGTAGCCCCCAGGATGCGCCGGGAGGTATGGCTTTCCAGGTAGACCAGGCTGGTATGGCCGCCAGATACCACCAGGCAGGCGGCCGGCAGGGGTAAATGGGGGTACTGCAAAAATCCGGCATAGATGTGGCCCAGCAGGTGGTGGACACCGATGAGGGGTTTATCCAGGGCATAGGCCAGGCTTTTGGCGTAGGCCAGGCCCACCAGCAAAGCCCCCACCAGGCCGGGCCCATAGGTAACAGCCACGGCATCCAGGTCGGTGAAGGACAGGCCGGCGGCGGCCAGGGCTTCGGCCACTACCGGGACGATATTTTCCATGTGATGCCGGGAGGCAATCTCCGGCACTACCCCGCCAAAACGACGGTGGGTAGCAATCTGGGAAGCAATGATATTGGCCCGTACCTCAGTACCATTAATAACGATGGCTGCCGCCGTCTCGTCACAGGAAGTTTCAATGGCCAGAATAGTAGTTGCTGGTTCCAAGGCCATTCTCCTCAAAGAAATGTTTCCACATAATGATGGCGTCTTCGCGATTATCGTTATAATAACCTTTACGTACCCCGGCGCGGAAGAAGCCAAGGCGTTCATAAAGGCGCTGGGCCGGCCGGTTGGAAACCCTTACCTCCAGGGTCATCCTGTCGGCGCCCAGGCGCACGGCCTCCTGCATCAGGACCTTGAGGAGCAGTTCCCCCAGGTGCCGGCCGCGGTAGTGGGGGTGAACGGCCACATTGGTAATATGGGCTTCATCAAGGATAATCCACATCCCGGCATAGCCGATAACCTGCCGGCCGGCCAGGGCTACATAATAATAGGCGAAATTGTTGTTATATATCTCATTTAAGAAGGAGTGGCGCGTCCAGGGGGTAGGAAAGGAAACCCTTTCAATGGCCAGCACCCCGTCCAGGTATTCGCTGGTCATGGGCAGGATTTGCACTTCAACTGGGCCTGCCTCTCCGCCGGTGACGGGCGGAGGTAAAGTGGCTTTAACTGGAAAAGGTCGTCCTCCTTCCCGGCCAGGAGGCGTTCCCGCCCCAACCTGGCTATCTGCGCCGCCCGCGGCAAGGTGCTGGTGGAGGGAAGAAAGCGGGCCCTGGTGCCCAGCTGCTGCCATACTTCCCAGTAGGGTGCTACCCCATCGCCTAAAAAGTAGACCGGCATAGTGGAGGATTTTAATGAGTCGACCAGCGAGTAAGGATCCAGGGCCTGATATGGCGTTAAACGGCATAATTCTCCCTCCTGCCAGCGGTAAAGGGCCGTATATACCTCCTGGCGGCGCGCATAGAGCACCGGACAAACCAGCCCCGGTACCTCCCAGGCGTTCCAGGCCAGGCCATCCAGGGTGGGGATACCGGCCACCGGTTTTTGCGCCGCGTGGGCCAGGCCTTTGACTGTAGCCAGGCCAATGCGTAAGCCTGTAAAGGACCCCGGCCCCAGGGCCACGGCCAGGCCGTCAAGATCGGCAAGTTTCACCCCGGCCTCACGGAGCAAGGTAGCGATCATGGGTAACAGGCGCTGGGAGTGGTTTTTGCGGGTATTGAAAAACAATTCGGCTACCAGCCGGTCGCCATCGATTAAAGCCACCCCGGCAACCTGGGTGGCACTGTCAAGCCCCAGGACCAGCAATTTGTTTCAACTCCTCCAGGATACGGGCATAATGCTGCCCCCTGGCCGTCAGGGTGGCGCGGCGGCCTGCCGTGGCATCATACTCCAGGCAAACCTCCAGGTACTCCGGGGGTAAAAGTTCCTCTAGGCGCTCCCCCCACTCAACCAGCGTCACTCCCTGGCCGTAAAAATATTCCTCCAGCCCCAATTCCAGGGCAGCCTCCGGGTCTTCCAGGCGGTACACATCAATATGATAAAAGGGAAGGCGGCCCTGGTGTTCCTGGATCAGGGTAAAGGTGGGACTGGTAACCGTACCGCTCACCCCCAGGCCTTGAGCCAGGCCCTGGGCCAGGGTGGTCTTGCCGGCTCCCAGTTCCCCGGTGAGGATAACAACATCTCCCGGACCTAAAAGCCTGCCCAGGACCCGGCCCAGCTCCCTGGTAGCCCCGGCATCCTTTAACCGTATTTGCACAGCAGTCACCATTCAGTCATTCTATTGCGAGTCTCGCCCGTTCACTGCTCAAACTCCAGGGACAGTTGTTCCGCCTGCAAGGCGCGGTAAACGTCCCGCAAACTTTTAAAATCCTCCCAGACTGGCCGTTTTTTTGCAGCATCCCTGAGCAGGGCTGCAGGGTGAAAGGTGGGCAGGTAACGAATACCATCCCTGGCAATCCACCGGCCCCGCAACCGGGTGATGCTGGCCCCGGGGGCAATTAAAGTCCGGGTAGCCACAGCCCCCAGGCAGACGATAATTTTAGGCTTAATAAGTTTAATCTGGGCCTCCAGGATTGGCCGGCAGGCCTGTATTTCGGAGGCATCTGGCTGGCGGTTACCCGGCGGCCGGCATTTAACGACATTGGTTATATATAATTCTTCCCGTTTAAAGCCGGCAGCAACCAGGATGCGGTCGAGAAGCTCTCCGGCAGGGCCGACAAAGGGTCGCCCCAGTTCGTCCTCCTGGGCCCCGGGGCCCTCCCCCACCAGCATTAAGCCGGCCCGGGGGTTCCCTTCACCAAAGACCACCTGCCTGGCCCGTTGCCTTAAGCTGCATCCCCGGCAGGCCACGGCCTTCTGTCGCAGGGCTTCCAAGTCCATCAAGCAACACCCAATACCTTACTTCTACCTTTCCGGCGATAATCCTGCCACGTAATTACTATTCCTGGCTGGCCTGGCACTGCCGCATAGCATCTATATACTAGTGCCGGGCCCGCCTGACGGCGGCCAGCAATTCCCGGGCGGCAGCGGCCACGTCCGGAGCACCGATCACCGCCGAGACGACGGCCACGCCGTCGGCTCCAGCCGCAATAACCTCAGCAGCGTTGTTGCTATTGATGCCGCCTATGGCGACAAGTGGCACAGTGACTGCGGCCCGGATGGCCTTTAATCCCGCCAGGCCGATGGGCTCGCCGGCATCTTCTTTACTTCTAGTAGCGTAGATGCTGCCAACGCCCAGGTAATCCGCACCATCCGCAACTGCCTGCCGGGCCTCAAGTACCGTCCCCGTTGATACCCCCAGGATTTTTCCCGGGCCCAAAAGCTCCCGGGCTACCCTGGCCGGCAAATCCTCCTGGCCGATATGCACGCCGTCGGCCTCTACGGCCAGGGCTACATCCAGGCGGTCGTTAACGATAAAGGTAGCCCCGGCAGCACGGGTAAGCTGCCGGATCTCCCGGCCCAGCTCTACCAGCTCCCGGGCCGGCAGGTCTTTTTCCCGCAGCTGGATGGCTGTCGCCCCGCCGGCCAGGGCCTGGCGCACCAGTTCCAGGGTTGGCCGGCCCCCGCCCAGGTTGGTAGTAATAATGACGTACAGGTCCCATGGAGCCATCATTTTGTCCTCCTCCAGGAAGTCTAAAAGCCACCTGCCGTAATACGCAGGCGGCTTTTATACTTCGTTATTACGGTGCCAGTTTCCTGCAATCCGCTTCTTCCCCGGGTAAGAGTGCCCTCACCCTGGCTTTTAATTCTTCCAGGTCAAAGGGCTTGTAGATAAAATCACTGGCCCCCAGGTGCCAGACTTCCGGCAGCGTCGCTGCATCAACGTAAGCCGACATGATAATTACTGCTGTATGCGGGGCCAGGGCCTTGATCCGTGGTAGGGCTTCCAGCCCGCCCATGATGGGCATCCTAACATCCATCACCACTACATCCGGCCGCCAGCGCTCTACCTGGCGCAAGGCATCCCGCCCGTTAATGGCCGTAGCAACCTGGTAGCCTTCTTCCTGAAAAGCAAGCTGCAATAAGGTACGCACCCCGTGCTGGTCATCAACAATGAGTATCCTTGGCAAGGCCTATACATCCTCCGGCTTACATGGAAAATTACTTCCCCTATCATTAATTTATTCGACAGGTAATGACCTATTTCCTGCAACTATGGAAAATAATGTGTTAGATGTTATTGCCCCGGGCTTGTTCGACAAAATTTTCAAATAGCTCTTTTTGCCGCCGGTCGTGACAAAATAAATCCTCAGGGTGCCACTGGACGCCAATTACCGCTACCTTCCCCTCACCTTCCAGGGCCTCGATCAGGCCATCAGGAGCCACGGCACTCACCCTTAAACCCTTACCCACCCGGCGGACTGCCTGGTGGTGCAGGCTGTTGACCCGCGCCGTAGGCCCGAAAATTCCCGCCAGCCTGGTGCCTGGTATAACCTTAATATCATGGCCGGGTTGCTCTCTAGGCCCGGCCTGGTTGTGTTCCAAGGCACCTGGAACTTCCCTTTTGATGTCCTGGTACAGGTCACCCCCGGCAGCTACATTAAGTACCTGGATGCCCCGGCAAATGGCGAGGATGGGCATTCCCGCCGCCAGGGCGGCGCGGGTAAGGGCCAGCTCAAAGGCATCCCGCTCCGGCAGGACTTTATACAGCGTAGCTTCCGGCCGGGCGTTAAAAAAAGAAGGCTTAATATCACCGCCACCCGTTAAAAGCAAGCCATCAATTATTGCCAGGTAACCTGCCACCAGTTCCGGGTTTACCGGCGGTAAGAGCACCGGCAGGCCCCCGGCGGCAGTAATAGCCTGGAGGTAGGCCGCCCGTAAAAAAACGCGTTCCCGGTCACGCTCCAGGTCACAAGTAACCCCTATTCTCGGCGCAGCCATAAATCTTCCCCCGTAACTTCCTCTCCCCAAACTATAGCTCTATCAAACCCAGGCTGATCTCAATGGCCCGGTTGACCTTTTCCAGGGTTTCTTCATCAAGGACGGCTACCTTTTGCTTGAGGCGGCTTTTATCAATGGTGCGGATTTGTTCCAGGAGGATAACCGAATCCCGTTCCAGGCCGCTCCTGGCAGCGCTGATTTCCACGTGGGTAGGTAGTTTGGCCTTGGCAATCTGGGAAGTGATAGCGGCGACAATGGTGGTAGGGCTGTACTGATTGCCAATGTCATTCTGGATGATGAGTACCGGCCGCGTTCCTCCTTGTTCGGAACCGACCACCGGATTTAAATGGGCATAAAAGACGTCTCCACGACGAACCAACATTTTATTTACACTCCGCCAGCCTGTCATCGTAGTATCTCTGGGCTTCATTTTCTACATCATAGTTTTCCACCGCAAGGGCCAGATTGATTGACGCCATTTCCTGGTAGCCCCGTTTCATTTGCTCCCGGATATTGCGGCGTTTACGCTCGGTAATATATAGTTTCATGGCTTCGCGAATAAATTCACTCCTATTACGCCTTTCCAGGGTCGCCAGGCCGTCAACCTCGGCCAGGAGGCTTTCCGGTAGACTGATCATGATCCGCTTGACACCCGGCAAGAAAAGGCACCCCCTATATTGGATGTGAGAAATGAGAAGTTAGAAATGGAGAGGCAACTAAACTTCTCAAATAATATTGCTGTCATGATATAACCAATTATAGCGGTAAAGGATTACCAGCGCAAGGCCGGGAGAAATCATTTTAACGGCCATTTTTTAACTTTGCTTATATACCCGCGGTACCCTCCCGGAAATCAGGCAAAGGATCTCATAGTTTATCGTTCCCATCCAGGCAGCTACTTCCTCCACCGGTAAAAGCTGCTCTCCCTGGCGGCCGAAAAGGACAACTTCATCACCGGCGCGGGCTTCTGGTATAGCCGTGACGTCTATCATACACTGGTCCATGCAGACCCGGCCAATGACCGGCGCCCGCCGGCCCCGGATTAATACTTCCGCCCGGTTGGAAAGGAGGCGCGAGTAGCCGTCAGCGTAGCCCACCGGCAAAGTCGCTACCCTGGCGGGGGCAGGCGTACAGTAGGTGCAGCCGTAGCTAATAAACGACCCGGCCGGCACCTCCTTCACCAGGACGACCCTGGTCTTTAAGGTCATGGCCGGGCGTAGATCCAGGCGCTCCCTCTGGACCTCCGGGGAAGGATAATGGCCATAAAGAATGAGGCCCGCCCGCACCAGGTTGAAATGGGTTTCCGGCAAGTCGATAATGGCCCCGCTGTTGGCCGCATGGCGCCAGGGGAAGGTTATGCCCTGTTGCTCCAGGTCGGTAATTACCCCTTGAAACAGGGCCAGTTGCCGCCTGGTATAGGTTTTATCGGCTGCATCGGCAGCGGCAAAATGGGTAAATATGCCTTCCAGCCGGACGTGGGGCAATCCGGCTATGGCCAGAGCCGCCGCTACAGCTCGATCAGGCAAAAAACCCAGCCGTCCCATGCCGGTATCAATTTTTAAATGCAGCCGCGCCCGGGTACCAGCAGCAGCGGCGGCTGCATTCAGGGCCCGGGCCTGTTCCAGGCTAAAGACCGTCTGGGACAGGTCCGCGGCCACCACCCGGCCGGCATCTTCGGCCGGGGTATAGCCTAAAATAAGCACAGGGGCTGTAATACCCTCCTCCCGTAAAGCCAGGGCTTCATCTAGCGTGGCCACTCCCAGCCAGGTGGCCCCGTTGGCCAGGGCCGTCCTGGCTACCGGTACGGCCCCGTGGCCGTAAGCGTTGGCCTTAACAATAGCCATAATCTCTGTTTGGGGAGCTAGTATTTTTTTAATGGTGCGGACATTGTGGGCGATCGCATCCAAATCAATCTCGGCCCAAACCGGCCGTGACACCGGCCTCCACCTCCAAATTGCGGCAAACCGCTGGTAAAAAGTTTAACAAATCTCCCGCCAGGAGAGCATGCTGGCCCAGGCTGGCCCGCGCCTCGTCCCCGGCCGCTCCATGCAAGAAGGCCCCCAGGGCCGCAGCCACCCCGGGCTCCAGCCCCTGGGCCATAAGGCCGGCTATAATCCCCGTCAGGACATCACCGCTGCCGGCGGTAGCCATGCCGGAATTCCCGGTAGGATTAATGTAGGCCTGCCCGTCAGGCCAGGCAATTATGGTCCGGGCGCCTTTAAGGAGGAGAACCACCTGCCATTCCCGGGCGTACTTCCTGGCTATCTCCAGGCGGTCTTCCTGGACTCTGGCCGCCGTTGTCCCCACCAGGCGCGCCATCTCCCCCGGATGGGGTGTCAGAACCAGGGGACCGTGATCACCGGTAAGGATACTGGTATCTGTTGCCAGGGCGTTGAGGGCATCGGCATCGACCACCGCCGGAACTTTAAGGCGGGGTAGGAGCTCCTTTACCAGTTCCACAGTTGCCGGGTCCCGGGAAAGGCCGGGGCCAAGGGCCAGGACGTCACATGCCGCCAGGCGTTCCACGATGGGGTCCAGGGCCTCCCGGCTTAAGTATCCGCCAGGTGTTTCCGGCAAGGGACAGGTCATGACTTCCGTCGTCTTCATTTCCAGGATCCCGTGGACACCGCGGGGTACGGCCGCCGTTACCAGGCCGGCCCCGGCCCTTAAAGCGGCCGTGGCCGCCAAGGCAATGGCCCCGGTCAGGCCCGGTGAACCGCCCACGGCCAGGACATGGCCGTAAAGGCCCTTGTGACCGCTGGCCTCCCGTTTGGGCAAGCAAGAACGGCACCAGGCCGGCGTCAGCAGGTGCAGGTTAAAGCGCTGGCTGTCAATGAGTTTCTGGGGGATGCCTATGTCGGCCACCTCCAGGCGGCCGGTGTAGCTCGCCCCCGGCTCGACGACCAGGCCCAGTTTGGGCAGGGCAAAGGTTACGGTCCAGGTAGCCTGAATGCAGGGGCCAAAGGCCCGGCCGGTATCGGCTTCCAGGCCGGAGGGCAGGTCAACGGCCACTGTATCCCGGTGGGCTTTATTGATCATGGTAATGACGGCTGCCGGTAAGCCCATAGCTGCTCCCTTAAAACCGGTACCAAAAATGGCGTCTACCACCAGGTCGGCATAAAGGAGGGCGATGTCAGCCCGCTGGAGGTGGCTTTCCCCCAGGAGGGGGAAGATACGGCCACCCATTTTCTGGTATATCTCTAAATTGGTGCGGGCATCGCCGCGCAGGTCTTCCGGCCGGGCCAGGAGGAAGACCTTGACCTCCGCCCCCTGGTTTAAAAGATGGCGGGCCACCACCAGGCCGTCGCCACCGTTATTACCTTTGCCGCAGAAGATTAACACCCGGCGGTTCTTCACCCGGTCTTGAAAATGGCGCCGGATGGATTCCACTACCCTCAAGCCCGCATTTTCCATGAGCACAATGCTGGGCACCAGGTACTCGCTGGAAGCCAGGCGGTCCAGCTGCCCCATTTCCGCGGCCGTTACCAGGTACATGGCTCATCCCTCTTTCAAAATAGCTTCTGCGCGGGCCGGCTTTGTTTTCGTTCGCTCCAAACTAAAGCCAGCCCTTAATTTTCATGGTTTCGTGGTTGGGGCGCCAGCCCCGCGGGACTACTCTTCCAAAGCCAGGGCTACTGCCGTGGCATAGGCCTGGCAGTGGGACAGGCTAACGATTATGGTGCCGGCTCCCACCTCGCGGGCCAGTTCCCTGGCCCGGCCATAAAGCACTACCCGGGGCCGCCCGCCCTCTTCCCGGCTAATCTCAATGTCCCGGAAGGAACAACTACCCAATCCCACCCCCAGGGCCTTCATTACCGCCTCTTTGGCGGCAAAACGGGCGGCCAGAGAAGCCCCGGGACGGTGCCGGCTGCTACAGTACTCCTGTTCCGCTGCCGTAAATAACCTGGCTAACAAACGCGGGTGGCGCTTTAAAGCCCTTTCCAGGCGCTCAATTTCAATAATGTCAATGCCAAGGCTTGCCATAATCCCATCCTAACCATTTTACTGCTGCTTAATTCCCTTTTGCTTTATTCGGCAATAATGGTGAAAAACCTCCTGCAAATTTTGCCCCTTTTTTCCCAAAGCTGCTTAAACCTCTTTGCCTACCACTAAGACCGGCGAGACGACCTTTGGCGCCCAAAGCCTTTATTTTTCTTGCTTTCCCGCTTAAGATAGAAACACAGGAAGGGAGTGAAAACCATGAGTAAAGACACCAGGACCATCGAAACACTGTTAAAAGAAAACCGCACTTTCCCTCCCCCGCCGGCCTTTGCCGCTGCAGCCAATGCCAGGGACGCCGGAATATATAAGGAAGGCGAAGATATGGAAAAATTCTGGGCCAGGGAAGCTGCTCAACTCCACTGGTTCCGGCCCTGGGACCGGGTGCTGGAGTGGGAATATCCCCTGGCCTGGTGGTTTAACGGCGGCACCCTCAACGTTTCGTACAACTGCCTGGACCGGCACCTGGAAACCTGGCGCCGCAATAAGGCGGCCCTTATCTGGGAAGGGGAACCTGGGGATTCTGTCGTCCTTACCTACCGCGACCTCTACCGGGAAGTCAACAAGTTCGCAGCGTGCTTACGTTCCCTGGGGGTCAGGCGGAATGACCGGGTAACCATCTATCTACCCATGATCCCGGAACTGCCAATTGCCATGCTGGCCTGCACCCGCATTGGCGCCGTCCACAACGTGGTCTTCGGCGGTTTTAGCGCTGCCGCCCTGCGGGACCGGATTAATGATATAGGCGCCAAAGTGCTGATCACCGCCGATGGCGGCTTCCGTAAAGGCAGGGTAGTTGCTTTAAAGGAACACGCCGATACCGCCCTGGCCGAGACCCCTACTATCGAGAAAGTCATCGTTACCAAACGCACCGGGGAAAGGGTAAATATGCAGCCGGGCCGGGACCTCTGGTGGCATGAACTCATGGCCGCCGCTCCTCTCTATACCCCGCCGGAACATATGGAGGCTGAAGATCCTCTCTTTATCCTGCATACAAGTGGCACCACTGGTAAACCAAAGGGAGTTGTCCATACCACTGCCGGCTACCTGGTTGGCGTTGCCACTACCTCCCGTTACGTCTTCGACCTAAAAGATGAAGACGTCTACTGGTGTACTGCCGACATCGGCTGGATTACCGGCCACAGCTACGTCGTCTACGGTCCCCTGGCCAACGGGGCCACCGTTCTCATGTATGAGGGCAGCCCCGACTACCCCCAGCCGGACCGTTACTGGCAGATTATTGAGAAATACGGTGTTACCATTTTTTATACCGCTCCCACGGCCATCCGCTCCTTTATGCGCGCCGGCCCGGCCTACCCGGCCCGGCACGACCTCTCCTCCCTGAGGCTACTGGGAACAGTCGGTGAGCCCATTAACCCCGAGGCCTGGATGTGGTACTACAACTATATCGGCCACCGCCGCTGCCCCATTGTCGATACCTGGTGGCAGACGGAAACCGGGATGATCCTCATCACCCCCCTGCCGGGCTTGACCCCCTTGAAACCCGGCTCAGCCTTCCGGCCCTTCCCGGGGGTAGAAGCAGCGGTAGTCGACGACCGGGGCGAACCGGTACCACCAGGTAAAGGCGGCTACCTGGTCATTAAAAAACCCTGGCCGGCCATGATGCGCACCATCTTCAACGACCCCGAACGCTATGTCAACCAGTACTGGAACCGCATCCCTGGCTATTACTTTACCGGCGACGGCGCCCGCGTAGATGAAGACGGCTACTTCTGGCTCCTGGGCCGGGTGGATGACGTCATTAACGTCTCCGGCCACCGCATCGGCACCATGGAAGTGGAAAGCGCCCTAGTGGATCACCCTGATGTTGCCGAAGCGGCCGTCATCAGCCGGGAGCATGAAATCAAGGGGCAGGCCATAGTGGCCTTCGTCACGGTCAAGGACGGCGTCGAGGCCACCCCCGCTCTGGCCCGGGAACTGAAGGAACATGTGGTACAAAAGATCGGTGCCCTGGCCAGGCCGGAAGCCATTTTTTTCACCGCCGAATTGCCCAAAACCAGGAGCGGTAAAATCATGCGCCGCCTCCTCAGGGATATTGCCGAAGGCCGCGCCCTGGGGGACACCTCCACCCTGGCCGACCCGGCAACGGTAGCCAAACTGAAAGCCGCTTACGCCGAGGAAGCGTAGTCCCGAGGTCGGAGGGAGGAAGCCGGGGGTCGGAAGCTCGGAGGAACTAGCTGCTAAAGCCGGTTCCACATCGAGAAGGGAGAGCCCGTGAACAGAAGGGTTCTCCTTTTATATTTGGGGCAGTGCAGTTATAGATGTCCCTGATTGACAAAGAAGCCAGTTCGTTGTAGCATGGAATTAACAAGGATTAGTACCTGCTTTCTTAATTTTCTTGCCGGTAGATGGGAGAAATGGCCATGAATTATATATTTTACCTCCTGTTTATTGCTTTGACCCTGGTAGAAACCATAGCCGCAATCATCCTTTTCCACGCTTCACCCTTCCTGGCCTTCCTGGCCTTCGGGGGATCAAACGCCCTGGGGTTAGGGGCTTTAAAAGCTTTCCAGGGGCCCCCTTGCTCATTAACCCAGTCTCCGGTGGAAGAAGAGGATGAGATCGGCGGGACGGAAGGTATTTTCGCTTCTACCCTGCAGATTGCCCATGAGACCCTGCCGGTATTACGCGGGGGGTTAAATGAAGCAACGGCCGCCAAGACGGCCGAAATCATCCAGAATATCACCGAAGTCCCGGCCATAGCCATCACCGACCGCGAACACGTCCTGACCTTCCTGGGGGTAGGCTGCGACCAGCACCGGGCCGGTGACCGGATCTTAACGGAAGCCACGAAAGAAGTCATCGCCACGGGCAAGTTGAAGGTGGTGCATACCCCCCAGGGGCTCTGCTGCCCCAGGTATAATATGGGCTGTAACTGCCCTTTAAAAGCAGCCGTTATCGTTCCTTTAAAATGCCGGGAGGAAATTGTCGGCGCTTTAAAGCTCTACCAGACCCGGGAAGGGGTCTTCCCGCCCCAGATCATCCGCCTGGCCATTGGCCTGGCCGATCTTTTGAGCCTGCAAATCGAGCTGGCCGAGCTGGACCGCCAGCGCCAGCTCCTCACGGAAGCCCGGCTGGAAGCATTGAACGCCCAGATCAACCCCCACTTCTTCTTTAATACCCTGAATACCATTATCAGCTTCAGCCGTACCGACCCGGAGCGGGCCCGCCGCTTGCTGATCCGCCTGGCCAGCCTCTTTCGCCGCACCTTAAACCGCCGCGGCAGCCTGACAACTTTGCGGGAAGAGCTGGAATGTGTCCGTACCTACCTGGTCCTGGAAAAGGCCCGTTTCGGTAGCAAATTCCGCTACTTCCAGGACGTACCGGTAGAATTGCTGGATTATCACATTCCTGTCCTCAGCCTGCAGCCGCTGGTAGAAAACGCCATCAACCACGGCCTGTTGCCCAAAGAGGGGCCCGGGATGATCAAAATATCCGGGCGCCTGGCAGGCAATGAGCTCCATTTAACCGTAAAGGATGACGGTGTCGGTATCCCGCCTGAGAAAATCCCCCTGGTTCTCCAGCCAGGATACGGGTCTGGTAACGGCGTCGGTTTAAGTAACGTCAACCTGCGCTTCCAAAATCTTTACGGCCCCGATTACGGTTTGCGCCTGGATAGCAACGCTAACGGCACGACAGTTTTCCTGCGGGTGCCCGTTATCCGGCCGGCAGTCGTAAAAGACGCCTCAGCAAAGGAGTTGCTAGTCAATGAAGCTTAAAGCCCTGATTGTGGATGACGAATACCCGGCGCGGCAGGAACTGCGCTTTATGCTCCAGGAGTTCAAAGATGTGGAAGTAGTGGGAGAAGCGACCAATGCCCGGGAGGCTTTGAATCTCGTCAGCGCCCTTGATTACACGGTGCTTTTCCTGGATATCAATATGCCCGGGATGAACGGCCTGGAACTCTCCCGGGCTATTCAAAAGCGACCCAACCCGCCCTTCATTATCTTTGTCACGGCCTATGAGGAGTACGCCCTGCAGGCCTTTGAAGTCAACGCCGTCGATTACCTTTTAAAGCCCTTCGATGAAAAACGCCTGCGCCAGGCCATTGATAAAGTCCGCCGCCTGGTGGAACAGCGCCAGCAGCAGCCGGCAACTCCTGAAGCAGGTCCCGGCAGCGACGGCAAGGGCCGCCTCAACCGCCTGCCGGTAGAAAAGGATGGCAAGACCATCCTCCTGGATCAAAACGACCTGATCTATGCCTGTACCCAGGGGGATAATGTTTATTTAAAAACATTAAATGAACAATACCTAACCCGTTTTACCCTCAAAGAACTGGAAAACCGCCTGGACCCCCGGGTTTTCTTCCGCTGCCACCGCTGTTATATCGTCAACCTGACCAGGGTGCGGGAAATCGTTCCCTTCTTCAACGGCACCTACACCCTGATAATGGCCGACAAGCAGCAGAGCGAGGTGCCGGTGAGCCGCAACCAGGCCCGCAAGCTGAAAAGCCTCCTGGGCATCAATTAAAATATTTTAAGCGGGCCAGCACCCGAAAATCAGAAGGGGAAAAAGTAACCCAGGTAAGACCAAAGTAAGAAGTGGGAATTTAAAATAAGAAGTGGGTATTTGAAAAGAGGCAGGAAGCTGCCTCTTTTTTTGAGCCATATAGTTTAGAAACCGTACCTGCTTGTTAATAAAACAGTTATTATTATAGCAATGGCGCTTATAATCACACCGGCTAAAGTATTCCTTTGACTCCTGCTGTACTCATGTAATTCCTGATGCAGTAAATTCAGCCTTTCCTCAAACCTGCTATATATTTCTCCCATTTCCTGGCGTAATCGGTTTGATTTGCTCTCCAAACGGTTAAGATCTTCTTTCATTTCCTGGCGCGACTGATTCAGTCTGCCTTTCAGGCCGTTGAGCCCGTCTTTAGTTTCCCGGCGCACCTCATTGAATCTGTCTTCCATGCTGTCCAGTCTTTCTTTCATTTCCTGGCGCGTTTGATTCAATCTACTTTCCAGGCCGTTTAGACTTTCTTTCATTTCCTGCCGGGATTGATTTAGCCTGCCTTCCAGCCCGTTTAGACCTTCTTTCATTTCCTGGCGTAAATTATCCAGTTTTACATCGATTTTCTTATCCAATTCGGCTACTTTTATATCTATTCTTTGGTCCAGGGCTGCTATTTTTCCCTCTAAACTATCTTTTACACCGTCAATACGCTGGGATAAATTGTCTATCCTCAAGGAGAGGTTGTCCACCCGCTGGGCAAGGTGATAATAACCGAATTCCGCTATCTTAGGTTCCACGCCTTCCGAAGCCGCGGCAATCTCTTGCCTGGCGCCTTCTATTATCTCTTTTTCCGACATGGCCATCACTTCCCCTCTCCTTTCTGCTATTATTTTAACACTTTCCGGAGGGACCAACAAGCAAAATTTACCTGCCGGGTTCCTCGCAGGGTAATATGTCAAAAGGGAGGCAAATGCTTACCGCCTCCCTTTTCCTCTTCATTTCCCGTCTTATTTCCTATTTATTTCCTCCTCGGTACAGCTCCATAGTACCGCCGCTGGAAGCTCAAGGCCACGTTCACCAGGCCGATCATCACCGGCACTTCAATCAAGGGCCCGATAACCGCCGCAAAGGCCTGGCCGGAATTGATGCCGAAGACGGCCACGGCCACGGCTATGGCCAGCTCAAAGTTGTTGCTGGCGGCCGTAAAGGAGAGGGTGGTGGTTTGCTCATAGTTGACCCCCAGCCGCATGCTGAGGAAAAAGGAGATTAAGAACATGAGGACAAAATAACAGATTAGGGGAATGGCTACCCTGACCACATCCATGGGTAGAGAGACGATATACTGCCCTTTCAGGGAAAACATAACGACAATGGTAAATAACAGGGCGATTAGAGCCAGGGGGCTGATTTTGGGGACAAAGGTTTTCTCGTACCATTCTTTGCCCCTGGCTGGCATGAGGGTAAAGCGGGTGATAACGCCGGCCAGGAAGGGGATACCCAGGTAAATGGCCACGCTGGTGGCCACCTCGCCGATGGAGACGTGGACTTTCATCCCCTGCAGGCCAAGCCACGCCGGCAGCAGGGTGATGAAAATATAAGCGTAAATTGAATAAAAGATAACCTGGAAGATGGAGTTTAGCGCCACCAGGGCGGCGGCGTACTCGGCATCACCCCGGGCCAGGCTGTTCCAGACAATGACCATAGCAATGCATCGCGCCAGGCCGATTAAAATGAGGCCGGCCATGTATTCCGGGTAATTGTGTAAAAAGATAATGGCCAGGATAAACATCAGGATAGGGCCGATAATCCAGTTCTGAACGAGGGACAGGGCCATAACTCTGCCGTTGCGGAACACCTTGCCCAATTCCTCGTACTTGACCTTGGCCAGGGGCGGGTACATCATGACGATCAGGCCGATGGCGATGGGGATGGAAGTTGTTCCCACAGACATTTTATTCAAGGCCTCCGCCACCCCGGGTACGATATAACCCAGGGCCACGCCGAAGGCCATGGCCAGGAAGATCCACAGGGTCAAAAAACGGTCCAGCAGGGATAACCTGCCCACGGGCTGATAGTTATTTGCTGGTGCCATGATTTAAATACTCCTCATTTTATTAGAGGTGAGAGGTAGAAAGTGCGAAGTGGGATCATCTGATCTCTTTCCCTAACGGTCACCGTCTTTACTACCCCTCTTCCGGGGCGGGCGGCAGGCAACCTTGGGGTTCTCCAGTAGCTGCAGCAGCTTATGGTAGTCGGCAGTAAACTCTTTCTTTTCCGCTAGGGGCACATCCAGATAGGCCAGCCAGCCCTGGAGGACAGCGGCCAGTTTTTCTTTATTAAGGTGGTAAAATACCCACTGGCTCACTTTTTCCTCCCAGACCAGGTCCGCTTCCTTCAGGACCCGCAGGTGCTGGGAGATGGCCGGCTGGGTAATGCCCAGGATCTCTTCCAGCTCGCAGACGCACAGCTCCTGTTCGGCCAGCAGGGCAATAATCCGCAGCCGCAGGTGCTGGCCCAGGGCTTTAAAGGTCTTTTCCCACTCCTTCAATGTCACCCCCCTTCACCTCCTTTATAAGTCATTTGTTATATAATATTGGGCTTAAAGAACTTTGTCAAGTAGATTTAAGCGTCAAGCTTAATTTTATCAGTCGGTGGCCAACCCGGAAGAACAAAGCAAAGGAAAACATTCTCCATTTTTATAGATCGTGGAGGGGGGCGTTAGCCCCCCCTTAGGGGGCTTATTTAAAAATAGGCTCTTGCTATCATTTTCATCCTCCGTGGGTGCCACCAGCCGGCATGAATGCCTACTGATGTTCCTCCCTGCCCTATAAGGGCCTCAAAACCTTACCCATCCCCTCGCCAGAGCTTCATTTAACAATAACCCCACTACAAAAGCAACTCCCATATTCCACATCGCAAAACCCGCCGTGACCAGCGTAACGTAAAATTCCTGCCTGCTAGCAGAATCAGGTTTCGCCGTTAAAGCCAGCTCCGCCCCAGCAAAAAACAAAATCACGCCCAAAATGGCCGGGGGGAACAGCTGAAAAAGTATATTTACCCCATGATTAAAAAAGAGGGCAACTACAATAACCAGGGAGCCCAAGATAACCAGGGCTCCGCCGGTCCGGGCACCGAAACGTACGTGGCCGGCCATTCCTCCCGCTCCATGGCACATGGGTACCCCGCCAAAAAAAGGGGCCAGGAGGTTCATTAAGCCTGTGGAAATGGCAATTTTACCCTCGGTGATACGCCTCGCAGGAAAGAGCTCGTTATTTTCCGCCACGATAGCAATAACGGCATTACCTAGAGTCAAAGGGACTTGCGGTAAGGCAAGGAGCAACGAACCCCTGACCAGTTCGGGCCAGGTGAACCGGGCCAGGGTGAATTGCGGCAGGGATAAGCCTATACTTTTCTTTAAATCTACTATTAGCGCCGGGTTAGCGGCAAGGCTGGTGCCAATTCCTAACGCCAGCAACAAAAACATGACCGGAAATTTACGGTTACCCAGCAAGGTAAAGGCCACAATTAGCGCCACAGCCGCTAAGAAGTAATTTGTAGCCATGGAACGGATGCCTTCTACCATAAATGTAAAACCCAGGCCCAGCACAATCCCATGGACAACAGGTTTTTTGGCCAGGGCCGCCACCCGGTCAATAATGCCTGTCAGCCCCAGGAATAACCATACCAACCCTGTAAAAAACCCGGCACCCCATATGGCTGCGGGTGTAAAACCTCCGGCCTGGGCAACAGAGCCAATACCGATGGCCTTCATGGGTTGAATGGGTATAGGCGTCTTATAAAAAAAACCGGCAATGATCTTGGCCAGGCCAAAGGCAAAAAGAAGGCCGGCAGGATCCATCTTTAAAATGGTTATGTAGGCCAGAACAAAGGGAATAAGGGTACCCAGGTCACCAAAAGCGCCGGCCCACTCAAGCAGATCATAGCGATTACCGGCTAAAAAGGAGGCTGCTTCTTTTTTTATGAGAAAGCTTGCCTTTGCTTTTTGAAAACCCATTGCTAAAACACCTCCAACAAGACGTTATGACTAAATAAACATATCGCTAATAAAATCATTCGCCTCTATAAACGTAATATCCTTCCTCAGGTGCCTTTTTTGCCCTTTATATCCAGCCTTGCAAATAAACCTGTAGTTCTTTCATCAGACAAAGACACCGTTGACAATTACATCCTGGAGGTTGTATAATATAATTAAACTTATATATGCCAACGACATATATAAGCTAATTACAGCATGGGGGGATTAAATATGTGCCAGTGTCACCACAGTCATGGCTATTACTATGGAGGCCATAGCGGTCATCAGGGCGGGTGCTGCTGCCATGGCCATCACCCCGGGGGCTTCCACCGTCACTATCTAACTGCAGTGGAGAAAAAAGACCGGCTGGAAGCATACCTTAAGGAACTACAGGCCGAAGTAAAAGCCGTGGAGGAAAGGCTGAAGGAACTGGGCGAAGGGGCTTAATACCCCTTCGCCGCATCCGTGTCGTGCCCGCTAAAAAGTTTTTCATATCGCGCCAGGAAAGTTTCCAGGGCGGCTTTATTGCGCCGGATGGTCACCGCCCAGTCATGGAGGTAATCTACCCCTTCCGGGGTTATCTCATACCGGCGGCGGGCCGGTCCCGGGCCGCTGGTCGACCAGTGGGACCGCACCAGGCCTTCTTCCTCCAGGCGGCGTAAGTGGCGGTAAACGGCCCCGGCATCGGGAACGCCTTCCCATAATCCCAGGCGGTTCATGCTTTCCATCAGCTCGTAACCGTGGGTGGATTTCTCATAGAGCAGCAATAATAGGCAGGGCTGCAAAAAGCCTTCCATGCGAGCGCCGCGACAATCGCAGCGATTGTGATGCCCGCCGGGTTCATAACCGCACATGGATTCACTCCCTATCTGCTATTTACATATGTGTGTTAATATACAATAATAGGATAAACCAATAATTCCATCCCGTCAATAAGACGCTATAACATATAAAGGAGAGATGCCATGTTTACCCTGCTTCTTTACCTGCTGGCCCTGGGCGGGCTGTTAATTTCTTTTTGGAAAGACCGCCATAAAACCCGGCTGGCTTTAATGAAAGGCTGGAAGGCCTTTACCAACATCTTACCCGACTTTGCTGTCGTCCTGGCCCTGATAGGGATCATGCTGACTTACCTGTCACCTCATACCATTGCCGCCCTGGTGGGCAAAAACAGCGGCTTCCCGGGCATGCTGGCCAGCTCCATAGTCGGCTCCGTTACCCTTATTCCCGGGTTTGTCGCCTTTCCCCTGGCCAAATCTTTGCTTGACCGGGGCGCTGGAATCATGCAGATGGCTGTCTTCGTTTCGACCTTGATGATGGTGGGCGTCGTCACCGCTCCCCTGGAAAGCAGGTATTTCGGTAAAAAAGAAACTATCCTCCGTAATTCTTTGAGCTATGTCTTTTCCTTTATCGTGGCTATTATCATCGGGATGGTGGTGGGAGCATGAAATTACTTAACTTAATTAAGACTTACCGCTACTTTTTATTAATCATTCTCTTTGACGTGGTAATAGCCTTCTTTCATCCAGGCACCGGCTATACAATTTTTAAATACACCGCCGGTAACTTTGCAGAAATGCTCTCCATTCTCCCGCCGATTTTTCTCCTCCTGGGCCTGCTGGATGTCTGGGTACCGCGGGAAACGATTATCCGCTACCTGGGTGAAGGCTCCGGCTTAAAGGGCATTGTCCTAAGCATAATACTGGGGGCGGCCGCCGCCGGGCCCCTTTACGGTGCCTTCCCAGTGGCCGCCGTCATGGCGAAGAAAGGCACCAAATACAGCAACATTATTATTTTCCTCTGTTCCTGGTCGACTTTAAAAATCCCAATGTTCCTGTTTGAAATGTCAGCCCTGGGCATAAAGTTTGCCCTGACCCGCTGGCTGGTCAACATCCCCGGGATACTGGCGATTGCTTATATTATCGACCGCCTCATAGGAGCGGAAAACAAAGCGGAATTCTACCGGCGCCAGATGGCAAATCCATAGCGGCTTACCCCAGCAACCCCTGCAAGGCGTTGAAGCGTTCACTATTTTCCGCCTCCGCCAGGGGCAGGCAATCCGCCAGGGCGTTCTCACCGCTCAGCAACCTGGTGGCAAAAGCCAGGCAGGTTAACTGGCCGCACCGGCGGCAGTTGGTCCCGGGCAGCCATTTGTATATTTGCAGCGCTGTGGGCCTTTCCTTTTTGGTGAAAGTGGGCGAGATTTCCTTTTGCCGCCGGTGGGTATCGTTGATTAAATCCTTGAGCCAGTCCAGCACCTGGAGGGCGTCCGTCATATTGACCGCTTTGGCCATGGTAAGCTTGCGGGGGTAAAGGGTTATGAGCCGAAACTCTTTCATAAAGGTCAGGTTTTTAGCGTAATGGTTATATACGGCATTTTTAATCACGGTATTGAGGTAGGGTAATAACTCCTCAATGTCCTGGCTCAAAACCGCCTGCAGGCGGATCTTTTCCGCATCGGCCAGGCAGGTCTCCACTTTGGTGACGTCTATCTTTTCCAGAAACACAGGTGCCGCCTCCCATATCTCTATTGCTGCCTGATGAATCATAGCCTCTTTCCCCATGCCGGCCCACTAGGGCCCTTTTGATAACAGGACCTCCCAATAATTCAGCTTGTTAGTTCTACAATTTCCTTTACCGCCGTTAAAAAGGCATCTATCTCTTCCGTGGTATTAAAATAACTTACGCTGGCCCGCACCGTTCCCCGCTCCAGGGTGCCTAGGGTTTTATGGGCCAGGGGCGCACAGTGCAGGCCCACCCGGACCATAATTTCGTGGCTCTCGTCCAGGGCGTAGGCCACCTCTTCCGGGGCCAGTTCTTTAATGTTAAAGGAAACCACGCCCACCTTGCGCGCCGTTTCCCGGGGGCCATAGACGATCACTGCAGGTAACTCTTCCAGCCCGGCCAGTATCCTGGCCGTCAGAAACTCCTCGTGGGAACGGATGCGGCTGATCCCCTGGTTGAGGATATATTCCACAGCCGCTTTAAGGCCGGCGATGCCGACAACGTTCAGCGTCCCGGCCTCAAAGCGATCCGGAAGGCCCTCAGGCATGTACTCCAGGCGGGATACCGAACCGGTACCCCCTTCCTTCAGGGGACGCAGGTCGAAACCGGGACGTATATAGAGGCCGCCGGTACCCATGGGGCCGAGCAGGCCTTTGTGACCGGTAAAGGCCAGGAAATCGATATCCAGTTCCTGGACATCTATGGGATATGCCCCGGCCGTCTGGGCGGTGTCCAGCAGAACAGGCACCCCGTGCCGGTGGGCTGCGGCAGTAATTGCCTGCACCGGCATCACCGTTCCTGTAACATTGGAGGCATGGGTGCAGGCCAGCAGGCGCGTTTCCTCATGGAAGGCCGCATCCAACTCTGACAGTAGCAATTCGCCGTCTTCCCGGCAGGGCACCACGGTAATGCTTATACCGCGTTCCTTCTCCAGGGTTTTCAAACAGCGCCAGACGGCATTATGTTCCATAGCCGTAGTAATGACATGATCGCCGGGGTTCAACCAGCCCTTGAGGACCAGGTTGATTGCCTCGGTGGCGTTGGTGGCAAAAACGATGCGGGTGGCGTCATTAATGTTAAATAACTTCCCCAGTAGCCGCCGGCACTGGAAGACTATCTCTTCCGCCGCCAGGGCGCGGCGGTAGCCGCCCCGGCCGGCGCTGGCTCCTATATTCTTCATAAAATGCTCCATAGCCTGCCAGACTGCTGGCGGCTTGGGAAAGGTGGTGGCCGCGTTATCCAGGTAAATGGCCATATAATTACCTCCCCGGCTGTAAGTATAGTGTTTGGGCGATGTTATGTAACCTCTGCATGAACCCCATGCTCCCCAAGATGTGGAAAACTAGAAAATCTTCTACCTCTCGGGTTGCATAAGCACCCCTGCCAGGCAGGGAATCTTTTTAGGTAGCTTGGGAGCAATTTTCTCTAATACAAATTCCAGGGCCTCTTCGGCCTCTTTATCCAGGCATATACGTTGTAGTATTAGCTGGTCTTCCTCATCAAGAGCAATAAGAACTTTACCCATGTGATACCAACTCCCCAGCCTTAAAACTAGCTCATTCTAATTTTCCTATAAATACGCTTTAATAACTATATCCCTTCTGGAAAATACCTTGACACCACCAGCCGGGTACCATATAATACAAGCAGAAGCATTGCCCATCTATGTATAGAGGTTAAAGGTAGGGGGCATATATGGATTATACTGATCGCGAGTACTGGAACGGTATCATCAAGATGTGCCTGTCTAAATTTTTTATCCTGCGGGTTCTCTACACCCAGCCCATGCACGGCTATGAGATAGCCCGCACCGTAGCCGAAGTTACCAGGGGCTGCTGCACGCCTACCGAGGGGACGATTTACCCGGTACTCAGGGAGTTCGAGGAGGGCGGCTACGTCACTTCTTCCCTGGAGATAGCCGGGGGCCGGGAGCGCAAAGTCTATACCCTTACTCCTAAGGGACAGGAAGCCTTCCGGGTCGCTGTCGAGGCCTGGCGGGAGGTTACCAATTATATTTTACAGGCGGTAAAAGTACAGGAAAATAACGACCAATTGTAATGAATTGATACAACTCAAATGTCACTTAACCGGAGGAGGGATGAATATGTTTAGATTTATACATTGCCCATCTATGCATTGATGGATATATTATAAGTTCCAGGTTTAAACTACGCGTAAACCAAAATAGCACTTAACACCTGTTAACTGGAGCTAATACAATACTAGGGAGGTACAAAAATGGGCATCAATTCCTTAAGCCAGGCTCTTCATTTTTTCTTTGTCATTACAATCGAACTGGTGGTACTCTTCATCGGCGTCAGCTTCCTGGTGATGTTACTGCAGGAGTATATCCCGCCGGCCACCATCCAGCGGCTACTTACTGGACGCCGGGGCCAGGGTAACGTCCTTGGTGCGGCTCTGGGGGCTATTACTCCCTTTTGCTCCTGTTCCACCATCCCGATTATGGTGGGATTGATAAACGCCGGCGCCCCCTTCGGCGCCGCCAGCTCCTTCCTCCTGGCTTCCCCCCTTCTCAATCCCGTAATCCTCAGCTTATTCCTGGCCTTTCTGGGCTGGCGGGCCACGGTTGCCTACGCGGCTATAACCTTCATCCTCAGCGTCGTCCTGGGGGCTGTATGGGAAAAAATTGGCCTGGCCAGCCAGGTAAGAAGGATCCGCATCAGCGGCGGCCATGTTGACAACCAGGAAAGCCGGGATTTCCGCTCCCGGTTGCTTCGCGCCCTAATCGGGGCGTGGCATCAGTTTACCGGCGTATTGCCCTATCTCCTTATCGGTGTGGCGATAGGCGCTTTTATCTACGGCTTTGTCCCGGCCGAGTGGGTGGCCCGCGTAGCCGGCCCCGGCAACCCCCTGGCCATCCCGGTGGCGGCGGTTATCGGCATCCCCCTCTATATCCGCGTCGAAACGATGATCCCCATTGGTATGGTTTTGCTCCAGAAAGGTATGAGCCTGAGCACCCTCGTGGCTCTGATCATCGGTGGCGCCGGGGCCAGTATCCCCGAGGTTACCCTGCTGGCAAGCATCTTTAAGCCCCGCCTAGTGGTGGCCTTCGTTCTCACCATCTTTACCGTCGCCGTCCTGGCCGGGTATGTTTTTAATATTATCTTTGCATGAGGAGGCAATATATTATGGCGGAAAAGAAAGGACTGCTGGCCAAGGTCTTTGGCCGGCAGGGAGGTTCTTGCTGCTCTATCCGTATCGAGGAGATCCCTGAAGGTGAAAACCAAACCTCCAACAACGGTTGCTGCTGCGGCGTTCCGTCACCGGGCAGTCCGGAAAAAACTGCAGGGCAAGAAATAGGAACATCGCTCGTTACCCAGGATAACCAGCGTACCCTCGACATCGAGTTTCTCTACCTGGACCTGGATGCCTGCACCAGGTGCCGGGGTACGGGACGCAACCTGGAAGAGGCCCTTAACGAAGTGGCCGGGGTTTTACAGGCTACCGGGATCAAGGTTAACCTGAAAAAGATCCACGTCCAGACGGAAGAACAGGCCCTGGCCCTGGGATTTGTCAGTTCACCCACCATTCGCATCAACGGGCGGGACATCCAGCTGGAAGTGAGGGAAAGCCTTTGCGAATCCTGCGGCGACCTTTGCGGCGAAGATGTGGACTGCCGCGTCTGGGTATACCAGGGCAAGGAATATACCGAAGCTCCCAAAGGAATGATTATTGAGGCCATCCTGAAGCATGTTTACGGCGGCGGTATGGAAGCCCCGGCAGAAAGGGAAGTACCGAAGGAGCTGCCTGATAATTTAAAGCGCTTCTTTGCGGCCAAGCGCAAAAAAGAAGAAAACGCAGCCGGCAGTACGAGTAAACAGGCAGCAGAAGATTGTTGCTGCGGCATTTCCCCATTATCCAGGTGTTGCGATTGAAGCGTATATGCCCGCTCTGTCGTTGAAACATTAACAAGTGCTTTAAGCTACAAGATGGGCACAGGGCCACGGGAAATATAACCCGTGGCCCGGCCATTAAGATTCCAGGGATTCTTTTACCGCCTGGACCACCCGGTCCAGTTCTTCGCCCGTCCAGGCAAATTCATGATTCTTCTGGATTCCCAGCCTGGTCACCATAACATAGTCCGTCACCAGAAAGCCGGCATGCTCCACAGTTGCTTTCGCACAGCCTATAGGGCAGCCGTCTATCGCCACAATTCTCCTGGCCACCTTGGTGGACTCAACAATGCTCTGGACATGGCCACCCAGCCCGGCCAGGCAAAACAACTTGCCCGCGCCTTCTTGATCCAGCTTTACCGCCGCCTGGTTGGCAAGCTGGCCTACGTTCGAACCTCCCGCGCAGGGAAAGAGCATAATTTCTGCCGGTTCGCAGGTGCATTTCGCCATTACCAGCTCATCTCCCTTTTACTGGCTCATTTCCTCCTGGATCCATTTCTTGATCTCTTCTTTGTCGGGCACCCGGCCGAACACTTTGAGCTTGTTGTTGACCACCAGTCCAGGCGTCATCATAACCCCATAATCGGTTATCTTATTGAGGTCCGTCACTTTTTCCACATCAGCGGCCACGCCCATTTCCGCCAAGGCGTTTATCACGTTTTGTTCCAGCGCCTTGCACCGGGCACATCCCGTACCTAAAACTTTGATTTCCATGACCATCCATCTCCTTTTTCAATTTTTTACTTTAATTTTAGCCCACCAGGGCTCCAAATACCATCCCCGTTAAGGTAGCCATAATGACTACCAGGGAAACGTAGGCAAAGGTTTTCTTGAACCCCAGTATGCTGTTGATAACGAGCATATTGGGCAAACTCAAGGCCGGGCCCGCCAGCAGGAGGGCCAGGGCCGGCCCCTGGCCCATCCCGGACCCTATAAGTCCCTGGATTATCGGTACTTCCGTCAAGGTGGCAAAGTACATAAAAGCGCCGACAATAGAAGCGGTAAAGTTGGCTAAAAGGCTGTTGCCCCCCACCACCATGGCGATATATTTTGCCGGTATAATACCGGTATCGACGTTGGGCCTGCCCATCAGGAAGCCGGCCACCAGCACGCCCCCGAAAAGGAGGGGCAGGATTTTAATGCTGAAATCCCACGTAGAATCCACCCAGGCTGACAGTTCTTCCCGCTTAAACCAGGCCTTTAAAATCACCGCCAGGGCTAAGAGAAGAGCGATAACTAAATACCATTTGACACTGTATACCGCATACCAGAAGCCCGCTTGTTCTGCCGGCTTGCCCCAGGCGGCAAAGACAAGGATTAAGACCAGCACCAGGAAATATAAAGCAGTCTGCCCAAGCGTCCGCCGGGTTTCTCCTGTTTCCGGCATAAGCAGCCCTTTCGCCCGCTCCTGCTCTTCGCCCCTGAAGAGCAGGGCCATGATCAGGCCGATTACTACAGAAAACAGCACCGCACCCAGAGCCCTGGCCAGCCCTATTTGCCAGCCCAGGACCCGGGCCGAAAGGATAATGGCCAGGACGTTAATGGCCGGCCCGGAATACAGGAAAGCTATAGCCGGTCCCAGGCCGGCGCCGCGCTTATATATCCCCATGAACAGGGGTAAGACGGTGCAGGAACAGACGGCGAGGATTGCTCCCGACACAGCTCCCACTCCATAGGCTGTAACCTTGGGGCTTTCCGGTCCCAGGTACTTCATGACAGCCTGGGAAGAGAGGAAATTGCTCATGGCCCCGGCGATGAAAAGGGCGGGTACCAGGCAGAACAGCACGTGTTCCCTGGCGTATTCCTGCAGCATGTAGAAGGCTTCCAGGATGGCGCCCTGCATCCGGGGATGCTGGAAGGGCAGGAAATAGGCAGCCAAAAATACGGCGACAATCAACAGCAATTTGCCCTGCTTGCTCACAGAAAAGCATCTCCTTTTTGCGGTTTTTTACAGTTTGGCAAAAGCCAGTCTCACCTTAACCCGGCCAGAGCCCATGCCTAAAGTGGATTAACCATATTACATCCGGGCAGGCGGAATGTTTTATTATTACATTAGAATTTTGCTATATATGAGTTTAGATGCAACCGCTAGTTTTGTCAAGGGTAATAACCTTTAACCTGAAACTTTATTTATGATTGCGCTGGGAACAAACCGCCGGCAGGAATCTCACTCTTAAGGTACGAAAATAGGATAACTGAGGTGAGGGCTTATGGCAGAATATTTTATTGACGCCCTGGGCGAAATGTGCCCGGTACCCAATATCAAGATACGGGAAAAACTCAAGGAGCTGGAAGTAGGCGACGCCATCATCCTGAAAACCGACCACAGCTGTGCCACCATATCTATCAGGAACGAAATGCGTCGTAAAGGTTATAAGACGGCAGTTCAGGAGATCGATAACGGCATCTGGCAGGTAACTGTGCGGCGGGTGAAATAATTAACAGAAACCCCGGTTCGGGGAACGCAGGAAGTTGATAAAGGCTTTACCCAGCCTGGTCTGGATCCTTTCGCGGTTATAGGCCAGGTATATTTTTTGCTCAAGGGAAAGACCTTCAAGTTCCAGGGCCAGCAGTGTGCGCGTATGGAGTTCCTTGCGCAGGGCCAGCCGGGACATGATGGAGATGCCGACGCCGGCCTCTACGGCGGCTTTGATAGAATCAACGCTCGCCAGCTCCACCACGATATTGAGGTGGGACAAATCCAGACCAATAGAGTTCAGGGCCTCTTCGATGACCTGGCGGGTACCCGAACCAGCCTCGCGGATGATAAAAGGCTGTTTTTTTAATTCTTCAATACTGATACTGGTTCGATCAGTCCAGGGTTTTCTATTAGGGGCGATGATCACTAGCTGGTCTACGGCCAGCTCACAGGCAACAAAAGGCCCCTTTAAATCCTTGCCCTCAATAAGGGCGATGTCGATCCGCCCTTCTTTCAAGTCATTGATAATCTGCTGGCGGTTGGCCACCTTTAGCTTTAATACAGCTTCGGGAAATTTTTCCTTAAAGATGCAGATGCTGCAGGGAACAGCATAACCGCCAATCGTCGAGGTAGCCCCCACGGTCAATTGGCCTCCGACGGAGGCACGTAAACCCTCCATGGCGCTTTCCAGCTCGTCGTAAAGGGATACTATTTTGCGGGCGTAGTCTTTTAAAACTTCACCGGCATCGGTGAGGGTAACCCCCCGGTTGGTGCGTTCCAGGAGCTGGATGGCAAAAACATGCTCCAGGTGTTTGATCTGTTGAGTAACCGCCGGCTGGGTCAGGAAGAGACGCTGGGCCGTTTCCGAAAGGTTCCCTGTTTCGGCAACAGTAGCGAAAACGCGCAAGTTGTTCAGGTTCATTTTATCCTCCCCTGCTGGCAGGTTCTTTAATCCCTTTGCTATAAGTTATACTTATAGTAGCATAAGTGAAGCTAAGTTTACAAGGGGCGGTTGTTATTTTAAACTGGTGATAGTGAAGGCCTTCACGATAATAAAACTTAATGGAGGTGGGAACATGGCACAAAGTGAGGCTTCTTTGCGCTCCCGGGTTAGCTCACGCTCTAAAGCAAAGAAAAAGAACCAGATAGGTTATGCCCTCCTGGTCCTGGCCCTGGTAATTGCCTTTGGCGTCTTCCTGGGGAGCTTAAAAATCGCCCTCGCTGCCAAGTGGGTCTTCGGCCTTGCTTTTGGCTTCGTTTTGCAGCGCTCCCGTTTCTGCTTTACCGCATCTATGCGTGACCCTGTACTAACAGGCAGCACCTCTTTAACCCGGGCCGTGATTATAGCCATAGCAGTAGCCACTGTTGGCTTTGCCGCCATCCAGTTCTCCGCTTATATGGCCGGCAAACCTATTCCGGGTTTTATTAGCCCCGTAGGTATCCATACCGTTATTGGCGCTATTTTATTCGGCATCGGTATGGTTATCGCCGGCGGCTGTGCCTCCGGTACCTTGATGCGCGTAGGCGAGGGTTTCATCATGCTCATGGTCACCCTGGTCTTCTTCGTCACCGGTTCGGCCCTGGGCGCCTATCACTTCGGCTGGTGGCAGGGTTTCTCCATGAAATCCTCGCCGTCAATATTTTTGCCCAACGTCCTGGGCTGGCCGCTGGCCCTTCTGGTCCAATTCGGCCTCCTGGGCGCCCTATACTGGATGGCCACCTGGTGGGAATACCGGAAAGTGGAATAATTATTTCTAAATAAATGGAGGTTGATTAAGCATGGCCGAATATACCCTTGATGCCCTGGGCGAAGCCTGCCCGGTACCATTAATCCGCACGGAGAAAAAGATGCAGGAGCTGAAAGCAGGCGATATCTTGATTGTCCAGGTTGACCATAGCTGCGCCATGAAAAACGTCCCGGAATGGGCGCGGAAGCAGGGTTACAACGTAGAGCTGGAAGAGGTTGAAGAAGGTCGCTGGGACATTATTATCGAGAAAACCAAGTAATCATCCAAAATATTACGGGCAGGAAGGGAGGATAACGATGAGCAGGTATCAGGAAGAGGTGCTGAAACTCAAAAACGCCCTGCTAAAAGACCCGTTTCCTTACTGGCTGGGGGGTATTTTTCTAGGCGTCCTCAATATTGCCCACTTTGCCACCTTTGGTGCGCCGTGGGGTATCACCACCGCCTTTGCCAACTGGGGTGCCTGGATCGGCCAGGCTCTAGGCCTGCACCCGGAGAAGTGGGCCTTCTACCAGTCAGAGGCCAACGCCAAAATGCTGGCCGGTGGTTTCCTGAATGACGGGGGTTCCATCCTTGATGTGGGCATCATCCTGGGAGCCCTCCTGGCGACACTGCTGGCTTCCCAGTTTCGCATTAAAAAGATTAAGAATTACAAGCAGGTTGTCGGTGCTGTAGCCGGGGGCTTGTTGATGGGCTACGGCGCCAGGATAGCCTATGGCTGAAACATCGGTGCATTATTTAGCGGCACGGCTACGATGTCGCTTCATGGTTGGGTGTTTGGTATTTTCCTGCTGGCGGGTGCTTTCTTTGGATCGAAAATTTTAACCAAGTATCTGATTTAACCCGGATGATTTAACCTGGACTGGTGGGCTTAATTAAACAAGCGGGGCACAGGGGTTAGCTCCACTGCCCCGCTCTTAAGAGAAAGGGGTGCATGAGAAGATGCGGGAAAAGAAGGTTGAAAACTACGATGTGGTGGTTATCGGCGGCGGCGCTGCGGGGATGACGGCCGCTATTTATGCCGGACGCGCCCGCCTGAAAACCATTATGATCGAAAAGTCCCTGCCGGGCGGCCTGGCTACCTATACCAATGAGATTGAGAATTACCCCGGTTTTCCCGAGGGGAACACGGGCTTGGGCCTGATGCAACTTTTTGAACGCCAGGCCAAGAAATTCAACGTCAAGGTCAAGCTGGCCGAGGTCCAGGGGGTAGAACTGGAGGGGGAAACCAAGGTCGTCAAGACCTTTCGCACCGATTACCATGCCAAAGCGGTGATTATCGCTACCGGCGGCAAGCCGCGCCTGACCGGAGCCAAGGGTGAGGAGAAGTTCCTCTACGACAAAGGCATTTCCTTCTGTGCCACCTGTGACGCGGCTTATTACACCGGCAAGGAGGTAATGGTGATCGGCAGCGGCGATGCCGCCATTGAAGAAGCCATCTTCTTGACTAAATTTGCCAGCAAGGTGTATATCTCTGTTATCCACGATGTAGGCATTATGGACGCCAACAAGGTGGCCCAGGAGCAGGCGCGGCAGAATGAAAAACTGCATTTTATCTGGAACACTGTAGTCGAAGAGTTTGCCGGGAGCGAGCGCCTGGACACAGTAATTCTAAAGAACGTCAAGACTGGGGAGAGGATTCCCGTAAAAGTCGACGGCTGCTTCCTCTTTATCGGCTACCTGCCCAACACCGATCTCTTCCGCGGTATAATCAATATGAATGAGCGCGGTTACATCATTACCAATGAGCAAATGGAGACCAATATCCCGGGCGTCTTTGCCGCCGGGGATGTGCGGGATAAAGTCTTGCGGCAGGTGGCCACGGCCGTGGGTGACGGGGCCATTGCCGGTTTTATGGCGGAACGCTACATTGCGGAAAGCGAGTATTTTGCCCGGGAATTCCGGGAAGTCAAAGGGCCGCAGCTGGTATTCTGCTACGATCCTACCGATGCCCGCTGCCGCGAGATGATGACTGTAGTTGAAGCTATCCTGCAAAAACATCCGGAAATCAAGTTGAGCAAGATCGATGTCTATAAAGGCAAGAGTATGGCCCTGCGCCTGGGTCTTACGGGCGACCCCTGCCTGGTTTTAATACATGGCGGCAGGGTTACTGAAGTCCTGGCCCTCCCGGGGTTGACTCCCGAGCTCATTGAGGCCAGGATAAAGCAGCTTGCGGCATGAATTTTTAATAATCATGGTCCCGAACTGGTCTGGTTCGGGACTTTTTTGCCCGCCGTTAATTATTTTCACCATAGTTACGCCCGCTGCAACTGCCATAGCCACAACCCCTGCTTCCATATCTTAAGGTCCTGGTAGCATTAAAAACGGCCAGCAGGGTGACACCTACGTCAGCGAAAACAGCCTCCCAGATGGTGGCTACACCAAAAGTCCCCAGGCCAAGGAAAAAGGCCTTTACGCCTAAGGCCAGGGCCACATTTTGTTTCACGATCCGGGCCGTATGCCGGCTAATTTCCACAGCCGTGGCCAGTTTGAAAGGAGCATCCTCCATGAGAACCACATCGGCGGCCTCGATGGCGGCATCGCTCCCCAGGCCGCCCATGGCCACCCCCACGTCGGCCCTGGTGATGACCGGGGCGTCGTTGATGCCGTCACCCACGAAGGCGAGTTTCCGGCGGCGGTCAGGCAGAGCAGCCTGCAATTCCTCCACCTTCGCCACCTTGCCTTCCGGCAGGAGCTCGGCAAAGTAAGCGTCGACGCCCACTTCCTCAGCCACCCGGCGGGCCACCGCCTCCTCGTCCCCGGTAAGCATCACTATTTTCTTTATACCCAGCTCCTTAAGCCTGGTAATAGCCTCCCTGGCATCAGGCTTCACCTCGTCGGCAATGACGATGTAGCCGGCAAAGGTACCGTCAATGGCCACGTGGACACCGGTGCCTGCCACATTGCAAACCTCGTGAGCGATTCCTTCCCGGTGCAGCAGGCGGTCGTTGCCGGCCAGGACCCTTTTCCCGTCGACCACGGCGCTGATGCCGTGGCCGGGAATTTCCTGGTACTCGCTGACCCTCTCGGAGTCAATCTCCTGCCCGTAGGCCGCCCGGATGGACTGGGCGATGGGATGGCTGGAGTAGACCTCGGCGGCAGCAGCAGCTGCCAGGAGTTCATTTTCCTGAAAACCGTTGGATGGAACCACCTGCGTAACCCGGAAAACTCCTTTCGTCAGGGTACCGGTTTTATCAAAAACCACGGTATGCAGCCCGGTCAGGGCGTCCAGGAAGTTGGCGCCCTTGACCAGGATGCCCTGGCGCGAAGCCGCGCCGATACCACCGAAGTATCCCAGGGGGATAGAAACTACCAGGGCGCAGGGGCAGGAGATGACGAGTAAAACCAGAGCCCGGTAGACCCATGTCGAGAAGGTAGCCCTGGGCAGGACCAGGGGCGGGATGATAGCCAGGGCCAGGGCTCCCAAGACCACTGCCGGGGTGTAGTAACGGGAAAAGGCAGTGATAAACTGCTCCGTCGGGGCTTTACGGGCCGCGGCGTTTTCTACCAGCTCCAGGATACGAGCCACAGAGGATTCGCCGAAGGGCCTCGTCACTTTGACGGTCAGGAGGCCCTGGCCGTTAATCATCCCGGCCAGGATTTTTTCACCCTTTTCCACTTTGCGGGGCACGGCTTCCCCCGTCAGGGCCGAGGTGTCGACAAAGGAAACGCCCTCCACCACCTCGCCGTCCAGGGGTACTCTCTCGCCCGGCTTGACAACAATAGTTTGACCCACCTCTACCTCCTCCGGCCGTACCTGTTTTGTTTCCCCGTTTAGCTTCAAGTTGGCGTACTCCGGCCGGATATCCAGCAGGGCAGCAATGGAACGGCGGGAGCGATTGACAGCCCGCTCCTGGAAATACTCGCCTACAGCATAAAAGAGCATCACCGCTGCCGCCTCGGGTAGCTGGTGAATGGCAATGGCGCCAATAGTGGCAATGGTCATCAGGAAGTTTTCGTCAAAAAACTGGCCCCGGGTCAGATTGCGCACGGCTGTCGTGAGCACCCGCCAGCCTACCAGGAAGTAGGAGGACAAAAGAATCGTATACTCGGCCCACGCGTAAGGAGTACGATGAAGCTGCTGGTTAAAAATAAACCCTATTGCCAGGAGAAGGCCTGCAACTAAGATGATATATAATTGGGACTCCGGCCTCTGGCTGGTAGTATCTACAATATTCACGCCGGGTTCGACCCGGGCGATGACCTCCCGGGCCGCCGGTAGCAGTTCCGGGGGCAGGTCTAAGCTCTGGTTGGCGAAGTTAACGGTAACCTTTTCTAGACCTTTTACTTTACGCAGTTCCCGCTCAATCCTGGCAGCGCAACTGGCGCAGTCCAGTCCCTCCAGGGTGTAACGCATACCTTGGCCTCCTATCTCCCCTCAGCAAAGTGGGCCTGAGCCTCACGGATCAGGTTTAAGATGTGCTCATCATCCAGCGAATAATAGACCATCTTGCCGTCCCGGCGGTACTTGACCAGGCGCAAAGCTTTCAGCAGGCGCAGGTGGTGGGAGACGGCAGGCAAACTCGTGTCCAGGAGCGCGGCCAGATCACACACGCAAAGTTCCTGGTGGGCCAGCAGATAGAGGATTTTGGTCCGGGTTTCGTCTCCGAGGACCTTAAAAATTTCCGATAAACCGGCTACATCCAGCACCCTGTCCTTCAGGTGTTCAAGGTGGCCGGAAGGACAGAAGGTGTCACAGAGGTCATTATTAGGCAAGGATAACCACTCCAAACGATTAATCAATTGTTTAATTGTAGTATATTTATCTACTCCTTCAATGTCAAGCTCAGGAAGTTCAATTATCGCACTACGTTTTATAATTCTTGGAGAAAATAGAAAAGGAAGCTTATAGCTTCCCACGATACATATCTTTTGCGGTAGTTACCCGCGCCAGGGGTTGCATCCCGGTCTAACTTCCCTTACTTTCAACTTTACCCTGTAGCCCCTGCAGTTCCGCCATGGTTGTGGCTATCTCCTGGGTTAAAATCCCGCCCACCAGATCTAGAACCTGGAAGATTTCCGGGTGCTTGACCCGGTAGAGAACCTTTAACCCTTCTTTGCGGGAGACGACAATATCCTCCTTCCGCAGAACGGCCAGGTGCTGGGAGATATTCGGTTGCTCCAGCTCCAGGTCTTCTATAAACTCGCAGACACACTTCTCCCCCTGGCGCAGTTGTTCCAGGATCCTCACCCTGGTCGGGTGGGCCAGGGCTTTAAAAAATTCCGCCTTCAGGCTGTAGAGTCTCTCAGCCAATGAATATCCTCCTTATATGCGAATTTCTGCATATATTAGTTTATGCTTTAAAATCTGGATTGTCAAGGACCAGGGTCTAGCCGGGTGGTAAACAGGCTTCCGGCAATTTACCGAAAAAAAGAGGCCTTATGGCCCCTGCCCTGTTCCTGAAGGGGTCACCATACCAGATACGCGGCCATAGCTACCGCCAGGAGTGCCGCTTCCGGGCCAACCATCATCCTGAGCACCTTGCGCAGGTCGGCCTTGAAGAAGTCCACGGTGAGGGCCAGGCAGAGATGCATGGGGGTTAACATGTTCCCGGTAAAGCCGGCTATAAAAATGAATACCGCCAGGGGCAAGCTTATCTGCCCACCCACGGCAGTCATGACAATGGGAAAAGCAATCCCGACGTAGGCCACCGTCAGGCCGGTCAGCATGCCCACCAGGAAACTAATGAGGCCGAAAATCACAAATTCGGGCACAGGCAGCATTGCCAGTAAAGAAGGCAGGCCATCCACCGCCCGGGTATCTACCAGTACCTGCTTGAAGAGCATTACCCCCCACACCAGCAGGAGGGTCTTTACGGCTATTGCCTCCCGGCACAGGTGCCAGAATTTTAACGGTGTATAGCGGTGCCGCACCAGCAAGACAAGAAGCACCAGGCCGACCGCCAGGCCGACCTCCACCTGGAAAACCAGTACCAGGGCCACTACCACCAGTACCGGCAGGATGCTGAGGAAGAGTTCCCCGGCCAGGGCGTGGTGACTGGCCGGCAAGCCTTCCCTTTCTTCTCCCTCCGGCTCGATTTTTACTCGCCGCAGGGCTGGTATACCCAGTAAGATGACCAGCAGGCCATAGGGAGCCAGGGCAGCAATCAGGCGAGGTAAGGGGAGCCCGCTGAGGCGTGAGGCCAGCAAGACCCCCGGGTAAAGGGGCAGGAAGTACTCCCAGATGTGACGGTAGTAGTAGTTGATAAAGCTCTTTTCTTCGGCAGCCATGGAGGTACGCGCCGCCGCCTGCCCTACCAGGGGAGCAGAAAACAGCGCACCCCCTACCGAAGGCATCAGGCCGATAAAGGCCGGCAACATGGCCATCACTAGCCGCTGGTTACGAATAAGGCCCCGCAGCCCTAGCAGCATTTTCTCCAGGTAACCCTGCTGTCCCAGGAGGTGCTCAAAGAGCATGATGAGGGCCAGGATAACCTCCATTTCCAGGGTGACCGGGCTTTTGGTGGCCTGCCAGGCCATGCCCAGGAAAGCGACGGGACCCGTGTGGTAAAGGGCAGCCAGGAGGAGCGAACTGCCAAGCATCACCGGTCCCAGGGGCGCCTGCCGCCCCAGGAGCACCATCATTAACCCGAACACCAGCAACAGCTTGAGCCCTTCCAACGATATTCCCTTCTCTATTGTTAAGTTATCACTTATAATAATCACGCCGTAGCAATAAATCAAGGGGTATTACTCCCTGGAAGCGGGAAATTCTAGAAACCTGCTAGGGCAGCCGTGGCGGCGGAATTTTTCAGGGTACGAATTTTACCGGCTTGCAAAAAAAACAAAAGTAAAAAGACGGGGCCAACCCCCCATCTTTTCACTCTGCCTTCCCACCACGTTAGCCTCTCACTTTTGATGTTAAGCGCGACTATTGCAGGCTATAAAGCGTGCAATACTCCGATCGTAAGTTCTTTCTATTTCCGGTGGAAAAAGGCAGCCCGGCAGCTCCCCATATTTCCGGTGATAGGTTATACACTCACAGCATTTACCCTTGCGGCTGCAGGGCTCATAGGTACAGGTACACCTCTCCTTGTTGGCCTGCAGGTTGCACTGCGCCATTTTCTCACTCCTTACCGGGTCCAAACTCTTTACCGGCTCCAGCGGGCGATGTTGTGTTCATAGTAGAGAAGGGGTTTTTTATCGCCGCTGACATTGGCCGCCGCGACCTGGCCGACAACAATCACATGATCGCCGCTTTGATAGCGACCAGAGACCTTACACTCCAGGTTGGCCAGGGCGTCTTTTACCCTGGGAGTGGCAACCACCGCCGCCGGTTCGGTAGCCAGACCAAGTTCCTTAATTTTATCCACGTTCCGCCCCGAATGGGTGCCGCAGAAGACGGCAATATTCTCCTGGTCCTCGGCCAGGATGGAAAGAACAAACTCCCCGGCAGCATCCAACAGTTCCAACACATAGCGATCGGGGTGCAGGGCCACCATTACTTGGGGCGGGTTGGAGGATTCCTGGGTAAACCAGGCCACGGTGGTCAGGTCGTGATTTTCCCCTTGTTTAACGCCTACCAGTCCGCAAGGGCAGGCAATTTTACCCAGAGCGCGGGTAATATCGCTGCTCATAAAGGTTCAACTCCTTCCTGCAAAGGAAAAGTTTCCTAACGTTTATATTTTAGCTGAAAACAGGTCGGGAGGCAACGTTGGCGGGTTTATTCCCTGCAACTTGCCGATTTCTTCCGCCGTCAATTCCCGGTACTCCCCGGGTTTTAATTGTTCGTCCAGCACCAAAGGCCCCATGGCAATCCGCTTGAGATAGGTTACTTTCTTGCCTACAGCGGCAAACATACGCTTTACCTGGTGATATTTTCCTTCATAAATGGTGAGTTCAACCTCCGACTCCAATCCCTGGCGAAGAATCTTTAACTCGGCCGGCATGGTACGGTAACCGTCATCTAAGATTACCCCCTGGCGAAACGCTTCCACATCTATTTCTGTAACCATTCCACATACCACGGCATAATACGTTTTGGGCACATGTTTTTTGGGTGACAGGAGCTGATGGGCCAGCTTGCCGTCATTGGTAAGTAAAAGCAGTCCCCCGGCGTCTTTGTCTAAACGCCCTACAGGAAATGGATGAAAAGCGCGATACTGGGGAGGGAGCAGGTCAACTACTACTTTCGCAAATCTATCCTCGGTGGCGGACAGGACACCCTGCGGCTTATTTAGCATTAAATAGACATACTGTCTATACTCTAAGGGTTCGCCGTTCACCTCAATATAATCCCGGCCGGGCAAAACATGTAGTCCCGGGTCCCCGGCCGGCCTGCCGTTGACCTGCACTCTTTTTTCTTTTATCAGCTTCTTAATCTCTTTGCGCGTGCCCAACCCCATGTGGGCCAGCAGTTTATCCAGGCGCTGCCGCTCTTTTGCCGCCATTTTTCTTACCTCACCGCTGTTTCCTTACGCCGGCCATGCCAATCATCATGGCATGGTCAGCCTCTTGATAAGCATTGTCCCGTAGCTCCCCCGCGGCAGCTTGAAAAAGAGGCGCATTTTCTGCCTGCCGGGGTAAAGGTCATCAGGCTCCGCGGGCTGCAAACGAAAATCGCCGGGAAAAACTACGGCTTCCCTGGGCGTCGACTTAAAAAAGGCCTGCCGGACCTTACGCAGGTTGAAACTGCTGCGCTTGATACCTCTTTCCTCCATGATGGCCGCAAAGAGCTGCTCGGTGCTGGCATCGGGAAACTCCATGCGGCTGGCAGCCAGCGGCAAGAAAAGAGACTTCAAATAGGCAAGCTCTTTTCTTTCCAGGCGCCGGTAAAAAAGGTAGGGCCCGGCTACTCCGGGTACGGCCACAAGATCAAGCCCCAGATCCTGCAAAATCCTTCTTAAAAGCTCATTAAAGAGAAAACTCTGGTAGGCCGAAAAAAGAAGCGAAAGCTCTTCTCCGGGGATCATCTGCAAAGCCTCTATGTAAGCCTTCGGTTTCCCGGCAAGCAAGGAAAATATTCTACTCTCCATAGTGGTTTTAGCACGCGCCAGGCAGGTCGCCCAATCACCCCAGTGCTCGCGGAAAAAGAGCTTGCGTTCCCGGGCCTCTTTTTTTTCTTCCGGGTAAATACCGGTAAGGTAGATCTGCAGGCTGCCGTTATAGTGCCTTTTCAGCAGCCTTTCGGCCATGAGGCCCATCTGGCGGTCCATGCTGCCGAAACGCTGGTCGTCATAGTAATTGGGGTAGCCGAAACCCCGTACTTCATCAACCCGGCGGGTGATGCGGGATACTTCTACCGTGCCGAGGGCGCGGAGGGTGATGGCAAACTCGTTCCCCTCCAGGAGATCGGGCCCCATGGGCCGGTCCATATAGCCAATGCTCCGCAAGGAAAAGTTTTCTTCTTTAGTGGTTAAATCAGCAGCATGCTTCACCGTGACGTACTGAAAGGTATGGGCGTGCCTGTCCTTTAATCCCCCGTAAGCAAAAAGGCGGTAGGGAAGGTTATGGGCCTTTGCCAGCCGCATTAAAAGATCAATGGTATTCCAGCCCTTCTTTTCCAAAAGGTACAGCCGGTAAAGACCCTTTTCCCGGACAGGCAGGCGGGCCAGTTCCCGGACCACGAAATCCTCGGGGATCACCTTTAATTTCATTGTCTTACTCCTTATGCCTGTTTATCGCCTCCCTAAATATGTACCACAATCCCTACCGGTTTGCAAATGTGCCTGACCGAAAACAAAAGCCGGGACACCATCATGCCCGGCCCGGTATCTGGAAGCACCAGGTGAATATCATTTAGTAGTCAATAACGTTATGAGGAAGGCTCCCTGGAGGTAAAAAAACTTGTCACCAACTCTCTCCTTGTAGCTACCAGTAAAATTGCCTATGCCGAAGCAAGGGCGGCCCTGGCCCGGGGTCACCGGGAAAAAGCTCTCAAAGATGAAATATACGCCCAGGCCGTCGAAGCTCTTAAAGGCCGTTTCTGACTTAGCTATTCTTTTTCCAGCCCAACTCTTTTTTTAGTTCCTCGTAAACATGAAACACAATGGGGCAGACGGCATAATTATCAATTACTCCAATTAACCGGAAAACAAAGCCTTTTTTGTGCAAGTGAGGATAACTCCGGCAATCATCGGGACGGTATAAATATTGCGTACATAGATTGTCCTTTAGAAACGGGCAGGGTTGCTGGTTAAAAACATAATTGTTTTCAACTTTTTTTAAGTACTTCTCTTTAACTACGGAACCCGGAATACCCATCCCTTGAGTTAACCTTGTGATATCTTTATCGTGCAGAACGGGAGTGCATTCCCGGCAACAGTTGGCGCACTGTTTGCAGTCAATCTGCGAAGAAATATCTTTATATAACCTGTGTACCAGGTTATCCACTTTTTTATCCGCAATACGAGTTTTTAAGAACGAACGGAATTCCCAGTTTTCATCTTCTTTCTGTGCGGCTATCAATTTTAGCTTTTCCGGTGCAATTGCAAAAACCATCATTCCCTCACCTCAGCGGAAAGATTTTTAGAAAACGTAATCAAAGCACCTAAAGGCTCACAGATTACCATTACCATGGAATTGACAGGCTTCAATAAGCAGCAGGTCATGTCGTTCTGCCGCCATCTGATGCAGTTCCTCGCTGAAGCCGTTCCGGGCAAAGAGGGCGTAATATACTTGCGGCGGCCGCTGAAAATGTGGTACTACGGCTTTGACCTTTTGCTGGAGTTCGGAGAGTACATTTGCCCCTACCGGTTTCCCCCACCATTTACACTCACCCACTAAAATGGCCGATTCGTCCTCATTTATGGCCAGCAGATCCAATTCGTTCTGCCCGTCCCACCAGGAACCAAGGCGATAAGGATAAAAGGGTAGTTTACCACCCTGCCCCAAAAATCGTAAATGCTGCCGGCAAACCTCTTCAAAAACCGGACCAACAAAATCCGGAAAATGGGGCTTGATCCTGGTTTCCAGCACCCGTTCTGCTTCTCCCTCCTCCAGCTCGCTGCGGTTGGGATAAACGAAGCGAAACCAGAAACGTAGAAATTGATCCCGTAACCGGTAAATACCCCGGCGGCTTTTTTGCGGCTGCTTTTCCGTCACCGGCACCAGACGCTGGATTAAACCCATGTCTCTTAATATGTCCAGGTAACGAGAAGTGGCGCTGCGGTCGTGCAGGCCCGCCGCCTGGGTGATTTCATTCAAGCGGGTTTTACCATGGGCAATAGCCCTCAGTACAGCAAAATAATTGGCCGGTTCCCGCAGTTCCTGCATAAGAAGAAAACGAGGTTCTTCATAAAGGAAAGTACCCCGGCGTAACACCCGGCGGGCAATACCAGTAAAAAGATCGTTTTCATCCATAAACTCCAGCAGGTATGCCGGTACTCCACCGAGCACGGCGTAGGCTTCCACAAGCCATACGGAACCCCTTCCCGGGAAAAAGCCAGCAATATCGTGAAAATGCAGGGGCTCAATCAAATATTGCCCCGTACGCCTGCCATAAAGGGCACTTTTATACCCCAGAACCTCCCTTTCCATCACGCCTACATAAGAACCACACAAAATACATAATATCCTGGTATTCCTCAATTCTTCGTCCCAAACTTTCTGCAAAATGGAAGGAATACTAGGATTGGTTTCCATAAGATAGGGAAATTCATCCAGGACCACAATAAGCTGCTCCTGCCGGGCCAGCCCACCCATAAAACGGAAGGCAGCCTCCCAAGAAGGAAAGGAAAAACCCGTTTCTGCCTGTCCGTAAGCCCGCTCCCACAGTCGTTGCGAAAAAGCGGCCAGCTGCTCCCGGTCAGGCGCCAGGTCGGCCACAAAAAAGACGTGTTTTTTCTCCCGGCAAAAAAACCTAAGCAGTTCCGTTTTCCCAACCCGCCGGCGGCCGTATAACACCAGCAGCTGGGCACGACCGCTTTTATAAACTTCCTCCAGCCAGTTTAATTCTGTTTGGCGGTTTACAAAAACCATTTTAGTACCTCGCATCATTAGTCTAATCATAATTATACTATGTTGGCAACATGAATTCAAAGGAAAAGGCCCTCTTCCCAATCTGGAAAGAGAGCCCTTTTTCTTGGCAAGAAGAACCAAGGTCAACACATCTAGCTAGCAGAATTATTTATCTTACTACTCCACCGTCACGCTCTTGGCCAGGTTGCGCGGCTTGTCGACGTCGCAGCCGCGGGCGACGGCGGTGTAGTAGGCTAGCAGCTGCAGGGGCACTACCGTCACCACCGGCGCCAGCAGGGACGGTACAGGCGGCAGGTAGAGGACGGCGTCGGCCTCGGCGGCTACCGCTGTGTTGCCTTCCTGGGTCAGGGCCAGCACCCAGGCGCCCCGGGCCTTGACTTCCTTGATATTGCTGAGCATCTTCTCCAGGAGTTCCGCCTGGGTGGCCAGGGCCACCACTGGCGTGCCTTCTTCGATCAAGGCTAGGGTGCCGTGCTTTAATTCCCCGGCCGCGTAAGCCTCGGCATGGAGGTAGGAGATCTCCTTCAGCTTCAAGGCCCCTTCTAGGGAGACGGGGTAATCCAGGCCGCGGCCGATGAAAAAGGCGTGTTCGTGGGCAGCCATGCGGCCGGCCAGCTCGCGTATCCGGGGCTCCAGCTTTAATACTTCCTCCACGCGGCCCGGCAATTCCTTGAGGCCCCGGGCCAGCCCGGGTGCCCAGGGAGCCTCGCCGCGCCTTTCTCCCAGGTACAGGGCCAGGAGATAGAGGGCCCCCACCTGGGTTAAATAAGCCTTGGTGGAGGCTACGGCAATTTCCGGCCCTGCCCAGGTGTAGATAATGTGATCTGCCTCCCGGGCTACCGAACTGCCGACCACATTGGTAATGGCCAGCACCGGTGCCCCGGCTTTCTTAGCCTCCCGCAGGCTGGCCAGGGTGTCGGCCGTTTCCCCGGACTGGCTGATGACCAGGCCCAGGGTGCGTTCGTTGAGAACCGGCTCCCGGTAACGAAATTCCGAAGCGACGTCGTCTTCCACCGGCAGGCGCAGCAATTTCTCGAAGATATACTTGCCGACCATGCCGGCGTAATGGGCCGTACCGCAGGCAATGATGGCGACTTTCTCCAGGGCCGCCGCTTCTTCCGGCGTGAAGTTAGCGCCTTCCAGGCGCACCCGGCCGTCACCCTGCAGGCGGCCCGCCAGGGTATCCCTTAAAGCCCGCGGCTGCTCGTGGATCTCTTTCAGCATGAAGTGGGCATAGCCGCCCTTTTCCGCCGCCTGGAGGTCCCAGGCCACATGGAAAACTTCCTTGGCCCGCTTGGTACCCTGGGCATCATAGACATTTACTCCTTCGGGCCTGATCCAGGCAACCTCGCCGTTTTCCAGGATGTAAGTATCACGGGTGTAGGGCAACAGGGCCGGTATATCCGAAGCCAGGTAGGTCTCGCCGTTGGATAGGCCGATAATGAGGGGGCTGTCCTGGCGTACCCCCACCAGCTCCTGGGGGTGGTAGGCGCTGGCCACGGCCAGGGCATAGGAGCCGCGTAAGTTAGGCAGCATCTTGAGGACTGCCTGGAGCAGGTCACCTTCATAAAATTGTTCCACCAGGTGGGCCAGGACTTCCGTATCCGTCTCGGAAATAAAGCGGTGACCGGCGGCCACAAGCTGCTCACGCAGTTCCTGGTAGTTTTCAATGATGCCGTTGTGGACGACGGCAAACTTGCCCGTGCAGTCCAGATGGGGATGGGCGTTGACGTCGGACGGCCGGCCGTGGGTGGCCCAGCGGGTGTGGCCGATGCCTACCCGGGCCCCGTTAAGATTGCCATTGAGACGGCTCTTCAGGACATGGAGCTTACCCGCGCTCTTTTCTACTACCAACCCCCCGCCGTTCAATACCGCTATACCGGCAGAATCATAACCCCGGTATTCCAGCCTTTCCAGTCCCTGAACCAATATAGGGACCGCCGGGCGCGGGCCCAGATAACCAACGATACCGCACATATAGAGCTCACTCTCCCTGTATTTTTTTAACCAGGGAGAGATAAAGGGTTACCCGGCGCCCTTTGTCCCCGGGATTACTCCCGGGTTTTGTAGCGCCTTTGACGGTCGTAACCAGACCGGGGGGCACCCGCCGATGCCTCGATCAACCCCCGCCTCGTCAACCCTCCGGCACCCGCCTGCCTGGATGGCCCTCCTGGCTCACCCGGGCATAAACGGCGGGCCGGCTGGTCCCGGCGCTTGCCTTTGTCCTGATTCCTTTATCTCTCCCCTTTAACCTGCTGTATAACCCGGACCTCCTGCGGCCCGGGTAAAAATCACCCCCTTTCCCCGGAACGGATTTCCTTATGCCCCGGCGCCACCAGGTAGTAACGGCGGTGATAAGCCGGTTTAAAACCGCCTGGTCCTTTCGTGCCCTGGTGCTGCCGGGTAACAGCGGCGGCATCCGGCAGTTCCTGCGCTCCTTTGCCGGCAGGGCTCACAACCCGGCGGCAGCCCGCTGCAGGCAGGCCATAATGGCCTCCAGCTCTTCCCTGTCCGGGCCTTCTAACATGAGACGGATAATGGGTTCTGTTCCCGAAGGCCTGACCAGGACCCGCCCCCGGCCCGCCAGCTGCTCCCGGGCCGCCGCCACGGCTGCCAGGAGGGCCGGGCTGGCCATGGCGGCCTCTTTATCCGTCACCGTTACGTTGACCAGCAGCTGGGGCAAGTGCGGCATGGCTGCCGCCAGCTGCGACAGGGGCCGGCCGGTGGCGGCCATAACCTGCAACAGTTGCACCCCGGTAAGCAGGCCGTCGCCGGTGGTATTGTGCTCCAACAGGATAATGTGGCCCGACTGCTCGCCGCCCAGGACGGCACCCGTCCGCAGCATCTCCTCCAGGACATAGCGGTCGCCGACCCGGGTCTGGTGCACCCGCAGGCCCGCTGCCGTGAGGGCCTGGTGGAGGCCGAAGTTGCTCATGACCGTCACCACTACCTGGCCGCCGGGCAGGCCTCCCTGCTCCTGGCGGTACAGGGCCAGGATGGTCATGATGGCATCGCCATCGACCACCTGCCCCTTTTCATCCACGGCAATCACCCGGTCGGCGTCACCGTCAAAGGCCAGGCCCACAACGGCCCCCCGGGCGACAACCTCAGCCTGGAGAACCTCCGGGTGGGTGGAACCGCACCCGACGTTTATATTAGTCCCATCGGGGGTATTATGCAAGAGGTAAATTTCCGCCCCCAGGCGCTGGAAAACCGCCGGCGCGACCCGGCAGGCGGCACCATAGGCGCAGTCCAGCACCACCCGCAGGCCGGCCAGGCCCCGCCCGGCGGTACTGCAGATATGGGCAATGTAGCGCTCGGCAGCCTCCTCCAGCTCCTGCACCCGCCCCAGCTCCACGCCAACCGGCCGGGGCAGGTTATCTTCCGCTTCCAGGACCAGCCGTTCAATCTCTTCTTCCACCGGGTCAGGCAGTTTGTGCCCGCTGGCGCTGAAGAATTTAATACCGTTGTCCGCCACGGGGTTGTGGGACGCCGAGATCACTACGCCGGCATCGGCTTCCAGGGCCCGGGTCAACCAGGCTACCGCCGGGGTAGGCACCACCCCTACCTTCAGGACGTCACCCCCGACAGAACAAATGCCGGCCACCAGGGCGGCTTCCAGCATATCGCCGGAAATACGCGTGTCCCGGCCCACCACCACCCTGGCCCGGCCTTCCGGCCCCGCCAGGACGGCAGCGCCGGCGCGTCCCAGGCGAAAGGCTAACTCCGGGGTAAGGCCGGCGTTGGCCACCCCGCGGACTCCGTCAGTACCGAATAACTTTGCCATGCTCTCACCTGTTTACTGCATTATATGTTCTTGCTGGAAAATCGCTACTGTCACGGCGTGCTGCTAGGATTGGCAGCCCCTCCGCCAGGGTCGCTAGCCTTGCCTATCTCCACTACCACCCTTACCCGCGGGAAGCTGCTGACCTGTACGCCAGCCGGTATTTCCAGGTTCGTCTCCGCCGTAACATTCTTCGTAGCCCCGGCAATATTAATTGGGGCCGTATTGATATAATCCAGGGCCGCTAAATGGTTGTAGGAAGCAAAGACCTCCACCACTTCCGGCTGGAGAATTACCCGCTGGACGGCATAGCCTTTGGCCGGCTCGCCTGCCAGCTGGGGACGCACCGCCAGGAACTTGCTGGGCATGTCCTGGACTACAGGTACAAATGTTTCTACCACTTCCGGGGAGACGGTTAACCATTCCTGCAAAGGACGACCCTCCCGGTCAGCCAGCTTTACCGGCAGCTGGGCCAGGAAGTTGCCGCTGGCCTGGTCGATTTTGGCCTCCACATAGACCCGGCCGATGCTTTTCAGGGTTTCAGCAGAACCGGAAACAACTACCTGGGAAGGCTTGATGACCGGTTCCAGCGCCCGGTAGCCGCTGGCCGGCGTGCCCAGGAGGTTCACCTGGACCGGCAGCTGTACCTGCTCAATTTTATCTAGTTTTATCGTCACCTGGGAAGGGTTCACGTGAATTACATTTATCCCTTCCGGCACCTCGACCCGGACGGGTAAAAGATTATCACCGACTTTAGCCTCCCGCAGGCTGACATAGGCATGGACGTCCCTGGACAGCAAAGTATTTACCGCGGCCTTGCGCCCCTCCACCCGCACCTGGACTTCCGCCGGGCGGTCGGCAACCACCAGGCCCTCCCTCAAGTTTTCTGTTTCCAGGGGGACCCGGACCACCTTTTCCCCGGTGGGGTTCTGCTCGCCGGTTACATACATCCAGAGAATAATGGCCAAAGCGACTGCCAGCAGGCGGTAAATCCAATCGTGGCGAAAATGCTCCCGCATTCTTACGACCTCCAGGGCCAGAAGAAAGTACTGTGGTTAACCTGCGGTAATAATAAACTCTGGAGGAGTTCCTTCAGGTTTTTCTCATCCAGGAAGCGGGTCAGCTTCCCCCCCTCGGCAACGGAAATGGCGCCCGTTTCTTCCGAGACCACCAGGACCACGGCGTCGGATATTTCACTGATGCCCAAAGCCGCCCGGTGCCTGGTCCCCAGCTGCTTGCTTAAATAGGGGCTTTCGGAAAGGGGTAGAAAACAGCCGGCGGCTACCACCCGGTCCCCCCGGATAATGGCTGCCCCGTCGTGGAAGGGCGTCAGGGGTACGAAGATATTGATTAACAGCTCGGCGGAAACGACGCCGTCGACGCGAATGCCCGTCTCGATATAGTCATTGAGGCCCGTCTCCCGCTCGACAACTATCAGGGCGCCGGTACGGTTTTTAGCCAGCACCTGGGCGGCCCGCACCAGCTCATTAATAAGCTTTTCCATATCTTCGGCGCCCAGGACCGTCAAGGGACGGGCAAAAAACTTGCCCCGGCCCAGCTGTTCCAGGGCCCGCCTCAGTTCCGGCTGGAAGACTACCGGCAGGGCCACGACAATCACCAGGCGCAACTGGCTCAAAAGCCAGTTGATGGTGGTCAGGTGCAGGCGCTCGGCAATGACCGAGGCTACCACCAGCACCACCAGTCCCTTGATCAGCTGGACGGCCCGTGTACCCCTGATGAGCATGATGAATTTATAAATGACAAAGGCGACGATGCTGATATCAAGGATTATCCGCAGAAGGTCAATTATGTTTAACGATAACAAGTAGCGCCACAGGGCCGCCAAACCAGTCACCCCAAATTTTCCCGCCGGCTTTAGTTAGTATATGAAGGTCCAGTCACTTCATTCGACAGGTAGAGGCTAAATCCCTTCTTTTTATGGCTGCCCGTTTTTACTAGTTGCCACCGGGCAAGACTTCATATAAAATAGCGCTAAAGGAGGAGTCCCTGGTGCGTAAAATTTATCTTTCCCTGCTCCTCATCAGCCTTTTTTCCGGGCTCCTGGTAGCCTGGCAGTGGCGTTCCCACCAGGCCACCGCGGCTATAGAACGAAAGGATCCCGAACTCATTGATATTATTCATTCCCTGGAAAAAGAAGACGCCTCCCTGGAAAATACCATCGCCGACCTGCGCAGCCAGATTGAAGCCCTCCAGAAGGATCGCGCCCAAGGAAAGGGCCGGCTGGCCCAGCTGCAGCAGGAAATAGAAGCCCTGAAACTGGCTGCCGGCCTAACTCCCGTGACGGGACCGGGGATAACCGTTACCCTGGATGATAATAACGCCGGCGCCCAGGCGGCTAAAAACAGTTCACCGGCAACCTACAATCCGGAAGATTATATAATTCATGATAAGAATGTCCTCTACCTGGTCAATGAATTAAAGGCTGCCGGCGCCGAAGCTATTGCCGTCAACGGCCAGCGGATTGTCACCAGCTCGGACATCCGTTGCGTCGGCACCGTCATCCTGGTGAATTCCACCCGCCTGGCCCCGCCTTACGAGGTTCAGGCCATCGGCAACCCCGATAGCCTGGAGGCAGCCATTCAAAAGGCTGTTGACTTTTCTTACTTAAAAAGCCGCGACTTCCCGGTCAAGGTAACCAAATCCCAGAACCTGACCCTTCCCGCGTATAAAGGCGGTTTCTCCCAGGACTACGTCCGGCTGGTTAAAGCAGGGGGGCAGCAATAAATGCGAGGCAAATACTGGCCTGTTTCCCTGGCCATTGTTTTCTTAATCCTGGGTTTACTTTTATCGCTCCAGTTTCGTACCCAGCGGCTGCTGGCCAGCTCCCTGGAAGCCCAGAAAACCGAAGACCTGGTGGCCATGTGGAAAAATTTGAGCAGCAAGCGCAGCCAGCTCCAGGATGAGATTGCCCAGCTCCAGCAGCAGCTCTTCACCCTTAAGACCGGTTCCGGCCAGGATAGTGACGCCGAAACGGCTCTGGAAAAAGAGCTGGCCCGCCTGCAGGTAAGCACCGGCCTTAGTCCTGTCAAAGGCCCGGGGATTACGGTTACCATTACTGGCGACGCCCCTCTTCTCTATGAGGATCTGGTGGACATCGTTAACGAACTCTGGGCTTCAGGAGCCGAGGCCATCGCCATCAACGACCACCGCATCGGCGCCTTCACTGCCATTGCCGATAAAGAAGAGGGGTCGCGGGTTTACATCACCATCGACGGTCAGAAGCTCCTCTATCCCATTGTCATCAAAGCCATCGGTGACCCCCATACCCTGGAAAAGGGTTTAACCTTCACCGGCGGGCTGATCGAGAACCTCAACAACATGTTCAATATTTACCCCGACATTAAAAAAGAGCAGGACCTGCAGCTGCCTGGAACTTCCCTGCCCCGCTGGCAGTATGCTAAACCCCTGCCCCCTGATAAACAAGCGCCAAAGCAAAGCCAGGCAAAATAAAAAGCCTGGCTTTTTAAGTGGCTGCCGCTTTTTTGTTTAACTCCCGGGACTGCTTTAAGAGGGCGTATTCCATGCTGTCCAGCAGGGCTTCCCAGCTGGCCTCGATGATGTTGGTGGAGACGCCGACGGTATTCCACGAGCTGCTGCCGTCCCGGGACTCAATAAGGACCCTGACCTTGGCGCTGGTGGCATCCTTTTCATCCAGGACCCGCACCTTGTAGTCCGTCAGGCGCATGCGGCCGATGGCCGGGAAAACTTCCTCCAGGGCCTTGCGCAGGGCGTTGTCCATGGCATTGACGGGACCATTGCCTTCGGCCGCCGTATGGACTACCTGGTCACCCACCTTGAGTTTAACAATGGCTTCGGCGATGGCTTCCTGCCCGGGCCGCTTTTCCACCAGGGTCTTGACGTACTCTACTTCAAAGGGCTGCCGGTATTCCCCCGTTGTTTTCCGTAAAAATAATTCCAGGGAAGCGTCGGCCCCTTCGAACTGGTAGCCCTGGCGTTCCATTTCCTTAATGCCGTTCATGACGGCCCGTTCCTTTTCCGGGGAAAGCTCCAGGCCCATCTCTTCTACCTTACAGCGCAGGTTGCTGGCCCCGGCCTGGTCCGACATTAGTATGCGCCGCTCGTTGCCCACCAGCTGGGGGCGGATGTGCTCGTAGGTGTGGGAGGCCTTTAAGACGGCGCTCACATGGATGCCGCCCTTATGGGCAAAGGCGCTGTAGCCGACAAAGGGCTGGTTGCCGGCCGGTACTACATTGGCAATCTCGCTGACATAGCGGGAGACTTCCGTGAGAAAGGTCAATTGTCCGGCGGGCAGGCACTGGTAGCCCATTTTCAGTTCCAGGTTGGGTAATACCGAGCACAAATTGGCATTGCCGCAGCGCTCGCCGAAACCGTTGATGGTCCCCTGCACCTGGCGGCAGCCGGCGGTTACGGCGGCCAGGGTGTTGGCCACGGCCAGGTCGCCGTCGTTATGGGTATGAATGCCCAGGGGTACCTGGAGCTCCTGGCGTACCCGGGCTACGGCGGCGGCGACATCACCAGGCAGGCAGCCGCCGTTGGTATCGCACAGGACCACCCAGCTGGCCCCGGCAGCCGCCGCGGCCTTTAAGGTAGCCAGGGCATAATCGGGGTTGGCCTTGAAGCCGTCAAAAAAGTGCTCGGCATCAAAGATTACTTCCAGGCCCGCCTCCACTAGGAAGGCGATACTGTCGGCAATCATGGCCAGGTTTTCCTCCAGGGTTGTCTCCAGGGCCGCCGTTACATGGAGGTCCCATGCCTTGCCGAAGATAGTGGCCACCTTCACCCCGGCCCGCTTGATGGCCAGCAGGTTGGCGTCTTCCTCAGCTTTCCCGCCGGGCTTGCGGGTGCGGCCAAAGGCCGCGAGTTTAGCCTGCCGCCAGTTAATCTCCCTGGCCCGGAGGAAAAACTCCATATCTTTGGGGTTAGCCCAGGGCCAGCCGCCTTCGATATAGTCCACGCCCAGCCGGTCCAGGCGGGCGGCAATCTTTAACTTGTCTTCTACCGACAGGCTGATGCCCTCACCCTGGCTGCCGTCCCGGAGGGTAGTGTCGTAGACATAGATCTTTTCCGGCATAGGCTATCCCTCTTGCAGCTCCCGCCGTACCAGGGCACCCATTTCGGCCGTACCTACCAGGCTGGTCCCCGGAACGTAGATATCCGCGGTACGGTAACCCTGGGCCAGCACCCGGCCGACGGCTGCCTCCACGGCTGCCGCTGCCCCGTCCATCTTGAAAGAGTACTTGAGCATCATGGCTGCCGAGAGGATGGTCGCCAGGGGATTGGCCTTTTGCTGCCCGGCAATGTCCGGGGCGGAGCCGTGGACCGGCTCATAAAGGGCCACTTGACCGCCAATGCTGGCCGAGGGCAGCATGCCGATGGAACCCGTAAGGACGGAAGCCTGGTCGCTTAAAATATCGCCGAAGGTATTTTCCGTCACAATTACATCAAATTGGGCCGGCCGGCGGACCAGCTGCATGGCGCAGTTGTCGACATACATGTGCTCCAGGGTAACCTCGGGAAACTCGCCTTTCAGGCTTTCCACCGTATCCCGCCACAGCCGCGAGCTGGTGAGGACGTTGGCCTTGTCAACGCTGGTTAAGTGGCAGCGGCGGCTACGGGCTATCTCAAAGGCCAGGCGGGCGATGCGCTCTATTTCCGCCGTGGAATAAAGCATAGTGTCGTAGGCTACCTCGCCTGTGTCCGTCTTTTCTCGCTTTTTTGGGCCGAAGTAGAGGCCGCCCGTGAGCTCCCGGACAATGATCAGGTCAGTGCCGGCAACAATTTCCCGTTTTAAGGGCGAAGCCTCCGCCAGGGGCTCAAAGAGGTAGGCCGGCCTTAAGTTGGCGTAAAGGCCAAGCTCCTTGCGCAATGGCAGGAGGGCGGCCGTTTCCGGGCGTTCCTCTGGCGGCAGGGCATCCCATTTAGGACCGCCCACCGCCCCCAGGAGCACGGCATCGCTCTGGCGGCAGAGGTCCAGGGTTTCCGGCGGTAAAGCCTGGCCGCGGGCATCAATGGCCACTCCCCCTACCAGGGCCTCGGTAAACTGGAACTCTATCCCCGTGCGGCGGCCGACAACCTCCAGGACCTTTACCGCCTCCGGGACAATCTCGGGACCAATGCCGTCACCGGGCAAAACGGCAATTTTATACATGCGCCTTCACCTTCCTGGCCACGTAGGGCATCAGCCCCCCGGCGGCAATGAGTTCCTGCATAAAGGGCGGGAAGGGCGCCGCCTGGTAGGTTTCTCCTTTAGTAAGGTTCACAATTTCGCCCTTCTCGGCGTCAATCTTTACTTCATCCCCGGCGGCTATCCCTGCCGCCGCGGCCGGGGACTCAAAGATGGGCAGGCCGATGTTGATGGCGTTGCGGTAGAAAATGCGGGCAAAGGAGGCGGCGATGACCGCCGCCACCCCGGCGGCTTTGATGGCCACCGGCGCGTGCTCCCGGGAACTGCCGCAGCCGAAGTTTTTCCCGGCCACGATAATCTCCCCTTTTTGCACCCGCCCGGCAAAGGTAGGGTCGGCGTCCTCCATGCAGTGGCGGGCGAGTTCTTCGGGGTCGGAGGTATTCAGGTAACGGGCCGGAATGATGGCGTCGGTGTCGATGTCGTTGCCGAAGGTGTGGCATTTACCCTGAATGATCATTTTACTACCTCCTCGGGGGCGGCGATGCGCCCTTTAACGGCGCTGGCGGCGGCTACGGCCGGGCCGGCGAGATAGACTTCGCTTTCCGGATGGCCCATGCGGCCTACGAAGTTGCGGTTGGTGGTGGCCAGGGCCCGTTCGCCTTGGGCCAGGATCCCCATGTGCCCGCCCAGGCAGGGGCCGCAGGTGGGCGTGGATACCGCCGCCCCGGCTTCGATAAAGATGCTGATGAGCCCTTCGGCCAGGGCCTCCGCGTAGATTTTTTGGGTGCCGGGGATGACGATGAGCCTTACTTCGGGATGGACCTTCTGCCCTTTGAGGATCTCTGCCGCCACCCGCAGGTCCTCCAGGCGGCCGTTGGTGCAGCTGCCGATGACTACCTGGTCGATTTTGATCTCTCCTATTTCCCTTACGCTCCGGGCGTTCTCGGGCAGGTGGGGCAGCGCTACCTGGGGCTCGATGCTACCGGCGTCGATGTCTATTTCCCGGGCATACCTGGCATCCGGGTCGCTCTGGTAGATGCGGTAGTCCCTTTGCAGCCGGCCCCGGATGTATGCTATGGTCTTTTCGTCCACCGGGAAGATACCGTTCTTGGCCCCGGCTTCGATGGCCATGTTGGCCATGGTGAAGCGGCCGTCCATGGAAAGTTCTTTTATGGCTTCGCCGGTGAATTCCATGGCCATGTAGCGGGCGCCGTCGACGCCGATTTGTCCTATGGTGTAGAGGATGAGGTCCTTGCCGCCGACCCAGGGCTTAAGCTTCCCGTGGTAGCGAAAGAGGATGGTCTCGGGTACTTTAAACCACAGCTCGCCAGTGGCCATGGCGGCGGCGAGGTCCGTGGAGCCGACGCCGGTGGCGAAGGCCCCTAGTGCCCCGTAGGTGCAGGTGTGGGAGTCGGCCCCTATGACCAGGTCCCCGGGGCCGACCAGGCCCGCCTCGGGCAGCAGGCAGTGCTCGATGCCCATGCGGCCGATTTCGAAGTAGTGGGCAAGCCCCTGCTCCCGGGCGAAATCGCGTAAGATTTTCGCCTGCTCGGCGGACTTGATGTCCTTGGCCGGGGTGAAGTGGTCCGGCACCAGGACGACCCTTTCCGGGTCGAAGACTTTCTTGAGGCCGAGTTTCTTGAACTCCTTGATGGCCAGGGGGGCGGTGATGTCATTCCCCAGGGCCAGGTCTATCCTGGCGTTGATAAGCTGGCCCGGCTCTACATGATCGAGGCCGGCGTGGGCGGCCAGGATCTTTTCGGTGATGGTCATGCCCATGGAGTTTACCTTCTTCCTGCTAAAGTAACTCTTTTTGGGCTGGCATTTGTTTGCAGCGAGCGACTTGGTCCGAGCGGCGAAGCGGCCGCAGGCTGTGCCGAGGAGCGAGGGCGGGGCCGAGGACAGGAGGTCCGAGGCCGGCCTTTGAGGCAAGGATGCCGAATAGGCCGGGAACCCCGCCCGAGCCCGAGGCAGAGCCCTAGGCCGCTCCGCGAGGACCACGGAGCGAGCGCAAACATAGCCAGCCCAAAATAGTCATGGTTCGCTCCAGCTCTGTTTCGGCTCCGGCTTATCGCCTCATGCTTCCAAAACCTGCAGGTTCTCTTCCCCAATCTCGTAAACGACTTTATTAATCGCGTTCACGTAGGCGCGGGCGCTGGCTTCCAGGACGTCGGTGCTGATGCCCCGGCCGATGAAGACCCGGCCGGCATACTCGACCTTGACGGTTACCTCGCCCACAGCGTCTTTCCCGCCGGTAACGGCATTGAGGGCGTAGGATTTAAGACAAACAGGAATGCGCGTTATCTTGTCGATGGCCTTGAAGGCGGCGTCCACCGGTCCTTCGCCGCAAGCCGCCTCTTCCTTTAATTCCTGGTCCACTCGGAGGCCGATGGTGGCCGTTGGTACCACCCGGTTACCCGTGGAGATGTGGATATGCTCCAGGGCGAATTTTTCGGGTATCTGTTTAACTTCGTGCTCGACAATGGCTTCCAGGTCGCGGTCGGTAATCTCCTTCTTGCGATCGGCCAGTTCCTTGAAGCGGGCAAAGGCTTTGTCGAGTTCCGCTTCATTAAGTTTAAAGCCCAGTTCTTCCAGGCGGCTGCGCAAAGCATGGCGGCCGGAGTGCTTGCCCAGGACAATATTGTTCTGCACCAGGCCGATCATGGTCGGGTTCATAATCTCATAGGTGGTGCGCTCCTTCAGGACGCCGTCCTGGTGAATGCCGGCCTCATGGGCGAAGGCGTTCTTGCCCACGATAGCCTTATTGTACTGGACGGGCATGCCCGTCAGGCTGCTCACCAGCCTACTGGTACGGTAGATCTCCTCGGTGACAATGTTGGTGTGGCAGCCGTAATAGTCGCGGCGGGTATAGAGGGCCATGACCAGCTCTTCCAGGGCTGTATTGCCGGCCCGCTCGCCGATGCCGTTGATGGCCCCTTCTACCTGGAGGGCGCCGTTCTCAATGGCCGCCAGGGAATTGGCCACTGCCAGCCCCAGGTCGTTATGGCAGTGGACGCTGATTTGCACCTGCTCAATCCCAGGTACCCGCCGGCGAATCTCGGCGATAAGGCGGCCGAACTCGGCCGGGGTGGCATAGCCGACGGTGTCCGGGATATTGAGGACGGTGGCCCCGGACTCAACGGCTGCTGCCAGCACCTGGCACAGGAAGTCGATGTCGCTTCTCGATGCGTCTTCCGGGGAAAACTCCACGTCCTGGCAGTAACTTTTGGCCCGGGCCACCCCTTTACGGACGGCGGCCAGGACCTCTTCCCGCGTCATGCGCAGCTTGTATTTTAAATGAATGTCAGAGGTAGCAATAAAGACATGAATCCGCGGCCGCCTGGCTTCCTGCAAAGCCTCCCAGGCGCGGTCGATATCCCGGTCATTGATCCGCGCCAGGCCGGCTATCACCGGGCCCTCCACTTCCCGGGCTATGGCCCGCACGGCTTCAAAGTCCCCGGGAGAGGCAATGGGGAAGCCGGCTTCAATGACGTCAACCCCCAGGCGGGCCAGCTGGTGGGCGATTTTCAGCTTTTCCTCGACGTTGAGGCTTACCCCGGGCGACTGCTCGCCATCACGCAGGGTGGTATCAAAGATATAAATCCTTTTGCTGGTATCCGGCAAGAGACATCAACCTTCCTTGGCCAGTTTATTCCGGTAGGAGCATTTCGTTCAGGGCGGCTCCATTCAGGACCATAGGGTAAACCATTTCCTCTTCGCTGATGAGGCACTCAATAAGGGTGAGACCATCATTCTGCATGGCCTGCGCCAGCACCGGTACCACTTCTTCCTGTTTAGTAATACGCAGGCCGGTTGCCCCGTAGCACTCTGCCAGGCGGACAAAATCGGGGTTGCCCGTGAATTTCACGGCTGTATACTGGCGCTCGTAGTAAAAATGCTGGAGCTGGCGCACCATGGCCAGGCTCTGGTTGTTAAAAAGCAAAATCTTTAAGGGTAATCCCTGCTCCACGGCCGTACCCAGCTCGGCCATCCCCATCTGGAAACTGCCGTCGCCGGTAATGACCCACACCTGCCTGTCCGGCCGGGCGAGGGCGGCGCCAATGGCTGCCGGCAGGCCGTAACCCATAGTGCCCAGGCCACAGGAGGAAATAAAGGTGCGGGGCTCAGTATAGCCGTAAAAGAGGGCCGCCCACATCTGGTGCTGGCCAACGTCGGTGGTAATGATGGCCCGGCCGCGGGTCATTTCTCCCAGGCGTTCGATGACCCACTGGGGCCGCACCTCACCGCCCCGGCCGTAAGTGAGGGGGTAATTATTGCGCAGGGTTTTAACCCGCTCGAGCCACGCCGGGTGCCCGGCTGGCTCTACCAGGGGCAGGAGTTCCTTCAAGACACAGCTGATATCCCCCACCAGGGGCAGGTCTACCCGCACGTTTTTACCAATTTCTGCCGGGTCAATATCCACATGGGCTATTTTAGCCTGGGGCGCGAATTTTTCTATGGCCCCCGTCACCCGGTCGTCAAAGCGCACCCCCAGGCCCACCAAGAGATCGCATTCCATAAGGGCGTGGTTGGCGCAGGGTTTGCCGTGGAGGCCGACCATTCCCAGGGAAAGGGGATTATCTTCAGGAAAAGCCCCCAGGCCGGTAAGGGAGGTGGCCACCGGCGCCTGGATTTTTTCCGCCAGTTCCCGCAGGTACCCTTCCGCCCCGGAAACCACCACCCCCCCACCGGCAAACAGTACCGGCCGCTCGGCTTCCTGGAGGAGCTTTGCCAGGGCACGGAGCTGGCCCGGGTGGCCCTGGTAGGTGGGTTTATAGCCCCGCAGCTCAACCTTCTCCGGAACCGGTGCCCGGCAGGGAGCCAGGGCTACGTCTTTAGGGAGATCCACCAGCACCGGCCCCGGGCGACCGGTGCTGGCGATATAAAAGGCTTCTTTGACAATACGGGGCAGTTCCTCAACATCCTTGACCAGGTAATTATGCTTGGTAATGGGAATGGTGATCCCGGTAATATCGGTTTCCTGGAAGGCATCACTGCCGACCTGAGAGGTTGGTACCTGGCCGGTAAAGATTACTACCGGCACGGAATCCATGTAGGCCGTAGCAATCCCCGTTACCAGGTTGGTGGCCCCGGGACCGGAGGTGGCAAAGCAGACGCCCGTCCTACCGCTGGTGCGGGCGTAACCGCTGGCGGCGTGGACGGCATTCTGCTCCTGGCGGACCAGGATATGACGGATGGAAGTCCGGGCCAGTTCATGGTACAGGGGCAGGACGGCGCCGCCGGGATAGCCGAAGACCAGTTCCACGCCTTCGGCCTGCAGGACCTCCATTACAGCCCGGGCACCGGTGCGTTCCCTAGACTCCTGTCCCATCGCCGCTGGCCTCCATTCCCTTTGTTCTCGCTCCCCGGAGCATGGCGATTTTACCTGTGCGTACTACTTCCCTGATACCAAAGGGGCGCAGGGAGTTTTCCAGGGCATCAATCTTGTCGGCATCGCCGGTAGCTTCGATAATCAGGCTGTTGCGGGCAATATCGACGATCCGCGCCCGGAAGATGTCAACTATCTGCATAATCTCGCCCCGGACCGCCGGCTCGGCATTAACCTTGATGAGCATCAATTCCCGGCCCACATGGGGATCATCGGTTATATCGCTGAGCTTGATGACATCGATGAGCTTATTGAGCTGTTTGCAGACCTGCTCGATAATCTGCTCATCGCCATCCACCACGATAGTCATGCGGGAAATAGATGGGTTCTCCGTACGGCCTACGGCCAGGCTGTCGATATTATAACCCCGGCGGCTGAAGAGGCCGGCCACCCGGGTTAAAACCCCGGGGCGATTTTCCACCAGAACCGAAAGGGTGCGTTTCACTCCTGCCTACCTCCCGTCACCATTTTGTTCAGGGTACCACCCGGGGGCACCATGGGGAAGACGTTTTCTTCCCGGTCGATTAAGATATCCACCAGGAAGGGGCCATCTGTCTCCAGGGCCTCCTGCAGGGCCGGGACGACTTCCTCCCGGGCAGCCACCAGCCGGGCCGGCAGCCGGTAAGCTTCAGCCACCTTGACAAAATCCGGGTTGCCGGCCAGTTCGGAATAAGCGTAGCGCCGGTCAAAGAAGAACTCCTGCCACTGGCGCACCATACCGAGATAACCGTTATTGAGGAGGATAATTTTCACCGGGATGCGGTAATGGCTTAAGGTGGCCAGTTCCTGGATATTCATCTGGAAGCTGCCGTCCCCGGTAATGGCCACGACGGTTTCATCAGGCCTGGCTACAGCCGCCCCCATGGCTGCCGGGACGCCAAAACCCATGGTCCCCAGGCCACAGGAGGAGAGGAAGGCCCGCGGTCGATCCACGGGGTAATACTGCACCGCCCACATCTGGTGCTGGCCTACATCGGTGCTGATAATGGCCCGGCCCCGGGTTAGGCGGTATAATTCCTCAATTACATACTGGGGTTTCAGGCCGCACTCATCATAGCGTAAGGGATGCTCTTCCTGCCAGCGCCGGATTCTTTGGCGCCAGGCCGGGCGCTCCCTTTTCTCAGGCAGTCTGGCCAGTAAGGCCTGGAGGGCCTGGCGGGCATCAGCGACAATGGGGATGTGGGCCGGGACAACTTTGCCGATCTCGGCCGCATCAATATCAATATGGATGATTTTCGCTCTCGGGGCAAAGGCCTCAATTTTCCCTGTCACCCTATCGTCAAAGCGGACACCGACACCGATAATCAGGTCCGTCTCACAGACGGCGTAGTTGGCGGCGGCCGTACCATGCATCCCCACCATACCGGCAAAGAGGGGATGGGTCTCTGGGAAGGCCCCTTTGCCCATCATGCTCATGATGACGGGAATATCCTGCTCTTCGGCCAGCTGCCGTACTTCTTCATGGGCCCCGGAAGTAATCACCCCGCCCCCGATAAAGAGCAGGGGTTTCTCGGCAGCTTGAATAGCAGCAGCGGCCTGGGCTACCTGCAGGGCATGGGGTTCCACCCGGCTGCGGTAGCCGGGCAGGCGTAACCGCGGCGGGTAGTGAAAGGCCGCCCGCTGGGTGGTGATATCTTTGGGAATATCAATGAGGACCGGCCCCGGCCGGCCGGTAGTTGCTACGTAGAAGGCCTCATGGATAGTTGCCGCCAAGTCCCTGATGCTTTTCACCAGGTAATTGGCCTTGGTAACAGGCATGGTGATGCCGGTAATATCGGCTTCCTGGAAGGAATCCCGGCCAATCATGGCCAGGCCGACCTGGCCGGTGATGGCAATAATGGGAATAGAATCCATATAGGCGTTAGCTATCCCTGTGACCAGGTTGGTAGCCCCCGGTCCGGAAGTAGCTATACAGACACCCGGTTTCCCGGAGGCACGGGCATAGCCTTCGGCGGCATGGGCGGCTGCCTGCTCATGGCGGGTTAAAATATGGCGGATACTGGCTACTGCCAGTTCGTGGTAAAGGGGTAAAACCGCCCCGCCGGGGATACCAAATACAGTATCCACACCTTCCGCCTGCAGGGCTTTAATGATGATTTCGGAACCGGTTAATTTTTTCGTTTCCACGCGATCCCCAATGGTTGAAGCACTCCTTTGCGCTTTTTTACTCCAATACCGCACCCTTAGCCCCGGAACCCACCATCCGGGCATAGCGGGCCAGGTAACCGCTGGTGATCTTCGGCGGCGGTGCCTGCCACCTGGACCGGCGGCGGGCAATTTCTTCTTCCGGTACTTTTAATTCTAACTTGCCGGCCTCAATATCAATGGCAATGATATCTCCTTCTTCCACCAGGGCAATGAGGCCCCCTGCCGCCGCCTCCGGCGAGACATGGCCGATGGAGGCGCCGCGGCTGGCCCCTGAGAAGCGACCGTCGGTAATCAAGGCCACGGAGCTATCCAGGCCCATACCGGCCAGGGCGGCTGTAGGGCTGAGCATTTCCTGCATACCTGGGCCACCCCTGGGGCCTTCATAACGGATAACGACGACATCACCGGGCTTAATCCGTTGCCCCATAATGGCCGCAAAAGCCTCTTCCTCGCTGTTAAAAACCCGGGCCGGCCCTTCATGCTGCATCATCTCCGGCAGGACGGCACCCTTTTTCACCACCGCTCCTTCCGGGGCGAGATTCCCGTACAGGATGGCCAGGCCACCTTCAGGGCTGTAGGGATCCTCGACGGGCCGGATTACCTCCCGTCGCTTTACCTCCCGGCCGGTAACGTTGTCCGCCACCATTTTACCGGTTACCGTCAGGGCGCTGCCATCAATCAGGCCATGGCGGTAAAGCTCATGCATCACCGCCGGGATACCGCCGGCTTCATCCAGGTCCTGGATATGCTGGCTGCCAGCCGGGCTCAGTTTACAGATCTGGGGCGTCCGCCTGCTAATGGCGTCGAAGGTGCTCAAATCCAGCTCCACGCCCGCTTCCCTGGCAACGGCCGGCAGGTGGAGGCAGGTGTTGGTGGAACCACCCAGGGCCATATCTACAGCAACGGCATTGTGAAAAGCAGCTGTTGTCATGATATCCCTGGGTCGAATATTTTCCTTCAGCAATTCCATAATGCGCATCCCGGCCTGCTTCGCCAGGCGTACGCGGGCCGCGCTAACGGCTGGGATGGTACCATTACCAGGCAGGGCCAACCCTAAGGCTTCCGTCATGCAGTTCATGGTATTGGCCGTAAACATCCCCGCACACGAACCGCAGCCCGGGCAGGCGCAATCCTCCAGCTCGGCCAGTTCAGCTTCGGCCATCTTACCAGCCTGGGTGGCGCCTACAGCCTCAAACATGGTGCTTAGGGAGACATCCCTGCCCCGGTAGCGACCGGCCAGCATGGGGCCGCCGCTGACAAAAATCGAAGGGATATTTAGACGGGCCGCAGCCATGAGCATGCCCGGGATGATTTTATCGCAGTTGGGTATAAATACCAGGGCATCAAAGGGATGGGCAATGGCCATGACTTCAATCATATCGGCAATGAGCTCGCGGCTGGCCAGGGAATACTTCATGCCCACATGGTTCATGGCCAGGCCGTCGCAGACACCAATGGTGGGAAACTCCAGGGGCGTCCCGCCGGCCAGGCGGACCCCGGCTTTAACTGCTTCGGCCAGGGTATTTAAGTGAATATGACCGGGAATAAGTTCGTTATGGGCGTTGACAATACCTATAAGCGGGCGTTCTATTTCGGTGTCGGTCAGGCCCATGGCCTTTAAGAGCGACCGGTGGGGGGCCCTGGCCAGACCCGTTTTCATAGCATCACTGCGCATGGTTTCTCCCCTAACCTTTAACTAAATAAAGATTTCCGGGCCATCTGTTTTTGTCAGTTCCCTGAACCTGGCGATGAGATCCCTGGTGATGGGTCCCGGTTGGCCATCCCCTATGGCGCGACCGTCTACCTTGACAACCGGGATGACCTCTGCCGCCGTGCCTGTGAGGAAGCATTCGTCGGCCGTATAAACATCATGACGGGTAAAGACCTTTTCATAAACAGGTATCCCGGCCCCGGCGGCCAGCTCCATAACGGCATTACGGGTAATGCCTTCCAGCAAGCCCACATAAGGCGGCGGGGTAATCAGCTGGCCGTTTTTGACGATAAAAATATTATCGCCTGTAGCTTCGGCTACATAGCCTTCTTTGTTGAGGAACAGGCCTTCCGGGGCCCCGGCCCGGGTGGCTTCCATCTTGGCGATTATATTATTAAGGTAGTTTAACGATTTAATCCGCGGATCCAGGGCGTCGGGGGCGTTACGCCGGGTACCCAGGGTTACCAGCTCCAGGCCCCTCTCGTACAGTTCCGCCGGGTAAAGTTCAATGGCCGCGGCGATACAGAAGACTGAAGGCCGGGGACACTTGCGGGGATCCAGTCCCAGGTCTCCTTTGCCCCGGGTAACCACCAGGCGGATATAGGCATCCCGCAAATTATTGCGCCGGCAGGTTTCCAGGACTATCTGCGTCATCTCTTCCTTGGTCAGGCCCGGGTCGAGGTTGATATGCCGGGCGGACTCATAAAGGCGGTCGATGTGCGCCTTCAGGCGGAAGACCCGCCCGTGGTAGGCGCGTATCCCTTCAAAGACCCCATCGCCATAGAGCAGGCCGTGATCGAAAACAGACAACTTTGCCTCTTCTTCGTCCACATACTGGCCGTCAAGATAGATAATGAGCCCCACGCTTCTTCCTCCTCATTTTCTACCGGTCAGTGGCAGTTTTTAGGCCGGCGCGACAGGAGCCGCAAAATATGTTTATGTTTCAGTATAAATAACCATAAATTAAGTGTCAAGGATTTTTCAAAAATACCCCTATACAACATTAAGTCCCGGTAAAACAAAAACAGCTTCGCACGAAAGTGGTCCTGATAAAAAGAAAAGGCTACTCCCGTTCAGGAGTAGCCCGGCAGTTTAACCCGCAAGGGTTATTATGGTGTAAAGGGCACCTGCATACCCGTAAAGACGTAAGCCTGCAGCCAGATCAGACCACTTAACAGGATGGCCAGGGCCAGGCTGTGCCAGACCACGTTGCGGAAGATGGGCCCGACTGCTGCCATGCCTTCTTCATGGTCTTCATAACAGGCCACCGTGGAAACCACGATGCTCTGGGCGTCAATCATCTTACCCATAACACCGCCGGTACTGTTGGCCGTCACTATGAGGACCGGGTTCAAGCCCAGCTGCTCGGCCGTGATGCGCTGCAGGCTGCCGAACATGGCATTGGATGAGGTATCGCTGCCTGTCAGGAAGACCCCCAGCCAGCCGAGCATGGAGGCAAAGAAGGGGTAGGCCGCCCCCGTCCTGGTAAAGGCTAGGCCCAGAATGGCGTCGGTACCGGCATAACGGGTGGTATAACCCAGGCCCACGACAGTCGCGATAACGGTAATGGGAACCTTCATGCGGACTACTGTGCGCCGGAGGGTTTCCGACCACTGGGCCGGCGTCAGCCGCAGCACGAAAAAGCCTGAAATCAATGCTGCCACCATTATGCCGGTACCGGCAGCCGACAGCCAGTTAAAAACATAGATTGCCGCCTCTAATTCCGGCTTGTTGCCGTGTGCTACAGGCGGCGTGCGGAAAACAAGACCGTGGAGATAGGGCATATTGATTTTGGGGGCAGAAATTTTATTAAGAAATGCTTTCCAATCGCCCATACCCCAGAGGAAAACTGCTGCCGCCAGCAGCACCCAGGGCAGCCAGGCCTGGATTAACTCGCCTGTTGTATACCTGGGCAATTGCTGCTTCTTAACGGCCACAGCGCTGGTCGCTGCTGCTTCACTACCGGCAAGGGCATCTTCCGTAGCAATAATGTGCCTGGGTTGCCATATTTTGAGGAAGAGGGCTGTTGCCACCATGCTGACGATGCCGCTGGCAATATCCACCAGCATGACGTTGCCGGCCTGGGACATGGCATACTGGGTCAAAGCAAAGGAAGCGCCGCATACCAGGGTGGCCGGCCAGACCTCCCACACGTCCTTCCACTTACCTTTATCCATAAAGACCAGCGTAGCTACTAGCCAGAAGGGGACGATGATCGAGAAAAAGGGTAACTGGCGCCCGGCCATCTTGGTAATCAGTTCAGCGGGGATACCACTGACATTGCTCAAGGTAAGAATAGGGGTGCCGATGGCTCCCCACGCCACCGGCGCCGTGTTGGCGATCAGGCAAATCACGGCCGCGGTCAGGGGCCGGAATCCCAGGCCCACCATCAGGGCGCCGGCCACAGCCACCGGGGTGCCGAAACCGGCCGCACCTTCCATGAAAGCACCGAAGCTAAAGGCCACCAGCAATGCCTGCAGGCGCCGGTCGGGGGAAATACTGGCCACGCTATTCTTGACGATTTCAAATTTTCCCGTTACCAGAGTCATTGTATAAAGGAAAATTGCCGAAAAAACAATCCAGCCAATGGGCAGCAGGCCATACATAGCACCCATGACAAAAGCACTCAGGGCTGACGGCACCGGCATTTTCATTACCAGTACTGCCACCAGGATACCGACAACAGCCGCGCTGATAGCTGCATAAGGTGCAAAAATACCACGCTCGGTCCGGCCATACTTATCCTTATGGGGATGAATGGCCAGCAAGTACAGCAGGACGACAATGGGCAGGGCGGCCACAACGGTAGATAAAAAAACGTTGTTCAGCGGGTTATAATTCTGGAAGTACTGCAAATAATAACCCTCCTCTCAATTTTCCCCCAAGAATAGTGGAAAACAAAAATAAAGTCATTTTTAAATGATTAACATTATAACATTCTCACCCCCCTGATTAAATTTATGCCACCAGTAGGGAAACGCCGGCTCACATTAATCCCCACGGCGTAACTGTCCTGCTGGTTAGACCAGGTTTAGGTACTATAATATATTCAACAAGGGACCAGATTTTCCTGCTGAATGATGAAAAAATTTTTATTTCACCTTAAACTTGTGATAACTTGAACACATATGGCCTCCGGTATAAATAAAATTCTTTGTTGCATACTAAGTTTAAAATTACAAAGGAGGACCTGTCATTTATGGCCGGATTAAACGATTTAGAAATCGCCCCCTTGACTGAAGAGCAGATCAAACGCCTGCAGGAAGCCGAAAAGCTGATCAACGCCGCCGGCAACCAGGACATCTACCTGATGGCCTTGAAGAAAAAGTAAACCAAAAATAATAACCCGGGCCAAGTCCCGGGTGTAGTGGTTGCCCCTGACCGGGGTTTTTAATGACAACCGCTGCAGCTGCTGCAACTACCACCGCTGCAGCTGCTGCCGGAAGTAGCCGCGCCCGGCTCACCTTTGCGGACATATAAAAAACCGGTAAAACGCTGGCTTACCTCGCCGCCGCACTCCGGGCAACGGACTTTATCTTTATCCTTAATGGCTACAAACTGGCTGAACAGGTGCCCGCATTCTTTGCACTTAAAATCATAAGTCGGCATGGCTTCATCTCCTTCCCCTAATGATTATAACACCCGGTAACCCTCGTTGTCACCCTCAGCAACCTTAAGATCACAGGTTAAGGGTAGTGAAGCCTCTGCCGGCAGGAGATGGCTAACATAATAGTCCATTTCTACCGCCAGGTCAAGGGTCAGTTGTTCGCTATAAGGTTCTCCGGAAGGCCGGTAAAGGAGGCGTACCCGGGGCCGGTGAGAATGTCCCCGGGCCGTGCCCGTTACTACACCGACATCGCCGCTGTTCAGTTGCACCAGGGTCCCCACCGGGTAAGCAGCCACATTGGCCAGGAAGGCTTTAACTATCTCGAAATCATGGGTAAAATTGCCCGACCCGGCCAGCATTTCATAGGCCTCATGGGGTGGGTAGGCCCGGCGGTAGACCCGGTCGGCCGTCAGGGCATCATAAACATCCACTACGCCGGTAATCCGGGCAAATTCATGGATTTCCTGCCCCTTTAACCCCTGGGGATAGCCGCTACCGTTATAGCGCTCATGGTGTTCCAGGGCCACCCGGGCTGAAACCAGGCTGACTTCCTTCTGCATCCGGAGAATATCAAAACCGCACTGGGCATGGCGGCAGACCAGTTCATATTCCTCCATGGTCAGCTTCCCGGGTTTATTAAGGATATGCAGGGGTACACAGGTCTTACCAATGTCATGAAGCAGGGCTCCCACGCCCAGGTGTAGCAGGGCCTCGCGGCTGTAACGCAGGGTTAAACCAGTAACCAGGGCTAAAATACAGACATTAACGGAATGGGCAAAGGTATAATCATCCATGGCGCGGATATCGGTAAGATTAAGCATAAGTTCTTTGCGGTTTAAAAGGTCCTCGAGCAATCTGCTGACTATCCGCTGGATGCGTCCCGAATCTACCAGCAGGGGCACATGGCTTTTTTCCCAGCCCTGGTAATTGCCGAAGAGTTCCTTCACAGCCCTGACGGCTGCCAGGCGGGTCTGCTCACTGACCATATCTTCTACTTCCAGGTCCCCCAGGAGTTCATCGCGAATATATACCGCCGGCACGCCCAGTTCTTTTAAGCGAATTATGTAGCTGGGCTTTAAAACTACCCCTTTATTCAGTAATACCTGCCCTTCGGCACTGTAAATGGCCCGGGCCACTACCATCCCCGGTTTTAAACTATCTACCGATAGCTTACGCAATACCGGCACTCCCCATTTCCCGCCGCGCCGTTATTTCGACACCGGTAACGTAAAATCCTTCCTGTAAGGGCCGACCTGGCCTGTCTGCCAAAGAGACCAGCAGTATGTAATATCGACCGGAGGCGTCCTGACTTAAGCAGGATAATAACACCCGGCAGCGGCGGCAGCCTGCCCCGGAAAAAAGTAACCACCCTTTGTGAGGGTGGTTGCGTTTTTATCGGGATTGCTGGTTATGGGGGAAAATGTTATAACCCGGGTCTTTTTGCTGGCGGTAAAGGTAATAGCCCAGGGCCAGTACCGCCCCGCCGAGGATTACTATCCCGTAAATCACTCCCTATCACCCCCAGCTTTTGTTTCAGCCACCTATCACTGGCTCCCGCAGCAGGAGAGTTTCCTCCTGCTTTCTACCACCAGCTTTAGTATAAAAAACCTGCCGGGTGGTGTCAACGTTCATGCCAGCCCGGCCCGGCTGGCCTTTTCGTGTTCCATGAGGCTCACCGTATCCTTGAGGATGCGGATGAATTTCAGTTCCGGGTCTTCCGGTCCCTGGAGGTCGGCATGCTCGTTCTTAAGCAAGTTGACATAGTCTATAATCTCCCGGGTGATGACTTCTCCCGGGCAGACCAGGGGAATACCCGGCGGGTAGGCCGTAATGGCTTCGGCGCTGATTTCCCCTTCGGCGTACTCCAGTTCAATGCTGCGCGTCTGGCTGTAGAAGGCCGCCCGGGGCAGCACTGCCATCCGCGGAAGGGCCGGCAGGGGTGGACAAAAACGAATCACGTTTTTTAAAGAGCGTTTCCTGGCAATATCCTGGAAGGCAGCAACCAGGCGGCCGGCCGTTTCCCGGTCATCACCAATAGAAACAAGCAACAGGACATTGTAGAGGTCGGAAAGCTCTACCTGGATCTTGTATTCCCGGCGCAAAATGGCTTCCATCTCATAGCCAGAAAGGCCCAATCCCTGGACGTTGACGGTGATTTTGGTCGGGTCCAGGGCGGTACAGCCGGGCAGGGAGGTTACTTCGTCTCCCATAATGTTCAGGCCTTCGATCTGGGAAAGTTCCCGGCGTATCCACCAGGTTATTTCTAAGGTGCGCTCTAAAAGCTCCCGTCCCCGGAGGGCCATCTGTTTGCGGGCCACATCCAGGGAAGCCAGTAAAATATACGAAGGGCTTGTGGTCTGGGAAAGGTTGAGGACGGCCTTAATATGCTTGGGATCCAATCTCTCCCCCTGGAAAAGGAGAAAAGAACTCTGAGTCATAGACCCGGCTAATTTATGGGCGCTCACGGCCGCGAGATCCGCCCCCGCTGCCATGGCCGACAGGGGTAGCGCCGGGTGGAACGGTAAATGGGCACCGTGGGCCTCATCCACCAGCACGGGCACGTCAAACTCGTGGGCTACAGCTACTATTTCCTTCAGGGGCGGTACTGTCCCGTAGTAATTGGGGCTAATGACAAAAACCGCCTTGGCGTCGGGGTGGTCCTTTAACGCCCTTTCTACCTTCTCCGGCGTTACCCCCATGGAAATGCCGTAATCCTCGTTAATCTCCGGTTCGATATAAACAGGGTGAGCCCCGCTTAAAATAAGGCCGCCCAGGGCCGACCGGTGGGCATTGCGGGGGATAATAATCTTGTCTCCCGGCTGGCAAACGGCCAGGATCATGGCCTGGATACCGGAGGTAGTACCGTTTACCAGGAAAAAGGCATAATCCGCCCCGTAGGCAGCCGCCATCAGAGCTTCTGCCTCCCGGATAACATCCCGGGGATTGCAGATATTATCCAGTCCGGGCACACAGGTCAGGTCCATGGCCAGGACCCGCTCGCCGACATACTCTTTAAATTCTGCCAGGGCCCGGCCCTGTTTGTGACCGGGTACGTGAAAGGGAATAACTCCTTCTTCAATATACTGTTTGATGGCCGTAAAAACCGGTGTCCTGGTCTGGTCCAGCATGACAAAAGCCCCCTATCATGCTTTGCAACAGAATTTATTACACCACAAAAGGCGCAGGAATGCAAGCAGAATCTTTCTTTATATTTCTATGGGCTTTAGCCATGCCGGGTTACCCCTAAAATAAAAGGGAGCCACCACCCGGTGACTCTGGTATTTGCCGGCTTTTGTTTTCGCATCGCTCCATGGCCCTCGCGGAGCGCCCAGCACTCAGCCTAAAATTTTGCATGCTTACTTTCGGGTTGGCCAGGATAATTAGAGGGCCAGGTTGAGTGCTGGGTCAGCCGTGAGGCTCCGAGCTCCCGATTTACTTCGCCCCCAGTTCAGCTGCAAACCTTCTGGTCTCTCCATCCCTGCCCACTTTAACAAAGCGGCTCTTCAGTTTAGCCATAACTTCGGGCATGGTGGTATATTCCATATCCTCCAGGGGCAGGCGGTGGGGTTCGAAAGGCCCCAGGGAACGCAGGTAATTGGCAATTTCGTTGGCCGTCTGGCGGGCCTTATCAAAGGCCACATCAGCGAAGAGATCCTGGGGACCCACCAGGCGTCCCTGGGCCAGCTGGAAGCCCATGGCTACCACCCGCGGTGGCCCGTCAAAGCGTGTCGGCGCCGATTGGTTAAGCCCCACAGGCATCAGGGGACCGATATGGGAACCGCGCATCCAGCCAGCCACCAGGTGGGGACTGGCAAAGGGTTCCAGGGCTTCTCCTACGGCCGGCAGGCCGCTCTGGCAGCGGACAATGCACACCGGGTCATCCTTACCCACATAACGCCCGGCCATGAGGTTCAAGCGCTGGGTACTGGACACGGCGGCGATTTCGCCTGTGGTTTTAGAATAAACAGCCTTGATGCAATAGCGCCCCGGAGCGCCAATGAAGACCAGGAGGTCGTAGAGTTCTTCGGGTAAAGAAAACTCCACCCGCTCATTTTTAATCAGGTCGTAAACCTCAAAGCGGAAGCCCTGGTGCATCTTGGGATCGATAACCAGGCCGATGGTATTGAAGGGATCGGCAAACATCTTGTAGAGGGGAAAGTTCCAGGCGCCGGGTTCAGTCTTATCGGCGGCAAAGACAATCACCGGCTCACTCTTACGTTCCTCAAATTCCATTTCTGCAACCCCGGGACCCATACCCTTAACGTTGCCGGAGAAGGCGTCGGAAAGGAGATCCTGGCCGGCACCGTAAAGTTTCAGCTCCCGGGCGACCTCGGTACATTGAAGAAAAACATTCCAGGCCAGGTGATGAATTTCCGGGCAATCAACGCCATATTTATGGGTCATGATGAGGTTAATATCATCACCCACATGGGCCACCCGGTAATCTATCAACAGCTTGCTGGCGGCCAGGCAGCGCTCAGCCGTCTCCAGGAGCCGCGGGTGGACGCTGGAATGCCCTACATAGCCACCAATATCAGCCTTAATGACGCTTAAAGTGATCTTTTCACCCAAGGTTACATAACCCCCTTATCCCGTAATAAAAATAATTGTGTTATACTATATGCTCTTTTATTCGATATAGAATAGCAGATTCCTCTATTCGAAGTAAATTTTTTGGGATAAAAAAATAAGGGGTCATTTTGACCCCTGGATGTATTCTATTACCTTATTTTATAACGTTCTATTACTGTAACGGTATCCCCGCCGGCATCCCGGCAATAACCAGCCCTAACGCAATGGCAATTGCGCTGATGAGTGTTAAAATAACCCCGATTTTGAAAAGGTCTTTAAAGCTGAAGTAACCGTAGGCGTAGGGCAAGACGAAGGATGGGCTCTCAGTTACCAGGATGAAGTGGGTCGAAGAGGCGAATCCTGCTGCCAGAGCCAGAGATAACACCGGAAAACCATTTTGCTGGGCATAGGCGATAATAAAGGGCACATTAACAGAAGCTGCCGCCGTAAAACTGGAAAACCCTAAAGAGTCGATGGCTACCAGCAGGGTTACCGCAAAAGGTTGCAAAGCCAGGGGCAATGCTGCCATGGGTTTTAAAGCATGCTGGGCAACCCACTGGGCCAGGCCACTCTGGCTGGCTGCCAGGCCCAGGGCGAAACCGCCCACCACCAGCATCAAAGCCCCCCATTCCAGGCGTTTTTCGACATCGCTCCATTTCTTGAAAACACCCACCCCCGGCATTGATAGGAGGCCAAGAATGAGTAAGGAAACAAAGGCTATGGGTAATTTATTCCATGTTCCGGTAAGCCACAGCACCACAGCCAGGAGAAAAACTGCCAGCGTAGTAATTTCCTCCGTGGACCAGGGACCCATACCTTTAAGTTCTTTGTAAATAACATCTTTGCCATAGGGCAATTCTTTAATCTCGGAAGGGAATAGCTTAAGAATTAACCACCAGGAGATAATGCTCACTACTGCAAAGATTGGTGTGGCAATGGCAGTCCATTCCAAAAAAGACACGCTTACTTTAGCTTTGTTCAGAAAACTCATGGTAATAACATTGGAAGCAACCCCCGAAGGAGTACAGATACCGCCCAGGGTCGAACCAAACATGATGGCCATCATCAGACCCCGGCCCAGGTTGCTCTGCCCCGGCTTGGCATCCACCGACTGCAGTAAGCCCACGACAATGGGCAGCATCATGGCAACCACGGCAACGTCGGTAACAAACATGGATATAACAAAAGATACCAGGAAATAAATACCTATTACCCGGCTAACTTTGGTGCCGGAAAGGGCAAGTAACAGGTAAGTGATCCGCTTGCCAAGACCGGACTTAGTGAAGGCTACCGACAGGGCCAATACACCGATCAGGAACGGCACAAAGCTGTCACCAAAACTCTGGCCAATAGACTTATCCAAACTTAGTATGCCGGTTATATGCAGCATTACCGGAACCATTAAAGCTGTTACCGGGATGGGCAGCGTCTCTGTAAGCCACCAGAAGACAGTAGTCGCCATGACGCCCAGGGTACGCAAAGCCTCGGGTTTCATACTGGCCGGGACTGGTAACACGTAGAAGAGACCCAGAATAGCCAGTCCGACAATAAAATAAGCCCACTTAACGTTGGTTTTGCTATTAGACGTTGCCGGCTGGATTTTAGCCGCCTGATTAGCTGCACACATTAAATATCCCTGCCTCCAATATTTATATTTTTATTGCCAAATGGGAAATTGAGCATTTAATATATAAGTGGGCAGGGAGCCGGCTTTCAGGTGAGGGATATTATCCTGCTCCCTGCCGGGACGAGCGGCCTTAATCAAGGCCGTTCTCTTTTAAGGATTAATAACTACCTTCATGGCCCCGTCTTTGCGGTTGACGAAGTAGTCCAGGCCCTTGTGGAACTCTTCCAGCGGGAAGGCGTGGGTCATGATGGGTTTGGCGTCGATTTTACCCTGAGCCATCAGGGACAGGGCGCGCTTGCAGTTCTGGTTGCCTTCACCGCGTACCGTCAAAAGGCTGATCTGGTTCATGACCACATAGTCCAGGTTGGCAGTAACCGGCTCTTTGTAGAAGGAAACCAGCACCATCACGCCGCCTTTTTTAGTTGACTTGATGCCGTATTCAAAGGCCTGGGAGTTGCCACCGCACTCGAAAACCCTTTCGGCACCTTTACCACCGGTGATGGCCATGACTTCGGCGACGGGATCGGCAACCTCGCGGATATTGATGGTATGGGTTGCCCCCAGCTGGCGGCCCTTGGCCAGGCGGTCTTCCCTGGTGCCCATGAGGATGATTTTTTCAGCACCTAAAGCACGGGCTCCCTGGACAACGGATAAGCCTATGGGACCCGGGCCGATAACCAGGACCGTATCACCGGCAATATAGCCGCCGCTCTTATCAATGGCGTAAAGGGCGCAGCCGGCGGTAGTCACATAGGTTGCCTCGTTAAAGGAAATATTATCTGGAATTTTATAAACAGAGTTCACGTGCTGGACGGCATACTCGGCAAAGCCGCCGTCTACCGTCATGCCGGCAGCCCGGTGGCCTTTATCCAGGCGGCCGTAGTTTAAACAGGCGGTATACTTGCCGTCAATGCAGTTCTCGCAACGGCCGCAACCCTTATGGGCCTCAATGGCCACCCGGTCGCCTACCTTGAACTCGTCCACCGTTTCCCCCAGGGCCACTACCGTACCGGCCCACTCATGGCCGAAGGTAAATTCCCCGTAGGGCGGCATCTTGGGCATTCCTTTGGTTATGATTTTCACATCGGTACCACAAATGCCGCAGGCCGCTACGCGCACCAGCACTTCCCCCGGGCCGGGCTTGGGTACCGGCTTTTCCACCAGGCGCACGTCATTGGGACCAAAAAGGACCAGGGCTTTCATTTTCTCGGGGATTTGATATTCCATTTTAATGAATAACCTCCTCCGAATGATTATACCGGAAATTGTATCTGCTGGCTGGGGACATATCCCCATCCTAACGCCCAGGCAAATTTTTAGTGTTCGCAGGCGGCAGAACTTTCCTGGCCCGCCAGCCATACTTCCATCAACTGGTGCATAACGGCAGCTGCGCTGGCGGCAAAGACCGGGTCGTTGATATTGGCGTCCAATTTCATTAACTTTACCCGGGGCTCCAGGTTGGCCTCCAGGGCCGCCACCAGGGCGGCATCGGCCTCGGGGTCGTGGAGGGGGCCACCGGCGCGGCCGTTTTCCGACCAGCCTTTAAGCGGGACCATAACGGCCACCGGCCCGCGGGCGGCATTTAACCTGGCGGCCAGCACTCCGCCCACCCGGGTTAACTCTTCTTTAGTCGCCCGGACGTTAGTGTTGTAAGGATTATGGTAATGGGTCGGGCGGCCCCGGTAGGCCGGCGGTATGCTCTCCGCCGGGCCGAAGCAGAAGTAATCCAGTCCCCCAAGGGAAATCACCTGAGGAATACCCCTCCGGCCCGCTGCCTCCAGACGCGGCCGCATGGGGGTATAGATGTCGCCGGCCTCACCAAAAACCTCGCCGATTAATTCATGGGTAGTGAGATCGAGGACACCCTGAATCAGGCCGGCCTCGATTAATTCTTCCATAGCCGAACCGCAGGCCCCGGAAGCATGGAAGGCAATTACCTCATAACCTAGCTCTACCAGCCTATCCCGGGCGGCCGTGACTACCTCATTGGTATTGCCAAAGGCGGTAGTGGCAATTACCGGCCGGTCGCTGGCCTGCAGGGGCTCGCCGTGGGCAGCCATGCCCATGACCGCCCAGGCAGCATTACTGAGGATGGTACGGCTGACGGTATTGGGTCCTCCCAGGAGGTCGGCTACCGAGAACATCATGATGATATCCTTGTACTCGATATAGGGGCGGATGTTACCGGAAGCCACCGTGGAGACAATCACCTTGGGCAGCCCGATAGGCAAGGCCCGCATGGCGATGGCCGCTATGGCCGTACCCTGGTTGCCGCCGATGCCCAGGACGCCGGCCAGCTCGCCCCGTGCATAGAGGCCGGTTAACACCCGGGCCGCTCCCAGCCCCATGGTCTGCATCATGGCATCGCGGCGCAAAGCCGGCAAATCCTTAAATTCCACCCCGCCCAGGCGGCAGATTTCTTCCCGCGGATAGGCAGCCTTAAAACCATGGGGGAGGTAGGTGCTCACATCCAGAACCGGAGCCTGCCAGCCCCGGGAAGTGATGAATTCCTGCAAAAAACGAGTTTCAGCTTCTTTGGTATCGACTGTGGCAATAATGGCGATAGCCTTGCGAGGCACGCTTTTCTCCTCCTGGTTGCTTTAAGCCAGGGCCCAGGCTTCTTTAATGACCCTTTTGGCATTGGCCAGAATTAATTCCGAAGTCTCACCGGGTAGCAGGGGGCGCACTTCGGCACTCAGGACAGGGCGTTTTTCCGGGCCGATGAGGCCCATGTCGGCCAGCAGGCGGAAATAAGCGCTGACCTCCCCGGTATCTATCTCCCCATCCTCCACACCGAACCTCGGCTGCAGGTCGCCGTACAGGGGATGACGCCGGTCCTTCATAACGCAGTTGCCGATATGAAAAGCCATTAAATAATCCTTTACCAGGGGCAGGGCTTCTTCGGGCTTTTCCCTAAGCAAAGGGAAATGGGAGAGGTCCGCCAGGAGCCCGAATTTAGGATAACTGGGACGCAGTTCCCGGGCAATATCAAAAGCATCCCTGAAATGGCCAATTAAGGATTCTTTGTCAATGTCCCGGTCAAAAATCTTTAAGGTAATGGCCGGGTCGCCCATCTCCCTGGCATATTCACAAATCTGGGCCAGGGAGTCAACAAGCAGCTTTTTGGCCTCTTCCCGCCGTTCCGGGCCGGGGTCTTTACCCGCCGGGATGCGCACGGCAACGGCACCCAGGTCGGAAGCTTCTTTCAGGCAATTGAAAACCTGCTTGACGGCCCGCTTTCTTTCTCCGGGATCGAAGGAATTAAGGTTTAATTTTTGGGAAAAGATGGCCGGCTGGCAGGCATAGCAAACCTCCATGTGGGCGATCTTTAATAAATGGGCTGCTTCGGTGCGCTGTTTAATGTCCTTGATCCAGCCTACTTCCACGGCTGTAAAGAAATCGTCTTCGGTAATACGGCGCAGGGTTTCCACCACCGGTCCGGTACCGTTTACTACCTCGGGAAAGGCCTTAAAATGGACGATGCCCACCTTCATGAATTCATAAATGGAAGCCCTCATACTTAACCTCCCCTTAATTTACGCCATTTTCCCCACTCGCCGGAAGTGTAGATTAATTCTGGCTAACTCCTGGAAAAAAATTTATCCTAACTGGGATAACAAGAAGGCGACTTTAGCATTATCTTCCAAAACATCTGCCAGGTAGAAAGCATGATGAATATCTTTACCCACTGTAACAAAACCATGGCGCTTAAGGACGGCAGCTTTGAGGGTTGGATCCTCAAAGGCTCTAATAACCATTTCCGCAAGTTCCACTGACCCCGGCGCGGCATATTCGACAATGCCTACTTTGTTAAGACCCGCTTCCGCGGCGGCTGTAACCACCGGCAGCTCGCCCCTGGCCGTCGCATAAGCCGTAGCAAAGGCCGAATGGCCGTGAACGACGGCCTGGACTTCCGGACGGGCCTTTAAAATACCAAGATGAAAGCGGATCTCCTTGGAAGGTTTGCCCTCGCCCGCCAGGATATTCCCCTCTAAATCAACCAGAATGAAATCTTCGGGTTCCACGTCCCCGAAGGACTTGCCGCTGGCTTTAATAAGGACTTGCTCCGGGTGTCCCGGGACGCGGGCGCTGGTATTGCCGCTGGTAGCCGACGTAAGGCCGCGGGCAAAGATCTGCCGGCTGACCTGCACCATTTCCTCGCGCAACTTGTTAACCGCATCTATATCGATCATTTTTAGTTTCCTCCCAGCCTTGCTCGCGGGTACAAGCCAGGCTTTTAAAGCCAGGCTTGTACCTTGAGCCAAGGGGTTTACGCAGCTGTTATGCCCTCTCGGGGAAATCGCGATTTTCTACTTTGAAGGGGAACTTCTTAACTTCCTCAATGAAGGCAGCCAGGTGCTCGGCTTCTTTCTCAAATAGCTTCAGGCCTTTTTCTGGGGTGCCCCGGAAGGGATTACCAATGGTGGCGTGATCGGAGTACTCATGGTGCTCCATGGGGACAATGATATTTTCGGAACCCCGGAATTTAACGGTAGCAGTGCCGTCGATCTTGGAGAATTCGGGTCCCATCCACCGCGGCGCGTGGGCACGGTCATTGACCGCCCGGCTCATATCCACCAGCTCAATGTTGTAAGCCATTACCTGGGCCGTTTCCATTTCACCGGCGTGCCAGCCGGGCGTCTCCTCGGGAGGACCTTCGAGGATACCTTTAACTACCTCGCATTCCCTCTCGGTGGGCGTCTTGTACCAGGCCACAAAGGCGCCGGTATGGTAACGAAGTTTCCGCAAGAGTTCATCAATGGGTTTGGTGTTGGAACCATGGTGGGATACAAAGACAATCTTGTTAGCACCGTGGAAAATCAAGCTGCGAGCAATATCATGGAGCACACGGCGGAAAGTCTCGGCAGCAAGGGTGATGGTGCCACATCCTTCCCCAACTTCGCCCATGTGGTGGGGTGAGTAGCCAAAGGGCAGCAAGGGTGTGTGGGGAACATTGGCCAGTTTAGCGGCCCGCTCGGTTACGGAAATGGTAGTAATGCTGTCCGTTCCCAGGGGCACATGGGCGCCGTGCTTTTCACAGCTCCCGACTGGTACGAGAACGGTGTCGGTTTCCTTGAACCATTCCTGGGCATCAACGAAAGAACATTCCAAGAGGTTGTAACGTTTTGCCATTTCAGTAAACCTCCTGCCAATTTTTATTTTAGAATTGAAGATTCCCTGACCTCGAGGTGGGTTGCCAGGGTGGTAACCGGCGGCACCTTCCGGCCGGCAAGGAGCTCAGCCAGTACCCTCATGGCAGTCACCCCCAGGTCATAGACCGGGACTGCTACAGTAGATAGTGCCGGCGTAACAAAGGATGCGAGGGGGATATTATCAAAACCCACAACAGCAACTTCTTCTGGCACCTTAATTCCCCGTTCGTACAGGGCTTTAATAGCGCCTATAGCCATAAGATCGTTATGGGCGAAGATGGCAGTTATCCTCTGGTTGCCGCTAAGGGGCATTTGCGCAACAGCCTGGTAACCGCTGTTAAACTCAAAGTCGCCTTCGATGATCCACCCGGGTTCTATATCTACCCCTTCAGCCTCCATAGCACGGCGGTAACCTTCCAGGCGGTCCCTGGCCGTAGTCGAAACCGCGGGGCCGGTAACCGTGGCAATCCGCCGGTGGCCGAGACGTAATAAATGCTCAACAGCTTCCCGGGCAGCCCGTACATTATCAACCTGCACCGCCGGCAGGTCGGCTTTATGGCGCCCGATGACCACCGTCGCCACCGAGCCCTGTTCAAAAAAGTGTTCCCGGCTGGCATCCTCTACAGCTCCACCGCCGGTAAAAATTACCCCGTCCACCCGTTTTTCCCGCAAGACACGGAGATATTCTTTCGTGCGTTCCCGGGAACGGTCGGTATTGCAGAGGATAACTGTATAGCCCTTTTCATGGGCTACATCCTCCACCCCCCGGACAATCCCCGGGTAATAAGGGTTGGCAATATCCGGGAGGATCAGGCCGATGGTTTTTGTTTCATTCAGCTGGAGGCTGCGGGCCATGGCGTTGGGGTAAAAGCCAAGTTCTTTGATAGCTGCCAGGACGCGTTCCCTCGTCTCGGGGCTGATAGGATGCTGGCTGTTGTTAAGGACACGAGAAACGGTAGTAACAGAAACCCCGGCATGCCTCGCCACATCTTTTATGGTTACCATGGCTTTCACCCCTTTCGGAAAACGTTTTCCTTGGCTATAAATTTAGCATGGTTTAGCCCCCATGTCAATAACCAATTTTAAATCGTGAATATTTTTCTTATGGTAATCGTTTTCCCCTGGCATTATATGTTATGGTAAACGTTTTCTTTTTGTTCTTCCGCACCCCTTTATGGAAAGCCATGAAATATGCGACCATACTTTTTGCCACAATCTGCTGCCATAGTAACAAACCCAGTATTCATACGCCACTCAGATACCGTGGACATTCTTCCAAAAAATAAAATCTCCCCGTAGGGTAACTAAAAATTACGGGGAGTTTCAGGTGAACAATATCCCATTATAGAGTTGTTGGCAAAGGCCGCCAGGACAAGGCCTCCTATTTCAATTGCCGGGCCACAAAGCGCAGGTGTTTGCCCATGGCCCGGCGTGCCGATTCCGCGGCTCCGGAAATAACGGCCTGGGCAATTTCACTGTGCTGTTCAAAAAGCACGCGAGCGTTCTCCGGATCAGAGTAAAGACGGTTGCGTTTATTGGCCAGGGTCTGGGCAATGGTATCAGCAATAGTGTACATCAAACGGGAAAGGATGGGATTATGGGACATGCCGGCAATGGTTAAATGAAATTTGACATCCGTATCCTCCTGGAGAAATCCCCGGGCCAGTTCGTTGCTCATCTGCTGGATTATCTCTACCAGCTTTTCTTTTTCCTCGGTCGTAGCTCGCCGCGCCGCCAGGTAAACTATCTCCCGTTCCAGGATCTGCCTGGCTTCCAGTAAATATATGGCCTGTTGTTCTTCCAGCAGCAGGGCCATGACCAGGGGCTGGACAATATCGCAGTTCTGCACCTTGCGGACAAAAGTACCTTCACCGGGTTTTACCTCCAGGACGCCCATGGTAGTCAGGGCGCGGATGGCCTCCCGGACAGACGCCCGGCTGACGCCCAGTTTCTCCGACAGCTCCCGTTCAGAATAAAAACGCTCCCCAGGCATGAGCTTGCCTTCACTGAGGGATTTTTTTACCTGCTCGACAATTTCTTCGTAAATCTTTTTCGTTTTAATAGGCTGCAGTTCCATCGGCCCTACCTCGGAGTTCTTTTTAGATCATTATTGCATTATTTCAGGCTGATGGCAACTGGCTATTTTTAGGCTTGGACATGATTTTGCCAACCACCAGGCAGCTCGTAGCATCTGCCATCCTGGCGGCAACCTGACCTTCCACCTGGTGCAGCAATTCATTTACCGGGCCAAATTGCAGTGCTTTTGCAGGACAGACACGCACACAGGCAGGTTCTAAAGTGGTAACTGCTAGAATCCCGTGATGCTCTCAAAAGCAAATTGCTATTCTACCTCTTCTCTGCTAAAATGAGGCTGAAAGTTTCTGGAATAGCAGGTGCAAAGTAAGGTCATGATAGCGAAAGAAATCTTAAACTTATCCATGAGCGTCTGGATCAGGTTCGTATTTCCACCAATCGCTTAAAGCGCCTTATAGCTCTCCCAAGAGATACTTTTATAGCCGATAATGATAACTTTGCCATCGCCGAGCACCACCTGCGCCGGGCTCTGGAAGCCCTCCTGGACATCGGCCGACATATTGTCGCCAAGAAGGGTTATGACCGACCCGAGGACTATAAAAGTATAAATCGCCTACAGCAGAGGAGATTGGACAAATAAAAAGGAAGAGCCCCAAATAAGGTTCTTCCTAAAGCGTGGGGGAACTACTATATATCAAAATCACTTAGATTGAATAAGATTGAATCTAAACTATATCTTTTAATAGCCGGCCGACTTCCGAGGGCCGCTGGGCAATTTTTACGCCCGCTGCACTCAGAGCGCTTTCTTTACTCTGGACTGAACCGCGCCCGAGGGTCATAATGGCGCCGGCATGGCCCATCTTTTTTCCCGGCGGCGCCGAACGACCGGCGATAAAGGCCACTGCCGGTTTGGTAAAGCCGCCAACCTTCATGAAATCAGCCGCATCTTCTTCCATGCTCCCGCCTACTTCGCCAATTATTACTACACCCTGGGTGTGTTCATCTTGCTGGAACAGGGCGAGGACCTCGGTAAGGGTGGTCCCGGGAACCGGGTCGCCACCAAGACCAATGCAGGTACTGATACCCATGCCAGCGGCCACAATATGCGAACAGACCTCGTTAATCAGGCTACCGCTGCGAGCGATCACACCGATATTGCCGGGCTGGTAAACATAAGATAGCCACACGGGGATAAAACCGAGCATAGCTTCCCCAATGGTGGCCATACCAGGATTGTTGGGTCCAATAACATAGGCCCCTACCTCCCTGGCATAAGTCCTGACCTCCAGGGCGTCCTGGACCGGCAGGCCGTCTACCAGCAGAACAATGAGCTTCAGCCCGGCTTCCAGTGCTTCAAAGGTGGCATCTTTGGCAAAGGGCGGCGGCACAAAGATTACCGAGGCTTCCGCCCCATGTTTTTCTACTACCTCTTGCACTGTATTGTAGACCGGTACCCCATGGACCTGGGTGCCGCCTTTCCCCGGGGTAACGCCGCCGGCGATATTGGTACCGGCCGCCAGCATCCGTTCCGTCCAGAAAGTACCTTCATTGCCTGTTATACCCTGTACCACAACTCGCGTTTCCTTTGACAAGAGGATGCCCATGTCTTTAACCTCCTGCTAATTTTACGGCTGCCCGGACGGCCTCTTCCACATTGGCATAAGGCTCGAGGCCCACCTCTTTACGTAAAATCTCCCGGGCTTCCTCTTCCCCTGTACCACGTATCGAGGCAATTATGGGCTGGGTGGGTTTTAGCTCCTTAATAGCCTGGGCCAGGCCCTGGCTGATTACATCGGCCCGGGCCACCAGCCCGAAGGTGTTGATTAAAATTACTTTGACATCGGGGTCTTCTAATACGAGCTGCATGGCATAATAGGAATTTTTATAAGTAGCGCCGCCAAACTCCAGGAAGTTGGCTGGCTTGCCACCGTAGTAGTTAATCAGGTCCAGGACCGTCATGGTCAGGCCGGCGCCGGTACAAAGGACGCCGATATTGCCCTCCAACTTCACGTAACCCAAACCGTACCGGGCCGCCCGGTATTCCCGCTCGTTATCATAACGCTCCGGCCCTTTAACAAAATCTATCTGGCGGAAAAGGGCTCCATCATAGATGTTCACCTTGGCGTCGGCCGCCACCATTTTACCGTCGTCCGTAACGACCAGGGGATTGATCTCCACGAGTTCAGCGTCATAAAAACGGAAAACACGGTAGAGTTTTAGAAGGATATCAGTAAAGGCACTGGCCTCCTTACCCGCCAGTCCCAGGCGGTAGGCTACCCGCCTGGCCTGAAAGGGTAGCAGGCCGCGGAAAATGGGGACAGCTTCCCGCACAATTCGTTCCGGCGTTTCCCGGGCCACTTCTTCAATATCCATGCCCCCGGCCGCGCTGGCCATAATCAGGGGCGAAGCCTTAACAGCGTCGATGGTAATGGCAAGATAGAGTTCCCGGGCAATGGCCAGCTTCTCCTCGACTAAAAGTTTGCTTACCGTCTCGGCTTTGAGCTGGCTGCCCAGGATAGCCGCCGCAGCTTCCCGGGCCTCACCGGTGGTTGCGGCAAACTTGATGCCGCCGGCCTTGCCCCGGCCACCTTGTAAGATTTGGGACTTGATTACTACTTCCGTCCCCAGCTGCGCAGCGGCCTCCCCGGCCGCCGCAGCTGAAGTTACCATTATTCCCCGGGGGACGGGAATCCCTATTTTCTTAAAGAGTTCCTTTCCCTCATATTCATATAATTTCATACCGGCATTACTCCTTTGGCATGAGGGCATAGCCTAATTCAAAGGCCCTTTTGTTCTCCTCATGGAAGCGGGGTATCCTTTCCAGCATGGCTTTCAAGATATTCTCTTTATCTACCAGCCCCGCCATCATCCTGGCCATGGCGCCTAAAACGACGGCATTGGCATAGAGTTCCCGCCCCAGCTCCTTTACGGCTGTATCGCGGGCCGCCAGGGGTACTTGCTTGATTGGCAGGGACTCGTCCGGCTCAACGTAAGCCGGGTCATAGATCACCGTACCCTCTTTGACCAGGGAAATAAAACGGTTATAGGCCGCCTTGGAAAGGGCGATAAAATAATCCGGGTTCTCCACCACCGGGCTGTCAATGCTTTCTGATGCCATAACCACCTGGGTGCGGACATAGCCACCCCGGGTTTCCGTACCGTGGCTGACAAGCATGGTTGTATTTAAACCCTGGTACACGGCTGCCGTGCTGAGGGTCTGGCCGATACGCACAACTCCCTGCCCGCCGAAACCGCTCACAAGCACTTCCGTCCGTTTGGCCATCAGCTATACCTCCTTTGGATCTCCGCGACCCATGTCTTCATATACTCGGAAAACTCGGGACGGCTATTGCTGGCATCATGATAAATCCCGGTCCGGAAGGCAAAGTCATCGGGACCCTTTTCATGCATACTGCAGGTATGCTCTCCAAACCATTTATAAATCTCTACCGGTTTCCGGGTGCCCAGGGCCCGCTCCGCAAAATTCGTAACGCAGGGATACGGCATATGGACCAGGGAAAAACCGTTGTTCATGATGGCCTTTTTAATGGCTTCTACCGCTTCCTGTCCCTGGAGGCTGGTGTAACGGGCCAGAAAGGTAGCTCCGGCCTCCCGCAGTATATTAAGCACGTCCCGGCCTTCCTGGGTCCAGTTGGGCTCGCGCATACCATAGGGGCTGCTGTCGGTGCGGTAGCCGCGGGGCGTCGTCCACCCGTACTGGCCGCCAGTAGACTGGTAACCGAGGTTATCCAGGACGATTACCGTCATGCCGACATTGCGCCGGGCGCAGTTTAACAGGTGGAGAAAACCGATACCAAAGGCGTCACCGTCGCCCACGGTCATAATAATCTTTTTGTCCGGCGCCAGGGCCATTCTCAGGCCTGTAGCAATAGCATAGGCGCGGCCATGGGTACCGGCAAAATTATCGCCCTTCCAGGTGTTAAAGGTCTGCCGGCCGGCGCAGCCGATGCCGGTCCCCCAGATTACATCCCCAATACCCAAACCCAGCTCATCGATGGCCTTGACGACTTTTTTATGAGCCTGGCCCAGGCCGCAACCGCTGCAGGCCGTGCTGGGTATTTTCCGGGGTCGCAAATATTTAGTAGCTAAATAATCCATTTTACCACGCCTCCCATTCCCAGTTGCGCGCTTTTATCTCTTTACCCGCTAGCAACGCCTGCATCATTTCTTCTAATTCAGCTACCGTTGGTAATTCTCCGCATTTGCCAAAGAAATGGACTTCGCTGCCCTTGGGCATGGCCCGCTGCACTTCGCGCACCAGCTGCCCGTCGTAGTTTAATTCCACACTTAAATACTTGGCCGGCACTTTAAAAATTTCATCCGGGAAGGGCCACAGGGAGATAAGCCTCAGTGCCCCAACCTTCAATCCCTTTTCCCTGGCCTGCTTGACAGCGCTGATGACCACCCGGGAAGGGCTGCCGTAAGCCACCAGGATTAAATCAGGGTTATCGTCGACAAAGTAAGATTCATACCGGGTGATCAGGTCTTTATGGTTTCTTACTTTATAAATTAAACGGTAGGCGTGTTTATGCTGGAAATCTACTTCTTCTGTATCGTAACCTTCCGGGGTCGGCGTCCAGTCGGAACAGGCCGCGTCCGTATTGTGCCCCAGAACTACGGGAGGGATGTCGATTTCATCGGTAGCCGGGTAGAATTCCGGGCCTTCATTAATACGGCGTGGAATAACTTTGAGGCCCATAGCTTCAACTTCTTCCGGTGTTTCCGGTATGCTCAAACTCTCCCAGCCGTCGGTAACCAGCTGGTCGGCGAGAATAATCACCGGCATGCGGAAGCGTTCTGCCAGGTAGAAAGCCTCGACGGTTATGGAAAAGGCCTCCTGGACGCTATTGGGGGCCAGGACAATGGTCTCATAATTGCCTCCCTGGGTGGGATAACGGCTCATGTAAAACTCGCCCTGTCCCGGGGCCCCGGTAATACCGCTCACCGGGCCGACCCGCTGGGCATTGACCACTACCAGCGGAATTTCGCTGCCCAGGGCCCACCCCATGGGATCGGCGTAGAGGATAAAACCCGGACCTGAAGTAGCCGTCATGGTCTTTAAACCGCCCAATGAACCGCCGATACAGATATGCAGGGCCGTCATTTCGTCTTCGGCCTGGACGTAATACCCGCCCACCTGGGGCAGGCGCCGGGACATATTTTCAGCAATTTCCGTCGCCGGGGTAATGGGGTAGCCGGCAAAGAGCCTGCACCCGGCTATAATGGCGCCTTCAGTAATGGCAGCGTTGCCGGTATCCAGCGTTCGTCTCATAGCGTTCCTTCCCCCTATGCATTCTTCTCTATGCTGATGGAAAAATCAGGGCAAACAAAGAAGCATTTCAGGCAGCCAATGCATTTCTCGGGGTGTGCTGCGACCATGGGCTTATAACCGCGGTCGTTAAAGTAATTAGCCGGTGCAAAGACTCCCAATGTACAGACGTGGGCGCAATAGCCACATTCTTTACAACCGTTCCCATCCACTTCCACCATATAAGTCCGCAGGTCGCAGGCCAGGCACCTTTTTGCCTCTTTTTGCGCTGCAACGGCATCAAAACCCAGCTCTACGCTGGCAAAACTATGCAAACGGTCACCCAGGGGAATAGCAGGTACATATGTCCGCCCGGTGGGGGTTAAAATTACTTCCGGTTCGGCTGCGTTAGCCTCTTCTATCACATGCCCGGCCAGGTTGCCTTGGCCGCCCAGGAATTTATCGATATTGTTAGCTGCCTTTTTGCCCTGGGCAATGGCTTCAATAATCGAGGCTGGCCCGCTTACTACATCGCCTGCGGCAAATACGCCTGCCAAGCTTGTGGCCAGGGTTTCCGCGCAGGCTTTTAACTGGCCGCCCTCGCTTACTTCCAGGCCCCATGCTGCCGGCACCTCAGGAGCCTGCCCGATAGCCACAATCACCGTATCAAAGAGATTGCTAAACTCGCTGCCTGCAACCGGAACAGGTTTGGGCCTGCCGCTGGCGTCCTTACCTTTAAGTTCCATCCTCTGGCAGGTAAGATTTAGACTTCCACCCGCTTGGGCTATGCTAACCGGCGCGGCCAGGAACTCAATCTGCACGCCTTCCTCCAGGGCGCCGTTAACCTCTTCCTGGCTGGCAGGCATTTCCGCCCGCGTCCGCCGGTAGAATATGGTTACATTTTTGGCTCCCAGGCGGCGGGCCGTCCGGGCGGCGTCAATAGCCGTATTGCCGCCTCCAATAACGGCAACCTTTTTCCCTATAGATACTGATTGGCCGCCGTTAACTTCCTCCAGGAAAGCCAGGCCGTCCTTGACGCCCGGCAAATCCTCGCCGGGAATGCCCGGTTTGCTGCTCTTCCAGCTGCCGCAGGCCACCAGGACGGCATCATAATCTTTTTTAAGCTCGTCCAGGGAAGTGACCGGAGTATTAACCCTGATCTCCACACCCGCCTCCTGGATAGCCCTGATTTCCTTATCTAAAATTTCCCGCGGCAGGCGGTAGGCGGGGATCCCATACCGCATCATGCCGCCCGCTTCAGCTCTGGCCTCAAAGACCGTAACCTGGTGGCCGCAACGGGCTAGGTAATAGGCTGCCGTCAGCCCGCTGGGGCCGGCGCCGATGACAGCTACTTTTTTGCCTGTCTTTCCCTGCCTGGTTTCACTCTGGCAGGCGGCGCCTTTTGTGCTGTTTTCAGCCGTAAAACGCTTCAGGAGCCTGATAGCTACCGGTCCATCAAGTTGGTTGCGAGCGCACTTGCTTTCGCAGGGGTGCACACAGGCATAGCCGCAGATGGCCGGGAAAGGTATGCTCTCTTTGATAACCTCGAGCGCTTTTTGAAATTCTCCCTGCCGGATATACCTGACATAACGTGGCACATCCACACCAGCCGGGCAGGCTTCCTTGCACGGGGCTAACTTCTGGCAATTTCGATCTCCCATGATCCTCTTGCCAACTCCTTTCTAGCGTTTAAACCTTCGTTTTTTTGAAGGGGAATAAATTCTAATTCTGCTCCTTTGCCGGGTTGGCAATTCCTCTGTCCTTGTGTAAATTCTTTCAATCCTTATCCCCCTACCTAAACTCCAGTTCACCTCCTGATTCCATTCTAAATGCAAGGTAAAATTTTTGTAAATTAATTCCTGTTTATATGCCTATTAACAGGTTTTATTCATCTTTCCCGAGCGAAGCAAAAGACTCTTGCGGTTCGAAAAGGCCCCTCGCAGGAGCCTATCAGGCTTTCTCCCATGAGGGGCTGTTGTTGCCAATTATCTTTGAATTTTATATTTTATAAATCCCCGTCAAACTGCCAATAACAGTTACGGTTATCATAACACATATAGCTGCCGCTATGGTCATAATCACGCCTGCTTTAGCAAACTCTTTTATGGTAAAATATCCGGTACTGTATGGAATAACATTGGTTGGAGTTTCTGTTACTAAAATAAATGCCAGAGACATGGTAAAAGCAGCCGGAGCAACAAGAGTCCATGGGTTGCCACCAAGATCCTTGGTTAAAGTTATAACCAGTGGTATTATAATAACACCAGTAACGCTATTACTTGAAAAAGCAATATGGAGGATGGCTACTATCAATGAGATCGCGCCAATCCTCAAAATGGGATTGATCTGCGATGCGGGACCCAAAAGAATCCAGGCCAACCATCGTGCCGCACCTGTATCATAAATAGCCATTCCCAAGGAAACTCCACCTACGATTAATATGATACTGTCCCAGGATATTTCTTTTTCAGCTTCTTTCCAGCTCATAACACCAATACCGGGTAAAAAAAGCAAGATACCTGCCAAAATAGCTATATATTCATCTCCATAAGGGAAGCCGCCAAAAAATTTATATGGCCGGATAAAAGGACTGGTTATCCATAATAATACCGCTATCCCAAAAATTATCAGTGTCTTTTTTTCAGGTAAACTTAGAGGTCCTAATTTATGAAGTTCTTCTCTAATATGATGGATACCATAGGGCAATTCTTTGATTTCCGGAGGATAAATTTTAATCAGAATAAACCACCCAACTACCGCTAATAAAATAGCTGTAGGAACACCTATTGCCATCCAGGCTGGAAAGGTAAGAACATATCCTGTCATTTCTCTTAACATAGTCATAGCAACTACATTTGGGCCGCAACCCACCGGTGTTCCAATGCCCCCAAAAAGAGCTCCCCAGGCGCAACCCATAAGGAGCGCCCGGCCGAAATTGCTTTGCAATGGTTTGGCATCTATTTCCTGAAGCAGAGCTACGGCCAAGGGGCTAAGCATGGCTGCTACAGCTACATCTGTTACCCACATGGAAATAATACTCCCAACTAAAATAAAACCTAGTACAACTCGATCAGTTTTAGTACCTATTTTAGTTAAAAGGATAAGGGTTAATCTCCTTCCCAGGCCAGAACTAACAAAAGCCGCACCTAGAGCTAGAACACCTAAGAAAAAAACAAACAGAGTATCGCCGAAACTTGTTTGGATGGCTTTTTTAAAATCATAGATACCATACACAGGTAAAAGCAGGTTGGCAATCAAGACAGTTACTGCGAAAGGAATGGCTTCTGTCATCCAGAGGATAATACAAAAAACCAATATTCCGATGGCGGTTTTCCCTGCCAATGTCAGCGGTATTTCCTGCCCGTTACGAACCAGGGGTTGCGGGGCCGGCAAAAAATGTAGCAATAACATGGCTAATATGGCAATAATGAAGATAATAATTTTTGAATACTGTTGATTGATAGGGTATTTTGTAGTCAGGGGTTGCCTTCCGATAGATGCCATTATTTTCCCTCCTCATGAATCACTATTTTGTTTCCCCCGTTTTAGTGATAGTTATTTACACTTTTTTAGCAGACTTGGGCTTTAACCACCACCTTTTCCCTTGATAAAAGTTCATGGGGTAACATTCCTTAAATACGATGAAAACCCCTTTCAATTTTATATTTTACCGGTTGCCAATTTATCAGGCAAATCAATAAAAATTATCATCTTATAAAAGTCTTTTATAATTGGTTTTAATAGCCAAATTCCTCTCCCACCAGTACAATGTAGAACTCCTGGTTACCCTTAGGGCACATCTCAATAATAGTCGTCACCCAGCATGACTCCTTTCATAAAATATTATATGAATTATTTGTTAACCGCAGGAGTATTTACCACACCAGATTCATCCAGCATATTAAGAAAACGATTTTTATTTAAACGGCAGAACCTGAGAAATTCTTCTGCTACAGGGTGCAGGCGGTGTTTGGGATAAATAAGATTGATATTGCGACAGAGGGATAAACCTTCAATGTTAACTTTAACAAGGGTTTTTAACCGCACCTCCTTGATTACAACCCATTCGGAAAGCACAGCCACACCGAAATTAAGCTCTACCCATTTTTTGATGGCCTCATGGCTATTTAATTCCAGGAAAACATTTAATTTAGCTGGCTCAAAACCCTTCTCCCTTAAAGCGTTTTCCCAAAGCTGCCGGGAACTAGAACCAACCTCCCTGAGGATAAATCTTTCTTCATAAAGTTCAAGGGGAACAATACTCCCGCGTTCAGCCCACGGATGATCGCTGTTAACAATCAGTACCAGATTATCTTTCAGCCAATTTTCGCAAATCACTTTCTTGTTATAGCAGTCTCCTGCTACCAGGATAACATCACAACGCCCTTCTGAAAGTGCACGAAAGATCTCTTCTCTGTTACCCAGGCAAATAGCAATTTCGACTTCTGGATATTCCGTCTTAAAGAACCCTATAACCTGTGGTAAAATGTTTTCGGCGATAGTGTAGGTTGCCCCTACACTTAGACGGCCATGCATAATACCTCCTAACTCTTTAAGTTCAGCATGGGCATAGTTGTAAAGGGCAATAATTTGGCGCGCATATTCATACAGCTTCTGCCCCGCGGGCGTAGGTCTTACATATTTATTATCACGATCGAGAAGTTTGACACCATAATGTTTCTCTAAATTATGGATTTGCGTCGTAACCGCTGGTTGGGTTAGATGGAGTTCCCGGGCAGCCAGGGAGAAACTTTTCTTCTCGACAACGGTTACAAATGTGAGGAGCTGGCTGTCCACAGGGTACACCTCACTTTATAAAGGCGTTATAAAGAAAATAATTCGCCGTAATCCTGTTTTTCCCTTTTTGATTTAGATTTAGAAGGGGGTGATAAGCTTGCCTGGCTTTTTAATCTGGCTGCCTGCTCCCCTGGCTGTTTTGCTGGCCGCCGTACTACAGGGAATTACAGGTTTTGGCTTTGCCTTAATTGCCGTCCCTTTACTAATGGTTGTTTTCGATGCCCATACGGCAGTGGTTTTAAATCTGCTAGTTTCTTTTTGTACCCAGCTGGTTTTAAGTCTCCGGGTACGGCAGGGGATAGTTCGCTCTTTACTTATTAACCTTTTTCAAGGTAGCCTTTTAGGTATACCTGCCGGTTTATATGTTTTTTTACACTTTGACGTTAAAAGCCTGAAAATATTAATCAGCATCTTAACTATAGTTTTTGCTCTGGTTTTGCTGAAACTAAAGACCATAAAAATAGATAAGCTGGCAGGTCGCTGGGTAGAACACCTGGTTGGCAGCCTTTCCGGCTTTTTAAGTACCAGCATTGGTATCGCCGGGCCACCGGTGATATTGTTCTTAAATCATCAGGATTTAAGTAAGGACAAATTCCGTGCTACAGCCTCCGCCTATTTTACCCTGCTGTATGCCGTCAGTCTTACCCTTATGGCCCTTTCCAGGGGTGTCAACACAAAAATTATTTTAAACGCTGCTCTACTTCTACCCTTTGCTTTCCTGGGTAGCAACCTGGGGTTATTCCTTTTTCCCCGGGTTTCACAAAAACATTTTCATTACAGCGTACCTTTGCTCGTCATTGCCACCGGCCTGTATTCCTTGCTGACAACTATTCTTTAGAATTTGAGCCCCGTTATCCTGTCCCTGGCCAGAATCAGGGTTCCCAGCAAGGGCCTGATAAGCCACCTGTGCGAGGGAACGCACTGTGCCGCTACCGGCATAACCTGCATAAAATTACCACAGAGCCCTCACTTAATTATCTCATACACCAGCGGCTGGGGGGCCGGCGGTTCTGGTGCCAGGGTATAGGCCGCCAGGAATCTTTCCCGGGCCGCCTCCAGGTTGGTCCGGTCATTAACATGGAAGACGGCCAGGGGTTCGCCAGCATGGATGTATTCACCCCGGCGTTTTTTGAGTTCAATACCAACCGCCAGGTCAATAGGGCTTTCTTTGGTCAACCGGCCGGCGCCCAGGAGCAGGGCCGCCTCGCCCACCAGACGGGCCTGGACGGCGCTGATGTAACCGCCGGCCGGGGCAGCTACCGTCACCTGTTCCCCGGCTTGCGGCAGGAGTTGCGGATTGTCTACCACCTCCGGGTCGCCTCCCTGGGCGGCGATAAACTGCTGGAATTTTTTCAACCCCTGGCCTCCGGCCAGCAAATTTTCCAGGAGCCGGCGGCCTTCTTTGTTGCTCCCGGCCGCACCGGCAAGCAAAAGCATCTGGCTGCCCAGGGTGAGGCAGACCTCCCGCAGTTCCCGGGGCCCGCCGCCCCTCAGGACGTTGAGGGCTTCCCGGACCTCCAGGGCATTGCCCACCATCATCCCCAGGGGCTCGTCCATATTAGTAATCACTGCTACCACCCGCCGGCCCATCTCCCGGCCCAGGTCCACCATGATCCGGGCCAGCTTCCGGGCTGATTCCAGATCAGGCATAAAGGCGCCGCTGCCGACCTTGACATCCAGGACGATGGCCTCAGCGCCGGCGGCGATTTTTTTGCTCATAACGCTGCTGGCGATGAGGGGGATGCTTTCCACCGTGGCCGTAACATCCCGCAGGGCATAGAGCTTGCCGTCAGCAGGGGCCAGTTTGCCCGTCTGGGCGGTGATGGCCAGCCCGATTTCCTTCACCTGCCGGACCATATCCTCCCTGGATAGCTGCACCCGGAAACCGGGAATGGACTCCAGCTTGTCAATGGTGCCGCCGGTGTGGCCCAGGCCGCGGCCGGACATCTTGACCACCGGTACCCCGGCGGCCGCTACTAGGGGTGCCAGGACCAGCGTAGTGGTATCGGCTACGCCGCCGGTGCTGTGCTTGTCGACCTTGACACCGGGGATGGAACTCCAGTCAATTCTCTCCCCCGAGGCTACCATGGCCCGGGTCAGGGCCGCCGTCTCTTTCCGGTCCAGGCCGCGGAAGTAGACAGCCATAAGAAAGGCCGCCATCTGGTAGTCGGGAATCGTACCGGCCGTATAACCCTGAATCATGGCCTCAATTTCTGCCGGTGTCAGGGCCTGGCCTTCCCGCTTGCGGCGGATTAAGTCGAGCATCTGCATAATTATATAAACCTCCCGCTAACAATCGATTTTTTCTCACCCGCCGGTAACGAAAAAGCCCCTCATAGACTGCTGGCAGTCCGCCAGGTGGAAATGCCAGGAAATACTCTTGCAAGCATTATACCTTGCCGGCTTATCCGGGGCAAGAGTGCCTCCTGCATCTAAAACTAAAGGTCATATCCCCAGGAATAGCCTGGAAGATATGACCTTTTTGTTACCCGTTCTGCTCCCACCCAAGATTAAATGCCTTTTTATTAACCTCCAAAAACCGATCCGGCACCGAGGCGGCCAGGGCTTCTTCCCAGGCCTCCCGGCTGATAGGCAGGCGCCTGGCCAGGGCTCCCATGAGGACCATATTGACGGCCTTGACGTTTCCAGCCCGGCGGGCCAGATCCAGGGCGTCGATGACCAGCATATTTTTAACCAGCTTTTCCATCTCAGCTACCAGGTTATCCGGGTAAACCGCCGCCCCGGTAAGAACAGGTAGCGGCGGGAGTTCTTGATTATTCACGATGAGCTGCCCCCCGTCCTTCAGGTAATAGAGCCAGCGCCGGGCCTCCAGCTTTTCAAAGGCCACCAGGAAGTCAGCCGTACCGGGAGCCATCACGGGAGAATATACCCTGGGGCCGAAACGGACCTGGGTCACTACGCTGCCGCCCCTCTGGGCCATGCCGTGGATGTCGGAAACCTTGACCTCGCCTCCCAGGGAGGCGGCCGCCCGGGACAGGACGCGGCCGGCAAGGATCGTCCCCTGGCCGCCGACGCCGACCAGCAGGACATTAACAACGCCATTATTCATTACCTTCACCTGCTTTCCTGATAGCCTCCGCCGGGCAAACCTGGATGCAGAGGCCACAGCCGTTGCACTGGATTGGGTCAATGACGGCCTGCTCTCCGTTGAAGGATAGGGCCGGACAGCCCAGTTCCAGGCAGTAACGGCAGCCCAGGCAGTTTTCCTTATCTACTAAATAGACTGCTTCTTTCTCCTTATGCAAAAGGGCGCAGGGACGGCGGGCGATAATTACCGAAGGTCCGGCTGCCGCCGTTTCTTCACGGATAGCCCTTTCCACCGCCTCCAGGTCGTAGCTATCGACCACCTGCACCCGCTGCACCCCCAGGGCCCGGGCGATTTGCTCCAGATCGGCCTTGGGAGCATGCCGGTGGGCGGCGGTATAACCGGTACCGGGGTGATCCTGGTGCCCCGTCATGGCCGTGGTGCCATTGTCTAAAATAATCAAGGTACCGTTGCTGCCGTTATAAACCATGTCCAGGAGGCCGGTCATGCCTGAGTGCAGGAAGGTGGAATCACCGATAACACCCACCACCCGGCGGGCAAACTCCGGGCCCCGGGCCTTCTCCATGCCCATGGCCACACCCAGGCTGGCCCCCATGCAGATACAGGTATCCATAGCCTGCAGGGGCGGGGTGGCCCCCAGGGTATAGCAGCCGATATCTCCGGCCACTACCAGCTGGAGCTTTTTCAGGACGTAAAAGACGCCGCGGTGGGGACAGCCGGGGCACATGAGGGGCGGGCGGCCGGGAAGTTCTGCAGCTGCCGTCGCCGCCGCTTCCGGGGCTCTTGCTGCCGGGGCCAGTGCCGGCGAAACGAGTTCCGGAGCGAAAGCTGCTACCCGGGATCCTACAGTGCGGGCGACAATAACGCTGCTCAGTTCATCTACCCGTGGTACCAGTTCCTTTCCAGTTACGGCCAGGCCCAAAGCGCGGATTTGATCTTCAAGGAAGGGTTCCAGCTCTTCCACTACATAACAGGTGTCAACAGCATTGACAAAATCGCGGATCAATTTCTCCGGCAGGGGATAGGTTAACCCCAGCTTCAGCACCGAAACCCCTGGCAGGGCTTCCTTAACGTACTGGTAGGCAACACCGCTACTAATAACACCTACGCGCCGGTCAGCCCATTCCACCCGGTTCAGGGGTGTAGTTTCCGCATAGGCCGCCAGTTTGAGACGCCTTTCTTCCACCACCCGGTGGCGAACCTTGCCAAAGGCCGGCAGCATGACGTATTTAGCGGGCTGTTTAACATAATCCTTCAGCGGCACTTCCCGCCGCTCGCCCAGTTCCACCAGGCTGTAGGAATGGGCAATGCGCGTGGTCAGGCGCAAGATTACCGGGGTATCAAATTCCTCGCTTAAACTAAAAGCCAGCATGGCCATATCCTTAACTTCCTGGCTGTCGGCAGGCTCCAGGCAGGGTATCTGGGCCATACGGGCGTAAAAGCGGTTGTCCTGTTCGTTCTGGGAGCTAAAAAGACCCGGGTCGTCGGCCGACACCAGGACCAGGCCGGCATTGACGCCGGTGTAGGCCAGGGTCATCAGGGGATCGGCGGCCACATTGACGCCCACGTGTTTCATGGCTGCCAGGGATCTGGCACCGCCAATAGCCGCGCCGATGGCTACCTCCAGGGCCACCTTCTCGTTGGGCGCCCATTCAGCGTATACTTCCGGGTACCCGGCCAGGGCTTCGATTATTTCCGTGCTCGGCGTCCCCGGGTAGGCGGCGGCTACCCGGACGCCTGCTTCCCAGGCGCCCCGGGCCAGGGCATGGTTACCAATCAACAGTTCCCGCACACTTTCACCTCTCCCACACTTCAGGCCCGTTGTAATCCGGGCCAGGGCTTTCATTCACTTTATATTTCGATACCCAGGGCGAAGCATATAGCTACACCAGCTTCAGCCATTTTATCAGCTGAAAGTGTGAGGTATATCCCGGATATTTGACGTTACAGGTGCAATGGTTACATCGTTAAGAAAAGAAATGGCTGAATTGCGGGTTAAAATTAAAACAGGCCGCCTTTTATCCGGCGGCTTAAATGAATACCACCTTACCTCCCCACGATTCACAGGTTCTCCCACTCCTGTTCAGCTTCCCAGATATCAAATTCACCTGCTTCAACAGGTTTTTTAGCATACCCTTCGCGGTGCTTGCGTTCCAACAATGAGATTTTTTGCTGTTTAAGGGCGAGTTGCAGGGCGTGGCGAATAAACGCCGACCGTGTTATACCAAGCTGCTGCGTAACCCGGTCTACCTCTACTAACATAGGTTCATCAATTGTAATCTGGATAGTACGCATGGAGTCGCCACCCCTAACTTTATGTGGAATCTATTCAACATCATAATACATATTAATAATATAGGCGTCAATAAGGCATGTGAAAATACTCAAATTGACGCCTTAATTAACGAGGTGGCGATAAGGAACCATTAGCTTACTTCGGCCGCAGGTCTACCACCCGCCGTGCCTTGCCCTCGCTCCGGGGAATGCTGTGGGGCTCCACCAGGCGCACCCGGGCTTTGAGTTGCAGCACTGTATGCAGGCGGTCGACCACCTTTTCTTCCAGTGCCTCCAGCTGGCGGTAGCGGTCGCTGAAAAACTCCGGGTCTACTTCCACCTGGATTTCCAGTTCATCCAGGTAGTTGCGCCGGCTGACGATAAGCTGGTAGTAGGGGGCTACCCCCTCGATTTCCATGAGGACGCTCTCCACCTGGGAGGGAAAAACGTTGACCCCCCGGATAATGAGCATATCATCAGTCCGGCCGGTAATTTTGGCCAGGCGCGCCGTGGTACGGCCGCAGCGGCAGGGTTCAAAATTTAAAGAGGAAATGTCCCGGGTGCGGTAACGCAGCACCGGCAGTGCTTCCTTGGTCAGGGTAGTAATAACCACCTCGCCCTTGACCCCCGGCGGGCAGGGTTCCCCGGTAACCGGGTCAAGGACCTCCACCAGGAAGTGGTCTTCGGCCACGTGCTGGCCGTCCTGGTACTCGCACTCGCCGGAGACGCCCGGGCCCATGACTTCCGACAGGCCGTAATTATCCGTGGCCAGCATTCCCCAGCGCCGCTCGATTTCCCGGAGCATCTCCCGGCTGGAGGCCTCGCCGCCAAACAGGCCCAGGCGCACGGGCAATTCGCGCGGGTCCACACCTTCTTCTTCCGCCACCTCGGCCAGGTGCAGGACGTAAGACGGCGTCCCCACCAGGACGGTGGTGCCAAAGTCCCGCATTAACATAATATGCCGTTTGGAGTTGCCGGCTGAAGCCGGTACCACCGTGGCTCCTACCCGTTCCAGGCCGTAGTGCAGGCCAAAACCGCCGGTGAAAAGGCCGTAGCCGAAGACTACCTGGACGACATCGTCAGCAGTGACGCCGGCGAGAGTCACCATCCGTGCCACTAGGTCCGTCCAGGTTTCCAGGTCGCGGCGGGTATAGCCCACGACAATGGGCTTCCCGGTAGTACCGGAAGAAGCATGGAGGCGGACCACTTCCTTCAGGGGCACGGCAAAGAGGCCATACGGGTAATTCTGGCGAAAATCTTCCTTGGTGGTCATGGGCAGCAGGCGGACATCCGCCAGGGTACGGATATCCGATGGCCGGATACCTTTGGCATCCATAGCCTGGCGGTAAAAAGGCACCCGCTCGTAGACCCTGGCTACCGTTTCCTGGAGCCGGGCCAGCTGCAAAGCCTCGATATCCGCCCGGGAACGACACTCATTTGCCAAATCCCAGATCATCAGTCACCAATCCTTTAGTTGTTGCCGTACTCACCCTGCCGGGGCCAAAAACCCTGGCTAAATGCTCCCGGGAAAAGGCCGGGGTCACAAGGCTCACCAGGGGTACCACTCCCAGGGGAATAATCATGGCCAGGGAGCCAATGGTGGGGATAACGCTGCCGTCAAGGTGGTAGTAGAAAGCTAACCCCAGGGAAATAATAAGCCCGCTCAAAAGTCCCGCCCAGGCCCCGGCTTTGGTGGTGCGGGGCCAGTACAAACCGTACAGGTAGGGTGCCAGGAAGGCCCCGGCTACCGTACCCCAGGACAGGGACATGAGGACTAGGATAATGGTGGGCTTTAAGGCTATGTACACTGACAGTCCGATAAAGAAGGCGCATAAGAAACGCAGTAAAGCCATGACCGTTCGCCGTGAAACGTGAGGCACTGACCCCTGGACCAGGTCAATGGCCACTGCCGAACTGGAGACCAGCACCAGGGAAGCCAGGGTGGACATGGAAGCCGCCAGCACCAGCAAGAGCAGGAGCAAACCTACCCAGGACGGAAGGTACTGGTTGATAATCTGGGGCATAATCAGGTCCGGGTTGGGCTGGCCGTTCAAGAGAGGCATCTGGTTGTTGAAAAAGAGGCGGCCAAAGGCACCCGTGAAATAGGCACCGGTGGCGATAATCAGGGCAAACAGGGTCGAGACCACCGTGGCCGGCCAGATAGAACGCTCATCCTTAATGGCATAGAACTTCTGCACCATCTGGGGCAGGCCCCAGGGTCCCAGGCTGGTGAGAATCACCAGGGATAAAAGGGCAAACCAGTTAGGTCCCACCGGGGAAACCAGCCGGGGATTTATGGCTGCCAGGCGGCTGATGCCGGTGACCAGGCCGCCTATTGGTGGCGCGGTAATAACATAATAAATTAGAATAAAGACGCCGCCGATCATAATCAAGCCCTGGATGAAATCCGTCAGGGTGACGGCGATATAACCACCCAGGACAAGGTAGACGGCCGTCAGGGCGGCCATAATGATAAGGGCGGTGGCAAAGTCAATCTGGAAGACCTGTTCAAAGAGGTAGCTCAAACCCATATATACTGAGGCGGAATAGGGAACCAGGAAAATAAAGATTAACAGCGCCCCTACCGTTCGCAGAGCCGGGCTGTCATAACGCGCTGCCAGGAACTCGGGCATGGTCATAGCATTCAGGCGCACCGTCATTTCCCGGGTCGGCCGCGCCAGCACCTTCCAGGCCAGGAAACAACCGATAAAAGCGTTGCCGATAACGATCCATAAATCCGAAAGGCCGAAACCCCAGCCCACCTTGCCGGCGTAGCCAATAAAAATAACGGCGGAGAAGTAGGTCGTCCCGTAGGCAAAGGCCGATATCCAGGGGCCCACGGTCCGGTTACCCAGGAAAAAACCGCCGACATCCCGCGATTTCTTCAAGCTGTAAAAACCGATAACGATAAGTACTGCAAAATATAAGCCCAAAATAAAAAACTTCATCCTGCCTTCCCCCCGTCCTGCCGTGAAGTTTAATGCCTTTACATATTCCACAACAAAGGCCAGAATCCTGCCGGGCCAGTAAAGTTTCTTACGATTTTACGCAGATGGCAAAGTTAATTGCAAAGGTTGCTGGAACCTCCTCATTATACCTTCGATGTATTTGGGGTTAATCTCGATCATAATGAAATTCCGGTTGAGGGCCTTAGCTACGTATCCCGTGGTCCCCACCCCGGCCATGGGGTCCAGGACGACGTCACCTTCCCTGGTCGAAGTAAGGATGATTCTCCGCAGCAGTTCAATTGGTTTTTGGGTTGAATGTAATTTCTTCCCATTCCCATCTTTCAATCTCTCCGGTCCGTTACATATTGGTAGAACCCAGATATTGGCAGCAACTTTACCTATCCCAAATTCTCTAGCCAGTTCTTTATTAAAGGTATATTTTTTGGCCCTCCTGTCTTTGACTGCCCAGATTAGCGTCTCCGTGGCATTGGTAAATCTTACTCCCAGCCAGTTCGGCATAGGGTTGGTCTTGGCCCAGATAACATCGTTGAGGATCCAGTACCCCATGTCCTGCATAATCTTACCGATCCGGAAAATACTATGGTAAGTAGCAATTACCCAAATGGTAGCCTGGGGCTTCATTACCCTCTTTACTTCAGTAAGAATCCGGCAGATGAATTCATCATATTCTTCGAAAGACCCAAACTTATCCCAGTCATCATCAACACCTTCAACGACCGTGTTTACCGTCCATCTTCTTAGCTCCTTTTTAGGCAGCTGGAGAAAATATGGAGGATCCAGAAAGACTGTATCCACCGCCTCTGCCGGTATTTTCTTCAGCACCTCCAGGGCATTACCCAAAATAACCCTGTTCATAATCTCTGACAAGGGATAATTCGCTGCTTCCGGTCTATCGATGAGCACCATCCTTGATTACCATCCTGCATTGGCTTTTAGCATCTCAATTTCAATATGCTGGCGACCAAATTCTCCTGCTAAAACATTTAAACGCCTCTCCATTTTTTGATGTTGAGTTGTATTTTCGGCACGCAGGTTTGCTATCTCTTCTTTTACCGACGCCATTTCCACCTTAAGCTCAGCTACATCTGCTTTTACCACCGCCATCTCCGTTTTCAACTCGGCTACATCTGCTTTTACGGCTGCCATCTCCGCCTTTAACTCGGCTACATCTGCCTTGAGCGATACTATTTCACCCTGAACTGCGCCCACTTCCTGTCTCAAATCCCTGACGGCATTAGCGGCCCATTGCATTTTTTCATTAAGACAATCAACACCTTTCTCCAGCGCTGACAAGCGCCTTTCAAAGGCCTCTTCAAAAGCCTTTTGTCCTTCCAGGTTGGCTTTAACCATCGCCTGGATATTTTCCAGCATCAAAAGGACTTTTTGTTCCTCCACTGTTACCCCTCCCATAAAATCTTATCATGGCAGCTAAAGCCAGGCAAGAAAAAATGCACCCTGTCCTGGGTGCGAAGATATTATTTGCTTAATGCTACCCGTACCTCCCCGGGACCTGGTAGTTCGAGCAGCCTCCGCACCAGTTCCCTGGCCTCGTGGTAAGCAATCTTATTTACAGCCTCTTTCATTGGTGGTATAAAAACAGGGCTCATGCTTATTTCATCCAGTCCCAGGCCAACCAGCAGGGGGGCGGCATCAACCTCGCTGCCCAGTTCGCCGCACAAACCCACCCATTTGCCGTAACGGTGGGCCGCCTTAACGGTGACATCTATCAACCGCAGCACGGCAGGGTGACAGGCATCGTACATCCCGGCCACCCTTTCATTACCCCGGTCTACCGCCAAGGTATACTGGGCCAGGTCGTTGGTGCCAATGCTAAAAAAGTCTACTTCCCGGGCCAGGACGTCCGCCATCAGGGCGGCTGCCGGAACCTCGATCATAATGCCTGTTTCTACGTGGCTAACAGTTAACCCGTTGGCCTCCAGTTCCATCCGGGCTTCTGCCATTATCTTTTTAGCCTGTCGTATCTCCTCCAGGGTGGTCACCATGGGGAACATAATCTTCAGGTTGCCATAACTGGCAGCCCGGAGGAGGGCCTTCAACTGGGTCTTGAAAAGTTCTTGCCGGGCCAGACAAAGCCGCAACCCCCTTAAGCCCAGGAAGGGATTTTCTTCGTGGCCGGGGTTAAGATAGGGCAAGGGCTTATCGCCGCCAACATCCAGGGTGCGGACCACGACTGGTTTCCCCTGAAAGGCGGCCACTACCTCTTTGTATGCTTGCAATTGTTCTTCTTCTCCAGGCGGTTCCTCCCGGTTCATAAAGAGAAATTCGGTACGAAATAATCCCACGCCCCCGGCACCATGCTCCAGGGCCATTTTTACTTCCGCAGCGTTCCTGATATTGGCCGCCACTTCAATGTGCCGGCCATCCCTCGTCCTGGCCGGCCCGGCATATTTGCTATCGCGCCGGCCTGCTTCCAGTACCGCCTTTTTCTTTTTATATTCCTCTAATAGCTCGCTGCCGGGGTTTAAGTAAACCACCCCGGCACTACCGTCGATAATGGCCAGTTCACCGTCTCTGGCCTGGTTCATTAGCCCCTGAACACCCAGGACGGCAGGTATCCCCAGGGCCCGGGCCATAATTGCCGTATGACTGGTAGGTCCTCCTATCTCTGTGGCAATCCCGGCTACAGTATTCCGGGAAAAATTAGCCGTGAGGGAAGGAGTAAGTTCCCTGGCTACGACGATTGAACCTGCTTTCAGCTCCAGGGCCCGGCGTGACCCCACCGCAAGATTGTCCAGAAGCCTGGCGGCCACATCCCTGATGTCCGCAGCCCTTTCCCGGAACAGGTCGTCGTCCAGGACGGCAAAGCTGCTGGCTATGGCTTCGGCTATTTCCTCTACCGCCCGGGCGGCCTTTTTTTTCTCAACCTTAATTTTTTCCTTTACGCTGGCAATAAAAGTGGGATCGGTAAGCATCAGGATGTGGGCGTTGAAAATGCCGGCCTCTGCCTCACCGATTTCTTGCCTTGTTCTGTTCGCCAGCTCTTCCAGGTCTCTTTTGGCCCGGCCAATGGCTTCCTCCAGCCGCGCCAGCTCGGCCTTGACTTCCTCCGAACCATTTAAGAACTGGTTATTGTGGCTTTCTTCTTGCCCGGGTTTTAGTTCTAGCAGGTACACCGGCCCAATACCTATTCCCGGCGCAGCGGCAATTCCTTTCAGCATACAGCCATCTCCTTTTAAGCATTAAGCAGTTACCCCGCTAGCTTGCTTCGCCCAGGCCTGCCTGCACCAGTTCCACCAGGGTAACCAGAGCCTGGTCGGCATCTTCCCCTTCGGCGCGGATAACCAGTTCGGTACCACATTTGGCTCCCAGTCCCATAACCGCTAGGATGCTTTTACCGTTTGCCTCTTTACCGTCACGCTGCAAGATAATGTCTGCTGTAAAGCCATTCGCCGCCTGGACGAATACTGCTGCCGGTCTGGCGTGTAAGCCGGAAGGGTTCTTAAGGATAACCCTTGCCTCTGGCATAAAGTCATCTCCCTGTTCACGGTTTTTAATATTTCCCCAGTTCTGCTGCCGCCCGGTACATAGCCATAATGCTTTCCGGGGCTACGTCCGGCCCGATATGGTTGGCGGGTGCCAGGATATAGCCGCCGCCGGGAGCCAGCTCCTGCAAGCGTTTTTTAACTTCTTCTACTGCCGCCTCCGGGCCGGCAGGCAGGGCCTGCTGGATGTCAATACCGCCTATAAAAGCAATATCCTTGCCAAATTCCTGTTTAACGGCCGCCAGGTCCATGCCTACACCCGGTTGTAAGGGGTGCAGCACTTCAATGCCGGCTTCAATATAACCGGGTATGAAAGGAGTAATAAAACCGTCGCTATGGGCCAGGACATAAGTACCGGGCGACTTGCTTTTTACTAAATCCACCAGCTTCCTGTACCAGGGCTGGAAGTATTTTTTAAACAGGTCCGGGGAAATAATCGGGCCGGCCTGGGAGCCGTAATCGTCACCAGGCAGTTCCAGGATATCAATATATCCCCCTACTTCATCCAGGTATACTTCCATTAAACTATAAATCGTATTGCCGATGTGATCAACCAGGCACCGGGCCAGGGCTTCATCCAGCAACATGTCAACCATGAACTGTTCGGTGCCGCGTAATTGCCCTGCTTGCTCGAGGAAGCCATAAGAACAAACCGAACGGGCCACTACCGCCAGTCCGGCCTCCTGGTAGGCCCGCGCCCGTTTCCCGGTCCCGGGAGCAGGCCGGTAATCGCGGGGATCAGGCCAGGGATAGTTTTCAATATCTTTAATTGTAGCTCCGGCCAGGGTCGGCTGGGCATGGGAAAACCCGTTTACCTTTTCTAAAGTAAGCCCCCAGCCGTTCACGGCTCTAGTACCATTCAGGCGTACCAGATCAGGTGTTGGTTGATAAACATAACGAAAATCTATCCCCAGGGCGGCCTGTACCCTTTCGTCCAGGTAGTTACCTGTCTTAAACCCATCCTGGCGAAACGGCGGCCAGTCACTGGGTAAATCTAGATATTCAAGGAGCCTACGGTAAGCTTGATCATGGATATTGTAAGCGCTACCGCCCAAAGCCAGAGGTACCCGGTCGGGTTCTTCGTGTTTTAAGGCTTTAATAACCCTTTCCCTGCTGTTCATACAGCTGCACTCCCCATATCTTCCGGCTTCATGGTAGAGATCCCTTCGCGGCCCCAGTCCTGAACCCGGTCAACTAAACTCGCCAATGTTGCCCCTTTGCGATGGATAAATAATTCCAGCAACATCGGCAGGTTAACACCGGTTACCACGGCCCTGTTGCTCGAAGTAACCATCTCCAGGGCTATATTAGCCGGGCTACCCCCGGCGACATCCACCAGAAGTAAAACCCCGTCACCTTGATCCAGCGCCGTAGCCAGTTCCCGGGCCTTTTCCCGAAAGGCATCAATCTGGTCGCCTGGATTTAAGGCCAGGGCCCGGACCTGTTCCTGGGGACCTAAAAGCATTGTTACTACATCCAGTACAGCCTCGCCGAGTTTCCCATGAGTCAATAATAATATGCCAACCAAAATATAATCCTCCCAGTTGAAGTCGGGTTGGTGGGGCCTGGAGTTTGCCTCCAAGCCCCAGGTAAGATAAGTTAAAAGATTTTCAGTAAAGAACCAACGAAACCTACCACGATGGTAAAGCCAAGTAACTTCATAATCGACCAGTTGCGGAATTGATGCAGGTACCACACCAGGCCTACCCACAAAAGGGGTAAAAACTTGGGCATCATGCCGTCTAAGATGGATTGCAGGGTAGTCGCCTTTTGCTGTAAAGTCCACTGGATAGGAGTGGAAAGGGAAACAAAGGTAGCACTTAAAGCTCCTACTACAACGAGGCCTAAAATATTAAGGCTCCGGGTCACCCGCTCAATAGTCTGGGGAGTCAAAAATTCCGAATCTAACACATCTACTCCCAGGCGATAACCTAAATTGATTCCGGTAGACATCATATACCAGGTCAGGGCAATCCAGGCGATGGCATAGATTACAGGTCCCAAGATATTGCCCTGCAAGGCCATGCTCATGGCAAAACTTAACAGAATGGCATTTACAGCGCTGGCCCAGAGGGAATCCCCGATAGCTGCAAAAGGTCCCATAAGACCACTTTTAATAGCATTAATGGTTTCATCGGCTATTTCCTCTCCGGCAGCCTTCTGGCGTTCGATGGCTGCTATGGCGCCAATAATAGGACTGCCGATGGTCATCTCGGTATTGAAGAAAACCATGTGCCTTTTCAGCGCCGCACCAAGTTCCTCTCTACCTGGATAAAGCTTTTTTAGAACCGGCAGCAGGCTCCACGCAAAGGCAATATGCTGCATGCGTTCCCAGTTAAAGGCCGAAGTATTGAAGAAAAGCCATCGTAAAGTAACTGCCCGGAGGTCCTTCTTCGTTATTTCAGGTACCGCTTTGGCCGGTTGTTCCTGCATTTTTATGCCTCCTTCTGGCTGGTTTCGCTGGTATAAATCAAGTTAATCAGGGCCAGCGCAACCCCTGCCACCGATACAGGTAAAATAGGTAGTTTCAAAGCAGCCACGGCCAGGAAACCCAGGAGGAAAAAGGCCATATACCGGTTGTCTTTATTTAACATTTTGAGCAGGACGGCCATACCCAGGGCAGGGAGCATACCACCGATAACGGTTAAGGCTTTAGTCAGCCAGGCCGGGATGAAGGCTACCAGGTTATTGGCAATTGGTGCTCCGAAGTAGATAACCAGGAAGGCCGGTACAAAGCGCAGAATAAAAGCTAAAATCTGGGGGGCACCCATTAGCATAAAAGTAAGGCCGGGAATATTAGCCTTTTCAGCATACCGGTCGGCAGCATGGGCAAAAAATACCCCCACCGTGGCAAAGAGCTGCCAGGTAAAGGTGCCTACCAGTCCCAGGGGTACGGCCAGGGTAACGGCAACCTCCGGTGACACTTTAGTTAACATTGCTAAAGCCGTGCCGACATAGCCGGCAAAATTCAGATCAGCCGCCATTGCCCCGCCGGGAGTAACAGCACCAATATACAAGGCATTAATAGTAGCACCAATCATCATACCGGTAGGCAGGTCCCCTAAAATTAATCCAACTATGGTACCGGCAATCAGGGGACGCCCAAAAACATACCAGCCTATAGGCTGACCTCCCAGCCAGGGGGTGGCAATCCATCCCAGGTAGCCGGCAAAGGCAATAGCTGCCGCCTGCCATAATTCCATCTTTAACCCTCCCTCATACCTTTACTACCTTTTCCCACGTAAAACGAGTATCGCCCGGAACAGTCTGAAAATACACTTCATAACCTGTAGCTTTAATTTCTTTTAGCGCCGCCAGGCCGCTGGCATCCAGGTAAACGTTAGGAGTAATTTTCGTCCTCTCCGGCGTCTTGCCGGCATTGCCCATATTAATCTCCGGAGGAAACACGTTATTGTTATCCACCCTGGCAATAAGCCTCCGGGCTACCTCCGGCGTCTTGACAATGAGCATGACCCGGCTGGTCTCATCACTCCGGGCTAAAGCCTGGCTGGCTGCTTCTACATCATAGACACTTACCGGTATTCCCGGCGGCGCCGCCATTTTTAAAACTTTAGTCAGCACAGGGTTACGAGCACTGGCATCATCGACAACCATAATACTTTTGGCTTTAACATGACCTACCCAGGCCGTAACCACCTGGCCATGAATCAAGCGTTCATCGATCCGGAATAAAACTACCGCACTCAAGCCTTCTCAACACCTCCTTTCCCTTGTATCTCGAGCAGTCCTTTTCTCCTTTCTCTCACCTCCGTAAAGAAATTTTAATCAACGTAACAATTCCTTAACATTGCAAGTTTCATGCCAGCCTTTAGGGCATCCGGGCCGGAGATTAGTGTTTAAAACACAAGAAAACACTAAAGGCCGGTGGCAAAAATAATCAGCCGGGGTTAAAAGCCCCGGCCCCATCGTCCCCGCCCGGCTTAAGTTTCCTGGAGAAATTGAACCACAAAGGCTATCTCACCGGTAGGGATAGTTATATTAAAATTTTTTTCCAGGCCGGCCATGGCTTCGGCTACTGCCAGCCATTCCCGCGGGTAGCGTCTTTTTATCTCCTCTTCCCCCGGCCAGAAACTGCCCTGTTCGCCGGCCTGCAGCCTTTCTACCAGGCAACTCAAATGGACGATCAGGTTAATTTTATGGTGCGGCAACAGCCGGCGCCCAAGGCTCTGGCTGAGTTGCCGGGTGATTTGTGAACAAAGATCTAGCATCTTGCCAGGCTCCAAAAAACGCAGGTACTGGGCCAGGACCGCCTCCAATTCCTGAGGTGTAATATCCTGCTCTCTAGCTGGTAACTGCAATAGTTCCTGCAAACGCCAGCGGCCCTGCCCCAGCAGCCATTCCTCCAGGGAAATAAAGGGTACATCCGGGATTTTCAGGTCAACGCTACCGATCACGGCTACCAGTTTCCCTTTTCCTTTCAAAGCCTGCCATCCCATACCGCTGCCGGTTACCTGGCCGTTCATATTAACCGTAACAATATTTATCTCCTCCCTATCCCCCAGCCATTCCCGGATCATGGCCTTGATCCGGCGGGCCGCCCCTTCCCCTGTCAGGCAGGTGGCTACGATGATTTTATTCCCCTGCCCTTCCAGGGGCCAATATTCTTCCAGGTAATGATACTTTCCTATTTCTGCTACCAGTTCATGCAGGGGAAACCTGCTGGCTTTACGCACAGCCTCGATAACCATCGCCGTCGTGACATTATCCAGAACGTGAATTTTAAGACCCGTCCGTTTGGCAATTATTTCACCCCAAGAAATTAAAGGCTCCATATCTACCAGCAGGAGTACACCCCTTCCTCTATCAGCCTGGCGGACCACCCTGGTGGCTTCAATCAGCCACTGCTGCGGTTCGCCCTCCAGGGGTATATCCAGGGCCAGGGCCGCATTGGTACCTACCAGTTTATTGGCTACTTCCGCCATGCTGGTAGCCGTGCGGCTGCCGTGGGCCATGACGACGACGCCCACCGGTTCCCCTGCCGGTTCTTTTCCCTGCCTGCCTGCCCGGAACAACATGGCCAGAAATCCCGCTTCATCCGGCGGGAGGGCAAGGTTTAATTTCTTTTCAATCAAAGCCATGACTTTCCGGGCGACTTCTATCTCCCGGGGGTATTCCTTTTGAATTTCCTCCAGGTAGGGGTTGACAATTTCCTGGCCGGCCTTTAACCGCTGCCGGCAGGCGTTGAGATGCAGGGCCAGGGCCAGGAAAGTACTGGTGTCGACCTGCCCCGGCAAGTCTTCCCTGGCTATTTTAACGGCCTCCTGGGCCAGGGCGATGATATCCTGGCCAACCAGGCGCGCCAGCCGTAACCTGGCATTTTTCCAATCCTGGACCGTCTCTTTCAGGTAGCGGTGATAATATTCTTCTAGGGCCTGCCGGGACCGCTTCCATTGAACTTCATTGTTTATACCCTCAACCCCGTTAGCTTCCCTTTCTTTCTCCAGTAAAGTATAAAGGTCTGGTACCTGGCAAGCCGCGGTAACCCCGGCTTCATCAGGTTCAATATACCATTCCTCTTCCAGGACCAGCCCGGCCAGTTCCTGGAGGTAGTTATCTCCAGCAGCAGAGCGTGGCTGAACATGGGGCGGCAGGCTGGCCGCTGTAATAACTACTTCCCTGGTCCCCTTGCTGGTGGCATCCAGGAAGGCACGGGCACAGGTTAAACGGATATCGTTAAATAGCTGGCCAATATTTCCCGGACAATCATAGAGGAGCAGGGCGCGGATGGCATCAGCAGTAACCTTTAAAGGCCGGCCAATTTGCCGGCTTTCGCCCGCCAATAGTTGCTTTAGAAGCAATAACCTTTCGGCCAGGGGGCGCTCGGCCAGGGCCGGGATGTTGATCACTACCGGAAAACGCCGGTAAAAGGTAGCCAGTAAGGAAGAATGGGGGTCGGCGGTGGTGGCGCCGATAACCAGGGTGGTGCAGGAACGGTAGCTCCCGGTTTCTCCTAAACGCCGGTACTGGCCGTTATCCATTAAATAAAAGAGCATTTCCTGGCCTTCCGGGGGCAGGCGGTGGATCTCATCCAGGAAGAGGATACTCTTGTGGGCGGCATCTACCAGGCCGGGCTTTTCCTGGGCGGCCCCGGTGAAGGCGCCTTTAACATGGCCGAAGAGCTGGCTCATGAGCAGCTGGGGATTGTGGGCATAATCGGCGCAGTTGAAAGAGACCAGCTGGGCCTGGCCGGTAACTCGCCCCAAAGTTTGGGCGTACCTGAACATAGTCCGGGCAAAAAGGGTTTTACCGCTGCCGGTAGGGCCGATAAGGAGGGTATGCAGGCCGTGGGGCGGGTAAAGGAGGGCGGCCCGGGCCTGCTCCACGGCTACCTTGAGGCTTGAATTCCAGCCCAATAGACTGGTAAAAGGATTCATTTCGATTTCCTGGACTGCCATCCTTCCGGTATCTTCCCTGCCATTCCTGGCCTTACTCTCTTCCCAGTATTGCCTGGTGACAAACCTTACCGGCCGGCCGGGAAATTTAACCACCAGCCCTTCCTTGACCAGGTAATTAAGGTCGCCGCTGGCATTGCTACGGATTATGCCTGCCTCCCGGGCCACTTCTTGCGCCGTAAAGCCAATTTCCAGTTGACCTGCCGGCGCCTTTTCCCGGCAGAGCCTGGCCAGGGCTAACAATACTTTTTTCTTGCGTTCCATTATCCCCCGCTCCTCACCCTAAAACACTTTAAAACACTATTATAATGTATAATGTAGCTTATTTTCAGGCTGAGAGCAAGAACATTTTGAAATAAACGGGAGAACTCAAGTAAGGAAAAGTCACTGGTAAACTTTCACATCCCCGTAAAAAATGGTATAATTATCGTGGTGAAAAAGTTGAAAGAGTGACCGAAAAAGATTTTCCTGAAGCTGGTAAAAGGGCAGGAGATATCCGTTGAGGTTACCGGCTTTTTTAAAAAAGTATTTTTGGGACGTATCCTTTGACAGCCTGGATAGTTGGAATGAGTCATATTTTATCCTCGAGCGATTGCTGGAATATGGGGATACTAGAGCCATCCGGTGGGTTATGAGACAGTACAGGGATGAAGAGCTCCTGGAAGTAATCAAGACGAGCCCTAGATTGTCCGCTAAAACCGGCAACTTCTGGCGCTGTTACTACCATTTGCAGGAGGATGACCTCAGGTGTTTACGTCCGCCCTCCCACCGCAGGGACAGGAGGCACTGGAATTATTAAGCTCTACCGGTTTACTGCAAAATTTTTACCTGGCCGGTGGCACGGCCCTGGCCTTACACCTAGGACATCGCCTTTCGGAAGACCTGGATTTCTTTTCGCCATCTCCTGTAGATACTTTAATGCTTAAACAAAGGCTCGATGAGTTGGACGACTTTCAGTTATTGGGGGAAAGGTGGGGCACCTTGCACGGGATTTTCCGGGGAACTAAAGTTAGTTTTCTGTATTACCGGTATCCCCTTCTCTTTCCCATTGCTACGTTCAGGGGTTGCCCGGTGGCATCCCCTGAAGATATTGCCCCTATGAAAATAGAAGCCATCGCCTCGCGGGGCAGTAGAAAGGACTTTTATGACCTGTATTTTATTGCCCGGGAAATTGCCGACCTGCGCCAGTGCTTGGAATTCTACAAGCGCAAGTTTGCAGGGACCAACTTTAACTTGTATCACGTGCTGAAAAGCCTGACCTATTTTGCCGATGCCGAAAGGGAAAAAGAACCGGTACTCCTGCGCCGGGTAAGCTGGAACCAGGCTCCTGTTTTATATACCCGTACGGGAAAAGCGCCGTTACAACCAAAAGTTTTCCCTGGCATAATAATAGAACTGGAGATAATATTTTTTGAGGCAGCCGTTCTGTAATAATTTAGAGATTTCCCAGCCAGGATAAAAAAACCCGGACCTGTTATTAAAGTCCGGGCGCTATTATATGCTGTAGATTCCCGCAAGAATCTTCCTGGCCCGCTCCAGGGCCTTAGCTACAGCGGCGGGGGCGGGACCGCCGGGGAGGTCGCGGCCCTGCACGCAGGCTTCTACCTTGATGCGGCTAAAAATATCTTCCGAGAAATAAGGTGAAAAGGACTGCCACTCGGCTAAAGTGAGGTCCTCAAAGGACTTGCCCTGTTCCAGGCAGTGCAGCACCAGAGACCCCACCACGGCGTGGGCCTCGCGGAAGGGTAAACCTTTGCGCACCAGGTATTCGGCCACGTCGGTGGCAGCGGCAAACCCCCGGGCCGCCTCTTCCCGCATCCGCTCAACCCGGAATCTGGCCGTGGCCAGCATGGGGGTGAAGACCATGAGACACCCCTTCACCGTATCCAGGGCGTCAAAGAGGGCTTCTTTATCCTCCTGCAGGTCCTTGTTGTAGGCCAGGGGTAAACCTTTCAGGACCGCCAGCATGCCCATGAGGTGGCCGTACACCCGGCCCGTCTTCCCCCGCACCAGTTCAGCCACGTCAGGGTTTTTCTTCTGGGGCATCATGCTGGAGCCGGTGCTGTAGGCGTCGTCCAGCTCGATAAAGCCGAATTCCTCGCTGGACCAGAGGATTATTTCTTCGGCCAGGCGGCTTAAGTGCATCATGATGAGGGAAGCTGCCGCCAGGAATTCCACCACAAAATCGCGGTCGGCCACAGCATCCAGGGAGTTGGCGCTGATCTCTTTAAAGCCCAGTTCCCGGGCCACCATCTCCCGGTCAATGGGGAGGGTTGTCCCTGCCAGGGCGCCGGCGCCCAGGGGCATGACATCTACCCGCGCCAGGCACCCGTCTAAACGCTCCTGGTCGCGGTAGAACATTTCAAAGTAGGCCAGCAGGTGGTGGGCCAGGGTGACGGGCTGGGCCTTCTGCAGGTGGGTATAGCCGGGCATGATGGTGTGCAGGTGCTCAGCCGCTAGGTCCACCAGGACCTTTTGCAGGCCGGCCAGGAGTCTTTTTACTTCTGGAATTTCTTCTTTTAAATACAGGCGCAGGTCCAGGGCCACCTGGTCGTTGCGGCTGCGCGCCGTGTGCAGCTTTTTCCCGGCCTCGCCGATCCGTTCCGTGAGCAGCTTTTCTATGTTCATATGGATGTCTTCAGCGCCCACATCAAAGGTTACCCGCCCGGCCTCTATGTCGGTCCGGATTTCCTCCAGCCCTTTAATAATGGCCTCGCCCTCGGCCGGGGTAATGAGCCCCACCGCTGCCAGCATCCTGGCATGGGCTATCGACCCGGCAATATCCTGCCGGTAAAGGCGCTGGTCGAAGCTGATGGAGGAATGAAAGTCCTCCACCAGCCGGTCGGTAGTCCTGGTAAAACGTCCGCCCCAGAGCTTCATTTTAAGCCTGCCTTCTTTTCCATCAAGGCCCGAACCCTCAAAGGCAGGCCGAAGAGGTTGATAAAGCCGGTGGCATCCTTGTGGTCGTAATCGCCGCCGGCGCCGAAGGTCACCAGGTCTTCGCTGTAGATGGAGTAGGGTGATTTAACTCCTGCCGGAGTACAGTTACCCTTGTACAGCTTCATGCGCACGGTGCCGGTGACCGTTTCCTGGGTGCTGTCCACAAAGGCGTCCAGGGCCTTTTTCAGGGGCGAGAACCAGTTGCCGTCATAGACCAGCTCGGCGTATTTGGCGGCCACAATTTCCTTGAAGTGCATGGTCATGCGGTCCAGGGTGAGGGCTTCCAGCTCCCGGTGGGCAAGGTGAAGGACGGTACCGCCGGGGGTTTCATAGACGCCCCGGGATTTCATGCCCACCAGGCGGTTTTCCACCATGTCGGCGATGCCGACGCCGTTGGCCGCCGCCAGGTCGTTCAATTTTTCCACCAGGGTTACGGCGTCCAGCCTTTCCCCCTCCACGGCCACCGGGATGCCCTTTTCAAAGTCAATAGTCACATAAGTGGGTTTATCCGGGGCCTGTTCCGGCGGGGTAATGATTAAATAGAGGTCGTCCTGGGGTTCGTTCCAGGGGTTCTCCAGGTCGGCGCCTTCGTGGCTCAAGTGCCAGAGGTTGCGGTCCATGCTGTAGGGCCGGTCCTTGGTGACCGGTACCGGGATGCCCCGGGCGGTGGCATAGTCAATGGCCTCTTCCCGGGAGCGAATGTTCCAGAGGCGCCAGGGGGCAATGACCTTCAAATTGGGGTTTAACGCTTTAACTCCCAGTTCAAAGCGCACCTGGTCATTACCCTTGCCGGTAGCGCCGTGGGCCACGGCAGTGGCGCCTTCCTTCTCCGCCACCTCTACCAGGCATTTGGCAATAAGGGGCCGGGCGAAGGAGGTACCCAGGAGGTACTTGCCTTCATAAATGGCCCCGGCTTTTAAAGTTGGCCAGATGTACTCTTCGACAAACTCCCGTTTTTTGTCGAGGATGTAAATCTTGCTCGCCCCGCTCTTGATGGCCTTTTCCTCCAGGGGCGCCAGTTCCTCTCCCTGGCCGAGATCAACGGCCAGGGCAATAACTTCGTAGCCGTAGGTTTCTTTGAGCCAGGGGATAATAATGGAAGTATCCAGCCCGCCGGAATAGGCGAGGACTACCTTTTCCGCCACAATAAAGACTCCTTTCTCACTGGTAAAATAGCCTGTGTTATCGACCAGCAAACCTACATCAATGCTGCCAGAATGGCCTTATGGGCGTGGAGGCGGTTTTCGGCTTCGTCAAAGACGGCCGACTGGGGACCGTCGATCACTTCGTCGGTAATCTCTTCGCCCCGGTGGGCCGGCAGGCAGTGCATGACCATGGCGTCAGGTTTGGCCCGTTTTAATAGTTCGCTGTTAAGCTGGTATTTCTGGAAGGCCTGGCGCCGCTTTTCCGCCTCGGCTTCCTGGCCCATGCTGGCCCAGACATCGGTATAGAGGATATCGGCCCCCTCCACTGCTTCCCGGACATTATTGGTAACGGCTATCTGGCAGCCGTTATAGGCGGCTATGCGCCGGGCTTCTTCTACTACCTGGGGCAGGGGTTCATAGCCAGACGGGCAGGCGATGGTCACATTGAGGCCCACTCTGGCCCCGCCGTACATGAGGGAATGGGCGACGTTATTGCCATCACCGATAAAGATGAGATTTAAACCCTTAAGCTCCCCCTTCCACTCGCGGATGGTCATGATATCCGCCAGGGCCTGGGTGGGGTGGAGAAAATCCGTCAGGCCGTTGATGACGGGGATGGTGGCGTGGGCCGCCAGTTCCTCCACCTCCTGGTGGGAATAGGTGCGGATCATAATGCCATCCAGGTAACGGGACAGGACCCGGGCCGTATCGGCAATGGTTTCTCCCCGCCCCAGCTGCAAATCGTCCTTGGTCAGGAAAAGGGGATAGCCGCCCAGCTGGTACATGCCCACCTCAAAGGATACCCGGGTGCGGGTGGAACGCTTGGTAAAGATCATACCCAGGGTTTTGCCGGCAAGTATTGGGTGGGGCTCCCCCCTTTTTAGTTTGGCCTTGAGCTCGGCGGCCAGGTCCAGGAGATAAAAGATTTCTTCGGTGGTAAAGTCCTTCAGGGAGATGAAGTCGCGGCCTTTGAGGCCCTTTGCCAGGTCGTTCATTAAATGCATCTCCTTTCTATATAAACCCTGTCTCCCTTAATTCGCTCCTTGCCCCAAAACTTCCTGTAAAGCCTCCTTTAAAATAGCTATGGCCTGGTCGATTTCGTCCTTACTAATAGTCAGGGGGGGCAGGAAACGCAGGACGTGGCCGTGGAGGGAGTTGATTAATAAACCCCGCTCCTGGCAGGCGGCCACCACGGCATCAGCCGGGCCGTCAATTTCTATTCCCAGCAGGAAGCCGCGGCCCCTTACATCTGTTAACTGGGGAAATTCCCGGGCCAGCCTCTCCAGCTCCTGGTAGAAATATTCTCCCAGGACCCGGGCATTTTCCACCAGGCCCTCTTCCAGCAGGGCCTTAAAGGCGGCCACCCCGGCGGCCGTAGCCAGGGGATTACCGCCAAAGGTGGAGGCATGGTCCCCAGGGCCAAAGGCAGCGGCTGCCTTTTCTTTGGCCAGCATGGCGCCGATGGGCACCCCGCCGGCCAGGGCCTTGGCCAGGGTCATAATGTCGGGCTCCACCCCATAATACTGGTAGGCGAAGAGATAGCCCGTGCGGCCCAGGCCACACTGCACTTCGTCAAAAATAAGTAAAAGTCCTTCATCGTCGCAGAGGGCCCGCACCGCCTGGAGGTAATCTTTATTGGCCGCGTAGACGCCGCCTTCCCCCTGGACCGGTTCCAGCATGACGGCGCAGGTCCGGGGACCTACCGCTGCCCGCAGGCTGGCAAGGTCATTGAAGGGGACGTATTTAAAGCCTGCCGGCAGGGGAGCAAAACCGCGGTGGAATTTCTCCTGGCCGGTAGCCGTCAGGGTAGCCAGGGTACGGCCGTGGAAGGAACGGCGCATGGTAATAATCTCGTAGCTTTCCGGCCCCCGGTGTTCCTTGGCATACTTGCGGGCGAGTTTAATGGCCGCTTCATTGGCCTCCGCGCCGCTGTTGCAGAAAAAGACTTTATCCAGAGCTGAATTTTCCACCAGCAATTGCGCCAGCTCAACCTGGGGCTCAATCCAGTAAAGGTTGGAGCAGTGGATGAGCTTCCCCACCTGCTCCCGGACGGCCGCCACTACCCGGGGGTGGCAGTGCCCCAGGGAGTTAACTGCCAGGCCACTCACAAAGTCCAGGTACTCCCGGCCGTCGGCATCCCAGACCCGGGCTCCCTCACCCCGCACCAGGGCCAGGGGGTAGCGCCCGTAGGTACGCATCACATATTTTTCCCCCAGAGCGATAAGAGCCGCATTATCCATTTCCGGCACCTCCTGCCTCCGACTTTCGTTTTACCCCGGTACTACCATGGTCCCCACGCCGGTATCGGTGAATATCTCCAGCAAAATAGAGTGGGGTATGCGCCCGTCAATAATATGGGTTTTCTTAACGCCGCCCTCCAGGGCGCGGATGCAGCAGTTGACCTTGGGGATCATGCCGCCGGTAATAACGCCCTGCCGGATGAGTTCCGGCACCCGGCCAACCTCCAGGGCGGAAATTAAAGAGCCGGGATCATTGCGGTCCGCTAAAATCCCCTCCACATCCGTCAGGAGGACCAGTTTATCGGCCTTCAAAGCCACGGCCAGTTCTCCCGCTACCAGGTCGGCGTTGATATTATAGCTTTCACCCTCCGGGCCCACGCCGATGGGGGCCACCACGGGGATGTAACCTTCGGCGATGACAGTTTCAATAATGCCGGGATTGATCCTTTCCACCCGGCCGACAAAGCCCAGGTCCAGGTCAACCTCCGCCCCATCTTCCTGCTGGATATGGGCCAGCTGCTTCCTGGCTTCAATGAGATTGCCGTCCTTGCCGCAGAGGCCGATGGCCTTGCCACCGTAACGGTGGATATTGGTGACGATTTCTTTATTAATCTTCCCCACCAGGACCATTTCCACAATCTCCATGGTCTCGGCGTCGGTTACCCGCTGGCCCTGGATAAACTCCGACTGCTTGCCCAGGCGCTTGAGCATCCCGGTAATTTCCGGCCCCCCGCCATGGACAATCACCGGCCGCATGCCCACCAGGTGCATGAGGACGGCGTCCTGCATAACAGCCCTTTTCAGGTCGCAGTTGGTCATGGCATGGCCGCCATACTTGATCACTACCGTTTTGCCGTAGAACTGGCGGATATAGGGCAGGGCTTCGATGAGGATGCCCGTCTTTTCCAGGGGCGAAAGGGTCATCTTCCGGTCCCTCCTCTCCTTAAGTCCGGTAGGAAGCATTGATCTTCACATAGTCATAGGTCAGGTCGCAGCCCCAGGCGGTGGCTGTGGCCGTTCCCTGATTTAAATCCAGGGTAATGGTGATTTCCTCTTCCCGTAAGATGGCCGCCGCCTTCTCTTCACAAAATGGCAGGGGCTCGCCGTCCATGGCCATCTGCTCGCAGCCGGCCCGGCTTTCCAGGTAAATGTCCACTCTCTCCGGGTCAATCTCTGCCCCGGAGTAACCGGCAGCACAGAGAATGCGACCCCAGTTGGCATCGGCGCCAAAGATGGCGCTCTTCACGAGATTAGAGCCGGCCACGGTCCGGGCAACCAGACGGGCTTCAGCCTCGCTGGCCGCCCGCCGCACTTCCACAGTGATGAGTTTGGTAGCTCCCTCACCATCCCGGGCAATCAGGCGGGCCAGGTGACGGCAGACGTACTCCAGGCCGGCGCGGAAGGCGGCGTGATCTTCAATGGTCAGGGGGGCGTTGCCGGCGCAGCCATTGGCCAGGATAACGGCCATATCGTTGGTACTGGTGTCGCCGTCTACCGTTACCATATTGAAGGTCCGGTCTACCACTGCCCGTAGGGCCTGGTCCAGGTCGGGCTGTTCCATGGCGACATCGGTGGTCAAAAAGCAGAGCATGGTTCCCATGTTAGGGTGGATCATGCCAGAACCTTTGGCTATGCCGGCGATGGTTACCGTCGCCCCCCCGAGGGGCAACTGGACGGCAATTTCCTTCTTCCTAGTGTCGGTAGTCATAATAGCCGCCGCCGCATCGCTGCCGCCATCTACTGCCAGCTTTTCTACCGCTGCCCGGATGCCGGCGCTGATCTTATTCATGGGCAGGGGCACGCCAATCACACCGGTGGAAGCCACCACCACCTGCCAGGGTTCGCAGCCTATGGCTTCAGCCGTAATAGCTGCCATTTCCCGGGCATCCCGGTAACCTCGCTCCCCGGTGCAGGCGTTGGCATTGCCGCTGTTGCAGACAATGGCCCGGGCTATCCCGGTTTTGAGATGCTCTTTAGTAACTATCAGGGGTGCTGCCTTGACGCGATTCCTGGTATAGACGGCTGCCGCCGCCGCCGGTACTTCGCTGACAATCAGGGCCAGGTCCTTCTTTTCCTTTTTTAAGCCGGCATGGACACCGGCGGCCACAAAACCCTGGGGGGCGGTAATGCCGCCATCAACCTTCTGGATGTCTCCAGTCATCTCTTCCTTCCTCCAAAAATAACTCTATCGCAGGCTGGCATTGTCATACCCTCGCTGGTAGCAGCTCGTCGCCATGGGAGGCTCCTCCGTATTTAAGGACATAGTCCCGGTGCGGCCAGGGCAGTGGTCTCCGGGAAACCGCACATGAGGTTGAAGTTTTGCACCGCCTGGCCGGAAGCGCCTTTGGTCAGGTTGTCAATGGCGCTGGCGACTACCACCCGGCCGGTGCGGCCGTCCACCGCCAGGTTGATATGGCAGTTGTTGCTGCCATAGACCCAGCGGGTATGGGGCCACCTGCCGGGCGGCAGGAGATAGACAAAGGGTTCCCCGGCGTAAAAATCCTGGTATACCTGCCGGAGTTCTGCTTCCGTTGCCGGCCGGGCCAGGGTGGCATACATGGTGCTTAAAATCCCCCTGCTGATGGGCAGGAGGTGAGGGGTAAAGGATACCTTAACCTCCATCCCCGCGAGAGCGCTCAGTTCCTGCTCGATCTCCGGGGTGTGGCGGTGGCCGGCCACGCCGTAGGGGTTAATATTTTCATTGCACTCCACAAACAGGCTGGTAACTTTGGCCTCCCGGCCGGCCCCGGACACGCCTGATTTGGCATCGATAATAATGGTTGCCGGGTCGATATAACCGGCCTTGAGCAGGGGCGCCAGGCCTAGAATGACGCTAGTGGGGTAGCAGCCGGGATTAGCAACCACCCGGGCCTGACGGATGGCTTTTCTATGGATTTCGGGCAGGCCGTAAACGGCCCTGGCTGCCAGCTCAGGGTTACCGTGGGGGACTTTATACCATTCTTCGTAAGTTTTGGCCTCCCTGAAGCGCAGGTCGGCTCCCAGGTCGATGACCCTGACGCCTTTCTCCAGGGCCCGGGCGGCCACCGGCACGGCGTGGCCGTGGGGCAGGGCGATGAAGACCACTTCCACCCGTTCCAGGACCTCTTCCGGGGTTAGATCTGCACAGGGAAGGCCGGTATAGCCGGTGAGGGCCGGGTAAACGGCCGCCATATCCTCACCGGCATAACTCCGTGAGGTAAGGGCCACCAGCTCCACTTCCGGGTGCCGGCTTAAGATGCGCACCAGTTCGGCTCCGGTATAGCCGGTGGCGCCGATAATGCCTGCTTTGACCAAGGGTGGGAACCTCCTTGAGTGATGTTATAATTATACAATAGAAATGCATATTAATGCAATAGCAGGGTAAAATTTTACTTTATCTTAACATTGCATTGACAACAGTTGCCAAGAGGCATAAGATAAATGTTGGACTTTATACGCCGATAAATTCTGTCATACCGGTGCCCGGTGAAAAGGTGCAACCTGGAGGGGAAAGGAATTTATGTCCGAATGGCAGCGCAACCTTTATCTCCTGGTCATCATTCAACTGCTGGCGACAAGTACCTTCCAGATTGTCACTCCCTTTTTACCCTTCTTTGTTGCCGAGCTGGGGGTTACCGATCCCCGCTCCCTTAAAGCCTGGTCCGGTATCCTCGTTGGCGTCAACGCCCTTTTTTCCGGCTTGATGTCACCTTTCTGGGGTGCTCTGGCCGACCGTTACGGCCGCAAGGCCATGCTGGTCCGTTCAGCAGCCAGCGTTGCCATCTTTACTGTATTACCCGCCTTCGTTACCAGCGCCTATCAACTGTTAATCTGCCGCATCCTGATGGGTGTCTTCAGCGGCTTTTCCTCTGCTGCCCTGACCCTGGCCGCCAGTACCACCCCGGAAAACCGCCTCGGGTTTGCCCTGGGCTGGCTGCAAACCGGGCAGGTCCTGGGCCTGGTACTGGGACCTTTAATTGGCGGCGTCCTGGCTGATATTTTTCCCTTCCGGGTCGTCTTCATGCTGGCCGGGTTGCTGGCCATAACCGGTACCATCCTGGCGGCCACCCTGGTCCATGAAGACTTTCACCCACCTGTGCGGACAGCAGCCAAAACCACAGAAAAGAGCAGCTTGATCGGGCTGCTCTCCTGGCCGCTAACTATTTATAGCCTGTTTGTCGTTATCTTCCTGTCCCAGTTTGCCACGCGGGGGGTTGAACCCCTGATGCCCCTCTATGTGCGAGAACTATCTGCCGGGAGCTCCAATTTTAATACCCTGGTAGGCCTGGTGGTGGCGGTGACAGGGCTGGCCCAGGTAATAGCCGTCACCATCCTCGGTCGCCAGGCCCCTTACTGGGGCTACAAACGTTGCCTCCTGGCCTGCCTGGCCGGTTCGGCTTTGTTTTACTTCCCCCAGGCCCTTGTCGGCCAGGTTTTCCCCCTCATCAGCCTGCGTTTCTTCCAGGGCCTTTTCCTGGGGGGCCTGTTGCCCATGGCCAATTCCCTCATCGGCCTGTTTACCCCGCCTGAAAAACGGGGCCGGGTCTATGGCCTTACCCAGAGCGCTTTCTTCCTGGGCAACTTCTCCGGCCCCCTGGCCGGTGGCTTCTGGGCCGCCCTCTTTGGCCTGCGATCGGTTTTTTACGCCGCCAGTATCCTCCTGTTCCTCAATTTCATCTGGGTGTGGCGGGAAGTGCGGGAACCGCAAACAGCCTTAAAAATAAGCAGCGGCAAGTGAAGGATCGGCAACCTTCTAAGCCTTGCCTGCCAACAGGTCCAGGTGACCTTTTAAAACATAACCCACCCGGCCGCTTTTGGTCTTTACCCGCCAGTAAGAAGGTTCCCCCGGTTTTAACCAGGACAGCAGGTCCTCATCCTCCAGGACAGCTACCTCCTCCCCGGCCGCCAGATTAAGCCGGTCAGCATACTTATTTCCCTGGCGCTCTTTAAGGCTGGTAGCTTTATTTACCCTGCCTACGGCCATGACCATGGCCCCCCAGGCCGGTTCCCAGCGATAGGTGTGGGTTACCGTCCGGCTCTGGATTTTCGTCCGGGGACCGGTTGCTGCCGGGGCCGACCAGAGGGTCTGGCTGCTAATGGTTTTAATGGCCAGACGCCCCTCTTCCCGGGTAAAGTCCGTCGTCACCTGTTCGCTGACCCCCTGCCAGCCTTCGCCCTGGTCCAGCCATTTTTTATGCCAGCGTTCTTCATTGCCGGCAACTTTACGCCAGATTTCCTGCAAACCTTCCCCCTGCCAGGTATAAAGGGTATAAAAGCTGCTTAAAAAATAGGCACCGAAGCGCTCGTCCAGGAGTTCCCGGATTAAAATGGCATTGCGTCCGGCCTCCAGCTGGACCACCTTTACTTCCTGCAGCGGCAAGGTATCGATGCAGTCCAGCATTACCGGCTGGCTTCCCGGGGTGCTGAAGATACCCAGCAGGCCCCGGTCTTTGGATACAGTAACGCCAATAATTTTTTCCGTCCCTGCCGCCGGGGCAATATCTCCTTCAGCCTGCAGGTGATAGACCCCTGGCTTACGGCCTTCGGCCAGTTCCTTTAATATTTCCCTGCCTTCCTTGCTATTCTGGCCCATAACGGCCAGGGCCCGGGCTTCATAAACATTGACCTGCCCGCTTGCTGCCCGCTGCCAGAAGATAAAGGCTGCCACAGCCAGGATAATTAAGGCCCGTAACCAGCGCCAGCGATTATCCATGTCCCCACCCCCATCCTTTTAAATCTTTATGCACCAGGATGGCGGGTATGAATAGTGCTGGTAAATTCCTCTTTAATTCGCTGCAACAAATCCCTGTCAAGCATGACATCCGCTGCCGTCCAGGCCAGGGCCGTGGCAGCCAGGATTACAACCCGCCGCCCGGCCTCACCCCGGACTACCTGGGCAAACTGGCGGCTGTGGGGCACCAGCTTGCCAGCATTCAGGGAAAGGTAGGGGTGGATGGCCGGCACCACCTGGCTGACGTTCCCCATGTCCAGGGAACCGCGGCTAATGCTGGGGAAGCCGGAATCGATTACCCCCAGCTCTTTCACGTTGTCTCGCCAGGCTGCGGCCAGGGCGCGATTGGTCAGCATGGGTTCATAGGAAGGTTCGTAGTTGTGGTACCAGTAACGGCTGCCGGTTGCCAGGGCTGCCGCCGTGGCGCAATTTTCCACCCGCTCGATAACCTTATTTAAGGCCCCCCGGGTACGGGCCCGGAGGTAAAAGCGGGCCACGGCGCGTTCGGGAATGATGTTGGGCGAAGTCCCCCCCTCGGTAATAATGCCGTGGACGCTGGCGCCGTCTTTAAGGTAGGGGCGCAGGCTGTTGATATGATTGAATAACTGGATGACCGCTTCCAGGGCATTAATACCTTCCTCCGGGCTGGAGGCAGCATGGGCCGCCCGGCCCTCAAAAACGAATTCCAGGGCTTCCAGGGCCAGGGAGCTCACTTCCACGGTATTGGTATCCCCGGGGTGGAACATCATGGCCGCATCCAGGTCGTCAAGGGCGCCCTGGCGAGCCAGCACCACCTTGGCCCCCCGGGTTTCTTCGGCCGGCGTACCTAAAACGACAATGGTACCACGGAGTTCTTTAATTATGGTTGCTAACCCTAAGGCCGCCCCGAGGCTGGCAGCAGCTATCAGATTGTGGCCACAGGCATGCCCCAGCCCCGGCAGGGCGTCGTATTCGGCCAGCAGGGCCACCCGCGGGCCGGAACCGCCAGCCAGCTCGGCCCTGAAGGCAGTCGGCAGCTGGCACAGGGGCCTGGTAATCTTAAAACCCCGTTCCGCCAGGATACCTGTCAGCAGCTCTACGGCAAAAAACTCCTGGTTGCCCGGTTCCGGGTGATCATAAATAGCTTCGGCTACATTGATAATCTGTTCTTTTAAAGATGCAATGGCCCGGGCAATTCTTTCTTTGACGGCAAGCATATATAGACCCCTTGCAGTAGTAGATTAGATTTACGGCCAGGGGAAATAATACAACCTGAAGGAGGTACTCCCATGACCCTGGCAACCTGCAACCGGCATTGCTCCTATTTAAACGACGGTGCCTGTGAGCTGGCCGGGATCCTGGAGCAGGGCCAGCCCGTCCTTTGCCCTTACCGGCACCGGGAAACGGCCGCCCTTACCGGGGAAGTAAGCTTTCCGCCGGCCAGACTGCCCCGCAGCCTCGCAACTCCCCCTCATTACCGCTACCCCGGAACTAATCCAGTATGTACCGGCAGCCGCTCTTCCCAGGGGATCAGCGCCCCGCCGGAACCGGGTGTAAGCTAAAGGACCTGCTGCCCGTCAACCCTGAGCTGTGGCTGCAGGAGAATGCCGTCCAGGTGGCTGGGAGCTTCTACCTGGCCGCCAAAGGTACTGTTATCGCCTAGGGCAATATGCACGGTACCCCGGACCTTCTCATCTTCCAGGACGTTGCCTGTCAGCCTGGCCAGGGGATTTAGCCCTATGCCCAGCTCGGCGATGTTGCGGCTGGCCGGGCCATAGCGGGTGAAAATATCTTCTAGCAGGCGGGCTTCCCGGCCGCCGCCGACCGCAACGGCCTGCCCTGCTTCAACTTTAATCCGCAGGGGCTTCTCTAAAACGCCGATCCCGGCCAGGGCCCCGTCAATAACCAGCAGCCCCGCCGCCGTACCTTCCACCGGGGCAATATAAGCCTCCCCCGCTGGCAGGTTACCAAAGCTGCCCGGACGGCGGTAGAGGCCGGTATCGGGGTAACCCTGGCGGCCGGCAATACTAAAGGTAAGATCCGTCCCTGCCGGCGTCGTCAGGTGGACCTCCTGGCCACGGGTCAGAATGGCCGCATAATGCTCACAATCTGCGGCCAGGGCTGTATAATCGACGGCCAGGGTGCGTTCCAGCATATCGGCTGTAGCGCCGGGCAAGGAGGCTATGCGGGCGCCGGCTGCGTTAGCCTCCCGGCGGGCGCGGGTATGGGACAGGGATCTGGAGGTAGCCAGGACGGCGACCTGGCTTTGCCGCATGGCCGCCGCCACCATGGCCGGCGGTTCCTGGCCGTGGTTATCCCGCGGCAGCATGGTGATGATGGCCGCTTCGGCTTTTAACTCCCGGGCGGCCTGGAAGAAGGCATCACCAATGGTCTGGAGAACAGTATCGGTAACAACGAGGACTGTATCTCCGGCCCTGACCGCCAGGCACTCCGCAAGGGCCAGGCGGCAGGCTGAAGCTAGATCAGGCATGTTAACAACTCCTTCATAAATGGCTCTTTCGCAGGCTGGCTTTGTTTTCGCCGCGCTCCCTGGTCGTCAATCCCTTACAATGGCCAGCTCATTTCCGCAGGCGCGGCAGGCGCGCCCTGCCAGGCCCGGCAGGGAAACATGATAGCCCGTGCGGCGGATGACCAGCTCGCCACAGGCCGGGCAATAGGTGTTGCTGGCCTCCGGGTCGGCCACATTGCCCAGGTAAACATAATGCAAGTGCTGCCGGGCCATTTCCCAGGTGCGGCGCATGGTCGCCAGGGGCGTCGGCGGCGCCTGCAGGCGGTACTGGGGAAAGTAGCGAGAAAAGTGCAGGGGCGTATCTACTCCTAACTTATCCGCCACCCATTTTACCAGCTCAGCCAGCTCCTCCGGGTCGTCGTTTAAGCCGGTCACCAGCAGCGTGGTTATCTCCACATGGCTGCCGGCCGCAACTATCGCCGCCGCCGTCTCGAGGACGGGCCGGTAGTCGCCATGGACGACTTTACGGTAAAATTCCAGGCTGAAACCCTTGAAATCAATATTCCAGGCATCAATCCAGGGCAGGAGTTCGGCCAGGGGTTCCGGCCGGATAAAGCCGTTGGTTACCATGACATTCTTCAGCCCCGCTTCCCGGGCCAGCCGGGCTGTATCCAGGACAAACTCAAACCACACCAGGGGTTCGGAATAGGTATAGGCTATCCCCAGGCTGTCTACTTCCCGGGCCTTCAGGACCAGGTCCTCCGGGGTAATAGCTACCGTCTCCGGCTCTTCCTGGGCTATCTCCCAGTTCTGGCAGAACTCACAGCGAAAATTGCAGCCCACCGTCCCGGCCGAAAGGATGAGACTCCCGGGATAAAAATGATAGAGGGGTTTTTTTTCAATGGGATCCAGGGCCAGGGAGGAACAGCGGCCGTAGTTGCGGGTATAAAGGCGCCCCTCCCGGTTTTCCCGCACCCGGCAAATGCCCCGGCCGCCGGGGGCGATGACGCAGGTATGGGGGCAGAGGCGGCATTCCACCTTCTCCCCGGGTAACTTTACATAATATAAGGCTTCCGTAACGCCAGTCACCGGCTTATCTGCCTCCTGCCTCCGTTAATGGTAGCGTGTAACCTTAAATCTTTCTATTTGATATGGTTCATCGGGGCCGATGCCGCCCTTCTGGCGGGCAATGGCCACCTGCTCCTCGACGGTATCAATACCCTCCAGGTCGGGGAGGAGCAGTCCCCGCCGCCGGCCGCGGCTGACGATGACGCCGTAGACTTTGGGGTCCAGGTCCGCCAGGGTGGCCGGTTCGGGTTCGCTCAAAACGTCTACTGAATACTGGAGTTCCGGCAGTTCGTCTACTGTGACCGGGGGAAAACGGGGGTCTTCCAGGCCGGCTGCCAGGGCGTTGTAAATAATCTCCTCGGCCAGGTTGGTCCTGGTAGGGCCGATGGTACCGATACATCCCCTTAAGCTGCCGTGCTTCTTTATAGACACAAAAGCACCGGCCCGGCCGGCCAGTTCCGGGGGCAGGGGTTCGGGAACGGGCAGCACCTTGCCAGTCCGCAGGTAATACTCCAGGCTCTGGCGGGCCAGGCGCACCGGCAGCGACTCCGCTACCGGTTTCTTATCTTTAGCCAGCAGGCTCCGTTCTGGAGCTTCCCCTACAGGCTCCAGGTGGGCCACCAGGTAACCGACGCCGAAGGGGCCTTCGTAGGACAAAACTTCCCCCCGTACTTCATAGCCGTCCAGGGCCCCCAGGCCCATGATAAAGGAACGCAGGCCGCACTCGCCGGCTTTTTCCGCCAGTTCTTCCGGTATGGCCAGGATGCCCTCCACGTCCACGGCCGCAAGGAGCTCCTTCACCCTTGCATCAAAATCTTTTCCCCGGGGATCATACCCTGCCGGCGCCCCGGGCAACAGCCGGTGGGACAGATCACCGCTGGCCACCAGCAGGACCCGGTGCGGGCTGGCCGCAACCGCCCGGGCCAGGGCGGCACCAAAGGTATAGAGCTGCTGCCGCTGCAGGAAGGCCATGCCCATGGCTACCAGGGGGGTATCGATGCCTGCCTGGCGCAAAAAATAGAGGGGCACCATCATGCCGTGGTCCAGTTCCGGAGTTAAGCCGTAACGCCGGCAGGCGGCAGCGTCGAGCCAGGCCACCGGCAACCCGGCTTCCCGGGCTGCATCAGCTATGTCCCGGCTGAGCTCCAGGTCCAGGCGATAAGTAAACTTGACTTCCCCGGCTCTAAAGGCCGCCAGATCACCCTTTAGCTGCCCAGTGGCCCAAAGTCCTACAGCGTCGCGGAAAACCGGCCCGTGAGGGGAAATAATGACTACCACCTCCGGGCGGCGGGCGGCAAGTTTTGCTGCCAGTTCTTTAACCGCCGTAACTGTAGCAGTAATTCTGGCCACCTCGCCGCGCCCAACCTCCGGGACCATAACAGGTGGGTGGGGCATAAAGGCCACATCCAGTAACCGTCCCATACAATCACCCCTTTTTTAATATAGCCCGGCGCCCATCCTTTCATGTAACTGCTTCCAGCCCGGGTCTTCCCTTCAAAATTAACTTTACCACACCCACCAGCATTTTGACAGGGGGTGAAGGCCTGGCGCCATTTGCTATTGTGCCGGTGGCGGTAATTACGTTACAATAAAAGGGAATAAGCTGGCTAAGCGCACGCTGCTGTTTCCGGCAACCCGGTGGCAGGTTTAAATCAATTTGCCTTCCCGGAGGTGACAGGAAATGCCTCTTTTCATATCCCTGGTTGAACGGATGAGTGTAGTTATAACCCTGGCCTTTATCCTGAGCCGTTCCCGGACATTCCGGAAACTGCTCCAGGAGCAGGCCAGTTCTCACCAAAAATTACTTTTAATTCTGGTCTTTGGCCTGCTGGGGATCTTCGGCAGCTATGCCGGCATCCCCATCCAGGATGCCCTGGCCAACTCCCGGGTCATTGCCCCCATGGTCGGCGGGCTGTTTGGTGGTCCCCTGGTTGGTTTCCTCGCCGGGCTTATTGCCGGCGGCCACCGTTTTTTTATGGGGGGCTTTACGGCCCTGGCCTGTGGCGTTTCCACCACTGTCGAAGGCCTGCTGGGGGGCCTGGTGGCCCGGGCCTACCGCCGGCGCCCTTTGCCCTGGCCGGTGGCCTTTGCTGCCGGTTTTGTTGCTGAAGCCCTGCAGATGCTGATTATCTTAGCCCTGGCGCGGCCTTTTACCGCCGCCTGGAGCCTGGTCAAGGTCATCGCCTGGCCCATGATGCTGGTTAATGCCAGCGGTATTGCCCTGGCGGTAATCATTATCCAGAGTGTACTCCGGGAGCAGGAGCTGGCCGGCGCCGTCCAGGCCCAGAAGGCCTTAAAGATTGCCAACAAGACCTTGCCGTACTTACGCCAGGGTCTAAATGCGGATTCCGCCCGCCAGGCAGCCGCTATTATTATGGAAATTACCGGCCTGGAGGCTGTAGCCATTACCAGCGGCGATGAGATCCTGGCCCACGTCGGTGCCGGGAGCGATCACCACCGCCAGGGCCAGAAGGTCCTGACCAACGCCACCCGCCAGGCCCTGGACACCGGCAAAATCCAGGTGGCCCAGACGGGTGCAGAAATCGGCTGCCACCACCAGGATTGCCCCTTAAGGGCAGCCGTAGTTGTCCCCCTGGAGTCGCGGGGCAAGGTAATCGGCACCTTAAAGCTCTACCATACCCGGGCCAATGCCGTTGGCCCCCTGGACCTGGAGCTGGCCGCCGGCCTGGGCCACCTCTTCTCCACCCAGCTGGAACTGGCGGAAATTGACCGGCAGGAACAACTGGTTGCCAAAGCCGAAATCCGGGCCCTGCAGTCCCAGATCAACCCCCACTTTTTGTTTAATGCCCTGAACACCATCATGTCCGTCTGCCGCCTGGACCCGGAAAAGGCGCGGCAGCTCCTGGGCTACCTGGGGGACTTTTTCCGCCGCAACCTGCAGCACCCGGAGCGGCCGGTCACCCTGGCTACGGAAATTGAGTATGTACGTTCTTACCTGGCCATTGAGAAGGCCCGCTTCGGCTCCCGCCTGGAGGTAACCATTGATGTCGAGCCCGGAGTGGCCCATTACCTGTTACCGGCCCTGACCCTCCAGCCCCTGGTGGAAAACGCCGTCAAGCACGGCCTTTTACCCCGCCGGGAAGGAGGACAGGTAACCATCACCGCCCGGGAGGTAAACGGCGAGGCCCGGATAACAGTTAGTGACAATGGTGTGGGTATAGATTTAAACAAGGTAACCGGTTTATTAGCGGGTAACCAGGCCAATAGTAATAATGTTGGCCTGCTTAACGTCCACGAGCGCCTGCGCCTGCTCTACGGCCCGGAATATGGCCTCCGCTTTAGCCTGAATCCGGGAGGTGGTACGCGAGTGGAATTCTCCCTGCCCCGGCAGAGCCAGGCAGCTTTCAAGGAAGGGGTTGCCAGTTGATCAAGGCCCTCATCGTCGACGACGAAGAACCGGCCCGCCAGGAACTACGTTATTATATTGAACGGGATGCCAACTTTACGGTCTGCGGGGAGGCTGCCGGGGGCAGCGAGGCCCTGGAACTAGCCTCTTTCCTGCAGCCGGACGTTGTTTTCCTGGATATCGAACTCTGGGACCTGGACGGGGTAGAGGTGGCGCGGCTGCTTTTAAAGCAGCCCCGTCCCCCCTTAATCATCTTTGCCACTGCCTATGACGCCTACGCCATCGAGGCCTTTGAACTCAATGCTGTCGATTACCTGTTAAAGCCCTTCACGGCCGAAAGGGTGGCCACCACCCTGGCCCGGGTGCGCCAGTTGCTCCAGCAACATGAAACCCCACCCCTGGCCAGCCTCCTGCGCCACCTGGCGACCACCCGCAAGACTACCAAGGTGGCTGCCTGGAAAGAAGACCGGCTGCTGGTTATCGACCCGGGGGAAATTATCTATGCCGAAGCCCGGGGCCACCAGGTGCTCCTGAAAACTAACCAGGGCGCTTTGCGATTTCCCGGTACCCTGCAGGAACTGGAAGACAAGCTGGACAGGGGTTTCTTAAGGGTCCACCGCAGTTTTATTGTCAACCTTGACCTGGTGCGGGAAGTAGTCCCCTATTTCCACGGCACCTACCACCTGCTGCTCAAGGACCAGGAAAAAACCGAAATACCCGTCGGCCGCACCTATCTCAAGGACGTGCGGACTATCCTCGGCTTTTAAGTTCTCCCGGCGCCGTTCAGGCATCAATAGCGTCGTTGGGGCAATATTAATGGTTGCTTCCTCCCTCTGGCCTTAAAATTTTAAATAAATAATCAAACAGGGGAGGTTACAGCAATCATGATAACTTTCTGGGTATCCATCGTCATCCTGGTGGTGGGCTACTTCCTTTACGGCACTTTTGTCGAGAGGGTCTTTGCCCCCCAGGAACAGCGCCCCACCCCGGCAGTAAGGCTCAACGACGGCGTTGACTATGTGCCCATGGACTGGAAAAGGGATTTCCTGATCCAGCTCTTAAACATTGCCGGCCTGGGGCCCATTTTCGGCGCCATCCAGGGGGCCCTGTGGGGACCGGTGGCCTTTATCTGGATCGTCCTGGGCGGTATTTTTGCCGGCGCCGTCCATGATTACCTCGTCGGCATGCTCTCCGTGCGCCACGACGGCGCCAACCTGCCGGCCATTGTCGGCAATTACCTTGGCTCCAAGATGAAACAGTTCGTTAACATTTTTACCGTCATCGTCCTGATCCTGGTTGGAACCGTCTTTATGACCGGCCCGGCCCAGCTCCTGACCAGGCTTACTCCTGAAAGTCTAAATTACACCTTCTGGCTCGGCGTTATTTTAGTCTATTACTTGCTGGCGACAATTTTGCCCATTGATAAAATTATCGGCAGGATTTATCCCCTCTTTGGCGCCGTCCTGATTATCATGGCCGTAGGGATTGTCGGTGGGATTATGGTTAAGGGGTATCATATTCCTGAGTTAACCCTGGCCAACCTGCATCCCCAGGGAGCGCCCCTGTGGCCCCTGCTCTTTATCACCATCGCCTGCGGCGCCATCAGCGGCTTCCACGCCACCCAGTCGCCTATAATCGCCCGCTGCCTGGAAAATGAGCGTTATGGCCGCCGGGTCTTTTACGGGGCCATGATTGTTGAGTCGATTATCGCCCTTATCTGGGCCGCTGCTGCCATGACTTTCTTTGGCGGCACCAACGGCCTGGCTAACGGTTTGAAGAGCCTGGGCGGTCCGGCCGGTGTCGTCAACCAGGCCTCCTTTACCCTCCTGGGTACCATTGGCGGCGTCCTGGCCGTCCTGGGGGTTATCGTCCTGCCCGTCACCTCCGGTGATACCGCCTTCCGGGCAGCAAGGCTCACCATTGCCGAATTCCTGGGGTTAAAGCAGGGGCCCATAATTAACCGCTATAAAATTGCCATTCCCATCTTTACCATAGGTTTTATTTTGAGCCAGATTGACTTCACCATCGTGTGGCGTTACTTCGCCTGGTCCAACCAGACCCTGGCCATGATTGCCCTCTGGGCCGCCGCCGTCTACCTGGCCCGGCAGCGCAGCTTCCACTGGGTAGCCACCCTTCCGGCTACCTTCATGACAGCCGTCAGCATCACCTATATCCTCCAGGCGCCGGAAGGCCTGCACCTGGCTACCAGCATTTCCTACCCGGTAGGTATAGCCGCAGCCGCCCTGACCCTGCTGGCCTTCCTGTGGCAGGTTTACAGCCGGGAAGCTGTCTTAAGCGGCGCCAAGCCAAAACCGGAGACCAGGTAAAGAAATTAATCCCCGGGTTAAGCCCCTAACCCGGGGATTTTTATATCTCCCGACCATCCTGGTCGCCCGTACCCCTCTGGCATCAGGGGGCTTCCCTTTTTGCCTGGCTGGACTCCCCTTCAGCCCCGGGGCCTTTTCCCGCCAGGTAATTAACAACACCGGCATAGATGGCAAAGGCCATCTGGCGCTGGTAGTGGGGATCGGCCAGGAGCTTTTCTTCCCGGGGGTTGGAGATAAAGCCAACTTCTACAATAACTGCCGGGATCTTCTGGGTACGCAGGACAAAGGCATCAATACTTAAAGGCACCCGGTCGGTATTGGCCAGGCGGCGCCTGATTTCAGCCTGGATGGCCTCAGCCAGTTTTTTCCCCTCCGGCGATTTGGGATCATAAAAGAGCTGGGCGCCCCTCTCCCGGCCGTCAAAGGCGTTGCAGTGGACGGAGATAAAGAGGTCAGCCTTGACCTTCTGGGCGAGCTTAACCCGTTCCACCAGGTCATCGCCGGATTCTCCTTCCTGGACGTTTTCATCCTGGCGGGTGAGGAAAACCCTGGCGCCGCCCTGGCTTAAAAATTCTGCCAGTCGCTGGCTGATAGCCAGGTTAATCCGGTCTTCCGGGGTTCCAGCCGGGCCTGTGGCTCCGGAATCAATCCCGCCGTGGCCGGGGTCGACCACCACCACCTGGTTGGCCACCGCCCAGGAAAGGGCCTGGATGGCCTGCTCCTCTTTCAGGCCCTGGTAGCGACTCCAGGCCAAAAATACAGCCATAACTACCAGTACGGCTGCCATAAACTTAAGGCTGCGCCGCCGGCGAACAAATACCACCCGCGCCATGAACCCCGCCTCCCCCCGTAAAAAATATGCCCCTGATTAATTCGTTAAACCAGGGAACTATTTCCTGCCGGGAGTAAAATAATTAATCCTTGATCCTTGTTCCTTACATTGTTAAAATTAATTCTCAAGTAAAAGCGAAAATAAACCATCTAAGAAGTGAAAACGCTGGGAATACGAAGGGAAGAAACCGTGTGGCCGTAATCGTAGTCCAGGACCTGGTCAAGCGTTTTAACGACCTGGTGGCCGTCGCCGGGGTGACCTTTAACGTCGAAGAGGGGGAGATCTTCGGCTTTCTGGGGCCTAACGGCGCCGGTAAATCGACCACCATCAAAATGCTCTGTACCCTGCTCAAGCCCACCAGCGGCCGGGTCACCCTGGCCGGCTTTGATGTTGCCCGCCAGCCGGATGCCGTACGCCGTGCCATCGGCCTGGTTTTCCAGGACAACTCCCTGGACGACCGCCTGACAGCGGAAGAAAACTTGCGTTTCCACGGCCTCCTCTACGGCCTCTCCCGGTCGACCATCAAAGAGCGCATGGACGAAGTCCTGGCCATGGTGGATCTGGCCGGGCGCCGGCGGGATATCGTCCGCACCTTTTCCGGCGGCATGCGCCGGCGGCTGGAAATCGCCCGCGGCTTCCTGCACCACCCCAAAGTCCTTTTCCTGGATGAACCGACGGTCGGCCTGGACCCCCAGACCCGCAGCGCCATCTGGCAGCACATCCACCGCCTGCGCCGGGAGAAAAACATCACCATCTTTATGACCACCCACTACATGGACGAAGCGGAAAACTGCGACCGCATCGCCATCATTGACCATGGCCGCATCCAGGCCCTGGATACGCCGGATAACCTGAAACGCCGGCTGGGAGGCGATGTGGTTACCATGATGACTGTTGATGACTCCCGCCTGCAGCAGGAGATTGCCGCCCGCTACGGCATCAAAGTCATTAAAGACGAAGAGGGCCTGCGCCTGCAGGTGGATGACGGGGCTACCTTTATCCCCCGGGTGGCCGCCGATTTCCGGGGGCAGATTAACAGCATACATTTACGGCGCCCTACCCTGGATGACGTTTTCTTAAGCCTCACCGGCCGGGCCATACGGGAAGATAAAGTCTCTTCCGCCGAGCTCATGCGCCTGAACCGCCGCCACGGCCGCCGGCGGCACTAAGGAGGAAAATCCCATGCAACCTGCCCTGCGGGCCATTTACACCATCTGGTACCGGGAATTTATCCGCTTCATCCGGGAACGCAGCCGCATCATTGGTATGATCGGCCAGCCGCTGCTCTACCTTCTCATCGTCGGCCAGGGCATTGCGGCCGCCATGGGCTTCCGCGGTGTACCTGCCGGTGTCCCCGTTAACTACGTCCAGTTCATGTATCCCGGCATCCTGGGGATGTCCGTACTTTTTACCTCCATTTTTTCCGGCGTCTCCATCATCTGGGACCGGGAGTTTGGTTTTTTGAAAGAGGTCTTAGTAGCCCCCGTACCCCGCTGGGCAACCGCCCTGGGTAAAGCCCTGGGGGGTAGCACCGTGGCCCTCATCCAGGCCGCCATCATGCTCCTCCTGGCACCTTTAATTAAAGTCTCCCTTACTCCAGTTACAATCCTCCAGCTCCTGGGCATCCTGTTCCTCATTTCCCTGGGCCTGACCTTCCTGGGCATCGCCATTGCCAGCCGCATGACAACCATGGAAGGCTTCCAGATGTTCATGAACTTCCTGGTCATGCCCCTCTTTTTCCTGAGCGGCGCCATGTTCCCCATGACCAACCTGCCAGGATGGATGAGTGTTTTGATGAAACTAGACCCCCTCACCTACGGTGTTGATGCCCTCAGGCGACTGGTGTACAGTGGCACCGACCCCCGGGCGTTGCAATATCTTGTTCATTACAGCCTGGAGTTTGACCTGGCCGTAATCACCGGCCTGGCCCTCCTCCTGGGCATCCTGGGCTCCTGGTCCTTCAGCCGGCAGGAGTAAAATAAAAGCGGCTGGTGATAAGCCGCTGCTTGAATATCCCTGCCTTACAGCAAGAATACCGCTTTACTGTTTCTGCAGTCGTATAAGCGGCATGGAGGCGGGCGCTATTTGCCCGCCGGTCCTGCCTGGGGGCTGACCTCTGGTACAACTACATTCTCTTCCTTTTCTTTAGTAAAGGTAATTACCATGCAGAAGGCACAAATAAAAATCAAGAAAAGGATCATACCAAAAACGCCTTTAGAATAAAGCCAGGAAAACTGGTTGACAGCCAGGATTACCAGAGCCAGCCCGGCAACTATGGCCCCTAGTCCCACATTTTTGGCTATCCCTTTCTCAGGTATAGCCCAGCGGTAGCTGCCCGCCCTTTCAACCAGGGTAACCAGGGTTAAAGCGGAAACGTTAAAAATCATCCCGATCCACACCGGGTGGATATTCAAGTAAAATTTGGCGGGGTGCCAGCCACCCAGGTGATACCAGGTTATGCCAGAGAAAAACCCGGCGACCAGGGCGCTGACAGCTCCCTTGCGGCTGGCCAGAGGCCAGAAGAGTACGCCAATAATAGGGGCAAAGGTAGCCCCGTTTCGGGCCGTCCAGGCCAGGACATTCCACCACGCGGCCTGTTCCGTCCGCAGAAAGCCAAAGATAATCATCAATACGGTCAATACCACCAGCGACCACTTGGTGTAGAGAACCATTTGCTTGTCGCTAACTTTAGGATTCAAGGACGAAACCACATCCCGTCCCAGGCTGGTAGCCCCGGAGAACTGGCAGGGAGCCCCCCACCCCAGGGCGCAGGCCCAGATACCCATGAAGAAGATGCCCACCAGGGGTGCCGGTAAAACCTGGGCCAGGTATTTGGGTACGGCCACCAGGCCGCGGCCGACGCCAGGGGCCACTACTGCTGCGGCCATACCAAAGAGAACACCCATGACAATAAAGACGATATTAAAACCTGCCGCCCAGAGGAGACCCTTTTGCCCCTCTTCCGGCGTGCGGCAGGAGAGGGCCATCTGGAAGGCCGCCTGGGCCAGGAAAACGTTCACCAGGAAGGTGCCGAACCAGGCGAGTATTGTCTGCAGGCCAACGGTAGTCAGGCCGAACATGGCCGGTTTGGCCGCTGCCAGCTGGGCCAGGCCGGCGAAACCGGGTTTAATAAAGAAGGCGATAAGGCCGATGATAAACATCAAAGTAAAGGCAATCGTATTGGCCGTTTGCGTAAAGACCACCGACCACATGCCGCCAGCTTGCAGGTAAATTAGCAGGAGCAGGGCGCTGAAGATTACCCACGTAGATAACGACATCCCTGTAAAGGCGCTCATGGCGGCGGCAAAGGCCAGGGCATTGGCGGTGGCGTACATGGGAAAGGTAAAGGCCGTGACAGCGCCGGCGATGGCTTTGGCCGTCCGGCCATAGCGATCACCTATTAAACCCGATACGGTCACTACCAGGCGCTTGCGGAAGGGTATCACAAAAAACAAGGCGATAATTATCACGTGGATTAATTCCGCCACGCCGTACCACCCGGCAGAGATACCCGTCGTGTACGCCAGCTCCAGGATAGCGATATACGAGGAACCGGAAAAAAGCCCGGTGATACAGACGGCTACCATCCAGGGTTTGAACTTACGGCCGCCCACCCAGAAGTCCTCACCGCGGGCGGCCCGGCTCCTGGCAATGTTGCCGGCAATAATAAGAACGACTGTATAGATAACAGCCATAAATAAAATCCAGAAAGCGTAGGTATTCATTCCCAGTCCCCCCCTATAGCCCTGTTAATATTTAATTCTACCGGTGATTATCTTCCCCGGTCCCTCCTATCAATTACCACTGGCCTCTTTCAGGAAAGGGTAAGGATACTCCTCCCCGTTAATTTTGAAGGAATACTCGATGGAACCGGCCGTCTTCATCATGTTGGCTGCCGAGCAGTACACCTCGTCGGCCAGCTTGATGGCCTGGGCCACCTTTTCCGGCGGGATATTGGCACCCTGGAAATCGTAAACTACCCGCATCCGCGTAAAAATCTTGGGGTGGTCGGCGGCCCTTTCACCTTCTACCGCAATAGTTAGTTTATCAAAGCTGACCCGCATTTTTCGCAGGATATGGGTTACCTCGATGCCGGTGCAACCGCCCAGGGCCATAAGCATCAGGTCCATAGGCCGGGTCCCCTGGTTTTCGCCACCATAAACAGGGCTGGCGTCCATGGCTACCTGATGGCCGGCACCGTCTTCGCCTACAAACTGCATCTTACCTGCCCAGTTGACTGTAACTTTTGCCATCGAAATCATCCTCCTCGGGGTTATTCTTGTTACCGCTATCACTTATTTTGTAGGTTGCAAAAATCATGCCAGGGTATAAAAATCCCCTTGCACCATCTCCGGCTACAAGGGAATGGGATAAAAAAGAACTTTTTCTGGTCTGTTTGTGCACCAGTAATCCCGGTTTATCTACTTTGTTCATGTGGTCACATTATAATTTAACCTCATAAATTAATCCGGTACAGTTTTACACCGTTTCGGTGCAATTTTGCACCACCAGGCCGTAAGACCGGGCCTTGCGCAATAAAGTTGAATGGGATACCCCCAGTGCCCGGGCGGCCTGGCGCAGGCTACCATACTGTCCCAGGGCCATGGTAATTAACTGCCGTTCCACCTGTTCCCTGGCTTCCTGCAGGGGTAAAAGCTGCTTGAGGACCAGGTCCTTGCCAGCATCCTCCTGTTCCCCCTGGAATTCAAGGGGCAGGTGTTCCGGCTGGATTAAGTCTCCTTCGCCCATAATGACCACGCGTTCCATGACATTCTGGAGTTCCCGGACATTGCCCGGCCAGGAATAGGCCTCCAGCACCTTGCAGGCAGCGAAGGACAGGCGTTTAGCCGTACCGTATTTATTATTAAACCCTTCCAGGAAGTGCCTGGCCAGGGGCAGGATATCTTCCCGCCGCTCCCGCAAAGGCGGAATCCTGATGGGCACCACATGTAAACGGTAATAGAGGTCTTCGCGAAAAGTCTTTTCCCGGACCATCCGGGCCAGGTCCTTGTTGGTCGCGGCCAGGATGCGAACATTGAGCTTGATGGCGCGGCGGCCGCCCAGGCGGTAAATCTCCTGCTCCTGGAGAAAACGCAACAGTTTGACCTGCAATCCCAGGGGCAGGTCGCCTATTTCATCCAGGAAGAGGGTGCCGTTATCGGCCACCTCCAGGAGACCAATTTTTCCTTCTTTACTGGCCCCGGTAAAGGCCCCCTTCTCATAACCGAAGAGTTCTGATTCGAGCAGGTTTTCCGGGATGGCACCGCAATTAATCTCCATAAAGGGACCGTTACAGCGCCGGCTGTGCTGGTGAATCAGCCTGGCGATTACTTCCTTACCGACACCAGATTCCCCGGTAATCAGGACGGTAGAATCGACGGCCGCCACCCTTAAGGCCTGATCCACCACCCGTTGCATGGCCGGGCTCTGGCGGATCACCTCGGGAGCCGCCAGGTGCCGGGCCCGCAGGGCCTGGATTTCAGCTGCCGCTCGCTGGGCCTCTTCTTTCAGGTGGCGGAGTTCCGTCATATCGCGGATGTTGATGACCACCTGGGAAACGGTCCCCTCTTCATTGAAAATAGGGCTGCCGGTAAGGATGGCTTCCCGGCTGGCCGGGGTCTGGTACATGACAGTCACCGCCTTGCGGCTGTCCCGGACCAGGCGACAGAGCTGGTGGAGTTGACTTTCTGCCTGGCCGGCATCCGGCTGTAACTTGTGGCCCACCAGGAGCGGCCTGGCGCCCGGCGCCATTATGCGGCCGTAGGCTTCGTTAACCCCCAGGACAACGCCCTGGCTGTCAATGACCACCATGCCGTCGTAGCAGGCCTCAATAACGCTCTTGAGCTGCTGGTTTAAAGACTTGACCACCTTCAGTTCGCTGGAGATGGCCTCCAGTTCGGAAATATCCTGCAGGACCAGGACAACTCCCTGCTCATGGCCCTCCCTGGTAATGGAACTGCGCCGGATGGCCAGGGTTCTATCTCCTGCACGCGCCTTATGAAACTGGTCACCGGCTGCTTTGGTAAGAAACTGGCTTAACCCAGACGCCGCCAGGACGGTGACTGCCGGCTGCTCCAGGGCTGCTACCACTGGCATGTCAAGGAGGCGGGCTGCCGCCGGGTTGATGTGGCATATTTTCCCTTCCCGGTCGACGGCAATGATACCGTTGGGCACCGCCTCCAGGACTGCCGCCAGCTCGCGTTCCGCCTTTTCCAGGGCCCGGTGCACCTTCTTGATCAAGCCAATCCGGGTCAGGACACCGCTCAAGCGCCGTTCTTTGTTTAAAACAATGAGGCGATCAATGGGTAAATTGGCCACCTGCTCAAAACCTGTATCCTCATCGATGCAGACCAGTTTCCTATCCATGACCTCTTCAATAGGCGTAGCCATGGTAGCCCCCTGCTGCAGGGCTTCCAGGAGGCGAAAGACGGTAATAATGCCCACCACTTCGCCGTCGGCGTCCAGGACCGGAGCGCAGTTGACCTGCTGCCGCTGGTAGACGGCCACGGCATCGGCCAGGGTCTGCCAGTAGTATAACGTCTCCGGGTTGTTGAGCATGACCTGCTTGACCTGCATGAGATACACCAGCCCTTAAAAATTTAGGGATAGGCCCCGTACTACTTTCTACGTCAAGAGACCAATCCCTATTATAACAGGTGGTGCGCTTTTGCACCAGATACAAAAACAGCCGGCCTGGTATTGAGCTGGGGCCGGCTATCTATTGGGCCAACTTTATAAGCAACCAGCCTTGCGAAAGGTGGGAAGGAAAAGTAGATAATTTTTACCTAGATGGTTACCATGGGATGAGATACTGCTTTTGCTAAAAGCTCGAGAGTGATAAAATATTAAGTAGAAAGTTGCTTTTCGACCCGGAGCTGATTTAAATTTTGCTTAAATGGGGAGGTATGCATCAACTTGGATCAAGAAATTCTCTTCCTTGTCGAAGAGTCTCCTGAAGGCGGTTATGAAGCTCGTGCTCTCGGTTATTCCATTTTTACAGAGGGTAAATCAGTGGAAGAACTTAAGGATTCTGTTCGCGATGCAGTTCGCTGCCATTTTGAAGAAAAGGATTTACCGCGGGTGATTCGCCTCCATTTTGTAAAGGATGAAGTAATCGCCGTATGAAAATCCCGAGGGACATAAGCGGGGAAGAACTAGCCGGGCTACTCGCCAAGTTCGGTTATTAGATAACCTGGCAGACTGGGAGCCATCTACGCTCACCACTATGTTTAACGGTGAACATCATATCACCATTCCCCGCCATAATCCATTAAGAGTAGGTACTCTTAATGGCATACTAATTGATGTTGCAAAACATCTAAAGATCAGCAAGGAAGTGTTGGTAAAAGACCTTTTTAATAACTAAGGGGGCACGTGGTTGCCCCCTTAGTTGCTTTTTATGCTTATCTATATGCGTACTAAATTTTAAATCAACTCCCGGCTGAAGGCCACCTTGAACTCCCGGGGCTGATCCAGGCGCACCAGTTCCAGGCCCAGGCGGTCCAGGGTGGCCGGTGTGGGCCGGCCCTCCTCGTCCCAACCGCGGTGGTGGTAATAGGCCTGCACCAGTTCCGGTAACCTGGTAAAGGGCCCGGCTTTAATGCCCCCGTCTGCAATCCCTTCTCGCAGGAAACGCTCCGGCAGGGTGTCGGCTTCCCGGCCCAGGCCCTCCCGCAGGTTGAAGGCCCGCTCCAGGGCCAGGCTGCGCTCGGCGGCCATGTAGAGGTCCTCCAGGGCCAGTTCCGTACCGGTAAAGGCCGTCAACATTTCAGTCATCAGTTCCAGGGGCAGCCAGCCGCCCAGGTAGGCAAAGAGACAGCCGATACCTGTTTCCAGGGCTACTGTCGTCTCCTGGATGCGGCTGACCTGGTCCGCCAGGTCCTCCCCCTGTCGGTCTGCAGCAAAAAGCCCGGCATGCAGGGCCTTGCCGTAGCAGTAGCTGCCCCCCAGGGCCGAAACGACCATCCCCAGGCCGTGAAGGGGGCGCACCCGCGGGTCATAACCCGGCATCTCAATCCCTTTGATGGTCATGGCGTATTCCACCGCCCCGGAACCGATATGCTCTGCCGCCCAGCTTACTCCTTCAGCCAGGAGCTCACCGAGCCCCATCCGGTAGGCGATCATGCGGATTAATTCCAGGGTGGTTTCCGGCCGTTCCCAGCCCAGGTCAAGACCCTCAGCTTTAAGTAAACCCCGCTGCTGCAATTCATAGGCAAAGGCAATACTGCCCCCGGTGGAAACCGTGTCCAGGCCCAGGTCGTTGCAGCGTTCGTTGGCTGCCGCCACCAGGTCCGGTTCGAAATGACCCGGGTTGGCTCCCAGGGCCCAGCAGGTCTGGAACTCCGGTCCTCCTCGCTCCAGAAGGTGAGGCTGGTTAACCGTATCAACGTCCGCCTGCCAGGCGCCCTGGAAATTGCGGGTAGGTAAAATGGCGCCCTTTATAGCCCCCGGCAAAGGTGCCCGGTGATCCCGGCGGTCAATCAATTCCCGCTGTCGCTCCAGCAGCCGGGACCAGAGCTCTCTATTAGCTGCAGGTATATCCGTTTCGGTGTCTACGACAATGGCTTTAAGTTTTTTTGCTCCCATGACGGTACCCACCCCGCCGCGAGCGGCCGTACTGTGGTTGCTCACTATGCTGGCATAGCGCACCAGGTTTTCCCCCGCCGGGCCGATGCAGGCCACCCGCGCCTCCCGGCCATGGCGCCGGCGCAGTTCGGCCTGGGTAGCCTGCGTCCCCTGGCCCCAGAGGTCATTTGCCGGCCGCAGTTCTACCCGGCCCCGGGGCCCCAGGTAGAGGTAAACTGGCTCGGCGGCCTGGCCGGTTAAAAAGAGTATTTCGTACCCGGCACCGTGGAGCCAGGCACCGAAGTCGCTGCCGCCAACGGAACGGATAAAGCCCCCGCTTAAAGGGCTTTTGGTCACCGCCAGCCAGCGGTTAACCCCCCTGGCCCCGCTGCCGGCCAGGGGACCGGCGCTAAAGATTAAAATATTCTCCGGGCTTAAGGGTTCTACTCCCGCGGCCAGTTCGCCATAAAGATATCTGGCCGCCAGGGGCCGGCCGCCGATAAAGTCACGGCATACCTTTGCCGGTATATCCTCCTGGCGGATGCTGCCGTCGCTTAAATTTACCCGTAAAATTTGCCGCTCCATAAAAAAACACCCCGCCTTTACTTTTCCTTTAGTATCGGCAGGGTGCTGCCAAGCTATTCCGGGATATATACGTCATAATTGGGGCAGGGATCAAAGTGCTTTTCTACCTTTCCAGCAGCACTACCCGGGCCGGTGCCGCTTCAGCCCCCAGGAGGGGGAGGGGAAGAGCCAGTATGTGGTAAACCCCCGGGGGAACCCCCTTTAACCGCAAGCCTTCAATGATAACAATCCCATTTTCAAGCAAAGTCCGGTGGGTCGGGTAACCGGGCTGGTCCCGCTCCACCCCCAGGGCATCCAGGCCGACGCCGCGCACCCCTTTTTGAACCAGATAGGAGACGGCCCCGGCATCCAGGTAGATAAAGCCGGCTTCATTTCCGGCAGCCCATGAGTTTTTAGTCTTCAGGAGAATAAAGTCGCCGGGCCGGACGGGCTGGCCTTCCAGGTCCCTGGCTGTAATCCGGTCGTTGACTGCCGTCAGGTCCAGCACCCGGCAGGAGCCGATTAAAAGCGACAGGTCCAGGTCGGCGGTGGTGGCCCCGCCGGGGATTACATGGGCGGGGGCATCGATATGGGTCCCGGTGTGGGTATCCAGGAGCCAGCGCGTTTCCCGCACGCCGTTTTCATAGTCGCGGGTGATTTCCGTTTGCGGCTGCTTCTCCGCCCTGTTTTTATAGACGGGCATGCCGTGGTATATGGGCATGGATATGTCGTAGATACGCAAGCTTTCACCAGTCCATTCATTTATTTTATTTCTAACTACCCACGTTCCGGCAGCAATTCATCTTCCTGCCACCAGTGGCGGCCGTCCCGGATTAAAAGCTCCTGTGCCGCCGGTGGTCCCCACTGGCCGGCGGCGTAATTGGGAAAGAGGGGCGGCCTCGCCATCCAGGCAGCGGCAATGGGGTCCACGAACTGCCAGGCCGCCTCCACCTCATCCCAGCGGGTGAAAAGGGTGGGGTCCCCCCTCATTACGTCATAAAGCAGGCGCTCGTAGGCCTCGGGGGAATTAACGCCCACCTCACAATTCTGGCAAAAGTCCAGGCGGATGGGTACGATGTAATTATTATTCCCCGGCCGCTTGGCATTGAGCTGGACGTAGACACCCTCCAGGGGCTGGACGCGGATGACCAGGAGATTGGGGCGTAATTCGCCGTATTCCTTAAAATACAGGATATCCGGCAGGGATTTGAACTGGAGGATAATTTCCGTCACTTTCACCGGCAGGCGCTTGCCCGTACGCAGGTAAAAGGGCACGCCGGCCCAGCGGAAGTTTTCGATGAAAAGCTTTAAAGCGACAAAAGTTTCCGTCGTGGAATCAGGAGCCACTTCCTTTTCCCGGCGGTAAGGCGGTACCGTTTGCCTATCTATCTCCCCGGCACCGTACTGGCCGCGGATGACGTTCCTGTTGACTGCCGCCGCGTCCAGGGGCCGTAATGAGCGCAGCACCTTTACCTTTTCGTCGCGGACAGCTTCAGTGGCCAGGCTGGCCGGCGGTTCCATGGCCACCAGGGTCACCAGCTGCAGGAGGTGGTTCTGGACCATGTCCCGCAGGGCCCCGGCGCGGTCGTAATAGCCGCCCCGGTCCTCCACGCCCACCGTTTCCGCCGAAGTAATCTGGACGTGGTCGATATATTTATTATTCCATACCGGTTCAAAAAAGGTATTGGCAAAGCGGATGACCATGATGTTCTGGATCATTTCTTTCCCCAGGTAATGGTCAATGCGGTAAATCTCTACCTCGCTGAAAGCCGCCCGGAGCTGGCGGTTTAATTCTGCCGCCGAAGGCAGGTCATGGCCGAAGGGTTTCTCAATAACAACCCGCTGCCAGCCCCGCGCCGGTACCAGGCCTGTTTCCTTTAAGCTCCGGACCACGGGGCCAAAGTGATCCGGGGCCACGGCCAGGTAAAAAATACGGTTGCCCTGGCAGTCAGCCGCCTCCTCCAATTCCACCAGGAACCGTCCCAGGCGGGTATACCCCTCCGGGTCATAAATGTCGGTCCGGAAATAGTGCAAGCGGGTGGCAAAGGGCTCAAAATGGGCGTCCAGGTCAGAGGCGCGGCGGGAAAAGGTCTGCAGGGACGGCAGAAGTATCTCCTGCCGGAAGCTATCCTGGGTAAAATTGCGCCGGCCCACAGCTATTACCCGCAGAGCAGGCGGCAGGAAACCATCGACAAAAAGGTTGAATAAAGCCGGGTAAAGCTTGCGCCGGGCGAGATCTCCCGTGCCGCCAAAGATCACCAGCAAGCAGTTGTACGGCCTTTCCAGGCCCATATCCTACCCGCCTTTCTACCCATCTTCCCTCCTATTTTGCGCTCCCAGCCGGGTTTTTATAGAAAGAATCAAAAAGGGATGCGATTATACACCGCATCCCTTTTGCGTTGACATTACTGGAGCGGAAAACGGGATTCGAACCCGCGACCCTCGGCTTGGGAAGCCGATGCTCTACCACTGAGCTACTTCCGCATGTGTAATTTATTTTACCCCCTTCCTTTTCTTTTGTCAAGTTTAATCATATCAACCGCTTGTGCCAGGTGGACGTGGCAGGGAGAGACGGCTGCGGGAACACGCCTGGCTGCCGGGGTGGAATGGGCTGCAGTGCTGGATGGGGAGAGGGGATCACGATGACATCCACGAGTTCCCCTTCTTCTTTAAGGGGCAGGGCCGGGCCGCCGGCCAGGGTCAGGAGTTCTCGCACCGGGGTACCCAGGGGGACAGTCAATGTTTGCGGCTGTCTAACTGCGCCGGTGATGGTCAGGAACTTATGGGTTACGGGTTTTTTCTTTATCTCCTTCATCCCGCACCAGATAGGCGCCGTAGTTCTGCAGGTGGCCGTGTCTGCGGCGGCAACGGCGGCGGCCAGGCCGCGAACTTCAATTATACCCACGCCTTGATTGTTCATGGTGTGCCTCCGAAATTGACTTGCACTAGCCGCCGTACCCCGTGCATCCAGGGTGACGGCCGCTGACGCCGAGCTTTTCCCGAATCTGCAGCAGCTTCTCTACTTCCTCACAGGGCAGTACACGTTCCCCGCCCAGCTGCCGGGCCACCAGGCTGATCTTAGCAAAGTGCTCAATGGATTCCATCTTGTAAAAGGCGTTGTAGACATCCGTCCCCAAGGTAAGGGCGCCGTGGTTTTCCAGCAGGACGGCGTCGTATTTATCCAGGTACTCCCTGACCGCCAGGGGTATTTCTTCGGTAGATGGGGTGCCGTATCTGGCAAGAGGGACAGCCCCCAGGGTGATGATGATTTCCGGCAGTACCGGCTTGTCCAGGGGGATACCGGCCACGGCAAAGGCGGTGGCCACAGGCGGGTGGGCGTGGACTACCGCCCGCACATCCGGCCGGTGCCTGTAAACATCCAGGTGCATTTTTATTTCCGAAGAAGGTTTGAGGTTGCCGGCGATTTTTCGCCCTTCCAGATCCACCTTGATGATCATGTCGGGAGTCATAAAGCCCTTGCTTACTCCGGTAGGGGTGGTTAAAACCTCATTTTCCCCGATGCGGACGCTGATATTACCGTCATTGGAGGCGACAAATCCTTTGGCGTAAATACGCCGGCCTACTTCACAAATATCCTGCCTGATTTGATATTCGGAAGCCACTATGAATTCTCCTTTCTTACCGGCCGCCTCTGCATTCAAGGCAGAGGTGCTGCCGGATAAAAAACTCGAGTTAACACATTTTTATACCACCGAAATAAAAATCTAATTTTAAGTTTGTATACTGTTCTGAAGTATCGAGAACGCCTGTTGCTCTGACCTTCCCTTTTCCCCGCCTCCCAGGCGGAGGGGGTAATCCCTTGAGATATTCTTTAACCACCAGCTCCCGCCTCCATTTCTGCTTTCAACCCTTCCCCTACGACGATCACTTTTATGCCTGTAGAGCGGATTCTTTCTATTTCTCCCTCCGGCGTACCGCTGTCGGTTATAAGAGTATGCACAACCGTCACCGGCGCCACCGTAGCCAGGGTGGCGGTGCCAAATTTATCGTGATCAGCCAGGAGAATGATCTCCTTGGCCCCGCGCACCATTTCTGCTTTCACCCTGGCCTGCACCTCGGTGGATTCGGTGATGCCTTCCTCCAGGGTAACCCCATTGCAGGAGATAAAAGCCTTTTTAATGTTGTAGCTCGCCAGGGCGTTTTCCACCAGCGGACCCACGAAGGAAAGGGTACGGGGATGCAAGGTGCCACCGGTGCAGATGACCGTAACGTCAGGATTGCCCGCCAGGGCCATGACGACCTTCAAGGCATGGGTAATTACCACCAGGTCCTTTTTATCTTTAAGAAAATGAACAAACTGCAGAGCGGTGGTGCTGGCGTCAACGGCGATAACGTCACCGGGCTGGACCAGTTCAGCCGCCCTCCTGCCTATCAGCTGCTTTTCGTAGCGATTGCGCATATTGCGGATGTGGAAGGCGGTTTCTTCCTGGTTAGAGGCTATTTTTACGGCGCCGCCGTGGGTACGCTTCAAATAGCCTTCGCTTTCCAGGCGTTCCAAATCGCGGCGGATGGTTTCTTCCGTGACTTGAAAAATACTGCTGAGTTCGGTAACTTTGACGATACCCTGGTCATCTAAATGCCTGATAATTTCTCGCCGCCGGTCTTCAGCCCGCAAGCCCTCAACCCTCCCTTCCGGAAACAAACATCTTTATCTTTGTTTTGCTTAATTAATTCGCCATATACCCGGAAATTCCTTCTGGTTACACATATTTTTTTGTTTAAAATTTGGGTTTACAAATTTGTACCCTGTGTTTTCCCAAAAAATAATCCTGCCGCCATACTTGCTTCTCAATGCTAAGGTGAAAATCATGGCTATTAGCAATAATTAAGCAAATGTTTCCCTCTTGACAGGGATGAAATAAGCATGTAATATACTGACCTGTGGGCCATTAGCTCAGGCGGTAGAGCACCTGACTTTTAATCAGGGTGTCGGTGGTTCGAATCCACCATGGCTCACCAGACATATGGCCCGTTGGTCAAGAGGTTAAGACACGAGCCTTTCACGCTCGTAACGGGGGTTCGATTCCCCCACGGGTCACCAAACCAGGAGCCGTAGTGTAGCGGTCTAACATGCCGGCCTGTCACGCCGGAGATCGCGGGTTCAATTCCCGTCGGCTCCGCCAGGAAAGATAAAAGCCCCGGACAGGGGCTTTTTTGATACGTATAGCATGGTATAATAAATATAGAGGTATAAGCAGTTTTTAGGGTATGATGAGACTGTAATAATTTTCGAGAATGTACCGGCGGGGTTTGCAGGCAATGCGGGAAGGTGTTTTCTATGGTACAAATTAGCTGGTTCTATGGCATCAAGATTTCAATGTTTTATGACGAACATTTACCACCTCATTTCCACGTAGAATACGGAGAATACCATGCAATTGTTGATATTCAAAAGGCGGTAATTATTAAAGGCCAGCTTCCAAAAAAACAGGCAAGTTTGGTTATAGCATGGACTTTATTGCACCAGGATGAATTAATGGATAACTGGCATAATGCTTATCATAAGAAAGAGCTGTTTAAAATTGATCCCCTCAGATAGGAGCGTTGATAAACATGATTCCACCGGCATTAATACAGGTATATGCTGATAAAGAAAGGGATTACGCCATTATCTGCCAGTTCGTTGACGGCAAAGTGACCCGCTACGATATGAAAAATCTCTTATATGGGGTTTTTGAACCCCTGAAAAACAAAGATGTGTTTAAAAACACTTTAACGATCCTGGATAATACGGCTGCATGGGATTTAGCAGGAAAAAGGGATGAAACAAACTGCCTGACCATTGATCCCTGGACATTATATAATGCCGAAGATATAACCGGCGATATGATTCATTAGACCCACCTGGATGTCCCCGGTGGGTCTAATGCATATTATCCCGCTAAAGAAGGTCCGGGCGGCAGTTCTCCTATTCCTTTTGCAATTCTCGCTCGACAAAACGCAGGTGCTCGCAGATGGCCCTCCGGGCGGCGCGGGGGTTGTGGGCTTTGAGGGCCTCGTAAATACGTTTATGCTGCTCAAAGAGCAGTTCCTGGTTGCCAGGGGTGGTATAGAGGCGCTGGCGGCTGGTACGCAGGGCCTGGCGCATGGTGTCGGAAACCGTATGCATGAGCCTGGCCAGGACGGAATTGCGGGCCGCTTCGGCTATGGCCAGGTGAAAACGCAGGTCGGCTTCTTCCCCCAGGGTGCCCTTCTGCAGGTCGCGCTCCATTTCCTTTAAAATCCCGGCCATTTTTTCTAAATCTTGCGGCCCGGCGCGGCGGGCCGCGAGATACGCAGCCTCGCCTTCCAGGGCCTGGCGCGCCTCCAGAAGTTCCATGGCTACCTGGCGGTCCAGAAGCAGGGCCATTGCCAGGGGTTCTACAATGGCCCCGTGACGGATATTCTGGACAAAGGTGCCCTCCCCCGGCCGGATGTCGATAACCCCCATGGCCGCCAGGGCGCTCAGGGCTTCCCGCACGGAGGCGCGGCTTACACCCAGGCGTTCGGACAGTTCCCGCTCCGGAGGCAGGCGGTCCCCGGGTTTCAGGTTGCCCTCACCAATAAGGTCCTTGATCTGCCGGACAATTTCTTCATATATTTTTTTAGGGCGGATAGGCCTCAGGTCCACCTTTGTCCTCACCCCTAAAGCAATGTCACTACAGCCCTGTTTACGGTTTTTCAATCTTCAATCGCAAGTATCTCGGCCGTATGCTTAACCTGTACAGCACTTCCCATCTGGTCCAGACCGCCGCGGAGCTGGAGGACGCAGCCCGGGCAGTCCACCGCCACCAATTCCGCCCCGCTCGCCGCAATATTTTTTAGCTTGCGCTCCAGGATAGGCCTGCTGATTTCCGGGTACTTGATGCTGTAGGAGCCGCCAAAGCCGCAGCAGCGGTCGCTTTCCTGCATCTCAACCAGTTCTAACCCCGGCTGGCCGTTTAACACCTCCCGCGCCACCCGGTCCAGGCCCAGGTGCCGCTTGAAGTGGCAGGAATCGTGGTAGGTAACTTTAAGGGCCCGCCCGCTTTCTTTAAGCGGCTGGCCGGAAGATCCCTGGCGATCCCGTGTCAGTTCATGGACGAGTTCGGTAAAGTCCTTGACCTTTGCCGCTACAATCCGCGCCCGCGCTTCCCAAGCCGGGTCTCCGGTCAGGAGCTCGGGAAAGTCCTTCTTCAGGGCCACGGCGCAGGTGGGGCAGGCGGTAACGATAACCCCGGCACCGGTGCCTTCCAGGGCGGCAATATTTTGTTTAGCCAGTTTAACCGCCGTCTCCCGGTCGCCGGCGTATGCTGCCGGCGCGCCGCAGCAGGCCTGTTCCTGGGGGAAGACTACCTGCACCCCTTCCCGCCCCAGCACCTTATAAACGGCCTCGCCGATCTCCGGGTAGACAAAGTCAATGACGCAGCCGCTGTAAAAAGCAGCCCGCAGGCGGGGCCGGCTCAAGGGACGTTCCAGGTCCTTCACCCGGTCCCGCAGGGGCGCCCGGGCAATGGCCGGGAGGCTGCGCCCTTCCGTGAGACTGCTGAAGAAGATGGGCAGGTGCCGGATGAGGGGCCGGCCATGGGTCACCGGGCCCTGGAGACGGGCAGCGGCCCGCAGCAGGGTGTGCATGAGCTTAGGCCTGGCCACCACCCCGTGGAGGGCGATGCGGTAGCCGCTGGAGAGGCCCTGTTTCGTGACGACCCGCTCCCGCAGCTTCAAGACCAGGTCGGGGATGTTGATCTTCGCCGGGCAGACCTCGGCGCAACGCCGGCAGCCGATACAAAGGCTCTGGGGCTCGGCAGCGTCTTCCAGGGAGTTAAAGAAAGCCGTCAGAATGCTGCCAATGCCGCCGTTGTAAATATAGCCGTAGACCTGGCCGCTGACCAGCTGAAAGACGGGGCAGACGTTGGTGCAGGAAGCACAACGGATGCACTGCAGGGCTTCCTTGAAGACCGGATCGGCGGCCATCCGGGTACGGCCGTTGTCCAGGAGAACGACGTGCAGCTCTTTAATCCCCTCGCTATCATCCCGCCAGGCCGGGACCGGGCCGGTAATCATGGTCACATAGCTGGTAATGGGCTGGGCCGTGCCGCTGCGGGGCAGGGCCTCAAGGATGGGAACGATATCTTTGAGCTCCGGCACCAGCTTCTCGTAGCCGACAATGGCCACGTGGACCGGCGGTACAGTCGTAGCCAGGCGGGCGTTGCCCTCATTGGTGCAGATGACAATGGTCCCCGTTTCAGCCACAGCAATGTTGGCGCCGCTGATGCCCATGCCGGCGGTAAGAAACTTTTTCCTCAGCTCCCGGCGGGCGATGCGGACCAGGTTTTTAATATCCGGTTCCACCGGTTGACCAAGGTAACGGCTGAAGACCCGGGCCACCTCTTCCTTGGGTAGGTGAATGGCCGGCATAACCATGTGGGAAGGCCTTTCTCCCGGCATGAGCTGCAGTATCCACTCGGCCAGGTCGGTCTCATGGGGGTTGATGCCCCGCTCCTGGAGGAATTCGTTCAGGTGGATCTCTTCCGAAGCAAAGGACTTGGACTTGACGATATCGGTTACGCCATGTTCTTTAGCTACCTGGTAGATATATTCCCTAGCGGCCGCTGCGTCGTGAGCACGGAATACCTTGCCGCCACGGGCCTCCACCGCCCGGGTGAACCGTTCTGCCAGTTCCTCGTAACGTCCGGCGGCATCGGCCTTGATAGCGGCAATCCTCTGCCTTAAGGATTCAAAATCCCGGCCGGCATAGACCTGTTCCCGGGAAACGATGTAAGAGTCGGCAAAACGCCCCAGCGCCCCGCGCAGGCTGGCATTATTCAATGCCCGGTGAATACGTTGCTTGAATTCTTTACCGGCCATGGCAGTCACCTCCGTTATTTCCCACCAGGATAATCAGCAGCCTTTCCGGGCCGTGAACACCAATGGTCAGGCTGCGTTCAATGTCAGCCGTACGGCTGGGACCCGTGACCAGGGTGAAATACCCCGGCCAGTTCCCCCGCTCCAGGTAGGCGTCGATTACCTCGGTTAAATTGGCCCGGACTCGCTCCGCCCGCACCAGGGCGACGCAGGTCAGGGGCAACATTGTTGCCAGGCGCGCCTTCAAGCCGGTGGCGTCCATGGCCAGGGTTCCCGTCTCGGCAATGCCATAATCAAACTCAACAATACCAGTATCGGCCTGGCGGGCAAAACCGGCGCCGTCCTTCTCAATATGGAAACCGGCTGCCGTCAGGGACGCCTCCAGCCCAGCTTCCCTGCACATAGAGGATTCTACCAGGGCTACCCGTTGCCCAAAGGGCCTTAAAACCTCGACCAGTTTCGGCCCGATCCCCCCCGCGCCGTCCACTGGTATGACCTGCGCTCCCATGGCCTCAGCCTGCCGGGTAAAGAAAGCAATTAAATCATTTTGGTTCAAGAATAAAACCCTCCCCGTGATTATATATTCTTTATCCCACCTCTTGCCTCTCACTTCTCACTTCACCCCTGGCGTAGGCCTGTTCCAGCAACTGGACGACGTGGAGGACCCGCGGCGAAAGCCCCGCCTGGGTCAGGCCGTCTTCCAGCTGCATGCGGCAGGCAGGGCAACTGGTAACCACCGTATCAGCCCCGGTGGCCTTGATGGCCGCCACCTTGTGGGCCTGGACCTGCATGGACGTGTCGTAATTGGTCAGGCTGAAGGAACCGGCGCCGCCGCAGCAGCGGCCGGCATTTTTCATTTCCCGTAACTCAAGGCCGGGGATGGAGCGCAAAACCTGCCGCGGTTCATTGCTAATACCCTGGCCGCGCACCAGGTGACAGGGATCATGGTAGGTCACCTTGAGGGGCAGGCCGGCGGCAGGCCGGCGGTAATCAATCTCCAGCAGCAGTTCGTTGATATCCCGGGCCCTGGCGGCCGTGACCCGGGCCGCCTCTCCCTGGAAGCTGTTCTCGAGGAGTTGCGGGTAAAAATGCTTCCAGGCCTCGCCGCAGGTGGCGCAGGCCACCACCAGGTAGTCAAATTTATAACGCTGGAAAATCTGCAGGTTGGAAGCGGCCATTTCCCTGGCCGCCGGGACGTCGCCGTGTACCAGGACCGGGATACCGCAGCAGTGCTGGTCCCTGGGGATTATGACCTCGATATCATTGACCAGCAGGACGTTGACCACCGCCCGGCCGATGTCGGTGTAGATATAATTTTCCAGGCAACCGGTGAAAAAGACCACCCTGGCCCGGGGTTTTACCGGGCGGATTACCTCGGGGAACTCTTCTTTCAGAGTCCTTTTAGCCAGGGGCGGCAACACCCGCCGCAGTTCCAGCCCGATGGGGAAGCGGGGGTGACAGCGCTGGATTTCCGGCCGGTAACGCAGGACCAGGGGCTGGAGACGGCGGCCGGTTTTGAGGACCGTGTCAAAGAGCCGGGGGCGCTTCAAGCCCTGGAAGATTACTTTTTTTACCCAGGGCAGGCCCTTTTCCCGCACCATGGCCGCCCGGGCAGCCAGGACTACCGTATCGACCCGGACACCACTGGGGCAGTTGGCAACGCAGGCCATGCAGGTAAGGCAAAAAAGCAGCTTTTCCGCCAGGATGTGGGTGGCCGGGATCTCGCCCTTCAGGTAGGCATAGGCCAGCTGGATCTTACCCCGGGCTACCGCCCCTTCCTGCAGGGTTTCTTTGTATAAAGGGCATACCGCCTGGCAGTTGCCGCACTTCATGCATCTGGCCATTTCCTCTTCTACCAGGGCTAAATCATCGAAAGGACTCACGGCAGTTCGCTCCTTTGCCGGCAAGGGACCTACCAGCTTCCCCGGAATTAACGCCTCCACAGAGGCCACGGCCTGCTTGCTCCGCCGGATCGCCGTCTTAATGGTCAGGCAATTTTGTCCGGCCTGACCACCTGATGGTTACATTATAACATTTTTTTGCGGCAATTCAATAAGTATTTTACAGTCCAGCCCCTGCTATTTCAGGACGGCTTAGGGGTCGTGTCTTGCTGGACTGCAGCGCTCATTAAAAAAAGCCCCGCTCAACGGGGCTTTTGCCATTTCCTGCAGCCTATTTGCCCGGTGTATAAACTTCCCGCCGGCCGGCATGGCGGTTGCTTGAAGCAACGATAACCGCCAGGATGACAATAGCGCCCAGTGTCCCGGCAAGGATCCATAACCCGCCGGACAGGCTGGCCACGGCGTTGTTGGCCGCTGGCCGAGCCAGGTCGCCGTGGGCCGGGATCATCCATGTAAAGAAATAGGCCTGAAGGGTTGTTATGACGCTGATAAAAACCGTCATCAAGATGCTGGGCACGATAGCGAAACGGAAGAGGACACCCTCCTGGCCCACCTGACCGGTAGCCGCCGTGGCAACAGCAATGCTCTGAGGGGAAATCATTTTTCCAGTGACACCGCCGGAGGAGTTGGCAGCTACCGTCAGCACCGGATCGACGCCGATATTTTGAGCGGTAATATACTGCAATTTACCGAAAAGGGCATTGGCGGACGTATCGCTACCCGTAATGAAGACACCCAGCCAACCCAGAAAGGGTGCTACAAAAGGAAAAGCCTTACCGGTAACTGTCAGGGCCTGTCCCAGGGTGGTACTCATCCCGGAATAGTTTGCTGTATAAGCAAAACCCAGAACTAAAAATATCGTAAGGACAGCATAGCGCAAATCATGTAAAGTCTCGCCGAAGAGGCGCAGCCAGTCGCTAAAGCGCATATCTAGAATCAGCATCGATATGAAAGCAGCAATTAGGATCCCTGTACCCGGGGCTGCAAGCCAGTTAAAGGTAAAGATAGCGTTCATGGGTTCGGAAGTACCGGCCTTGATAATGGCCTGATGCAGGCCAGGTATGGCGAATTTGATAGTAACCAGATCCAGTACAGCCTTTACCGGACCGATACCCCAGTCAGCTACCATCAACGTGAGGATGATAAAAGGCGTCCACGCCTTCAGAATAGTTCCAGGCGCATGGTGGGATCGGGGCCCCCTTGAGGCAGGCTCGTTGGAGAAACGCCAGATATGTCCGGGTTGCCAGACGCGCAGAAACAATATCAGGCAGATTAGAGAAAAGAGAGCGGAGATAATATCGGGCAGCATAGGACTTAAATAGTTGGAGGAAAACCACTGGCTGACGGCAAAAGAACCACCGCTGACAAGACAAGCCGGCCAGGTCTCTTTGACACCTTTCCAGCCCGACATGATTGCCACCAGCCAGAAAGGCAATAGGACAGAGAGGAAAGGCAACTGGCGGCCGATCATTTTGCTCAGGAGCATGGAATCAATCCCTGCCACCTGGCCGAGGGTGAGCACAGGAACACCAATAGCACCGAAGGCCACCGGCGCCGTGTTGGCCAGCAGGCAAATACTGGCGGCATACACGGGGTTGAAGCCCAGGCCTGCCAGCATAGCTGCGGTAATGGCTACCGGAGCGCCAAAACCAGCCGAACCTTCAAGGAAAGCACCAAAGGAAAAAGCAATCAGCAATGCCTGCAGGCGCCGATCTTCAGTAATACCGGCAATAGAATCCTTGATAATTTCAAACTGCCCCGTTTTTACAGTTATCTGGTACAAAAAGACGGCGGCAACTACAATCCAGCCAATGGGAAACAGACCGTACAGTCCGCCGTTGACAAAGGAAAGAATGGCCAGGCCAGCCGGCATGCGGTAGCCGAAAACAGCGACAGCAATAGCCGCCACCACTGTTAGAAGGCCGGCAATATGGCCTTTCATTTTCCGAACGGCCAGGGCATAAAAAAGGAATATAATGGGAATAGCAGCCAGCAGGGCTGAAACCGCAAGATTATTGGCCGGATCATAGACTTGGGTCCAGGGCATTATTTCAGCGCCTCCTTGTCATCATTAAATTCCGAATATACTGTTATGACATTCAGGTGATCAGACCAGATACTTGCCAAGTGTCCCCTTCGTCGCAAAAATGTTGCTTCCGCTAACCCCCCCTTCCCTATTAAATTACCTGACCAGAGAAAGGCTCACGCCCTCCCTCCTGCTTCATCGTGGCGGTATTCCCCTCTCCGGCGTGGCTGTCAGGCAATTTTTATGATAAACCTTTTTTATGGGAATTTCAATACCTGATATATTTAATGCATGCCATCCTTTTCACAAACATCTATTACCCTTAATTAAAAAAGATCCGTTAATTTTTTCATTCACTCTGGTTTCGCCGGGTAAAAAGCTTCTCCGGGTTGCCCAAAGCAAAGAAAAAACGCCGGCGACTGGTCTTCAGGGCCAGGCACCGGCGTGTTGCTGCAAGCAAGGCTAGAAAACATCTTCCACCACAATGGTCTGGTCCCGGCGCGGGCCGACGGCAATGAGATGAACGGGCACCCCGGCCAGTTCTTCCAGCCGCCGGATGTAGCTGCGGCACGCAGCAGGCAAGTCCGCCAGGGACCTAGCTGCAGTGATATCTTCCTGCCAGCCGGGGACTTCTTCATAAACGGGCTCACACTGCTGCAGGACCTTCAGGCTGGCTGGGAAATCCCGGATTATCTCGCCGCCGTAACGGTAGCCGGTACAAATGCGTAAAGGATCAATTCCCGTCAGGACATCCAGCTTGGTCAGGGCGAGGCCCGTCAGGCCGTTGACCTCGGCGGCATGGCGCAAGATGACCGTATCCAGCCAGCCGCAGCGGCGCGGCCGCCCGGTGGTGGTACCATATTCCCTTCCCTGCTCCCTCAAAGTATCGCCGATACTCCCCGTTATTTCAGCCGGGAAGGGCCCGCCTCCCACCCGGGTGGTATAAGCCTTGACCACCCCCAGGACCTTATTAATCTTCGTCGGGCCGATACCGGCACCAATGCAGGCCCCGCCAGCCGTTGGGTAGGAAGAAGTAACAAAGGGATAAGTCCCCTGATCCAGGTCCAGGAGGGTCCCCTGGGCACCTTCAAAGAGGACCCTGCGACCATTCTTTAAAGCCTCATTAACCAGGTGGACGGTATCGGCAATGAGGGGCCTCAGGCGCCTGGCATAGCCGGCATATTCGTCCAGGATGGCCTCCAGGACGTAACCCGGCCGGTCGTAAATTTTAGCCAGCATCTCATTGACTGCCGCCAGGTTGCGGGCCAGCTTCCCGCGGAATTCCTCCCAATCCAGGAGATCCCCTACCCGGATGCCCGTCCGGGCCGTTTTATCAACATAGGCCGGGCCAATGCCCCGTTTGGTGGTGCCAATCTGGGCTTGGCCCCGGCGCTCTTCCTCGGCAGCATCCAGGCCCTTATGGTAAGGTAAAATGAGGTGGGCCCGGTCGCTGATCCTCAAACTGGAGGTATCTATACCCCGCTCCGCCAGGCCGTCTAGTTCCTGTACCAGGACGGCAGGGTCGACCACTACACCATTGCCAATAAGGCAGAGCTTGCCGGGGTAGAGGATACCGGAAGGTACCAGGTGCAGTTTGAACTCCTGTTCCCCGACCATGACCGTATGACCGGCGTTGCTTCCTCCCTGATAACGAACCACCACTTCAGCCTTTTCCGCCAGGTAATCTGTAATTTTGCCCTTGCCCTCGTCGCCCCACTGGGCTCCCACCAGGACTACCGCTGCCATGCAAGCACCGCCTTTCAATTTATTTGTTGTTTATGTGTTTGTTTCTTTATTTCAATCCTCGCCCGGTATGGGAGCCGGGCGCAAGCCACGGCCCCCCAAGTTAAGCGCTGGCCATAATGGCCCGGGCGGCAATGACGCCGGCCGCCGAAGCCTGGGCCAGGCCGCGGGTAACGCCGGCACCATCACCGGCAGCGTACAGGCCGCGGATATTTGTTTCCAATTCCTGGCTTAAATTTAACCGGGAAGAGTAAAATTTAACCTCCACGCCATAAAGCAGGGTGTGCCGGGAGTAAACCCCCGGTGCGATCTTATCCATGGCCGCCAGCATCTCTACAATGGCTGTCAGGTGGCGGTACGGGAAAACCAGGGACAGGTCGCCTGGCGTCGCCTCGGTCAGGGTCGGTGTCACCAGACCCTTTTCCAGACGATCGGCTGTGGTCCGCCGCCCCGACAGGAGATCTCCCAGGCGCTGGACCAGGACACCGCCGCCCAGGAGGTTGGCCAGCCGGGCCACATAACGGCCGTAGGCAATGGGTTCCTTGAATGGCTCGGTAAAGGTCTTGCTAACCAGCAGGGCAAAGTTGGTATTGTTAGTCTTTTTGTCAGCATAGGAATGGCCGTTCACCGTCACCAGGCCCTCATTATTTTCCAGCACTACTTCCCCATAGGGGTTCATGCAGAAGGTCCGTACTCGATCGTCAAATTTCCGCGAGTAGAAGATAAATTTGGATTCGTAGATGACGCTGGTCAGGTGCTCCATGACGGCCGCCGGTACTTCCACCCGCACGCCAATGTCCACAGGATTGACGGCCAGCTTCAGGTTCAGCCGGGCAGCCACCCGGCGCAGCCAGTCGGCGCCTTCCCGGCCCGGGGCCAGGACCACATAACGGGCGCTGATCTCTTCCCCCTGCCGGGTAACCACCCCGCTAACCCGGTTATTATCTACCAGGATTTCCTCCACCATCGTATCCGTGCGCACCTCTACGCCGTGCTCCTCCAGGTAATCCTTCATGGCCTGGAGGATCTCCTGGGTGCGCCCGGTACCCAGGTGGCGGATGGGAGCCGGAATCAACTTCAAGTCCGCGAGTATTGCCTGGCGCTGGATATCTGCAATCCGCTCATCCTCGAGACTGCCGTAGACCTTTTCTGGCGCCCCGAAATGGCGGTAAACGCCATCGACATAATCGATTAAAGCCATAACTTCCCGCTCCGGTATATATTCACTCAGCCAGCCGCCCACTTCCGGCGACAGGGTTAACTTACCATCACTGAAGGCTCCGGCTCCTCCCCAGCCAGATACTACCGAGCAGGGGTTGCAGTGCAAGCAGCTGGAACGCGTCTCCTTGGACGGGCACACCCGGCGTTGCAAGCCGTGACCCTTCTCCAGGATCAGCACTTTGAGCCCGCTTCTCTGCCGCACTAGCTCCAGGGCGGTGAAAATCCCTGCCGGGCCAGCGCCAACGATGACCACATCATATTTTCCAGCCATCCGTCTCCCCTCCTCAACCTGTTTCCGGGCAAAAAAATAGCCCCTTCACCGGGATTAGCCAGAACAACATTATAATTTTACCAGACCGTTTACGGGGCGTCAAGGAAAATTACGGACCGGCTTTTGTCCCGGTCAACTCCATGTCACCAGGCAGCATCACCACAGGATGAAAGGTAGACAGTTGCTGCCAGGGCCTGCTTATTTACCGACCAAAACAGATCCATCTTTTCCCCTGGCCGGTGCCGTAGCCCCCAGGTTCACGGTGATAATCCCCAGGGCCACCAGGGCCAGCCCCAGGAGCAAGTTCAGGGTCAATTTCTCACCTAGCAGCAGGGTGCTGAAGGTAACGCCAAAAACCGGGACCAGGAAGAGGTATACGCTCGTCTGGCTGGCCGGGTAGCGGGCCTGGATAGTTAAAAGGATGGCAAAGCCCAGGGCCGAGGTGAAGATAGAAGTGTAAAGGATGATCCCTATAGCCGGCAGCGTCCAGGAGAAACGCAGGCCATGATCAGCCAGGGCGGCTACAGGGAGTAACACCAGGGAACCATAAAGCATCTGGTAAGCAGTTACCACCAGCTTGTCCTGGTTTTTAAAGGCTGCTTTCAGGTAAACGCTAGCCAGGCCCCAGCTGGCGGAACCGCCCAGGAGAACAAGGATGCCAAGGAATTCAGACCGCGTTAAATGTACCTGCCAGGGATTCACCACCAGGATAAGTCCCGCAAAACCAATGATTAGACCGGTTACCTGTTTCCAGGTCAGGTTTTCCTTTAATAGTAAAAAGGCCAAAAAAGTGAAGAAGAAAGGATAACTGTACAATACCACGGAAGTTATACCGCTTTTTACCAGGCTGATGCCCAAATGGAGGGCCCCACCCATAATAGTCGTCTGCAAAAGACCCAGGAGCATTAAGGGCCAGAAATCCTGCCTGGCATGCCATATCTTACCCTGTCGCCTGGCTGCCAAGGCACAGAGGCAGGCTGCCCCCAGGAAAAAACGCCAGGCGCCGAAGGATACGGGCGGGATATACCTGCTCCCTATCTTCATAATTGGAAACGTCAGCCCCCAGATCAGGGTAACCAGGAGCAAGAGATAAATATGTTTGGCCTTCAAGATAACCACTTCCCTTATGGAGCCAGGGGGTGACGGTAGCCCGCCGTCGCACTTTTTAATTATACGCCCCTTGTTTCCATAAAGCAATTACTTTGACCAGGTAAATCCGGCCAGCCTCCCGGAGGAAATAAAAACCGCCCACCTGTAAAAGGTGGACGGCTTGCCTGGCAAAGAATAGGGTGGAGAGAGTCAACGTACCGCCGGTCGCGGGAGGAAGTATCAGGGCAGGCGCAGGACGGTAAAGGCCAGCCAGCTGATGATTGCACCAATTACTGACATGGACAGGCCCCAGATGAGCATATCCCGGAAAAGTTTGGTCTTGTTAGTCTTCTCCCCGGCATTGGCCAGGAAAACGGCACCAGTTGTTGACAAGGGGCTCAGGTCAGTGAGGAAGCCGCAGACAATGATGGCCGACAGTAAGGGCATGAGGGCTGTGCCACCGACTTTTTCCAGTAAAACTGGCGCCAGGGGGATAAAGGCCGGCAAAATAACGCCGGTGGTACTGGCATAGGCGGAAAGCAACCCGGCAATAAAACCGGCTATCAGGGTTACCGTCCAGGCGTTGGAGATCTGGGCTATAATGGAAGCAAACAGATCCATACCGCCGATTTTTTCCATCAGCTTAACCAGTACCGTCACGCCGGTGACCATAACAATGGTTCCCCAGGGCATGGCCTTAATGGCTTTCCCTTCATCGACAACCTTCAGCAGGGATAAAATAGCGCCGATGAGGAAGGCCCCCAGGCCAATGTCCAGCTTAAAGAAGAGGGCGCCAATGATGAGAACGCCAATGCCGCCAAGGGTTAAAAGTTGAGCCTGGGTAAAGGGTTCTACCTGGATCGCCCTGGATGAAGAAGGCCGCATAACCGTCTTCAACCCCGTGGCGGAAAAACTCTCCGGCTGGCGCGCCGGGGATGCTATCGGCCGCCCGGTAACGGAGGTTATCCCCAACGCCCAGTGCCATACTTTGTTAAAGACAGGAAAACCGGAACTGGGGGAGTTGCTGGACATTGGCAATACCCGGGTGGTGGCCAACCGGGTACCCATCATTGTCGACGGCCGCACCGTAGGAGTGGTGACTACTTTCCAGAACATTTCCAGCCTGCAAAGCCTGGAGCACAAAGTCCGGCGCCGCCTGGCCGGGCGCGGCCACGTGGCCAAGTATACTTTTGCCGACATCCTTGGCGAAAGCCCGGCCTTGAAGGAAGCCGTGCGCCTGGCCCGGGAGTACGCTTCCGTCCAGTCCACGGTCCTCATCCACGGGGAGACAGGTTCAGGCAAGGAAATGTTTGCCCATGCCATCCACCTGGCCGGCCCCCGGCAGGACGGTCCCTTTGTAGCCGTCAACTGCGCCGCCCTGCCGGAAAATCTCCTGGAAAGCGAGCTTTTTGGCTACGCCGAGGGGGCCTTTACCGGCGCCCGCAAAGGCGGCAAGCCCGGCCTTTTCGAGCTGGCCCACGAAGGAACAATCTTCCTGGACGAAATCGGGGAAATGTCGCCCCGGCTCCAGGCCCGGGTGCTGCGGGTCCTGGAAGAGGGGGAGATCATGCGCCTGGGGGATGACCGCATCATCCCAGTCAACGTAAGGGTTATAGCGGCCACCCACCGCAATCTCGCGCAGATGGTCAAGGAGCAATCCTTCCGGGAAGACCTTTACTACCGCATCAACGTCCTGAACCTGGAAATCCCGCCTTTACGTGAGCGCGGGGCCGATGTGCTCCTCCTGGCCGAACATTTCCTCCAAGAATTCTGCCGCCAGCTGCAGCGGCCGGCAGTGAACCTCACCCCGGAGGCGGCCAGGGAATTGCTCCAGTACCGGTGGCCGGGCAACGTCCGGGAATTGCGCAACTGCATGGAGCGCTTATCCTTGCGCTGTCATGACACTAACATCAGCGCCGCCGATGTACGCCAGGCCCTGGGGCTGGCAACAACGCCGGAGGCCGGGATCCCCGGCGAAGGTGCAGCTGGAGAAGGCCGGCTAGAAAGACTGGCAGGCCAGGTAAACATCCTGGAACGCGGCCTGATCATGCGCGTCCTGGCCGAAACGGGAGGCAACAAGGCCGAAGCCGCCCGCCGCTTGGGGGTCAGCCGCACCACCCTGTGGCGGAAGCTGAAAGGGGAAAATGAGATAGACAAAACAGGTAAATCATAGTAAGATGTTATCAGGGGAGTGAAAGGGGTGGCAGCTATGGCTGAAGAAGCCCGGCAGGAGATAGTTTCTGGAAGGCGGGAAGCTGCTGCAGGAGAGGAAAAACTGGCGGACTTTGGCTTTTACCTGCTGGTGGATAGAATAAGTAATGTCAAAGGCGATCTGCAAAAGCAGCTCGTTGACACTAAAGACACCCTGGCAGACAGGATAAATAATGTCAAAAACGATCTACAAAAACAAATCAGCGACACTAAAGAGGGCCTCGAGGCCAAGATAAGTAATGTCAATAGCGATCTACAAAAGCAAATCAGCGACACCAAGGATGGCCTTGAAGCCAAGATAAATAACGTCAAAAGCGACCTGCAGAAGCAAATCAGCGACACTAAAGAGGGCCTTGAGGCCAAGATAAGTAATGTCAATAGCGATCTACAAAAGCAAATCAGCGACACCAAGGATGGCCTTGAAGCCAAGATAAATAACGTCAAAAGCGACCTGCAGAAGCAAATCAGCGACACTAAAGAGGGCCTTGAGGCCAAGATAAGTAATGTCAATAGCGATCTACAAAAACAAATCAGCGACACCAAGGATGACCTTGGGGCCAAGATAAGTAATGTAAAAAACGATCTACAAAAGCAAATAAGTGATACTAAAGAAGCCCAAGAAGCCAGGTTTGACAATAAAATTGAAGCCCTACGCCAGGAAGTAAAAAATGATATCAACCGTCTTGATGGCAAACTGGATAATACACGGTGGTGGAGCGTAGCCACATTCTTTGCTGTCCTGTTAGGTTCCCTGGCAATTGCTTACTCCATATATTTCGCAAAGTAATAGAAAAATGGCTAAGGGGTGCATAACAGCACCCCTTAGTTTTTAAGGCTGGACGGTTTTCAACTCGCCGGTTCCAACCGTACCGCGGTCACCTTATATTCCGCCGTCTTGGCGATGGGGTCAAAGGCGGCGTTGGTCAGGATGTTCACCGGGGACTCTTTGTAGTGGTAGGTCATGAACATTATCCCCGGCGGCACCCGGTCCGTCACTTTAACTTTCGTCACCAGCCGGCCGCGGCGGGAGACTACCGTTACCCTGTCCCCCGTCCGGACACCTAGCTCGGCCGCCTGGGCGGGGTTAATCTCCGCCAGCTCTTCCGGCCGGTAGCTTTCCAGGGAAGGCGAATGGCGGGTGGTGATGCCATAGTGATACAGCATGCGGCCGGTAGTCAGCAAAATGGGATATTCCTCATCCGTCAGCTCGGCCGGCGGCTGGTACTCAATACCCTGGAGCAGGCCCTTGCCCCGCGGGAACCTGCCGGCATGGAGGAATTTAGTCCCCGGGTGTTCCGGCGTTGGGCAGGGCCACTGCAGGCCGTTACCCTCCAGGCGGGCGTAGCTCATACCGGCATAGCTGGGGGTGAGACTCGCCATCTCGGCGAAAATCTGCTCCGGGGAGTCGTAGTGCATGGGGTAGCCCAGGCGCGCCGCCAGGTCGCAGATAATCTGCCAGTCGGGCCGGCACTCGCCCCTGGGGCTTAAGGCCCGGCGCACCCTTTGCACCCGGCGCTCGGTGCTGGTGAAGGTGCCGTCCTTCTCCAGGAAACTGGCGCCGGGCAGGATGACGTCGGCAAACTTCGCCGTCTCGGAGATAAAGAGATCCTGCATTACCAGGAAGTCCAGGTTGGCCAGGGCTTTGCGCACGTGGGTGATATCCGGGTCCGTCAGGGCCGGGTCTTCGCCCATGATGTACATGGCCCTGATATAGCCCCCGGCCGCCAGGTCGATCATCTCCGGGATACGGAGGCCCGGGGTGGCGTCCAGCTGGCAGTTCCAGGCGGCGGCAAAGCGCTCCCGCACCTCCGGGTTGGCCACCTTCTGGTAGCCGGGGAAGACATCGGGCAGGGCGCCCATGTCGCAGGCCCCCTGGACGTTGTTCTGGCCGCGTAAGGGATTGACGCCGCTGAACTCTTTACCCACATGGCCGGTAATCATGGCCAGGTTGGCCAGGTTCATGACGTTGCTGGTACCGCTGGTATGCTCAGTGATGCCCAGGGTATAGAAGATCCCCGCCCTTTCAGTCGTGGCGTAAAGCCGCGCCGCGGCGTAGATCTTCTCCGCCGGCACGCCGGTAATCCCCGCCACCCGCTCCGGCGGGTAGTTCTGGACCACAGCCCAGAGGTTTTCAAAACCTTCCGTCCGTTCCTCGATAAACTTTTTATCCACCAGGCCTTCCGTGATGATGACGTACATTAAGCCGTTTATCAAAGCCACATTGGTCCCCGGCCTGATGGGCAGCCACAGGTAGGCGTGCTCCACCAGCTCGATCCGGCGCGGGTCAACAACGATGAGCTTTGCTCCCCGCCGGGCGGCTTGTTTCATCTTCTGGCCGATGACCGGGTGGGCCTCGGTGGTGTTAGAACCGATAATAAGAAGGACGTCGTTATGCTCAATTTCGGCGATGGAGTTCGTCATAGCGCCGCTACCGAATGCTATGGCCAGACCGGCCACGGTAGGGGCGTGTCAGGTCCGGGCGCAGTGATCGACGTTGTTGGTGCCGATCACCGCCCGCATGAACTTCTGCATAAGGTAGTTTTCTTCGTTGGTACACCGGGCCGAACTCAAAGCAGCAATGGCCCGGCTGCCGTACTGTTCCTTGATTTCCTGCAAGCGCCGGGCGGTATAGTCTAGGGCCTCGTCCCAGGTAGCTTCCCGGAAGCGGCCCTCGCCCCGCTCGCCCACGCGGATGAGGGGCCGGGTAATGCGGTCCGGGCTTTCGGCAAAGTCGGCGCCAAAGCGGCCCTTGACGCAGAGCCAGCCGCTGTTGACCAGGGGGTTGTCATAGCCGCGGACGCGTACCACATGGTCGTCCTTCACGCTGACCTCCAGGTTGCAGCCCACGCCGCAGAAGGTGCAGGTGGTCCGTACTTTCGTCAGCTCCCACTCGCGGCCCTGCCATAAACTCGCCTTCTCCGCCAGGGCCCCCACCGGGCAGACCTGGACACAGTTGCCGCAAAAGACACATTCCTCCGATTCCCTTAAGGTTAGATCCATGGCCGGGGTTACCCTGGTATTGAAACCGCGGTGGGCAAAGTCGATGACGTTGTTAACCTGGACTTCCGCGCAAACGCGGATGCACTTGCCGCACAGGATGCACTTGTTCATATCCCGCACGATGAAGGGGTTGTCATCCTCCAGGGGATAGTCGTGTTTTTCCCCGTGGAATTTGTCTCCCCTTACGCCGTAATAGTAGGCGTAATCCTGCAGGCTGCAGGCGCCGCTCTTGCTGCAGGTGAGGCAGTCCCGGGGATGGTTGGCCAGCAGTAGTTCCAGCATCATTTTGCGGGCTTCAACTACTTGCGGCGAAGCCGTCTGCACCACCATGCCTTCGGCGACGGTGGTCACGCAGGAGGCCGGCAGGCCGCGCATACCCTCGATTTCCACCACACACAGGCGGCAGCCGCCCCAGGGCGTGAGCTTCGGGTCATGACAAAGGGTAGGGATAAAGATGCCGTTATCCCGGGCGGCCTGCAAGACCGTTGTCCCGGCCGGTACGGTAATTCTCTTGCCATCTATGGTCAAGGTGACATCAGCCATCTGTTTTCCCCCCTACGTAAATAGATGTGGGAAGTTGAAGCTTAAAGTCTCTAAAACCCACCATTTTCGTTCTTCGCTACAACCTGGATATGGCCCCGAACTTGCACTTCTCCATACAACTACCGCACTTAATGCACAGGGCGGGATCAATCCGGTGCGGCTGCTTTTTCTCGCCGCTGATGGCCCCCGCCGGGCAGGCCCGGGCACAGGCGCCGCAACCGGTACACTTGCCGGCGTCAATGGTATAGACCAGCAAGGCCTGGCAAACATGGGCCGGGCAGCGTTTATCTTTGATGTGGGCCTCATATTCGTGGCGGAAGTACTGGAGGGTGGAGAGGATGGGGTTGGGACAGGTCTGCCCCAGGCCGCAGAGGGCCGTGTTCTTGACTACCCGCGCCAGCGTTTCCAGGGTATCCAGATCCTCCATGCGCCCCTCACCCTCACAGATGCGGGTGAGGATCTCCAGCATCCGTTTGGTGCCTTCCCGGCAGGGGGTACACTTGCCGCAGGATTCCGCCTGGGTAAAGTTCAAGAAAAAGCGGGCCACATCCACCATGCAGGTATTCTCATCCATGACCACCATGCCGCCGGAACCCATGATGGCCCCCGCGGCAGTGAGGGATTCGTAATCCACCGGCAGGTCCAGCTTGTCTTCCGGCAGGCAGCCGCCCGACGGGCCGCCGATCTGGACGGCCTTGAACTGCTTATCATCCTGGATACCGCCGGCGATATCAAAGATAATTTCCCGCAGGGTTATCCCCATAGGCACTTCGATGAGCCCGGTCTTCTTGATCTTGCCCGTCAGGCAGAAGACCTTGGTCCCCTTGCTCTTTTCCGTGCCCATAGAGGCAAACCACTGGCCGCCGTTCTTGATAATAAAGGGGACGTTGGCGTAGGTTTCGACATTATTGATATTGGTAGGCTTACCCCATAACCCCTGCTGCGCCGGGAAGGGCGGCCGCACCCGGGGCATGCCCTGCCTGCCCTCGATGGAAGCGAGTAAAGCCGTCTCCTCGCCGCAGACGAAGGCGCCGGCGCCGGCCTTGATATGCAGGTCAAAATTAAAGCCCGTCCCCAGGATATCCCGGCCCAGCAAGCCCTTTTCTCCCGCCGCGGCAATGGCCATTTTCAGACGCTTGATGGCCAGGGGGTACTCGGCGCGGCAGTAAATATAGCCCTCATCGGCGCCAATGGCATAAGCGGCGATGGTCATGCCCTCAATAACGGAAAAGGGGTCGCCTTCCAGGACGCTGCGATCCATAAAGGCGCCGGGATCACCCTCATCGGCGTTGCAGACCACATACTTTTTGTCCCCCGGGGCCTGCCGGGTAAAACTCCACTTCAGGCCCGTAGGAAAGCCGGCGCCGCCCCGGCCGCGCAGGCCCGAGATCTTGATTTCTTCGATAACCTGTTCCGGGGTCATCTGGCCCAGGACCTTTTCCAGGGCCTCATAGCCGCCGGTGGCGATATATTCTTCCAGGCTTTCCGGGTTGGTAAGCCCCAGGCGGGAAGTTACCACCCGTACCTGCCGCCCATAGTAAGTGCTTCCCGGCATCACCGGGATGCCTTCATAGGGAGTTGCCTCACCGGACAACTGGATAAGGGCCCATTCCCTGACAGGCTCCCCCTGGAGCACATGTTTTTCCACCAGGGTGGGGACCCGCTCCGGCGTTACGTCGCCGTAAAACACCCGCGGTTTCCCCGGCAGGGCTACTTCCACAATGGGCTCAGCATAACACATGCCGATACAGCTCGTCTGGCTTATATCTACCTGCAAACCCCGCCTGGCTATCTCTTCTTCCAGGGCCGCCATTACCTTCGCTCCCCCGGCCGCCTGGCCGCAGGTGCTCATGCCCACGGTAAGGGAGGGCCTGTCCCCCCGGTGAGATTGCTGCTGCAAAGTTTCCCGCCATTCCTTCAAGTCCTGCAATTCAGTTTCACCCCCACCTAAAATAGAAGTCTTTTTATATCCATGCTGTGGAAGCTCGCGACGTCATAGTCGTATAGCTAGTATTTTTCCAGAATGGCCGGGATCTTCTCAGGCGCCAGCCGCCCGTAGGTTTCTTCGTTAATCATCATCACCGGGGCCAGCCCGCAGGAACCCAGGCAGGCCACCGTTTCCAGGGTAAAGCGGCCGTCGGCGGTAGTTTCATTTTTGCCAATACCCAGGGCTGCAGAAATAGCCTCCAGCAGCCGGGCACCCCCCCGCACGTGGCAGGCCGTACCCTGGCAGACACGGATGATGTTCCGTCCCCGGGGTTTCAGGTGAAACTGGGTATAAAAAGTAGCCACACCGTAAACCTGGCTGAAGGGTATTTTCAGCTTTCTTGCAATCTCCCGCATGACCTCCCCCGGCAGGTAGCCGTAAATCTCCTGGGCTTCCTGGAGAATGGGGATCAGGGCTCCTTCAGTTCCAGCATAGCGTTCCAGGACCTCCGCCAGGGCTTTTGCCTTAATGTTCGCATCATTATTGCTACCAAGATCCATCAAATCTAGCCAACCCTCCCATCAAACGCTTTCCGCCAATTTAGTGTTATTATAACACTAAATCTACGCACCAGTCAGTAACTTTTTTTGCTCTAAATTTTACTATTTTGCATATTTAACTTTGAACGGGCAAAATCAAGAAATTCGGATAGGGCTTAATATCCCCGGTCCTATATCCCCTAAATCGCCGCAAGCAGTAAGGCGCATGGCAACGGCCAGGTCGTCGGCCAGGGCCTCCAGCTGCAGCCTCACGCCGGCGGCGCCGCCGCCGATGGCGGCAATGGCCAGGGGCCGGCCCACCAGGACCGCCCGGGCGCCCAGGGCCAGCATCTTCAGGACATCCACACCCGAGCGCACGCCGCCGTCGGCCAGGACCGTTATTTTATCTCCCACCGCCGCCGCAATCTCCGGCAGCACCGCCGCCGTCCCCGGCGTGTGGTCCAGGGCGCGGCCGCCGTGATTGGAAACCACAATGGCCGCCGCCCCGCCGGCCACGGCGGCCTCCGCGTCGGCCACCGTCATAACGCCCTTCAAAATTAGGGGAAGAGAGGTCGCCGCCGCGATCCCGGCCACCTGCTCCACCGTCTTGGGTTCCACCAGCTGGCCGGCGCGGGTCATATTCACCAGCCCGGCAGCGTCGACATCGATACCTACGGCCACGGCGCCGGCATCCTCGGCCCGGTGGATGAGGCTCACTATTTCCCCATCTTCCCGGGGTTTGATGACCGGGATACCCCGCCCCCCGGCAGCTTTGATGGCCTTGAGACCGGCGTCCATGAGTTCCGGCAGGGGACCGTCCCCGGTGAAGGAGAGACTGCCGGCCTCGGCCGCTCCCAGGACAAAGGCCCGCGCCAGTTCTTCTTCGCTAACACGTCCCTGGAAGTTGACCCTGGCCCCGGCTACGGCCGCGCCCAGGATGGGAAAGGCCAGCTTCTGGCCGAAAAGCCTTAACCCCAGGTCCTGGTCCTTGCGGTCGTGGAGAACCCGCATGTTGACCTGCCAGGCCGCCAGGGCCGTAACATTATTGCGGAATGACGCCCCCGTGCCAATGCCGCCCATCCCCGGCACGCCGGTAGGACAGCGCCGGCCGTCGCATACCGGGCAGGCATGGCAGATGCCTTCCAAGATCACCCTGGCCCGCTCGCGAATAGATGCAAGAGTCGCCGGCATAAGCAGCTTCTCCTTCCTGATACTTCTTGCCAAGGTGAAGTAAATTACCTGCAAGCCAGGTTGCCCGCCACCAGGGGCGGGGCAATTTGCGCCCGCAGGACCTTCAGGGCGCGGTCCAACTGCTCCCGGCCCTCCGTCACTTCAATATCAGGTATTAGCCCTTCCCCGTCAATAGCTTGACCGGCAGGAGTACGATAATATGCAGTAGTTAATTTTAAAGCGCCGCCGTTGCTCAAAGGAAAGATGGTCTGCAGTGCCCCTTTCCCGTAGGTCCGGGTTCCTATCAGAATGGCAGCGTGATTGGCCTGCAGGGCCCCGGCCAGGATCTCCGCCGCGCTGGCCGTACCACGGTCCACCAGGACCACCAGGGGCAGGTCCTGGCCCGGTCCCCGGGAACGGAGAATGGTAACCTTTTTATCCCGGCCCACCACCTGTACCACAGGTTTATCCGGGAGCAAAAACAGGGAAGCAATCTCCAGGGCAGCGTCCAGGTAGCCGCCGGGGTTGCCCCGGAGATCCAGGATAATTCCCCGGGCACCCCGGGCTTCCAGCTCCGCCAGCGCCGTTTCCACCTCCCCAGGCGCCCAGTAGGGGAAGGAGCGCAGGTAAAGGTAGCCTACCGGCCCGGCGAGCAGGCGGCTGCTGACCACCGGTGGCCGGATTACCTCCCGGCGCAGGTAATAGCTCCGGCGACTGCCACTGCCGGGCAGGGTAACAGTCAGGTCCACATAGGTTCCCGGCTTACCGCTCAACAGCCGGCCTATCTCCTCCAGGGGCAAACCCTTGACCGGCCGGCCGTCCACGGCCAATAGCACCGAGCCGGGCACGACCCCCAACCGGGCGGCCGGCGAGCCGGGGACAGTGTTGCTGATTACCGCCTGACCCTCAAGATCCTGGAAAATAATCCCCACACCTGTATACTCATCATTCAGGGAAGAAGCAAAATCAGGTATATCTTCCGGGGCTATGTATTCACTGTAAGGATCGCCCAGGGATTCCACCAGGCCCTGAACGGCCCCTGCTTCCAGGGCTGCCCAGTTTAAAGGACCGGCATAATTTTTTTCCGTGAGAGAACGCACCTCGTCCAGGAGGGACCACCCCGGCGCCGCAGCCCGGGCTACAGCCAGATCCCCCAAGAAAAGGGCAAAAAACGTCACCAGAAAGAAAACCCACCGCCGCACTTTCGGCATCATCCCGTCATTTCCCCTCTCCCGGTTTGATGTTGTTAACTATTTCGGTAGAGTAAACGTTTTTCCTGCTCCTATTCCTTATTGCATTGATCTTTTTCCCAGAAAATGCTAACATCAAGTAAAATTTACTTATCCACCCTGGCGCCGAAGCGCTGCACGAGGATCTCCCGGACGGCCGCCACGTCGGCGTCGGTGAAGGTACCGGGATCGCGCTCCTTCGTCAGGGCGTAGGCCGCCGCCACCCCGGCGGCATCTCCCAGGACGCAACTATTGGGCAGGACCCGCAGCTCGGCCCAGGCCAGGGAGGAAATGCTGGTCGCGTAGCCGGGGATGAGCAAATTGGGCACCGGCCGGCTGAGGAGGGTGTTAAAGGGGATATAGACCGGGTTCTGCGGCCATCCGCCCGGCCCCGGCGTGGTCCGGGGATAATCGGGGCGCAAAAAAGGCGTCACCGGCCAGCGGTAGCGGCCATTGCTGCCTTTAAGGTCGCTGAAATGATAGGCATTGATATCCTGCCAGTAGAAGCCCAGGCCAATGCGGTTTACATAATTGCCAAGATCGTTGCCTTCCGCCGGGCCTGGCCCGGCGCCCTGGGTGGCCGCCGCGGTCAGGGCATAGTTGCTGTTCTCCGTCCCCGGTCCCGCTTCCCGGGGGTCGACCACCGTATGCACGGTTTCCCGTAAGTATAGCATCCCCCCGGTGACCGGCCGGCCCTGTCCATCGCGTACCAGTTCTACCTTATCAAAACCCTCAAAACGGCGCAGCGCCCGGATAAAATCAGGGTTATCCAAAATCTCCCGCGCCTTATGCCAGGCCGTATCGGTATCCAGAGCGCCCGGAGCCATATCGCGAGGGTAAGGGTCATGCCCGCGGTCGCGGGCATTCGCCCGGCCGTCGACATTAAAGATGAGGAGGGCATTGACCCACCACTCCGGGCTCCCCGGGCCGTCCTGGGCGGCATTAAGGGGCTTTAAGGCAAAGCCCAGGGGCCCGTACTTGTCGTTAAAGGCGGTAACCACCGGGTCGCTTATGTAAACTTCCCTGCCGCCATAGGCCCCCCAGGCACCCCGCTCCTGGCGGAAAGTCATATCCCGGTAACGGCCGGGCTGCACCCCGCGCACCTTAAACATGAGGGTAGCCACCTGCTGGCGGGGCAGCAGGATATCCCCATCGTCGCCGGGCCCCGGCCGGCCAGCCGCTATTCCTCCGGCGCCGGCAGTACCGCCTTGCAGCCGCAGGCTCTTAAGACGCCGCACCTCTTCCTTGCTGACCAGGTCCGCCGCCAAAAATTCAACGGGCCAGTCTTCCCGGCCCACCGTCACCCCGGCCTGGCTCAGGCGGCTGAGCCGCCCGTCTTCCGAAGCGTCGACAAAGATGGGCGCGGCCAGTATTAGGCGCTCTTCACCCCAGATTACCGTCCCGGCGGCATCCCTTTGCAGGCTTCGCAGGGCCAGGGCCTGGAGCCGCCCGCGCCCGTCCTTCCTGACGGCAGTTATATCCATGGCCCAGTAAGTATGGAGATTAGGCTGTTTGCCCAGGTCGGCGGCAATCCGTGCCGCCAGGTCAGCCGTGCGGTAAAATGGTCCCACAGCTTTAAACCAGTGGGCAAAAGAGCCCCCCTGCGCAAGCCTTCCATCCCGGAGCCAGTAGCGCACGTCCCAGAAGTTCTGGCCGCCCACCGTGGCCAGCCCGCCATACTCGCCCTCGGGGTAGGGAACCACCAGGACCACCGTTCTATCCGGTGCCGTTGCCGCCGCCTTCCAGGCCGCCGCGCAGCCGGCCAGGCCCCCGCCGTAAACGACGATATCCGTACGGACCGCAGGCGCCGCCAGGGGCCAGCCTTCCGGCCGGCTCCCCGTACCGGTTAGAGTTAACATAAAACATAAAGCGAAAAAAAATAACAGTAACCTTTGCCCCATTAGCTAATACCCAATAGTTTTTTTATGGTTAACATAAAATGCTTTAAATCACCGTGATCACGTTTTAATATTCCCCAGATGATCTCAGCATCAAGTCGAGCATAATCATGGACAATAATGTTACGAAATTGGGCCATCTTCATAAGTTTTTTAGCCAGTTCCTCGGGCAGGTAGCCGGCTTCACCTAAAACAGCAAAAATATCTTTATTATCCCGTGGCTCCCTTAATCCCTCATCGGAAATAATGTGGCTGGCAATATCAATGCAGCTTTCTACAGCCAGATGTAAAGTCCGTTCAACATACCGGCGCAGCCGTTTATCGGCCAGGAAGTCTTTTAAGCCGATTTCCTTTTCTGCCTCCAGGTCGGCTATATACTCACTTAACAAAGCCAGGCGGTGTCTTATAACTTCGATATCAACCATATTAGCCACTCTCCAGGATTTTAGCGATAATTTTTTTATGTCGTCTCTGAAGAAGGGGTTGCAGGTCAAAATAAGTGCGCCTGGACCAAACTTCAAACGCCACCCTGTAACGGGGATCTTTATCGACCAGTAAAATTCCGTCCTTTAAGATCTGGTGTTGCAGCAGTAAAGGTGCCGCCTGAATGTCAATGACATCTACCTTTTTTCCCGTTACCCTTTCCAGATCAATAATTATTTCCAGCCGGCGGTCAAAACGCTGCAATTTCTCTTCACTGCCGGCAAATAACACGGCCACGTCGATATCACTGCGCTCCCGACCGGTCCCCCGGGCACGGGATCCAAAAAGGTAGGCCGCCACCACATCCTGGCAGCGATTGAGATACCCGGTTAGAGCATCAGCTACCGCTTTATTTAAGCGCGCTTCGGCCGGCAAATATTTGGGGGAAGTCAAAATCTCCACCTTCCTGCAGCCACACACTTACATCACCTTGACCAGGAGAAGCTCTCTCTGGCGGAGCGCTTCGCCCTTACCGTCATCTTCCCCAGCCCGGACCAAGAGCAGTACCTGGCCATTGTAGGCGAGCTGGCCCGCAAAGCCGGCCTGCAAATAGAACCAGCCGAGCTGCGCCGCCGCGCCCTGCAGTGGGCCCTCTACCAGAACGGCACATCCGGCCGCACCGCCCGGCAGTTCGTCGATTACCTCCGGGGAGAGCTGGAATAAGAATTGGTTATACCTCGCTGCTACTGTCAAGCCCGAGGATCCGGCGCATTCTAAGGGTAAAAAGATGGAGGTCCTTCTTAAAATCACCGGCCAGCTCCGGCAATCCCTCCAGGAGCTGGCGAATTTTTGCCGGGTCCAGGCTAAAACCATAAATGTTACGGAAAGCGTGCCTGAAAGCCCGGAGTTCATCCAGGCTCCGGGCTGTCTTACCGGCAAGCAACGCCGGGCGTAAGCCCGGCACTTCCAGGGTCATTTGGTCCAACAACTCTTTATGCCATTGCTCGCCGGCAGGGACGGAACAGTCAATATCCCTGGCTATTATTCTAAAAATCTTTTCTATAGCCGTATAGTAGTCATGCAAGATGGAACCTATAATCCGCAGGGAGGCTTCATCGGCGAGGCTGAAACCTCCCAGGGAATCGGCTTGAATCCTGGGGAATAAATTGTGCCGCGCCAGTTCCCTTTCCAGCCTTTCCAGGTTGGCTACTTCTTTATGAATACGGGCTTCCAGCAGGAGGTATTTTTCAGGGATCAAATTTCCACCCCTTCCCGGGCGACTTCTTCCTGTAAAGATGGCAGGGCGTCCTCCGCGCACACTATGCTGACCTCAAAGGGCGCTGCCAGGCGCCCGGCCCGGGCCAGCATCTGCCAGTAGGAGCCTGTAAAGCCCTTGATAAAGAGATCAATATCGGACGTTTCCCGAAAATCACCCCGCGCCAGGGAGCCATAGAGGATAACCTCCTGCACACCGTAAACGTCTCGCAAAAAGGAGGCTACTTCCCGGGCCTTCTGCCAGGCCAGGGCCCGGCGCTTATCTAACTCTTCCTGGCGTTTCATGTCAAGAAGCCGCTTTAACCGGACAAATTCTTGTGTCATACTATCCTCTCCAGCGAGTTCCTGAAAGATAATGGCATCCCCTTCACAGGCTTAAAATCTATACCCAGGCACATGGATTCGGCATGAAAGAATGATATCATGAAAGAATGATCTATATCTGATGCTACCAAATTTCCAGAGCAGCAGTCAACCAAAAAAAGTAAAGGCCGCGCCTTTTTATTGGTGCGGCCTCAAACCGGGCCGGGATTGTCCCCTTGGGAAATCGCCGGGGCGGACTGAGAAAGAGGTTCCCCATCTCACCCGGGTCGGCATTAGAATCGTCGCCACCCGCTCCCGCTGGGCACCGTTTAAGCCCTGCCCGTACTAACCTTACTCCACCTTTACGGCCATGCCGTCCTGCAGCACGCCCACGTTGGTTACGGCCCCCTGCTCGCCGGCCTGCAGGCCCTTAAGTACCATCACCTGCTCCTCGTTCTTTAAACCCAGGGTTACCGGCCGCCGCTCTACCGTACCGTTTTTGACCACAAAGACATAATCCTGGCCGCCGTCCGTACGCACGGCAGCAAGGGGCACAACTACGCCCTCCGGGGCCGCCAGTTTAAATGCGGCGCGGGCCGTCATGCCGGCCTTCAGCTCGCCCGGGTTGGCCAGGCTGATCTCTACCGGGAAACGCTGTCCCGTAGCCGCCGCTCCCAGGGCCTGGGGGTTGATGGCGCTTGAAGTAGGGTAGATTCCAGGTTCAGCCGGCCCAGGACCTGCCCGGCTTTAGCCTCATCGCCTTCCTGGACGGGAGGGAAAATATGCTCAAATGTTTATTTTTCTTCATGCTGTTCGGTAAGGGATAAAGCCCATTGGTAAACTTCCTGGGCGAGAGAGACTGCCTGTTTGTATTCTGCTTCATCTATTGGTTCCCAGTCTCCCGGGTAACGGGTCGTTACAGCGTAATCAGTTAGTATTGCAGCTTCCTTAAGGCTTTCAGTAACTTGCCCTACCCCCGCTTCTTCAATTAACTTTAAAAGGTATCCAATAGAATGTGTTTTTGGGATATCAATCTTAAAAAAGGCCATTATACCTTTAAGAGCTTTCTCGGCTGCTTGCTGGGCGTCAAAACAAAGATCTTCGTATAGAATATCAGGTGTTTACCTGCCCAGTTTTGCCCTGGCGAGATTGCTTTTTGCTTTTTTTAACCACAGCCGCCATAATTCATCGCTCATAAACTACCAACCCTTTGGCAGCCTCAGCATAAACCAACCCCTGTGAAGTCTGGTACCTTTCTATTTTTTCCGGAGTATCTACAAGTATATCTACAGCCGCAGGAACATCGACCAGGTTTTTATAAAGCTGTTGAGCCAAAGCGCGGCGATTATTTATTCCGCTCTTCAGCACCAGGAGATCATAATCACTATTAAATCCTGCTTTCCCTTTACTTCTGGACCCAAAAAGGATTATTTTGTCGGGATTTACGGTCTTCACTATTCTGTCTACTACGTCCTTAAGAACTTCTTCCAAGGAATTTTCCTCCCCTTGTTCAAACTTTACTCTTCAATGCAGGTCCTTCTTAAAATACCGGCCAGATCCGGCAATCCCTCCATGAGCTGGCGGATTTTATCCGGGTCGAGGCTAAAACCATAAATGTTACGGAAAACGTGCCTGAAGGCAACTCTTTATGCCATTGCTCGCCGGCAGGGACGGAACAAGATTCTTGTGTCATATTGTCCTCTCCGGGGGGGGCCTGAAAGATACCTAATCACTTATTTGTCTCTTAATGAACATCAATACCGCACTGAGATCTATCTCTAATGATGGTTTTACTCTTTCTGGTGAACCTATATGCTTATGATGAGGAAAGGTGGCAAACTGGTGCCAGTGCGGGGCATTGTCCCAGCGAATAATAAGTTTTCCATATCTATCTACCCAGTGATATGAATACTTCCGTTCAGAGCCAAAACTATAATCTTTTATAAAAAGCTTGCTCCCATCGATAAAAGTAATGGTTGCTTTTAAACGCTTACGATTGGTTTCCCGTTCAAAAAGTTCAACCACATAAGTCTTAATAATGCTCCGAAAGGCTTTAAGGACATTAAGCATCCTCAATCTCCTTTTTCTGGCGCATTAAATCTTCCAGTGTTTCCTTTGCAAACCGCCAGTCCAGGAGATCGTCCTCATGTTCGAAATCCTCGCCACTATTTTCATGAACCATGGCAGCAAACTTTTCAAAAGTCATACCATACTTTTTTTCGTAGTATGAGCATTCGGCTCGATAGCGGTTTATCTTGCTTAAAATTAGGAGTAAAGCCTGCTCCTTTAAGGCTTCCCTCTCATTGGCAAACCCCATATTCCTAAGCACAGGACCTACCTTGCGTAAAAAATCGGCATCAAGATTAGCCCTTTCCTCATACATAAAATCACCATCCCCTCTCTTGACCGAAAATATCTCTATATATTATTAGTATGCCTTTATTTTACATCCTATCATTAGCCAATTGTCCCGTCAATCCTGGCCGGGCCAATGCGTCATTCCACCGTCACGGCCATGCCGTCCTGCAGCACGCCCACGTTGGTTACGGCCACCTGCTCGCCGTCCTGCAAGCCCTTAAGTACCATCACCTGCTCCTCGTTCTTTAAACCCAGGGTTACCGGCCGCCGCTCTACCGTACCGTTTTTGACCACAAAGACATAATCCTGGCCGCCGTCCGTACGCACGGCAGCAAGGGGCACAACTACGCCCTCCGGGGCCGCCAGTTTAAATGCGGCGCGGGCCGTCATGCCGGCCTTCAGCTCGCCCGGGTTGGCCAGGCTGATCTCTACCGGGAAACGCTGGCCAGTGGCCGCCGCCACCGGGCCCACCTGGGTCACCGTGCCGGTGAACTCCCGGCCGGGAATGGCGTCCAGGGTGACTGTCACTTTTTGCCCGATAGCCAGCAGGGTAACTGCCTCCTGCCCGATAGTACCCTGGAGCTTCAACGTCGAAGTGTCGGCGATGGTCAGCAGGGGCAGGGAGCTCGCCGGTGCGGCCATCTCGCCAGGATTGATATTCCTGTTGGTGACCACGCCGGTGATCGGGCTGGTTATGACGGCGTTACTCATATTCACTTTAATGGTGTTCACCGCCGCCTGGGCCTGGGCCATACCGGAACCGGAAGTGGTCTCGTACTGCTTCTTCGCTACCTCGTACTGTTGGCGAGCAGCTTCATAGGCCTTCTGAAGCTGGTCCACAGCAGCCTGGGCATCGTCCAGTTGTTTCTGGGACGCAGCCCCGGCCGCGGCCAGAGCTTTAACTCGTTCATAATCTTTTCTGGCCGCCTCCAGCTTGATCAGCGCCGTATCAATACCCAACCGGGCCGTCTCCATGCCGATGCGGGCCTGTTCCGCCTGGTCCTGCACGCCGCGGACGGCCGCCTCCGCCTGCCGGAGCTGGGCCTGGAGCTCCCTGGTGTCGATTTCCACCAGGACCTGCCCGGCCTGTACCCGGTCGCCGACATCAGCCTTCACAGCCAGCACCTGTCCCGCCAGCTTGCTGGCCACACTGGCCACCCGCACCGGCACCAGGGCACCGCTTATCTCTACCGTAGCCGCCAGCTTCCCCCTGCCGGCGGCCATGGCTTTTACCGTCACCCGGTCGCCGGCGCCGGCCCCGGAGCCGCAACCGGCGGCCAGGGCCAGGGCTCCCGCCGCCAGGAGTGCCATAGCTTTCTTTATCCACGTCCTCATGGTTTGCTCCCCTCTTTGCCTTTCGCTCTATGTTTTACCTGATATGGATACGCACCGTCGCGTTCATCCCCGGCATCAGCTGCACATCGCCGGCGTCAACAAGCTGGATCTTCACCGGGATGACCTGGGTCACCTTGGTGTAGTTGCCGCTGGCGTTCTGGGCCGGCAGCAGGGAAAAGACCGATGTCGTTGCGCCGCTGATGCTGGCCACGCGGCCGCCGAAGGTCCGGCCAGGATAGGCGTCAATGCTGACATCCACTACCTGGCCGGGCTTGACCTTTTCAATCACTGTTTCCTTGATGTTGGCGCTGATATATAAATGACTGGTATCAGCAATGATAGCCAGGGGCATCCCGGGCGTAACCATTTCCCCGGCCACCGCCCTGGACTGGATCACCTGGCCGCTGACCGGAGCTGTGATTTCTGCCTTCTGGGCCAGCACTCCCGCCGTGCTACCTAGGGCCTGGGGATTGATGGCACTGGAGGTCAGCGCCGATCCCAGGTCCTGGCGTCCCAGCACCTGGCCGGCTTTGACCAGGTCTCCTTCCTGCACCAGCCAGGTCAGCAGCTTGCCTGGAATTTCAGGGCTGACCGTCACCGTATCCGCCGCCACCCGGGCGTCGTCAGTGCTGGCATAGTTGACGGCCTGGTAGTGGTAGTAGTAGGCAATACCTCCCGCTCCGGCCAGGGCTAAAATTAATACCAGCGTGATAATCAATCGCCTTTTCATGGATACTATCCTCTCCCCGCTAAGTCCCGTTGTATTTGAAAATAACCCTGCCGCCTGCTCGCATCATTCGCCACCAAAGGTGGCCCTGGCAGCGCCCGACCCTTTCTGCAGGAAAAAGGCAGGGATCAAGCCCACCAGGACGATCAGCGCGGCGATAATAAAAAGGTCGTCAATGGCCTGGACAAAAGCCATTTTGGCGATTACCCCCTGCAGGTAAGCTGTCGCCAGGGTCCTGGCCTGGTCGCCCGCCGTCCCCCCGCCGCCCAGGAAAAGGCCCGCCTGCCGGAAAAACTCGTTGGCCGCCGGGCTGTCCGCCGTGATCCTGCTCCCCAGGTGGGCGGCATGCATGGCGGTGCGGTTGTTCAAAATGGTAGTCAGCACGGCGATGCCAAAAGAGGAGGATACCCGGTTGATGATATTGGTAATGGCCGACGCGCGGCCTACCAGTTCGGCAGGAACAACTGAGAGGGCCGCCGTCTGGGCCGGCATCATGGCCAGGGACATCCCCAGGCCGCGCAGGATGACCCACAGGTAAAGGATGGCAGTCGGAGTAATAACATCAAGATGATGGAAAATATAGGTAGTCCAGCCAAGCCACAGCATTCCCACTACAGCCAGCGGCCTGGGCCCCAGGCGGTCGTAAAGCCATCCCGTAAGGGGCATCACCAGCCCGGAGGCCAGGGCACCAGGCATGGTTATCAGGCCCGTCTCCATGGCCCCAAGGCCCCGGGCTACCTGTAAGAAAAAGGAGATGTAAAATACCCCGGCAAAAAGGCCGATGGAAGTAACGATAACAATAACGTTTCCCAGCGTAAAAGTGGGATAACGAAAAACGCGTAGGTCCAGGAGAGGATTTTCCTGGGTCAGCTCCAGGTATATAAACAGCCCCAGGGAAACCGCGCTGGTATATAAAAGCAGCACGATAGATTCAGATGACCAGCCCCAGTCGCCGCCCTTGCTCAGGGCCAGCAGCAGGCAGAAGAGGCCAACGGCAGCCGTCAGGGCGCCGCCAATGTCCAGGCGCCCGGCCTCACGGCGGGGAAATCCAGGTAAGTAAAACCAGGAGAGGATAACCCCCAGGACGCCCACCGGCAGGTTGATGGTGAAAATCCAGCGCCAGTCCACGTACTCCACCAGGTAACCTCCTAGGGTGGGGCCTATGGCCGGGGCAACAATCATCGCCATGCCGAAAATGCCCATGGCGCTGCCCTGCTTTTCCCGGGGCACCAGGCGGTAGATAATAGACATGGTGGTGGGCATAATCATCCCCCCGCCCAGGGCCTGGACCACCCGGGCGGCGATCATGGAATCGACGTTCCAGCTCAAGGTACACAAAAGCGACCCCAGGGTAAAAACGCCCAGGGAAAGAATATAAAGCAGTTTAAAACCTAGCCGGTCACCCAGCCAGCCGCTCAAGGGAACAACTACACCCAGGGCCAGCATGTAAATAGTGACTACCCACTCAATGGTGGCGGTATCGGTGTTGAAAACGCGCATCATGGTCGGCAGCGCTACGTTGACAATGCTGGAATCCAGGATAGCCATAAAAGCGCCGATGAGGGCCACCAGGACGGCAATGACCCAGGCGTGCCGGCCCGGGCCGCCGTCTGGGGAACCGGCGCTACTTATACTAGCACTGGCCGGGTGGTTTCCCGCCGTCATCCCGCCGCCGGGGGTTGCCGGCTCGTTTTCTCTCTGTTCGCTGCCGGGCGCGACCCCTTCCGGCCCGAGTGTGTGATTAATTTGTTTCCTTTTGAACCCGGCCACAGCCATCACCTTCTTCCCGGTCCAGGTATTGCAGGATTAGCTGTAAATCAGCAAGTATGCGCCTGCTGCTTTCTGCCGGCAGGGATTTGAAAATGCTTCGCAATTCATTTTCTACGGCTACGGTAAAACGGCCCATAAAGTCCTTTAAAGCCGGCGTACCCCGCACCAGGACGCTGCGGCGGTCCTCCGGGTCCGGCACCCGCTTCAGGAGCCCCCGGGCCACCAGGCGGTCAAAGATGCCGGTAAAGGTGCTGGGCGGGATGCCAATGTGCCCGGCCAGCTCCGTCGCCCGCAAAGAACCCTTTTTATGCACCTTCCAGAGAACAAGGATCTCCGTCCCGGAAAAACCTTCCGCCTGGAACAGCGGCGCCAGCCGCCGCACCAGCCGCCGGTACACCCGGCTGAAAAGCTCTAATAGCAGGATTTCCTGCAATCCCACCACCTGCTTTGAAACCGAATATTACGATATCGAAGTAATAACGATAAAAATAATAGCACCACCATGGTGCCCTGTCAACTGTTACAAATTTCGATAAAGACTTCTTCCCATCTCCCCGGGCGTGATATAATATTTTTAGCGAGAGGGAGTGGAGAATTGCCCAACAAGCAATGGCACCCGGTTTTTGTGACGGCTTTAAAGGAGGCGCTGTCCGACGCCCCGCCGGGCCAGGTAGAAATCCAGGCAGAGGTAGCCCTTTCCTCCAAGCCGTTGGATGTCGACGTAATCGTTATAAAGAAGAAAGCCGACATTGTCCTCGCCCATCCAGTGGCCAGGGTGTTCCGCAGGTATAACCTCTTTGAGTTTAAGTCGCCTGTAGATTACCTGGAAGCCAACGACTTCGACAAAGGCCTGGCCCTGGCCCGGCTGTATAAAGTAATCGAGCATCCTGGAGCGCTGGTGCTGGATGACTTCACCCTCACCCTGGTCAGCAGCAGCTACCCCCGGGCCATGATGGAGATGCTCAAGGCCAGGAAACTCAAGGTACAGGCGGACGTCCCAGCGACCGGTATCTATCAGGTTAAAGGCGAAATGTTTGTCGTTCAAGTTGTGGTCATTAACGAACTGGAGGACCCGGAAGCCCTTTATCCCTTCGCCCCCTTTATAACCGGTCGGCGGCGTAAAGAGACGCAGGCAACCGTCCTTTTGCTAAAAAAGTTCCTCCAGGACCCGTCTAACCCGTACAGGAAGGACCTGGCGGAATTCACCATAAAGAATGAACTGGTATTGCCCGAGGAAATGGAGGAGGTGCAGCAACTTATGTATTCGCCTGAAGAAAGGCAGAGGATTAAAGAGATCTTTAATAAATCTCCTATAATGCAGGAATGGCTCAAGGAATGGTCCGAGCAGGCCAGGATTGAGGGCCTGGCCAAAGGCCGGGCGGAAGGGCTGGCCAAAGGCCGGGCAGAGGGCCTGGCCAAAGGCCGGGCAGAGGGCCTAGCCAAAGGCCTGGCCAAAGGCCTGGCCAAAGGCCTGGCCAAAGGCCGGGCGGAAGGCGCCCGGGAAGGTAAAATCAAAAAGGCCCAGGAGGCCATTTGCACCTATTTAAAAATAAAATATGCTCCCATAGCTCCTAAATGGCTTGCCAAAGTCAGGAAAGTTAACGACCTGGAACTACTTGATTCCATAATGGTTCAACTTTTCCAGGCCGCTTCCAAAGAGGAAGCTCAGGCGATTATCCAGCAGGCGCTGGAAAAAGCGAACGAGTCTTCTTCCAGATAAAGTATTTTACCAAAAAGGGTGATGCAAATGGGACTGGAGGCAGATAAAATAAACGCTACTGAGCAAATGGTTAAAAAAGTTGTTCTGAAAACTTTACTCGCCAAGGTAGAAGAAAAAAACCGCACTGTTGAAGAACTTAAAAAAAGCCTTGGCTACTTTGAAAGGAAATATGGAATGGTTACCGAAGCATTTTATCAAGATTTTATTCAAGGTACTCTGGATGATAATATGGATTTTTTTGAGTGGAAAGCAACAAAAGATATGCTGGATGAACTAAAAATAGAAAAAGAAGCCTTGCTCGGGGTATTAAAATGATCCAGGAATACTTCGACTTCCTAAAGAAAATCGCCAGGAATTCCGGCTTATTAAGGAAGTGATTGCTCTTAATAGAGGTTTCATCAAGTTTATCAGGCCACATCATATGCACGAAGAAGATCAAATTAAACCCTGCTATAGAACCCACGTTAACTGCAATTTTAAAGATAATGGAGAATAACTTCTAGCTTCCCCGCCTCATGGCCTGGGAAGCCCTCCAGGGGGGGTAAATACGCCTGCAAGGTGCTCCCGGAGTTTTGTGATGAAGGGCCGCCCGGCCGCAAAGCTATCTTCAACGACATTCTGGCCATCCTGGTTTTATTTTCCCAAAGCAATAATAAAAGCAAATAAGAATAAATGAGAAAACCTAATATCAAGAACCCCTAATTGACCAGGATAGTTAAGCGTGCATTTGACTCTTTATTAAATAGAAGATATATAGATAAGTGGTTTTAGTAACTAACTAGTTAGTATACATTAAAACCCAATAAAGAGGTGGTCTATAATATGCACGCTATAACTGCCATAAAACTCAAAAAAACAGCAGTAACCGTCTTACTGGCAGGTATCTTCACCGCAGCCGTCTTTATCTTTCACAACTACTTTTACAAGCAACAAATGGCAATCGCCGAAGAGCGCGACAGCCTCACCGCCACCGGAACCATAGAAGCCAGGACAGCCGTGGCGGCCTTTAAAATACCCGGCAGGATCGAAACCATTCTCGTCGACGAGGGCGCCAGGGTGGAGCAGGGCCAGGAGCTGGCCCGCCTGGACAGCAGCGAGCTCAATGCCAAGCTGGCCCAGGCCGAAGGGGCCTATGCCGCCGCCCAGGCGCAGGTAAACCAGGCCAGCCATAACGTCATCTACCAGAGCCAGCAAATTGAAGCCAAGATCAAGCAGGCCGAGGCAGGTGTCGCCGCAGCCGAAGTCGGCGTAAAAGACGCCCAGGACCAGTTGAACAACGCCAGAGACCTGTACGACCGCCTCCGCCTGCTACACGAGCAGGGCGCCGTGGACGACCGCAAGCTGGAAGAAGCCAAAAACGGTTACGAGCGCGCCCAGAACGCCTATAACGCCGCGCAAAAGAAGCTGCAAGAGGCCCGGGCCCTCCTCGACCAGGCTATATCGGCCCGGACAGGCGTGGCGGTGGCCCAGGCCCAGCAGGAAGCCGCCGCCGGCCAGGCCAGGCAAGCCGGCGGTGCGGTAGAGGAAGCAAAAGCCTACCTGGCCGACGCCGTTTTAAAAGCCCCCCTGGCCGGCTTCATCACCCAGAAATACCTCGAGCAGGGCGAAATGGTAAACGCCGGGACGCCCGTCTTTGAAATCACCGATTTGCTCCATACCTACGTCAAGGTTTACATAAGCGAAAAGAAGATCGGCCGCGTCCGCCTCGGCCAGGAAGCGGAGATAACGGTAGACGCCTTCCCGGGCAAAACCTTTAAAGGCAAAGTGGTGTGGATAAACGACGCCGGCGAGTTTGCCGTCAAAAAGGCGATTAACGACCAGTACGAGCATGACATCCGCAGCTTCGAGGTCAAAATCGACGTCCCCAACCCGGACCTGGTCTTAAAAACCGGCATGACGGCCAGGGTAAAGATCCTGGAAGGGGAGCAGCAATAAATGGAGACAATCGTCGCCGTTAAAGACCTGACGCAAAAAATCGGCCGAAAAACCGTCCTGGACGGCCTGACCCTGGAAGTAAGGGCCGGGGAATGCCTGGGCATCTTCGGCATGAAAGGCAGCGGCAAGACGGCTCTCCTCCACATCCTGGCCGGCATCGACAGGTTCACTTCCGGAAAAGTAGAGGTAGCCGGGATAGATATCCGCAGGACCGAGAAGTTTAAAATATACCTGGGACTGGTCACCCAGGAGCGCAGCCTTTTCCAGGATTTAAACGCCGCAGAAAACCTCGACTTTATCGCCGCCCTGAAAAACGCCGGCCGGGATAATATCGACCGGCTGATTGAGCGGCTGGAGCTGGGCGAAGTGTTAAATCAACCCGTAGGACATATGGAAGCAGGCCCGTACCAGCGGCTGGCCCTGGCCTGCGCCCTCCTCAATAACCCCCGGCTGCTCATCGCCGACGAGCTCATCGGCGCCATCGACCTGTATTCCCGCCGCATCATCTTGCGGGAGTTAGAAACTTTTCTCGCCGGGGGCGGGACTTGTATCTGGGCTTTAAGCAACGCCGAGTTTATGCGCCACGTCCACCGGGTAGGCTGGCTGGAGAAAGGTAAAATCACCTTCTACCCGCCCGCCGAAGCCCTGACGCGGTGGAACGCCCGGCTCCAGTCCCCGGCCGGACAGGGCGGTGACGGCGATGCTTAGACAGTGCCTGGCCATTATGCGGCGCGAGGTGTTTTACCTCTGGCGCGATAGGGGGTTGCGCCATATTCTTCTCTTCGGCTCTTTATTGGGGCTGATGCTGTTTTACGCCGTCTACAGCGCCCAGGTATTAAAAGACATCCCCACCGCGGTCTTCGACCTGGACAACTCCGCCGCCAGCCGCGAGCTGGTGGACAAGATCGGCAAGGCTGAGTATCTAAAGCTGGTCGCCTCGACCGCGAGTTACGACGACTTGCGGGAGTTAATCAAGCAGGGGAAAGCCGTCGTGGGCGTCGTCATCCCCGAGAACTACGGCAGGAATTTGGCCCTCGGCCGGCAGGCGCGGGTGCTGGCGGTTATCGACGGCAGCAACATGATTTACGCCACCAACGCCTCCGCTGCCTTGCTGACCGTCACCCGCACCCTCAGCGCCCAGGCCGGCGTCAGCGCCCTGGTGGCCCGGGGGGTTCAATTGCAACAAGCCAAAGATGCCTACCAGGCCATCGACATCAGCGAGGAAGCATGGTTCAACCCGGCCCTCAACTACGCCTACTTCCTGGTGCTGGCCCTGGCGTTAAACATCTGGCAGCAGTGCTGCACCCTGGCGGCGTGCTTGAACGTCATCGGCGAAAGAGGGATGAAAAGCTGGTTGCAGATCAGGGCCTGCGGCATTTCCAAATTTAGATTCTTCGCCAGCAAGTCGATAGCCCAGATATTTATTTTTATGGCCGTCGTCTTGCCCCTCTATATCCTGGGTTTCGGCGCTCTGAAACTGCCCCTCAACTGCAGCTGGGCGGCCTTGCTCCTCTTCACCCTGGCGTTTGCCATAGCCGTCCACAGCATAGGTACCCTGGCATCCAGTTTCGCCCGCAACGCCGTCGACGCCGCCAGGTTCGGTATGATTATCGCCCTGCCTTCTTTTGTGCTGTCGGGCTACACCTGGCCCCTGGAAGCCATGCCGGTTTACCTGCAGAAGGTTGCCTGGATACTGCCCCAGACGTGGTTCTTCCAGGGGATAAACTACTTCGCCTTCAAAAACGCCGGCTGGAATTTGATGGCCCATTATATACTAGCCATGCTGGCTATCGCCGCCGTCTGCTACGGCGCAGCGGCCGTCTTTATCGCGCGGAGTTAGGGGGAAGAGGCTCATGCGGCAGATCCTCAACATCGCCCACTACGAAATGCTCCATATTTTTAAAGAGAAAATCCTTTTTTTAATGGTTTTCCTGGTACCCCTCGGCTACGCCGCCCTTTTCGGCGCCGCCTATGTCAGCGCTGTCCTTAACAACGTGCCTGTAGCCATCGTCGACCTGGATGACTCGAAGCTCAGCCGGGAAATAGCCGCCGCCTTCGCCAACAGCCCCCACTTCAAGGTAATAGACGGCATAAAGACCTATGCCGAGCTTCAGGAGGGGATGAAAAACGGCCGGGTACGGGCCGGCGTGATCATCCCGGAACACTTTGAGCAGGACATATCCCGGCACGCCTTGACCCGGGTACTGACTATTTACGACGGCTCCAATTTAATCTGGGGCTACAATACCCGCAAGTACATCCGCGAGGTGTTTAACGATTTCATTGCCGGCAGGGCGGCATCCTACCTGGCGGGGCTGGGTTATACTAAAAACGAGGTCCGCGCCATTATGGACACGGTCTCCCTGAACACCGAGGTCTGGTACAACCCTACTTTCAGCTACACCAACTTTTTATACATGGGGTTAATCATGATTATCCTGCACCAGATCGGCCTCCTCAGCGTCAGCCTGACTGTAACCCGGGAGAAAGAGCGCCGGACCTGGCTGCAGTTCTTGAGCGCACCCGTGCCGGCGTGGAAAATCTTCGCCGGCAAGGCCCTGCCTTATTTCGTCGCCGGCTTTTTCAATTATGCCCTCCTGCTATGGTTCGCGGCCCGCTTCATCCAGGTAAAGATAGGCGGCTCCCTGCCCCTGATCCTTTTGCTCGGCCTGCTCTACGACGTCATTATCACCGCTGCCGGTTTTTTCATTTCCACCCGTGCACCCAACTCTCTGCAGGTTACCAGGTACGTGATGCTTTTGTCCGTCCCCTTGTTCATGATCTCCGGCTTTACCTGGCCCTGGACCCATATACCGGCTTATATCAATTTCCTGGCCCGGCTGCTGCCCTCCACCTGGATGATGCTGGGCTTTCGCCAGGTCGCCCTGAAGGAGCTAGAGATGAGTTATGTCCTGCCGCACATCTGGGCCTTAATCCTGATGGCCTTCCTGGCGGTGCTGGCCGCCGTCACTTTTCCCAAGCGGCTCAACCCGCCCCCCGACGCCGGGCCGGCGATAAACAGCGGCCCCTCGTATCCCTCCCGCTGGAAATAACCCCAGAACCCTGGCTGGACCGGAAAAAATGGGGTAAAATTTAGTCTGTAAACCTATAACAGGTAAGGCGTGAGCAAATGATGGAAAGGAGCGCAAAAGGAAGCCGGGAACGCATCCTGGCTGCCGCCGAAGAAGTCTTCGCCGCCAAAGGCATCGACGGAGCGCGGGTGGATGAAATCGCCGCCCTGGCGAGGGTAAATAAACGCATGCTCTATCACTACTTCAACAGCAAAGAAGAACTTTATACTTACGTCCTCAAGGTGAATTTCGAAAAAAGCCTCTCCGCCGGGAAAAAGGCCTTCCACGAGAAGGGGGACCTGAAGCATCAGGTCGCGGCGGCCATCCGCAATTACTTTTATTTCCTGGCCGCCAACCCCAACTACCCCCGCCTTATGGCCTGGGAAGCCCTCCAGGGCGGAAAGTACGCCCGTAAAGTTTTGCCGGAGGTGTGGGAACAGGGGCTGCCCAGCCTCAAAGCCATCCTCGCCGAAGGCATTTCCCGGGGCGTCTTCCGTCCCGACCTGGACCTCAAACAGGTGCTGGCCAGCATCACCACTCTCTGTTCCGGCTATTTCACCAACAAGGATATTCTGGCCATCCTCTGGGAAGAGGACCCCTTGAGCCCCGGCAATATGGAAAAAAGGTTAGCACATATTATCGATCTCATTTTACGCAACATCGTAATATAAAGGGTATTCTAGCTGTCCCCCACCAATTTTCTTATATATTCCACATCTTACACGCCTCTGCAGCCCTTAAAATTTTTATCTCATTATAAACCCGAAGATCTAATAAATGCTCATCTCCTGAAATAATGGCGTCGGCTTTAGCCGCCAGGGCACAGGCCAGCACTTTATTATCAGCTGGATCCCTGGTTATTACGCCCGGCTCAAATTCGGGGATGACTATATGCTCTGGTGAAGCCAACCATGTAAGAATGACCGGCAAATCGGGATGCCCGGCAATAACCTTAAGTTTAGGCCGGGCTAACACTTTACTCAATTCTTCCAGCAAAGCATTGCTGGTATATAATTTTAACCTGCCGTGCAGGCAGGCTTCTAAAAGTCTATGGGGAGGACCCTCCCACCCGATGGCTGATACCAAAACATTCGTATCAAAAACGACTTTTTTCAAGTGGTACGCACCTCAAGGATGGCGCTCTCGATGACATCCTGTTCCAGGTTGGCTTTTTTTACCGCTTCCTGAATATTTTTCATAGCCTTACTTACTGTTTGTGCGGCATTGGCAGCCGATAGCTTTTGTAATTGTTTGTATTCTTCATAACTCAATAAAACAGCTTTTTCCTTTGCTTTGTGAATTATGATTACCGGTTCCCTTTTTTGCGCAACCTGGGTAACCAACCTTCCTAATTTCCGCCTAGCTTCTTCAACGCCAAGGATCTCTTCCATAATGTTCACCTCAAGTTCAATCTTAAGGTTGAAATGCATAATTGTCAAGAAGATTTTGGACCCCTTCCAGCAGGAAATAACGCCCGCCTGCCGAATAGATCAGGCAAGAGTTGCCAGCCGCAACCCGGCTCGCAACCGCGTATTTAACACGGGAAGAAGAACAAGGTGTCATGTCATGCACCGCCTCAAGTACACCTTGATAACAATGCTCCTGGCATTATTCCTCTGCTTGACCACGCTCCAGCCGGCCCGGGCCGGCACACCCTACACCATCCTCTGGCAGCGGCAAATCGCCGGCGGCACCGGCAATTCCGGCCTGTCTCCAGTAATAAGCCCCTGGGGCGATATCTTCCTGGTAACGGGCAGCAGCATCCTACGCCTCAATGACCGGGGCGAGCAGATCTGGGACTTTAAGACAGGGGAGAGGCCCACCGGCGCGCCGGTCTTCTTCCCCGACGGCAGCACCTTCGTCCCCACGGCCAGGGCCCTGTACGAGATCAAGCCCTACGGCCGCCCCGGCTGGAGCTTCAGCGTCGCCACCGGGGAAAGCGGCGGCGGCAATACATCTTCGCCCACCCTAGCCCGGGGACCGGGGGAAAGCTTTTACCTGCTCCTGGGCAAGAGCCTATACGCCGTGGCGCCGCGGCGCGACATGCTCTGGTACGTAGGGCAGAGCGATTACCCCGTGGCTGTGGACGCGGACCGGCAATATGTTTTTGTGGCCCGCACTGCAAAAGACGCCGGCACCACGGTGGAAGCCCTGGACGGCAGCGGCGCGACCGCCTGGCGGCGGGGCTTCGCCGAGCAGAAGCAGATCTATCTGGCCCTGGAGCCTGGCGGGAGATACCTCTACGTCGCCGGCGTGCCAAAAACAGCGAGCGCGATAAATAAATGCGCCTTGTACGCCCTGGACGCGGCCAGCGGCGCCATTGCCTGGTCCCACCGCTTCAGCCAGGCGGAAATAGGCAACATCAATGCGGCTCCCGACGGCCTGGTATACCTGGTAGCCGGCAAGGAACGCCTCTATACCCTGGACGGCGCTACAGGAGAAGAACGGCTCTCCACCCGCCTCCTCGACCTTTCCGGGGCGGCCCCGGCCGTGGACCGGCAGGGAACCATCTATGTACCCGGCCGGGAACGCCTTTACGCCGTCGACGGCCGGGACGGTCGACTCCTGTGGGATATGGAGGTGGACGGCGGCGTACAGGCTACTCCCGCACTGGGCCCTGACGGCCTGACGGTCTATTTTACCGGCGGTAAAGGCATCCTCTACGCTCTGCAGACCGCCTACGCGAATACCTCGCCACGAACCGCCGGCGCAGCCGTGGGCGCAGTATCTACACCGGGCAATCTGGCAAGAGCGGCGCAATAAACTTGCCGCGGCTAAATCTGAACCTGAACATATCCTGGAGGTAGGTATTTCCCTGTGCGACACTTCTTGCTTGCTATCTTAACGGCCCTGGTCCTGGCCTTACCCCGCCCGGCCCTGGCAGCGTGGGGCGATGGGCTCTTTCCCGACGCCGCCGGCCACTGGGCCGCAGAGCCCATCAACTTTCTCGGGGCACTGGACATCGTCCACGGCTACCCGGATGGCACCTGCCGCCCGGACCAGCCCCTGACGGCGGTGGAGGCGGTTTCCCTGCTGCTGCGCTCCACCGGCTACAGCAGCGCCGGGAACCTCCCTGCCCGCCCCGGCGGCCAGATGCCCATACCTACGGCCCGTCCTTCAGTCAGCGCCAACCGGGGCACGGCCCCGGCCGTACCGGCGGGAGTCGCCTGGGCCGCAGACGACCTGGCCCTGGCCGTAGAGCAAAAAATCCTCCTGCCGGACGAACTGCAGGAAGGCCTGCTCATGGGGCCGGCGCCGCGTTACCTGGTGTGGCAGCTCCTGGCCCGCAGCCTGAAGACGCCCCTGCAGCAGAACGCGCTCCTGGACTTCAGCGATGCCTCCCTGGTGCCGGAAGAGGCCCGCCCGGCCGCCGCCACCCTGACGGCCCTGCAGGTAATCCGGGGCTTCCCCGACGGCACCCTGCGCCCCCTGGATACCATTACCCGCGCCGAAATGCTGGCCCTGCTGGCCCGGATGGTGGAGGACGGCTGGCTCAACCCAGCGCCGGAACGCCGCCTGGAAGGCTGGGTGCAGGAGGTCAAACAGGACACCGGGCGTGCCGGAAATCTTTCAGGACCAGCTGGGAGCCGCGGTACCAGCCCTGGAACTGCGACGGCCCGCTATTTAGTGACCATTAGCACGCCAACCAGCGGCAGCAAGGATTACCCAATGGCCGCCTCCGCCGCCGTCTTCAATGTTTCTCTGCCGACTCCCTTCGCTTTAAACAACCTGCACATCCTGGCCGTCCTGAACCGGCGTAACGAGCTGGCCTTTGTCAAAGCTTACGAGCCCCGCCTGGCGGGGCAGCTCACCGTGACCACAGGCACGGTGGAAAAAGTAGTCCAAGGCCGTGGCCTGCAACTGGTACTGCGGGACCTGGACCACGACCTGAAGACCTATGAAGCTACCTGGGCGACAACAGTGCCCAGCGGCCTATCTGCCCTGAAGCAGGGCCAGTGGGTAAAGGTGGAATTGAACGGTGCGGCGGTCTGGAACGTCGAACCCCTGAAGGTGAAGAAGGCCAGCGGCACCATCGAAGCTGTCGAAGGCCGCAAGCTTTACCTGGACAAATTCGACAAAGAACTGGGGAATGTCTTCCTTGACTGGGAGCGCGCCCGCCTCTCCGATAAGGACGGCACCGAGTACACCGGCAGCGGCGGGCTGCAGGCAGGCGCCAAAGTCGAGATAACCTGTCTGGACTGGGATAAAGTGCTGGAGATAAAGATACTTTAAAAATAGGCCGCAGGACGCCGATCCTGCGGCCAGCTTTTTCCTTATTACCAGGTTTTAAAGGGTGGATTTGCCTGCTTCCAGAATATTTAGGACCCGCCGCAGCATGACCGTCGCCTCGGCGCGGCTGGTATATGCTTTAGGCAGGATGAACCCTTCGGGCGTCCCCTTGATAATCCCCAGTTGGTAGCACAGGGCCATGCTTTCCCGGGCCCAGGGAGAAAGGTCGCCGTAGTCCTTAAATCCTTTCAACTTCTCCAGGGCGCCGCTCAAAACGACCGCGGCTTTGTACTCCGCGCCCAGCCCTCTGGCGATCATCGCCGCCATCTCTTCGCGGGTGATATTCAGGCCCGGCGCGAAATGGTCCTTATCGATACCGGCAACCAGCCCGGCCCTGTAAGCGCCTTCAACCGCCCCGAAGTACTGGCTGCCGGGGGTCACGTCGACGAAGGTAGGTTTTTCCGGTGCAGCTTCCGGTCGGCCGAAGGTCCTGAGAACCATGGCCGCAAACTGCGCCCGGGTCGCAGGGTTGTCAGGCAGGAAAAGATCATCCAGCAGTCCCTGGACGATCTGCTTGGAAGCCATGTAGACGATATCTTTTTCCGCCCAGTGGCCGGCAATGTCGGCAAAGGTTTTCTTATACTCCAGGACCGCAAATTTACCGGGATTGACCAGGGGAATCTCAACCTGGCCTGGCGATCTAAAATCTCCCTGGACGATATTCCAATCGCTTTGAGCTTCGTTGTAGGTGAAGACGCCGAGATAAGCGGGATCGGAAACTTCCCCTTGCCGATAAGGCAGCGTCAGCATTACCTGGCTGGTCTGTTTATCCACCCGGGAGCCGTCCGGCCGCTGCCAGTAAATATCAATATCGTACACAGCGCTCTTCAAGGCGTTGGGACCGGGGATCGACAGCGGCGCCGGCTCTACGGATTTGTAAGTGAAGTTTAAACTGCCGCCCCCTTCCTTGGAGCGCAAAATCTTCAAAGGGACTTTGAAAGTAACTTCGTTACCTTTTACCAACAGGCTGTAACCTTCAAGGCCCTCAAAGTCGTTAGCGTTTATCGAAGGCAAAATTATCTGGACGCTATCCCTAGAGTAACCTTCCGGCACGGTCAACCCAATTACGTCGGTAGGCCTGCTTTCCTGCAATAGCTGGACCATGTCGTTCAGGCCGATCTCAGCAAGACAGTCGTAAAGCTTTTCGGCCTTCAAAATTACGTTGCGGTAGTGCTCTGGCAGGGTTTTCTCACTCAGGGAAATGATCACCTTTGTTTTGGTGGTCCTAACGGGGATAATGCCGGCCGGAATTTCGGCCATGTTGGCGGCGACTATCCTGACGACCTGGCGGATATCTTCCCGCATGTCGTCCCGGATGTCGCTTTTATTGAGCTTATCCAGGGCGTCCTGCAGGTGGTCAAGCAGAGTGCCCACATCGATGTTTCCCTGCTCAAATGAGTATTGGTAATACATTAGGTCGTCTATAACCTGTTCATTGTAGCTCTTTTCTTCTTCGTCGTCGGCCAGGGCGGTACCCGGCGGTAAGAAAACCAGGACGACGACCGCCATCAGGATTGCCAGAAGAAATACTTTATAATGTGGCACTGAAAGTCGGATCTGCATATTTCCCCTCCTTTTGCCTCCGGCATTTCCGCCAACATTTTTTAAAGCAGCGGCGGTAAAATAAAAACCGTAGGGGAGTTGCCCCTGCGGTTACACCTGTCCACCTTTGCGCCAAGGTTTCCAAGAGGATCATCCGCCCGAGGACATGGCCCACGGTTTTTCAAAGGCTAGCTTTAGGTAGGCATGGTTGCGCACCAGCTCATCTACTGTCGCCTGGGCCTTGGCCACATCCACCTCGGCCGCCATCACGTCGGCCCTTGTGTTCATACCCGCCGCTGCCTTTGCTTGCTCTACCCGCAGCTTTTCCCGGGCCGCCTCCAGAGCCGCCACGGCGGCGCCATAGTTTTCTTCCACGCTCTTTACCTGGTAGTAAAGCGAGCGGGTGGCTTTGGCCATTGCTTCCTTAACGTTTTCCAGGTTGTATTCGGCCTGCTTCAGCTCCGCCTGGCGGGCATCATAAGGGGTATAAGATCCCGAGCTGTACATCATTTCCGCGCTCCAGCGCTTAATATCGATGTTCTGCCTTGCCTTCCAAACGTTGGGGTCGTTTTCGAGAACCCGCTGCACTTCGTACTCCAGATTGGCCACCTGCAGGGGGGAATAGGACGGCTGCTCGTTCAAGAGCGGCCTGGCGCCGGCATCCAGTCCTACCAGATTGTTGAAGGATGCATAGGCATCGTCAAGGGAGTGCTTGGCGGCGGTGAGGCCGTCTTCCGCCTGCCGCCAGAGGTTCTCGGCTACAGCGAGGGAGGAAGAAGCGGCCGTTCCGGCCTGCACGGCGGCGCGTGTGTTCTGCAGGTTCAAGAGAGCCTGCTGTTTGGCCTTTTCTTGTACCGCAACCTTCTGCTGGGCCACCTGCACATCCCAGTAGGCTTTGCATACTTTCAGGGCCAGGGCGTCCAGGTTGGCCTGATAAGTGCGCTGGCTCATGCGGTAGTTGAGGTCCGCACCTAAGAGCTGGATCCAGCTTGCTTCAATTTGGGGTCCGTAGGGGCCGCCATAGCCGCCCTCAACCGGAGTAAAGCTTACATTCTCCTGGGCGCTCTCGCGCAGGGACCTGGTACGCTCTATTTCCTGCAGGGCACTTTTTAAACCCTTATCGTTCTGCACGGCCATGCTTACGGCCTTTTCCAGGGAAATGATCTGCTTTTCTCCGCTCTCCCCATTTCCCGCCGCGGCTGCGGCCGGTAGAGAAAGGTAGATGAAGATCAGGGCCGCCGCCAGGGGCGCCAGCAGCCCGCGCATTTTCAAGCGCATTTACAATTCACCTCTATAACCGGAACCCGGATCCACCAGGATCCGGGTTCCGCCAGCTACCCTTTCACTGTAACAGCTTTTAGTTAATGCTCACCGTCTGGGTGGCTTCGTCGTAGTTCACCTGAGCGCCGAAGGCCTGGGCTACCCAGCGGAAGGGCACCATCACGCGACCGTTCACCAGGTCCGTAGTTACGTCCATGGTAATGGGGGCGCCGTTGATGGTCAGCACTGCGCTGCCAGGGGTTACCTGGACCACGCGGCCCTCACCGATGAAGGTAGCGGTCTTGCCGTCCCAGAGGATATTCTCCGGGGTGATGCCCAGGGCGTAGGCCACGTAGCGCACCGGCAGGTAGGTACGGCCGTCCTTCGTGTAGGCGGCAACGTCCATGGTATTCTCTACGCCATTAACGGTGTATGTGGTGCTGCCGATCACGAAGGAAGCGGAATACTTGGCCCCAACAGGAGCCGGGGTCACGCAAACGGCGTTGGCGACTTTAGCGGCGTAATCGTCGTCTTCAAAGAAGACTTTGTAGGTATCACTATCATTATAGTTATCGCGATCTTCATTGTAAGATACAACATTGGTATCAACAATAGCCATACCGCCTACTTCTACCTTGATGTCACCTTCACCGTAAGTGCGGTCGACATCATAGTAGATATCGCTGATCTCAATGGTACTCGCCTCGTTGCTGTCATCTTTGAAGCTGATCTTGAGGACAGTATCATCGGCGGCAAGCGATACCTGATCGATTTCTAGGTCGCCTTTCGTGACTGTTACATCAGGTTTGCTGCTGAACTTGATTCCGTCGGGCAGGCGCAGTTCAATCCCGTAATTGCCATTGTCAGTATCGATTGCACCAGCAGCGGCTTCAGTAATTACGATCTTGCCGGCAGGCTGTTCAAATTTGCCGAGCTGGACATTCGCCTTTTCGGCAGTCACCGTTACGGGGCTGACCACTTTGGCTACCGTGATCTCGCCGCTTACACCTGCAGTGCCGCCGACGGTTACCTTGAGGTCACCAGTTACTCCAGCTTTAAGGGCTACACCCAGATCCTCAATAGTAATCTCTGCTGGGTCTGTTGCTGTTGTAGAATCGCCATAAACAATAAATTTAACGGTGCGATTATCGGTACCCTGGAGGCCTACAAAATCAAGGCGGACATTATTGTCTTCATCTGTCTTAATGCCGGCATCTCTTGTTGTATCCGGAGTAACATTCTGATCCTGGATCCTATACCATCTTGCATTTTCCGGCAGCGTTAAAGTGATAGAGCGTCCGTTAATAAGGCTACCTTTAATTCCTTCCTTTATTACGATGTCGCTGATATCTTGATCTTCCATGCCTGCGTAGGCAACAATGCTCGGATCATCGGCACTGACAGCCGCCTCATAGTCACCATACGTACCGACTACTATCTCACTCGGGCTCACGGTGTAGTCGCCTTTTAGCTTCGCTACAACATCGCCATATTTAGCATCTTGTTCGTCTACTACCTTAACTTTTGCTGTAATTTCAATTCCTAAACGTTCTGTTGATTTATATACTGAATCTACCAGCGAAATCTTGAGTGTATCGGAATCTGTCGTGTAATCGATGTCAATTTTATCTTTCGCCGCTGTTGAGCTCAAAACAGTATCTGGATCAGTTGAAGTATCTACAAGTGTTCCAAATACAATTTTAGATACATCTGCATCTGCCCACTCAAAGCCATCAGGCAGTTGGATTTTTAGTTGATCCTCATCTTTTAATTTACCGGCTACAGTTTCTTCGACTCGGATTTTAACAGTACCTTCATCTGCAAAATCCTGACTGTCAATCACGCTAACGGTCAGTCCGCCGCCAGCTACGTGTGCTATTACAACCTTACCGTCTACAAGCTGGCCCTGCAGATTTTTAATCGTGGCAGTCACATCGCCGCTTGCTCCAGAGGGGACATCAACGCTCGTAAAGGCGAGCTTCACGCGGAATTTATTACCGGTGAAACCGGAATATCCGCTTGGAGCACTTATACTTATCTTAAAGGAATTGTCTGATAGATCGGAAAGAGTAACTTGAGCCTTGTCACTATTACTGGTGCCACCATATACATCAACTGAAACAGATGAAACAGATTCATTTTCGCTATCAAGAATTTCCTCACTATTATTTGCGCCATATACCGTAACACTATTAATAGTATAATCTGAAGGCAACTCTACTAATGCTTCATGCACCTCATTACCGCTTACATATAGAGGATCAATTTCAATCTGGAATGAACCTAAAGCAATATCTTCCTTGTCATCTTCCACCGGCGGCGCCGTCAAGGTCGTATACACCGTACCCACGGCCCCTGCCGTTCCGGCGAAGGGTACCATCAGGCCCACCAGCATGGCCAGGGTGAGCAGGATGGAAATCCATTTCTTCCTCGTCTTTAACAACTATTTTCCCTCCTTGAGATTTTTGCCCGTATGTAGGGCGGCTTACTATTCTCTTTCCGGCCCGGGGACCCTTGCTGCCCGGCGCATCCCTCCTTTAATGCTAGTTTCGCGACCTTTTCTGCGTCTTCAGGCTGCGGCTGATGCTGCGGATAGGGGAATATTGCCCAGGTGAGGAATATTCTACGCCGCCGTCCAGTTTTCCTGCTGGTTTGGGCGGCTTTTCCTCGACCAACCAGTTAATTAGACACCGAGGCCGGGCGAAAAGTTCCCGGCCGTGAGAAATTTTTTGCGCCGGGTTTTCCCAGCTTCCACCGCGCCTTAATTCCGCTTTTTCAGATTTCAGTCCAGGGTTTCGTCGTCTACGTTATAAGTGAAGCTGTCCAACAGGCTGGAATTGTTGTCGTAGAAATACGCCCGCACTTCCTTTAGGCTAACGCCGGCGTCGTCGAACACATTGACCACGTCTTCGCAAATATCCTGGACTTCATTTTCGATTGTGCTACTACTCAGTTCATCCCAGGCGTCGCCGGCGCCGCTGGTTTTGGCCTTCAGGTAGACGGTCGCCCTGTCGTTGCTCTCGGAATAGCTGGCATCGCTCACGGCGAACCTGATGTCTTCCACGTAGTAGCTCTTGCCTTCCAGCTCGTCAATGGCCGCATCGGGATCACTGCTATCACGGTAATCTTCGTCCCGGTAGTCGATTTCCAGGTCGTCGTCGCCGTCTTTATTAAATTTCACCAGGACATCGTCGTTATAGCTGTTAATGATCTCGCCGCTGACTTCCGTGTCCTCCGAGAGTTCGTCCTGGATGGCCCCCACCACGTCGTCCAGCCAGCTCTCAATCTTACTGTTACTCAGGTCGGCCCACTCGTCACCGTAGTCATCAAGGTCTACCAGCACTTCAACCCGGACGTTGTCGGAATCGCCGCTGAGGTTCAGATTGTCAAGATAAACATATCCGATCTTTTTGTATGCATCCCTCAGGTCGCCTTCCAGGTCGTCCAGGCTGGCGCCCGATTTAGCCGCCAGCTCCTGCTGCAATTGGGCCACCTGCTGCTGCAGGCTCTGGATCTCCTTGTCTTTCTCGATCAACTGCATCTTAAGATTGATGACTTCCGGCGAGGTTTTGCTGTTGATGATTACGGTGCTGGTATCGGCCTGCCAGTCCACATTCGAATTCAATGCTTCGGCTACCAGCCTCAGGGGCACGAAGGTCACGCCGTTGACGATAAAGGGTTCCTGCTCCGGCTGCACGTTGACAAGGGTCCCGTTGACGTTGAGCTTGACATTATTGTAGTCGACGTTGAGCGTTTTCCTGCCCACGCTCGCTTCAGCCGTTCCCCCTGCCGCCACCAGCGCCAGGGCGAGCAACGCCGCCAGCAAACCTTTTTTCAACAATTACCATCCCCCCAATTTGGTTTTCGCCATATCTGAGAGATTTCTCCATCCAACACCATTTTTCCTCCTGCCCGGGAAAATTTTGGCGTCCGGTAAATGAACAGCACCGCGACCAGTAAGAATGGCCGGGCGTAACGAAACAAATAAGCAGCAAAATTTAAAACAGGGTAAAAACGGAGAAGGTATGGTGTGGGGGCCGGCGGCTTTTAGACGCAGTGAGGGACCGCAAGGTCCCTTGTTATTTAAGGGTTTCCTGAAAGTATCTTTTGCCCCAAAGATATGGTATAATAATCCGACAAAAGGGTGTTCCTGGAACTCATAAAGACCTTCGTCCGGGAAAAATGGGTAGAAACCATTGATGCCGACGACCTCATCCTGGTGAACAAGTCCTACGTCCTCCAGGATTTCAGCGAGAAAGAAGCCGATGTCGTCTACAGGCTTAAAAAGAGGGATAAAAACGTCATCTTTTACGTCCTGCTGGAGCTGCAGTCAACGGTAGACTACCTGATACCCTTCCGTCTATTGCTTTACATGGTAGAGATCTGGCGGGAAATCTACAACAACACCCCGCAGGGTGAGCGGGAGAGCAAGACTTTCCGCCTGCCGCCCATCATCCCGGCCGTCCTCTACAACGGGGCCGGCTCCTGGACGGCGGCGCTCTCCTTCAAAGAAATGCTGGACAGTTACCAGGATTTCAGCGGGCATCTCCTGGACTTCCGCTATCTTCTCTTTGACGTCAACCGTTACAGCGAAGAAGAACTTATCAGGGCGGCAAACCTTATTGCCGGTGTCTTTCTCCTGGACCAGAAGATGCGCCCGGAAGAGCTGGTGGGACGGCTGCAGAAGCTGGCGGGTGTTTTAAGGCGGCTAACACCTGATGAATTCCGCCATTTCATCACCTGGCTGAAGAATGTCGTCAAGCCGAGAATGCCCGGAGATTTCAGCGCCAAAATCGACGGCTTCCTGAACGAGAGCAATCCCTGGGAGGTGGAACGGATGATTTACAACCTGGAATTAACCCTGGCAGAGATGCAGCAGCAGGCTTTATTGAAAGGCAAGATGGAAGGCAAGATTGAGGGTAAGTTGGAGGGTAAGTTGGAAGGCAAGCTGGAAGCCCAACAGGAAATAGCCAGAAACTTGCTGCTGCTCAACATAGACATTGACACCATTATCAAGGCTACCGGACTTGGCCCGGAAGAGATAAATGCCCTGAGAAGGCAACTGGAAAATTGAGGATGGCGCAGGTCAAAGCCGCCGACCCGGCGGAAAAGAAAAAGCTCACCGGAGAGATGAAGGCCCTGGATCAGGAACTGGCCGCGTGGGATGAAGCGGGTCAGAGACAGGTATTGGCTTTAGTCACTATGAGGGACCGCGAGGTCCCTGTTTTAATGGCTGCAATCCTGTTTAAATATAACTTTATGACGCAATAGTTCATAAAACGGAGTGAAAGCGGAGAGGGTACGGCGTGGGTCCGGATCAGCAATTAAGTTATATTTAACAGGAAATAAAAGCTAAATACATTATTTGCCAGGTTGCAGGAGGCCCGCGGCTATTATATACTAGGAATGCAAAATGGGAACTTTTTGTCCTTCAATGTTGTCTAATAAGTGTCCGGGGTAATACCGGGCCTCCAGGGGTGTTCTTCTTGAACCTTGGGAGTAAAAAAGCGCCTGGCAAAAAAATGGCGCTGTTTCCTTTGAAGAACTGGTCCTGACCTATCAGGATAAGGTATATAACCTGAGCTACCAGCTGACGGGCAATCACACCGATGCCCAGGATCTGGCCCAGGAGGTTTTTGTCCGGGCCTACCTGGGGCTGGATAAGTTCCGGTACGAGGCCGACCCGGGCACGTGGTTACACCGCATCACCGTAAATTTATTTTTAAACCTGCGCCGGAAAACGGCCCGCCACCCGGCGGTTTCCCTGGACGCCCCCCTGGACACGGGGGAGGGCGAAGTCACCAGGGAGGTGGCCGCCGCCGGGGGCGACCCCCAGGAGATGGTGGAGGAGCTGGAGCTGAAGGGCTTTGTCCGCAGGGCCTTAAGGCAGCTGCCGGCGGAGTACCAGGCGGTGCTGGTGCTGCGGGAACTGCAGGGTTACAGCTATGAAGAAATTGCGACGCTTTTGGGCTGCCCCCCGGGGACGGTAAAATCGCGCCTGAACCGGGCGCGGCAGGCCATGAGAGAGAAAGTAATGCAGATGGCTGAGGAGACGCCGCCTGTACACAGGCGGCCTTGAGGTGAGGGTTTATGCAGTGTCGTGAAGCGCGTGGGCTCTTCTCGCCCTGCCTGGACGGGGAGCTCTCCCCGGCGGAAAGAGAGGTTTTCCGGCAGCACCTGGGCGAATGCCCGGATTGCCGCGCGGAGTGGAAGCGGTGGCAGGATATTTCCCGGGCCCTGCGGGGGCTGGAGGCGCCGGTGGCAGCGCCGCCGGGCTTTGCTACGGCGGCTAACGCCAGGCTGGCGGCCCGGCAGAGGGTCCGGCCCTGGCAGGGTATCCGGCGCTGGGCGGCTGCCGCCGCGGCCGTGGCTGTACTGGCTGCCGGTTCCATTGGCTACGCCGCGCGGGGGTTATGGCAGCACTTGCCTGCACCTGTAGCCAGGGTGCAGCACAGCGATGGCCGGCAGTTAGCTGTTGATAATCCCCATCCAGACGTGGAACAACCAGGCACAAATCTACCGCCGGACAGCGGGTACAGCCAGCCGGTAAAGACGGATAAGCAGCAGCCGGACAGCGGCAACGCGCCGGGCAAAAATCAGCTGCCGGTAACTGCGCCTGGCAATGGCGGGGGGCAGCCTGTGACCCCGGACAGCGGTAAGCCGGGCCAGCAACCCACCCGGTTGGCCGGCGGGGAGCCATATACCGCCCGGGCCTTTTTAAGCGCCGGGCGCCAGGCGACCAGTACCATGATAAAAATTACCGTAGATGATATAAATGGGACCAAGGCAAAGGCTTTAAGTTTAGCCACCAGCAGCGGCGCTACCGTCCAGGTCATCGCCGACCAGGACAACGGCCAGGTGAAGCGGGTAATCTACAAGTTCACCGTGGCAGAAAGCCAGGCCGCCGCCCTCGTAGCTGGATTAAGCCAGCTGGGCCAGGTGATCTCCAAAAATACCACCACCCAGGACCTCTCTCAGCAGTTCAGCGCAACCCTGGAGCAGTACCAGGCCAAGGTGGCCCAGGTGAACGCCGCCGCCGACCCGGAGGAGAGGGCGAAGCTCACTAAGGAAGCTAAAGCCCTGGAACAACAGCTCAGTACCTGGGAAGAGGAAACGAAACAGCACACCATCATATTATGGCTGGAGACGAAATAAGGGACCGCAAGGTCCCTTAATTTACCGGCTTCAAGATGTTATTTGCTGATGGCGGCTATATACTATATAATGGTTTGAGGGAGGTGTAATTCAATGTCTGTGGAAGAAATCAAATTAGCACTTAGTAAAATAGAGCATGACGATTTATCTAAACTTATTCCCTATTTAATCGAGCTTCTGGAAAAAAGAGGCTATAAAATTACGCTTGCTAATGAGGCGGCTATCTGGGAGCATTTAGCTGCAGACTTTATTAAGAGAAATAAACAAGCCCTGGAGGAGCTTGCTAAATGATCTACTATCCAGATTTAGACATAACTTTAAGATAACCCCATTAATCCCTAACTGTTCTTTTCCAACTTGATACCCCTTTTACCAATATAGCTGACCAGTGACTCCTCATCGGGGAAGTGCTTTTCCACCAGGGCCAGGTGCTCCTCCATCAAGCTTTGGCTGTGACCGGTGATCCGCATCATGGCTGAAGCCGGTACGTGGTAGCAGCGTAAGAGCAACACCCGGTCAAACAACCGCAGGTAGTTGTCCACCGCTTCGGGGGTGTGGTAGATCCGCCGGGCAATCTCCTGGGTGGTTAGTCCCTCCAGGGCCATCTCCACGGATATATAATTTTTCTTAAGCAAGGTGAAAGGAAGAAATGAATATGGCTAAACATTATGAAATAGTTAAAGTTAAAGCGCGAGGAGAAATGGTCTTGCCAGCACCGGCCAGAAAGTTATTGGGAATAAAAGAGGGCGATCAGTTAGCAGTATATGTCGATGGTGAAGAAATTATTCTCCGTAAATTAACACCATTTAAAAAAGCTAGTTCTAACGACGCTATTTTTAAATTAATCGGTATGGGGGAAGGCCCATCTGACCTGGCCGAACACCATGATTTTTATCTTGCATCTGATGATAAGGAGCAAAAGTAATGGCCCTTGTATTGGTAGATTCGAGTGCTGTTCTTGCATTGCTAAACAGGCATGATCAATGGCATAATAAAGCGAAAATTGTTTTGCAGGACTTAGTTAATCAACAGGCTTCATTTATAATGACTAATTATTTTAGACTTTTTATTTATTATAACCCATGTAAGCTATTTTGCCACCAAAAATTGTGTGGCGGCAGATAAAAAGCTCGCCCGAGAGGCGCAGGCCCTGGAGCAGCAACTGTCCGCCTGGGACGAAGCCGGCAAGAAACAGGTAATCATCTTATGGTTGGAAACGTAATTAGGGACCGCAAGGTCCCTTGTTATTTATTCTGAGGAAGGCCGTGAAATGTAGGATGACAAGCCCTGGGGGTAGGTAAAGACGACAGTTAAATCTATTGCCAGCCCCGGTAGCAGGGGGGAGTTTAAAATCTCTTCCTGGCTATAAGTTCCGGCCAGACGCCAGCCCTCAGGGGTATTTGTAAAAATTTCTACAGTACCGCCTTCGGGGTCGACAAGCCAATATTCTTTGACGCCATATTTCAGGTAGAGACGGCTTTTGCGTATGCGATCCAGGCGAATTGTAGAGGGTGATATTACTTCTATCGCCAGGTCGGGCGCTCCCTGGAGGCAGGCATTTGTTAAGCGATGGTAATTCTCTCTAGCCAGGTAAACAATATCAGGCTGGAGGACGGTATCCCGGGCAAGGACGACATCAAAGGGAGCCGTGATTACCACTCCCAGGTTTTGCCCTTCTATCCAGGCGGATAATAAACCTGCGAGCTTCCTAACAACATCCTGGTGTTTAAAACCTGGTGATGGTGTCAACAACAGCTCCCCCTCAACCACCTCATAACGATTATCATCATCCAGACGAATATAGTCATCATAAGTATATTGCTGTTTATCATCGGTGGCAGCAATCTCCATCCTCTTCACCTGCCTTTTTATTTAATCCTTCACACAATGTATAGCAACGGCAACCGATTCTCCATGATATTCACCTATATCTTACCTGCCGGGTCGAGGGCGTTCCTCATTATCTCTTTTCAGGCTTATAGCCAATTCCACGAGCCAACTGGTAATTGATGAATTGATTAAGACTGGTATTTTCCTCTCTGGCCTTCTCAACCAGCGCCCGGTGTAAAGACCTGGTAGTGCGGATTAATATGCGGCCGCTATATTCCTCATGGGATGTTGGCTCTGGAATTGGATCCCCATGTTCCAGGGCATCGATCAACCAGCAACGTTTTGCATCTTCAATCATCGCCAGGGCTTCTTCTTTTGTTTCCCCCTGGGAAAGACAGCCTGGCAGCTCAGGTATCTCTACCGCATAACCACCTTCAGGCGAAGGATAAAGAACTATTCTATAGGGCAACTGCAAGTAATATTGAAGATCTTTACTCATCTTCATCTGCCCCCTCTAAAAGCTTAATAGCCCTTATTACATAGCTTTGTAATACGTATGGCTGTCGATAAGGTATTACTAACTTATATTTTCCCTTTCTGTATATGTAATGACTTGATCCTCCACCTGGCTGAGATCGTATAAAACCAGCTTTTTGCAGAAGCTTATCTATCTCGTCAAAGCGGACCGTTTTGGGGTTTCTTTTAATTTTTTCTAGCAATTTTTCAAGCTTGCCCATGAAGCATTATCCCTCCGGTCCTTAAATTATGATAGCATATAAGATAGCATGCTGCAATGAATATTTATTTCACCCGCGCCAGCACAGCCGCCGCTTGGGCGCGGGTGAGGGGGGAGAGGGGGGCGAAGACGTCCGGCGCCACCCCGCGCATGAGGCCTTTTGTATAGGCGCGGGCCACGGCCTCCCGGCCCCATGCCGGGACGTCGTCCCGGTCGCGGAAGGGGAGGGAAGCTGGGGTGGGGATGCCCGGGTCTGCTGCGCCGGGGAGGGAGCTGGCCGCATCAGATACGCCCGGCAGGAAGAACCCCGCTTGTGCGGACGAGGATTCTTGCAAGAGCGGCGCGGCCGTTCCTGCGGCAGAGGTAGCCGCGTTTGCCGAGTCGCCGCCGCTGCCGGTATTTTTGCCGGTGATCTCCAGGTAGCGGGTGAAAAAGGCCGCCGCTTCCACCCGGCTAACGGGCCGGTCCGGGCGGAAGCTGCCGTCCTCGTAACCGGCAACCAGGCCGTGGGCCCGGGCCGCGGCCACGGCCGCCCGCGCCCATTCCGGGATGCTGTCCGCGTCGCTGAAGGGCAGGGTTTCCCCGCCGCCGGGCGCCCAGCCCGCCAGGCGGGCCAGCATCGCTACCAGCTCCACCCGCCGCACCGGGCTGTCCGGGCGGAAGCTGCCGTCCTCATAGCCTTCCAGCAGGCCCCGGGCGGCCATTTTCTTGATGTCCTCTTCCGCCCAGTGGCCGCGGGTGTCCCAGAAGCCCTCTTCCAACGTATTGTCCAGGTTGATTTTCTGCCCTACCACGCCGCTCGTCGCCTGGTCCAGGGCCACCAGGAGTACGCTTCTTTCCCCGCCTGTTAGTGGCCACTGGAAATTCCCCCTGGCATCCGGCGGAATTATCTCCTGCCTGCCGTCATCATAGTTTAAGTACAGGCGACTGGCGGTAGTGGTCCCTTTAAGGAGGACACCGGTTTCCCGTGGTAGGACCGAGATGGCAAGTTCTGGCGGCCGGCTGCCGGGAAAGCTCGCAGCCGCCACCCGAGCCAGGATGGGCCCTTCCGGCCCTTCCAGGAGGGTCAGGGTCACGGGTACCCAGGCCGGCAGGCCGGCGGCGTCCACCCGGTAGCCGTTTAGAGTGACCAGGGTGCGGTCGCTTAAAGTGTAGCTGCCGCCGTCGGCGGTGCGCAGACTGCCCTTCTGCCCGTCTACGCCGGCCAGGACTTTAACGGTTTCCCCGGCCGGAGTGGCGACGTCAACCCGCCAGGCCTTCCCCTGGCCGGGCGCTGCCGTCAGGCGTACCCAGTCGCCCGGGGTCAGGGTAGCGGCGTTTACCGGGAGCCCCCACCGGAATACCTGGGTGCTGTCGTCCAACTCGAAGAGGCGGAATTGATTGGCAAAATCCATGAGGTACAGGCTGCGCCTGTCCCCGCTCACATAAAGGACGCGGCCGTAGGTGACGGTAGTGTAAGCCACCAGGGTGATTATCTCCCGGCTGCCTGGCATGAGGTTCAGGGCCACCCAGTCGCCGGGGCGGATAGAGTTCATCTGCACCGGCTTGCCGTCGCGTTTGACCGGCGCACCGGGGAAGAGGGTGTAGGTGGCGCCCGTGGCCAGGGTGAGGCTGCTGCCGTCAACTCTGGCTACCTTTCCCAGGGCCAGTTCCCTTTTCACGGCGATGTATTCCACCAGTCCCGTTGCGGGGTTGAGGACCAGACGCACGGCCATACCCGGCACCAGGGTCCCCGGTTCGGCCCGCCAGGCGGCGCCGTAAGGCAGGTCGGCCCTGCTGGAGTCTACCAGTTTGTCGGCAAAGGTAACGGCTGCATGGGAACTGAAGGTATAGGGTGCATCGCGTCCCAGGAGCCAGAGTTCTCGCTTTTCCAGGTCAATGCGGGCGAGAATGCCTTCCTTTTCCTGGTAGCCGGCAAGGACCCGCCACAGGGTCTGGGTAGCCGGATTGAGGGTGGCGGCCAGGGAAAAGCCGGGCGGCAGGTCCGCGGCTACGCCGGGACGGTTGTTGACAGCCAGGCTGCCGGCAGGATTGAGGTAGTAGCCGCCGGTCCGGGCCTGGCTGTTAATCTCCAGGAATAAATCGCCCTCGCTGGTTCCCAGGGCTTGGACGCCGGCGGCCTGCCAGCGCCGGCCCACGATGTACAGGGTATGGGGCCCCAGGTAAGCGTCAGAGCCCGGGAGGATGTGGGCAGCGTCAGCCGGCGCCGCCACGCCGTCGACGCAGTTTTTAATGCCCCCCGGCGGGGCGGTAATGGTGCGGCCTTCAGTTAAAGTTACCTGGTTGGCGCCAGGAACCCCGGCCACTACTCCTCGCTCCAGGAGCTGGCCGAAGGCCAGGGCAAAATCCTGGACCGGCTGCCGGGTCCCGGGCAGAGCGCTTTTGTTGATGGTTATGGCCCGTACTTTAACGGTATAAGTGCCGGGGGACGGGTCTTTTATGTAAACTTTCTCCAGGTTGTTGCTGTGATCGGCTTTGCCGGCACCGCTATAATCATTACCGAAAAACTGCCGGCCGTCGGGCGCAATTACCACCAGGTCCAGGTCGTTGACCAGGGCGGCTGCCGCCCCGGCCGGCGGCACCGGGTCGGTCCAGGCCAGGGTGGCCTTGAAGGGCGCCGCTGCGGTAGTCACTTCGACCCGGAAGGTCATCTCCTGCCCCGCCACCAGCCCCTGGCTGGCGTCCACCAGGTGCATGGCCTGTTCCTCCAGGGCCAGCACCGTACCGGCCAGGTCCAGGATGCCGGGAAAAGCGGCTGTCGGCCCCTCCGGCGGCGTCCAGGCGCCGTTGACCAGGGCGGCTTTGAGGAGGGCGGCCGACGGTTCGGCAAAGCCCTTCGTTTTCAAGTACTGGCGCAAAACGGCCGCAGCACCGCCGGTCACAGCCGCCGCCTGGCTGGTGCCGCTCTGGACGTTGTAGCTGGCATCGGAAGGGAAATTGCCTTCTACCAGGCGGGAGCGCGGGGCAACAATACCCGTACCCGGCGCCAGGAGATCGGGCTTATAACGGCCGTCACCGGTGGGGCCGCGGCTGGAGAAATCAGCCTGCCGGCGGGCATCATTGGCGTCAGGGCTGAAGGTGGGGCGCACGGACTCGCTCGCCCCTACCACCAGGGCGTTTTTGCTGTTGGCTTCGGTAGTAAGCGACCCCTGGACCGGCCCGCTGTTGCCGGCGCCGAAGATGGGAAGGAAGTCGGGGTACTGGCGGACAAAGCTGTCAATCTGGACGGCAGCGTCGCGGTAGGCGTTGGGACCGCCGCCCCAGCCGTCGACGTGAATGCGAACGCCGGCCTCATAGGCAGGGCGGAAAAGGCGGGTCAGGTCTTCGGGGGGCGCCAGTTCGCCCCTGGAGTTTAACATGCCCTGGAAATAGATGCTGGCCCCGGGGGCGATGCCGCGGTACTGGCCGTTTGATGCCGCACCTGTACCGGCGATAATACCGGCCAGATGGGTGCCGTGGCCGGCAGGGTCGTCGGCCTTTTCCCTCCCGGCCCAACTCTTGAGCATGACCACTTTGGGCATCTGGCCGGGGGTGCTCTGCAGGTCGGCATGAATATCGCTCACGCTGCCTGCATCCAGGCCGCTGTCGGCTAAACCTACAATCTCGCCTTTGCCGGTAAGGCCGCCCGGCACCACCAGGCCCGGCGCCGCCAGGGGGCGGGCCCCGGTGATATCGGCGGCGCGGTCGGTAAGGAAGCCCCGGCCGTGCCAGCCGGGGGGAGGTCCCAGGAGGACTGCCAGCATCAGGAACACGGAAAGCATAGTTACCCTGGCAGTGGTTCTTATATTATGTAAACTCATGCCTATGAGTATACTCCTCATGTCAAGCTTTCCTCAAACTTCTCACAATGGTAGCCAGTTAAGCTGGTGTTGTTATTAGCAGCTTGCATCCTGAAGCTGCAGCCGGGGCCAGGAAACACAGCAGTACGCTGCTCGCCTGAGGGTAAGGGGTTTTCAGCTTCAGGGATTGAGGCTGGTCCCCTCGTATATAGTGGGCATAGGAATCAGTCCCTCTTATGGGCCTGCCGCAGTACAACCAACATAAACTTCGGCAGGGCCAGCGTTCTTTTGACCCTCCCGGGCTCCTGAATCACCCGGTACAGCCACTCCAGGTTCAGCCGCTGCACCCAGGCCGGGGCCCGTTGCACCCGTCCCGCCAGGACATCGAAACTACCCCCCACGCCCATGGCCACCGGCACCTGGAGTTCTTCCAGGTGGCTGGCAATCCAGTATTCCTGTTTGGGGGCGCCCAGGCCCACGAGGAGAATATGGGGCCGCGCCGCTTTGATGGCCTCTATAAGTCCCGGTATTTCCCGGGATGACAGGTAACCATGGCTGGTGCCAGCCACCACCAGGCCGGGATGCTCCTTTTGCAATCTGGCAGCTGCCGCCTCAGCCACGCCGGGAGCGGCGCCATAGAGGTAAAAGCGCCAGCCCTGGCGAGCTCCTGCAACCGCCAGGGCCTGGAGGAGGTCAATGCCCGTAACCCGTTCCGGCAGCGGCGTTCCCAGCTTGCGGGCCGCCCACAGGATGCCGGCGCCGTCGGCCGTCACCAGGTGCGCGCGGTTGATGAGGGCCTGGAGTTCAGGCTCACAATAGGCCCGGTAGGCGATTTCAGCATTAAGGGTCACCACGTGGTGGGGGGTACCGGCCCTAATAAACTCTGTCACCCTGGCCACAGCCCCGGCCAGGGTGAGGGGATCGACCCGGTTACCCAGGACATAGCAGCTTGACATAAGACTGCCTTCTCCTTCGCGTGAGGCCGGTTCGGAAGCCGGCCTTCCTGTCCCTCTGCCCGGCCGGTGCAGGCTAAGCGTACCGGCCGGGCTTCTTTACCGCAGGTTGGGAATAGCCGCCAGGGTTTCCGCCAGCTTCTTCTGGTCGACCAGGTAGTAGCTGACGCCGTTGATGTACCTGCTTTCCCCCGGTACCAGGTGCGCGGTCATGGCGCTGCTGTTTAGATCTTTCATGCTCAAGGCCAGGGAGAGCATTTCTTTGAGGCTGAGGTTGGTCTTGACCTCTTTACTTATTTCGCTGACGAGCCGGGGTATCTTGGGAATAGTGCTCAGCCTTAACGTCTGGTCGACTACGGCTTTCAGGAATTTCTGCTGGCGCCCGATCCTGGTGATGTCTCCTTCCGGGTCGTAGCGATAACGCACGTAGCCCAGGGCGTCGTAGCCGTTCAAGTGCTGAAATCCCGGGCGGAGATTAATGCCCTCTTCCGGGTAATACATGCGCTTGTCCACGTCGATGTCAACGCCGCCCAGGATGTCAATGATCTTTTCAAACCCCTGGAAGTCGACTTCAACATACTTCTCGATATGGGTGCCCAGGAAATCGTTGATGGTGTCCATCAGGAGTTGGGGGCCGCCCAGGGCGTGGGCGGCATTGATTTTATCATAGCCGTGGCCGGGTATTTTTACCCGCGAGTCCCGCGGTATGGAAAGGAGATCGACCTGGGGTTTCGCTGGATCAACCACCGCCAGGATAATGGTGTCCGACCGGGAAGGCTCCTGGGGCTGGCGCCGGTCGACACCAATTAAGAGAATAGTCTGGGGCTGGCCGGGTGCCGCCTCGGCCAGCCCGCTGCCGTCCTTATTTCCCTGGCCGGTAGCCAGGCCACCGGCCAGCCACAGGTTGGCCAGCCGGTAGCCGGCAAAGGCAAAGGCACCAAAGGTAAAAAATGCCAGCAGGATTATACCGAAAATTAAAGGTAAGGAGCTGCGGCGCTTCCGCCTGGCTAGGGCCGCCCCTTCACCCCAGAATTCAGTTTGCCTGTCTGGTGTCGCCACCATGAGCTCTTCCCCCAAATTTATAGACGCTAAATTAGCTCTCCTGGTTCCCCTGTCCGCAAAAATTTTTCTTCCTCACAAGGGAACGGGCGCCTGGCGCGCCCTTTGCAGTTCTGCTAGTTCTGCTGTACCTGTACAGATTATCAACCTGCTTCCTCGCCCCGGGCTACCTGCCGCTGCTGCTGGGAGTTTTCCTCCTGACAGGCAGCCAGGGGGCCGGCAACAGGTATCCGGCCGGTAGACCAGTCATGGCCTGATGGTGATGGTCAGCGTAGCCTGGTCCCAGTCCACCCTGGCTCCCAGGCCCTGGCTGATGACCCGCACCGGTACCATGGTCGTCCCATTTACCAGGGTGGCCGGCGCAGGAAGGTCATCTTTCCGTCCATCAAATGTACCGGTAGTAGTACCGATTTTCAGGATAACCGAATGGGTCGCGGTGGTATAGCTGACAGTTTGCGTTGCTTCGTTATAATCAACTTTAGCCCCCAGGGCCTCGCCGATAAAGCGGAAGGGGACCATGGAGGTGCCATTGCCTGTCTGGTAGGGAGCAACCGGCAGCTGTTTGGCGGTGCTGCCCACATAAGCCGTCTTACTGCCGATAGTTAACTTAATCACCGGGCGCTGCTCCAGGGCAGTTATCCTGGCTTCCAGTTCAGCGATCTGCTTATTTATGTTATCAAGCTGCCCTTGTAACTCCCGGGTGCGGCTGTCGATATAATTGTCGACATAAGATTTGGTTACCAGAGGGTCCTGGCTGCTACCCGGCTCCGGTCCCCCGGCCTGGACTGACCGGCCGGCAAAATAAATGCCGGCGGCTATTATCAGGGTCAGGGGCAGGGGCAGGAATATTTTCCAGTTGCGTAAAGAAGGTTGCTTCATACTACCGGGCCTCCTCTTAATCTTAGAAGCCAGATTGCCTGGGGCATCGGATGGTGCTAAAACGTATCTTGATGTATTTCGACACAAAGGACGAGATTCCTGTTGGCAAATTTTTTGTCCTGACGAGGAGAAATAATTGCAATTTTTTTTCAAGCTATAATTCACAAAGTACCTATCTTTATGGTATAATAAGAACGGGGGTAACGAGAGATACTATTTAGCAAAAGAATCTAGTTTCCTGCAATTCCCCCGTTACTTATTTATATCGAAGAAGGGAGGCATAAAAAATGTTGAAGGACATCCAGCGCAATCTCCTCCGCGAACGCAAGGCGCTCTTGGAACAGTGGGCCTACGCCTCGGAAAGGGAACGGCCCCACCTGCTCGTCAGGATTATGGACATTGACGAGCAGCTTGAACTGGGCAAAAGCAAAAGCAGGCCCCAGGCCAGGCTTCCCAAGCGAAATGTGGTCTAGGAGGAGTAAAAAAGCGCGGGTTTAAACCGCGCTTTTTTTCTTGCGGTCCCGGGGGTCAGGTAGGGCAGCGCCCCCGGGACCGGTATTGCGGGCGCCGGGTTAAGCGGCAGCACCAGCAGCCGCGGCTTCCCTACCCGCCGATGCCCTGGAGAATCATCGCCGCAGCTTCGCTGGCGATGGCGGCCGGGTCGAAATCCATATCGCTATCAAAGAAAAGCTGGTGGCCCAGGGCGGCGATAAAGCCGGCGATCAGGTTGGCAGCCATCCATGGTGACACGGGGCGCATCTCCCCCCGTTCGGCGGCTGCCTTGAGATATGCAGCCATGCGCTGGAGTTTTTCCTGCTTGGCGGCGAAGAGCAACCTCTGGGTAGCAGCGTCTATAGGTGGGTGGTCACTTAAAAGAATTCTGGCAATTTCCTGATGCGCCTGGAAGTAGCTCAGGCTTTCCCTGAAAAGGCGCTCCAGGAACCCAGCAAGGTCCGGTTCCTGGACCACTTTTAGCAGGTGGTCCAGGTGGGCGTTGAAAAGGTGCAGCAGTAGCTGCTGGAAGAGGTCCTTTTTGCTGCGGAAATACTCGTAGACGGTTCCCTTCCCCACCCCGGCGGCCGCGGCGATGTCGGCTATTTTAGCCTGGTAAAAGCCGCGGGCGGCGAAGATCTCGGTGGCGGCGGCCAGGATCTGCTGGCGCTTGTCGCCTGTCGCGCGGGTCATACCTCTACCCTCCCCCTTTCTCTTGCTTTCCATACCTGCCATTTACATTCCCGGCGCCGGCCTCCCCGGGCGGGCTGCAGGCGGGCGGTGCCGGCGGCGGTTTACCCCGCCGCCGGGTACCGGGGAACCTCCGTACCTATGCCCCTACCCCCTGCCGGCGCCGCGCCGGCGACAGCAAGCGGGCCAGGCGCTGGCCCAGGTCCTCAAAGAGGGTGTACAGCACCGGTACCAGGACCAGGGTCAGCACTGTGGAAGCCATCAGACCGCCGATAACCGCCGTAGCCAGGCCGGCTTCCATTTCGGCCCCTTCGCCGAGACCGGTAGCGAGGGGCAGCATGGCGAGGATTGTGGTCAGGGCCGTCATCAGGATGGGCCGCAGGCGGGTGCGGCCGGCTGTCAGGATCGCCTCCTGCCGCGGTACGCCTTCCCGTCTTAGGATGTTGATGTAGTCCACCAGGACAATGGCGTTGGAGAGAACAATGCCGGCCAGCATGATGATCCCGATAAAGGCGACGACGTTGAAAGTTCTCCCCGTGGCCAGCAGGGCCAGTACCACCCCTGTCAGCGCTACCGGGATGGAAAACATGATGATAAAGGGGTGGAAGAAGGATTCAAACTGGGCGGCCATGACCAGGTACACCAGGACCACGGCCAGGAGCAGGGCCAGCCCCAGCTGGCCGAAGGTCTCGTTCATCATCTTGTTCTGGCCGGTGTACTCGACGCTGTAGCCCGGCGGCAGCTTAAGCTGCTCCATCTTTGCCTGTACGTCGCGCAACACTTCGGCCAGGGGCCGGGCGCCACTTAAATTGGCGGTGATACTGGCCACCCGGTCCTGGTTGTAACGGTTGATGGTGCTGGGGGTAGTGTCCGGCTTGAGGTTGGCGATCTCTTTTAAAGGCACCTGCACCCCCAGGGGGGACAGTACAGTGAGGTTCTCTAGGTCAGCAATATTGCGACGGCTGGCTTCCGGGAGGAAGACGCGGACGTCGTATTCGTCACCGCCGGTGCGGTAGCGGGTGGCTACTGTCCCGCCTACGGCCGTGGCCACCACCGCACCGACCTGCCCGGCTCCCAGCCGGTACAGGGCGGCCTTTTCCCGGTCGACGGTGATCTCTACCTGGGGCCGGCCTTTAGCCAGGCTGTTTTCCACGCCCACTGCGCCCGGCACGGCGGCCACCAGCTGCTGCGCCTCGGTGGCGAGCTCCTTTAGCACCTCCAGGTCGGAACCGTGGATGTCTACTTGCACGGGCGCGCCGCTCATAGCCCCACCGAAGCTGGAGGAGGTAGTGACGTTAATCCTGGCGCCCGCAATTTTCCGGACCTGCGCCCGGATAGCCGCCGCCACCTCGGTCGAGCTCCGGCGGCGCTGCTCCAGCGGTACCAGGTTGATATTCAGGCTGGCTGCCTCTGGCGTCTCACCGCTCATAAAGCTGGCCGTGCCGCCGGTACTGCCGATCTGCTGGTAGATGCTCTGGACTTCCGGCTGCTGCTGGATAAGCCTTACTACCTGGTCGGCTACCGCGGCGGTGGCCTCGAGGGCAGTCCCTTTGGGGAGCTCGATAGACACGCTGATGGTCCCTTCGTCGGTGACCGGCATAAATTCCACCCCCACCGCCGGCACCAGGGCCAGGCTGCCGGCAAAGATGAGGGCCACCGCCGCTACGGTCAGCTTGCGGTGCCGCAGGGTCCAGTTCAGGAAGCGGCTGTAAGCGTTGCTTAAACGCGCCAGCCAGAGGCCGTTAACCAGGCTCTGCCAGAAATTGCGGGCTGTCGTGGCCTCCGGGGGCAAGGCGCCGGCCAGGAGGCGGGCCGCCACAGTCGGGGTGACGGTCATGGAGACAGCCAGGGATGCCATCAAGGAGAAGGCCACCGTCAAGGCCAGGGGGCCGAAGATCTCCCGCGCCATTCCCTCAATAAAGGCGATGGGCAAAAAGACGGATACGGTGGTCAGGGTAGAGGCCACCACGGCCGTGGTCACCTGCCGGGTTCCTGATACGGCCGCCGCCATGGCTTCCCGGCCCTCCTGGCGGTGGCGGTAGATGTTGTCAAAGACTACAATGGCGTCGTCGACCATGCGGCCTATGCCCAGGGAGAGGCCGCCCAGGGTCATCATATTGAGGGTCATCTTGCCGAAATATAAGAGGACAAAAGTTGTAATTACCGAGATAGGAATGGTGAGGCCGATGACCAGGGTAGCCCGGAAGTTCCGCAGGAAAATGAAAATAATCAGCATGGCCAGCAGCCCGCCGTACAGCATATCCCGGTAAACGCCGTTGATGGCGCTTTCGATGTAGCGGGACTGGTCCACTACCGGCTCCAGGATTACCCCCGGCGGCAGCTCCTTTTGCAGCTCCCTGATAGTTTGTTTAACGGCACGGGCGATCTGTACCGTATTGCCGCTGGTCTGTTTCTGGATGGACAGGCCGATGGCCGGCCGGCCGTTGAAAAGGGCATAGTTCTGCCGCTCGGCATGATAATCCCGTACTTCCGCTATATCGCCCAGGCGCACCGTCCCCGCAGCGGTGGCCAGGGTCACCTGGCGGACCTGGTCCAGGTCTTTAAACTCGCCATCGACCCGGACCAGGACGTCTTTGCCGGCGTCGCTGACCTTGCCGGCGGAAAAGGTGCTGTTCTCCGCTTGCAGGGCCTGGACCACCTGGCTGATGGACAGGCCGTAGAGCTGCAGCCGGGCCGGGTCTACCAGTACCTGGATCTCGCGCTCCAGGCCGCCGGTGATGTTTACCGAGGCGACGCCGTCCAGGCGCTCGAGACGGCTCTTGATGGTATTTTCCGCCAGGTCTTTCAACCGCTGCTCGTCCATGTCGCCGTACATGGCCAGGGTCATCACGGGCATCATGTTAGGGTCAAACTTGATGACCACCGGTTTATCTGCCGCATCGGGTAAAAAGCGCTCAGCCTGGTCGACTTTCTCCCGCATATTCAGGGCCGCAAAATCCATATCCTGGCCCCAGTTAAACTCCAGCAGGACCAAGGATGTGCCGGACATACTGTATGATTGGATATTTTTGACTCCTTGAACCGTGCCCAGGACGTCTTCCAGGGGCCTGGTAATAGTCTTTTCGATTTCTTCCGGCCCGGCACCCCTGTAAGTTGTAATCACCGCGGCGTAGGGCAGGTTCAAATCAGGCAGGAGGTCTATCTGCAGGCGCGCCAGGGACACGGCCCCCAGGAGGATGGCTACCAGGACGGCCACGGTTACCGCTACCGGGCGCCTGACCAGTGCCTGAAGCCAGTTCATGCCCCTGCACCCCCGTTCACGACTTCCACCGGCTGGCCTTCACTGACGAAGTCCTGTCCTTTGACGATAATACTGTCCTGGTCAGTCAGGCCCTTGACGATCTCGACGTTTTTATCGTCTGCTATACCGGTGGTGACTACCCGGCCTGCCGCCTTGCCTTCAACGACTGTGTAGACTATGTCCTGGGAGCCGCGCTTGACTACGGCGTTTTTGGGGACCAGGAGGGCATTATTGACCTGCCTGGTGGTGTAGATAACCGTGGCGGCCATACCCGGCTTGACCCCCGGCGGGGCGTTGACAAGGCTGACCTTGACTTTAAAAACGCGGGAACGTTCGTCGGCCGCCGGGCTGACGCTGGCGACCCTCCCTTTCAGGGATTCTGCCGCTACCGCCGGCACCTCCACGGCAACCTCCCGGCCCGGCTGGAGGTAGTTGACGTCCTGTTCGGTAACGCCTATCTCCACCTGGCGCTCGCCGGAAGTCACCAGGGTGACTACCGCTCCCTGGGCCAGGGCGCCGGGTTCCAGCAGGCGCGCCGCCACCTCTCCGCTCACCGGCGCCTTGATGTATGTATTCTCCAGGGCTACCTCGGCCTGGCGTACGGCCGCCTCGGCCGCGGCGACCTGGGCGCGGGAGGCCGCCAGGGAGGCGCGGGCTACAGCCAGGTCTTCCTGGCTGACGGCCGCGGCTGTGCGGGCGGCATCCAGCTGCTGCTGGGAAGCCGCGCCCTGGTCGAACAGCGTCTGGGTGCGCTTCAGGTTGGTCTCATCCAGCCCCGCCCTGACTTCCGCCTGCTTCACCCGGGCGTCAGCCTGGTCCAGGCCGAGGCGCGCCTGCTCCAGGTTCGCCCTTGCCTGCTGCAGGCGCGCTTCCAGGTCGCTGTTTTCTAATTCTGCTATTATTTGCCCCTGGACCACTTTATCCCCTACATCCACGAGAATAGCCTTTATCTTCCCCGGGCTGGCGGCCATTACCTGGACGGTGGCCCCGGCCTGGACGGTGCCGGTCACCCTTACCGGCTGGGCGATGCTGCCCCGCTTGACCTGCGCCACTTCCACCGCTACCCTGGGTGTTTCCACCTGGCTTGCCGGCTTTTTACCACAGCCACCTAAAGTTACAGCCAGGAGAAAAAGGGCCAGGATAACACCGGCAGAGTTCCTTTTTAGCCTCACGGTTACACTCCCCTGTCTCTTAATTGACCGGACGGTCGGTCATTTTTTTCGAACCCATTATAGCAGGATGCTGGTAAGATGATCAATACTTGCCATGCCAATTTAACATAATTTAACTTTCCTGTAACAGAAGAAAAGGCAAGTAGTTTTTGCCCCTACTTGCCTCTTCCAGCAAAATTCTTACCGGCCCATGCGCCAGCCTTCTGAAGGGTTGTTCTGCTTCAAGACATCCAGCATGGTCAGGGCCTTGCCTGTCCCCAGGGCGACGCAGGAAACGGGATCGTCGGCCACATGCACCGGCAGTCCCGTTTCTTCACTCAACAGGAGGTCCAGGCCATGAAGAAGGCTGCCCCCGCCGGTCATGACGATGCCTTTGTTCACCAGGTCCGCCGCCAGTTCCGGCGGCGTTTTTTCCAGCACCTCTTTCACCGCACCGACTATCTGCTGCAGGGGCTCCTGGATGGCAGTATAGATTTCCCTGGAAGTAATGTTTACCGTTTTGGGCAGGCCGGCTACCAGGTCGCGGCCGCGGACATCCATACTGGCTTCGGCCCGGGACGAAGGATGGGCCGTACCAATATTGATCTTTAATTCCTCGGCGCTGCGCTCACCAATCATCAGGTTGTGCTCACGGCGTATGTAACGGACAATGGCTTCATCAAGTTTGTCCCCGGCCACCCTTAAAGAATTGCTGCACACAATACCCCCCAGGGAAAGGACAGCGATGTCGGTCGTCCCCCCACCGATATCCACCACCATGGAGCCGCTGGGTTCAGCAATATCCAGGCCGGCCCCCAGGGCCGCCGCCAGGGGCTCTTCAATGACATAGGCCTGCCTGGCGCCGGCCTGCTGGGCCGCCTGGCGCACCGCCCGTTCCTCCACGCCGGTAACCCCGGAGGGGATGCAGACCATCACCCGCGGCCGGAAAAAACCCTGCCGACCAATTGCTTTTTCTATAAAATAGCGCAGCATTTTTTCGGTACTGTCGTAGTCGGCGATGACCCCATCCCTTAAAGGGCGCAGGGCGATAATATTTCCCGGTGTCCGGCCCAGCATGCGCCGTGCTTCTTCCCCAACCGCAAAAATCTGGCCGTTATCCCGGTTAAGGGCTACCACCGAAGGCTCCCGTAAGACAATCCCCTTACCCTGCACATATACCAGAACAGTGGCCGTCCCCAGATCGATACCGATATCCTGATAACCCAGGCCAAACATTAATCTTGCTCCCTTCCTCTCCCATGGCAATCTTGTTAATAATTCTCCAGGAGAGGAAAGAATTCCTGTCGGCCCTTTCAGGAAACCTGCGTTTCTTTATATTTTTTCCTGGTAGCTTCCCCACCCCGGAGGTGACGTTCAGCTTTGTTGGCGTTAAGTATTACCCGTACCTCCCTGGCCAGGTTCTCGTTAAGGCGCGGCAGGCGTTCAGTGACGTCCTTGTGGACAGTGCTTTTGCTGACATGAAAAACAGTAGCCGCCTGGCGGACCGTACAGCGACGCTCCACGATGTAGGCGGCTATCTGCAGTACCCTTTCCTGGATATGATCCTGCATGGAGGCAGCCTCCCAATTTCAACTCCGCTATAATTTTATTGGCAGGCTGCCGAAAAAAGAACTTATTGCAGGGCCGGGACGGGGTCGACGGCCTTGCCGTTTTTTAGTAATTCCAGGTGCAGGTGGGCCGGTGTCCCGGCTTCGGCCGTACCTGGATCACCCAGCTCTCCCAGGACGGTGCCTGGCTGGACCTTATCCCCCTTGGCTACCTTGATGCTGCTTAAGTGAGCATAGACCGTCTGGTAGCCGTTGCCATTGTCAATGATCAGGCGGTAACGCCAGGCATCACTGTGCTCTACCTGCTTCACCACCCCGGCAGCCGCGGCTTTAACCTCGCTGCCTGCCGGGGCTTCCAGGTCTACTCCGGAGTGAAAGCGGTAGTCGTCAAAGGCCGGGATATAAGTAAAGCCGTACCCCTTACCCATTTTACCGCTAACGGGCAGAGCCAGGGAAGGCAGGGCCTCGTCTTTGCCGGCCTGTCCCGCTGCCGTAGCCGGGGCAGCCTGGGCGCCAGGTTGCTCCTGGAGTTCAGGTGGTACGGTGGTCGAACCCGCCAGGGGTTCCCGCGGTACAGGCAGTTCCTGGGAGGCCGGTTGGCCGGCCAGCGTAAAGGTCTGGATGGCGGGCTTTTTAAAAACATCGTCGTTGGTTACCAGGTAATAGCTGCCGCCAAAGAGAATAGCGAGTAGGACCAGGTAGAGGCCACGACGCCTCAACGCCCGCTGCAGCCTTTCCAGGCTTCCCGGTCTAAACAGCGGTTGCCGTGATAAAAGTTTTTTCCATGAGGCCAGAATCTTCAGCATGTGGTTGCATCACCTCAGCTGGATTCTGCCCCCTTTTCTGGCATTTTATACATAAGCATTTACCGGCTCTCAATCTTTACGCCCCGGTAGTAGTAAGTAAGAATATCAGCGAAGTTTTTGCCCTCTCTGGCCATACCGTCGGCGCCGTACTGGCTCATGCCCACGCCGTGGCCATAACCGGTAGTATTGAAAATCATGCGGTCCCCCTGGACCTGCCAGGTGAAATCGGTTGAAGGGAGGCCCAGGAGCTGCCGTAACTCAGTGGCAGCAAAGGTCTTGTTACCGATTTTTATGGTCTTGACGCGGCCGGTAGGGGTCTTTTCCAGGACCTTCATGGCCGTCCCCCCGGACGGAGCCAGGGCTGCCGCCGGTACGGATGTAAGGTTGACCCCCAGCTTCCGGTCCAGTTCTTCCAGGGTGAAGGAGATGGTGTCGTGGTAGCGGGGAGCTTCCTTATCCCAGGGGGAAGGTACGCTCTGGAGGTAGGGCAGGTCCCGGCCCCAGACGGCAGCAGCGCTCTCCGTGCGGCCGCCGCTGTTGGCATGGTAGACAGGATCGATGAGCTTTCCCTGGTAGGTCAGGACCATCCCCTGGGTGGCCCGGACGGCTTCCTGGATTTTGCTTTTATAGCGCCAGAAATTAAAGAAACCCCAGCGTTGCCGCAAAAGGCTGTCATCGGCAAAGGCCTGGCAGTGGGCCGGGTCGGTGCAGATATCGGCGCCGGGATGGCGGTCGTCGGGCTTGTTTCTGGCTTCTTCTATCTTTTTGAGGGTATAGGTGCGAGCGGCCACGGCCTGGGCTTTGAGGGCTTCCGGCTCAAAATTGGCCGGCATTTCCCCGGCCACCACTCCGGTTATATACTGTTCCAGGGGCAGAATCTTGATGTCACCGTTCTGGTGAAAGTAGACCCGTACCAGTTGCTGCCCCGTCTGGACCTGGACCGGCGGCTGAAAAAGACGGATACCTTCGATAATCATGGCCGGTACGATAATTACGGCCGCAAAAATGAGGATAATGAAAATGCCCATTACTTTACGCATGGTGCTCCCCCTCCGGTGGCTTGAGGTTTTGTCCACCTGCTATGTCCATGTATATGAGGGCTTGACCAAAAAAAGACCGCCCCTGGGGAGGGCGGTCAGCATAAAAACGACAATCCGGCGCCAGGCCCGGTAAATATGCCTATCTTGCAAAATATATGGTAAACGCTATAGCCAGCGATCCCACGAGGACAGCAAAAAATGTACCTATACTCCACCAGCGGTAGTTGTCCAGCTTGTTATCAAAATACTGGTAGTCTTGCTTTATTTCCCGGCGCAAGGATTCCATCTCCTGGCGCAGGCTGCCTGTTTCCTGCTTCATTTCTTGCCGCAGGGCATCTGTTTGTTGCTTTACTTCTTGCCTGAGAGCACCTATTTCCTGCTTCATTTCTTGCCGCAGGCTTTCTTTTACGTCCATTATCTGCTTTTGCAGGTCGCTTTTTAAATCGGCAATCCTGTCAACCAGCAGGTAAAAGCCAAAATCAACCGCCTTTTCCTCAGCACCGGCCGCTACTTCCCTCTTCCCCCGCTCTATTTCCTGCCTGATTTCCTCGGGCATCGCTGCCACCCCTTTCTCCCCTCCCTTGAGTACATTTTACCATTACCCATATAAGCTTGAAAAGATTGTTCTGCTTTGATGGGCCAGAGCCGGGCTATCTCTACCTTTCTTCCCGGCTAATCTTCGCTCCCAGGGCCTGCAGTTTACCCACCAGGTCCTCATAGCCCCGGTCAATGTGATGGACGCAGGAAATTACCGTCTCCCCCTCAGCCATAAGGCCGGCTATGACCAGGGCGGCACCGGCCCGCAGGTCGGTGGCCTTGACCGGCGCACCGGTAAGCTTTTTTTTGCCTTTCACAACGGCGCAGTGGCCCTCAATGACGATGCTGGCTCCCATGCGCTTTAGCTCATTGACATGCATGAAACGGTTTTCAAAGACCGTCTCTGTCACGACGCTGCTACCCCGGGCTGTAGTCAGGAGGGCCATGAACTGGGCCTGCATGTCCGTGGGAAAGCCGGGGTAAGGCATGGTCTTGATGTCCACCGCCTTCAAAGGCAGTTCCGCCTGAACCCTGATGCCGCCGTCCTCCTCCTTTAAACAGGCTCCGGCTTCCGCCAGCTTGGCCATGACAGCCTTAAGGTGGGTGGAAATGACGTTCTCCAGGAACACGTCACCCCCCGTGGCTGCTGCGGCGATCATAAAGGTACCGGCCTCCACCCGGTCGGGGATGACGGCATGGCGGGCGCCGTGGAGTTCCCTGACACCTTCGATCTTTATAACCCTGGTGCCGGCGCCGCTGACGCGGCCACCCATGGCGTTGATGAAGTTGGCCAGGTCGACAATCTCGGGCTCGCCAGCAGCGTTTTCAATGGTCGTCGTCCCTTCGGCCAGGGCGGCGGCCATCATAATGTTTTCCGTCGCCCCGACGCTAGGAAAATCCAGGTAAATGGACGCTCCCTTCAGGCGCCCGGCCTCGGCCTCCACGTTGCCGTTGTTGACATGAATACTGGCCCCCAGAGCGGCCATCCCTTTAAGGTGCAGGTCAATGGGCCGGGCGCCAATGGCGCAACCGCCGGGCAATGATACCCTTACCCGGCCCAGGCGGGCCAGGAGCGGCCCCATGACCAGGAAGGAAGCACGCATGCGGCGGACAAATTCATAGGGTGGCTCAACTCCCTGTAAAGATCCAGCCGCCACCCTTAAACCCCGCACCCCGTCGGGGTAAACTTCGGCCCCCATTTCGCCAATAACCCCGCACATGGTATCAACATCGGCCAGGCGGGGGATATCCTCCAGGTAACATTCATCTTCAGTCAGCAGGCAGGCTGCAATAATGGGTAGTACAGCATTTTTGGCGCCGCTGATGGCTATCCGTCCCTTAAGGCGTGAACGGCCTTTGATGACAATTGCCTCCAATTTCCCTTAGCCCCTTTGGCCGCAAATCTCTATTTAAATTTTATTATAACATATAACGGCTAATACTCGCCACCTAAAAGAGGAGAACCTAAATGTAAATAAGTATTGCCATCGGTGGCGTGATAGCGCAGGGCCACGTTGGCATTTACCGGCCGGCCGGCAACTTCCAGGGACCGGGGTAACCGGGGGGAATAAGCGCTGATGGAGAGGAGATCCTCCTCTTCCACGCCCTCTACCTTCTCGGCTGCCAGAGCGGCCAGGACGGCCCTGGCCCGCTGCTCCCTCTCCGCCGGGGTAAGTTTCCCGGGGATAACGCCGGTCAGGCTGTAGATAAGGTGGGGCTCCACCTGCCAGGGCTGGAAGGCCTCCCTCACCCTTTCCTGCCAGGCCAGCATCTCCCCTTCACCCTGCTGGGGCTGGCCTTCCAGGTTGATGAGGAGGTAGGTCTCACCGCCCTCCCCCGCCCCTGCCAGGCTCTGGAGGGAAAAGTACAGGACCACCCCCGGCTGCAGTTCCCCTTCCCAGTAAAGGGCATGGAAACTGGTGTCATCCTGCCTGGTAAAACCGCCTGTCCCCTCCAGCCCCAGGGCAGCAGCAACCCTGCCGGCCAGGTCGTGGATGGCCTCGCCGTCCATAAAAGTAGAATTAAGGCTGCCCCAGGCTTCCAGGCCCATGGTTTCCAGGCGGGCGCCGCTGGCGGTAAAGGCGTTAAATAAAAGGTGGGGTACCGGGTCGTCCCTGTTAACGGCCTGACCGGTACTGGCAGCCTGATTACCTGCCACGCGGGAAGTCAGGGCCGCCAGGGGGTGCATGTGCCTGGCCAGGGCCAGGCCCCCAGCAAAACTCAGGATGAGGACGATTAACAGGAAAATCTTAAAATTAAAGCGCAGGGAATTAAATGAGAACCAGCGCAAATTAAATGCCCCCTTGCAAAACGGATTATACCTATTCTTGCCAGGGGGCCAGAAAATTAAACAATATTTCTCATACCGCGCCAGCGGCCTTGAGGCGAGCCGTAGCCCGCTGCAGGGCGGCCTCGGCCCGGGCCACATCCAGGCCGGGCGGCCGTTCCCGGAGGCGCTTTTCCGCCCTCGCTTTCGCCTGGCGCGCCCGCTCCACGTCGATTTCGTCGGCTTTTTCCGCCGTATCCGCCAAGATGACCACATGCTCCGGCCCGGCTTCCAGGAAGCCGCCCGACACGGCCAGGCGCTCCTCCCCGCCGCCCTCCGGGCGGTAGGTTACCACCCCGGCCTTGAGGGGAGTAATGAGGGGGGCATGGCCGGGCAAAACGCCCAGGTAGCCAAGGACGCCCGGGGCGATAACGCTCTCAGCTTCCGCCTTCAAAGTCACCCTCTCGGGCGTAATAACCTCCAGCTTTAGAGGGGCCATTTACATCAACTCCTGCCCCTTCTTTACGGCTTCGTCGATGGTACCGACCATATAGAAGGCCTGCTCAGGCAGGTTGTCATGACGGCCCTCCAAAATTTCCTTGAAGCCGCGGATGGTTTCCTTTAAAGGCACGTAGACGCCGGGCTGGCCGGTAAAGGCCTCCGCCACGTGGAAGGGCTGGGAGAGGAAGCGCTGGATTTTGCGCGCCCGGGCCACGATCAGTTTGTCTTCTTCCGAGAGTTCATCCATGCCCAGGATGGCGATAATATCCTGGAGTTCCTTGTAGCGCTGCAGGATGCGCTGCACGCCGCGGGCCACCTGGTAGTGCTCCTCGCCCAGGACCCTGGGGTCGAGGATGCGGGAGGTGGAATCCAGGGGGTCCACGGCCGGGTAAATGCCCAGCTCGGCGATCTGCCGGGAGAGCACCGTGGTGGCGTCCAGGTGGGCAAAGGTGGTCGCCGGCGCCGGGTCGGTCAGGTCGTCGGCCGGGACATAAATGGCCTGGACTGAAGTTATGGATCCCTTTTTGGTAGAAGTGATGCGCTCTTGCAAGGCGCCCATCTCCGTGGCCAGGGTGGGCTGGTAACCCACGGCCGAAGGCATGCGTCCCAGGAGGGCCGATACTTCGGAGCCGGCCTGGACAAAACGGAAAATATTATCGATGAAGAGGAGAACGTCCTGACCTTCGGCGTCCCGGAAATACTCGGCCATGGTCAGTCCGGTTAGGCCCACCCGCAGGCGGGCTCCCGGGGGTTCGTTCATCTGGCCGAAGACCAGGGCCGTCTTCTCGAGGACCCCGGATTCCTTCATTTCCAGGTAGAGGTCGTTGCCTTCACGGGTGCGCTCACCGACACCGGCAAAGACGGAAAAGCCGCCGTGCTCGTAGGCAATATTGCGGATGAGCTCCATGATGAGGACCGTCTTGCCCACGCCGGCACCGCCAAAAAGGCCGACTTTACCGCCCTTGGCGTAGGGGGCCAGCAGGTCAACTACCTTAATGCCCGTCTCCAGAACTTCAGTTGACGGCTGCTGTTCCTCAAAGGAAGGAGCCGGCCGGTGGATGGGCAGCCGTTCAGTAGCTTCTACCGGTCCCTGGTTATCAATGGGTTCTCCCAGGACGTTAAACAGCCGGCCTAACGTCGCCCGGCCTACCGGTATGGTGATGGGGGCGCCGGTATCCACGGCCTTCATGCCCCGCTGCAGGCCGTCGGTGGAAGACAGGGCCACGCAGCGGACGGTGTTGTTACCCAGGTGCTGCATGGCTTCCATAGTGATATTGATCTTGTCATTCTTAATGGTAATGGCGTTATACAGGTCGGGCAGCTGGTCGCTGGCAAATTCCACGTCAACTACCGGGCCGATTACCTGTACTACCTGTCCTTCGTTCAATCCATATCCCCTCCTTTACTTCAGGGCGTCGGCCCCGGCCACTACCTCCACGATCTCCCTGGTAATGGCCGCCTGGCGGGCGCGGTTGAAGGATAGGGTTAATTTATCGATCATTTCGGCTGCATTCTCGGTGGCGTTATCCATGGCCGTCATCCTGGCCCCGTGCTCGCTGGCCTTGGCCTCAAGGAGGGCCTGGTAGACCTTGATCTCGCAGTAACGGGGCAGCAGGGATTTTAAGACCTCGGCGGGAGAAGGTTCATAGATATAATCCCCGCCTTCCTCACCGGCACCGCTGGCTTGAATAGGCAGCAGGCGGTCGATCCTTGGCACCTGGCGGAGGGCGGAGTAGAAACGGGTATAGATGAGGTTAACCTCGTCCAGGCTCCCCTCCAGGTACAGTTCTACAAGCTGGCGGGCCAGTTCCCGGGCCTGGATGAGGTCCGGTTCGTCACCAATATCGGTAAAAGAGCGGACTATCTCCACCCGGCGGCGGCGAAAGTAGTCCCGTCCTTTGCGGCCCACAGTTACCAGGGCTACCGGGCGCTCTTCCGCCTGCAGGCGTTCTTCCGTCAAGCGGATGAGGTTGGCATTATAGCCGCCGGCCAGGCCGCGATCACCGGTAATCAACACGTAGCCGGCTTTTTTGACTTCCCGGGCAGCCGCCAGGGGCTGGGTCTCCGGGTCCACGGCTCCGGTCAGGCGGCCGATGACTTCCTCAAGTTTCTCGGCGTAGGGCCGGGCTGCCGTGACCTGGGCCTGGGCCTTGCGCAGTTTGGCTGCCGCCACCATTTTCATGGCCCGGGTAATATGCTGGGTACTCCTGATACTGCGGATGCGGCGCTTCAGGTCACGCATGTTGGGCATACCGGCTCACCACCTTATGCTTTCCCGGCAGCGGTAAAGCTGCTCTTGAATTCTTCGATGCTCTTCTTAAGCTGTTCCTGGAGAGTGTCGTCCAGCTGGCGTTTCTCCCGGATGCCGTCGAGAATCTCCGGGTGCACGCTGTGCAGGAAGCGTAAGAATTCCCTTTCAAAGGGCCGCACCCTTTCTACCGGCAGGTCATCAAGGAAGCCGTTAACGGCCGCATAGAGGACCGCTACCTGCTCTTCCACCGGCATGGGCTGGTACTGGTCCTGCTTTAAAATCTCCATCATGCGCTCACCCCGGGCCAGGCGTGCCTGGGTGGTCTTATCCAGGTCGGAGCCAAACTGGGCGAAAGCCGCCAGCTCGCGGTACTGGGCCAGGTCCAGGCGCAGGCGGCCGGCCACCTGTTTCATGGCTTTGATCTGGGCCGCACCACCCACCCGGGATACCGATAGGCCCACGTTGACGGCCGGGCGCTGGCCGGCGTAGAAAAGGTCGGACTCCAGGTAGATCTGGCCGTCGGTGATGGAAATGACGTTGGTGGGGATATAGGCCGACACGTCCCCCGCCTGGGTCTCAATGACGGGCAGGGCCGTCAGGGACCCGCCCCCCAGGGCGTCATTCAGGCGGGCCGCCCGTTCCAGCAGGCGGGAATGGAGGTAGAAGACGTCGCCCGGGTAGGCCTCCCGTCCCGGCGGCCGCCTGAGTAGCAGGGAGAGTTCACGGTAGGCGGCAGCGTGCTTGGACAGGTCGTCATAAATGCAGAGGACGTCCCGGTGCTGCTCGTACATGAAATACTCGCCCATGGCGCAGCCGGCATATGGGGCAATGTAGAGCATGGGCGCCGGCTCGCTGGCCGTGGCCGAGACGACAATGGTATAATCCATGGCCCCGGCCTCCTCCAGGCGGTGGACAACGCCCGCCACGGTGGAAGCCTTCTGGCCTATGGCCACATAGATGCAGATAACATTTTGCCCTTTTTGATTGATGATGGTATCCACGGCGATGGCCGTCTTGCCCGTCTGGCGGTCGCCGATAATCAATTCCCGCTGGCCGCGTCCGATGGGGATCATGGAATCTATGGCTTTCAAGCCCGTCTGGAGGGGGGTATTCACCGGCTGGCGGTAAACAACGCCCGGCGCCGGCGATTCCACCGGCCGGAACTTTTCCGTCTTGATGGGACCCTTGCCGTCAATGGGCTGGCCCATGGCGTTGACTACCCGGCCGATCAAGGCTTCCCCTACCGGGACCTCGACGATGCGGCCGGTGCGCTTGACCTGGTCCCCTTCTTTGATGTGGGTGTAGGGGCCCAGGACCACGGCGCCGACGTTGTCTTCCTCCAGGTTCAGGACCATGCCGTAAACATTGCCGGGAAACTCCAGCAACTCGCCGGCCATGGCCCGCTCCAGGCCGTAGATGCGGGCGATGCCGTCACCCACCTGGGTGATGATGCCCGTATCGGCCACTTCTACTTCCAGCTGGTACTGTTCGATCTGGTTCTTCAGAATACTGGTTATCTCATCGGGCCGGATGCTCAAGACTGCTTTTCACCCCTTTGCTCTTTCTGCTCACGCGCCCTTCAAGTGCTCGCCCAAAAGTTCCAGCTTTTTCTTCAGGCTGGCGTCCAGGACCCTGTCCCCCAGGCGGATGACCATCCCGCCCAGGAGGGACGGATCCACTCTGGTTTGCAGGCGGACGTTTTGTCCCGTTATCCGGGCCAGCCTTTCTTTCAAAGCGGCGGTTACCTCCTCGGAAAGAGGTGCTGCTGCCTGCACTTCCACCGGCAGCACCCTGTTTTCCCGGTCAACCAGGCGCCGGAATTGGGCCGCTATCTCCGGCAGGGCCCGCTCCCGGCCTTTGGCCAGGACCAGGTGGAAAAAGTTCTTTAATAATGGTTCGACGTCCGGGAAGAGGGTGTCCATTATCCTTTGCTTCTCCCGGACGGGAATGAGCTGGTGATAAAGGACCCGGCGCAGTTCGGGATTCTCTGCCAGGGCCCGGCCGGCTGCTTCCAGGACGGCGGCAAAGCCTTCCGTGTCGCCTTTCTGCCGGGCAATTTCAAAGAGGGCGCGGGCATAACGCCTGGCGATAGTCTGACTGCTCATTGCAACCGCTCCACCTCGGCCAGCGCTTCCCGGGCCAGGCGTTCCTGGTCGTCAGGCGTTAAGGTGCGCTCTAAAACTTTGCCGGCCGCCAGGACGGCCAGGGTAGCTGCCTCACTGCGAATGGCAGCCAGGGCTTTGCTCTTTTCGCCTTCAATCTCGGCCCGGGCCTGTTCCAGAGCCCGGCTGGCTTCTTCTTTAGCCCTGGCAACTATCTCCGCCCGGGTTTCTTCGGCCATCCTGTTGGCCCGGTCTAGTATTGCCTGGGCTTCCTGGCGGGCACCCTGGAGTTGCTGCTGGTATTCAGTCAGCATTTGCTCTGCCTTCTCTTTGGCCGCCGCCGCGTCCTTTAAATTGCCCTCAATTTTGGCCTCGCGGTCGGCCAGGATCTTGCCCAGGGGTTTATAAAGGAGAATATAAAGAACCCCCATGACTACCAGGAGGTTGATGACCTGAAACAAAAAGGTCCAACCGCTGAAATTCAGGGCCTGAAAGATGCCCTGCACGTAGCCACCCCCCTTTCGTTGTTCCTGAAAGCAGGACAGGGGCGAATAAGACGGTTTGGCCCGCCTTACCCGCCCGCTTCATTTTAAAGCTTGGTCCACATGAGGATGGCAATAACGAAGGAAAAGAGCGTCAGCGCCTCCATAAAGGCCAGGGCCAGGAGCAGGGTGGTGCGGATGTCGCCGCTGGCCTCAGGCTGACGGGCTATACCTTCCATTGCTCCGCGGGAAGCATTACCCTGGCCAAGGGCCGAACCCAGTGCTGCCAGGCCTATGGCCAGGCCGACGCCGATAAAACCTAGTGCTGTCATGTAGATCCTCCTTTAAGTTATTAAAAAATAATTTAATGCCCATGAATAAAATTGGCAATATAAGTAACTGTCAGCAGGGTAAAAACAAAGGCCTGGATCAAGCCCATGAGGACGCCCAGGATCATAATGGGCGTCGGTAATAAAAAGGGTAGCATAATAAACAAGATAGTCACCACCATCTCTTCCCCGAACATATTGCCGAATAGACGCAGGGACAGGGAAACAGGCTTGACCAGTTCCTCAATTACATTCAGGGGAAAGAGAAAGGGTGCCGGCTGGAAAAAGTGCTTGATGTAGCCCACCAGGCCCCTTTTCCGGATGCCGATAAGCTGGACCAGGATGATGGTCGCCACGGCAAAGGCCGCCGTGGTGGAGAGGTCCATGGTCGGGGGCTTCATCCCGGGGATAAACCAGGATAGATTAAGGCTAAGGATAAAAATAAACAGGGTGGCTACCAGGGGCAGGTAGCGCCGGCCTTCCTTGCCCATGGTTTCCTCCAGGAGGCCGTAGAAAAATTCCAGTAGCATCTCAAAGATGTGCTGGATACCACGGGGGATAAAGTTTAATTTCCGGGTAGCCAGGAAAACCCCCAGGACCAGGAGGGCCATGATAATCCACGTATTGACCACCGTGGAGTAGACCGGGATGGGCCCCAGGTAAAATACTTCATGGGGCCGGACATGGGCCATTATCTCGCCCAGGGCTTGCAGTCCCACTGTTCTATCCCTCCTTTCCCAGGATAATGAGAATGGCCTTGCCCATATAGGCCAGGACCTGGAGCACCAGCCCTGCCAGCACGCCAAAAAGAAACTCTATTCCCCCGGCCAGGGCCAGGCCCAGAAGGGCCAGGGACAGACCCGACCGCATGAGGGAACGCCCGAAGAAACGATTAAAGGCCTTCTGGGGCGGCAGGTTGTCCAGGTTATCGACTGCTGCCACCTGCCAGCGGAGTAACAACAGGGAAACAGGCAAAGCAAACCCCAGGCCGGCAACAAAGGAGTAATAACCGCCGCTCAGGCCGGCTACTGCTCCCAGGGCAGCCATGGCCAGCATCCCTTTTTCAGTCCGGGTGAGTTTTATCTTGAGCATCGGTTTTAATCTTTGGTGCTTCCTTTTCCAGGACACGCAATTCGCTTAAGACACTGCGAAAACCCACCCCTACCCCCAGGAGGACGCCGGCCAGCATGAAAAGGGGCGACGTGCCCAACCGCCGGTCCAGCCATCCCCCACCGTAAAGGCCGAGGAGAATGCCGGCAATCATGGTAACCCCAAAGGAAAAGGCCATATTGGCATACCTGGCGTAATCCCAGAAATGACGCTTTTTAGCTACCATTGATGTTAAATTGTGCCTGGAGGAAATTTTTATACCCTGCCAGTGCTATAAAGTATTCTCTTTTGTTAATGAAATTCCTGCCGCAAAAATGTTTATTTTTTAATCCAACACATAGGGAAACTTTATGCGGGCGTAAATTCCTGTGGCCTGGCAATTGTCAGGCCAAAATAATGGCGCAGGGCGCCCCGGATACGCCGCGAGGCCTGGCCATCACCATAAGGGTTAACGGCGTGGGCCATCCGCAGGTAAATCTCACGGTCTTCCAGGAGTTCGCCGGCCGCTGCCAGGATCTCCTGGTAGCCCGTGCCCACCAGGCGCACGGTACCGGCAGCAACGGCTTCCGGCCGTTCGGTGACTTCCCGCAGGACCAGCACGGGTTTACCCAGGGCCGGCGCTTCTTCCTGGAGGCCGCCGGAATCCGTCAACACCAGGTAGGAACGGGCCATGAGGTTGACAAAGGGCTCATAATCAAGGGGTTCAATTAAGTAAATACGCTCCCGGTTACCGAGGATTTCCCCGGCCAGCTCCCGCACCCGGGGGTTGTAATGGACGGGGAAAACGACGACTGTATCCTCATAGCGCTTTACCAGGTCCCGCAGGGCCGTGAATATTTCCCGCATGGGTTCGCCCCAGTTTTCCCGGCGGTGGGCCGTTACCAGGATAACCCGCCACTTTTGAAAATCCAGCTCCTGCAGGCGGGGATCGCTAAAGCAGTAGCCGGGGCGAACGGTAGCCTTTAAGGCATCAATAACGGTATTGCCGGTGACGTAGATATGCTCCGCCGGTATGCCTTCCCGCAACAGGTTATCCCGGGCAGTGGCTGTGGGGGCAAAATGAATGTCGGCCAGGGCCCCGGCCAGGCGGCGGTTCATCTCCTCCGGGAAGGGGGCGTAGCGGTCCCCCGTCCTTAAGCCCGCCTCGACATGACCGACGGAAATTTGCTGGTAAAAGGCGGCCAGGGCCGCTACGAAGGTGGTGGTGGTGTCCCCGTGAACCAGGACCACGTCCGGCCGGGAGGTTTTTAAAACCCCGGCCAGGCCATTTAAAGCCCTGGTGGTCACTTCTTCCAGGGTCTGGCGGGGCCGCATGATATCCAGGTCATAGTCGGGCTGGATCTGGAAGAGGTGGAGGACCTGGTCCAGCATTTCCCGGTGCTGGGCCGTGACGGCCACCTGGCAGGTGAATTCTTCCGGGTAACGGTTTAGTTCTTTTACTACCGGGGCCATTTTGATGGCCTCGGGACGGGTGCCAAAGACGGTGAGTACCTTTAAGGGCGGCATGGAAAAACTCCTCTTATTTCAAATACCTTTTCGCCCTGAGTTTATTGATATGCTCCTCCAGGGCCTGCTGGATGTCGACGCCGTACTGGTCTTCCAGGACAAACATGAGGGAAACGGCCGTCTGGGCCACGTCCAGCAACTCGCGGGTAATGGCCGCCAGGACGGCGTTATGGTCCACCTGGACCTCCTCGCCGCTTAAACCCCGGAGCTTGCCGATGGCCTGGGCCAGTTCCCCGGCTTCTTCCATGAGCTTTAAGGCGGTAGACTCCATAGTTGGTGTCAGGTTGTCGAGTTTGGGTAAGGCAATAATCTTTTGCTGCAAATTTTTTCCCTCCAGCAGGATATTGCCGCTTTACCGGGGCAGGTGGACGATTTCGATCCCGGCTTCCCGCAGCCAGTCGCGGGCGACCGGGTAGGGCCGGGCATAGACGAGCCTTTTAATCCCGGCCTGGATAATGGTCAGGGCACACCTCTCGCAGGGGTAATCGGTAACGTACATGGTCGCCCCGGCCCGTTCTTCCGGTGAACACTCCAGGAGGGCGTTGATTTCGGCGTGGATGGTCCGCTGGCAGTGCTCTCCTTCCATGAGGCAGCCGGCATCCAGGCAGTGGGGCAGGCCGTGGGGGGCGCCGTTGTAACCGGTACCCTTAATGCGCTTGTCCTTAACTACCAGGGCGCCGACGGCCCGCCGGTTGCAGGTGCTCCGGCCGGCCACCTGGAAGGCGATATCCAGGAAGTAGTCGTCCCAGCCTTTACGCATAAAACTCACCTGTGGAGTAAAATAACAGCAAAATTTTAGCGGGTAGTTCCCGCCAAAACTTAAAAAATTAAATTGCGCGTATCCTGCCTTATTTTAGCATAATTTGTCCTTGACGGCCAGACTTTTTTAAAGCCCGCCCCGGAGTTTTTAACCTCCAGGCGGGCTTTTTAATTTCAACCAAGCTCCGGGTACAGGGGGTAGGCCTGGCAGAGCTCGGCGACAATGCCCCGGGCTGCATCCAGTTTCTTTTCATCAGGGCCGTAGGAGAGGGCGAGATCTATGGCCCGGGCTACCATCCGCATGGCGTCGGCGTCCATACCCCTGGAGGTCAGGGCGGCTGTGCCCAGGCGGATGCCGCTGGTTACGCTGGGCTTCTCCGGGTCAAAGGGGATAGCGTTTTTATTGACGGTGATCTGGACGGAACCTAAAATATCCTCGGCGTCGCGACCGGTAAGGCCTTTATTGCGCAGGTCCACCAGGATGAGGTGGTTATCGGTACCGCCGGATACCAGGTGGAAACCGTAACCAATCAGGGCTTCGGCCAGGGTACGGGCGTTGGTGACAATTCTCTCCTGGTAACGCTTGAATTCCGGTTGCATGGCTTCCTTCAAGGCCACCGCCTTGGCGGCAATGACGTGCATCAGGGGCCCGCCCTGGATGCCGGGAAAGACCGCCTTGTCGATTTCCCTGGCGAATTCCCTGGTGGTAAAAATAATACCTCCCCGCGGCCCCCGCATGGTCTTATGGGTGGTAGTGGTCACAAAATGGGCGTAGGGTACGGGGCTGGGGTGGATGCCGGCGGCCACCAGGCCGGCGATGTGGGCCATGTCCACCATGAGAAGGGCGCCGACTTCGTCGGCTATCTCCCGGAAGCGGGCAAAATCGATGACCCGCGGGTATGCGCTGGCCCCGGCGACAATTAGCTTGGGCCTTACTTCCCGGGCTATCCGGGCCACTTCATCGTAATCAATCCGGCCGGTATCGGGGTTGACGCCGTAAAAGGAAAAACTATAATACCGGCCGGAGAGGCTGACCGGGCTGCCGTGGGTCAGGTGACCGCCGTGGGCCAGGTTCATCCCCAGGGCTTTATCGCCGGGGTTAAGGACGGCGAGATAGACGGCGGTATTGGCCTGGCTGCCGGAATGAGGCTGGACGTTGGCATGGTCGGCGCCGAAGAGGGCTTTGGCCCGCTCCCGGGCCAGGTTTTCGACCACATCGACCCACTCGCAGCCGCCGTAATAGCGTTTGCCCGGATATCCTTCGGCGTATTTATTGGTCAGTACCGAGCTGTAGGCTTCCATGACGGCCCGGCTGACGAAGTTCTCCGAGGCGATGAGTTCCAGGTGGGTGCGCTGGCGTTGCAACTCGCCTTTGACGGCCTCGACCAGTTCCGGGTCCACTCGAGCTACGGTTTCTAAGTTCATTAAATTCCCCTCCTGTTTTTGCTGCTGGAAACTCTTCCTCTACCAGCTTCTAACTTCCTGGTTCTGGCTCCTCATCCTTATCTCGCCTCAAGCTGCAGCAGCCGGTTATTTCTCCTGCCTTCAATCTTGCTGCCGCTGAAATACGTATACAGCCCGTTCACCACCAATCAGGGGGGGTCGCGTCCGGGCCGCCGTGACGGGGGCGCTGCCGATGGTTTTGACCTGCAGTCGGACGGGGACGGCTACCGGCCGCAGGTGCATGCCGATGAGGGTGGCGCCGATGTCCAGTCCGGCATGGGCCTGGAGCCCGGCGACCACCACCGGCCGGTGCAGGGCGGAAAAAGCCGCCGTAGCCAGGGAACCGCCGGCCTTTAGCGCCGGGACGACTGTTACCACCGGCAGGTCGTAAAGCCTGGCGGCACCTGCCTCGATGACCAGGGCCCTGTTTAAATGTTCGCAACACTGGGCCGCCAGGTATACCTGGGCGGCACTGGTGGCCTGGAGCAGGCCTTCTACCACGGCCTGGCCTACTTCCAGGGAAGAGGCCGTGCCAATTTTCTGGCCCGTGATCTCGCTGGTACTGCAGCCGGCCACTAGGATCTGGCCGGGCTTTAGAGCGGCAGCTTCAATAAGCTCGGTAGCAGCTGCTTTAACTGCCGCCGTGATGGTGCTTAAGTCGACCATTCTATGCGTCCTCCCTGCCCGCCCTATTTTTTTCCTTCTGGCGGTAACTGGCCTCTATAGCGCTAATTTTGGCCACCCGGCGGGCATGGCGGCCGCCGCTAAATTCGGCCGCCAGCCAGGTGGCGACAATTTCCAGGGCCAGGCCGGGGCCGATGACCCGCTCTCCCAGGGTCAGGATATTAGCGTCATTATGTTCCCGCGCCGCCCGGGCAGAAAAGGTATCGTGGCAAAGGGCGGCGCGGATACCCGGGACTTTATTGGCTGCTATGCAGACGCCTATCCCCGTGCCGCAGCAGAGGATACCCCGGTCGTAGGCGCCGCTGGCCACAGCTTCGGCTACCTCCCGGGCATAGTCAGGATAGTCTACTGCCTCAGCACTATAGGTGCCGAAGTCATGGTTGGCAATGCCCTGCCGGTCCAGGTACTCCTTAATTGCTGCCTTAAGATGAAAACCGCCGTGATCACTACCCAAAGCGATGCGCAATCTCACTGCACCTCTTAGTGTAAAGATTAAATACTACTTAATTATTCGCCGTGTTAACGTTAATTCCTGCTCAAGTTACCAAACCTATTTTTTTCTACCCTGAAAATAACTTCGCTCCAGGCTGGCATTGTTTTTGCTCGCTCCAAACAAATGCCAGCCCGTTATTTTCATCCTTCTGATGGTGCCGGATTAGCGGCATGGGTGTCTTGTGCATATTTCTCCAGGGCCTGTCCAACAAGTTCGGCCAGTTCCCTGGCAGTAGCCTGGTATACTTCCAGGGGCCGGCCAAAGGGATCGGGAATATCGTCATCAACAGGCGGCCTTCCGGCAGCCGCTCTTGCACCCGTCTCTTCCCGGGGCTCCCCTGGCGAGGGCTTTTCTTTCCCATCCCGGACATACTCTTTGAGGGTAAAGGTTTTTCCCCTGGCGTCCGGGTAAAGCTGCAGGAGATATTCCTTGTGGGACCTGGTCATGGTTAAAATCAGGCCGGCATCATCTACCAGGGCGCCTGTAACCTGCCGGGCGCGGTGGTCCTGGAGATCAATTCCCATGGCCGCCACCGCCTGGATGGCTTGCGGTGTTGCCGGGTCCCCTTCCCTGGCTGCCAGGCCGGCCGAGGCAATTTCAATATCTAAGCCCCGCTCTTCCTTTATATGGGAGGCAATGGCCGCCGCCATGCTGCTGCGGCAGGTGTTACCGGTACAGACAAAAAGAATACCGGGCATATCCTATACCCCCATCAACATTTTTAACCCGATACCGACCAGAATTAAGCCGCCGATAACCTCGGCCCTGTTGCCCAGGTAGGCGCCCAGGCGCCGGCCGGCCAAGAGTCCCAGGACCGTCATGGTCCCGGCAATAAAACCCATGGTCAGGACCGTCAGGGGGACATTGACGCTGATGGCACCGAGGCCAAAACCGACGCTGAGGGCGTCCAGGCTGACGCTCCCGGCCATGAGCAGGATGGCCATCAGGCCGCCGATCCCGCCTCCCTGGCCTGGTACGGCCCGCAGCACCTGCCCGGCCAGGCCACCGCTTTCCCTCCGGGTCGCGAGGGCCTCCCAGAGCATCAACCCCCCCATGCCGGCCAGGACCAGGGCGCCGATAATGGCCGCTAGTTTCCCCAGGAGCCGGCCCAGCAACAGGCCCAGGTAGAGGCCCGTCAGTGGCATAATGATATGAAAAATACCCACGGTGCCGGCAAAAAGCAGGGCCTGCCGGCCCCGGAGGCCCCCCAGGGCCAGGCCGGTAGCCAGGGAAAAGGCATCGGTCCCCAGGGCCATGGCTACCAGGATGAGACCTAACGGTTCCATGTCAATGCCTCCATCTTAAGCATGGATGATGCGGTTGGCTGCTGACTTGCGCAGGCGGTTCATGATGGCCAGGCCCAGGCCTTCTTCGGCTATGGTTTCGGCCAGGATGATGTCGGCCCGGTGGCGGTCACAGTTGCGCAGCGCACTAAAAAGATTGGCGGCAATGGTAGCCGGCTGGGAGCGGCTGCCCAGGACCTCCAGGTAATCGGGCCGGGGCTCCTGCTGGTAAGCCGCGGCCGTTTCCCTGGTCGCCAGGACGGCCACCCGGCATCCCCTTTGCTGCCAGGCTGCCACCAGGGCCCGGATTTTAGCCGTCACCCGGTCCAGTTCGCCGGTAATGAGATAAACTTCACCCCGCGGGGCATAGTGTTTATACTTCATCCCCGGCGCCCGCGGCTGCGCCACCTGGCTGCCGCGGACGGCCGGGTCAATAGCTACTTCGCCGAGGACAGCTTTCAGATCTTCATAGGTCACTCCCCCCGGTCTTAAAATGGTGGGCACCGGGGTTGTCAGGTCCAGGACCGTTGATTCTACCCCCACGGTAGCCGGCCCGCCATCGACGACGGCATCAATCTTGCCCCGCAGGTCTTTCAGGACGTGCTGGCCGGTGGTAGGGCTGGGGCGGCCGGAGATATTGGCGCTGGGAGCTGCTATGGGCAGGCGGGCGACCCGGATGAGGGCCTGGGCCACCGGGTGGGCAGGCATGCGGATGCCTACCGTATCCAGGCCGGCGGTCACGATATCCGGGATCAGGTCGCCCCGCGGCAGGACCAGGGTCAGGGGCCCGGGCCAGAAGCGCTGCATGAGCAGGGTCGCCCGGGGCGGCAGGTAGGCCACCAGGTCCTGGACATCCCGGAAACTGGCAATATGGACAATCAGGGGATTGTCGGCCGGCCGTCCCTTGGCGCGAAAGATGCGCCGCACCGCCCGGCCATCCAGGGCATTGGCCCCCAGGCCGTAGACCGTTTCCGTGGGGAAGGCCACCACCCCGCCCCGGTTAAGGATCCGGGCCGCCAGGCGAATTTTATGGAGTTCCGGTACCAGGGGATCTATTTTTAAGTACTTCGTCCGTTTACCCACAGCCACCCATTTCACCTCTATGTATTTATCCCTGTTATTATTCTTCCCGGCGATAGGCCAGGAAACAACGATCGCGGCCGCCATAATCGGGTAACACCGCCATATCCCGGTAAGCCCCGGCGGCCGCTGCCAGGTCCCGGACGGCCCTGCCTTGATTATACCCGATTTCCAGGGCCAGGAGCCCCCCTACCTTTAAAACTTCCGGTGCCCCGGGTAACAGGACCCGGTAGGCGCGCAAACCGTCGGGGCCGCCGTCCAGGGCCAGGCGCGGCTCGGCCCGGACCTCCGGCGGCAACCTGTCCAGTTCGGCCGCAGGTATGTAGGGAGGGTTGGCCACCAGGGCATCTAACTTTAAACCCTTAAGGGGCGCCAAAAAATCGCCCTGCAGGAAAGTAACCCGGCCTGCCAGGCCTAAAGCACGGGCATTCTGCCGGGCTACTTCCAGGGCTGCCGGGCTTATGTCAGTGGCGTAAACTTTGGCGTTGGGCAGGTAGTAGGCCAGGCTTAAAGCTATGGCCCCGCTACCCGTGCCGCAATCGGCAATGACATAGCTCCCGTCAGGCTCGAGGCGCTTTAAGACGGCTTCCACCACCACTTCCGTGTCCTGGCGGGGGATTAAAACCGCCGGGGTAACTTTAAACTCCAGGGACATGAATTCCTGGCGGCCGGTAAGGTACTGGAGGGGGTACCCGGCCACCCGGCGCTCCACGGCCGGCCAGAACCTGGCCGCAGCGGCAGGCTCCAGTTCCTCCTCCAGCCGGGCCAGGAGCTCAGGGCGGGTATACCGGCCGGCCCAGGCCAGGAGGACTTCCGCCTCCAGGCGGGGCCGGGGGAGCCCTGCCGCCGCGAGTTTCCGGGTTGCTTCTTTTAAGGCTTCCTGGAGGGTCAATCCCAACGCCTTAAGCCTCCATATTCTTTAAACGCTCGGCCTGGTCACTGGTCACCAGGGCATCGATGATTTCGTCCAGTTCGCCATCCAGGATAGCATCCAGGTGGTGCAGGGTCAGGCCGATCCGGTGGTCGGTTACCCGGTTCTGGGGAAAATTGTAGGTGCGGATCCGCTCGCTGCGGTCGCCGCTACCCACCTGGGAACGCCGTTCGGCCGCCAGCTCCCCCTCCTGCTCGGCCCGGGCCATATCCAGGAGGCGAGCCCGCAGGACCTTCAGCGCCTTCTCCTTGTTCTTCAGCTGCGACTTCTCGTCCTGGCAGGATACCACCAGGCCCGTCGGCAGGTGGGTAATCCGTACCGCCGAGTAGGTGGTGTTGACTGACTGGCCCCCGGGCCCGCTGGAACAAAAGATGTCAATCCGCAGGTCCTCGGGGTTAATCTCCACATCTACTTCTTCCGCCTCGGGCAGGACGGCTACGGTAGCTGTGGAGGTATGAATCCGTCCCCCGGACTCGGTGGTGGGGATGCGCTGCACCCGGTGGACGCCGCTTTCAAACTTCAGGCGGCTGTAAACTCCCTGGCCTTCAATCAGGAAAATAATTTCCTTGAAGCCCCCCAGTTCCGTGGGATGGGAGCTGATAATCTCCGTCCGCCAGCGGTTTTTTTCCGCATAGCGCTGGTACATGCGAAAAAGGTCGCCGGCAAAAAGGGCCGCTTCATCACCCCCGGCTCCGGCCCGGATCTCCATGATGATATTCTTTTCGTCGTTGGGATCTTTGGGCAGGAGCAGGATCTTTAACTGCCGTTCCAAGTTCTCCCTTTCCTCTTCCAGGCGTTTTATTTCATTTGTTAGGAAGTCGCGGAACTCGGGATCCTTTTCTTCTTCCAACATGGCCCGGCTTTCTTCCAGGTCGGACATGACCCGGCGATACTGGCGAAAGGTCGTAACTATTTCTTCCAGGGCTGCGTGGGCCCGGGCATGCTTCTGCAATTGCTCCGGGTCGGCGATTACTGCCGGGTCGCCCATGAGCCGGCCCAGTTCTTCATATTTAGCTTCGAGCTGTTCCAGCTTCTCCAGCATAAGGCATCACCTCGCTTCTTCCTCCCGCGCCGCTTCCAGGGCGGCCAGGGCTACCTCCAGCATGCCGTCGTCGGGCTCCCGTGTAGTAAGCTTTTGCAGCCACAGGCCCGGGGCAGCTATGGCCCGGACCCAGGGTACGTTTAAATGACGGCCGGTGAATTTGAGCAGTTCATAGGCCAGGCCAGCTACTACCGGCAGCAATACCAGGCGGGAGGCCAGGCGCCAGGTAATCCCACCCCGGCCAACGATGGAAAAAAAGACGATGGTTAATACCAGGACCAGCAGGAGGAAGCTGGTACCGCACCGGGGGTGCAGGGTCGAATAGGGCCGCACCGTTTCCACCCTTAAATCTTCCCCTGCCTCCAGGGCATTAATTACTTTATGCTCGGCCCCGTGGTACTGGAAGACGCGCTGGACGTCTTTGACCCGGCCAATGGCCGCCACGTAGCCTAAAAAGAGGAGCATCCTGAGCAGCCCCTCGACTACATTCTGCCAGAAGATAGATAAATGGTTATGGAGGAGCAGGGCCGCCCCGGCCGGGAGGAGGACAAAGAAACCCACGGCCGCCGCCAGGGCAATGGCTACCGTCAGGACCAGGTCCCTGGTGCTTAACTCCTCTTCTTCTCCCTCCATAGCCTGGTTGGCCGAAAAGGTTAGATACCGGATACCCAGGATTAAAGACTCAAATAAGGCCACAACGCCGCGGAGCAGGGGTAGTTTTAAAACAGGGTAACGGGCAGTGATGGAACTGTTGGGTTCGGCCTCGACCAGGATCTCGCCGCTGGCTTTACGGATGGCTACTGCCGTTTTGTGTGGCCCCCGCATCATCACGCCCTCAATGACGGCCTGGCCGCCGTATTGCACCTCGGGGGCCGCCGGCAATAGGAAAAAGCAGAGCCTGCGGCTCCGCCTTTTTGCCCTAGCGACCATATTTTTGCCGGAAACGCTCAATCCGCCCGCCACGCTCGACTACCCTTTGCCGGGTACCGGTGTAAAAGGGATGGCACTGAGAGCATATCTCTACCCGGATCTCTTTTTTGGTGGAACGTGTCTCAATGACATTACCGCAGGCACAGATAATCCGGGCTTTGTCGTAATTGGGATGAATATCGGGTTTCACGCCATCTTCACCTCCGCGGGAAAATCAAACTCATATCAGTATAACATGAAAGGGCCGCCAGTGCAAAGAAAAAAATTGGCGGGGGGCAAATCCCCTTACCATCAAAAAAAGGCCGGCGTACCGGCCCTTTTTACCTCTTTAAGAATCGTTCGGGGTTGATGGCCTTGCCCTTTTCCCGGATTTCAAAATGAACGTGGGGACCGGTGGCATTGCCCGTACCGCCCACTTCGGCAATGGGCTCACCGGCCCGGACGTACTCACCCACCTTGACCAGATTGCGGGAGTTATGGGCATAAACAGTCTCCAGCCCATTGCCATGGTCGAGTTTAACCATGTTACCATAGATACCGTTACCCCAGCCGGAAAAAGTTACCACCCCGGACCAGGCGGCCTGGATGTAATCCCCCACCTTGCCGGCAATATCCAGGCCGTGGTGGAACTCATTATCCCGCCAGCCAAAGCCGGATGTAATGGCGCCGATGAGGGGCCAGAGAAAGGAAACCGGCCTTAAGCTACGGGAAGCAGGTAGAGGCTCTACCCTGGTGACCGGTACCCCGCGTGGCGAACCGGGGATAGTCAGAACCATACCAATCCGCAGCCGCCTGGCATCGACAATACCGTTGGCAGCGGCCAGGCTTTCCACGCTGGTGCCAAAACGCCGCGCAATATCCCAGAGGGTGTCCCCGGCAGCTACCGTATAGCTCCGCTCTTCTTCGTGGGGCAGCACCAAGAACTGGCCCGGTGTCAGGACGGCATCAGGTTCCAGGTAATTCATCACCGCCACCAGCTCGGGGTCAGCCTGGTAGCGGCGGGCAATACGCTCCAGGGTGTCGCCTTCTTCTACCCGGTAGATGCGGGTATAGTTATTGACCCGGGCAGCCAGTTCCTGGTAGGTTGCCGGCGCGAGGACGGTCGCCACCTGCTGCAAATCCTCGATGACGGCCGCTTGCGCCGGGAAGGCAAAAAGGCTGTTAACGAGCAGGGCCAACCCCAGGGCCAGACTTACCGCCATCTTTTTGTACAGCATTTTTTCACTCCTATCCTTTGCCATTCTGGCATTAGTTGCCTTTTTTCCCATTTAGCCTTTATTTTAGCCATACGTAAACAAAAATATACCCCGTTCTGGACGGGGTTAGTCTTGCAATTGCCAACTGTCTATTTTGCTGGTTTTGTTTTCGCTCGCTCCAAACAAAACCCGGCCTTATACTATTTTTAGCATTTTGCTAACGGAGTTGCTAGCCTCACTAATGCTCCCGGGGGAATAAGGCCGGCAGGGCGCGCAGGAGATCCTTGTTGCTTTTGGTCTTTTGCATGGAGTCAATTAACACCTCGGCTACTTCTACCGGACCCATGCCGCTGGTTACCCGCCGGAAATGCCAGACCAGCTCCAGCTCCTCAGAGCTTAATAACAATTCTTCCCGCCTCGTACCGGAGCGCTTGACGTCAATGGCCGGGAAAATGCGGCGTTCGGCCAGTTTCCGGTCCAGGATGAGTTCCATATTGCCCGTTCCTTTAAATTCTTCAAAGATAACTTCATCCATGCGGCTGCCGGTTTCAATCAGGGCCGTCGCCACAATGGTCAGACTCCCCCCTTCTTCCACCTTGCGGGCAGCACCGAAAAAGCGTTTGGGTTTATAGAGGGCGCTGGGATCAACGCCGCCGGAAAGGGTGCGGCCGCTGGGAGGGACGACCAGGTTGTGGGCCCGGGCCAGGCGGGTGATGCTGTCCAGGAGGACGACGACGTCTTTTTTATGCTCCACCAGGCGTTTGGCCCGTTCCAGGACCATATCGGCCACCTTGACGTGGTTGTCCGGCAGCTCGTCAAAGGTGGAGCTGACCACCTCACCCCGCACCGAGCGTTCAATGTCGGTGACTTCTTCGGGCCGTTCGTCGATTAATAAGATTATCAGTTCAACGTCGGGATAGTTGGTAGTGATGGCGTTGGCGATTTTTTTCAGCAGCACGGTCTTGCCGGCCTTGGGAGGGGAAACGATCAGGGCCCGCTGGCCTTTACCCAGGGGAGCAATCAGGTCGATAATCCGGGTGGAGGGGTCGCCGTTATCCGTCTCCAGGGTATAACGTTCGTAAGGGTAAATGGGCGTCAGGGCATCAAAGTGCAGGCGTTCCGGCGATGTCTCCGGGTTTTCCCCGTTGACCTTCTCCACCCGCAGCAGGGCGAAAAAGCGCTCGTTATCCTTGGGAGGGCGGACCAGGCCGGCTACCTTGTCTCCCGTGCGCAGGTCAAAACGGCGGATCTGGGAAGGGGAGATATAAATATCATCGCCGCTGGGTATGTAGCCGAAGGGGCGTAAGAAGCCGTAGCCATCCGGGAGGATTTCCAGGATGCCCTGGGCCTGCAGTTGCTCCTCCTTTTCCTGTTCCTGCTGTTCCTTCTGGGCCAGGGCCTTGGCAATTTCAAAGACCAGCTCTTTTTTGCGCAGGCGGTAATAGCCGCTTAAATTGAGCTCCCGGGCTATCCGGTAGAGCTCAACCAAGGTCTTGCTTTCTAACTCGGCAGTATTCAAATGTGAATAACCTCCATAATTACTTATCCTTTACTTTCTCCCAGTCGGCCAGAAACCTGGCCAGGCCGGCATCAGTCAGGGGGTGCTTTACCATCTGCATGATAACTTTATAGGGAACGGTGGCGATATCAGCACCCAGGCGGGCGGCCTGGAGCACATGGAGGGGATGGCGGATACTGGCGGCAATAACCTGGGTTTCCAGGCCGTACTGGGCATAAATGGGAACAATATCGGCAATGACCTGCATGCCGTCATGGTTGATATCATCCAGGCGCCCCACAAAGGGACTCACATAGGTTGCCCCGGCCAGGGCGGCGAGGAGTGCCTGGTTGGCGGAAAAGACCAGGGTAACGTTGGTTTTAATACCTTGAGCCGCCAGTTCTTTGACGGCCTTAAGACCCTCGGCAAGCATGGGGATCTTGATGACGATATTGGGGTGGATGGCTGCCAGCTCCAGGGCTTCGGCTATCATAGCCCCGGCTTCCGTGCTGATTACTTCCGCGCTGATGGGGCCGTCCACAATGGCAGCAATCTCTTCCACAACCTGGCGGAAATTACGTCCTTCCCTGGCAATCAGGGAAGGATTGGTGGTTACACCTGAAATTATACCCAGATCATTGGCTGCTTTAATCTCTTCAATATTGGCTGAGTCGATGAAAATACGCACTTCTTAAGGCACCTCCGTAAAATGGATGTAAGATGTGGGAAGTGAGAGGTTGGAAACTCATAGGTGAAGGGATATAAAAAACGAAAGTTATCTGGTAGAAAAAAGAAAGGCAAAACCTTAATAAATCATTCACCACGCAACGCCAGAATCCTGCTGGCGGCTGAAAAAAGTATAGATAAGGATAAGAGCCCGGCGGCAGGGGGCCGCGGGGCTCTTTTTAAAGCCCGCTAAGGTTATTTCTTTTTGGGGCGGAAGGTATGGCAAGCCGTCCCATCAGAAGTGGTTACTTTACGATCGCCGCTGGACCTGACTTCAATGGAATCGGCAGTACAGGCCATGTTGTCCCAGAAATGACACTCTTCCACGCCGCATTTTATGCCCGCCATCTTTCTCCACCTCCTTTGGGTGTTCACCTATAGGTTTTCACCACGGGGGAGAAATATGCAAGCGACCGGCACAGCCAAAGACCTGCATTTTATGACGGATAATGCCGGTGGCAGCTTCCCGGGCCGGCCCCAGCACTTTACGGGGGTCGATTTCGTCAGGGTTGGCTGCCAGGGCCTGGCGGGTAGCTTCGACAAAGGCGATACGGATATCGGTATCGATGTTAATCTTGCGGACGCCCAGCTCCACGGCGCGGCGGATATCGGCATCGGGAACGCCGGAAGAACCGTGAAGGACTATAGGGGTGGGCACTAGGCGGTCAATGGCTGCCAGGCGGTCAAAATCCAGTTTGGGCGTGCCCTTGTAACGGCCGTGGGCCGTACCGATGGCTATGGCCAGGGCATCGACGCCCGTCTCGGCGGCAAAGCGCCTGGCCTCTTCGGGATCGGTCATGGTCGCCTCGCGTTCGGACACGCTGATGTGGTCCTCGGTGCCGCCGATTCTACCAAGTTCCCCCTCGACAGAAGCGCCCATGGCATGGGCAATCTCCACAACGCGCCTGGTCAGGGCAATGTTTTCTTCCAGAGGGTATTTGGAACCGTCGATCATGACCGAGGTAAAACCGGCCCGCAGGCAGCGCAGGACCTGGTTGAAGTCGGTGCCATGGTCAAGATGCAGGACTACCGGGACAGAGGTCCCTGCGGCTGCCGTCCGCACCAGGGCCGTTATGTACTCCAGGCCGGCATATTTAATCGCCCCCTGGCTGGCCTGGATGATAACCGGCGCCCCTTCTGCCTCGGCAGCATTGATGATGGCCTGGACAATTTCCATATTATTACAGTTAAAGGCCCCAACGGCATAGCCCTTGGCGTCGGCTTCTTTAAGAACCTCGGCCAGGGTAACTAAAGGCATAGAATCAACTCCTTAAATTTGGATTGTGCGCGGAAGGAAGTGGGAGATGGAATTTGCTGTTAAAACTGGCAACGCCAGTTTTATCCTGCCTCTAACTTCCGTTCATTATACCGGCGACTTCTGGCGGCGGCGATAACGCTGTTTGGCAGAGGTTTCATTTTTACTCACCAGGTGACCGGGCAGGCGGATTTCCTGTAAGTTCTCTACCCGCTCCAGGTCGGCCATGGTACCGGCCGGCAGGTTTTTTTCCGCCCGGCAGGCCTCGCAGCGGAGCTGCAAATGGCCGGGAAAAATTTCTATTTCAATATTTTCGTTACCGCACCCGCAACTGACGCGACCGTCTTCGGCCAGCTGGTAAATAAGGGACAGCAGCTGGTACATGACGTCCGGTTCCTCAAAATAATCGTCGAAACCAAGGTCCTGGGCCACTTCGGCCAGGGTGCGGTCATGGCGCTGCACCGCCCGCTGCACCTTTTCCCGGGGACCAATAAAGCCGACCTCCAGCTCTGTCTCCTTACAGGTCAGGGTCAGGAGTTCCCGCGACCACAGTTCCTGGCGGGTATAGTGGCTGATATGAAGGCAATCACACATGCCGCAGTGATACTGGAGCCAGAAGTTCTTGCCCTTTTTCCTGCTGATGGTTAAAAGGGTGGTGCCGCAGCTGCACTCTGCCTGCCACGTCCGGCTCCCGGCGAAATTAAAGAGGGAAAGGCCGCGAAACTCCAGGCGGCCACAGGTTGGACAGCGTAAAACCACAACATTCAACGTGGGTATGAGCATCTTTAATCCTCCTCACCCCTCCATATTCGCCGTAACCGGGGAAATTCCTGCTCCAGGGCAAATTTAAAAGGCCCTGCCAGCAGCAGAGCCCCGTGCGTCCCGTAACAACAGCTTTACTTTTATACCTGTCCCACTGCCTGGACCTGGCAGTATCCCGGCTGCAATGCCCCCCGCACCAGCCTGTATAGCTGCTGGATATCAAAGGGTTTTTGCAGGAAATACCGGGCGTCGTATTTGCTGGCCTGTTCTACCAGATCCAGTTCGTCATATGCCGTTATGATTATCACCGGTGTGACAAAAGAACGCCTGCGCAACTCCTTTAAAAATTCTACTCCGCTCATGCCTGGCATTTTTATATCCAGGATCACCAGGTCTGGCGCTTCGCTGGCAATTTTTTCGAGGGCCTCCCTGCCTTCAGTGGCCACACATAAGTTATAACCGGCCTGTTTCAAGGCTTCGCAAATTAAACGGCGTACACCCGGCTGGTCGTCAATTACCATTACCTTTTTTTCTGCCAGACCAGCTCACCTCCGATCCCGGCGGTTCCAGAGCCCCCCTTTCTTCATCGCTTCGCTCTTACTTCGCTATCATAATATTTAGCTATCAATCGCTAAATTCCTGCTCCAGGAGCTAAATTTTGGCCGGCAGAAGAAAGTACCGGCACCATCTCCCCGGAGGTTGTGCGCACCAGGTAGGGTTGTCCCTCCCGGCAATAGACCCGGGGCAGGCGGGCGCTGGCTGTCGGCCGCCGGAGGTCAAGCTGCACTTCCTGACCTACTTTTACCTCCGGCAGGTGACCCACGTCGACCATGGAGAGCTGCATGCCCACCCGGCCTACCACCGGCGCCCTCTGCCCGGCGATGGTGACTGCCGTTCCTTCCCCGACCCCGCGGCCCAGGTAGGCCAGGATGGTCTTCACCAGGTGGCGGGCCAGGTCGTTTAGATCTTTGGGACGGCTGACGGGTGTCAGGGCAAAGCCATCAGCATAACCCACCGGGATGACGGCCAGGCGGGTGGCCTTTTTGACTACATAATCGCCACCATAGCCAACGGGGGTACCGGCCGCCACATCATGGATAAATAGAATACGGGCTTTAAACTGCCAGGGGTTCTTTAATTCCAGGCCCCGGCGGGGAGCCTGGTAGGGGAACTGGCCGTACAAAAGGGTACCGGCCCTCACCATATCAAGGTGCATTGCCGGGTGGAGCAACAGGCCGGTGCTGTTACAGATATGCTTTAAAGGCAGGGATATCTGCTGCTCTTCCAGTTCCATAAGAACCCTTTGAAAACATTCCATCTGCCTGCGGGCGGCCCCCGGGTGGGCCGCTTCGGCCAGGTGGCTGTAGATGCCCTCCAGTTGCACCCCCGGCCAGCACCGTATTTCTCTTACCAGGGGGACCACTTCTCCCGGTTCCAGGCCGGTGCGCTGCAGGCCGGTCTCTACCTTCAGGTGCACCCGGGCCTGGCGGCCCACCATGGCTGCAGCGGCTGCTGCCGCCTCAGCGCCAGAACGGCTGCTGATGGTCAGGGTGAGGTCATTGGTCAAGGCTTGCGGCAGTTCTTCCGCAAGCAGGGGGCTCATTAACAGGATGGGGGCCCTAATGCCTGCCTGGCGCAATTCCTGCCCTTCGGCCAGGGTAGTAACCCCCAGGTAGTCTGCACCTGCGGCCAGGAAGATCCGGGCTACCTCGACGGCGCCGGTGCCGTAGGCATCGGCCTTGATGACGGCCAGGAGGCGGGTCGGGGGTTGGAGCAAGCCTTTGACGGCCCGCAGGTTGTGTTCCAGGGCCGTAGCTTCGATCTCAATCCAGCGAGGACCGGCCAGCCAGGTTAGCTTTGCTAAGTCCACAGGGGATTGGCACCACCCTATCTTGAGGGAGTAATTTCATTCTACCGCAGCAGCTTTTTTCTTCCAAAACAAGAGGCGGCGGAATCCTTGGGAATAGAGGGGCAGGGCCGCCTGCCAGAGCCAGTAGTAAAAGGGGGAATAAACACGGTCGTACTCGCCGATAAACTCGGTAAAGGTGCCGTTGAAGCCCTTCTTAAAGCGATAGAGGCCGTAGAGGGGGTTCTTTTCGTCCAGGTCACCCGGCACGCCGCGGAAGTCGTACATGGTGCACCCCTGTTCCCTGGCCCACAGGATCATGGCCCACTGCAGGAGGTAGTTGGGCATGACGTTGCGGTGGCGGTTGCTGGATGCGCCGTAAAGGTACCAGGCCTTATCACCCATGATAAAGGCCAGGGCGCCGGCAATGGCCTCCCCCTGGTAGTAGGCCAGGAAGAGCCTGGCGTAGCCGCGCTCTACCATTTCCCGCCACATGGTTTCAAAATAACTGTAGGAGCGCACCAGGAAGCGGTCCCTGAGGGTGGTTTCTTTTAAAATCTCATAAAAAACTGGCAGGTCATCCAGGGTACAATCATCTTTGATGGTCACACCCTTTTTTTGCGCCAGGCGGATATTATAGCGGGTTTTGCTGTGCATGTTGGCCAGGAGTTCTTCCGGGGAAGGGGTTAAGTCGAGGCGGAAGACATGGCGTGGCTGGACGCCTTCAAAACCCGCCCCTTTGTTTGCCAGGCGGAAACCCTTTTCCCGCAGCAGCTGCTTTACGGCCGTATCGCTTTCCGGGATATCGGGGTCGATTTTTAGTAAAATAGCCCCTTCCTGCCGCGCCACGCCGTCGATGGCGGCCAGGAGTTCACTGAAGAGGTTAGCGTCATGGAAGTCCACCACCGGTCCCCGGGGGGCATAGAGGATAGATTTGCCAACATAAGGGAGCTGCCTTTTTAGGAGGCTGGCGCAAGCCACGATGCTGCCCCCCTCCTCCAGGACAAGCCGTAAGGGTTGCCATCCGGTAGTGGCCTTCACCTCGCCCCAGCCATAAGACTGGAGAAAATGGCCCTTGGGATGGCTGGCAATGAAAGCGTCAAAGCGCTTTTCCTCCTCCGGGCCGATGAGCCTTGCCTGGCGGTTCATACCCCTCGCCCCCCTTGATAAGCCAGGGCCGCCCCGACAAAGTCCCGGAACAAGGGATGGGGCCGGTTGGGCCGCGATTTAAATTCCGGGTGGAACTGGCTGGCGACAAACCAGGGATGGTCGGCCAGCTCGATGATCTCTACCAGGCGGTTGTCGGGGGAAGTCCCGCTGATGACCATACCCCTGGCCGTGAGTTCCGCCCGGTAGCTGTTATTGAATTCGTAGCGATGGCGGTGGCGCTCGTAGATCACTTCCTCGCCGTAGGCCTGATAGGCTTTCGTCCCCGGTTGCAGCCGGCAGGGATATAGCCCCAGGCGCATGGTACCGCCTTTTTCGGCTATATTCTTTTGTTCCGGTAATAAATCAATGACCGGGTGAGGCGTTTCCGGGTTAATTTCCGCGCTATGAGCTTCTTTAAGGCCGCAGACATGGCGGGCCAGCTCTACCACCGCCAGCTGCATGCCCAGGCAGATACCCAGGTAAGGCACCTTCTTTTCCCGGGCATACCGGGCTGCTAAAATCTTCCCTTCAATGCCCCGGTCACCAAATCCCCCCGGCACCAGGATACCGGCCACACCCTGGAGCTGGTCTAGCCCGCCCCGCTCCAGCTCGGCCGAGTAGATCCAGCGGATATCCACCTGGACGCCGTGGTAGAAACCGGCGTGGCGCAAAGCCTCAACAACGCTTAAGTAGGCGTCGGGCAGGGTTACGTATTTACCCACTAGGGCAATCTCCAGGTGGCGGGTGATGCTCTTCATGCGCTCTACCATGGCCCGCCAGTCATCCATCTGAGCGGGGCCACAATTTAACTTCAGGCGTTCCACCACAATGCTATCCAGGCCTTCCTTTTCCATCAGCAACGGGACTTCATAGATGGAATCAGCATCCCAGGCCTGGATGACGGCATCGGGGTGGATGTCGCAGAAGAGGGCTATTTTTTCCTCCATTTCCCGGGAAAAGGGACGTTCCGTCCGGCAGACGATGATATCGGGTTGGATACCGATGCTGCGCAATTCTTTGACGCTGTGCTGGGTGGGTTTGGTTTTGGCTTCCCTGGCAGCCCGCAGGTAAGGGACAAGGGTGACGTGGATATAGAGGACGCGGTCGCGGCCGATGTCGCTTTTCATCTGGCGGATGGCTTCCAGGAAGGGCAGGGACTCAATGTCGCCCACCGTACCGCCAATCTCGGTGATTACCACATCCGGGTCGCTTTCTTCGGCCACCCGGTAGAGCTGCTCTTTGATCTCATTGGTAATATGGGGTATGACCTGGACCGTACCCCCCAGGTAGTCGCCCCGGCGTTCTTTGGTAATGACCGACCAGTAAATCTTGCCGGCGGTGACATTGCTGGCCCGGGTCAAGTTAATATCGATAAAGCGCTCGTAGTGACCCAGGTCCAGGTCGGTCTCCGCGCCGTCATCGGTGACAAAAACCTCACCGTGCTGGTAGGGGCTCATGGTGCCGGGGTCAATGTTGATATAGGGGTCAAATTTCTGGATGGCGACTTTCAGGCCCCGGCTCTTTAAAAGTCTGCCTAAAGAAGCGGCGGTTATCCCCTTCCCTAAAGAAGATGTGACACCGCCGGTAACAAAGATAAATTTCGCAGGCATAATTTCCTCCGTAAAATGGCTCTTTCGTTCATCCTACATCCTCTCCGGGGCGCTGACCCCCAGGAGGTGCAGGACGTTGCGCAAGGTTATACGCGTAGCTTCCACCAGTACCAGGCGTGCCTTCCTTATTTCCGGGTCGTCGGCCAGGACACGGCAGCTGGTATAAAAGCTGTGGAACAGGCTGGCCAGTTCATGGGCAAAACGGGTGAGCCTATGGGGTTCCAATGCCTGGGCCGCCCCGGCCACCGTTTCCGGTAAGGCGGCAATCTGCTTGATTAACTCCAGTTCGGCCGGCTCTTTTAAAAGATCCAGGCGGGCCTCCCGGGCCGGGGGAACTTCCAGGCCCCTTTCCTTTGCCAGGCGCAGGATACTGCAAATACGGGCATGGGCGTACTGGACGTAGAAAACGGGGTTGTCGGCCGTTTGCGACCGGGCCAGGTCGAGGTCAAATTCCAGGTGGCTGTCGCTCTTCAGCATGACAAAGAAATAACGGGCGGCGTCCCGGCCCACCTCTTCAATTAACTCATTCAACGTTACGTAACGGCCGGTACGCTTGGACATGCGTAAAACCTCGCCGCCCTGGTAAAGGCGGACGAGCTGCATGAGAACCACTTCCAGGCGCCCCGGGTCGTAACCCAGGGCCTGGAGGGCCCCTTTCAGGCGGGCCACATGGCCGTGGTGGTCGGCACCCCAGATATTGATGACCCGTTCAAAGCCCCGCTCGAATTTATTGCGGTGGTAGGCAATATCGGCGGCAAAATAGGTGGGCAGGCCGTTCTTGCGGACCAGCACCTCATCTTTTTCTTCGCCAAAGCGGGTGGCTTTAAACCACAGGGCGCCGTCCTTTTCATAAATATAGCCAGCCCTATCCAGGTCGGCTATGGCGCGGGCAACGGCCCCGGAATCATGCAGGGACTGCTCGCTGAACCAGACGTCATAGGTAACGCCAAAATCCTCCAGCACCTGGCGGATGGCGGCCAGCTTTTCCTCCAGGGCAAAGCGGACCAGCATTTCCCGGCGTAACGCCGGGTCGGCGTCCAGGTACTTGTCCCCGTACCGGTCGATAAAATGGCCCACCGTCTCCACCAGGTCTTCCCCGTGGTAACCATCGGGGGGGATGGTCGCCTCCTGGCCCAGGGCCTGCAGGTAGCGTGCCTCCAGGGAAAGGCCGAAGTTCTCAATCTGGTTGCCGGCGTCGTTAATATAAAACTCACGGGTAACGTCGTAGCCCACGGCTGTGAGGAGGTTGGCAATACTGTCTCCCAGGGCCGCTCCCCGGGCATTGCCCATATGCAAGAGGCCGGTAGGATTGGCGCTGACAAACTCCACCTGGACCTTAACCCCCTGGCCGATATTGGACCAGCCGTAATGCTCGTCTTCGGCCAGGACGGCCGGCAATACCGGCAAGAGCCACTGGTTGTCCAGGGTAAAATTAATAAAGCCCGGTCCGGCCACCTCGATCCTGGCCACGCCGGGTTGGGGTATTTCCAGGTGTCGCACCAGTGCTTCCGCTACGTTCCTGGGTGACTGGCGGGCCTGCCTGGCCAGCAACAAGGCCAGGTTAGCAGCAAAGTCGCCGTGAGATTTATCCCGCGGCGCCTCAATTACAAAATCAGGCAGCGCTTCAAAGCTTATCTCGCCGGCTGCCCGGGCGGCGGCAGCGGCATCCCTCAATGCCGCTGCCAGCCGCCTCCTGGTTTCCTGGACTATATTCACGCCCTGCCTGTACTCCTTTTTCTTGATTATTTCAATCCTCTACTCCCCCGGCAAGATGAAAGCCTGCCTTTCCCTCCCGCTCCGGGGAGCAGCTATCCACCTCTAAAAAATCTTCCCCTTAGCGTTTTACGCTCATGGTTTTTAAGCATAACTCTCCAGGTGCTCAACCGTGATCTCTAACTGGTTGTCGCTGATTTTCTTCTGGCCGACCTGCAATTCATACTCTAGATTAATACTTCCGCCCTGTTCTGTCAAGTCGACTTCCACTTTAGAAGGTAATACGGTAATCTTCATAGTGCCGTATGGAGTTACATAGAAGCCGGCATTTAAAATACCTGCTTCAAAGGTCGTTTTTTGCTCGGCCGTACCCATGCGGTTCAAGGTAACCCGCCGGGGTTCGACCTTTAAAGTTGTGGTGGTACCCTCCATTCCCGATAGACTGGTTTCATTGTAAAGGATGTAGTAGTGTTGATCCCGGATGAAGAAGCGACCTTCGGTAACCAGCTCGATGGAATCCTTTTCCCCCAGCTCGTTGGTCTGGGTGCCCTTGACCTTTACCAGTACGTCCTTCTTCAAGCCTCGCACATCCCTTCGGGATTTTTTGGGGTCCTTAAGTTATAATTCTCCAGAAAAGACTGATCTCCTTTTTATTTTTAACGATAATTTAACAATTCTCGTTGTTAATTATACCTTGCTATAGCAAATATTGCCTTGATAAAAAAGAAAGCTCCTCGCTTTGGAGCTTATGCTTATCAAACTGCCAGGTGATAGGCCGGCCATTGCCCGGCTACTTCCCGCCCGCCAGGACCGCAGCCTTTTCAAGGAATACACCTGTGGGGGCCAGGCCGCGGCCGACAGCCAGGGCTACCGGCGCCAGCTCGCCCATCAGGCGGTCAAAGGTTTCCGGGTGCAGGGACTGGGGACCGTCGCAAAGGGCCCGGGCCGGGTCGGGGTGAACCTCGATGATCAGCCCGTCGGCGCCGGCAGCCACCGCGGCCCGGGCCATGGGCAAGACCAGGCGCCAGCTCCCCGTACCATGGCTGGGGTCAACTATCACCGGCAGGTGGGAGTTTTCTTTGACCACAGCTACGGCAGCCAGGTCGAGGGTGAAACGGGTGGCCGTCTCAAAGGTACGGATCCCCCGCTCGCACAAAATCACATTGGGATTGCCGCTGTCCAGGATGTATTCGGCCGCCATGAGCCACTCTTCGATGGTCGCCGCCAGGCCCCGCTTCAGGAGGATGGGCTTGCCGGTAGCACCGGCTTCCTTTAGCAGGCGGAAGTTCTGCATGTTGCGGGCGCCAATCTGGATGGCGTCGGCATATTCAGCCACCAGGGCCACATCCCGGGTGTCCACGGCTTCGGTGACAAAGGGCAGCCCTACCTCCTCCCGCACCCGGGCCAGCATTTTAAGGCCTTCCTCCTCCAGGCCCTGGAAGGCATAGGGAGAGGTGCGAGGTTTAAAGGCGCCGCCGCGCAAGATCTGGGCTCCGGCGGCCTTGACGGCCCGGGCCGCGCTCAAAAGCTGTTCCTCGCTTTCCACGGCACAGGGCCCGGCCATGACCACCAGGCCGCGGCCCCCTACCGGCACCCCGCCGACCCGCACCATGGTCGGCGTCTCCTTCAGTTCCCGGCTGACCAGTTTATAGGGCTTCATAATGGGGACGATTTTTTCCACCCCGGGCAGGTTGATGATAGCTTCCGAACTCAGGGCTTTCTTGTCGCCAATGGCGCCGATAACGGTCTTTTCCTGGCCATAGATGGGGTGGGTCTTAAAGCCCAGTTCTACCAGGCGTTCACTTACAGCCTCGATATGTTCCCGGGTTGCTCCCGGTTTCATAACGATGATCATAGTCCATTCCTCCCTCCTGGAAATAACGGCAAAATAAAAACTCCCCGTCTTAGGGACGAGGAGTTGTACCCGCGGTACCACCCTATTTGGCTGCGGCAAGCAGCCCGCTCATTACAGGGTACGGGAAAAGCGTCTCCATTGGAAACCCTTCCGATACCCCCTCCCTTTTAACGGCGGGAAGCTCCGGCCCGGCCTACCCAGCCGGTTGTTACCGGCCTTCAGCCTGCTCCTCCGGGGAGAACTTCAGCTCTAGCTTCCCGGCCGGTCTCCCACCACCACCGGCTCGCTGGGCAGGCCGCTAAAGCCTACTTTTCCCCGTCATGGGATTTATTCTTTACAGGTTGTGTAAGGATAATTTAGCAGAAGGACCGGCCCGGCGTCAAGGGGTAAAAGAAAGTTCCTCCAGGGTTTTACCCTTTGTTTCAATACCTAAGAGAAGCATTCCCAGAGCCGTGACGACAAAGACAGCGGTAAAGAGGAGGAAGATCACCGGATAGGCTGCCGCCTGGCCCATAAGGACCAGCATCTGCCCTACAATCAGGGGAGCGAGGATGGCGCCAATGCGGCCGCAGAAGGAGGCCCAGCCGGAACCGGTAGCCCGGATGGCCGTGGGGTAAAGTTCCGGCGTATAGGCGTAAAGGACGCCCCAGGCTCCCAGGTTAAAGAAGTAGACTGCCAGGCCCCAGAGAATAAGCTGGCTGGTGGTGGTACTGAGGGAGAACATATAGGCTGCTCCACCGCTCAAGGCCAGGTAAGTCACCAGGGTGGCTTTACGGCCGATCTTCTCCACCAGGTAAGCGGCGCTGAAGTAGCCCGGTACCTGGCCCAGGGTCATGATTAACACGTATTCAAAGCTCTTGATGATGGCAAAACCCCTGCCCACCATCAGGGAAGGCAACCAGGTGACAATGCCGTAATAGGAAAAGTTAATCCCGAACCATAAGAGCCACAGGCAGAGGGTGCGCCGGAAATAGCGCCGGGACCAGAGATCGCTGAAGGTTACCCTGGCTGCAGTTTCACCCTCCCCTTCCGGGCCAGGTAGTATTTCTCCCGCAGGGCCGCCGCTGCTATTCTCCACCATGGCCACTATTGCTTCAGCCGCTTCAACTTCACCTGTTTTCTCCAGGTAGCGGGGAGATTCCGGCAGGGCGCGGCGCAAAACGGCAGCATACAGGGCCGGCAAGGCGCCGATAAAGAAGGCTGTGCGCCAGCCCCATCTGGGTACGGCCAGGTAGCCGATTAATGCCGCAGCGATCCAGCCAAAGGCCCAGAAGCTTTCCAGCAGGACGACCATGCGCCCCCGGTATCTAGCAGGAGAAAATTCGCTCATCAGGGTAAAGGCTACCGGCACCTCGGCTCCCAGGCCCAGGCCCACCAGGAAGCGCCAAAACATCAGCCAGGGATAACTAACTGCCAGTCCCGCCAGGAAAGTAGCTATACCATAGAAAATCAGGGTGTAAGTGAAGACCTTTTTGCGTCCCAGGAGATCGCTTAAAGTGCCGCCTGCAACTGCGCCCAGGCCCATCCCCAAAAGACCAATACTGCCCAGGGCCCCCATCTGGGCGGCAGAAAGGTGCCAATCTTTACCCACTGCCGGCAAAACAAAAGAGACCAGGCCCACATCCATGGCATCAAAAAGCCAGCCGATGCCGCAGATAAGAAGCAGCCGGTAATGAAAGGCCCCCAGGGGTAGTCCCTCTAAACGCCGGGCAATACTCAAAGGACCATCTCCTTTCTTTGCCACGATAAGATCTTTTGCCTTTACCTATCTTATCATATGTAAAGACACGTGTAAAGTCATATTACGGGCCTGAGATCTAAGTGTCCGGCCAGGAAACCGGCAGTAGGGGGGTGTAAAATATAAAACGCCTCCGGGTACTTTACCGCACCCGGAGGCGCCATTGCCTTTTACTTCTGCAAAAGGCGCTGTAAAGGCGGTACCACCTGTTTTTTGCGGGACATAACCCCGGGCAAAAAGACCCTGCTCACCCCCGGAGCAACATTGAAGGCCCGCTCCACGGCCCGCGCCTGGGGACCGGTGAAAAGCAGCTCCGTGCCGTTACGCATCAAATCGGTGACCATCAGGACAATGAGATCATAATTCCTTTCTACCTGGAGCTTTTCCAGTTCAGCCAGGAGTTCTTCCCGCCCCACCGGTAGGGTACCGGGATCGACAATCTCAATCTGGCCAATGCCGACCATGGTGCCGCCAAAGTTGAAGTTTTTAAAGTCTTCCAGGATAATCTCCCTTCCCGAGCGGCCGGCCAGGGAAGAACCGGCCCGGAACATTTCCCGGCCGAACTCATTAACATCTATCCCTGCTATCCCGGCCAGCCACTCCGCCTGCTCTTTATCGGTTAAGGTGCTTGTTGGTGATTTAAAAAGCAAGGTGTCGGAAAGGATGGCCGCGCATAAGATGCCGGCAACAGCCTTTTCGGGCTCAAAGCCCTGTTCCCGGTACATCTTGCTGACAATGGTGGCCGTACTCCCTACCGGTTCATTGCGGACCATAACGGGTTCTGCCGTTTCGATGTCGGCCAGGCGGTGGTGATCAATAACCTCCTGGATCTTAGCTTCTTCAATGCCGGGCACGGCCTGGCTCTTTTCATTATGATCCACCAGGATGACCCTTTTGCCCCGCATGGCCAGCAGGTGATAGCGGGCAATTAAACCCACCAGGCAGTGGTCGTCGTCAACCACCGGGTAATTGCGGTAACGCGTGTCCAGCATGGTCTGGCGGACTTCCGTAATGAGATCGTCCTGGTGAAAAACCACCAGGTTATCCCTGTGCATTACCTTTTGGACGGGCTCGTCCATGGGTACGTTGCCGGTATCCCAGGCTTCCAGGAGTAACCGCGCCAGGTCTCCCACTGTAAAGAGGCCCAGGAGGCGCCGCTCATTATCGACGACGGCCAGGGTTTTAACGCCGTGCTGGCGCATAAAAATCCCGGCCTGGCGCACCGTCGCTTCCGGGTGGATGAAGAGGAGCCCGCCGTCCAGGACATCCTTTACCCGCGTACGGACATCATCCACTAGGGGCGGTACAGTTACCTCGAAATAAGAAAGGACAAACTCCGTTTCCCTGTTGAGCTTCCCGCACCTGGCGGCCTGGAAGCCCCCCTGGTGCAGCTCATTCTTTAAAGCGGCATAACCGATGGCCGCGGCAATAGAATCCGTATCCGGTCGCTGGTGCCCGATTACCAGGATCTCTTTACCCATGGTCTTAATCTCTCCCTCAAAAAAACTTTCTTACAGCTTCGTTCCCGGGGCAGGGTACCCTCCGAATAGCCCGTCCTTTTATTTTTAGCCTCTATAAATTCTATTGTAAGTAGCAAGAAAAGACAAGGGTTGAGGAAGGAGGGTTGCTTAACGGTGGTAGGTTTCTCCACGCTGGATTTTATAAGCCCGGTAGAGCTGTTCGAGGAGGATTAAGCGCATGAGCTGGTGGGGAAAGGTAAAGCGGGAAAAGGAGAGGCGCAAGTCAGCAAACTCCAGGAGTTCTCTAGCCAGGCCCAGGGTACCGCCAATGACAAAGGCCAGGTCATTGCGCCCGTCCAAGGCTAGATCAGCCAGCCGCGTGGCCAGCTCTTCCGAAGACAGCATCACGCCCTCCCGGTCCAGGGCGATGGTATAAGCGCCAGGCCGCAAGAGGCGCTTCAGCCCTGCTCCTTCAGCGGCCAGGACCTGCTCGACCCGGGCCGGGGACAAATGATCCGGGACCTTTTCTTCCGGCCCCTCCAGGATACGCACCCGGGCATAGGGCTGCAGGCGCTTTAAGTATTCGTTTATCCCGGCACTTAAATATTGCTCCCGGACACGGCCAACGGCTATAATGTCAATGTGCTGCATGCTTCCTTATTTCGACGGCATTTCACCCAGGGTTACCGTAAAATTAAGTTGCTTTTTGCTTGCCAGGCGGACAACAGTTAAAGTTACTTTATCCCCCGGCGATTTTTTATTAATCAAGCGCTGGATGTCGGCGTAACTCGCCACCTTATTGTTGTCCACGGCGATAATGACATCGCCCACCTGCAACCTGGCCTTAGCCGCCGGGCCATCATTAAAGATGCCGCCGATATATACCCCCTCCGGTATATTATACCACCGGGCCATTTCCGGGGTAATCTCCCGGAGGTTATAAACGCCCAGGAAAGGATGGGTAACATAGCCCCGGGTTAAAATCTGGTCGATAATTGGCCGGACGTCGTTAATAGGGATGGCAAACCCCATGCCCTCCACCCCGCTCGCGGCTATTTTAACGCTGTTGATGCCGATAACTTCCCCCCTTAAATTTACCAGGGCGCCGCCGCTGTTGCCGGGGTTAATGGGAGCGTCGGTCTGCAGGGTCCGCAGGGTGATCTCTACTCCGTGGGGCCCGGGCACGGTCACTTCCCGGTTCAAGGCACTGATAACCCCCACCGTTACTGAACGGGCAAATGCCCGGCCCAGGGGGTTACCAATGGCCACTACCGTCTCCCCTACCTGCACAGCGCCCGAATCCCCCAGGCGGGCCTGGGGCAAATTGGTTCCCTTGATCTGCAGAACTGCCAGGTCGCTACGCTCGTCGGCTCCCACCAATGTGGCCGGGTAAACCTGGTCATGATCGAGGCTGACGGTGACCCTCTCGGCGCCGGCAATAACGTGGTTATTGGTGACAATATAGCCGTTGGTACCGTCAAAAATGACGCCGGAACCCTGTTTTACCCCGGCATCACCGGTAAAACTATGGCCCGTCAAGGCCGCCACCCCGACGACGGTCGGGCCCACCTGCCTGGCAATGGTAACTACCGGTGAACTGGCCGTAAACTGGACCGGTTGTCCTGCCGGTGGGGTTAACTGGGCCGGAGGTCCAGGTGCCGGCGCCAGGGGTCGCTGCACCAGGCGCGGGGCCAAAACAATGGCCATCCCGGCACCAAGGGCCGCACTGAGAAAAAATAGCAGGACTACTGCCAGGACCCGCATGTACTTAAAGCTGCTGGAAGAAAGATAACGCAAAAATATGCCCTCCTCTTTCAGTTCTAATATTGCCTGCTCTCCCCTTCTTTATAATGTAAAAGTTAAAAAAAGCCCCCGGAAGCCATTCCAGGAGCTAAGGAAAAAAGCTATAAGGGAGGATGGTTGGGCAGTTTAACGTCATGCCCGGGACTACCTACTGTGACCGCCGGAACAGTGGGCCACCGGGCGCAGGAAGTACCTCTTGCGCTTGAGCATGTAATCACACCTCCATTTTGGCAAATAATACCCTTATAGGGTATATTCCCATGGTTTTAATATAACCCGGAGATGTGATATTTTTGTGAAGGAAAGTTAAAGGCTTTGTGAAAACTTGCTTACGGGAATTTCCCTGGCAAAGGCACCCTCAAAGCCAGCGCTACTGGTACCCAGAACTTCCTGGAAAGCCCGGTCCAGGGTGGCCCCCTGGCCGAGGCGTTCCAGGACTTGGTGCAGGGCCGGTAAGCCCCAGCGTTCTACCAGGTATTCAACCATTAAAAACGACTGGCGGTAAGCCAGGGCCTGGTCAGGCAGGCTATCAAAACCGTAATCCATAGCCTTTAAGGGATACCAGCCGGTAGCGCCCGGCGAACCCGGCATGGTAAAGCCAGTAAGTTCCTTTTCCACATACTGGGCAATACCTTCCGTCAGCCAGCGCGGGTAATTACCCCTGGCCTTCTCGTCAACCAAAAGGTGGGTCAATTCATGGGCCATAGGTCCCGAGGCGGCAAAAATGCCGGCAATCTCTCCCGGGTCCTGACTGGCCACCCAGTCATAGGGCGAAAGGACGCGAATAACCCCGCCCCAGTAAACCCCCATGGCACTTTCGCTGGCCGCCCAGCCAAACTGGCGCGCGAGACTCTCCCGGTCCGGGTAAAGGATAATTAAAGTTTTACCCTGTGGTTCGTATTGTAACATGGCGCCCGCCGGCCCGTAAGCCTCCTCGGCAGTTTCCAGGACCAAGGGGGCTATGGCTGCATCCTCCGGCCGGTAGCGGAGGCGGAAATGGGTGCTATCTATCTCCAGCCAGTTGCGGGTCTGCCAGGCGGTATGTCCCGTCACTACCTGGCGGACCAGGCTGTAGCTCAGGGTACGCGGTAATGCCGTAGTACGGGCCAGGATAACTCCCGTAACTACCAGCATAGCCAGGTAGATGGCAATGATTGCCTGCCACCAGTGTTGGAACATGTTTCTCCCCTCCCCCAGGGGCTCCTCTGCCTGGATTATACTATATTCCTGCTGTAGCTTCACTGGTAATGAGTGTAAAAAATCCGGAGCCAGTTTAGCTCCGGATTTAAAAGTAGTTCGCTTTTTGGTGTCTACTGGAAATTGCCGGGCCGGTCTGGTGAAAGTTTACTTTACTTCATAACCAGCCTCAGCTACAGCCTTTTTCATAGCTTCCAGGTTTACCTTAGCAGGATCATAAGTAACGTGGGCCGTTTTAGCCGCCAGGTCAACTGCTACTGCCGTGATGCCTTCCAGGCCCCTCAGGGCCTTTTCCACGCTCATTTTACAGTGATTACAGGTCATCCCTTCAACCTGCAGGGTGGCTTCAGCCATTGTTTCACCCCTCCTTTCTACAGGCCGGCCAGGTAGCGTTCGGCCGCCATGGCCGCCACTGCCCCGTCACCTACAGCCGTACTCACCTGGCGGAAATCCTTGGACCGGACGTCGCCAGCGGCAAAAACACCGGGGATGGAAGTGGCCAGATTTTCGCGGGTAACAATATACCCCTGGGAATCCAGGGTCAGGGCCCCCTTCAGGAAACCAGTGTTGGGCTCCAGGCCGATAAAGATAAAGATCCCGTCAAAGGCTTCTTCCCTGGTGGTACCGCTTTTTACATCTTTTAACTCCAGGCTGCTGACCTTTTCCCGGCCCATGATCCTGGTTACAACTGTATTCCAATGGAAGGAAATCTTGGGGTTATCCCGGGCCCGTTCCTGGAGTACTTTCGTTGCCCTTAAGGCGTCACGGCGGTGGATAATGGTCACCTGGCTGGCAAAGCGGGTCAGAAAGAGAGCTTCTTCCACTGCCGAGTCACCCCCGCCGACTACAGCGACCTTTTTGTCCCGGAAGAAAGCGCCGTCGCAGGTGGCGCAGTAGGAAACGCCCCGGCCGCGAAACTCCTCTTCCCCCGGTACTCCCAGGGGCCGCGGGTGAGCACCGCTGGCGATGATTATTGCCCTGGCCGTAAACTCGCCGCTCCCGGTGAAGGCTTTTTTAATTTCCCCGTTAAGCTCCACTCTCTGGACTGTGGTCATCTCTATCCTGGCACCGAAACGCTGGGCCTGTTCGGCAAACTTCATGGCGAGTTCCATACCGTTAATGCCTTCGGGGAAGCCAGGATAATTTTCAATCCTGTCCGTCTGGCCGGCCTGACCACCAGGAGCACCCATCTCCAGCACCACGGTATCCAGCCCGCCCCGGGCGCCGTAAAGAGCCGCCGTCAGCCCGGCCGGCCCCCCACCGATAATTAGCAAATCATGGGGCATCTTGCTCTACCTCCTTTGCAAAGTAACATATCGCCTCAAGTCTTAGTAATGGCTTACGGATCGCCCGCTCTTAGGCAGGGCTCCCGGGACTATGGCTATATTATGCACCCCCTTAAAGTCCATCATGCCTTCCTTCTATGTTTAAACTATAGTTATTATACGCTCCCACTTTAGTCCAGGCAAGAGCGGACAAGAAAAAATCCCTGGGACTTGTCCACAGGGATGGCAATAAAAATCTAATTTAAAAATCCATACGGGTTACGGAAACTACCATTGACCAGGACTTCAAAGTGGAGGTGGGATCCGGTGGTACGGCCGCTAACACCTACATAGCCGATGACCTGTCCCCGGCTCACCCGCTGGCCCACGCGGACGTTAAAGTCCGATAAGTGGGCATACCGGGTGACCAGGCCCCCACCGTGGTCAATGGCAATCATCCGGCCGTAGCCGCCGTCGTAACCGGCAAAGGTTACCGTCCCGGCCTCGGCGGCCCCTACCGGCTGCCCGACGTAACCATCAATATCCATGCCCGAGTGGAACTCCCGGCCGCGATAACCATAGGGGGAAGTAATAGAGCCGCGGATGGGCCATGCCAGGCGGCCGGAACCGCCGCGGGAAGCCAGGACTACCCGCGTACCCCGTTCCACTATTTTAGTGACAGGTTCTTTGAGTACCTGCTCCTGGATAACTTTTTTCTCAACCTGGACGCCATTTTTGGTCACTACCTGGTAGGTAACCAGCCGTTCGCCCTCTGACCCCGCCTGTTTTACTCTTTCCTGGCCTCGTAAGAGGTCGGTATTCGTTTCTACTTTCACTTCATAGGGAACAGGCTCTTTCACTTCCTGTCTATAGACGACCATTACCTGGAGAAGGGGCTTCTCTGTCGTGAGTCGCAACCGCTGGCCAATATCCAGGCGTTCGCCCTTGAGTTCCGGATTGGCTGCTCTAATATCGTCGACCAGCAAGCCGTGTTCCCGGGCGATGGTCCACAGGGAATCGCCTTCTTTAACGATATACTCCTGGCTTGCAGTAGAAGTTCCCTTGAGCCTGGCCAGGGCTGCCTCCGGGCTTAAAATTTCTTCTGGCCGGGCCGGGCGGTGCTCATAGGCTACCTGCTCCAGGAACCTGACCTCCTGGATCTCCCCGTTCCCCGGCGGCGGTAGGTAGGCTTGTTTTAATTCGGCCAGTACCGCTTCCGCAATACTATCATCCCGCACGATAAGCTCTGGTTGACCGTTAATGGTTATTACCGTCGCTGCCGCCACGAAATGTAGCGTGCCTTGCAATATATTTTTCAATTGCTGGCCATCCACGATTTCCCGCGGGTTGACCCGGACTTTTTTATAGTCAACCTGGTCGGTGATCTGTAATCCCTGGTAACTTCCTGCCCCGCGTTCCTTGAGGACATCCTGGATAACCTGGTTGACATCAACCCGGCTGGTAACTACAGCCACCTGCCGGCCGTTAATTATTACTGCCCAGGCGTTGGGAGCGGTAAACTGGTACCATCCTGCCAGCAGCAGCAATCCCCCGGCCAGGATACCGCTTAGTAAGCAAACCTTTTTTTTCTTCCTGCCGTCTGTTTCTTTCCACCGTGCTGGCCATTCCTTTAAGAAACGACCTGCTGCGGCCGCCACATCGGGCAACTTACCTGGCGGCGGCATGACATTCCTCCTTTCCCCCTTTATACGCCAGGATTTACTTTTTCCTGCCTTTTACCATCTATATTCTACCTCTGTAAGCAGGAATCCTCCCCGCTTAGAAAATTTTTACCCTTTCTTTAACCCTGGTAAAATCAGCCGTCAACAGCTTCCTTGACCTGGACGTAGAGGGCCGCTTCCAGGCGCATCTTCTGGATAGCGCAAGGTACAGGCGCCGGTTGCCGCAAATTCCCGGTAGCAGCCAGGTTGGCCGCATGGCATCCACCGCTGCAGTAGAAACGAGCCCAGCAGCGGCTGCAGGCCGGCTGGTTGTAAACGTAGGCCTGGCGAAAATCTTCCCGTAAATCAGGGCGCAAGATCCCTTCCCGGACGTTGCCCAGGCAGTAATCCCTTCTCCCCACCAGCTGGTGGCAGGGGTAAAGGTCGCCGCCGGGGGTTACCGCCAGGTAACTGGTGCCCGCACCACAACCGGTAAGCCTTTTGGTGAGGCAGGGCCCGGCAGCCGCATCAATGTTAAAATGGAAAAAGTTAAAGGGCTTGCCTTTAGCCCTGGCCTCCAGGTAAGCCCGGGCCAGGTAGCGGTATTCCCGGGCCAGACGCGGCAGGTCCTCCTCCTTAATAGCATATTCAGCCTCCGGTGCGGCTACCACCGGTTCCAGGGACAGGTAACGAAATCCTAATTCTACCATATGCAAGATGTCCCTGGTAAAATCGAGGTTCTGGCTGGTGTAGGTCCCCCGCACCCAGTAGTCACGGTGCCCCTGGGCAGCGACAAAATGCTGCTCCCTGGGGACAACTAAATGATAAGTGCCTTGGCCGGAGACGGTCCGCCGGTTAAGATCATGGACTTCCGGTCGACCGTCAAGGCTCAAAATGACACTGATCTGGTTCTCAATGAGGTACTCCTCGATGGCCGGCGTCAAGCCCAGGCCATTGGTGGTCAGGGTAAAGCTGATCTTTTTCCCGGTAGCTGCCGCCCTTTCCCGGCCGTAAGCTACCAGATCCTGAACGACGCCGAAATTGAGCAGGGGCTCGCCGCCAAAGAAGTCGATTTCTACCCGGGGGCGGCTGCCGGATTCATTAAAAAGCAAGTCCAGGGCCTGGTATCCCGTCTCCCGGCTCATTAAGCCACGCTCGCCGCCAAAGGGGCCCCCGCCGGCAAAGCAGTAACGGCAACGCATGTTGCAGTCATGGGCGACGTGAAGGCAGAGGGCCTGGAGGCTGGGCTCAGGTGGCCGGTAGGCCCGGCCCGCCTCATCGACGGTAAAGAGGGTTCCCCCGGCCTGTTTGGCCGCCAGTTCCTGGCAGACTTCCAGGACTGTGCCGGCACCCCACTCCCGGGTGGACCGGGGCAAGAGCGCAAGCCAGTCGGCTTCGGTTAAGGTGCCATGTTCTTCCCCGGCCCGCAGTTCTTCCAGAACAGCCCGGGTGGGAGCGTCGATTATATGGACGGCGCCGCTATTGACGTCCAGGAGCAGGCAGAGGTCTTCAAAGTCGAACCAGTGGACATCCCCCTGCCAGTCCAGGTTTTGGAGATTTAGGGATGGCAACGCTGGTCTCCTCCTAACAACAAAAGCCCGACCGGGAAAGTCGGGCCTTGGGGCTTACTTCTTTTCTTCACGTTCGCAGGGCTGGTTGCTGACGGTAATGGATGTCTTACAGGCCGACTGGCAGGAAACATGGCAGTTGCCGCAGCCGCCTTGCCTCATGCTCTCCTGCAGGCGGGGCGTAAAAACCGTCTTAATGTGCATCAGAAACACCCCTTCTTAACGCTTGGAGAATTGCGGTGCCTTGCGGGCCTTTTTTAAGCCGTACTTCCTTCTTTCCTTCATCCGCGGGTCACGGGTAAGGAAGCCATTACGTTTTAGCACCGGGCGCAGGTCGGCATCGGCCTGTAACAGGGCCCTGGCAATGCCCATCCTGACGGCACCGGCCTGACCGCTGATCCCGCCACCCTCAACTTTAGCCAGGACATCAAAGCGGCCCGTGTTATTGGTTACTTCCAGGGGCTGGCGTACCTGCATGGCCAGGATCTGCTGGCCAAAATACTCATCGAGGGGGCGGTCGTTAACTAACACCCGGCCCTCGCCGGGAACCAGGCGCACCCGGGCCACGGCATTTTTGCGCCTTCCCGTACCGTAAAATTGTACCTGGGCCAAAATTTTCGCCTCCTTCGATTAATCCTTAATCTCCCAGACTTCCGGCCGCTGGGCCGCATGGGGATGACTGTCGCCCCGGTAGACCTTGAGTTTCTTGACCATTTGCCGGCCCAGGCGATTATGGGGGATCATCCCTTTAACGGCCTTCTCAATGGCTCGCTCGGGAAAAGTCTTTAAGAGCTGGGCATAGTTCATAACCTTTAAGCCGCCAGGATAACCGCTGTGGCGGATATATTTCTTTTGCAGGAGCTTTTTGCCGGTAAGGCGTACTTTTTCGGCGTTAATAACAATAACGTGATCGCCACAATCCACATGGGGGGTAAAGATGGGTTTATGCTTGCCTCTGAGGAGGCGGGCAGCTTCGGTAGCTACGCGACCCAGAGTTTTGCCGGCCGCGTCGATAATATACCACTTCCGCTCCACCTCATGTGGTTTGGCCATAAAGGTGGTCATTTTCTCCCTCCTGTTCCTGTCACGAGACTATTTTAAGCAATTAAACCCGGCAAGTCAAGAAAATTAGTATTCTACCCTTTCCAGGCACAGCCCCTGGGGCGGGGCCGTCGGGCCTGCCTTTTCCCGTGAACGGGCGGCAAGTATAACCGGGACATCCTCCGGTAGCAGCCGGCCCCTGCCAATTTCCACCAGGGTGCCGGCCATAATTCTTACCATGTGGTAAAGAAAGCCGTTGGCCACCACATCAAAAAAAATGAAGTGACCCTCGCGGTGCAAGTGCGCCTTCAGTACCTCGCGTTCAAATTGGCGCACCGGGCTACCGGCGGCGCAAAAGGAACGAAAATCATGGCGGCCCGTAAAGTAACTTGCGCCCCGGGCCATGGCGGCAAAGTCCAGCGGGTAACGTACCTGCCAGCTGTAGCGGCGGCTAAAGACATCGGGCAGGCTGTGGTTGTAGATGGTATAGCGGTACCATTTCCACCGGGCACTGTAACGGGCATGAAATTCAGGTGATACTACCTCGGCGCCCAATGCCGCAATATCTTCTGGCAGCAGGCTGTTCAAGGCCAGGGGCCAGCGATCCACCGGTATGCGGCTGGAAGTACTGAAGCTGATTACCTGGCCGCGGGCATGGACCCCGGCGTCCGTCCGCCCGGCAGCCACCGGGCAGATCCTTTCCCCTGTCAGCCGGTTTAAGGCTGCGGCCACGATACCCTGGATGGTTGGCCCGTGAGTTTCCGGCTGGACCTGCCAGCCGGCATAATTGGTACCGTCATAGGCCAGGGTAATTTTCAGGTGCGGCATGGCTGGAAGTTAGCCTCCCAATATATGGGAGGGGCATATCCCTCCCCTTTCATTAGCGGCATCTTCTATCCTAACTTCCGAACCTTAGCCGGTAATACGCCGACCCGGCCGCCAGGAGGCCGGCCAGCAGGAGGAAGATATAGTCTGCCGCCCTGAAATGCAGCTCCCGCATCCGGGTGCGGCCCTGGCCCCCCCGGTAAGCCCGGGCTTCCATGGCTTCGGCCAGGCCTTCGGCCCGGCGAAAGGCACTGACAAAGAGTGGGATGACCAGGGGCATCAGGTTTTTGATCTGGTTGCCCTGGAAGGTCGCTCCCCGGGCAACCTGCGCCCGCATAATCCGCTCGGCCTCTTCTAGCAGGGTAGGCACAAATCTGAGGGCCAGGGTCAGCATTAGGGCCAGTTCACCGGCCGGCAGGCCCAGCCTCTGCCCTGGTCTTAGCAGCCGCTCCAGGCCGTCAGCCAGGGCGAGGGGATCGGTCGTGGCCATGAGTACAGCCGCGGCCAGGACCAGGAAAAACACCCTGGCCAGGGCCAGTAAACCGTAGTTAAGCCCCTCCCGGGTAATCCTCACCGGGCCCACCGCAGCCATTACTTCCCCCGGTGTGAACGCCACCTGGAAGATAAAGATAATTAACAGGAAAACAATTAGCGGCCTCAACTGGCGCCAGATAAAGGCCGGTGCCAGGCCGGCCAGGATTATTACCGGTAAAATAGTTGCCCCGGTAAGGCTTGCAGCCATACCTGTTGGCGCAGCAAGGAGGGCTATGCCGTAAAGGAGCAGGCCCAGCAGTTTAGACCGGGGATCCAGGTGATGGATGCTGCTTGTCCCCGGGATATATTGCCCCAGCTCGATAAGCATACAGCTAAACCCCCAGCCAGGCCAGGATGGCGTCCCGGGCCTCGGCCAGGGTGAGGACATCCAGGGGTACCGGGGCCCCCTGGCGGCGCAAAACCTGCATCAGGCTGGTCAGGGGCGGAGGGATAAGTCCATAGGATCTTAAGGCTTCTCCCTGGCGAAAAATATCCCGGGGCGTACCCTGGAGAGCCACCCGTCCCCGGTGTAAAACTATAACCTCCCGGGCCAGTTCGGCCACCTCGGCCATATTATGGGAGATAAGGACTACTGCCTTCCCGGGCCGGCGGTAAAAGGCCCGGATAACGTTAACTACCTGTTCCCGGCCGGCCGGGTCCAGCCCGGCCGTCGGCTCATCCAGGATTAAAACCTCCGGCTCCATGGCCAGGATCCCGGCGATGGCTACCCGGCGCTGCTGTCCCCCGCTTAAGGTAAAGGGGGAACGCCCGCCCACCGTTTGCGGGTCCAGGCCTACAGCCCGGAGGGCCGCCTTTACCCTTGCTTCGAGCCTGGCCCCACCAAGGCCCAGGTTCCGGGGGCCAAAGGCTACATCTTCAGCCACCGTTTCGGCAAAAAGTTGCTGCTCCGGCTGTTGAAAGACCATACCCACCCTCTGCCAAGGTGCTAAACCTTTCCCTTTACCCCGCCCCCTGGCCGGCTGCCCGTCCAGGGTAACCCGGCCCGCTGTGGGTTCCAGCAGGCCGGCCATGAGCATGGCCAGGGTTGATTTCCCCGAACCCCCGGCCCCGGTAATGGCCAGGAAATCGCCCGGGGAAACTTTGAGATTGATGTTTTCCAGCACCGGCAACTGCCGGCCGGCTACCTGGTAGGCAAAACTTACTTCCTGGAGGCCAATTTCCATAGGGCCCGGGCCATCTCCTCCACTGTGACCAAGTTGGCCGGTAATTTTAAACCCGCCTGCCTTAAACCCTTGCCCAGGGCAACTGTTACCGGCACCTTAAGTCCCGCTGCCGCCAGCTTCTCCTCCTGCTGCATCACTTCCGCCGGCGGGCCGGCTAAAAGTATCTGCCCCGCCTTCAGGACCAGGACCCGTTCTGCCAGGGCTGCCTCTTCCATAAGGTGAGTTATGAGGATAACGGCCAGCCCTTTTTCCCGGCGTAATTCCAATACCTTCTGGAGAATTTCCTCCCGGGCTACCGGATCCAGCATGGCCGTAGCCTCGTCCAGGACCAGGTAGCGGGGTTCCATGGCCAGGACGCCGGCCAGGGCTAGGCGCTGTTTCTGACCCCCCGAGAGGCGGTGGGGGGGCCTGGTCCTTAAATTTGCCAGCTCCACAACCTCCAGGGCGGCTGCTACCCGCTGCCTTATTTCAGCCGGCGGCAGGCCTAGATTTTCCAGCCCGAAGGCCACATCATCTTCTACGGTAGCTGCCACCAGCTGGTTGTCAGGGTCCTGGAAGACCATCCCTACCCGGCGGCGAATGTCTACCAGGGAAGCTTCGTCCCCGGTGTCCAGCCCATCTACCAGGACACGGCCTTCCCCGGGCCGTAGCAGGCCATTTAGTAACCTGGCCAGGGTAGATTTGCCGGAACCATTGGGGCCCGTGATAGCCAGAAATTCCCCCGGCTTGATAATTAAACTTATATTTTCCAGGGCCGGTACGGTAGTTCCCGGGTAGGAAAAAGTGACGCCCTGGACCTCGATCATGGTTTATACCAGTTCAATGCGCACCATGGGCGCGCCGTCACCCTGGCGGAAACCGGTCTTAATTATCCGGGTATAGCCGCCATTTTTATCCTGATAGCGCGGGCCAATTTCTTTAAACAATTTGGTAACCACGTCTTCATCCAGCAGGTAAGCCAGGGCCTGGCGCCGGGCATGGAGGTCACCCCTTTTGCCCAGGGTGATCATCTTCTCGGCCAGGCTTTTTAGTTCTTTGGCCCGCATTTCCGTGGTTTCTATTTTACCTTCCCGCAAAAAGGAAGTTACGATATTGCGCAGCATCATTTTCCGGTGGCCGGACAGGCGGCCTAATTTACGGTAACCCATCTAAAGGACCCCCCTTTACCCATCGCTCTGTCGCAGGGACAGGCCCAGTTCCGCGAGCTTTTGCGTGACTTCTTCCAGGGATTTTTTACCCAGGTTGCGTACCTTCATCATATCTTCTTCAGTACGCTGTAAAAGCTCGCCAACGGTATTAATGCCCGCCCGCTTCAAGCAATTGTAAGAACGCACCGAAAGATCAAGTTCCTCAATGGACATATCCATGAGGCGATCCCGGCTTTCTTCTTCCTTCTCTACCATGGTCACTTCATCGCTGACTCGCTCCGTTAAACCTAAAAAAAGACGCATGTGTTCAATGAGAATCCTGGCTGCCGAGCTCACTGCCTCATCAGGGGCAATAGTACCGTCAGTCCATACTTCCAGGGTGAGTTTATCATAGTCAGTAACCTGTCCTACCCGGGTGTTTTCCACCTGGTAATTCACTTTATGGACTGGCGAAAAGAGGGAATCGACCGGGATAATCCCGATGGGCTGGTCCTCTTTTTTATTTTTTTCCGCACTGACATAACCCCGTCCTTTTTCCACCGTCATTTCGATAAACAGGCGACCGCCTTTTTCTACGGTGGCTATGTGCAGGTCGGGGTTTAAGACCTCGACATCAGCATCAGTAATAATATCGGCAGCTGTAACCTCGCCTTCACCTTCGGCCTCAATCCTGATTACTTTGGGTTCATCAGTGTGGAGTTTCAGGGCCAGGGACTTGAGGTTTAAAATAATCTCCGTGGTATCCTCAACCACCCCGGGAATGGTAGAAAACTCATGGAGAACCCCTTCAATTTTGACCGTGGTTACAGCGGCCCCCGGCAGTGAGGAGAGGAGTATCCGCCGCAGGGAATTACCCAGGGTGATTCCATAACCTCGCTCCAGGGGCTCGACTACAAACCGCCCGTACTTATTGGACATTTCCAGGCACTCAATCCTGGGCCTTTCAATTTCGAGCATTGTTCCCCTCCTTCTCGTGAGCTCATCCAGCCTGGGTTTTACTTGGAGTAAAGCTCAACGATGAGGTGTTCTTGCACCGGCACGTCAATCTGCTCCCGTGTCGGTAGGGCGAGGACGTGACCTTCTAAAGCTGCCGGGTCGGCTTTAAGCCAGGCCGGGACCGTCCGGTGGGCTGCCGCCGCTGCAATCTCTTTGAAAAGCGGGCTCTCTTTGCTCTTTTCCCGGACGGCAATGACATCCCCCGGCCGGACCAGGTAGGAAGGGATATTTACCTTCTGGCCATTTACTGTAAAATGGCCTTGCCGGACTAACATCCTGGCCTGAGCGCGGGAATCGGCAAAACCCAGGCGATAAACAACATTGTCCAGGCGCCTTTCCAGCAAGATGAGCAGGTTTTCACCGGTAACGCCCTTCATGCGCTCGGCCTTCTCAAAGTAGTTGCTGAACTGTCGTTCCAGGATGCCATAAATGCGGCGGGCCTTTTGCTTTTCCCGTAGCTGCAAGCCGTATTCGGAAAGCTTTTTCTTTACCTGGCCGTGCTGGCCGGGGGCATAGGGCCGCCGGGCCACGGCACATTTATCCGAGTAACAGCGATCGCCTTTGAGGAAAAGCTTGATGCCTTCCCGCCGGCACAGGCGACAGGTGGACTCTTTATACCTTGCCAAAGTATTACCTCCTCTGAAAGTCGCATGCTGCTTAGCACCAGTATGTCCCTGCGACGCTTAGAAGCTCCTGTTATACTCGCCGCCGCTTGGGTGGCCGGCAGCCGTTATGAGGAATGGGGGTAACGTCTTTGATGACGCTGACCTCGAGCCCTGCGGCCTGCAGGGAACGAATGGCTGCTTCCCGGCCGGCTCCCGGTCCTTTAACGTAGCACTCAACTTCGCGCATGCCATGTTCCATGGCCTGCCTGGCGGCTGCTTCGGCCGCCATCTGGGCGGCAAAGGGTGTGCTCTTGCGGGAACCTTTAAAACCTACGGTACCGGCACTGGCCCAGGATATGGTATTACCATTTTTATCGGTGATGGTTACCAGGGTATTGTTAAAGGTTGATTTAATATGGGCCACACCGCTTTCAATATTTTTACGTTCGCGCCGGCGTGGCCGGGTAGTTTTCCTTGGCATAGCTTTTCCCCCTTACTTCTTCCGTCGCACGCCCACAGTCTTGCGCGGACCCTTACGCGTACGGGCATTGGTCTTGGTGCGCTGGCCGCGTACCGGCAGCCCCCGGCGGTGACGCAGGCCCCGGTAACAGCCAATTTCCATCAGCCGCTTGATATTTAACGCTACTTCCCGCCGCAAATCCCCTTCGACCGTTAAATTTTTATCAATATATTCGCGTAGCCGGCTTACTTCTTCATCCGTTAGATCCCTTACCCTGGTATCAGGATTGACGGCTGTCGCAGCCAGGATCTTATTTGCCGTCGGCCTGCCAATACCATAAATATAAGTCAGGGCAATTTCCACCCGTTTGTCCCGGGGGAGGTCTACCCCGGCAATCCTTGCCATTTACGCCTTACCCCCTGTCTATCCCTGTTTTTGCTTGTGCTTGGGATTTTCACAAATGACCATAATTCGACCCTTGCGTTTGATGATCTTGCATTTTTCACAAATAGTCCGCACTGAAGGCTTGACTTTCAAACTAAACCCTCCCAGCTCATTTATAGCGGTAAACGATGCGTCCCCGGTTCAGGTCATAGGGTGATAATTCCACCATTACCCGGTCGCCAGGTAAAATGCGGATAAAGTTCATCCGGATCTTACCGGAGACATGGGCCAGCACCCGGTGCCCATTGGCCAGCTCTACCCGAAACATGGCATTGGGCAGGGGTTCGATCACCTTGCCTTCGACTTCAATGACATCCTCTTTGGCCAAATAAACCCCTCCTTTTCAAGCCTGCTCAGTCTCTAAGAGCTGGGCAATAGCCCGACGTACTTCCGCATCGGTAACTACTTCTCCCTGTTTTAACCGGTTGGCAATAGCCGTCGCTACCCGGTTAACCGCCTGGACATGGAGGACGTTTTTCAGTTTGGGTTTACTGGTGCGCCTAAGCTTACCGTCAACCAGGTAAACCCGGCCGGGCCCGGCCAGCTGCCAGACCAGGAAAGGTCGCCCCTGGTCGCGCCCGGCCCGGGAATATACCAGTTGCCCCACCTTTAGTTCCCCTGCTGCCATAACCTTCGCCTCCACCTGCCAGTTAGAGTAACGTCAGGATTTCCGGTCCATTATCCGTCACTGCTACCGTATGCTCAAAGTGCGCCGAAGGCTTCTTATCCCTGGTCACTACTGTCCAGCGGTTGGCCAGGGTATAAACCTCATAGGTACCGGCATTAACCATGGGTTCGATGGCCAGGACCATCCCCGCCCGGAGGCGGGGGCCATAACCCGGGGAACCAAAGTTCGGCACCTGGGGATCTTCATGCATCGCCCGGCCTATACCATGGCCTACATAATCACGGACTACCGAGAGGCCATTTTTCTCTACATAAGTCTGGATAGCATGGGATATATCAGTCAGCCGGTTGCCCACGACTGCCTGTTTGATGCCTTCATAAAGGGCGGCTTCAGTAACTGCCAGTAAATGTTGCTTCTCGGCGTCAATAGCGCCAACTGGAAAGGTAACCGCGGCATCACCAACGTAACCATTTTTTACCGCGCCAATGTCAATACTAATAATATCCCCTTCTGCCAGTTGCTTTAAACCTGGGATGCCGTGAACGACTTCTTCATTCACAGAAGCGCAGATACTGGCCGGGAAGCCCTGGTAGCCCTTAAAGGCCGGCACGGCACCATTATCCCGGATATAATCCTCGGCAATCCGGTCCAATTCGGCGGTAGTTACCCCCGGGATGATATGCTCTTTGAGTTTAGCCAGGGTCCGGGCCACGATCCGTCCCGCCTCGCGCATCAGGGCTATTTCCCGGCGCGACTTTAAAATAATCATTGCCAGTCTCTTCCCAGGGCCGTACCGATGGCCCGGGTTACGGCCGCAATATCCTGGCTGCCGTCAATTTCTTTTAAACGGCCGCGCTGGCGGTAATAGGCAATGAGGGGCGCCGTTTGCTCCCTGTAGACATCCAGGCGTTTGCTGACGGTAGCCGCGGTGTCGTCGGCTCGCTGGACGAGTTCACCGCCGCAGACGTCGCATTTGCCGGCTTCCGCCGGTGGATTGTACTGGAGGTGGTAGGTGGCCCCGCACTGGCGGCAGACCCGCCGTCCTGTCAGGCGCTCCAGGAGTTCCTCCCGCGGCACCTCAATATCAATAACCGCGTCCAGCTTTTCCTTCCTCCCGGCCAGCCAGGCATCAAGGGCTTCGGCCTGAGCCACCGTCCGCGGGAAACCATCCAGTAGGAACCCCTGCCGGCAGTCGGGCTGGCTCAGGCGTTCCTGGACCAGGCCAATGGTTACGGCATCGGGTACCAGGCCCCCACTTTGCAGGTACTTTTCAGCCTGGCGTCCTAATTCGGTGCCTTCCTTGATGGCCCGGCGGAACATATCCCCAGTGGAAATATGAGGGACACCTAAGCGTTCACTGATTACCCCGGCCTGGGTACCTTTGCCGGCCCCAGGTGGCCCCAGCAATACCAAACGCATCCTTTTTAGCCTCCCGGTATTTACTTCATAAAGCCCTGGTAGTGCCGCAGCAACAGGTGGGACTCCAGCTGTTTCATGGTTTCCAGGGCCACGCCGACCACAATCAGGAGGGAAGTGCCGCCAAAGTAGACGTTAATGCCGGTAATGGCCATGAGAATATTGGGCAGTACGGCGATAAAGGCCAGGAAAATCGCCCCTGCCAGGGTTATCCGGGTTAAGATCCTTTCAATATATTCGGCAGTCGGCCGGCCGGGTCTGAGGCCCGGTATAAAGCCGCCATACTTCTTCATGTTATCGGCCACATCCTGGGGGTTAAAGGTAACGGCCGTATAAAAATAGGTAAAGAAGATAATCAGCAGCGCATAGAGGATCATATAAAAAACCGACCGCGGGTCAAAGAACCTGACGATAGCCTGGGCCAGGCTGCTGTGGGGGAACCAGGAAGCCAGGGTACTGGGAAAGAGCAGGATGGACATGGCAAAGATCACGGGAATAACCCCGGCCTGGTTGACCTTTAACGGGATGTGGGTACTCTGGCCGCCGTAAATCCGCCGGCCCACCACCCGCTTGGCATACTGCACGGTAATGCGGCGTTCTCCCTGCTGCATGGCCACAACGGCAGCAATGATTACCACGGCAATAATGGCAAAGAGGAGTAAGGAAATAATACTTACCTCCCCGGAAGTGAGGTACTGGTAGATGCTAACGGCACCAGCCGGTAGACGGGAAACAATCCCGGCGAAGATAATCAGGGAAATACCGTTACCAATACCCCTTTCCGTAATTAATTCCCCCAGCCACATGAGGAAGGCCGTTCCAGCCGTAAGCATCACCGCTACCACCAGGTAATTATGCAGGCCCGGCCTTAAGAAGGCCCCCGAGCGAGCGAGATACAGGGCCATACCCAGAGCCTGGAGGAGGCCTAAAATGACCGTCCCGTAACGGGTATACTGGATGATCTTTTTGCGGCCTTCGATGTCCTCTTTGGCCAGCCGTTCCAGGGCCGGGATGACCACCGTCAGGAGCTGCATGATTATCGAGGCATTGATGTAGGGCATAATGCCCATGGCAAAGACGGTAAAACGCTTGAAAGCCCCACCGGAAATGACATCAAAGAACCCTAATATGGTACCGCTACGAACTAATTCCTGCAAGACGGCATTATTGATCCCCGGGAGGGGCACATGGGCGCCAAAGCGGAAGACGATAAACATCATCAGGGTAAAGAATATCTTCTTCCGCAGGTCTTCCAGCTTCCAGGCGCTAACCAGGGTATTTATCACCTACATCACCTCTACTTTGCCGCCGGCAGCCTCAATTTTGGCAATGGCCTGGCGGCTGGCAGCCTGAACCCTGACGGTCAGGGGCTTGGTTAGTTCACCATCGCCCAGGATTTTGACACCGTGCCTGGCCTGCTTGACCAGACCGGCCCTGGCCAGGACTTCCGGCGTCACCACGGTGTCCGGTTCAAAGCGTTCCAGTTCGCCGACATTAATGGCCGTTAACTGGCGGGCAAACTTATTGGTGAAGCCCCTTTTAGGCAGGCGGCGGCTCAAGGGCATCTGGCCACCTTCAAAGCCACGGCGGACTCCGCCACCGGAGCGGGCTTTTTGCCCTTTATGGCCACGACCGGAGGTTTTACCCAGGCCGGACCCGATACCCCGCCCTACCCGGGTAGCTTTAATCCTGGAACCCGGGGCTGGATGTAACTCATGCAGGCGCACCCCTGTCACCTCCTATTCTACTTCCTCGCACTTCACCAGGTGGGCCAGTTTCTTTACCTGGCCCCTGATCACCGGTGTATCAGGGCGGATTATTTCCGCATGGAGTTTCTTAAGACCCAGGGCACGGGCCGTCTTCCTTTCCGTTTCTGGTCGACCGATCAAGCTTTTCACCAGGGTAATCTTCAAGTTTGCCAATGCCAACTCCTCCTAGCCAATCAACTCGGCCACAGTTTTGCCCCGAAGACGGGCTACCTCTTCAGCCCTCTTCAGCCCCTTTAAACCTTCCATGGTGGCATAAACGACGTTATTGGGGTTGGCCGATCCCAGGCTCTTGGTCAAGATATCCCTGATACCCGCAGCCTCTAGAACCGCCCGTACCGGTCCCCCGGCAATAACTCCGGTACCGGGTGCTGCAGGCTTGAGCAACACTTTCCCGGCGCCAAAATGGCCCATAACCTCATGGGGAATGGTCGTGCCCACCATTGGTACTTTAATAAGATTCTTTTTGGCATCTTCAATGCCTTTACGGATGGCTTCTGGTACTTCACTGGCCTTGCCCAGGCCGGCGCCGACATGGCCTTTACCGTCACCAACAACTACCAGGGCAGAAAAACTAAAGCGCCGGCCGCCCTTTACTACTTTAGCTACGCGGTTGATATGGACAACTTTTTCCGTCAGCTCGAGGTCCTTGGTTTCAATGCGCGCCATTTTTCCCCTCCTTCCCCCTTAAAAGTCCAGCCCTGCTTCCCGGGCGCCTTCAGCTACAGCAGCTATGCGACCGTGGTAAATATTGCCACCCCGGTCAAAGACAACTTTCTTAATCCCTTTAGCCAGGGCCTTCTGGGCGACGAGTTCGCCCACTTTCCTGGCAGCAGCTATATTCCCGGTAGCTTCCAAGTCTTTTAATGCCGGGTCCAGGGTTGAGGCAGCCACCAGGGTAACACCGCGAGTATCGTCCACCACCTGGGCGTAAATATGGCGCAGGCTGCGGTAGACACTCAAACGGGGCCGTTCAGGAGTGCCCATTATATGCCGCCGCACCCGCAGGTGCTTCCGCTGCCGCGTGAGTTTGCGGTCTTTCCTTTTGAACATTCCTTTACCCCCTATTTCTTACCGCCCTTGGCGCCAGTCTTACCAACTTTGCGCCGGATATACTCATCTTCATACTTAATACCTTTACCCTTATAGGGTTCCGGGCGGCGGACGTCGCGAATATTGGCCGCCAGGGCCCCTACCGCTTCTTTGTCAATGCCTTTAACGATTATCTTGTTGGGGGCCGGTACTTCAATCTCCAGCCCTTCCCCCGGCACTATTTCTACCGGGTGGGAATAGCCTACCGTCAGCACCAGTTTGTTCCCCTGCTTGGCGGCCCGGTAGCCTACCCCTACCAGCTCCAGGCTTTTTTGAAAGCCTTTGGTGACGCCCTCAACCATATTCTGCAGCAGGGCCCGGGAAAGGCCATGCAGGGCGCGGTGGGGCTTGGCATCCGAAGGCCGGCTGACCTCCAATACATCCCCTTCCCGGGTAATGGTAATTTCGGCCGGGAACTGGCGGGTAAGTTTTCCCCTGGGCCCCTTTACCGTTACCGTATTACCGTCGATGCTTACTTCTACCCCTGCCGGTACTTGTACCGGCTTTCTGCCTATACGTGACACCTGAACACCTCCCAGCCTTACCAGATATAACAGATAACTTCGCCGCCGACGCCTTCCCGGCGGGCCTGTTTATCCGTGAGTATCCCTTTGCTGGTAGAGATTACAGCCACCCCCAGGCCCCCCAGGACTTTGGGAATTTCTCCCTTCCTGGCATAGATCCTGAGTCCCGGGCGGCTGATCCGCTTTATGCCCGTAATAACCTTTTCCTTGTTGGGACCATACTTGAGATAGAGTCTTAAGATACCTTGCTTGCCGTCTTCGATATACTCGTAGTTCTTGATATAGCCTTCGTTCTTCAAGATTTCAGCTATCGCCCGCTTCATTTTGGAAGCCGGTACTTCCACCTTCTCCTGGTAGACCATGTTGGCGTTACGAATGCGGGTCAGGAAATCAGCAATGGGATCGGTCATCACCTTGAACTACCCCCTTCCTTCTCGTCCCGCCCTTACCAGCTGGCTTTAACTATACCAGGAAGCTCTCCCCTGTAGGCCAGCTCGCGGAAACAAATGCGGCACAGGCCAAACTTCCGCATGTAAGCATGGGGACGGCCACAGCGCAGGCAACGGTTATATGCGCGTACCTTAAACTTCTGGGGACGTGCTTGTTTGACTCGTAAAGATTTCTTGGCCATGGATTTCCTCCTTATCATTGTTCCCGGAACGGCATACCAAAACTGCGCAAGAGTTCCCGGGCTTCCTCATCGCTTTTTGCCGTCGTCACCATGGTTATCTCCAGGCCCCGGGTTTTGTCGATTTTGTCGTATTCAATCTCCGGGAAAATCAACTGTTCTTTCAGACCCAGGGAGTAGTTACCGCGGCCGTCAAAGGAGTTGGGCGACACTCCCTGGAAATCCCTGACCCGGGGCAGGGCCACGTTGATCAGGCGGTCCAGAAACTCATACATCCTTTCACCCCGCAGGGTTACCTTGCAGCCGATACTGTTCCCCTGGCGAAGTTTAAAGGCGGCAATAGATTTTTTGGCCTTGGTAACAATGGGTTTTTGCCCGGTAATGGCCATCAGGTCCTGGACGGCACCCTCAATGGCTTTGGGATTCTGTGTAGCCTCGCCCACACCCATGTTTACGACGATTTTTTCCAGTTTGGGGATCTCCATGACATTTTTGTAGCCGAATTTATCCTGCAAGAGTTTGCGAATCTCTTTAAGATACTTTTCCTTCAGTCTGGCCACATCCAGCCCTCCTTTACCTGGGCTTAATCAATTACTTCGCCGCACTTTTTACACACCCGGGTCTTGGTCCCGTCGGCCAGGAACTGTTTCCCGATTCTGGTGGGCCGGTTGCACTTACTGCAAAACAGCATGACATTGCTGCTGGCCACCGGGGCCTCCTTTTCTATAATCCCGCCCTGGGGCATTTTGGGGGTGGGACGGGTGTGCCGTTTGACAATATTTACCCCTTCGACGACAACCCGGCCTTTAGCTCGATCGACGCTTAAGACTTTACCTTTTTTCCCGGCATCTTTACCGGTAATTACCATGACCAGGTCGCCCTTTTTGACGTGCACCTTGGGTGGGGTCAATTTAGTGCCACCTCCTGCGCAAAGGTCGCTCTCTTTAAAGTACTTCCGGAGCAAGAGAGATGATTTTCATGAAATCTTTGTCGCGTAGTTCCCGGGCTACAGGCCCGAAGATACGCGTGCCCCGCGGGTTGTTTTGTTCGTTGATGATTACCGCCGCATTTTCATTAAAGCGGATATAGGAACCATCTTCACGTTTTAAAGCCTTTGTCGTCCGTACCACAACCGCCCGGACGACGTCGCCCTTCTTAACCACGCCCCCTGGCGTTGCCTCTTTAACGGAGGCAATAATCACATCACCCACACTGGCATAACGCCTTTTGGAACCGCCGAGGACGCGAATGCACATCAGTTTCCTGGCGCCGGTATTGTCGCCGACTTTGAGGATCGTCTGTTGCTGGATCATGCTTTACCTCCTTCCCGGCGGAAATAAGGCTATTTGGCTTTCTCCAGGATCTCCACTACCCGCCATCTCTTATCTTTACTTAAGGGACGGGTTTCCATAATCTTGACTTTATCACCGATGCGGCATTCGTTTTTTTCATCATGGGCCTTGAATTTCCTGGTTTTGCGGATAATTTTACCAAGTAACGGGTGGCGCACCCGGTTTTCCACGGCCACCACCACGGTTTTGTCCATTTTATCGCTAACTACATTGCCGATCCGGGTTTTACGGTAGTTTCTTTCCAAAGGGCCTGCCCCCTTCCTGTACCATGATTGTCTTTATGCCCGTTCCCGTTGCAGTTCCCGTTCCCGCAAGATTGTCTTGGCCCTGGCGATACTCCGGCGAACTTCCCGCAGGCGCATGGGATTATCTATCTGCCCGGTAGCCAGCTGGAAACGCAGGTTAAAAAGTTCCTGCTTCAGCTCGCCTACCTTTTGCAGTAGCTCTTCGGTGGTCAATTCGCGAATCTCTTTAGCTTTCATTGACCTCACCACCCACTTCCGTCCGTTTTACGAACTTGGTTTTAATGGGCAGCTTGTGGGAGGCCAGGCGCATTGCCTCGCGGGCTACCTCTTCGGTAACTCCGGCCATCTCAAAAAGAATCCGCCCCGGTTTAACAACGGCTACCCAGTACTCCGGTGCCCCCTTACCGCTGCCCATCCGGGTCTCAGCCGGTTTGGCCGTAATGGGGGTATCAGGAAAGATCTTGATCCACACCTTGCCACCACGCTTAATATAGCGGGTCATGGCAATACGGGCAGCCTCAATCTGGCGGCTGGTGATCCAGGCCGGTTCCAGGGCCTGCAACCCGTAGTCCCCGAAGTGGATCTCATTCCCCCGGGTAGCCTTACCCCGGGTGCCTGGCCGGTGCGGTTTGCGGTATTTTACCCTTTTGGGCATTAACATTATTTACGGCCCCCTTCCTGGACCCTGGCCCGTTCAGGTAATACTTCACCTTTATAAATCCATACCTTGACACCTATTTTACCATAGGTGGTATTGGCTTCGGCAAAGCCATAGTCGATATCAGCCCTTAAGGTGTGCAGGGGTACCTTGCCCTCGCTGTACCACTCGGTGCGGGCGATTTCGGCTCCGGCCAGGCGGCCGCCGCAGGCAATTTTAATGCCTAAAGCCCCCAGGCGCATGGCCCTGCTTACGGCCTGCTTCATGGCCCGCCGGAAGGCAACCCTTTTTTCCAGCTGGGCGGCAATATTTTCGGCCACCAGCTGGGCATTGAGTTCCGGTTTTTTAATCTCGACGATGTTGAGGCTTACCTGTTTACCGGTTAAACGCTCCAGTTCCTTCCGCAGAGCCTCAACTTCGGTACCACCCCGGCCGATGATAACCCCCGGCCTGGCGGTATTGATTATCACCTTGACGCGATTGGCTGCCCGTTCAATTTCCACATTGGCAATCCCCGCCTGGTAGAGACGCTTTTTAATGAACTCGCGTATTTTCAGGTCTTCATGGAGCAAGGTTTTATATTCCTTGCCGGCATACCAGCGGGAGTCCCAATCGCGGATAATCCCAATACGCAATCCCTTGGGGTGAACTTTTTGACCCACGAAATCAGTCCTCCTTTTCCCCAACCACCACAGTTATATGGCTGGTGCGTTTCCGCCGGATATTGGCCCGCCCCATGGCCCGCGGCTGGTAGCGTTTCAGGGTCGGCCCTTCGTCAACATAAGCGCGGGTGACAACCAGTTCGCTGGCATCCAGGTCGTAATTATGCTCGGCATTGGCGACGGCCGATTTTAAAACCTTGGCTACGGCCCGGGCCCCCCTTTTGGGCGTGACCATCAGGATAGCCTCTGCCTCCCGCACTCCTTTGCCGCGAATTAAATCAACTACCTGGCGGACGCGCCGTGGGGAAATCCGGATATATTTAGCTACCGCTTTTGCTTCCATCCTGTTTACCCCCTACTTCAGCGCTGTGGAACGCTCCGTGTGGGCGCCGTGCCCCCGGAAGATACGGGTGGGAGCAAATTCGCCCAGCTTGTGACCGACCATATCTTCGGTAATATAAATTGGCACGTGCTTACGGCCGTCATGGACGGCAATGGTATGGCCCACCATCTCCGGAAAGATAGTTGAGCGGCGGGACCAGGTTTTAATCACCCGTTTAGTGCCCTTCTCGTTCATTTCAATAATTTTCTTGAGCAGCTTTCCATCACAATATGGCCCTTTTTTCAGGGAGCGGCCCATAAAAAGGAACCTCCTTCCACCCCTTTATTTGTTCCGGCGCTTGACAATGAGTTTATCGCTGGGCTTCCTCTTTTTACGTGTTTTAACGCCCAGGGCTGGTTTACCCCACGGTGTTAGCGGGTGCTTGCGGCCTACCGGAGCTTTTCCTTCGCCGCCACCATGGGGGTGATCCACCGGGTTCATGACCACACCGCGCACCGTTGGCCGGATGCCCAGCCAGCGACTGCGCCCGGCTTTACCAAGGGTGATGTTTTCCCAGTCCAGGTTGCCCACCTGGCCAATAGTAGCCCGGCATTCTTCCTGCACCTTGCGCAATTCGCCGGAAGGCAGGCGCAGGAGGGCATAACCGTTTTCTTTGGCCATTAGCTGGGCACTGGCCCCGGCCGCCCGGACCATCTGGCCACCCTTGCCGGGTTTAAGCTCGATGTTGTGGACCATGGTGCCAACCGGTATCTCGCTTAAAGGTAGCGCGTTACCGGTTTTTATATCAGCCCCGGGACCGCTGATGATCCTATCGCCAACCTGCAGGTTTTCCGGGGCCAGGATATAGCGCTTTTCCCCATCGGCATAATTAATCAGGGCGATATTGGCCGAACGGTTGGGATCGTACTCAATGGTTGCCACGCGGCCGGGAATGCCGTCTTTATCACGTTTGAAATCGATTATCCGGTACAGGCGCTTATGTCCCCCGCCCCGGTGCCGGACGGTGAGCCGTCCCTGGTTATTGCGCCCCCCGGTTTTCTTTAAAGGAGCCAGCAGGGGTTTGTAGGGTTCCGTTGCCGTAATCTCGGCAAAGGAAGATACCGTCATCTGCCGCCGGCCGGGAGACGTGGGTTTAAACTTCTTAATGGCCATCTTACTTCTCCCCTTAATTTTAAGCTACTCCAGCCCTTCAAAGACCTTGATTTTATCGCCGGGTCTCAGGGTGACAATGGCTTTTTTCCGGTCTGGTTGCCGTCCCTGGAAACGACCTACCCGGCGCATTTTACCGCGGTCCATGAGGGTATTGACCTGCAAAACTTTGACGTTGAAGAGTTTCTCGATGGCATGCTTGATTTCAATCTTATTGGCCCCGGGATCAACTAAAAAAGTATATTTATTTTCCGCCATCAGGCCGGTGGATTTTTCCGTTACCAGGGGTTGAATGATAATTTCTTCGGGAGCCCGCATTAAGCCAGCACCTCCTGTACCCGGGCCACGGCGTCTTTGGTAATCACCAGTTTGTCATGGGCCAGGAGATCATAGACGTTTAGCCCCGCAGAGGTTAAACAAGTTACTCCCGGTAGATTGCGGGCCGATAACTCGACATTGGGATCTTTGCCTGCTGTGACTACCAGGGCTTTATCCTCTACATCCAGAGCCTTGAGAATAGTGACCATATCCTTCGTCCGGGGTTTAGCCAGCTTTAATTCATCCAGGACAATGATGTTGCCTTCGCGCACTTTGCTCGCCAGGGCCGAACGTAGAGCTAAACGGCGGACTTTTTTGGGCAGCTTGTAGCCATAATTCCGGGGCTGGGGACCAAAAATTACCGCCCCGCCACGCCACAGGGGTGAGCGAATACTGCCCGCCCGGGCCCGGCCGGTTCCCTTTTGCCGCCAGGGTTTGCGGCCACCGCCGCTAACTTCGGCCCAACCGCGGGTTGCTGCCGTGCCCCGGCGCCGGCTGGCCAGCTGCATGACCACAGCCTGGTGGAGAACGGCTTCGTTAACCTCGCCACCAAAGATGCGGTCGTCAAGGTCAATTTCCCCTACTTGCTGGCCCTGGATATTGTACACGGCTACTCTGGGCATTGCCTGTTAGCCTCCCTTTACCGAATTCTTAATTACCAGCAGCCCCTGGCGCGGGCCCGGAACGGAACCCTTGATCAGCAGGAGATTGCGCTCGGGATCATTCTTGATAACCTCCAGGCCCAGCACGGTAACCCTTTCGGCGCCCATATGCCCGGGCAGGCGGCGCCCTTTAAAGACCCGGGCCGGTCCTTTGGCCGCCAGGGACCCAGGACGGCGGTGATACTTGGAACCGTGCTCCATGGGGCCACGGTGAAAGCCGTGACGTTTAATGCCGCCGGCAAAACCTTTACCTTTGGATATACCTGTAACGTCAACCTTTTCGCCGGGGCTAAAAATATCGGCTTTAATTTCCTGCCCCACTTGATAATCCTTAATATCTTCTAACCGGAGTTCCCGGACATAACGGAAAGGGTTTACCCCGGCCTTGCTAAAATGTCCCCGCAAAGGTTTATTGACCTTTTTTTCTTTGACTGGTTCAAAACCCACCTGTAGGGCTTCATAACCATCGGTAGCTACGGTTTTTTTCTGGATGACGACACAGGGCCCGGCCTGGACTACCGTTACCGGAATGGCCCGCCCGGCCTCATCAAAGATCTGGGTCATGCCTATCTTTTTTCCTAAAATACCCTTGCGCACCTGCTCTTACCCCCTACAGCTTGATCTCAATGTCAACCCCTGCCGGGAGATCCAGGCGCATTAATGCGTCTACCGTCTTGGGCGTTGGCTCGTGAATGTCGATCAAACGCTTGTGGGTCCGCATTTCAAACTGCTCCCGGGAATCTTTATTAACATGGGGTGAGCGTAAAATCGTAAAGATATTCTTCTCCGTCGGCAGCGGGATAGGTCCGGATACTACCGCCCCGGTGCGCCTGGCAGTCTCGACAATCTTTTGGGATGACTGGTCTAACAGGCGGTGATCAAAGGCCTTTAAGCGGATGCGGATCTTCTGCCTGGCCATGGGATATTTGCCCTCCTTCATGGCACGGGATCAGGCATAAAGCCTGATCCCTGGCCTCATAATTACTCGATAATCCCGGTTACGACGCCGGCGCCTACAGTGCGGCCGCCTTCACGGATGGCAAACCGTAAGCCTTCTTCTATGGCTATGGGGGTAATGAGCTCGATGGTCATGCGGATGTTGTCCCCAGGCATCACCATCTCTACCCCTTCCGGCAGTTTGACTACCCCCGTCACGTCCGTCGTCCGGAAGTAGAACTGCGGCCGGTAACCGTTGAAAAAGGGTGTATGCCGCCCGCCTTCTTCTTTGGTCAGCACGTATACTTCCGCGTTAAATTTGGTGTGGGGTTTGATGGACCCCGGCTTGGCCAGTACCATCCCGCGTTCTACTTCTTTGCGCTCTACTCCCCTCAGCAGCGTGCCGATGTTGTCCCCGGCTACCGCTTCGTCCAGAATCTTCCTGAACATCTCTACCCCAGTCACTACCGTCTTACGTACCTGGTCCCTGAGCCCGATAATCTCTACTTCATCCCCTACTTTTACCTTGCCCCGCTCTACCCTGCCGGTTGTCACCGTGCCCCGGCCGGTAATGGTGAACACGTCTTCGATGGGCATCAGGAAGGGTTTGTCGACGTCCCGTTCCGGGGTCGGAATGTAGCTGTCTACCGCGTCCATCAGTTCCCATACTTTGCTGCACCATTCGCATTCCCGCTTGCCGCAGCCGCATTCCATGGCTTTCAGGGCGCTGCCTTTGACAATGGGTATCTCGTCACCCGGGAATTCGTATTCGCTTAACAGTTCCCTCACTTCCATCTCTACCAGCTCTAACAGCTCGGGGTCGTCTACCTGGTCCACCTTGTTCATGAATACGACAATGTAGGGCACTCCTACCTGCCGCGCTAAAAGTATATGTTCCCGCGTCTGGGGCATGGGGCCGTCTGCTGCCGATACTACCAGGATGGCGCCGTCCATCTGGGCCGCACCCGTGATCATGTTCTTCACGTAGTCGGCGTGGCCCGGGCAGTCGACGTGGGCGTAATGCCGCTTTTCTGTCTCGTACTCGACGTGGGCTGTGGCTATGGTGATGCCCCGTTCCCGCTCTTCCGGTGCCTTGTCGATCTGGTCGTACGCCGTGGGTACGGCCCCCCCGGCTTTGGCCAGACAGAAGGTGATGGCTGCCGTCAGAGTCGTCTTGCCGTGGTCAACGTGACCGATGGTTCCAACGTTGACGTGGGGTTTCTTGCGTTCAAATTTTTGTTTGGCCATGGGTGGTTTTGCCTCCTCCGTTATTGAGAAAAATTTTTTTCCCTATGCTCCTTGGCGTTTGCTGATAATCTCGCTGGCGATATTCTGGGGTACCTCTTCATAATGATCAAACTGCATGACGTAGGTACCCCGGCCCTGGGTCCGGGATCGCAGGTCGGTGGCATAACCGAACATCTCGGCCAGAGGGACAAGGGCGCGGATGACCTGGGCGCCAGACCGGGGCTCCATCCCTTCCACCCGGCCGCGGCGGGAGTTCAGGTCACCGATAACATCGCCCATATATTCTTCCGGTACCACAACTTCGACCTTCATGACCGGTTCCAGGAGAACCGGCTGGGCCTTTTTGGCGGCATCCTTGAAGGCCAGGGAACCGGCAATCTTAAAGGCCATTTCCGAAGAGTCGACCTCGTGGTAAGAACCGTCCACCAGGGATACCCGCACATCTACTACCGGGTAACCGGCCAGGACACCGTTGGCCATGGCTTCCTGGACGCCGGCGTCGACTGCCGGGACATACTCTTTGGGTACCACCCCGCCGACGATCTTATTAACAAACTCATAACCCTTCCCGGGCTCCTGGGGTTCTACTTCAATAATCACGTGGCCGTACTGGCCGCGGCCACCCGTCTGGCGGATAAACTTGCCTTCGGCCTTGACCGGCCGGCGAATGGTCTCTTTGTAGGCCACCTGGGGCCGGCCGACTTTGGCACCCACTTTAAACTCCCGCAGCAGGCGATCGACGATAATCTCCAGGTGCAGTTCGCCCATGCCGGAGATAATGGTTTGGCCGGTTTCGGGGTCGGTATGCATCTTAAAGGTCGGGTCTTCCTCGGCCAGTTTCTGGAGGGCCAGGCTCATCTTTTCCTGGTCGGCTTTAGTTTTGGGCTCAATGGCTACGGAAATAACCGGCTCGGGGAATTCCATGGCCTCCAGGACAATGGGATGCTGCTCGTCGCACAGGGTATCGCCGGTGGTCGTTTCCTTCAAGCCCACCGCTGCCGCTATATCACCGGCGTAGGCCTCTTCAACTTCCTCCCGGTGGTTAGCGTGCATGCGTAAGATACGGCCGATCCGCTCCCGGCGGCCCTTGGTGGAATTGTAAACATAAGAGCCAGATTTGATGGTCCCGGAATAGACCCGGAAAAAGGTTAACTTGCCTACGTAAGGATCGGCCATGATTTTAAAGGCCAGAGCGGCAAAGGGCTCGTTATCGCTGGAATGACGCTCATCCTCGGAGCCTGTTTCCGGGTCAATGCCCTGGATGGCCGGCACGTCAGTGGGCGCGGGTAAGAAATCCACCACCGCATCCAGCAGGGGCTGAACGCCTTTGTTTTTAAAAGAAGAACCGCAGAGAACCGGTACCATCTTGACGGCAATGGTTGCCTTGCGAATACCGGCCTTGATCTCCTCTTCGGTCAGCTCTTCCCCTTCCAGGTACTTGAGCATTAATTCTTCATCGCTTTCGGCCACCGCCTCCAGCAACTTCTCCCGGTATTCACGCACCAGGTCTTCCATGTCGGCTGGAACAGGCCCTTCCTCAATGGCGGTCCCTAAATCGTCAGTGTAGTAAATGGCCTTCAGCCGGATCAGATCTACCAGGCCGCGGAAATTATCTTCAGCGCCAATGGGTAACTGGATGGGCACCGGATTGGCTCCCAGGCGGTCGGCAATCATCCTGACGCCCCGGTAAAAATCAGCCCCGACCCGGTCCATTTTATTGATATAGGCAATCCTGGGTACGCCGTATTTATCCGCCTGGCGCCAGACGGTTTCCGACTGGGGCTCAACCCCGCCTACAGAACAGAAGACGGCTATGGCCCCATCCAGGACGCGCAAAGAGCGTTCTACCTCCACGGTAAAATCCACGTGGCCTGGCGTGTCGATAATGTTAATACGATGGTCCCGCCAGAAGCAGGTAGTAGCAGCCGAGGTAATGGTGATACCTCGTTCCTGTTCCTGGACCATCCAGTCCATAGTTGCATTGCCCTCATGCACTTCGCCCATACGGTGCACGCGGCCAGTATAGAAAAGTATCCTCTCGGTGGTAGTAGTCTTACCGGCATCAATATGGGCCATGATACCGATATTCCTCGTTTTTTCCAGTGGGTATTCTCTAGCCATAAAGTTTCATCCCTTCTTGTAATCAGGTTTCAGGTACCGGAGGTCGCTGTGAGGTGAGACCTCCAGTTCCTAGGCCCCTGACCCCCACACCTACCACCGGTAATGAGCAAAGGCTTTGTTGGCTTCCGCCATCTTATGTGTATCTTCGCGTTTCTTGACGGCACCGCCGGTATTATTGGCGGCATCCATCAACTCGGCAGCGAGTTTTTCGGCCATACTCTTGCCGCTACGCGTCCGGGCGTAGTTTACCAGCCAGCGGATGCCCAAAGTCTGCCGTCTTTCCGGCCGCACTTCCACCGGTACCTGGTAGTTGGCACCACCCACCCGGCGGGCCTTAACTTCCAGGAGCGGCATTACATTTTTGAGGGCCTGTTCAAAAACCTCCACCGGGTCCTTACCGGTTTTTTTCCTGATGGTGTCAAAGGCGTCATAACAAATCCGCTGGGCCAGTGATTTTTTACCATTGAGCATGACCTGGTTAATTAATTTGGTAACTTTGGTACTCCCATAAAGCGGGTCCGGTAAAACCTCCCGCCGGGGAACACTGCCTCGCCGTGGCAACCCTTATCCCCCCTTACCACTACTTTTTGGGCCGTTTGGCCCCGTACTTGGAACGGCCCTGGTTACGGTTCTGGACACCGGCAGAATCGAGGGTACCTCTGATAATATGGTACCTGACGCCCGGCAGGTCCTTCACCCTGCCCCCCCTTACCAGGACCACCGAGTGTTCCTGCAAATTATGACCAATACCGGGGATGTAGGCGGTTACCTCAATGCCATTGGTCAAGCGTACCCGGGCCACCTTGCGCAGGGCCGAATTGGGCTTTTTGGGTGTAGTTGTATAAACACGGGTGCAGACACCCCGCTTCTGGGGACATTCCTTTAAAGCAGGTGCCGTCGACTTTTTGACTACCTTTTCCCTTGCCTCTCGCACCAGCTGCTGGATTGTCGGCATTCCTTCCACCTCCTTCCCCGGCTATTCTTCCAGGATAACGGCTGAGGCTGAACCCACTTCGATGCCGCAGGCCCGCCCCAGCTCTTTCATTGAGTCTACCTCGACTATTTCTACACCCCGTTCGCGGCAAAGCTGAATTAACGGCCCGGTTACATGAGGTTCGGCATCCTTAGCTATATAGACCACCCGGGCTGTCCCCTTCATTACCGCTTTGGTGACCTGTTTGGTGCCTACCACTCGTTTTTTGGCCACCCGCAAACGCTCGTAGGACATAATTCAACCTCCCCTGGGCAGTCACACTTTCTTATACTATCATTTTCCGGTAGCCGTGTCAACAGATTCTGGCGTAGCCTCTCCTTCCCCTCCAGCTTCCGGGGTTATTACCCTTAGCTGCCGGTAGCGGCTCATGCCGGTACCGGCCGGGATCAGCTTGCCGATGATTACATTCTCTTTCAGGCCCAGGAGGGGATCTACCCGCCCTTTGATGGCTGCTTCCGTCAGCACCCGGGTCGTTTCCTGGAAGGAGGCTGCCGACAGGAAAGAATCCGTCGCCAGGGAGGCCTTGGTAATGCCCAGCAGCACCGGCCGGGCCGTGGCCGGTTTGCCGCCGCTGGCCTGGACCTTCAGGTTTACATCTTCAAATTCAAAGGCGTCCACCAGGGTGCCGGGCAGGAGATCGGTATCACCCTCATCTTCCACCTTCACTTTACGCAGCATCTGGCGGATCATCACTTCGATATGCTTGTCGTTGATGTCGACCCCTTGCAGGCGGTAAACCCGCTGCACTTCCCGCAGGAGATAAAGCTGGACGCCACGGACACCCTTTACCTTTAACAGGTCGTGGGGGTTAACGGAACCCTCCGTTAACTCATCACCGGCTTCCACGTGGTCGCCTTCGTTAACCTTCGGGCGGGAACCATAGGGAACATGGTAGGAGAACTTTTCACCATTGGCGTCGGTGATTACAATCTCCCTCTCCCGCCGGCCCCTGACCTCGTTGATGGCGGTGATGGTGCCGCTAACCTCGGCAATAATGGCCTGGCCTTTGGGTTTGCGGGCTTCAAAGAGTTCTTCTACCCGCGGCAGGCCCTGGGTGATGTCCTCACCAGCCACACCGCCGGTATGGAAGGTCCGCATGGTCAGCTGGGTACCGGGCTCGCCGATGGACTGGGCGGCAATAATCCCCACGGCTTCACCAATTTCTACATCCTTACCCGTGGCCAGGTCCTGGCCGTAGCACTTGCGGCAAACGCCGTAGCGCGTCCGGCAGGTGAGGACAGAACGGATCTTTACCTTTTTAATACCGGCAGCCACAATGGCCCGGGCCGCCTCATCACTAATCATGGTGCCGGCGGCTACCAGGAGTTCACCGGTTTCCGGGTGGTAGACATCCTCCAGGGCATAACGCCCGGTCAGGCGTTCTTCCATCTTTTCGATTACCTGGTTGCCCTCATGGATCTCCTCCACTTCAATACCGGCCGTGGTACCGCAGTCGTCTTCCCGGACAATGACATCCTGGGCCACGTCCACCAGGCGCCGGGTGAGGTAACCGGAGTCCGCCGTCCTTAAAGCCGTATCGGCCAGGCCTTTCCGGGCGCCGTGGGTGGAAATAAAGTACTCCAGCACCGTCAGGCCTTCGCGGAAATTGGCCTTGATGGGCAGGTCGATAATCCGGCCGGACGGGTCGGCCATGAGGCCCCGCATCCCGGCCAGCTGGCGAATCTGCTGGACATTACCCCGGGCACCGGAATTAGCCATCATAAAGACAGGGTTGAATTTATCCATACCCGCCATGAGCTGTTTGGTCAGGGTATCGGTGGCGTTATTCCAGAGGCTGATGACTCTCTGGTAACGCTCTTCCTCGCTGATTAAACCTTTACGGTATTGCTGGTCAATTTTCTCTACTGCCGCTTCCGTCTCGGCGATTATCTCCTTTTTCTCCTCCGGTACGACGATATCATTGATGCCAATGGTAAAGCCGGCCAGGGTGGAGTAATGGAAGCCTACTTTTTTGATACCGTCCAGCAAGGTAGCGGTGGCTTCCGTACCCAGGAGTTTATAGCAACGGGCGATGATCTCCGTCAGCTTCTTTTTGTCGACTTCGCAGTTGTAGTAACCCAACTCTTTGGGGATGGGGATCTCCTTGTTGAATATCAGGCGGCCGATGGTTGTCTCCAGGAGCTTGCCGTCTTCCATGCGCACTTTGATCAGGGCGTGGACGTCAATGTCCTTGTTGAGATAAGCCATATAGGCCTCTTCGTAGCTGCAAAATACTCGCCCTTCGCCCCTGGCCCCGTGGCTTACGGTAGTCAGGTAATAGGACCCCAGCACCATATCCTGGGTCGGCGAAACTACCGGTTTGCCGTCCTTGGGGTTCAGGATATGGTGGGCGGCCATCATTAAAAGGCGCGCCTCGGCTTGGGCCTCGGCCGAGAGGGGAACGTGGACGGCCATCTGGTCGCCGTCGAAGTCGGCGTTATAGGCCGTGCAAACCAGGGGGTGAATCTGGATGGCCCGGCCTTCCACCAGCACCGGCTCAAAGGCCTGGATACCTAAGCGGTGCAGGGTCGGCGCCCGGTTTAACAGGACCGGGTGCTCGGCGATAACCTCCTCCAGGACGTCCCAGACTTCATTCTTTACCCGTTCCACCATGCGCTTGGCACTTTTTATATTATGAGCCAGGCCTTTATCCACCAGCCGTTTCATAACAAAAGGCTTGAAGAGTTCCAGGGCCATTTCCTTGGGCAGGCCGCACTGGTGGATTTTTAGTTCCGGCCCGACAACTATTACCGACCGGCCCGAGTAGTCGACCCGCTTGCCTAAAAGGTTCTGGCGGAAGCGGCCCTGCTTGCCTTTGAGCATGTCGCTTAAGGACTTCAGGGGCCGGTTACCGGGTCCGGTCACCGGCCGGCCGCGGCGGCCGTTATCAATCAGGGCGTCCACGGCTTCCTGGAGCATACGTTTTTCATTACGGACAATGATGTCCGGCGCCCCCAGGTCCAGGAGCCTCTTCAAACGGTTGTTGCGGTTGATTACCCGGCGGTAGAGGTCGTTTAAGTCGGAAGTGGCAAAACGCCCGCCGTCCAGCTGGACCATAGGCCGCAGTTCCGGGGGTATCACCGGGATGACATCCAGGATCATCCACTCGGGACGGTTGCCGGAAGCCCGGAAGGCTTCTACCACTTCCAGGCGGCGGATGGCCCGGATCTTGCGCTGGCCGCTGCTGTCCTTTAGTTCCTGCCGCAATTCGGCGGCCAGCTGGTCGAGATCGATTTCCTGGAGGAGTTCCTTAATGGCCTCGGCCCCCATGGCGGCCCGGAACTGGTTGCCGTACTTATCCCGGTACTCCCTGTACTCAGCCTCGGTGAGCAACTGTTTCTTCAAGAGGGGGGTATCGCCAGGATCGATAACCACGTAGGAGACGAAGTAAAGGACCTTCTCCAGGGCACGGGGTGACATGTCGAGGATGAGGCCCATGCGGCTGGGGATGCCTTTAAAGTACCAGATGTGGGAGACAGGGGCTGCCAGTTCAATATGGCCCATCCGCTCCCGGCGCACCTTGGAACGGGTTACTTCCACCCCGCAGCGATCGCAGACAATGCCCTTGTAACGGACCCGCTTGTATTTACCGCAGTGACACTCCCAGTCTTTGGTGGGGCCAAAGATGCGTTCGCAGAAAAGGCCGTCGCGCTCCGGCTTCAGGGTGCGGTAATTGATGGTTTCCGGTTTCTTCACCTCGCCGCTGGACCAGGCCCGGATCTGTTCCGGTGAAGCCAGGCCGATACGCATGCGCTCAAAGTTGCTTACATCCAGCATTATTCCTGCCCCCCTTGAAGACCTTAAATTTCTTCTTCGTCATATTTGCCGCCCGGGACTACCCTTGCCCGTGGTTTTATAACTGTAAAATCACTGTCAAAATCCTCTCCTTCAACCTCCAGTTCCAGTTCGCCGGGATCAAGGTCGGCAGGATCAAAGTCCAGGTCTTCTTCTTCAGCTTCATCGGCAGCCTCTCCCGGCTCTGTTTCAGGCTGGCCCTGGATGTCCAGGCCCAGGTCCTGGGCTGCTTCGACACCATCATCGTCGTCTTCTTTAATTTCGATTTCTTCGTTTTCCTCCGAGAGGACTTTGACATCCAGACCCAGGCTCTGGAGTTCTTTAATTAATACCTTAAAGGATTCCGGCACCCCGGGTTCCGGGACATTTTCCCCTTTCACAATGGCCTCGTAGGTCTTGACCCGGCCGACGACGTCATCGGATTTTACCGTCAGGATCTCCTGGAGGGTATAGGCCGCACCGTAAGCTTCCAGGGCCCAGACCTCCATTTCCCCAAAACGCTGGCCGCCAAACTGGGCTTTACCGCCCAGGGGCTGCTGGGTAACCAGGGAATAGGGGCCGGTGGACCGGGCATGGATCTTGTCATCCACCAGGTGGGCCAGTTTTAGCATATACATATAGCCTACGGTAATGGGACGGTCAAAAGGCTCGCCGGTACGGCCGTCATAAAGGATGGTCTTGCCGTCTTCGGGCAGGCCGGCTTCCCTTAGTTTAGCCTTAATCTCCTCTTCCGAAGCTCCGTCAAAAACAGGCGTGGCTACATTAATCCCCAGGGCTTTAGCCGCCCAGCCCAGGTGTGTTTCCAAGATCTGGCCTAAATTCATCCGGGAGGGCACGCCCAGGGGATTTAACACAATCTCAATGGGCGTACCGTCGGGGAGGAAGGGCATATCCTCTTCCGGCATGATGCGGGAGATAACGCCCTTGTTCCCGTGGCGGCCGGCCATCTTGTCACCTACGGAAATCTTCCGTTTCTGGGCGACGTAAACCCGGACCAGCTCATTAACGCCAGGGGCCAGCTCGTCGCCATTTTCCCGGGAAAAGACCTTGACATCGACGACAATGCCGGATTCCCCGTGGGGCACCCTTAAGGAAGTATCCCTAACTTCCCGGGCCTTTTCGCCGAAAATGGCCCTGAGCAAACGCTCTTCGGCGGTCAGCTCCGTCTCGCCCTTGGGAGTAACTTTACCTACCAGGATGTCACCCGGGCGTACCTCGGCACCGATACGGATGATGCCCCGCTCGTCCAGGTCCTTTAAAACGTCTTCGCTGACGTTGGGAATATCGCGGGTGATCTCCTCCGGTCCCAGCTTGGTATCCCGGGCGTCACATTCATATTCTTCAATGTGAATAGAAGTAAAAATGTCTTCCTTAACCAGCTTCTCGCTAATAAGGATGGCGTCCTCATAGTTGTATCCTTCCCAGGTCATGAAGGCCACCAGGATATTGCGGCCCAGGGCCAGTTCGCCCTCACTTGTGGAAGGGCCGTCGGCGATGGGCTGCCCGGCCGTTACCCGCTCCCCTTTGCGGACAATAGGCTTCTGGTTAATGCAGGTTCCCTGGTTGGAACGGACGAACTTTTGCAAGCGGTAGGTATCCAGGGTTCCGGCATCGGTGCGGATGACAATCTCGCGGGCCGTAACCCTTTCCACAATGCCGCTGTTTCTCGCCAGGACGACCACCCCGGAATCATGGGCCGCCCGCCATTCCATACCAGTGCCTATTACGGGCGCTTCGGTCCTTAAGAGGGGTACGGCCTGGCGCTGCATGTTGGCTCCCATGAGGGCCCGGTTGGCGTCGTCATGCTCCAGGAAGGGGATAAGGGCCGTGGCCACACTGACCATCTGCTTGGGGGAGACGTCCATATAATCAACCCGGTCGGCCGGCACGACTACAATTTCCCCCGCATGACGGGCGTTAACCCGCTTCTCTAAGAAATGGCCTTCTTCATCCAGGGGAGCATTGGCCTGGGCAATGACGTACTTGTCCTCTTCATCGGCAGTCAGGTAATCAATTTCGTTGGTGACGACGCCCTTTTCTTTATCTACCCGCCGGTAGGGGGTTTCAATAAAACCAAACTCATTGATGCGGGCATAGGTACTTAAAGAACCAATCAGGCCAATGTTCGGGCCTTCAGGGGTCTCAATGGGACACATGCGGCCGTAGTGGGAAGTATGCACGTCCCGCACTTCAAAACCGGCCCGTTCCCGGGACAAGCCTCCGGGCCCCAGGGCCGAGAGGCGCCGTTTATGGGTTAACTCGGCCAGGGGGTTGGTCTGGTCCATAAACTGGGACAGCTGGCTGGAACCAAAGAATTCCTTGATGGCCGCCACTACCGGCCGGATATTAATCAGTACCTGGGGAGTAATGACATCCACATCCTGGATGGTCATGCGTTCCCGCACCACCCGCTCCATGCGGGCCAGGCCAATACGGAACTGGTTCTGGAGGAGTTCGCCGACGGAACGCAGGCGGCGGTTACCCAGGTGGTCGATATCATCGGGTTTAACCTCGCCATCCATAAGGCGCAAGAGGTATTTGATAGCGTAGATAATATCCTCTTTGGTAAGGCAGCGAATATACTCCTGCCGGCCGTTAACTTCCTGAGTCAAAACGCCATGACCCAGCTTTTTGTTCAGCTTGTAGCGACCGACGTTGCCCAGATCGTAGCGCTTGGGATCAAAGAAAAGGGATTCCAGCAGGTTCCTGGCGCTCTCGACAGTCGGGGGCTCACCTGGACGCAGGCGTTTATAGATCTCTACCAGGGCTTCCTCTTCCGAATCAGTGTTATCCTTTTCCAGGGTATTCTGGATACGCGGGTCAAAGTCAAAAAGTTCGAGGATACGGGCATTAGTCGTATAGCCCAGGGCGCGCAGGAGTACGGTGGCCGGGATCTTCCGCGTCCGGTCAATACGGACATAGATGCTTTCGGTATTGTCGGTTTCGAACTCCAGCCAGGCACCCCGGTTGGGAATAATGGTGGCGCCGTATACATTTGTCCCGCTAGCATCTTTACTTTCCGTATAATAGGCTCCCGGTGAACGGACCAGCTGGCTGACAATAACCCTTTCGGCACCGTTAATGATAAAGGTGCCCTTTTCCGTCATGAGGGGGAAATCCCCCATAAAGACTTCCTGCTCTTTAACTTCGCCGGTTTCTTTGTTAATAAGCCGAACCTTGACCCGCAGGGGGGCAGCATAGGTCATATCCCGCTCTTTGCATTCTTCCTGGGAATACTTGGGCTCGCCCAGGGAATAATCAACAAATTCCAGGACCAGGTTGCCGGTAAAATCCTGGATTGGCGAAATATCCCGCAAAATTTCCCGCAAACCTTCATCAATGAACCACTGGTAGGAGTTACGCTGAATTTCAATCAGGTTTGGTAACTCCAGGGTCTCCTTGATTTTAGCAAAGGTCCACCGTTCCCTGGTCCCAACCTTGACCGGATAAGCCAACTTGGGTCCCCCCCACAAGAAATTCAAAAGCAAGGTGTTGAAAACCTCGCTTTTGACCTCTAAAGTTCCTGCTACCTATTATTGCCGTCCCAGGAAACACTTAATCATGTGACGGCAAATTAATGGCATTTTGTTATGTTAGCATAAAGGGAGACTAATGTCAAGGACAAAAATTATAGCCGGGGAGCGTCGGTTCCCCGGCTTCTGGCAGCAGGCAACTATTTGATTTCCACAGTGGCGCCGGCCTCTTCCAGCTTGGCCTTGATGCTTTCGGCTTCTTCTTTGCTGACCTTTTCTTTAACCGGCTTGGGAGCGTTGTCTACCAGGTCTTTGGCTTCTTTGAGGCCCAGGGCGGTAATTTCGCGGACCACCTTGATGACGTTAATCTTCTTGTCACCGGCGGACTTCAGGATGACGTCAAATTCGGTCTGCTCTTCAGCCGGGGCTTCAGCCGGGGCTGCTGCTCCCGGGGCTACGGCCATGGCTACCGGCGCGGCAGCGCTGACGCCAAATTCTTCTTCCAGGGCCTTCACCAGTTCGGCGAGTTCCAGGACTGTCAAACCTTTGACGGCATCGATAATTTCTTGAACTTTGCTCATGATTGAGAGTCACTCCTTTGAAAATAATTCTTAGGCTGCTTCTTCTTTCTTTTTGCGGATGGCCTCCAGGACGTAGACCAAATTGCGGATATTGCCAGCCAGGACGTTAACCAGCCCGGCCAGGGGAGCCTGGAAGCCGCCCACCACTTTGGCCAGGAGCTGTTCGCGGGAGGGCAGGTCGGCCAGGGCCTTGATTTCATCCAAGCCAATAACCCTGCCCTGCAAAACGCCCGCTTTAATCTGGAAGGTCTTGCTGTTGCGCATTACTTCCGATAAGATTTTGGCCGGTGCCGCAGGGTCGTTTAAGCTAAAGGCCGCGGCAGTTGGCCCTTCCAGGAAAGGTTCAAGGGCATCCAGGCCCAATTCCTGGGCGGCCCTGCGCGTGAGGGTATTTTTCACTACTTTAAATTCCACTCCGGCTTCCCGTAACTGACGGCGCAGGCTGGTCATTTCAGCTACATTCATTCCCCGGTAGTCGGCCAGGATGGTTACAATGGAGTTACCCAGCTTTTCCTTTATTTCGGCCACTACCGCCGCCTTGGCTTCCCTCTGTTTGTTCATTTCCCCACCTCCGTTCTGCCAAAAATAAAAGCCCCCGCAGACAAACGAGGGCAAAAGATAATTATAATTAACCTTAACCTGGAAGGTTAATTTTTAACTACCTCGGCAGGATATTAAGCCTACCTGGCACCTGCTGTCTACGGTAAATACCGTATGAAGTTTTTAAACTGTATTAGCTATTTACCTTACGGCCCGCAGGGGGTTAACTTTGACCCCCGGCCCCATGGTCGAAGAAATACTTATGCTCTTTAAATACTGGCCTTTGGCCGCTGCCGGTTTGGCCCTTACCAGGGCTTCTATCAGGGCCTGGAAATTTTCTTTCAATTTATCTTCTGCAAAACTGGCTTTGCCGATAGGAGCATGGACAATGGCCGTCTTATCTACCCGGAATTCAATTTTACCGGCCTTGACTTCTTTAATGGCCCGGTCCAGGTCCATGGTTACCGTGCCTGCTTTGGGATTGGGCATAAGCCCCCTGGGACCTAAAATACGGCCCAGTTTACCGACCATACCCATCATATCAGGGGTAGCAATGGCCACATCAAAGTCGAGCCAGCCGCCCTGGATTTTTTCTACCAGGTCTTCGGCGCCCACAAAATCTGCCCCGGCTTCCTCAGCTTCCCTGGCCTTTTCTCCCTTGGCAAAGACCAGCACCCGCCGGGTTTTACCGGTACCGTTGGGCAGGACTACCGTTCCCCGGACCTGCTGGTCGGCATGACGGGGGTCGACACCAAGTTTTACCGCCACCTCAATGGTTTCATCAAATTTGGCGCTGGCCGTTTTCTTCGCCAGGGCTATAGCTTCGCCGGGTTCGTAAAGTTGCTGCCTGTCTACCAGTTTACTAACCTCGCGGTACCTTTTACCATGCTTGGGCATTTGGGCATTCCTCCTCGTGGTTCTAGCGGATTACTCCTCCCACCAGCCTCTATTTAAGTTAAGCCTCTACTTCCACACCCATGCTGCGGGCGGTACCCTCGATCATGCGCATGGCTGCTTCAATACTGGCGGCATTGAGATCCTTCATCTTGAGTTCGGCAATCTCCCGGATCTTTTCCCGGGAAACCTTGCCGACTTTCTTGCGGTTGGGCTCCCCGGAAGCCGTCTCAATACCCAGGGCTTTTTTCAGCAAAACGGCTGCCGGTGGCGTTTTGGTAATAAAAGTAAAGGAACGATCTTCGTAAACAGTTATCTCCACGGGGATAATCAGGCCAGCCTGGTTGGCTGTCCGGTCGTTAAACTCTTTGACAAAGGCCATAATGTTAACCCCGTGCTGGCCCAAGGCCGGACCTACCGGCGGCGCCGGCGTAGCCTTGCCTGCCGGTACCTGGAGTTTAACCACTGCCGTGACTTTCTTGGCTTTGGGTGGCATTTTTAACACCTCCTTCAAACGATTTTCTCTATCTGGTTAATATCCAGCTCAATGGGCGTTTCCCGGCCGAACATGGAAACCAGGACCTTTATTTTACCCTTATCGGGCTGGATCTCTTCTATCGAACCAATAAAGTTTTCAAAGGGACCACTGGTAACGCGTACATTTTCACCCACGGCTACATCAATCCGCGGCCGCGGTTCTTCGACACCCATCTGTTGCAGGATTTGCTGGGCCTCTTCCTCCCGGAGGGGTATGGGCTTATTACCCGTACCCACAAAACCGGTTACCCCCGGTGTATTGCGCACTACGTACCAGGAGGCATCGGTTAAAATCATTTCCACCAGCACATAACCAGGGTATATTTTCCGTTTGACGATTTTACGCTTGCCGTCCTTAACCTGGATCTCGTCTTCCATGGGCACTACTACCCGGAAGATTTTATCGCCCATGTTCATGGACTCGACGCGCTTTTCCAGGTTGGCTTTAACCTTATTTTCATAACCAGAATAAGTGTGGATGACAAACCAGGCCTTTTCCATGTTAACCTCTACCGCAAAATCAATTTGCCCAGCAGAAAACTAAAGACAGAGTCAAAAAGCCATAATAAGGCCGCCACAATGAGCACTGAAACCAGTACCACGGAAGTATAGGTTACCAGTTCCTTACGGGACGGCCAGTGGACCTTTTTTAACTCAGCCCAGGACCCCCGGAAAAATTTGGTAACCTGTTCTTTAAAACTGGTTTTGGTATTAACTGTTTTGGCCACGGTCTTGGTTACCATTTAAAAACCCCTATCCTATTTCGTTTCCTTGTGCACAGTATGCCTGCCGCAGTAACTGCAGTACTTTTTCAGTTCCAGGCGATCGGGGTCATTCTTTTTATTTTTGCTGGAAGTATAATTACGTCGCTTGCATTCGGTACATGCCAGGGTAATCCCCACCCGCACTGCCGGCCACCTCCATTATGATAGAAGTGGGGAGGTGGAAAATTGCCCCGGGGGTCAATTCCACTTCCCACTTCTTTAAATTTCCCTGCTAGAAAACTCTTCTCCACCGCTCCAGGGTTTTTACCCCGGGGCGGCTAAACACTCTTATTAGTTTGCCATAAATATAAAACCCTGTCAATATTTATTTACTCGATAATCCCGGTTACGACGCCGGCGCCTACAGTGCGGCCGCCTTCACGGATGGCAAACCGTAAGCCTTCTTCAATGGCTATGGGGGTAATGAGCTCGATGGTCATGCGGATGTTGTCCCCAGGCATCACCATCTCTACCCCTTCCGGCAGTTTGACTACCCCCGTCACGTCCGTCGTCCGGAAGTAGAACTGCGGCCGGTAACCGTTGAAAAAGGGTGTATGCCGCCCGCCTTCTTCTTTGGTCAGCACGTATACTTCCGCGTTAAATTTGGTGTGGGGTTTGATGGACCCCGGCTTGGCCAGCACCATCCCGCGTTCTACTTCTTTGCGCTCTACACCCCTCAGAAGCGTGCCGATGTTGTCCCCGGCTACCGCTTCGTCCAGAATCTTCCTGAACATCTCTACCCCGGTCACTACCGTCTTACGTACCTGGTCCCTGAGCCCGATAATCTCTACTTCATCCCCTACCTTCACCTTGCCCCGCTCTACCCTGCCGGTTGTCACCGTGCCCCGGCCGGTAATGGTGAACACGTCTTCGATGGGCATCAGGAAGGGTTTGTCGACGTCCCGTTCCGGGGTCGGAATGTAGCTGTCTACCGCGTCCATCAGTTCCCATACTTTGCTGCACCATTCGCATTCCCGCTTGCCGCAGCCGCATTCCATGGCTTTCAGGGCGCTGCCTTTGACAATGGGTATCTCGTCACCCGGGAATTCGTATTCGCTTAACAGTTCCCGCACTTCCATCTCTACCAGCTCTAACAGCTCGGGGTCGTCTACCTGGTCCACCTTGTTCATGAAAACGACAATGTAGGGCACTCCTACCTGCCGCGCTAAAAGTATATGTTCCCGCGTCTGGGGCATGGGGCCGTCCGCTGCCGATACTACCAGGATGGCGCCGTCCATCTGGGCCGCACCCGTGATCATGTTCTTCACGTAGTCGGCGTGGCCCGGGCAGTCGACGTGGGCGTAATGCCGCTTTTCTGTCTCGTACTCGACGTGGGCTGTGGCAATGGTGATGCCCCGTTCCCGCTCTTCCGGCGCCTTGTCGATCTGGTCGTACGCCGTGGGTACGGCCCCCCCGGCTTTGGCCAGGCAGAAGGTGATGGCTGCCGTCAGAGTCGTCTTGCCGTGGTCAACGTGACCGATGGTTCCAACGTTGACGTGGGGTTTCTTGCGTTCAAATTTTTGTTTGGCCATGGGTGGTTTTGCCTCCTCCTAGAATAGCATTACTATTCGTTTTCCTTGCGCCGCGCCTCTTTCACGTAGCCGGGCGTACTATCCGCAAAAGATATTTCTACATTGGTTAGCCTTTTCCTGCTTGTACTCTGTATATTATTACCCTGGCACTGTAAAATAATTCCGGTAACAGGTTGCTTTTGCCATAAACAAGGATATGATAGACTTAAATCTGACTATAATTTATGAAGGGAGAAAGCCTGTCCGTGCCCGTCCTTGTATTAATCCTTTTGTCCGTCTTCCTTGGGGCCGGCGCCCAGGTATTATTTAAAGTCGGTGTCCTGCAGCTGGATAGCCTCAAGTTTAATATTCAGGGGATCACCGGCTTGCTATTCAGCCCTTACATCCTGGGAGGCCTGGTAGCCTTTGCCGCCAGTTTCCTCCTCTGGCTAAAAGTCCTGGCCGAAGTCCCTTTAAGTTATGCCTATCCCATGGTCAGCCTGGGTTATGTCTTTGTCTTCTTGCTCTCCTGGCTCTACTTGGGAGAAAGCCTGCCGGCCTTACGGGTCGTGGGGCTGGCCTTGATTATCGGCGGCATCCTCCTTATTGCCCGGAGCTAATTTTTACGGATTTTAAGATTAAAGCCCGTTACAGGGTTTTGCGCGGCACTTTGGCTGGATAAATAGCAGGCAGGTGATACTTAAATGCGGGATTTTTGTTTGGAAGGTATAAAGGCTAAAGTAAAACAGCACAAAAGCGGGCTCCTGGATGCCCGCCTGTATGCTCAATCCGCCGTCCTTTTACCCCTGCTAAAAGAAAATGACGGTTCCCTCTCGCTCCTTTTTGAAGTACGTTCCCGCAATTTAAAAACCCAGCCAGGAGAGATCTGTTTCCCCGGTGGGCGCCTTCAACCCGGCGACAGGAGTGAGAAAGAAGCAGCCTTAAGGGAAACCTGTGAGGAACTTGGGCTGGCCGCGGATTCTATTGAAATCTGGGGCGGCCTGGACATCCTGGTTACTCCCTTCCAGCAGATCATTTATCCCTTCCCCGGCTTCTTGCACGAGCCCCAGAACATCAGGCCCAACCCCCTGGAGGTGGAGGAAGTCTTTACTGCACCGCTGGACCGCCTCCTAAGGCTCACCCCTGAGTATCATGAAATTACGCTGCAGGTACAAACACCGGCAGATTTTCCCTTCCATAAGATTCTCGGTGGCCGGGAATACCGCTGGCGCCGGGCCACCTGGCCTGAGCTGTTCTACGAGTTTGAAGGGTGGATTATCTGGGGGCTCACCGCCCGGATCCTGCACCATTTCCTTAGTATTATCAGGTAGCCCTGGAAATTTAAACTTGAACTAGAAGGTCTTTATCACTCCTGGTATTGCAGAGACGGGGCCGGGCTTATACTCAGAGCTACCGGGCGTTCAGCTAACCATTCATAAAATAAATAAAAAGCCCCTGGCCGCGCCTGTTGGCGTAACCAGGGGCTCAGCAGCGTGTTGAAGGGTATCCGCATAACGAACGCCCTGCCAGTTGGTATGCGAGGAGGGAGCTAGCCGCCCCCTCCCCCGCGGTCGCTAGTTGCCGAAGAAGAGCAGGATGAGAACCAGGAACAGGATCAAGGCCCAGCTGCCGGAGAAACCTGGTCCAAAGAAGCCGCCCATGATTATTCCTCCTTTCTCCGGTAGTTATAGGCGGTTAATTACCGAAGAACAGTAGAATCAGTACCAGGAAGAGGATAAAAGCCCAGTTGCCAAAAACAAATCCGTCTGCCATCTTGTGGCCCCCTCTCCAATTTCTTCTGGTTTTACTTTAACTTATGCCATTGCCTGCCAGGAGGTTACACTCCTGGAAAAACGCCCGGCAGGTTACCGGGCTAAACGAAGATAAATAAAGCGATCAACAGGAACAGGAAAAGGAATACCAGGCCGCCATCGGCAAAGATGTCCCGTACCTGGGCTTCAGGCTGGATCTGGACTTCAGCCATGATGCCACCCCCTCTGAAAATAGATACTGGCCGCCAGATGCCACTCCAGGCTGCGGGCCTTTTACCCCCTGCTTTTTAATCCCTCCAGGTATTTTATGTATCTCCTGCACTGGTGGTTACCAAATAAAAAATCCCCCGTATGGGGGATTTGGCTGGGTAATTGTCATCAAACATTAAAGCGAAAGTTGATAATATCGCCATCCTGGACGATATAATCTTTGCCCTCCAGGCGGGCCAGGCCTTTCTCCTTCACTTTATTCATGTCGCCCAGCCTTTCCAGGTCGTTGAAGTTCACCACCTCGGCGCGGATGAAGCCCCGCTCGATATCGCTGTGAATCTTGCCGGCCGCGGCCCGGGCATTGGTGCCCTCTTTGATGGTCCAGGCGCGGACCTCATCTTCCCCCGCCGTGAGGAAGGAGATTAACCCCAGGCGGTGGTAAATGGCCCGGGCCAGGCGGTCAATGCCGGGTTCGGTAATGCCCATTTCTTGCAGGAATACTTGGAATACTTCCCGGTCGGCGGGTTCCAGACGGGCTATTTCGGCTTCCAAGGCCGCACAAAGGGTTAAAACCGGGATGCCCCTGGCGGCAGCATAGGCCTCAACCTCTTCCTGGCCCTCATAATGACCTCCCCGTAACTGCTCTTCGTCAATATTGACCACAATGATCATGGGCTTGGTGGTTAAAAACCCCATATGCCGTAAAACCTGCCATTCTTCGGCCGTAAGACCGGCTTCCAATAAAGGCTTTTCCGCCTCCAGGGCTTCCTGGCAGCGGCGTAAGGCGCTTTGTTCGGCCAGCAGGTCGCCCTTAATCTTCTTGCTGGCGGCAATGCGTTCCAGCCTGGTTTCCACCAGTTGCAGGTCGGCCAGCAGGAGTTCTGCATTGATCATCTCCAGGTCGCGCACCGGATTGAGGCTTCCCTCCACATGGAGCACGTCCTCCCGTTGAAAGGCACGGACGACATGAAGCAGGGCATCTACCTCCCGGACGGCAGCCAGGAAGGCTGCCCCGGCGCCACGGGTCAATCCCGGTACATCAATAATCTCCAGGGTGGCCGGGGTAACTTTACGAGGGTGGTAAAGGGACGCCAGAAAATCGAGGCGGGGGTCGGGAATGGGCGCGGTGCGGATATTGGTTTTTGTCCGGCCGGCAAAGGCCGAGGTCTCCGCCTCAGCCTGGGTTAAAAGGTTGAATAACGTCGTTTTGCCTACCAAGGGCAGGCCGATAATACCACAAGTCAGGGCCAACTCTCTTCACCTCGGCAACAGTATAACAACTCTGTTGGCAAAAAGAAAGGCCAGTGCTTATTATTATTTTCTTGGGGCAATAAAAAAAGGAGCTCTCTTGCTCCTTCTGAGATGAATTTTTGGAGCCCATAACCGGGATTGAACCGGTGACCTCCGCCTTACCAAGGCGACGCTCTACCTACTGAGCTATATGGGCATGGTTGCGGGGGATGGATTCGAACCAACGACCTTCGGGTTATGAGCCCGACGAGCTACCAGCTGCTCCACCCCGCAACATTATTATATGGTGGAGGGGGCTGGATTTGAACCAGCGAAGGCTGCGCCAGCAGATTTACAGTCTGCCCCCTTTGGCCAACTCGGGAACCCCTCCATATTTCCTTTTCAGACGCAACAGTAATTATAGCATCCTGCCTTGTTGGCGTCAAGCCCTTTTTCCAGGCAATTACTGGTTATTATCTCGCCGTTCCAGGTAACGCTCCAGCTTGCGCTTTACGCGCTGGAGGGCATTATCGATGGATTTAACATGGCGTTTCAGGTCAACAGCAATCTCCTGGTAAGATTTCCCTTCCAGGTAAGACATTAAAACTTTCCACTCCAGGGAACTTAAAATCTCGCCCATTTTTTCTTCGATGTCAACGAATTCTTCCTGGCTGATGATGAGCTCTTCCGGGTCGGTAATCTTGGAACCAGAAATAATGTCCAGCAGGGTGCGATCGGAATCTTCGTCATAAATGGGCTTATTGAGAGAGACATAAGAGTTCAGGGGGATATGCTTTTGCCGGGTGGCTGTTTTAATGGCCGTGATAATCTGCCGGGTAATGCACAGCTCGGCAAAGGCCCGGAAGGAGGACAACTTGTCACCGCGAAAATCGCGAATGGCCTTGTAAAGGCCAATCATCCCTTCCTGGACAATATCCTCCCGGTCAGCGCCAATGAGGAAATAGGAACGTGCTTTCGCCCGGACAAAATTGCGGTACTTATTAATCAAATATTCCTGGGCTACTTCATCACCCTCCTGGGCCAGGTAAACAATGTCCTCATCCCCAAGAACTTCATAGGGTTGCCACGGTTCCTGCTGTACATTGACGCTCATGCCAACGCCTCCACCCTGGATTTCCAAGAACCATAGTAATAAAAGGAGGCCCTATATCTTGTCCAATAACATCAATAATTATACAAGAAACCCATCTTAACCGCAAGAGTTAACTACTGCCTACTGGCGGCGCCATTTTTCTAGAACTTTAAGGGTTTCCCCTTGGAGTCGCCCATCCAGGGAGTTCCTCTGGAGGGCCTTCTGTCCCTCCCTGGCCATCTCCCGGTGGGCGTTTTCAATGTAAGCCTTTAACTCGGCTACCGGTAGACGGAGGGCCCCGCCTCCCAGGATCATGCACTGCTCGGCCGTATCGGCAGTGGCTACGTAAACCTGGCCCTGAGTATTGAGGTTCCTTACCAGTTTCTCGATGACAGCGTCAGCCGTTTCACCCTCCCGGCTGTAAATAATCTCCACGCCGCCTATCTTTTCCTTCTTTTCCACTGCCCCGGCAACCTTATGGGCATCAAAGACAATTATTACCTGTCCACCCCAGTAAGCCTGGTAATTAATTAACTCTGCTATTAGTTTATCGCGGGCATGGGCAAAACTTGACTCTTCTTTTAGCTTAACTAATTCCGGCCAGCTATATAAAAAGTTATAGCCGTCAACAATGAGCACCTCAGGCACAGGTTCACCCCGCTTCATACCGGGCAGGAATACCTCTGGCGGACGACCTCATACATTAAAACCGAAGCTGCGGCAGCAACATTTAAAGAATTAATTCTCCCGCGCAGGGGCAGTCTCACGGTAAAATCACAGTGGGACCTGACCAGGGGAGAAAGCCCCCGGCCCTCGCTCCCGAAGACCAGGACCAGGGGTATGGTAAAATCGGTAGCAAAGGCTTCCTTGGTGCCATCGCCCTCAGCACCAATGACCCAGATCCCTTCAGCCTTCAGCCTGGCGATGGCCTGGGACAGGTTGGTCACCCTGGCTACAGGGACATACTCCAGGGCTCCGGCAGCAGCCCGGGCCACGGCTGTGGTTAACCCCGCCGTGCGCCGCCGGGGGATAATAATGCCGTGGGCGCCGGCGGCTTCTGCCGAGCGTAAAATGGCCCCCAGGTTATGGGGGTCCTCCACCTGGTCCAGCATGATTAAAAAGGGGGGCTCCTGTTTTTCCCGCGCCAGGAATAGGAGGTCCTCAAGTTCGGCATAACTCCTGGCCGCCGCCAGGGCTACGACGCCCTGGTGCCGGGAACCTGCCATTTTATCCAGAACCGGCCTGTCCACCCGCTGGACAGGAATTCCCTGGCTCCGGGCCAGGGCGAGGATCTCGCCAATTACCCTGCCTTCCAGCCGCGGGGCCATTAAAATTTTATGCAAGGGCCGGCCGGCCCGCAGGGCTTCCCGGACCGGGTTGCGGCCGGCAAGAATATCGTCCATTAACTTTCCTCCCTGGCACGGACAACCGGCGCCCGGCCACAACTCTGGGCGCCTTCGTGGCAGACGCCTTCCGTCTCGCAGGTGGGCCCGGCGTGGCTAAAAATCAGGGGAGCAACCTTTCTCACCTGGTCCCTCATTTTTAAGGCCAATTCCCGAATTTCCCACTGGGCCCGGTTACAGCAACGCAGGCGGAAAAAATTAAACAAACTGCGGGCATTAAAAGTACAGACCAGCTTTGTCTCGCAGGCATTGGGTAACAGGTAGCGGGCATCTTCCCGGGGGACCAGCTCCTGTATTTCATGATATGCCTTTTGTAAGGCCCTCATACATTCCTGGTAGCGGGCCAGGGCTTCCGGCACGGCGGCGATGCTGGGGGGGATAATGTAGGTGAAGTTGTCTTCGTTGACGTAACGCTGGGATTTCTGGGAATAGGAAGCTATGCGGTGCCTGACCAGCTGGTGGGAAAGGACGCGGCTGACCCCTTCTATGGCAAAGGTAAAGGTGATATGCTCCAGGGGGGATTCATGGCCCAGGGATAAAAGCAGGCGCAGCAGCCTTTCTATTTCCTCTCTATCCATTGCGGCCAGAAGCCTGCTTGCCCCCCGGGGCGAATAACAGAGGCGGGCCGCCGCGGCCACCAGGCGCTCCGGCTCCGGGGTATGGCTGATGAGTTCGACTTGCATTTTAATCCTCTCCCTGTTATACTTCCGCCAGCTCAAAAATCAGCCGGGCAAGCTCGTCCAGCCTTTGCCACTCGCCCTTCAGGTACAGGTAACCGAAGAGGCTTTCCAGGGCCGTGCTGGAATGGTACTCCTCCGGGACGGCGCTGCGGGGCAGGTGACCCGGCCGGGCGTTACGGCCCCGGCGCAGGATGTCCTTTTCCGTAGCCGTCAAGTGGGCCTCCAGGACCGGTACTAACCTGGCCTGGCCGGCGGCCCGGACGAAACGCACGGCTTCCCGGTGCAATTGCTCCAGCCTGGCCGGACCCCGGCGCACCAGGTGGGTGCGGACCAGCAGTTCGTAAACGGCGTCTCCGACATAGGCGAGAACCAGGGGCGAAAGGCCGGCAACAGGATCCACTGCGGCCACCCCTCAGCTTTTCTTCCAGCGGGGCCCGCGGGGCGTATCCTCCAGGATTATCCCCAGGGCTTTGAGACGGTCGCGGATGGCGTCGGCCGTGGCCCAGTCTTTGCGCTGCCGGGCTTCCTGGCGGATGCTTAAAATGAGGTCCATGAGGCCTTCCAGGAGGGCATCATCCACTTGCTGCTGGGGCCGGCCAAAGAGGCCCAGGACATTTTCGCCCAGTTCCTCAAAAACCGTAGCTGCCCTTTTAACAACCCCGGCGTCCGGCCGGGCCGTCCCAGCAAGGTAACTATTGATCTCCCGGGCCAGGTCGTAAAGGGCCGCCAGGGCCCGCGCCGTATTGAAGTCATCATCCAGGGCAGCCGTAAACTCCCGGCGCAGTTCTTCAACCCGCCCGGCCAGGGTAGCACCCTTTTCGCTGCTGGCAGTTGACCCACCGGCACCTCCCAGGTGGCAGCGGGCCTCGTTCAAAAGGCGGCGGGTATTTTCCAGGCGTTCCAGGCCCTTCTCGGCGGCCAGGAGCCCGGCGTCATCAAAGTCAATGGGGCTGCGGTAATGGGTAGAAAGTAAAAACAGGCGCACGGCCAGGGGCCGGAAACGGCTGGCGATGTCCCTTACCAGGAAGAAATTACCTTTAGACTTGGACATCTTTTCTTGATTGACGGTGATAAAGCCGTTGTGCAGCCAGAAACGGGCAAAGGGGCAGCCTGTCTGGGCTTCTGCCTGGGCAATTTCATTTTCATGATGGGGAAAAATTAGATCAGCGCCGCCACCGTGGATATCGAACCCTGTCCCCAGGTATTTCAAGGCCATGGTGGAGCACTCAATATGCCAGCCCGGCCGGCCCGGCCCCCAGGGGCTATCCCAGGCCGGTTCCCCGGGGCAGGCGGCCTTCCAGAGGGCAAAGTCCAGGGGGTTGCGCTTGGCAGTATTGACTTCCACCCGGGCGCCGGCCCGCATTTCCCCGGGAGTACGCCCGGACAGGCGGCCGTAGGCGGGGAACTTTTCTACTTCAAAGTAAACGTCGCCGCCGGCTTCATAGGCAAAACCGCGCCTCATAAGCTCCTCGATGGCGGCGATAATATCTCTTATATGCTGGCTGACCCGGGGATAAAGGGAGGCCCGCTTAACATTTAAGGCATCGGCGTCGCGAAAAAACTCTTCAATATAACGTTCAGCTATACTTAAAGCCGGTACTCCTTCTTCCCGGGCCCTGTTGATGACCTTGTCGTCGATGTCGGTGAAATTCTGGACATAAATGACGTCATAATTCCGGTATTCCAGGTAGCGGCGTAAGGCGTCAAAGACTACCAGGGGCCGGGCGTTGCCCAGGTGGATATAGTTATAAGTAGTGGGCCCGCAGACATACATCCGCACCCGGCCCGGCTCAGACGGAGTGAACTCTTCCTTTCGTCCCGTCAGCGTATTGTACAGGTAGATGCTCATCCTTGCTGGCCTCCAGTTCTTCGATCCTTCGTTCCAACCGCTGGATCTGGCGTTGCAGGCAGAGGAGCATTTCGGCCACCGGGTCCGGCAATTCGTCGTGGCGGAGGTCGATTTCGCTGACTTCGGCATCGGCAATTTTGCGGCCGTTACGGACAACCACCTTGCCCGGAACACCTACCACCGTGCAGTTGGCCGGCACATCACGTAAAACAACGGAACCGGCTCCTATTTTGACGTTATCGCCGATGTTAATATTCCCCAGGACCTTGGCCCCGGCACTGATGACGACATTATTGCCAATGGTTGGGTGGCGTTTTCCCTTTTCCTTGCCGGTACCCCCCAGGGTAACTCCCTGGTACAGGGTAACATTATTGCCTACTTCTGCCGTCTCGCCGATGACCACTCCCATGCCGTGGTCGATAAAAACACCTTCACCCAGTTTAGCCCCGGGATGGATTTCAATCCCGGTCAAGAAGCGGTTGACCTGGGATATAAACCTTGCCAGGAGTGTCATACCATGGCAGTAAAAGAAATGGGCGATGCGGTGGAGGAGCAGGGCATGAAAACCGGGATAACAGAGGATTACCTCCAGCAGGCTCCTGGCTGCCGGGTCACGCTGGAAAATAACTTCAATATCCCTTTTTAGCTGCCGCCACAAAGCTAACAACCTCCCCCCATAATATAAAAACCTTTCATCCCGTCAGGGACGAAAGGCCGCGGTTCCACCCTGTTTGGAGATTGCTCTCCCCCTCAGCGGGCAATATGCTGCCCAGGCCAATAACGGGGCCCGCCGGCAGGGCCTACTTCCGTTCAGCCCTGCAGCTCCCAGGGGCACTTCAGCGCCCGGTATCAGGGACCACTTCCAGCCACCGGTGATCCCTCTCTGGTGACCCTTGGTGCGCCTACTCTCCCTGCTCATAGCCGTTAGCGTTATAAACCTTCAATCAGAAACATTATAAACCGGGGCGTTCATCACTGTCAAGCAACAAGACGCTGGCCTGGGCGGCAATACCCTCACCCCGCCCGGTAAAGCCCAGGCCCTCGGTGGTGGTGGCCTTAATGCTGATCTGGCCTTTATGAACTTCCAGGGCCCGGGCTATCCTCTCCCGCATGCTGTCAATAAAGGGCGCGAGCTTGGGCTGCTCGGCAATGATAATGGTATCGGCATTGCCCAGGCGGTAGCCCGCCTGCCTGACCATACGGTAAACCTCCTGCAGCAGGACCAGGCTATCGGCGTCTTTATAGCGGGGATCCCCGGGGGGAAAATGCCTGCCGATATCCCCCAGGGCGGCCGCCCCCAGCAGGGCATCGGCCAGGGCGTGGAGCAAAACATCGGCATCAGAATGGCCGGCCAGGCCGAGGGAATAGGGGATTTCAACCCCGCCCAGGACCAGGCGCCGGCCCGGGACCAGGCGGTGGACATCAAAACCGCAGCCGGTACGCATTAACTATCACCTGCCATAATGGCCCGGGCCAGGATCAGGTCGCCCGGGGTGGTAATTTTAATATTTACTTCTTCTCCTGGAACTAGTTTCACCGGGTAACCCGCCCTTTCCACCAGGGCCGCATCATCGGTAGCCTGCCAGCCGTTAATTTCAGCCTCCCGGTAGGCCGCTGCCAGCCAGTCCCGGCGGAAAACTTGCGGCGTCTGTACCGCCCAGAGACCCCGGCGTTCCAGGGTGGCAGTAACCAGATCCTCTGTATTACCCCTCTTAATGGTTTCTTTCACCGGAAGGGCTGCAATGGCCGCCCCGGTATCCCGGGCCGCCGTAATCACCCGCTCCAGCAGGGCCGGACTCAAAAAAGGCCGTGCACCATCGTGCACGGCCACCCATTCTGCTGCCGGCGCTACGGCCTTAAGGCCGGCCGCAATGGAATCCTGCCTCTCCCTCCCACCGGTGACTATTTGCCTCACCTTCCGGTAAGGCCCGCCTGTAACCACCTGGTGGCACAGGGGGATATCTTCGGGCCGCGTAACGACGATGACTTCATCTACCAGGGGGGAAGCCTCGGCTACCGCCAGGGTGTGGGCCAGGATGGGTTTATCTCCCAGGGGTAAAAAAACCTTATTGCTACCGGTCCCCAGCCGCCGGCCCTGGCCGGCGGCGGCTATAATCAAGCTTAAGAAAGGCACTGGTATTCACCCCGCTCCAGGGCCTGGTGGTTGGAACCTATTTTACGTTCCGGCCCTTTGGGCCGGGCAAAGATCATCCGGCCGGCTGCCGTTTGCAAGACGCTTGTTACCAGGACGGCAATGGTCTGGCCTATGTAGCGGCGGCCATTTTCGACCACAATCATGGTACCGTCATCCAGGTAAGCCACCCCCTGGCCAATCTCCTTGCCATCCTTGATGACCTGGACGGTCATTTCTTCACCCGGCAGGACAACGGGTTTGACAGCATTGGCCAGCTCATTGATGTTCAGTACCCGCACGCCCTGGAGTTCAGCCACCTTATTCAGGTTGTAATCATTGGTCAGGATGGGGGCGGCCAGTTTCTGGGCCAGGCGGACTAATTTGCTATCCACCTCCGTCAGGTCTTCAAAATCAACTTCCAGGACTTTGACGTTCACAGCCATTTCCTTGCGAATTTTATTGAGGATATCCAGGCCCCGTCGCCCGCGGTTACGTTTTAACAGGTCAGAGGAATCGGCTATGTGCCGTAATTCTTCCAGGACAAAGGAGGGTATCACCACGGTGCCTTCGATAAAGCCGCTTTTAATAATATCGGCTATGCGGCCGTCAATGATAACGCTGGTATCCAGGATTTTGGCTGCCGGTTTCCCGCCTTCACCCTTGCCTTTTTCCCGGTCCTTGCCACCCCAGCGGGGAATGAGGTTAAACAGTCCCCAGACTTCGTCCTTGCGCTTGGTGCCCAGGCTCCAGCCCAGGTAGCCAAAGAAGAGGCTGCCGGCCATAGGAATGTAGGGTCCCACCAGGGGCAGGTGAAAGAAGGAGGCACCCAATAAATTAGCGATTATAAGTCCAAAAATAAGTCCTAAGGAACCGCTGATTATTTCCTGGGCCGGTGTCCGCTGCAACCTCCCCTCCAGCCAGCGCGTCGACTGGGTGACGAAATTAATCAGGCGCTGGGCCAGGCTATAGCCAATTAAGGCCGCAATCAAGGTCACCAGGGCCAGCAGGGTCCAGCGTAAGCCCGGTAGAGGGCTGCTGCCCCAGCTTTGCTGCCAGATGGCCAGTCCCATTTGGGCAGCATAAAAACCCGTCCCTGCCGCCACCAGGGCTATGGCACCCCGTAAAATCCGGTATAACATCCCTTCACCTTCTTTACTTCCTTTCTTTTCAATTCTTCCTCACCCGGCCCCATCTTATACCGTGGGAACCATCAGGCTAAAAGTTTTTCCAGCATGGTTTCTACCTGCTTTTTTTCATAGTTGCGGGCCAGGGCCAGTTCACTGATTAAAATCTGGCGGGCATTTTCCAGCATTTTGCGCTCGCCGGTGGACAGCCCCTTATCGTGCTCCCGCCTGGCCAGGATACTGACTACCTCGGCTATCTGGTAAATGTTACCGCTACGCAACTTCTCCAGGTTGGCCCGGTAGCGATGGTTCCAGTTGGTACCGGTACTGCCGGTAGCTTTTTTCTCTTTGAGAATCTTTATTACTTGCTCAACGCCCTCTTCGTCTACCACTTCCCTTAAACCCACCACCTGCTCACTTTCCAGGGGCAGCATCACCTTCATATCACCCAGGGGAAAGCGCATAATGTAGTACTTTTTCTTTTGACCCAGTACCTCCCGCTCCTCGATGGCCTCAATGATTCCCGCCCCGTGCATGGGATACACTACTTTATCGCCCACTTTAAACATCCCCTGTTACCCCCATTCCGGCAAAGCCGTGCATATTATAATTATAGCATGATTTAAGCCGTCAAACCGAGTTCCAGGGCCTCAACCACTGACCGTACATCATAGATTTCGTAATCATTCCGGCCTATAAGACGGCATTTATTACCCGCCGGGATAAGAAAACGCCTGAAACCCAGCCTGGCAGCTTCTTCTATGCGCCTTTCAATCTGGCTTACGGCCCGGACTTCCCCCGCCAGGCCAACCTCCCCTAAAACTAAAGTTTCGGCCTCTACCGGCCGGTCTTTAAGGCCGGAGGCTATGGCCAGGCAAATGGCGAGGTCGGCTGCCGGTTCATTGATGGCGATGCCGCCGGCGACGTTAAGGTAAACGTCATAGCCGCCCAGGTGTAATCCCGCCCGTTTTTCCAGGACTGCCGTAAGCAACAGGGCGCGGTTAAAATCGACCCCTGTAGCCAGCCGCCGCGGGTTGCCAAAGGTAGTCGGGCTCACCAGGGCCTGGATCTCCAGGAGCAGGGGCCGGGTCCCTTCCAGGCAGGCCACTACACTGGAGCCGGCTACCCCGGCCGGCCGCTCGGCCAGGAGCATTTCCGACGGGTTGGCCACTTCCTTAAGCCCCCCGGTAACCATCTCAAAGATCCCGATTTCATTAGTGGAACCAAAACGGTTTTTGGCGGCACGCAGGATCCGGTAGGCCTGGTAGCGTTCTCCTTCCAGGTAGAGGACGGTGTCCACCAGGTGTTCCAGGACCCGGGGACCGGCCAGGAAGCCTTCTTTGGTGACGTGGCCGACCAGGATTACTGCCGGGCCACCGTCTTTGGCCAAGCGCAAAAAACGCGCCGCACATTCCCGCACCTGGGATACGCTCCCTGGCGCCGCCTGGATGGCCGGCAGGAACATGGTTTGGATGGAGTCAACAATGACTGCTACCGGGCCTAACCCTTCTATCCCGGCCAGAATGGCTTCTACATCCGTCTCGGCCAGTAAATAGATCTCTCCAGTCAGGGCCCCCAAGCGCTGGGCCCTGAGCCTGACCTGCCCGGGCGATTCTTCACCGGAGACATAAAGTATCTTGCCATACCTGGCGGTAAGCCTGTGGGCCACCTGGAGGAGTAAAGTCGACTTGCCAATGCCAGGCGCCCCGCCGACAAGAATCAGGGAACCCGGTACCAGGCCACCCCCCAGCACCCGGTCCCACTCGCTTAAAGAACTTACCAGGCGCTCCCCGGCAATATCAGTTATCCCTGCCAGCAAAGCAGGAGGTGCCTTCAATCCAGCCGGCCGGCTTATTCCTTCCAGGGTTACCGTCTCCGCCACCAGGCTGTTCCAGCTGCCGCAACCAGGGCAGCGGCCTAAAAAACTTAAGCTTTCATAACCACATTGCTGGCAGACAAAGCGCTCTTTTGTTTTCGCCAGGAAGATCACCTCCCCCAGGCATTATACACCAACCGCCCGGGGTTGGGAAGTCCTACCAGTCAAGGCCTTTTCTTCCTGGGTTAGCTGGGGGCGCCGGCGATGCCAGCCCAGGTATTCCTTAACCCGGTTGACAGTCAAATTCAGCACCTGGTCTTCGCCAATACCAGCACTGCGGGCCACCTGCCAGGCCCGGGCAAAATTGCCCACTGCCGTGAAGACATGGGCATCGCTATTTAAAGCCACCCAGACCCTATATTTTTGGGCCAGCCTGGCCAGGAGTTGACAGCGGGGCAGGCTGCCCGGCCGGCTGATATTGAAGGAATTGTTATTGATCTCCAGGGCTTTACGCTCAGCGGCAGCCGCCAGGACCAGCTTTTCTATATTCAGGGGAAATTCGGGATTGCCCGGGTGGACGATAATATGTACCCGGGGATTCCTTAAGGCAGCCAGGGCGGCCCGGGTATATTCTTCCTCGGACCGGTTATCGAAACCAGTACCTGTATGGAAGCCCGCCAGGACAATGTCTAACTGGTCCAGCAGGCGGTCGGGTACATCCAGGTGACCCTCTGGATCCAGGATATTTGCTTCCACGCCCCGGAGAATTTCTACGTTGCCAATCTTGCGGGGCAGGGCTACCAGATTGCTGAAGTGATATTCATGGGGACCGCCAGGCATTTTGAGGCCGTGATCGGTAATGGCAATCATCTTCAGTCCCCGTTTTTCAGCAGCTTCAGCCAGTTCCTTAACGGTACTGTACGCATGGCCGCTGGCGATGGTGTGGGTGTGGAGGTCCGCTTCCAGGTGCACAGTCCTTCACTCCTTTTTACTCCTTCTAGCTTAACAAAAGATTATTAAAGTAACATTAGAATTGCTTTATCGTAATCTTAATCCATAAATTGGCACCAATTTTGGGGGCTTAAGAATAAATATTTACAGTTAACGGGGGCATAATACTATCAGCAGGGTCGGCCAGGGCCGAGCCCAGAAAATTATCGGGTCCGGTGACGGGCTCGCTAATTTTCGGCCAAAGGTCGCCAGCAGGTCAAAAGGCTTGCTGACCGGCCGGCGGGCAGATCAGCAGCTGTTCGTCATGGCTTGCCGTTAGTCCGAAGGATTAATGGCAGGTCGGCAAGGATGGTTGCTGGTCGAGCTAAGATGACCATAGTTGCCGAAGGCTTTTATAACAAAAAGCTCGAGGTTCGTACAGGTCGAGAGATCTTTACGGGCTTCACAGGTAGCTATGGTCATCGAGCAAAGGTTATTGTAGTTGCCGTAATGGTCTGTGGCAGCCGGAAGGTTGTCGCAGGCTATGCAGGTAGCTGCAGTAGCCGGAGTTAAGGTTCTGACCGGCTCTTTAAAATGAAGGCCCTCCTTCCATGGAGTGGCCTTCATTTTTATACCTAAAAAAGTGGCCCAGAAAACCTGGGCTCAAAAGAGTGTATATATTAAAGGAGGTCAGAGGACACCTGATTTGGAGGTAATCAGGTATTAGGTTTAATGATATTATAACTCATTCCTGTTAAGAATCAATAATGGCCTTGTTAAGTTTAGATTAATTTTGAGCCTTCTCCGGTATGGGACTTTCCGCCTGTACCTTTCCTTCAGTTACTACCGGTAAGGTAAAAAAGAAACGGCTGCCCTGCCCCGGCTGGCTGGTTACACCGACATTACCACCGTGGGCTTCAACGATATGCTTAACTATAGCCAGGCCCAGGCCGGTACCCCCCATTTCCCTGGAGCGAGCCTTGTCAACCCGGTAAAAACGTTCAAAAACCCGGGGCAAGCTTTCTGCCGGTATACCAATACCGGTATCTTCTACCTCCACCTGGATGCCATCGTTCTCTAGGCCGGCCCGTACCGTTACCCTGCCGCCGGCAGGGGTGTACTTAATGCCATTGTCAATTAAATTTAGCAAAACCTGACTTAAATAATTCTCGCCAATGGCCAGGGAGGGCAGGCCTTCCGGTATTTCTACTTCCAGGTTAACCCCCTTTTCCCGGGCCAGGGGATTAACTGTAGCCAAAACTCCCTCCAGGGTAGGTATGAGCTTGGCCCTGCCGGGGCGGACCCGCTGGGGTTGATTTTCCAGCCGCGAGAGAGCCAGGAGATCTTCAATTAACTGCTGCAGGCGCTGGGCCTCTTTATTGATAATACCCAGAAAACGGCGGCTCACTTCCGGGTCTTCCAGGGCCCCTTCCAGCAGGGTCTCCACAAACCCCCGGATAGACGTCAGGGGCGTGCGCAGTTCGTGGGAAACGTTAGCCACAAACTCCGTCCGCATTTGTTCCAAGCGGCGGATATTTGTTATATCCCGGATGGTCAGGGCCGCACCCACTACCCGTTTTTGGGCACTGAGAATGGGCGCCCCATAAATTTTAAAAAGCTGATTAGTAGTAGGAAAAAGGCGGGTTTCTATCTCCAGGGGCATGCCGCTGGACAGGATTTCTTTGACGAGTTTATCGACCTCATGATTGCGAATTACTTCCAGTAAATACTTGTGCTCAACTTCCGTACCTTTCTTGCCAAACATGGCTTCGGCCGCCGGATTTAAGAGCATTACCCGGCCCACCTGGTCCACAGTTAACAGGGCGTCACTCATACTGGCAAGAATTGCTTGCATTTTATTTCTTTCTTCTGCCATTTCCCGGAAGTTGTTGCGTAAAGTTTCCACCATGACATTGAGGTGGTGGCTCAACAACCCTATTTCATCATTACCTTGAATCTCGATCCGCTGCTCCAGGTCGCCGCCGGCAATTTTTTGCGTCAGGGGTAGCAGGGCCGTCAGGGGCATAATTATCCCCCGGGACAGGATAAAGGTCCCGGCGGTCATTACTACCAGTACCACCAGCATGGTCAGCAGGAGCTGCCCTTCCAGCCTGGCCACCAGGGCACCGGCCCGGAAGGGCGGCAGCCACGGCAGCCCTAGGGCGTCAAGGATGGCCTGGCGCAGGTAAAGATAAGCTGCCAACAGGGTCAAAAAGAGGAGGGTTAAAAAGTTTAAGGCGATCTTCCAGCGTAAAGAGCGCAAGGCCATCACCACCACTTCCAGTTATGTAAGCAAACACGAGGCGACGGCCACAACTGCCGGATCAAACTGGCTACCACTACCCCGGCTTAGAATAGCCACTGCTTCTTCGGGTGTCCGGGTAGGCTGGTAGGGCCTTAAGGAAGTCATGGCATCAAAGGCATCGGCTACGGCTATGATCCGCGCCCCCAGGGGGATTTCCCCATCATGCAGGCCATAAGGATAACCTTGGCCATCATAACGTTCGTGATGCAGGCCGGCATCATGGGCTATATCTTTTAAACTGGTAACGCTGGTCAATAAATCTATGGTCCGCACCGGATGCTGGCGTACCACCTTTAATTCCCGGGCATCGAGCCGGCCTGGTTTATCTAAAATGGCCCGGGGAACGGCAATTTTGCCAAAATCATGGAGGAGCCCGGCAATTTCCAGGCGCTGGATTGCTTCTTCGCTAAAACCCAGGCAGCGGGCCAGCCGCATGGCGTAGCTGGCCACCCGCCGGGAATGACCGGCCGTATAAGCGTGTTTGGCGTCGATTATTTGGGCAAAAAGGTTGATAGTAATTTTCATCGGCTCAGCCACCTGGAAATTTACAGGTGGCAGGTCTAAAATTACCCGGAACATTTTTAACTCCAGGGCTGCATTGGTGGCTACTTCTGCAAATAACGAGCCCGCCATCAGGCTATCGAGAACAGTTAACAGTTCCGGGGGAAAGGCCTCCTGGACCGTCCAGGCCATGGCCTTTTTGACGGTAGACCAGTCGCTGCCGGGGTAAGCCCGCAGGGTTAGATCAAATTCATCAGCCACCCCCAGGAGCAAGGCACCGGGAACGATAGCTCCGCCCTTAAGGCCCTGGGGGTAGCCGGAACCATCCCACCGTTCATGGTGGTCGCGGATCATGGCCGCCACTTCCTCGCCCAGGCCGGGAATGGCGGTTACCATGGTCGCCCCCCTGGCAGGGTGGCCCCTTATTTCCGGGTTTTGCCTGGCTCCTGCCTTAAGAGTAAGGTGCACCAGGTGGTCGTCCAGGCCCATGGCACCAATGTCGTGGAGCAGGCCGGCATAAAAAACCTGGGTGGCCTGACCGGGCAATACTTTTTGGGCCAGTTCCTGGGCCACCAGGGCTACCCGCCAGGCATGGTAAAGTTTAGTCTCTTCTTCTACATCCAGGATGGTTGATAGAGCCACCACCAGTTCACAGAAAGAACGATCCGCCGGACAGCTCACGGCTCCCCCCCCTTTATAAAAAAATCGCCCTTTATATTGGTAATAAAGAGCGATTTCCCCAGGTATAGTTTTAGTCTTCCTTAGCCCCTTTGTTTACCACCTTATTCAGGTCGGCAACAAGGCTAGCAACATCAATACCATGGGCCATGGCTCCCTGCTCGATATTTTCAAAGCGTGCCGCCGCGCAGCCCAGGCAACCCATCCCGTGTTCCATAAAAACCGGCACCGTCTGCGGGTACTTGCTGACTACTTCTGTAATGCTCATTTCCTTGGTAATGGTGGCCAAAGGACTCACCTCCTCATCATGTTTATCATTATAAACGGTAAGAGGCCCTTTGTAAAGAAAACAGGAAGGAAGCGTCAAGACAATTACCTCCCCGTCCACCCATTCCGCCCAGGTATCCTCATCACACCAGGCTAAAAATTCTTCAAAGGTTAGCTTGCCTTCCGGTAGGGGCCTGCCTGTTTCGCAGGTCACTGCTGCCTCCCACACTGCTGTAGCCATCTTTTTGCCCTCCTTCCAGGGACGGATTCCTTAAGCCCAAACTTTTGCCAGTTCAACCATCAGATCCGGGAAAAGTTCGGGTGTAAAATGTTCCTCTTTTTTCCAGCAGCGGATAAGCATGTAAATACCCCTTTCCAGGCGGAACTCCTCCACCGTCTTTTCCTGGGGGTCCACCACCCAGTAGTAAGGCACGCCATAACGGGCATAGACCTGAGCCTTGGTTACTTTATCGGTACCGGATGTGGAGGGGGAAAGGATTTCCACCACCAGGTCGGGAGTGCCAGCAATATTTTTTTCGGTGATCACGTTTTGCCTTTCCCGGGAAACATAGATCAAATCTGGCTGGGTTATGCTGATGTTACTGAGAACCACATCCAGCGGCGCTGCAAAAACTTCCCCCAAACCTTTTCCCATGACATAGGTGTGCAGAATGAAGTGCAGGTTGCGCGACACCCGCTGGTGCTGGGTAGTGGGCGACGGTGTCACATGCAGCACCCCTTCCAAGATTTCATAGCGTTTCCCATCATCTGGCAGGCGCAGATAGTCGTCGTAGGTAAGAATAATCTCCCCTGCGGGGGGTACAGGCCGGCTCACTTCGCCCCCTCCTTCCGGTAACCGTTTATTTGGGATCATTGTATAATCGTTCCACAGTGTTGTCAATCAAGCAGCTAACCGGACCAAAAGGCCTCCTTAAGCTATCATATGAACGACAATAGAAAACCCCACTGGCGGTTCCCTCCATTTTTACCCGCCGGTGGGGTTTAATTCACTCTGGCTATTTGCTTGTTACCAGCTTTTCCTCAACCGATTTAACTTTTCCTTCCATGGTCAAATCCTTATCGCGCCGGTCGTCAATGCGGATAATAGTCATAGACCGCCGGGCTCCCTTTACAAAGGGTACCTCGTGCAGTCGCTGCAATAGGGGAAATAAGACATCCAGCTCACCTTCGATAATGGTACCCATAGGCGTTAATTGATACTTGATTCCCGGTGTTTCCTGCAGGACCCTGTGGGCATCGGCCACATACTGGCTGATGCTGGTGCTACCTGTTCCCAGGGGGGCTATGACTACTTCCAGAACGGCCATTGCACTGTCAGCCTCCTTCAACGAACAACACGGCCCTTCTTGGCTGCTATGGCTCTGGCGGGAGTGTGTGGGAATCGAACCCACCGCGCCCGGGGCTCACCCACGCGCCGGCTGGATTTGAAGTCCAGGCAGGCCACCAGGCCCGATCCACTCCCATGCCATTATACGACCGCCCGCATGCCAAGTCAAGATAACTGCCCGGCCTGCAGATTACCCGCCCAGGTAGGCCTTTTTGACGGCTTCGCTGTTGGCCAGATCGGCGGCACTGCCTGCCAGGGTAATCCGTCCCGTCTCTAAGACATAACCGCGGTGGGCCACGCTCAAAGCCATGTTGGCGTTTTGCTCTACCAGTAAAATCGTCGTTCCCTGTTCGTTGATCTCCCTGATGATATTAAAAATTTCCTGCACTAGGATAGGTGCCAGGCCCATGGACGGCTCGTCCAGCAGCATGAGCTTTGGCCTGGACATCAGCGCCCGGCCGATGGCCAGCATCTGCTGTTCACCGCCGCTTAAGGTGCCGGCCATCTGTTTCTGGCGTTCCTTGAGACGGGGGAAGCGCCGGAAAACCTCCTGCATGCTTTTATTTATTCCTTCCCGGTCCCGGCGCAGGTAGGCACCTAGCTCCAGGTTTTCCCGCACTGTGAGATTGGGGAAAATCCTCCGGCCTTCCGGCACCTGGGAAATACCCATTTTTACTATGGCCTGGGCCGGCAGGCCGTTAACGTTCTGGCCCTGGTAGGTGATGGTACCGCTCTGGGGCCGTAAAAGACCGGAAATCGTTTTCAAGGTGGTGCTTTTACCGGCCCCGTTGGCCCCGATGAGGGTTACAATTTCGCCTTCATTTACTTCCAGGGAAATACCCTTCAGGGCATGGATGGCGCCGTAATAGACATTAAGATTTTCCACCTTGAGGAGCAACACCGTTCACCTCCCGTCCCAGGTAAGCTTCGATAACCCGCTCGTTGTTGCGAATGTCCTCAGGCGGTCCCTCGGCAATAACCTGGCCGTAATCCAGGACATAGATACGCTCACAAATACCCATCACCAGGGACATATCGTGCTCGATTAATAAAATCGTCAGGTCAAACTCCTGCCGTATCCAGTTGATTAAGGTCATTAATTCCTTTGTTTCCTGGGGGTTCATGCCGGCTGCCGGCTCGTCGAGCAAAAGGAGTTTAGGCCGTGCCGCCAGGGCACGGGCAATCTCCAGCCGGCGCTGTTCGCCGTACGGCAAATTTTTGGCTTTTTCATACTGGTATGGTTCCAGCTTAAATATCCGCAGCAGTTCTTGACTCCGTGCCAGTATCGCCGCTTCGCCCTGGTGAAAGGAGGGCAGGCGGAAAATGGCGTTGAGTATGCCGTAACGGCTGTGCCAGTGGTAGGCAATGCGGATATTGTCAAGGACACTCAGATTGCCGAAAAGGCGGATATTCTGGAAAGTTCTAGCAATGCCTCGCTGGGTAATTTGATAGGGTTTCAGTCCTACCAGGCTGCGGCCGTTAAAAATAATCTCCCCCCTGGTGGGACGGTAGACACCGGTCAGCAGGTTAAAAATCGTCGTTTTCCCCGCACCGTTGGGGCCAATCAGGCCTACTAGTTCTCCCTGCTGTAAACACAGGTCCACATTGGCTACCGCCATCAGGCCGCCGAAGGAAATTGTCAAATCCCTAGTTTCCAGCAGAGCCACTGGCTTCACCCCGTTTCGGCACCCAGCGGTCCAGGGTAAATTCCCTGGTGCCCATTAAACCCTGGGGGCGGAAAACCATGATGACAATCAATAGTACGGCGTAGATAACCATCCTTAAAACGGCCAGGTCCTGGAGGGCAGCATTAATAATTGTGATGGCTGCCGCGGCAATGATGGAGCCGGTGATGCTTCCCAACCCGCCAAAGACTACCATGACCAGGATGTCAAAGGAGCGGAAAAAGGTAAAAGTGGCCGGCTGGATTAGATAAAAATAATGGGCATAGAGTGCACCGGCAATCCCGGCAAAAAAGGCGCCCATGGCAAAGGCCAGGACTTTATAGTAAGTGGTGTTGATTCCCATAGTTTCGGCGGCAATCTCATTTTCCCGGATGGCCACACAGGCCCGCCCGTGGGTAGAATTAAGGAAATTGACAATAACCAGGATGGTCAGGACCATCATCAGGTAAAGCCAGGTCCAATTGGTCAATTGGGGAATACCAATCATCCCGGCGGCGCCGCCGATATAGTTAATATTGTTGGCTGCTCCCCGGATAATTTCTCCAAACCCCAGAGTGGCGATAGCCAGGTAGTCTCCCCGCAAGCGCAAGGTGGGTAACCCGATGATAATCCCGGCAACGGCCGCCGTGCAAGCACCGGCCAGGATAGCCACCGGAAAAGGCTGGCCCAAGTTGGTAGTCAGGATAGCGGATACATAGGCACCCACTGCCATGAAGCCCGCATGGCCAAGGGCCAACTGGCCGGTAAAGCCGACAATTAGATTCAGGCTAACTGCCAGGATAATATTGATCCCAACCATCATTAAATTGATCTCCTGGAAGGCACTGATTACACCCGCTGCCTGCAGCCAGTAAACCAAAAAATAAATTAGGATCGCGCCGGCCAGGGAGAGTAGATTTTTTTTGCTAAATCGCACCTGTTTCACCTACACTTTTTCAGTATTGTTCTTTCCCAGCAGGCCGGACGGCTTGACCAGCAGGATTAGGATAAGCAGGAGAAACACAATGGGGTCCCGTAATTTACTGCTCCAGTAACCGCTGACCATGGTTTCAAAAATACCCAGGGCAAAGCCCCCCACCATGGCCCCGGGAATCAGGCCGATGCCGCCAATAACTGCCGCCACGAAGGCCTTTAAACCGGGCATAATGCCCATTAAGGGATGGATAGTATTATAATAGAGACCCAGGAGAATGCCGGCTACAGCGGCAAAGGCCGAGCCCAGGGCAAAGGTTACGGAAATGGTGTTATCTACATTGATGCCCATGAGCCTGGCGGCATCAGGGTCGTAGGAGACAGCCCGCATGGCTTTACCCGCCCAGGTATAATGGACAATATACTGCAATATGATCATCATTGCGATAGTAATGGCTAGAATTAAAAGCTGCAGGGTGGTGGCTGTCAGTTTTATGCCAAATATCGCCAAAGGTAGTTGGGCGCTGGTGATTAGCCCCGCCGGATAGGAACGAATTTCGGTTCCCAGGACCATCAGGCCCCCGTTCTCCAGAAATAAGGATACGCCGATGGCTGTAATCAAGGGTGCCAGGCGGCCAGCGTTACGTAAAGGTTTATAGGCGACCCGCTCAATGAGAACCCCCAGGATAGCAGAACCGATCATGGAAATGATAAAGGCCAGCCAGATATTTAATTTGAGATAAACTACCCCAAAAAAGGCAATATAAGCGCCCACCATTAAAATGTCGCCATGGGCAAAATTAATCAACTGGATAATACCATAAACCATGGTATAGCCCAGGGCAATGAGGGCATAGATGCTGCCCAGGGACAGCCCGTTGATTATCTGCTGGAGAAATACGGCCATGCTGCCAACTCCCAACTCGGCCCTAAAATAAACTCCAATGAGGGGGTTAGAACCCCCCCCATTGGTTGGTCTGGCACTTTTTTAGGCCAGGGTTTTAATGGGTAATCTTTTTCTTTAGCGTCTGCTTGCCGTCTACCATGGCAATAATGGCCACATCTTTAACCGGGTTATGGTTTTCATCAATGGTAATCTTACTGGTAATACCGTCAAAATTCTTTGTACTGGCCAGGGCATTGCGGATGGCTTCCGGATCAGCCGACCCGGCCCGCTTGATAGCATCGGCCAGCAGGTAAGATGTATCATAAGCGAGGGCAGCAAAGGCGTCCGGCTCCCTGTTGTATTTGGCCTTAAAAGCTTTAATAAAGTCCTGGAGCCGCGGGTTGGGATCGCTGGCAGCGTAATGGTTGGTAAAGTAAGTATTATTCAGGTTGGCTGCCCCGCCGGCGTACTCGGCCAGTTTGGGAGAATCCCACCCGTCGGCACCCAGCATGGGAACCTTTATGCCCAGTTCCCGCGCCTGGTTAACGATCTTGCCCACGTCACCGTAATAGGCCGGAACATAGATCAGGTCGGCACCGGCATCCTTAATCCTGGTGAGGGCGGGACGGAAGTCCTGATCGCCGGAATTAAAGCTCTCTTCCGCCACAACCTGGCCGCCGTTTTTGACGAATTCCTCTTTAAATACCTTATATAACCCCTTACTGTACTCATCAGAGTTGCTGTAAATAATGGCCGCCTTTTTAGCTCCAAGATCTTTGGTAGCGAATTCCGCGCCTACAATGGCCTGGGTGGGATCGATAAAGCAGACACGGAACACGTAGTCGCGCACTTTCTTGGTCTGGGGATCGACAGTTACATCTGGATTCGTCGCCGAGGGGCTAATAATAGGTACTTTATATTTAGTAGCCATGGTCGCCGCCGCCATGGTGGCACCGGAAGTAGCCGGGCCCAGCAGGGCAACGACTTTATTCTCCGTAATCAATTTTGCAGCCGCACTCATGGCTTCTTCTCTTTTACCGCCATTGTCCAGCACGATAGGGTTGAACTTCTTGCCACCCAGGACACCGCCGTTCTGGTTGATTTCTTCAAAGGCCAGCAGGATGGCGTCTTTAGAATTAGTACCATAAGTAGCTACATCGCCTGAGAGTTCATAGTTGACGCCGATATTAATGGTATCGCCGCCGGAAGCCCCCTGTTTTTCCGCCCCTGATTTTTGCTGGCCGCACCCGGCGATTATTGCCGCTGCCAAGAGCAAGGCCACGGTAAACAGGGCAATTTTTTTAATCCTCTCCACTTTAAAGGACCTCCTCCGGTTTTTTTGCCATTGGCAGGCACATTTGCATTTATTATAAACCTGCCTTTGAATAACTGTCAATTGGCAATAACCATTCGCCTGTCCCCCTGGCGGCGCGTAAGTTTTATCCGGTCCAGGTACTCTAAAAAGGGTAGGACATACTTGCGGGAGCTGCCCAGGGCGTCCCTTACTTCAGCCAGGCCGAAGGGGCCGGCAAGGCCTAATTTTTTCACTACCGCCAGGGCCTCTTCAAAGGCCTCCCGGTGCCAGTAAAATTCGTCGTTGATTTTAACCAGCACTCCTTCCCGCATCAGGTAGTGAAGGAGCTCTTCCAGTTCTGCCGGGGCCAGGTTGTAAGCAGCTGTTACTTCATTAAAACCCGGCGGCTGCCACCGGGCCGACCGGTAACGCTCTGCCAGGGCCTGTAAAAGTTCTCTTTGCCGGGGGCTAAACTCGGGCTTAAAATCAGCCAGGGCCACGTTACTTGCCGTCAACTGGATACGGCCTTCCCGGGACCATCGTTCCAGCAAGGCTTGAAAAACCCGCGCCGGCAGGCGCGAGAAATAACGGGAACGCAATTCTTCCCGCGCCAGGCCGGGGCGCAGGGGATACTGGCGGTGAAAATCATCCAGGGCCCGGGCCGCTTCCCGCCACCAGGCAGCCAGGCGTTCATTGCTCACTGCATACAGGTCGTTATCGGCAGCAAGCAAGGTAAGCTGTCCCGCGGCAGCCATATCCTGCAACAATTTCCTGGTTTCTTGCGGCGTTAACGCCGCCCTGATAGCTGCTTCCTGCCCGTCAACGCCATCCCGGTGCTCCCGGACAATCTGGGCCAGGATTTCTTGGGGCGAACCTTCCAGGCGCTTCTTTAAAGAAGCAAGGACGGACGGCTCAAAACGGCGGTGCCGGGGCGGCGCCGGGTCAATGACCAGCCCGCCGCCGATGGTTTCCATGGGCGAATAGCTGCGCAAGATAAAGCGATCGGCCCGGGTAGCCACCACCGGCTCCTCCATGAGCAGCTGGACAAAGGCCTTTTCCCCGCCCTTTAATTCGTTTCGATCAAGGAGGATAATTCTGCCCAGAACCTCGGCCGTGCCCAGGTAAAAACGGATACGGCTGCGGTTGGCCAGGGTACGGGCGCCTGCCAGAAGCTTAAAACTGGCGTCCAGGCGATAGGTAGGCCGTAAAAAGCCCGGGGTCAGCAGGGAACTGCCCCGGCTGATGGCCTCCTTTTCTATGCCGGCTAAATTTACGGCTACTCGCTGGCCGGCCAGGGCTTCTTTAACATTCTTGCCATGGACCTGGAGGTTGCGAACCTTGGTCTTTATACCTTCCGGCTGGACCTCCAGGTCGTCTCCTACCCGGATGGTTCCTGACCAGAGGGTGCCGGTAACTACCGTGCCAAAACCGGTAATGGAAAAAACCCGGTCGATGGGGAGCCTTGCCCCGCCTTTTGCCGGCCGGGGCGGAGTTGTTGCCGCCAGGGCATCCAGCCGGGCCAGGAGCTCGGGTATCCCTTCTCCGGTCAGGGCAGACACAGGTATGATGGGGGCATCTGCCAGCACTGTCCCCTGTACGGCCTGGCGCACCTCTTCCCGGACCAGTTCCAGCCACTCGGCATCCACCAGGTCGATTTTCGTAAGCACGATGATACCCTGCTTGATCTGCAGCAGGTCGATGATGGCCAGGTGTTCCCTGGTCTGGGGCATCACGCCTTCGTCGGCCGCCACCACCAGCATGACCAGGTCCATACCGCCGACACCGGCCAGCATCTGGCGGATAAAACGTTCATGGCCGGGTACATCCACCAGGCCTAACTGGCGCCCGCTGGGTAAAGTCAGGGGAGCGAACCCCAGCTCAATGGATATGCCGCGTTCCTTTTCCTCTTTAAGCCGGTCCGTATCAACGCCGGTTAAGGCCTTGACCAGCACCGTCTTGCCGTGGTCAACATGACCGGCAGTCCCGACAATAATATAGTCCACCAAACATACGCTCCTCCAAAGGGATCTATAAAATTAGGCGCTTATTAGTTGGCTTCCCAGCCCACATTTTCATGGTTCCCTGGTGAGTCGTTAATCCCATCGAGGGCCTCTACCAGGGCGCGGGGGAGCTCTTCGCTTTCACCGGGCAGGAGGGTACGGACGTCGAGGATTAAGGTTTCATCCTGGACCCGCGCCACTACCGGGGGATCGGTATGGCGCAGGCGCCGGCCCAGCTCATCTACCGTAATCTGCTCCGGCTTGATGGTTACCCCCCAGGACGGCAATTCAGTTAACGGTAGGGAACCGCCTCCGGCCTGGGACGTAATCTCTTTTATGCCTACCCGCGCCCGGGAACCCAGCACTCCTGCCAGCAAGGCCTGCAGCTGTTCCGCCTGCCGGCGTAAGGCCTCCGGCCGGGCTACCAGAGCAGCCAGGGTGGGGATCTCCTGGACAGCCCGGTCCGGGTTGCGATAAGCCCGCAGGGTTGCCTCCAGGGCGGCCAGGGTCATTTTATCAACCCGCAGGGCCCGGGTTAAAGGGTGACGGGCAATGGCGGCCACCAGTTCCCGGCGGCCCAGGATAATCCCAGCCTGCGGCCCGCCCAGCAGTTTGTCCCCGCTGAAGGTTAAAAGGTCTACTCCCTGTTTAATTTCTGCCTGCACAGTCGGTTCGCCGGTAATGCCGTAGTTCTCCAGGTCCACTAGAAAACCGCTGCCCAGGTCTTCCATGACGGGTACCTGCCGGCGCCGGCCCAGGTCAACCAGTTCGGCCGTGGTCACCTCATGGGTAAAGCCCTGGATGCGATAATTGCTGGGGTGAACTTTAAGGAGGAGGGCTGTATCCGGCCCCATGGCAGCCTCGTAGTCCCGGAGGTAGGTCTTATTAGTAGTACCCACTTCTACCAGCCTGGTGCCGCTCTGGGCCATAACCTCAGGTACCCGGAAGGAGCCGCCGATTTCCACCAGCTGGCCCCGGGAAATAATAGTTTCCCTGCCGGCTGCCAGGGCGGCCAGACTTAAGTATACGGCAGCAGCGTTATTGTTAACCACCAGGGCTGCTTCGGCACCGGTCAGCTCCTGGAGCAGGCCGGCCACATGTTCATAACGGCTACCCCGCTCACCCCTTGCCAGGTCAAACTCCAGGTTGGTATAGCGCCGGGCAGCCATAAGGGCTGCTTCCGTGGCGGCCTGACTTAAAATAGCCCGGCCCATGTTGGTATGTAAAACAATACCGGTAGCATTAATTACCGCTCGCACGCTGCTACGGCCGCTAGCTTTGTACCTGTTCCTTATTTCCCGCACCAGTTCTTCCGGATCCGGCGGCTCAATTCCTGCAGCCAGTATTTTCTCCCGCCAACCAGCCAGGACCTGGCGCGTACAGGCTACCACCAAGTTATGATCTTTTTGGGATAATTCCTGGAGCAGGGGGTGCCGTAGTAGCTGGTCTACCGCCGGTAGTTGCCGCAAAAGGTTTTTGGGCTGTTCCATGGTTGCCTCCCAAAATCTAAAGTTGGAAAAGGGCGGTCTTGCAAAAACGAACTACCGTTATTATAACCACGAGTTAAAAAATGTGGAACCGGTACAGGTACCAGTTCCGCAAAAAGTTTTCCCGCGCCGGGTTATAAACTCCGGCTGCTGGTTAGAAAATATAGCTTAAGAAGACTTGCCAAAGGAGGTTTTTCCATGAGTATTGGTCCATGGCGCCCCTGGCGCGAACTGGCCGATATCCGCGAGGCCATGTTCCGTAACCTCATGCCCGGCCTCTGGGAAGTCGGCCCCCGCATTGACATCTACCAGACCGACAGGGAAGTGGTAGTCACGGCAGAATTACCGGGCCTGACTTCCAAGGACGATGTGGAAATCACCGCCACCGAAGATACCCTGGCCATTCGGGGTGAAATTCGCCGCAGCGAAGAAACAGGGGAACAGGACTATCACCGCGCCGAGCGCTTTTACGGTACCTTTGCCCGGACCGTCAGCCTGCCGGCCAGGGTAGAACCGGAAAAAGCGACGGCGACTTATAAAAACGGTATCCTGGAGATCCGCTTGCCCAAAGCGGAAAACCAGCGGCAGCGGCGCATCCCCATTAATCTCCACTAGTGTTTAAGAAAATTTAACTGCTCCGGCCGGGACAGGGGTTTGTCAATAGCTGAGCCCTCGGGTAAATATTCGCGTTTTTGTCCCTCAATCAACAGCTGTACCCTGTCAATCTCCGGGAACTGGGTTAAGGTAAAGAGGAGGGAATTTAGGAGGGCTGTTTCGGCCGCACTACCCCCACCATAGCCTGTTACCTCGCGACTGAAATTCACAGTGGCCAGGCCGTGCTCAATTTTTAGATCCAGGAGCCTGGTCCCGGGCCAGATGGTCCGTACCAGCCTGCTGTCCGGCGGCGGCCCGGCCAGCAAGGCCAGGATAGCCGCCCGGGGTAGATCACTTCCCGTGGCTCCGGGCGGCAGCGCCACTGTGACCGGTACCAGAAAGTTGGCGCTGGCGTCATTAAAGTAGACCTGGACACCCTGCTGGTTATCTTTTTTTAAGAGGCTGTTAATTGTGGCCGGCCGGGGCAGGGGTGTATCAAGTTTTACCCCGCCAACCTCCGGCACAGCCTGCCCCTCGACCAGAACTTGCACATAGCGGGCATTATCCAGGCTGGTCAAAGTTAAAACCATGGCTTTAATAGCCCTTTCTGCCTGCCCATTATCCTTCACTTGCAATAATTCTTTTGTTAAATCAACATATACCGTCTGCTGGTTATCTAAAAGATAAACATCCTTCAGTTTAACGCCGTCCGGCATTACTCCCTTTAAACCATCCACCTGGGGACCGGCGAGGAGTTTTTCCACCGCTACTTTAGCTACTTCGCGGGTCGGGTTAAAGGTAACCGTTACCGGTACCAGATAAGCTCCATCTTGGGTCAGGTAATACACTAAAACCTGGCTCAATTTCCTGTCATATAACAATGGGCGTCTCTCTTTGGCAGTTTTGCCGGGCAAATCTTGGGTAGCAGGTTTGGGTTTGCTGAAACAACCGCCGCTAAGCACAACCAGTACCAGTAGCAATAATACCAGTACTACTCGCGACCACCCCCAGCACCAGTTTCCCGGGTGGTCTGCCTTCATATCCTTCACTCCCTCCCAGGTTTTTTAGAGATTTTTTCGATAAACAAGAGCTAAAATCCTGCCTGTCCTGCATTTTAAAGACGGCGTATTAAAGAGAGGATTAACAAGCACAGACCCAGGTAACCGAAAAGGGGGTAAATCCAGCTTACCAGGTTGATAAAACCACAAGTAGCCACCGGTAAAGCCAGGATGAGAATTACTACCGCTACCCGCCAGGGTGGAAGGGCGGGAATTTGCCCCAGCCTTGTCGCCAGCCCGTAAAGATCACTTGCCGCCGTGGTCACTATGGCCAGCCAGAGGGCCAGGGCATAAAGGTGAAGAAGTCCGGGTTGCAGGCCGGACACCAGGTACAATAAAGGTAGTTCTGCCCGCAGGCCCGCAGGACTTAAAACCGCCAGGGCCGTCACCAGCAAGTACGCCAGGGCTCCCAGCAAAAGCCCGCCCAGCCCGGCCCCCAGGACCCCCTTGCGGGATGCCGGCAGGGAGGTGAGTAAAACCGCAACACCAGCCATATTATAAGTAACGTAGAGGCAGGCGTTGAGGACCCAGTTGCTGCTGATGAGCCCCCCTGGTGGTGCAGGCGGGGCAGCAGCAAATGACCCTGGCCGGGACATGATGGCAACTACAGCGGTTAAAGTCATAATTACCAGCATAACCGGTACCAGAAGGGTATTTAAAAGCAGCAAGCCGCGGCCCTGGCCCAGGCTGGCCAAGAAAGCCAGAATAACGCAGGCCAGAATTCCGGTAATGGGCGCGAGCCCAAAATACTGCCTGGCCACGGCACCGGACCCGGCCAGCATAATAGCCAGGGCACCAAACAGGAAGGCGCCTGTGGCCAGGTCGGCCGGTTTCGCCCAGTTGCCCAGAAGCACCACCAGGAAATCATAGTAAGAGTTAGTACGCCACTTCAGGGCCAGGCGGCGTACCTGGCTGGTAGCCAGGATTAAAAGGGTCCCCATTAAAATTATGGCCGCCGGGGCCTCCGGTCCCAGAGTCACGAAAAATTGGACCAGTTCCTGGCCGGAAGCAAAGCCGGCCCCGGCCATGGTTCCCACGACAGCTATAGCTACTGCCAGTTCAGCCCTAAGGATCAGGACCACCCTTCCCGCAATCTTTGTACATTAATATGCCGGGAGGGGGGTCTAATAGTATAAAAAAGCAGAATCCGGCATATACTCTAGGCACAAGGCTTCTCAGGAGGTAAGGTATGGCACTGTTACCTTTTTTCACCTTTAATCAACCCGAGGCAGCCCTGCCTCCTAAGATTAAATATTACTACCAGGACCCCCTGGCAGTGGAAAAATTAAGCCAGACCCTGGCCGGGCACCTGCAGGAGCTTAACCCTCAGGGTAAACAACCCATTGTAGTAGTATGCATTGGTACTGATCGTTCAACGGGTGACTGCCTGGGACCCCTGGTGGGCACCAATCTTTTACACATGCCCAGTTTGCCCATTGCGGTATATGGTACCCTGGACGAGCCAGTTCACGCCAGCAACCTGACGGAAAAACTGGCCTATATTAAGACCCACCATCCCGATCCCATAATCATCGCCGTTGATGCCTGCCTGGGACAGGCGGAAAATGTCGGCGTCATTACCCTGGCCCCGGGGGCTTTAAGACCCGGAGCCGGGGTGAATAAAAATCTCCCGGCTGTGGGAGACATTCACTTTACTGGCATCGTCAACGTTGGCGGCTATATGGAATATTTTGTCCTCCAGAATACCCGCCTGTCCATTGTCATGCGCATGGCCCAGCAAATTGCCAGCGCCATTTACCAGGGTGTGTGCATAGTTTACAAGCATCGCAGTATTGCCGTTGCCCAGGGCCTGCAGTAGGATCAGGAAGCACGTTTGAACTTCGCTAAAATATTCTCCACCTCGTCATCTGAAACCTGGCTGAAATCTTCATAGAACTGGCCCACGGCGTAAAAGGGCACCGGAGTTGCCAGGCAGATTAAGTCTCCTACTAGAGGCCGCAGGCGTTCCACGGTCTCCGGCGGGGCCACCGGCACGGCCAGGACCAGCCGCCCGGGGTTGGCCTGCTTTACCGACTGCAAGGCCGCTTCTATAGTCAAGCCGGTAGCAATACCGTCATCTACTACAATAACAACCCTTCCTGTGATTTCCGGTTCACTATCATGACCCCGGTAAACCTTCAGCCGCCGTTTGATTTCTGCTACTTCCAGCTCGATGAGGGCTTTAAGATCGGCCGGTACCAGCTTATAAGATCGCATAACGGGTTCGTTATATAAAACTGTACCATCTGGCGCCACGGCGGCTACAGCCAGTTCCGGATTGCCCGGCAGGCCCACTTTGCGGGGGATAATCAAATCCAGTTCCCCTGCCAGGGCCACGACGATGGGCGCGGCGACTACCACCCCGCCCCTGGGCACGGCCAGCACCAGGGGTTGCTGGCCCCGGTAAACCTGCAGGGCCTTGGCCAGCTGGCAACCGGCATCGTGGCGATCTTTAAAGAGCATGTGGGTCTAACCCCCCGGGAAAAGAGAAGTAGTAATAGCTTTTCCCTTATTTACATGGCTATGTATTCTCCCGGTTGGAGGCGCAGCAGGTCCCACGGGCCTGGCCCGGCAGAGCCCGGTATAAGCTCATTCCAGGCTAGGAATCGGCCGGTAAGGGCATCTGGCAGTGGCCCTGGAGCAAACCGCCGGGTTCGACAATCAGCCGCACCGTCTGGACATCGCCCTCCACCTTGCCTGTCGGGGCAATTTCCAGTTGACCTGTGGTTACCACATCGCCTTTGATGGCTCCCACCACCAGCAGGTTGCGGGCCCTGACCGTGGCTACCACCTGGCCGCTTTCCCCGACCACCAGGTCACCCTCGGTACTTACCTCGCCTTCAAAATTACCGTCGATGCGGACGGCGCCTTCCGCTACCAGTTTGCCGGTTATTTTAGCCCCCTTACCAATGACCGTATCTACCGTTGCCGCAACGGCGTCATTCTTTTTCCCCAGCACTGCCGGCGACCTCTCCTCCCGTAAGATATTTTAATGGGTCCTGTAGCTGGTCATTTAATTTCACTTGAAAGTGCAAGTGGGGACCGGTACTACGGCCGCTGCTGCCCACCCTGGCAATAGGCTGGCCCCGCACCACCTGTTCCCCCGTTTTAACTAAGAGTTCAGAATTATGACCATACATACTTGTTAAACCATAGCCGTGATCAATGATAATGGCACGTCCATAAACCGGCATCCAGCCGGCAAAAACCACCCGGCCGTTGCCAGCAGCCTGGACCTCCGCGCCATAGGCAGCGGCAATATCAATGCCTTCATGAAATTCTTCCCGCTGGCCAAAGGGGGAATCCCGGTAGCCAAAGGGGGAAGAAACCGGCCCCCTCACCGGCCAGTGGGAGGGCAGGGCTGCCAGGTAAGCCAAGTGCTGTTCCATTTCCCGGGCCAGTTCTTTTAGTTTGACCTCCTGGCGAGGAGTGTCCCGGGCTACACTGTTCAGGATAGAACGTACCTGGTTTAAAGTTTGTTCCTGTTCCCGTGGTCTTAAACGGCCACCCCGGGAAGCTTCGCTTGGGCGCCCACCGCCCCCCTGGCCCAGGCCCAGCAAGGACCTTACCCGGGCATCCAGTTCGTCGATGCCCTGGATTTTTTCCTGCAAAGCCCTGGCCTGTTCCTCCAGTTGCATAATCTGGGCGGCCTGGCTGGCATTGATCTGGTCAATAACTCTAAGCTCGGCAACCCTTTTGTGCAGGTGATATACTGCTCCTGCGGCTGTAATTAAGGCTATAATAAGCAGTATGGCCATTACGACCGCGACCTGGAAAAACCATACCGGGAGTAAATAGCGATAAACTCCCCGCCGCCCTTCCGGGACAAGCATTAGCGTAAAGTAACGATCACGCCGGCTACCCTTCAAACCCGGATCCCCCTAACTGGCTGCCTTTTCCGGCGTCAGCAAGCCGAGGGCCATAGCCAGGGCCTTTTCTTCCTCTTCGCTTAGGCGGTAAGTCGAACGCCCACCGTGAACGGGTTTAATAAAGACGCGGGTCTCGTCCCGGGCATAAAGGCTGGTGAGGATAAAACCGTGCCCTTCCCTGTTAAGGAGGGCCAGGGCAAAACTCAAATCGCTGCCGGTATCGGGAAAGGCATTAAAGCGGAACAAGCCCATGCGGCTGAAACTTTTTTCCAGGCCCACCTGGAGGTCGGCTGCCTTTTCCTGCACCTGTTCAAGGGCTTTCTTTATCTCCCCGAGGTCATGAAAGCGCGCCAGAACGGCAGTCAGGTCGTGGCCTTCGCCGGTTTCAGCTAAACGCTTGATGCGTCCTTCCAGGCGCCTTACCTCAGCATGGTTATACCAGAGAAAAAGGATGATAAGCAATTGCAAGCCGGCCAGCCCCAGGAGGATAGGGATATAATAGGGTGCCAGTAAAGAAGTAAGTGCCGCCAAGGTAAAATCCTCCCTACTAAATTACAGCAAAGGATTTATTTCCACATGAAATGCCATTTTCCTGTTATTTAAACTTACATTTCGCAACAATAAACTGGTTAACCACCGCTAATATCATGTTATCCCGAGAGTACCTGTATCTGCAAGTATGCAAATTCTATCATCCCGAAAAAAATAAATCCAGCAGGATTTATTAAGGTAGAAGAAGAAAGTCTATATGCCCATAAATAAATTAAAGCGTGGTGATATTAATGAGAACTGCTGATCTAGATGCCAAACTGGAACTCCTGCAAAATAATTTAGCAGGCATGGAAGCCATCCTGGTGGCTTATTCCGGTGGTGTTGACAGCAGCCTTTTACTCAAGGTAGCCAGTATGACGCCGGCCAAGGTCCTGGCGGTAACGGCTGCTTCCCCCACTTATCCCCAGGTGGAAATAGAAGCCGCTACCCGGCTGGCGCGGGAACTCGGCATCCAGCATTTGGTAATAAATACCAACGAAATGGCAGACCCCGCCTTTACTGCCAACCCGCCGGAACGCTGCTACCATTGCAAAAAGGAACTTTTTGCTACCTTGCAAGAACTGGCCCGGAAACACGGACTGAAAGTAATAGTCGATGGCGCCAATGCCGATGACAGCGACGATTTCCGCCCTGGCAGCCTGGCGGCCAGAGAGTTCGGCGTCCGCAGCCCCCTGCAGGAAGCAGGTCTGACCAAAGAAGAGATCCGCCAGCTGGCAAGATACTTAAACCTGCCTAACTGGGATAAACCTTCTATGGCCTGCCTTTCCTCCCGCATCCCCTACGGTCAGGCCATTACCCCGAAAAAACTGGAGCAAGTGGCTGCTGCCGAAGCTTTCTTACACCAGCTTGGTCTAAGGGAAATCCGGGTACGCCACCATGGACCCATTGCCCGCCTGGAGGTAAACCCGGCCGCCTTTGCCCTCCTTATTGATACAAATGTCAGGGAAAAGCTGGTTAACCATCTCCATGAGATTGGGTTCACTTATATAACCTTAGATTTAGAAGGCTTCCGCAGTGGCAGCATGAATGCCGTCCTTAGCCCGGAGGAACGGGCAATAAGCAGCAAGATCTAGAGTTTAAGGCAGGTGGATAAAGATGAAAGTCGCCTACTTTGACTGCTTTTCCGGTATCAGCGGTGATATGTGCCTGGGGGCCCTGCTGGCCAACGGCCTTTCCCGGGATGAACTGGTGGCAGGCTTAAAAGGTCTGGCCCTGGAGGGGTGGGAATTACAAGTCAGAGAAGTCAAACAGCAGGGTATTGCGGCCATAGATGTAGATGTACAGGTGGCCGGTCACCAACCCCACCGCCACCTGGAAGATATCCTGGAACTCATCAATAACAGCCCGCTGCCTGCACCGGTGCGGGAAAAAGCAACGGCTGTCTTCCAGCGCCTGGCCCGGGCTGAGGGCCAGGTGCACGGCATCAGTCCCGAAAAAGTCCACTTCCATGAAGTTGGGGCCGTCGATGCCATTATCGATATTGTAGGCACTGTCCTGGGCCTGCACCTCCTGGGTATTGAGCGGGTTATAGCATCACCCCTGCCCCTGGGCTCCGGCTGGGTCGAATGCCATCACGGCAAACTGCCTGTACCGGCACCGGCGACCCTTTACCTGCTCCAGGGTTACCCTGTTTACGGCACTGAAGATAAAGCCGAGCTAGTGACCCCCACCGGCGCGGCCCTCATCACTACCCTGGCTGGTAGTTTCGGCCCTTTCCCGGCCATGAATTTGACCAGCGTTGGCTTTGGCGCCGGGAAAACCCTTCTTGCGCATCCCAACCTCCTGCGCCTGGCCCTGGGAGAAATAGCCGGCACGCAGCCAGAAGGAGAAGAGAGCAGCCTGGTCCTGGAGACGACCATTGATGACATGAACGCCGAGTTTTTCCCCGCCCTCATGGAGCAGGTCCTGGCTGCCGGGGCCGTGGATGCCTACTTTACACCGGTGCAAATGAAAAAAGGCCGGCCCGGCGTCCTCTTTACAACCATCTGCCCGGAAAACCGCCTGGCCGCGGTAGCAGCGGCCATCTTCCGCCATTCCAGCACCCTGGGCCTGCGCTTTCGCCGCGACCGGCGCCTGGTCTGCCAGCGGCGGAGTACGGAAGTGCTGACGCCTTACGGGCCGGTCACCGTCAAATGGGGGCTCTACCATGATCCCGAGGGCCGGGCAATCACCAACGTCGCCCCGGAGTATGAATCCTGTCGCCAGGCCGCCCTGGCCGCCGGCGTGCCCGTGAAGGAAGTCTACGCCGCCGCCCTGGCTGCCGCCCGGGCCGTAAAGGTATGGTGACCTAAGAAAAACCCCTTACCTGCCAGCGACAGGTCAAGGGGTTAGTTTTTTAATGCCACCATAAGGACAGCAGAGCAGCAAAGAAAAGGGCTGGTAAAAGGTTACCGGCGGGAATCTCCTTTATCTTCAGTACTCCAAGGGCAATAGCGATAATGAGCAGGCCCCCGCTGGCAGTAATTTCGGTTACTACTGCCGGCGTCAGGTAGTTCTGCAGCCAGGCGGCTAGGAAGGTCAAGCTACCCTGGTAAACAAGCACCGGCAGGGCCGACAGGGCCACTCCCCAGCCCAGGGTGGTGCTCATGGTAACAGCCAGGATACCATCCAGCAGAGCCTTGGCATAAAGGGTATTGTAATTGCCACGTAAACCAGCCTCCAGGGAACCCATAATGGCCATGGCGCCGACGCAATAGAGCAGGCTGGCGCTGACAAAGGCCCGGGTAAGCTCTCCGCTGCCGCCCCGGGTAAGAAGTAGCTCCAGGCGCCGCCCCAGGCCTGTCAAACGCCCTTCAATATCCAGGAGTTCCCCGCTAATACCCCCGGCTACCAGGCTGACAATCACCAGCACGATATTTTTGCTCTGGGTGGCCATGGCCAGCCCCACCAGTAATATACCCAGGCCAGTGGCCTGGGTAACTGTTGTCAGCAGGCGCCGTGGCAGGCGCTGGCCAATTAAGGACCCTAAAAGGGAACCGGCCAGGATGGCCAGGACATTAACCCATGTCCCCCACAAGTTCTTCACCCCGATTTCAGGCGTCAGCCGGCGCCTTTTTCCCTTAAAACTCCCTAGGTTTGCAAATTATCTCTTTGATTTTGGTAGCGAAAAAGTCCTGGGAATGGGCCGGGCGTAAAACCAGGGCCGTATCAACACCTTCGTTGCTGCCGCCCAGGGCAATGACATCCACCCCCGCCGGTATGAGCCCAGCGTCCAGGGCCATGCCGGCAACCTCGACGGCCACCTTGGTGCCCTGGCCGAAGAGACGCAGGGTATTGGCGATAATTTCGGCCGGGTAAACGCCCTGGAAGCTGAAACGCAAGGCGCGGTCCAGGCCGGCCAGCAGGTGGGTGGTGGTCAGGACTTTAATCCCCCCGTCCTCCAGGCGCCGGCGTGTGGCCGCATCCATTTCTATTTCCCCCGGATTTTTAAACCCGGCCTGGTGGGTGACGCAAACGATATTTAAGTCGTTATTCCCCAGGCACAGTGAGGCGCTGTAGCCGGTGGCCGAGGCAACGACCACATTCTTTAACCCCAGCTGCCTGGCCCGTTCCAGGGCCAACTTCACCGTCCCTTCTGTATTTATCTTTCCTTTTGCTTGCCAGTATGTTGTCATCTCTTCATCCTCCTTATCCTTGCTTTGCTTCAGAGGCCGGCTCCGGACATCTCGTCCTCGACCCCGCCCCCGCTCCTCAGCTCTGGGCCGCTTCGCCACTCGGTAGAAGCTCGCTCGCTTCCGACAAATGCCAGCCAGGCATTTTCATACCCCCGCTGGTGGCGATTCATCGCCATGGGAGGCTCCTAGCAAAATAAATATCTTTCGAGGGCTAACTTTAATTTGGAGCGAACTTTAAAATGTTTCACGTGAAACATTTTCCCTGGTTAATACGGTTATAATCCTTTCTAAATCCTCGGCACCAAAATAATAGATTTCTATTTTACCTTTATTTTTCCCGCAAGTCAGCTTAACCTTTGTGCTTAAAATGTGCTGTAGTCTATCTTCTAGTTGCTTGACTTCTAAATTAACTTTTTCGTTCTTGGTTTCCTTTTTTGGGGGGTGATCAATCGTGGCCAGCATCTTTTTAGCAATTAATTCTGTCTCCCTTACCGCCAGCCCTTCTTCTTTAACTTTTCTTGCCAGCATTAACTGCTGTTCTCTATCCTTCAAGCTCAGGATTATTCTGGCATGGCCAGGGGATATTTCATTCTTGCGGAGCATTTCCTGGATTTCCTCCGGTAACTGCAACAGGCGCAGGGCATTGGCGATTACCGGCCGGCTTTTACCTACGCGGTGGGCGATTTCTTCCTGGGTAAGATTGTGTTTGTTTATTAGCGCCTGGTAAGCTTCAGCTTCCTCGAGGGGATTGAGATCTTCCCGTTGCAGGTTCTCTATCAAGGCTATTTCAGCCGTTTCCCTGGCATCCAGTTCCTTGATGATGGCTGGTATTTCCTTTAATCCGGCCAATTTGGAGGCGCGCCAGCGGCGTTCGCCGGCAATCAGTTCGTACCTGTCATCGCCAACGGGTTTAATCACTATCGGCTGGATAACGCCGTGGCTTTTGATTGACCGGGCCAATTCCTCTAATTTCCCGGCATCGAAATCTCGCCTTGGCTGGTGCCGCCCGGCTACAATCCGGTCAATTGCTACGCTGGTTACTTCCCCGGCTATAACTTCTTTTTCGTCATTTGGTGGCAATAAAGCTCCCAGGCCCCGGCCCAGCCCCCTTTTAACCATTGTTCATCACCTCCCTTGCCAGTTCTTGATATGCCTCGGCTCCACGGGAACGAGGGTCATAAAGGCTGATTGGCTGTCCATAGCTTGGCGCTTCGCTCAACCTCACATTACGCGGGATAATGCTTTTAAATACTTTTTCAGGGAAGTGATTTTTCACTTCATCAACTACCTGCATGGATAAATTGGTCCGCGGGTCATACATTGTTAAGACAACCCCTTCTACTTTCAAGCGAGGGTTCAAGTGACGCGTAACCAGCTGGATGGTGTTCATCAGCTGGCCCAAACCTTCTAGGGCATAATATTCACACTGGATGGGTATTAAGACGCCGTCGGCTGCCGTCAGGGCATTGATGGTGAGCAAACCCAGGGAGGGCGGACAATCGATTATTATGTAGTCATAGTTATCTTTGACTTCTTTCAGGGCTTTCTTTAATTTCTGCTCCCTGGCAATGGCAGTCACCAGTTCAACTTCAGCGCCTGCCAGTTCAATGGTCGCCGGCGCCAGGTCTAGAAGGGGCACTCCTGTGGCGATAATTACACCGGCTATGGGTACGCCGTTAATAATGACATCATAGATACAGTGCTCGATGCGCAGGCGATCAATGCCTAGACCGCTGGTGGCGTTACCCTGGGGATCAATATCTACCAGGAGTACTTGCTTTCCCGCCTGGGCTAAAAAGGCACTCAAATTGACGGCAGTGGTGGTTTTACCAACCCCTCCCTTTTGATTGGCAATGGCCATAACCTTGCCCATGGGATTGACCTCTCCCTTGACTTTTTTTCTTTATTTCGGCATGCTTGTTCGTGTTCCTGCCGGCCTTGATTATTTTCCCTCACTTTAGCGGCCGTTTGGCTGGTACTCCCACCCGGCGCGGGTAAGCTGGCGGTGTAGTCTTTTCCTTTTTGATTATAACAAAAATGCGCTTTTCTTCTCCCTCTGGAAGTTGATGCTGCCATATTTTTGTCTCACCACCTCCCAAAAGGTTTATTGCCTTTTCAGCTGCTACTAATTCCTGCTCTCCTGCCGGCCCCTTATAGGCTACCATAAAACCTTCTACCTGTACCAGGGGCAGGCAGTATTCCGCCAGGGTATTTAAAGGCGCTACAGCCCGGGCTACGGCCAGGTTATATTTTTCCCGGTAATTTTTGTTTTGACCTACCTCCTCGGCCCGGCCCCACAAGCAATCAACCCCGTCTAACCCCATCCTGGCAACTACCTTTTCCAGGAATTTAACCTTTTTTTGCTGGGCTTCCAGCAGTGTAAGCTGTATGTCCGGCCGGCATATTTTAAGGATAAAGCCCGGTATCCCTGCGCCGGTACCTACATCGATAACCCTGGCACCTGCCGGGATTGCCAGGGCACAAAAAATGAGGAGGGAATCCAGGACGTGTTTCCGCCAGATTTCCCCCTCCTCAACAATGGCCGTTAAGTTTATTTGCTTATTAGCCTCTAAAAGGAGATTGATATATTCGTTTATGGCAGTAATTTGTTCTACCGTTATATCCAGGCCGGCGTTCCGGATCAAGCTGGTAATTATGCTGTTATTAACCGGCACAGGCATTGACCCCTTCCCGCCTTTTTTGTTCTAGATAGACCAGCAGGATACTGATATCTGCCGGGGTGACACCTGGTATGCGCAGGGCCTGCCCCAGGGAACGTGGTCTTACCCTTTCCAGGTGATCGATGCTCTCCCGGGATAAGCCACGGATTTCCCGGTAATTGAGATTTTCGGGTAAACGCCTTCCTTCCAGTTTCAACATCCGCTCTACCTGGGCTTTTTCCTTGGCAATATAGCCTTCGTATTTGAGGATCATTTCTATTTCCCCGGCAATATCGGCCGTTAGCGGTGGTACCAGGCCAGCTTCTACCATATCCTGGTATTTTAATCCCGGTCTTTTCAGGAGATCGGCCAGGCTGGCCGTTCCCTTCAGGGGCGTCTCCTGGTGGCGTTGCAGTATCTCCTGTACGGCCTCATTGTTACTGCCTACATGCTGCTTTTGCAGCATCTCTATTCCTTCTTTGATGGCTTTTTCTTTGGCCTGCAACTTCTTGTAGCGCTCCTCATCCAGGAGCCCTATTTCATAACCAATGGCCGCCAGGCGCAGGTCGGCGTTATCTTCCCGCAGGAGCAAGCGGTGTTCAGCCCTGGCCGTCAGCATGCGGTAGGGCTCGGTGACACCCCTGGTGACCAGGTCATCAATAAGGACGCCGATATAGGCCTGGTCGCGCCTTAAAATAATTGGTTCCTTGCCCTGGACCAGGCGGGCGGCGTTGATACCCGCTATTAACCCCTGGGCCGCTGCTTCTTCGTAACCAGAGGTACCGTTGATCTGCCCGGCCGTGAATAAACCACCAATGGTTTTGCATTCCAGCGTTGCCTTGAGCTGGGTCGGTTCCAGGTAATCATATTCAATGGCATAACCAGGACGCATCATTTCCGCCTTTTCCAGGCCAGGGATACTGTGCAGGACAGCCAGCTGGACGTCTTCCGGCAGGCTGGTGGACAAACCCTGGACGTACCATTCTTCCGTACTTAAGCCTTCCGGTTCCAGGAAAACCTGGTGCCCGGGCTTATCGGCAAAGCGGACCACTTTGTCTTCTATTGACGGGCAGTACCGCGGTCCCTTACCTTCAATCATGCCGCTGAAGAGGGGCGCCCGGTCCAGGTTATCCCTGATAATCCGGTGGGTTGTCTCATTGGTATGGGTAAGCCAGCAGGAAACATTGGGCCGGTGGCTGTTGTCCTCCCAGAAGGAGAAATTTAATGGCTCGTTGTCCCCGGGCTGTTCAATTAATTTCTCCCAGTTAATGGAACGGCCGCTTATCCTAGGCGGCGTACCGGTCTTAAAGCGGCCCATGGCAAGACCCAGGTCCTTTAAGCTAGCCGCCAGATCAATGGCCGGGAACTGGCCGTTGGGCCCGCCGGAATAGGCAACATCGCCAATGATAATCCGGCCCCTAAGATAAGTTCCGGTAGTTAAAACAACAGCCCGGCAGTTAAAGAAAGCTCCCGTTCTGGTCAGGACACCCTTTACCCGGCCATTTTCCACCACCAGCCGGGTAACCTCACCCTGCTTGACCTCGAGATTCTCCTGCCGTTCCAGGGTAAGGGTCATGAGCTGCTGGTAAAGCTTTTTATCGGCCTGGGCCCGCAAAGCCCTGACTGCCGGCCCTTTGCCGCCGTTGAGGCGCCTGATCTGGATGCGACTGCGGTCGGTATTTAAGCCCATGGCGCCGCCCAGGGCGTCAATCTCCCGTACCAGGTGCCCCTTGGCCGGCCCACCCACAGAAGGGTTGCAGGGCATCATGGCAATACTCTCCAGGCTGATGGTCAGCACTAGGGTACGACAGCCGAGCTTGGCTGCCGCCAGGGCGGCTTCACTGCCAGCATGACCGGCGCCAATGACAATGACATCGTAATTCCCGGCGTTGTACATTTTGTTCACCTTCTTTCTGCTTAACTTTCTAACCTGAAAATAACTTTGCTCCAGGCTGGCATTGTTTTTGCTCGCTCCAAACAAATGCCAGCCCGTTATTTTCATCCTTCTGCTGGTGCCGTGTTAGCGGTATCAGGGTCTTGTCATCTATTTACCAATACAGAAGTCGCTAAAGATCCGGTCCAGGAGATCCTCCCGGGCGGTAGCTCCGGTGATTTCGCCAAGGAAATCGCGGGCCGCCCAGAGGTCAACGGCGATTAGATCGCCGGGCATACCCTCTTCCCAGGCGGTTATGGCCGCGTTCAGGTGTTCCAGGCATTTTTCCAGGGCGTCCCGGTGGCGGGCCCGGGTGAGGAGGGGATCTTCCCGCGTCCTTACTGCCTTCCCGCCAAGGACGATCTCCTTTACCCTTTGGGCCAGTTCATCCAGGCCCCTGCCTTCCCGGGCGGAAATGGCCACCCGGGGGTAAAGGCCGGCAAAGGACTCAAGCCCGTTTTTCTTTTCGCTTACCAGGTCAACTTTATTGCCTACGACAATCAGGGTTTTACCCGCCACTTCCTCCAGAATACGCTCATCTTCCGGTAAGATCCCGGTACTTAGATCAACGACCATTAGGACCAGGTCGGCTTCCTTTACTGCCTGCCTTGTCCGCGCCACACCGATACTCTCCAATGTGTCGGCAGTTTCCCGCAAGCCCGCTGTATCAATAAGCCGGCAGGCAAAACCACCCAGCAACAGAGTTTCTTCTATTGTATCCCTGGTGGTACCCGGGATCTGGCTGACAATAGCCCTTTCCTGGCGCAGCAGTGCATTTAACAGGCTCGACTTGCCCACATTGGGCCGGCCGACAATGGCAATTTTCAGGCCTTCATTAAGGAGCCGTCCTTCTTCCCATGTGCCCAGTAGTTTTTTTACCTCATCCCTGGCCTGGTGCAGTTTTCCCAGTTCACCGGCACTTGCCTCGCCAACCTCCTCGGGAAAATCCAGGCTGGCTTCAATGGCTGCCAGCACGCCTGTAAGAAGATCATTTATCCCCGTTATTTTTTGGGACAGTTTACCCTGCAGCTGGCCCACGGCAGCTACCAGTCCCTGGCTGCTCCTGGCCCGGATGACATCTAGCACTGCCTCAGCCTGGGCCAGGTCCAGGCGCCCGTTTAAAAAAGCGCGCCTGGTAAATTCTCCCGGCTCTGCCAGCCTGGCACCGTAGCGCAGAGCCAGCTGTAAAACCCTGGCTACTGCCAGGGGACCACCATGGCAGTTGATTTCTACTACGTCTTCGGCCGTATAGCTGTGGGGAGCCCGCATTATGCAGGCCAGGACCTCATCGACGGTTTCCCCCGTCGCGGGATCGATAATCATTCCCAGGCGCAGGGTATGGCTGCGGCTGGCAGCAAAATCCGGTCCCCGGCGGGGTTGAAATATTTTACTGGCTATGGCTACAGCTTCACTGCCGCTCAGGCGAACTATGCCGATGCCGCCTTCACCCGGCGGTGTGGCTACTGCGGCTATGGTGTCGGCCAGCATAGCCTGCCCTCCCCACATAATAAAACCCAGCAATACATAAGGTATCACTGGGCTACAAAAACATACCAGCTAATCATATTTTAGCGCAAAAATGTTAATGGCGCAAGGCAATAACAACCTTACGGTTTGGTTCCTGCCCTTCACTGAAGGTCAAGATCTCACTGTCGTTTTGTAAAGCAGTATGGATAACGCGCCTTTCCTGGGGGTTCATGGGTTCCAGGACGACCCTTTTCCCGGTTTCTTTAACCCGGGCCGACAAACGGCGGGCGAGATTGATTAAAGTTTGCTCCCGGCGCTTGCGGTAGCCCTCTACATCCAGGACGATCTTGACCTTGTTCTTTAATACCCGGTTTACGGCCAGGTTGCATAAATACTGCAGGGCATCCAGGTTATCGCCCCGCCGGCCAATTAAGATACCTAGGTCTTTGCCGTGAAAACTGACAAAATAGTACCCTTCCCGCTGCCGGATTTCAATGCCGGCTGCAACATGCATGGCTTTTAATACCCTGGTTAAAAAGTCGTTAATTACTTCTTCGGGGCTATCTGGCAGGACGACCTTTACCCGGGCCTGGCGCGAGCCCAGTAAACCTAAAAAACCCTTACTGCCTTCTTCTAAAATATAAATTTCTACCTCTTCCCTTTTGGCTCCCAAACTTTTCAGCGCTGCCTCAATGGCTTCCTCAACAGTCTTGCCGCTGGTTTCAATCTCCTTCATTTGGCGCTGATTTCCTCCTTCACCAGGTGCGGCTTCCGGCGTACAAACCACTGTTCTAAAATGCCCATTAAACTAAAGGTTACCCAGTAGAGTGATAGGCCGGCCGAAAAGCTCCGGCTCATCCAGCCAATTACCAGTGGCATGACTACAAGCATCGTCCTCTGGGTCTGGTCTTGATTGCCGCCGACCATACTTACCTTTTGCTGGAAAAAAGTACCCAGGGCAACTAAGATAGGTAAGATATAGGGATCCGGTTGCCCTAAATTGCTGACCCATAAAAAGTTGGCGTGGGACAGTTCCACGTAGGCCGGGTGGTGAACGGGATCAAAGAAGGTACGCAGGGCACTGAATAAAGCAAAAAGAATGGGCATTTGCACCAGTAAAGGTAAACAACCCCCCAGGGGATTGACGCCTTCCTTCTGGTACAGTTCCATCATGGCCTGCTGGGCCTTCTGCGGGTTGCCCTTATACTTCTTTTGCAATTCCTGGACCTTTGGTTGAATTTCTTGCATTCGTTTCATTGAGCGCAGTTGCCTGTAGGTTAAAGGGAAAAGGATTACCTTAACGAGAATGGTAAACAAAATTATAGCCAGGCCATAATTGGGTATACCCATCATCCTGGTAATATTATATAAAAATTGTATTGATTGTGACAGGAAATCAACTAATATATTCAACTAGCACCCTGCCTTCTTCCCCACTTTAAGGAAAAGGCAGCCTTCACCTCCATTCTGGCTTTAACGAACCGGGTCATAACCTCCAGGATGCCACGGGTGACAGCGCCCTAATCTTTTTACTGCCAGGATACTTCCCCTGAACACTCCATATCTGCTTATCGCTTCCAGAGCATACTGGGAACAAGTGGGATAGAAACGGCAATTTTTTCCCAGGATAGGGGAAATAAATAACTGGTATAAACGAATAAATAAGATAATACTTCTTTTAATCACCCTGGTCACTGCTTTCCTCTTTAACCAAAATTTTCCCCCAGCGCCCTAAATTTAATACTTCTTGCTCCAGTTCATTAAAATTACTTTGCACGGCACTCTCCCTGGCTACCAGCACCACATCCAAACCCGGCTGGAAAGAAGTTATATGTTTACGACAGATTTCCCGCAGGCGGCGTTTTAATAAATTACGCTTTACAGCTTTGCCCACTTTTTTGGAAATGGAAAAACCAAAACGGGTAAGGCAATAGTTATTGGGCAGATAATATAGTTTTAACATCTTGCCGCTTACCTTGCGGCCCTGGCGGTAAACCCGGCGGAAATCCCTTGCTTTGACAATACGCCGCCCTGCAGTTAACAACATCCTGCCCCCATGGAAAAAGGGATAGGGCCTGTCTTAAGCAGACAGGCGTTTACGACCTTTACGGCGCCGCCGCTTGATGACTTCCTGCCCGGCTCGAGTGCGCATCCGCTTTAAAAAACCATGAACCCTCTGATGGCGTCTATTTTTGGGTTGATAAGTCCTTTTCAAACTTACTTTTCCCTCCTACCAAAAGTTATCCTTTATCTTTTTCCAGCCGTATCATTCAAATTATAGCTGAGTCTTTTTCCATCTGTCAAGGAAAAGGAATTTTTGTTACCTGTTGATAGTTATCCCCAAAGCTGGTAAGATAAAAATGCGTGATTTCCCTTTATCCCTCTCATTTATCCCCGATATTCATTTTATAGACATCTAATTTTATTAACATCTTCCCCAGGGAGGTCTCCTTTTTGTCACCAAATCAACTTGATCTAGCCTGGCAACAGGTTTTATCTATCTTAGAAAAACAAATTAGTTTCTCCGCCCTGGAAGCATGGTTTTTTGATACCCGGCCGGTAACCATGCAAGGTAACACTCTGGTCCTGGCCGCAGCCAACGAATTTGCCCGCGATTACATCCAGAGCCGTTATTATCCTTTGGTCCAGGAAGCCCTGCAAAAAGTCCTGGGCCGGGAGCCAATTAATATCCAGGTTATTTGCTTTTCTCCGGCCGGGGACCTGGCCACAGCAACCCCTGAAGCAGCAGACGACGACCTGCCCCGGCTTAACCCAAGGTACACTTTTGATACCTTTGTGGTGGGCAACAGCAACCGCTTCGCCCATGCTGCCTGCCTGGCAGTAGCCGAAACGCCGGCCAATTCTTATAATCCTTTATTTATTTATGGTGGTGTTGGGCTGGGGAAAACCCACCTCATGCAGGCTATCGGCCATCACGTCCGCCAGCACTTACCTAATTTCCGGGTCCTTTACATTTCCTCGGAAAGGTTTACCAACGACCTGATTAACGCTATCCGCGATGAGCAGACGGAAGAATTCCGGGCTAAATACCGTAACATTGATGTCCTCCTTATTGATGATATCCAGTTCCTGGCAAAAAAAGAAAGCACCCAGGTAGAATTTTTCCATACCTTCAACCACCTGTATGAAGCCAACAAACAGATAGTAATCTCCAGTGACCGTCCGCCTAAAGAAATACCCACTTTAGAAGACCGCTTACGTTCGCGTTTTGAATGGGGGCTCATTACCGATATCCAGCCGCCCGACCTGGAAACCAGGATGGCTATCTTACGTAAGAAAGCAGCTGCCGAAAATATTATTCTCCCTGACGAAGTTATGTTTTTTATGGCCCAAAAAATAGATTCTAACATCCGTGAACTGGAAGGAGCTTTAATCAGGGTAGCAGCCTATGCCGCCTTTACTAAAGAAGAAGTTACCATCGAGCTGGCGGAAAAAGTTCTCAAGGATGCCTTAAACCTGGCCAGGCCGAAGCCAATTACCATCAACCTGATCCAGGAAGTGGTGGCTCGCTATTTCAACTTGAAGCCTGAAGATTTAAAGGCTAAAAAGCGGAACCGTTCGGTAGCCTTTCCCCGGCAAATAGCCATGTACCTGGCCAGGGAGATGATCGATGCCTCTTTACCCCAGATTGGTGAGGCCTTTGGCGGCAGGGATCATACAACTGTCCTTCACGCCTACAACAAGATACGCGATGATTTAATAAGCGATCCTTCCCTGCCCCAGATGATATCCCAGCTTATGCAGGAAATTAGAAACCAGTAATCCACAAATCTCGAATCCCGTCCTGGCTGCATTTACGGCTGCTATTAACATATCCACAGGCCCTACTACTACTATTCATCTTTATGATATGATGATGATGGAGGAACCATGTTATGCATATTTCCTGTTCACAACCCCAGCTTTTACAGGCCGTCCAAAAGGTTTACCGGGCCGTAGCCACCACCACTACTCTTCCAGCCCTTACAGGTATTTTATTCCAGGCACAAGATAATATGCTAACTTTACAGGGAACCGATCTCGATCTAGGCATTATTTACAGTTTCCCTGTGGAAGTACTAACTCCTGGCGATCTACTCCTGCCGGCGCGCATTTTTTCAGAAATGGTGCGGCGTTTACCCCCGACTAACCTCTCTTTACAGGCCCTGCCGGATAATACCGTTGAAATAACCTACATGCAGTCCAGGGTCCAGTTAAACAGCTTCGATCCCAACCAGTTTCCTTCCCTGCCAGACCTGGAAGGCAATATATCCCTGGAGGTAGATATAAACACTATTAAAGATGCCGTCCGCAAAGTAACTATAGCTACCAGCAGTGACGATTTACGGAGTATTTTTAGCGGGATACTACTGGAAATAGAACCTGGTGGAAATCAATTTAACCTGGTAGCTACCGATACCCACCGGCTGGCCGTCTACCATGGCCGGCTGGCGGGATTTACCAGCCAGGAGCCCGTAAACGCCCTTATTAGCAGCCGTTCTTTGAATGAACTAGCCCGCCTGCTGCCCAGTGAAGAAGGCCAGGTGCAAATAAGCATTGGTTCCAGCCAGATTTTTGCCAGCTATGAAAACTTAAGACTATATGCCCGGCTTCTTGATGGAAAATTCCCCCATTATCGCCAGGTTATTCCCCAATCCCATATTACCACAGTAAAGGTGGCTACCAGGGAGATACTGGAAACAACAGAACGGGCTACCTTGCTGGCCCGGGATGAAATAAAATCCCGTTCTCATATTATCTTCCTGCAGGTAGGTGAAACTTTAAAGATTACCAGCGACGCTGCCGAAGTTGGCCACCTGGAGGAAGAACTGGCGGCGCAGGTTGAAGGTGAGCCTTTAACCCTGGCCCTGAACGGCCGTTATTTACTGGAAACGTTACGTATAATAGACACGGAAGAGGTTATCCTGGAGATGCTGGCACCTTTAAAACCAGTAGTTGTGAAACCGGCAGGCGAGGATAATTATTTTTGCCTCATCCTGCCGGTAAGGATTAATAACGCACCGGAAAGCAACCCGCCAGTTGTCTAAAGGGGTTAATTATGCCTAGCAAAAACGTACCTATTACCACTCCATCTATCCGGCTGGACCAGTTCTTAAAATGGGCCGGCATAGCAGCAACCGGCGGCCAGGCTAAGGAAATGATTGCCGGCGGCCTGGTACGGGTTAACGGTCAAACAGAGAAACGCCGCAGTCATCCTATAGGGCCTGGCGATGAGGTGGAAATTAAGGGTGACAGCTATAAGCTTACGGCAGCTCCAGTTGACTAATTTTCGCAGTTACCGCGAATTAACCTGGAACTGCCAGCCGGGCCTGAACATTATCCAGGGTCCCAACGCGGCCGGCAAGACCAATCTCCTGGAAGCTGTTGGCTATTTAAGCTTTGCCCGATCCTTGCGCCAGCAGCAAGACCAGCAAGTGGTAAGCTGGGGGGAAAACTCTTTCCAGGTAAAAGGCTTCTGCAATACCAGCCAGGAAAACCTGGAACTTGCTATTATTTACCAGCAAAATCATAAAGAGTTAACAATTAACGGCCGGCACCACCGCTTAGTTGATCTCCTGGGTATCTTGCCGGTTATCTATTTTGGACCCGATGACCTGCTCCTGCTTAAAGGTGCGCCTGTCTACCGGCGCCAGTTCCTGGACCGGGAGATAAGCATCCTTGACCGGCTCTATTGCCACAGCCTCCAGTCTTACCGTCGCCTCCTTTTACAGCGCAACCGTTTACTGCGGGAGATCAAGGCAGGCCGGGGAAAAGTTCAGGAGCTTGAACCATGGAATGTCCAGTTAGTATCTACCGGCTTGAACATTATCCAGAGAAGAGGGGCCTTTCTCCAGGCCCTGGAACCCCTGGCAGCAGCCATCTACCAGAGTATGGATGCCAGGGAACAGCTAACCCTTTCCTACCGGCCCATCGTCGGTGACGGTGAGGAATGGCTGGCAAAAATAACTGCGGGCCAGGAAAGGGAGATCCAGGCGGGCTTAAGTCTCTGGGGACCCCACCGGGACGATTTCTCCTTTTTTATCGGCGACCATGAAGCACGCTTCTTTGCTTCCCAGGGCCAGCAAAGGTCGGCCGTGCTGGCCCTCAAAATTGCTGAAGCCAGGATCTTTATGCAGGTCATGGGAAAGAGGCCTATTTTGCTACTTGATGATGTTTTCTCCGAGCTGGATAGCAAACGCCAGCAGGCCTTGCTGGAACTCCTGGCCACCGCCGGCCAGACATTTTTAACGACCACGGAATTGACCAGATTACCGGCGAGCCTCCTGGAGCAGGCCACCCTCTGGAAATTATCAGGGGAAAGAAGGTTAGTGGTAGGGTAGGGATATGTCCCTACCAGAAGATAATATTTTTTTAGCAGGACCTTATTCGGAGGTGGTTATTATGTACCTGCATATAGGTAACGAGATGGTTGTTCCCTGCAAAGAAATTATCGCCATCCTCAACTTGAGTACAACAAGCCGGGCCGGGGTTAACAGTGAATTTTTAAATACGGCCAACCTTAAAGTCAAAAAAGACCCCCGGGACGAGGGTTGCAAATCCTGCATTATTACCGATAAGGAGATATATTATTCGGGCATTTCTTCCGGTACCCTGATGAAGAGAGCCAGTTCTATCTTTAGCAACCTGGAAAAGGAATAAGGCTCTCCCTGCCTGTCTCAAGGGCCTCCTTTAGCAAGATAAGGTCCAGGCCGGGAGCCTGCTTGAGGAAGCCTTACTTTTGTGCTATATTGGTCAGGGAAAGTTTAACCTGGGAGGAAAAGATGGAACAGGTACACACGGAATATGATGCCAGTCAAATCCAGGTACTGGAGGGCCTGGAAGCTGTACGCCGGCGTCCCGGCATGTATATCGGCAACACCGGGGTCCGGGGCCTGCACCAGCTGGTCTTTGAACTCGTAGATAACAGCATTGACGAGGCCCTGGCCGGCTTTTGCGATCGCATTGAAGTAACCGTTCATCAGGACGGCAGCCTGACGGTTACCGACAACGGCCGGGGCATCCCGGTGGATATTCATGAGAAAACAGGCCTGCCGGCGGTGGAAGTGGCCCTGACCATGTTGCACGCCGGCGGCAAGTTCGGCGGCAATGGCTACAAGGTGGCCGGCGGCCTTCACGGTGTGGGCCTTTCGGTGGTCAATGCCTTGTCAGAGTGGCTGGAGGTCAAGGTAAAACGTGATGGTAAAATATACCAGCAGGAGTATCGCCGGGGCAAGAAAGTATCGGATTTAAAGGTCGTTGGCAAAGCCAAGGGCACGGGTACCAGCGTAACCTTTTTCCCGGACAGGGAGATATTTGAAGATATAGTTTTCCAGGATGAAATAATCGGCCGGCGCTTGCAGGAACTGTCCTTCTTAAACCGTGGCGTCAAAATAATCTTTCGCGATGAAAGAAACGACACAGAAACCACCTATTATCATACCGGCGGGTTGATTGACTTCGTCCGCCATTTAAATAAAAACAAGTCAGTCCTCTTCAACAAGCCCCTCTACTTCAGCGGTGAAAAAGATGACGTGCAGGTTGAAATAGCCCTGCAATATAACGACGGTTATAACGAGCTCATCCTGTCTTATGCTAATAATATCAATACCACCGAAGGCGGCAGCCACGAAATCGGTTTTAAAACAGCCCTGACCAGGGTGCTCAATGATTATGCCCGTAAATTTAACATCCTGAAGGAAAATGACAGCAACCTGGCCGGAGAAGATATCCGGGAAGGCCTGACGGCTGTCATCAGCGTCAAGGTGCTCGAACCGCAGTTTGAAGGCCAGACCAAGACCAGGCTGGGCAACACGGAAGTGCGGGGCATTGTCGACGCCCTGGTGGCAGAGCATTTAAGCGCCTACCTGGAAGAAAACCCCACCATTGCCCGGCGGATTGTCGATAAAGCTTTGAATGCCTTCCGGGCCCGGGAGGCGGCCCGCAAGGCGCGGGAGCTGACCCGGCGCAAGAATGCCCTGGAGATAACTTCCCTGCCCGGCAAGCTGGCCGACTGCACCCACAAGGACCCCGCCGTGGCCGAGCTTTTTCTGGTGGAGGGTGATTCCGCCGGCGGTTCGGCCAAGCAGGGCCGCGACCGGCGTTTCCAGGCCATCCTGCCTTTGCGGGGTAAAATCTTAAACGTCGAGAAGGCGCGGCTGGACAAGATTTTAAATAACGAAGAGATCCGGACCATCATCACCGCCCTGGGAACAGGTATCGGCGATGATTTTAACATCAGCAAGGCCCGCTACCATAAGACTATCCTCATGGCCGATGCCGACGTGGATGGTTCCCATATCCGGACGCTGTTGCTTACCTTTTTTTACCGCTACATGCGGCCTTTAATCACCGAAGGTTATATCTATATCGCCCAGCCGCCCCTGTATAAAGTTTCCCGGGGCAAAGCAGAGCACTACCTGTATAACGACGCCGAACTGGAAAGGTTTTTACAGAACCATGCGGGTGAAAAATGGGAAGTGCAGCGCTATAAAGGCCTGGGCGAAATGAATGCCGACCAGCTCTGGGAAACAACCATGAACCCGGAAACCCGCACCCTGCTCCGGGTCAACCTGGAAGATGCCGCGGAAGCCGATGCCATCTTTAACATCCTCATGGGTGACCGGGTGGAGCCGCGGAGGGAATTTATCCAGCAGCACGCCCACGAAGTCAGAAACCTGGATATTTAGGGTGGAGGGGGTCTGACCCCCGTTTTTCTTTAGAGCTGTTTGGCGAAAGGACACTGTGAGGTTATAATTAGATAAAGAGTCACTGCGAAAGAAGGTGGAAAATACTTGGCCTTGAGAGAGGGCGGTAAGATTTTAGAAGTCAACCTGGAAGAGGAAATGAAGCGTTCCTACATTGACTATGCCATGAGCGTCATTGTGGGCCGCGCTTTACCTGATGTCCGCGATGGCTTGAAACCTGTCCACCGGCGGATCCTTTATGCCATGTACGAAGAGGGGCTAACGCCGGATAAGCCCCATAAAAAGTCGGCCGTCGTAGTGGGTACGGTGCTGGCCCGTTACCACCCCCACGGCGATGCTGCCGTCTATGAAACCATGGTCCGCCTGGCCCAGGATTTTGCCTGCCGCTATCCCCTGGTAGACGGCCACGGTAACTTCGGTTCCGTCGACGGCGACTCAGCAGCGGCCATGCGCTATACCGAAGCCCGGCTGGCGAAAATTGCCCTGGCCATGCTGGCCGATATTGATAAAGAGACCGTCGACTTCATCGATAACTATGACGGCAGCCTGAAGGAACCGGTGGTGCTCCCGGCGCGGATTCCCCAGCTTTTAGTCAACGGGTCGGCCGGGATTGCCGTGGGCATGGCCACCAACATCCCGCCCCATAACCTGGGGGAAGTCATCGATGCCCTGGTCTACCTGATTGACCACCCGGAGGCCGATCTCAAAGACCTTACCCGGTTTATCAAAGGACCGGACTTCCCTTCCGGAGGCCTGATTATCGGCCGGGAAGGAATTAGAAACGCTTACCGGACCGGGCGGGGCAGCATCAAGATCCGGGCTAAGGCCCAGGTGGAAACCCTGAGCAACGGCAAGAGCCAGATTGTGGTGACGGAAATCCCCTACCAGGTCAACAAGGCCCGCCTGGTGGAAACCATTGGCGAGCTGGTGCGGGAGAAAAAAATCGACGGCATTACTGATCTACGGGACGAGTCCGACCGGACGGGGATGCGCATAGTCATCGAGCTGCGCCGGGATGTCCAGCCCAGGGTTATTCTTAACCAGCTCTATAAGCACACCCAGCTGCAGGAGAATTTCGGGGTCATTATGCTGGCCCTGGTGGACGGCCGGCCGCGGATCCTCAATTTACGGGAAATGCTTACCCTCTACCTGGATCACCAGAAGGAGGTAATCACCCGCCGTACCCGCTACCTTCTGGCCCAGGCCGAAGCCCGGGCCCATATCGTGGCGGGCCTGCGCATTGCCATCCAGTTTCTCGATGAAGTAATCAAGATTATCCGCCAGTCGCCCAATGAACCCGAAGCCTGCCGGGGCCTGATGGAGCGTTTTGCTTTAAGCGACAGGCAGGCCAAAGCCATTGTCGACATGCGCCTGGGGCGCCTCACGGCCCTGGAAAGGGAAAAGCTAGAAGAAGAATGGGAGGAACTGCAAAAGCGCATTGCTTACCTGAAGGAAGTCCTGGGCAGCGAGGCCATGGTCTACGGCATTGTCAGGGAGGAACTCCTCGAGTATAAAAATAAATTTGCTGATCCCCGCCGGACGCAAATTGTCCTGGAAGAAGAAAACCTTGAGGTAGAAGACTTGATTGCCCGGGAAGATATCGTCGTCACCCTGACCCGCCGCGGCTATATCAAGCGCCAGCCGGTAGACGCCTACCGCAGCCAGAAGCGGGGCGGCCGCGGTATCCAGGCCATGGGTACCAGGGAAGAAGATTTTGTCCAGGATATCTTTGTTACTACCACCCATCACTACCTCCTTTTCTTTACCAATAAGGGGCGGGTCTTCCGCCTGCGGGGCCATGAAGTACCGGAGGCCGGCCGCCAGGCCCGGGGGACGCCGCTGGTCAATTTAATTTATCTCAACAAGGAAGAAACCATCACCGCCGTTATTCCCATCCGCGACCCGGGTGAAAATGCTTACCTCTTCATGGCTACCAGAAGGGGTACGGTCAAAAAGACCCCCCTGGCTGAATATCATACTTCCCGGCGGGACGGCCTCATTGCCATCAACCTGGAAGATGGCGATGAACTTATCGGTGTCCTGCGTACGGAAGGGGATAATGAAGTTATCCTGGTGACGCGCCAGGGCAAGGCCATTCGTTTTGCCGAAGATGAAGTCCGGCCCATGGGCCGGGCCGCCCACGGCGTAAAAGGCCTGGCCCTGGAAGACGGGGACGAGGTCATTGGCCTGGTCCGGGTTAAGGAAGAGGCCGAGCTGGTCGTTGTTTCTGAGAAGGGTTTTGGCAAGCGGACACCTTTGAGCGAGTACCGGGCCCAGAGCCGGGGCGGCAAGGGTATTATCACCATGAACGTTACTGAACGTACAGGTCCGGTGGCTGCGGTGGCCGTCGTTAGCCAGGATGATGAACTAATGTTGATCTCAGCCGACGGGATTCTCATCCGCCTTGGTGTGGAGGACATTTCCCGCCAGGGACGCAATACCCAGGGAGTTACCTTGATGCGCCTGGAACACAACGACCGCGTGGTAGCCATCGCGCGCGTACAGTAAGACTTAAATTTCATGGTAACGATCAGGTTATATTGAAAAGTTATTGCTTAAGAGGGTACCCTGTAGTAGAATGAAACTGTGCAGCCAGAACGGTCGAAGAGGGAACAATGGGGGGAACAAAAATGGCAGCAGCAGAAAAAGGAACCTGGACGGTAAAAAAGGGCCTGGCGGAGATGTTGAAAGGTGGCGTCATCATGGATGTCACCACCCCGGAACAGGCTAAAATTGCCGAAGAGGCAGGGGCCTGCGCCGTAATGGCCCTGGAACGGGTGCCGGCCGACATCCGCGCTGCCGGTGGCGTGGCCCGCATGGCCGACCCGACGGTTATCTTACGGATTATGGACGCCGTAACCATCCCGGTGATGGCCAAGGCTAGAATCGGCCATTTCGTAGAGGCGCAGATTTTAGAAGCCCTGGGCGTTGACTATATCGATGAAAGCGAAGTTCTCACCCCGGCCGATGAAGAGTTTCATATCAATAAACATGAATTCAAAGTGCCCTTTGTCTGTGGAGCCCGCAATCTCGGCGAGGCTTTAAGGCGCATCGGCGAGGGGGCGGCCATGATCCGCACCAAGGGCGAGCCCGGTACCGGCAATGTCGTGGAGGCCGTCCGTCATATGCGCCGGGTCATGAGCGAGATCCGGCGGGTGCAGAACCTGCCCGATGAGGAATTGATGACCTTTGCCAAAGAAATTCAGGCTCCTTATGAACTGGTCAAGCAGGTGAAGGAACTGGGGCGTTTGCCGGTGGTCAACTTTGCCGCCGGCGGTATTGCCACCCCGGCCGACGCCGCATTAATGATGCAGCTGGGCGCCGACGGTATCTTCGTCGGCTCCGGTATCTTTAAATCCAGTGACCCCATGAAACGGGCGCGGGCCATTGTGGCCGCCACCACCCACTTCCGGGAACCGGAAATCCTGGCCGAGGTATCTAAAGACCTGGGCGAAGCCATGCCCGGCTTGGAGATTGCCACCATCAGGCAGGAAGAACGCATGCAGGAACGCGGCTGGTAAGAGCGAGGCGAGTTAAAAATGAAAATTGGCGTACTGGCCATGCAGGGCGCCTTCCGGGAGCATATTGCCTCCCTGGCGGCCCTGGGCGTTGAGGGTGTAGAGATCCGGCGGGAAAGGCAGCTGGAAGGTATTGCCGGGCTCATCATCCCCGGCGGCGAGAGTACAACCATTGGCAAGTTGATGGTTGAATTCAATCTCCTGGAACCCATCCGGGAACTGGCGGCAGCAGGGATGCCGGTCTTCGGCACCTGCGCCGGGATGGTGCTCCTGGCCAGGGATATAATCGGTAGCGACCAGCCCCGGCTGGGACTGATGCACGTGAGTGTCCAGCGCAACGCCTATGGCCGCCAGGTGGACAGCTTTGAGGTTGACCTGGAAATCCCCGTCCTGGGGGAGGAGCCCTTCCATGCCGTCTTTATCCGCGCTCCTTACCTGGAGAGGGTAGAACCCCCGGCCGAATCCCTGGCCACCTTTATGGGTAAGACCGTCATGGCCCGCCAGGGGAACCTCCTGGCGACGGCCTTCCACCCGGAACTGACTAAAGATTTGCGAGTACACCGCTATTTCCTGGAGATGATAAAATAAGAGGGCTGGCGAAAGCCCTCTTTTCTGTCGCCTTGCATCTAGAAACCGCACAAATCACCTTTTTTCCACAGAAAGCCTGCAGGTGCTAAATCGTCACCAAACAGGAAACAACTACTTATGGAGGCTAAATGAAAACAATTCAACTTTATAACCGCAGCATAGATGTTTTAAAGGCTTACCAGGCACCTACGGGTGCCTTCCCGGCGGCTCCTGATTACGCGCCCTATAATTACGTCTGGCTGCGGGACGGGACCTTTATCGCCCGCGCCTTAGACCTGGTGGGAGAAAGGGAAGGAGCAGCGGCCTTTTACCGTTTTGCCTCCCGCACTATTGTCGCCCACGGGTTTAAAGTAGAAAGGGCTTTGGCGGCCGCAGCCTGTGGCCGGCCCATTGACGATGGCAGCTGCCTCCATACCCGCTATACCCTCAGCGGGGAAGAGGGCCGGGAGCCCTGGGGCAATTTCCAGCTGGACGGCTACGGCACCTTCCTCTGGGGCCTGGCCGCCCACCTGCAGGCCGGCGGCCCCTGGAAAGATATTTACCGCCGGGCCGTTGACCTGGTGGTGCGCTACCTCACCGGCCTCTGGCAGCACCCCTGCCTGGACTGCTGGGAGGAATACGGTGACTACCGCCACCCCTCCACCCTGGCGGCCATATATGGCGGCTTGAAAGCTATTTTACCCTGGCTGGGGGATCAACAGGGGGTCGTTACGGTACTGGAACAGCTGCCTGACCGGGCCAGGGACGAATTTGTCTGGGACGGCCACTGGGTCAAGTTTGCCGGGCAGGATGCCGTTGATGCCAACCTCCTCTGGCTGGGAGTACCCTTCGGCCTCTGCAGCCTGGACGATCCCGTTTTCACGGCGACGGTGGCCAGGATCGCAACCGAACTTTGTTCCGGTGGCGTCAAGCGTTATGCTGCCGATACCTACTACGGCGGCGGGCAGTGGCTGCTCCTCACCGCCTGGCTGGCCTGGTACTACCGCCTGAAGGGAAAAGAAGCTCCTGCGCGGGAACTCCTGGCCTGGGTGGAAGACCGGGCCGATAACAACGGCTTCCTGCCGGAGCAGGTGCCGGAAAACCTTACCTCCGAGGCCCACTACCACTACTGGCTGGAGCGCTGGGGGCCCATCGCCAACCCCCTCCTCTGGTCCCACGCCATGTATATCATTACTGTTAGGAGCATGGAAATTTAAAAAGCAGCCGCTAAGAGGTTGCTTTTGTAATAACTTTTCAACTGCTTGCAGAACTTACCTCAATCTGATATACTGATATTCGGAGGTGGGATCATGAACGCTGCTCTAACAGAAACCACAAAAGTAGGGAAGAGGGGCACCGTTGTAATCCCGGCAAGCCTGCGTCGTAGATACGGCTTGAAAGAAGGGGCGTTGATGATAGCCGAAGCATGCCCGGAAGGGATATTATTGCGCCCGGCGGTAGCCCTGCCCGTAGAAATTTATAGTCCTGAGCGGAAGGCCGAATTCCTTTTAAATAATTGCATAACACCTGAAGATTATGCCTGGGCCGTCGAGGAGGTACGCCGGCTGGGACTGGACCCGGCCAAAATCCCCCACGAAAGGTTAAAAGATAATTGATGGACCGGCTATTTTTGGATGCCAATGTATTATTTTCCGCCGCTTATGGCAGTCCTGCGCTAAACCAGTTATGGGAAAGGGAACGCCTTAATCGCTGCCGGCTTTTGGTCTCCAATTATGTAATCGAAGAAGCCCGGCGTAACCTTGAACAACAGGAGCATTTAATACGCCTGGAAAAACTGGTGGCGCAACTTAGAATCGTGCCCGAGGCCGACACCACCATTCCCTGTCCAATTAATCTTCCGCTGAAGGATCGTCCTGTGCTTGTAGCTGCGATCCAGGCCCGGGCAACCCATCTCATAACAGGGGATTTATGTCATTTTGCCCCTTATCGTGGTCAGGTTATTGCAGGTGTACGCATCTGTACCCCCCGTGATTACTTGAGTAGCCTGGCGGACGTCGCTACGCCCGGGTAACCCTCGCAGGTGCGGTCGAAGCAGGTGCCTGTAGCGATGGCTGCCCTGGCTTTCCCCAGCACTGTGATTTAAGGCATACTTTATGCTCCATATGTCCATAAAGCGGAGAGAAAGCGGTGAGAAAGCGGCGAAGGTCCAGGATACGGCGTTAAGTATAGTTTAACCTATATTGGCTTTGCGGGGGCCTCATAACTTTAATATTTTTGCGGATTACGAAAAAGACACGCCGGTGGCCGGGCCGGTAACCACCTGATTTTTTATCCCTTCTGCCGGCAACGAGAAAAGACGGCCCGGCCCCGGAAGGTTACGCAATTAGCCATCACCTCCGGCTCCCTGTTAGAATGGGGGCGAAAGGAGGTGAGCAAGATGGCCAGAGTAACAGCGCCTCTAATGTCCATGGATGCCAGCGGCGCTGTGGGGAAATCCCTGGTATTCGGTAAATGGAAGGGTATTAATTATGCGCGCCGGTATCTTGTGCCTGTGAATCCCAATACCATGAACCAGAAGAAAGTCCGCGGCTATTTCTCCCGCGCGGTGGCCGCCTGGCACGGCGAGAACAACGAGGTTAAAACGGCATGGAACACGGCCGCCGGCAGCAGGGCCATGACAGGGTTTAATTACTACGTGGCCCAGTACATCAAGTACCTTCACTCCCATAACGGCGAGGACCCTACCGCCCCCTACCAGCCGCCCGGACAACCGTGATTGCTGCACCCCGGGAGAAGCGGCAAGACTAAAGGCCTTGCCGCTTCTGGCATCATGCCCATGAAGCCTCGGTGCCATCCTCCCTTTGCCGCATAACTACTTTCATTGATTTGCCTCCGGATACCCCGGGCCATATATTATTTCATCATGCCTTTCGCTGGCTGTAAAAGGACTTGCTTCACCTTGTTGATGATATGGCCGCCGGCCTGGACGGCCTGCGTCCCCTGGATGCCACCTCGGGTATGGACATGGCGTTCGTTAAAGCTCGCTGGTCTTAACCTGCAGCAAGCCGTGGATAAACTCCAGGCTGACCTGCTGGGTACCAGCTTACGGGAACGCTACGGCATCTACTTTAGGCAGGTATACACTAATGGCTTTTTATGATAGGATATAATTAAGCTTTTTATAAAAGAAGGTGATATCTATGAGTGCCCTGGAGGTTTTTAAAGATGAGATTAAAGAATACGCCAGGCTAAAAATTATTTCAGAAATGGTCCTAATCAAGGAGCATATAAAGCTAATCGAGCAGAAGTATGGTTGCAACCTCAAAGAGATGGAGCAAAGAATAGCGGCGGGAAAAGAAAACTTCGACTTGTGGGATGATTATATGGAGATGAAGGCTTATCAACGTAGTTTAGATGAACTAAAGAATAAAATCAAGGAACTGGACCATGTTAAAGACATTAAAATTACTTAATCGTTGTCCGGCTGTAGTTTCCTATGAAATCCAGGATTATAAACAGGGGACGGATTTTTATTACCTTAAGGTTCGGTGCGAACTTAAAAATGATACCCTCCTGTATATAAGACAATATGTTTCTGCTGAAGAATATAATTATTCCTACCACTGGCAAAACAGGAATGGAGAGCTTATCGTTAGATGGGATAATGCGCCCCACCATGAAACTATCATAACTTTCCCTCACCATAAACATATTGGTGGGAAAGTAACGATTTCATACGAGATCAGTATCGAAGATGTATTAAACTATATTACGAAAGTATTTTCGCTATAGCCTTTTTCTAAGTAAATAGCCGGTAAGGATGTTGATGCTAACCTCTCTGGGTGGGAATGTCCTTCGGCCTCTGCAGTCTGGCTAATGCCGCGCGGGCCGCCCTGGATTTGATTGCTGACGGCGATACTATTTTACTGGATGCCGGTTCCACCGCACCCTTTCTTCCGTCGGTCCCATTGCCGACAATACCCTGCTGGGTTTATACGTCGATAAAGTATTCCTGGCTACCAATAGCTTAGATGTCGAGCGGGGCCTTACTACGCCCAATATCTACGAGGCGCAGACTAAACAGAATATGGTCAAAGCTGGCCGCGAGGTTATTGTCCTGGCAGACCACAGCAAGTTCGGCCGCATCTCGCTGGGATTTGTTTGCCCCATAAGCGCCATTCACCGTCTCATTCCCGATCCCGGTGCCCCGCAAGAGGACCTGGCGCGCCTGAAGGAACGCGGCGTGGAAGTAATCGTCGCCGCCAGAGATTGAACTACCAGGAGGGGACATTATTGCCTGCACCCATCATTACGGTTACTTTGAACCCGGCCCTGGACAAGACGGTTGTCGTTGAAAACTTTGAGCCTGCCAAAACAAACCGTGCCCGTTTGGTGTGTTACGAGCCCGGCGATTAAAGAGGCCTTACAGGAGAGAGGCATTCTTGCGGATTTCATTGAAGTCGAAGGAGAAACCAGGGTCAACCTTAAGGTTATTGACCCTGTCAAAAATACTGAAACTGAGATCAATGAAAACGGATTTATTGTCAGGAACGAAGATTTAACAGCCCTGGAGCGAAAGCTGGAGGCATTGCTGGCTCGTAGCCGGATGCTGGTATTATCAGGTAGTATACCTGCTGGTGCTCCCGTTGATTTTTACGCCACCTTAATTCGCCAGGGGCAGAGGGATGGCGTTGCCACCGTCCTGGATGCCGAAGGGAAACCCTGGAGCACGGCCTGGCGGCCAAACCCCTGCTGGTGAAACCCAATAAGTATGAAGCCGAAACCCTGCTGGGCGAGCAAATCTCTACACCCGATGAAGCCGCCCGGGCCGGGATAAAAATCCGGCAGGCGGGGACGGAGATGGTGGTTATTTCTCTTGGCGCCCTGGGGGCGGTGGCTGTGGACGGGCACCAGGCCCTGTGGGCGCAGCCGCCCCGCCTGGCGGTTGGTAGCACCGTCGGTGCCGGTGACGCCATGGTAGCCGTCCTGGCCAGGGCGATACTGGCCAGGGCGATAAGTGAAGGGACCGGCCTGGCGGAGGCCCTGCCCCTGGCGGTGGCCGCCGGCACCTGGCTTGCCGCCCGCCGCAGTGGGTTGCCTAACAACACCAGCCTGGAAACCCTGGAAAGGCAGGTTAAGGTAATACCTGTATAAACCGAGGTAAAATGAGGAAGTTGAGTGATACATGGCTGATCACCGTACGCAGCATCAGCCATTGCGCATAGAGGTGGGGTAGGAAATAGAGAGTATAGAAAAATATGCTGCTTAAGGTGAAAATATAAGAACTCTATCAAATGTGATATTGCTATAGGAGGTGAACAAGATGGCCAAAACAGTAACATTCAAGAGTAGGGTTTTAAAGTTAATAATCCTTCCACAGGCTCAAAGTGCTTTGTATTCCTCGTCACCAGGGGAGCTCTCAGGTCTAAAGCGGTACTGGCAATAATGGCATCTACCGGGGCAAGTCCATGCGCTCTGTATTTTCGCAAAAGCTCTCCGGCACGCCGGGCAATATTAGACGATACGGGAATGGCATTAAAACGCTGAAGCAGACTCTCTACCTGCTCTTTTTCACCTTTTTGAGGCATAGTGCCAGCCAGTAATTCCATTTCCGTAAGTACAGATATATGGCCTGTAAACTCACCCTGAAAGATACGCGATAAAAAATCAGTAGCCGGCTGAAAGCCCCAAAGGTGATCAATGAGAATATCAGAGTCAATTATAATGCTATTCATCGAGTAATTCCTCCAGGCGCCGGCGATCTGACTGACGTAATTCTCGGATGAAACTTTCATTAATATCAGTTCTATCTTTCCATAAACCAGCTGTAGCTTTAAGTATATCTTCGCTTGTACCCTGGTTACTAGTTAAGGCCTTCCTTTTTACCTCAAGTATAATATGGTTTTCCCCGAACGCTTTGACCAGCAGGGCATCACCAGTATGAATTTTTAACTGGCGCCGAATCTCTGAAGGTATGGTTATTTGTCCTTTGGAAGAAATGCGTGTTTCCATAAGCGATCCCCTCCTTACCAACTCCTTTACTCGCCATAGTCTATCATACCTAGTAAAGCAATGTCAAGAAAGGTAGGCGGCTATGGTCTGGCAAAAATTCTATCATCCTGGAGGAAGGAATTCATTGCAAACCAAAACCCTGGACGTCGTCTCCGTAGGCGAGATTTTAATCGATTTCGTGGGCAGCCCAAAAGGGTGTCCGCTGGCGGAAGTCACCGATTTTCAGCGCGCCGCCGGAGGCGGGCCGGCCAACGTTGCCGTGGGTGTGGCGCGGCTGGGCGGTCGCGCCGGTTTCATCGGTAAGGTGGGCCGGGACGCCTTCGGTGACCATTTGCAGAAGGTCCTGGAGGAAAACGGCGTGGACACCCGCGGCCTGCTGCGCGATGACGAGGCCAACACCACCATGGTTTTTGTAGCCTTGAACGAAAGGGCGGTGCCGGAGTTTGTCTTCTTTCGCCACGGTACAGCCGATACGAGGTTGAATCTCGCAGAACTGCCGCAAGAGGTACTTGAGGACACCCGTATCCTCCACTTCAGTTCCGTTTCACTCACGGTGGAACCAGCGAGGAGCGCCACCCTGGAGGCCGTCCGGCTGGCCAGGGCGGCCGGAGCGGTCATATCCTTTGACCCCAACCTGCGCCTTTCCCTCTGGCCGGACCCGGAACGGGCCAGCAAGGAGATCCTGGCAGCGGTAAAACTGGCCGACGTAGTCAAACTAAATGAAGAGGAACTGCGCTTTTTATTAGGGACTGAGGCAGAAACAGTGGCCGCTGGAGTCACAGCCCTGCTGGCCAGGGGCCCCCGCCTGGTAGCTGTCACTTTAGGTGAAGATGGCGCTTTGCTGGCCGGAACAAAGGGTAAAGTTCACCTGCCGGCCTTTCCGGTACAAGCCGTCGATACCACAGGCGCCGGTGATGCCTTTATGGCCGGCATGCTGGTGGTGCTGGCTGAAGCCATCCAGCAGGGGGAGGACCCTGAGGCCCTGGATTCCGCCTGGCTGGAGCGGCTGGGTAGCTGGGGCAACGCCGCCGCAGCCCTGACCTGCACCCGCCCCGGCGTAATGCCGGCTTTGCCTAGAAGAGGAGAGGTGGAAAAATTAGCATCGCAAGGAACGGGTAATGGTATTAGCAGGAAAGAAAACTAAATGGGCATAGGCAGCTTTACGCCTTTTTCCCGGCCAGGAAACGCTCCAGCCGGTCCAGGCCTTCTTTGATGTTTTCCAGGGAATTGGCGTAGGAGATGCGGAGATACCCCTCGCAGTTGCGGCCGAAGTCGATGCCCGGGGTGACGGCTACCCGGGCCTTCTCTAAAATCTCAAAGGCGAAGGAATAGGAATCGCCGGTATATTTCTTTACGTTGGCCAGGGCGTAGAAGGCACCGGTAGGCTCGACCCGGGTGGCCAGGCCCATGGCTTTGAGGCGGCTCAACAGGTAACGGCGTCGCTCGTCGTAAGTAGCGACCATATGCGCCACGTGTTCATCACATTCCCGCAGGGCGGCGATGCCGGCGGCCTGGACGAAGGAACCGGCGCAGATAAAGAGGTTCTGCTGCAGCTTTTGTAAAGGCCGGACAAACTCCGGCGGCGCGATGACGTAACCCAGGCGCCAGCCGGTCATGGCGTAGAGCTTTGAGAAGCCGTTGATGACAAAGGCCCGGTCGGTAAACTCCAGGATGGTATGCTCCCGGCCTTCGTAAACCAGGCCGTGGTAGATTTCGTCGGCAATGATATAGGGTTCCAATTCGGCCAGGGCTTCTAATTCGTCCGCCGTAAAGACGGTGCCGGTGGGATTGGCCGGGGAATTGACCATGATGGCTCTGGTCCGGGGTCCAATGCTGGCCTGGATAGCGGGAAGGCGGTACTTGAAACCGTCTTCTTCCTTTACCGGGACAAAAACCGGCCTGCCGCCGTGATAACGAATGAAATTGGGGTAGCAGGCATAGTGGGGATCGGGGAGGATGACCTCGTCATCCCGCTCCAGGAGGACGCCGAAGGTCAGGAGCATGGCCGGCGAGGTGCCGGATGTAACGACGACCTGGTCGGGCGAGATGCTGACCCCGTATTTCCGCTGGTAGTAGCGGGCGATTTCTTCCCGGAGTTCCGGCTTGCCCAGGCTGTGGGTATAGTGGGTGTCACCATCCCGGAGAGCACGCCGGGCGGCTTCTTTGATCGGTTCCGGGGTGTCAAAATCAGGTTCGCCGATTTCCAGGTGGATGATGTTCTCCCCCCGGGCTTCCATTTCTTTGGCCTTTTCCAGGATGTCCATGACGATAAAGGGCGGCATTTCCCGGGCCCTGGCGGCAATATCTTTTTCCCTGTCAGGCATATACTTCCCTGCTTCTTTATAATAATGGGCAGTGTTAACGTTTTTTCGCCACGGGGAAGTAGGAATCCTGCCCGCTAATATATCATTCGCTAATATTTTCAAATCCCTGCTTAAAAAAATGCCTGTCAAAAGCAAATGCCTTTTTAATACCCAGTTTACGCATCACAGCAAAGCTAACGGCATCTACCAGGCTCAAATTTCTCCTGTTGGCGGTCAAAACGGCATTGGCACCCAACTGGTGCAACTCGGCGTCAATCCATTCTACTTGCAGCAGGGGAAGAATATCTTCGTGAAATACCCGCAAAGCTTCCATCCCCAGCCGCCGCTGTACCAGGGCATATGTTTCTACGAGAACGTAACTACTGCAAATCATTGGAACACCGTTGGTTAAAAGATTTTCCCATATTTTTTTGGCAGCGGCATGATTCTCGTCGTCAGCATCGAGGATGGCTAAAAAAGCTGAAGTATCAAGATAAACATTCATTCCGCAAAAGCCTCCGTTAAGTAGGCATCATGATTGCGGGAGAGGTCCTTAACACCGGAACGAAAACGCCCTGCTGCCTTTATAGCCCTCTGAATTCGTTCTTTTTGGCCAGGATTGCTACCGGCCAAGACCTGGTCCACGCCGAGCCGGATTAATTCCGCCATGGATATTTTTTTAACAGCAGCCATTTTTTTCAGGGCATGATATTGTTCTTCCGTGAGCTGGACTTGCGTACGGATCATTTGTTATATCATCCCTCCAATAATGATTAAATGTAAGCATAATAATGCTATCATGATGTTACCACTTTAACAAGGGGTAGAACAGGTGTTAACCATGTACGCGTACTATTTAGCCTTTTGTAGATTCTGGCGAATCCATGGTGATATAATAATTTTGGTGATGAAAAAGTGGCCAGAGAACTAACGGAAATAATCAAAAAGCGCTATAACCGCACGGCGCTCTTTTATGATTGGATGGACCGGATGATCCCCGATGAATGGCGCCGGCGGGTGTGGCGGGAAGTCCGGGGCCGGGTGCTGGAAGTTGGGGTAGGCACAGGGGCTAATTTTCCTTTTACCCACCCGGATGCCGGGTAACGGCCATTGATTTCAGCCCCGGGATGCTGGCTAGGGCCAGGCAGAAGCTCCACCTGGCCGGGGTACCGGTAGATTTAAAGGAAATGGATGTCCAGCACCTGGAATTTGGAGACGCCAGTTTTGATAGGTGGTAGCCACCTGCGTTTTTTGCACAGTACCCGATCCAGTGCAGGGGCTAAAGGAAGTACGCCGGGTCTGCCGCCACGATGGCAGGATCGTCCTCCTGGAGCATGTGCGCAGTGAGCACTGGTTCCTCGGCCCCGTGATGGATGCCCTGAACCCGCTGGTCCTGTATCTAATCGGGTCCAACATTAACCGCCGTACAGTGGCCAATGTGAGGATGGCCGGTATCGAGATTGACCGGGAGGAGGCTCTGGCGGGAAAGATCGTTAAATTAATTGTCGGGCATCCCCAGGAAATTTAAAGTTTTGCCGGCAGCTTTCTTTAAGAGTTTGTTAAAATATTTCTTTCACCCTTGCGTTCCTGGCCATGGTATGCTAATATATCTTACAAATTAGTTGATGCCAAAGCGATGAGGGGGAGTGTCGGCGGCCCACTCCGGTAGGCGAGAGAGCTGGTGGCCGGTGGGAACCAGCCCGGAGGCTGTCGAGAGGCACCCCTGAGTACCCGGCGAGAAATCCTGAATAAGGAAGAAGCCGGGGCGGTCATGTCCGTTACGCATGCAGAGGGGGCCGGGTTTGGCTTTGTTAACCCGGTCAATTAGGGTGGCACCGCGGGTGAAACTCTCGTCCCTTTTGATAAGGGGACGAGAGTTTTTATTTTGGGCTGGTTAAAAAGGGAGGTGAGCCGATCTCCACTACCAGGCCGGAACCAAGTCCTGAATACCAGGTCTGGAACGGATGCTGCCCTTCAGCCAGCGGCAAATTTTGAAGCCTCTTACTACCGCTATTTTAGCTCTTTCGATTGTGTTGATAGCAAGCCATGAAAAGTGTCTTCCATTATTGATAATAAAATCAGGAAAGGGTGATTATCATGACTGACAAGCAGATTTTACTCCTCCCTGGGCCGACGCCGGTGCCTCCGCAGGTGGCCCTGGCCATGGCGCGGCCGGCTATAAACCACCGCGGCCCGGAGTTTAAAGCCTTATGGGAAGAAGTAACGGAGGGGCTGAAGGATGTCTTCCAGACCCGCTCCGAGGTGGTCATTTTAACGGCTTCGGGTACCGGCGGCATGGAAGCGGCCGTAGCCAACCTCATTTCCCCCGGGGAAAAGGTGCTTGCCGTAACCGTTGGTGCCTTTGGCGAGCGTTTCATTCAGATTTGCCGTGCCTTCGGTGTTGAAACGGAGGTTATGGCGTTCCCGTACGGGCAGGCGGCAGACCCTCGGGCCATAGCCAGGCGCCTGGAAGCTGATACGGAACATAAGATCAAGGCCATTCTAGTCCAGCATAATGAAACCTCGACTGGGGTTTTAAATGATATCCAGGCCATCAGCCGTGCCCGGGGAAGCCACCCAGCCCTGCTCATTGTAGACAGCATCAGCGGCCTGGTAGCAGCTGATTTACCTATGGACGCCTGGCATATTGATGTGGTCATCGCCGGTTCCCAGAAAGCCTTCATGTTACCCCCGGGATTAACCATGCTGGCTGTTAGCGATCGCGCCTGGCAGGCGGCGGAAAAGTGCACCAACCATCGTTTTTACCTGGATATTAAAAAGGCGAGAAATTCGGGGTTAAAGGGGCAGACGCCCTTTACACCGGCTGTCCCCCTGCTCTACGGTCTACAGGAATCCTTGCGTCTCCTGAAGACGGAAACCCTGGCCGGCAGCTTTGCCCGTCACGCCCTGATGCGGGATATGGTACGGGCCGGGGTCCGTGCCCTGGGACTGAAGCTCCTGGCTGACGATACAGTAGCCTCGCCGGCAGTGACGGCTATCTGTGTACCAGAGGGCATGAAACCGGCAGATATCATCGCCCCCTTGCGGGAAAAATTTGGCGTGGTGGTGGCCGGAGGGCAGGGTGACGTCAAGGACAGGGTATTCCGCATCGGTCATCTGGGCTATGTAAGTTTCAGCGATATCCTGGCTGGCCTGGCTGCCCTGGAAAATGTCCTCATTGATGCCGGTGTACCGGTGACCAGGGGTGCGGCAGTGGCCGCAGCCGGGGCTATATTAAGCGAAGGAATGCCTGCTGGCGTGGAAACCCTGGCCAGCTAGGAGTGCAGCCATTTCGGAGGGAGGGGATAACCAAAATGCACGTTTTAGCCTTGGACGGTATCGACGAACGCGGCCTGGCTATCCTCCGGGAGGCGGGCCTGGAAGTTACGGCCGCCGGTAAAATGAATGAAGAAGAACTAAAAGACGCTATCCGTGACAGTGAAGCCTTAATCGTCCGCAGCGCAACAAAGGTAACGGCGGCGGCCATCAACGCTGCCAAAAAGTTAAAGATTATCGGCCGGGCCGGGGTGGGCACCGATAATATCGATGTCACCGCTGCAACTGAAAGGGGTATCGTAGTTGTTAATGCCCCTGAGGGCAACACCGTTGCGGCTGCCGAGCATACCATCGCTATGATGCTGGCCCTGGCCCGCAACATACCCCAAGCCAATGCCACCTTAAAGCAGGGTATTTGGGAGAAGAAAAAATATGTAGGCGTTGAGCTGCGGGGGAAAACCTTAGGGGTTATCGGCCTGGGAAAAATCGGCCGCGAGGTGGCCCGCCGCGCCCGGGGCATGGAAATGAAGGTTATGGCCTATGATCCTTACGTCGACCCGGAACAGGCCACGCGCCTTGAGGTCGAACTGGCCTCCCTGGAGACAGTACTGCAAGCCGCCGACTTTGTAACCGTCCACCTGCCCCTCACGAATGAGACCCGGCACCTCCTGGGCAGGGAGGAACTGAAACTCCTGAAACCCGGAGCGCGGGTGTTGAATGTGGCCCGGGGAGGTATTATCGACGAGGCAGCCCTTTATGAAGCTTTAAAAGCCGGGCAGGTGGCCGGGGCGGCCCTGGACGTCTTTGAGGAAGAGCCCTTAAAGGCCAGCCCCCTGCTGGAACTGGACAACGTCATTGTTACCCCCCATCTTGGTGCTTCGACGGAAGAAGCACAGGTAGCCGTAGCAGTTGAGGTTGCTCGCGATGTAGTGCGCTGCCTTAAGGGAGAACCGGTTTTGAACGCCGTCAATATCCCGGTGGTGCGGGGCCATGTAGCCGAGGTTTTAAGGCCCTACCTGCAATTAGCCGAAAAATTGGGGAGCTTCCTGGCCCAGCTCATGGAAAGCCCCATAATTGCGGCGGAGATCTGCTGCAATGGCGAGCTGGCCCAGTATGACCTGGCGCCACTGACCAGCTCCTTCTTGAAAGGGTTACTGCGCCCCCTCCTGGCCGATGCCGTCAACTATGTCAATGCGCCCCTGGTGGCCAAAAAGCGAGGCATACGCATCCGTGAAAAGAAGAGCCGGGAGATGGAGTACTTTGCAAACCTCATCAGCGTAAAGGTCGAGGGGCGGCGGGAGAGCCACCGCCTGGCCGGGACCGTCAACCAGGCCGGGGAACCCCGCTTGGTAAACCTGGACGGTTATAGCGTCGATGCCAGCCCGGCAGGGCACATGCTGGTCGTACCCCACCTGGACCGGCCGCGTATAATCGGCCCGGTAGGCCTGGCCATAGGGGACCATAAAGTGAATATCGCCGCCATGCAGGTGGGGCGGCAGGAAATAGGTGGCGAAGCCGTCATGCTTATTAGCGTTGATTCCGAGGTGCCGCGGGAAGCGCTGCAGGCCATTCGCCAGGTGGACGGCGTCCTTGATGTGCGCTATATTTACCTTTAAGTTTCTTATGGGGGCGGTGACGCCCCTTAAGTTTTTTTACAGCAGGTTTGCCCCGGACCTTTAATCGTGGCATAATAGTGGCAGGATTATCCACACTAACCGGATCAAAGGGGAGTGGTATTTTGCTGGATATTAAACTAATACGCCAGGAACCGGAAAGGGTGGCTGAAGCCCTGGCCCGCCGGGGCTTGAAGGCCGGGCTGGAGCACTTTTTAGCCCTTGATGCCCGGCGCCGAAACCTCCTGGTTGAGGCCGAGGGACTGAAGAATAAACGCAACCAGGTATCGGCCGAAGTGGCCCGCCTTAAGAAAAAGGGCCAGGACGCTACGGAGTTAATTGCCGCCATGCGCGAGGTCAGCGACCGCATTAAAGAACTGGATGCGGTCATTCGCGCTGTGGAAGACGAGCTCCAGCAGGAGATATTAAGGATTCCTAATATACCCCATGATTCCGTACCCGACGGCTTGAGCGACGCTGATAACAAGCCGGTGCGCCACTGGGGCGAGCTGCCCCGCTTTGATTTTGAGCCGCGGCCCCACTGGGAAATAGGGGAACGGCTGGGGATCCTCGATTTTGAGCGCGGCAGCAAGGTGGCCGGAGCGCGTTTTGTTTTTTACCGCGGCGCCGGAGCGCGCCTGGAGAGGGCCCTGATTAATTTTATGCTGGATCTCCATACCATCAAGCACGGTTATACGGAAATTTTCCCGCCATACCTCGTCAACAGCGCCAGCATGCTGGGTACCGGACAGCTGCCCAAATTTGCTGAGGATATGTTTCATGTCGAGGGTACGGATTATTATTTGATACCGACGGCCGAGGTGCCGGTTACCAATCTATATCAGGGGGAAATCCTGAACGGTGATTTATTACCCATCTACCATGTGGCCTACAGCGCCTGTTTCCGGGCCGAGGCCGGGGCAGCCGGGAGGGATACCAGGGGCCTCATCCGCCAGCACCAGTTTAACAAGGTAGAGCTGGTTAAATTCACCCGGCCGGAGGATTCGTATGAAGAGCTGGAGAAATTGACGCGGGATGCGGAAGAGGTCCTGCAACTCCTGGGCCTTCCCTACCAGGTGGTGGTCCTCTGCGCTGGCGACCTGGGCTTTTCAGCGGCCAAGACCTATGACCTGGAGGTATGGTTCCCCAGCGCCGGTACCTACCGGGAGATTTCCTCCTGCAGTAACTTTGAGGACTTCCAGGCCCGGCGGGCCGACATTCGCTTCCGGCCCGGCCCCAAGGAAAAGCCTCGATTTGTCCACACTTTAAACGGTTCCGGGGTGGCCGTGGGGCGGACGGTGGCGGCCATCCTGGAGAACTACCAGCAGGAGGATGGTACGGTACTTATCCCCAAAGCGTTAAGACCATATATGGGTGGCCTGGAAGCCATCCGGCCGGAGCAAGGATCAGGGGCATGAACCCTTCCCTCCACTTCTTAACCAGGGAAAACTGGTACTGGAATTTACTCTTTTTCTTCTACGGCCTGTCTTTCTTCCTCATGGGCTTTGGTATCCTCCTCCAGGCCCGGCGGGGCAGCAACCTGCACCTGGGACGGCGTTTACCATGGCTGGCTGTCTTTGGGCTTTTACACGGGCTGGTAGAGTGGGGCTACATTTTCATTCCGACTGCTGCAGTTGCTGAAGGCTGGCAGACTCTGAGGGGGGTTCTCTTTAACGGCGGCCATGCCCTGCTCCTGGCTTTATCCTACCTCTTTCTGCTGGTCTTCGGCGTTGATCTCCTGGCGGATACCAGGAACTGGCCGGCCCGGCTGAGGCTTTTACCCTTTACCTGTTTCGGGGTATGGTTGCTGTTTGCCGCCTTCACTTTTCCCCGCCAGAAAACAGGGCTTGATGCGTGGATGATCCTTATAGAAATAGCGGCGCGCTATTTGCTGGCGGTACCGGGAGCGGCGGTGAGCGGGTTGGCCATCCTGGCCCAGGGGGATGAACTGCAACATTTTAAGCGCAAATCCCTGCAATTTTTCCTAAACGGCTCTGCCGCGGCCTTATTTCTTTATGCCTTAGGCGGGGGATTGATCGTGCCGCCGGCGGCTTTTTTCCCGGCCAATTTTCTCAATACGGACGTGTTGCTGCGCCTGGGCCTGCCGGCGCCGGCTTTGCGCATCCTCAGCAGTATCCTGGTTGCCTTTTTTATCTTCCGCCTCCTGGATGTTTATGATGCCGAGGAACAGCACTACCGGGAGATCGTCAGGGAACGGGAGATGATCTGGCGGGAAAGGGAAAAAATCCGGCGTGACCTCCATGATGGGGTTATCCAGTCCATCTATGGCCTGGCCCTGGGTCTGGAACACAGCCGCACCCTGCTGGCGGATAACCCGGCGGCAGCTGCGGCTAGGCTCGCGACCCTGTCGCAACAGGCAGAAAAGGTAATATCTGACCTGCGGGGGTATCTGGCCGGCCTGCACCTGGGCCGGGACCTGCCGGCCGACCCGGTGGCCATGGTGAAAAAACTGGTGACAGACCTGGCCAGGAATAGTGATTTAAAGGTAAACTGGCACGTCCAGGGGAACGGACAGCCTTACCTGGATACTGACCAGCGGGATCACTTTTATCACATGATGATTGAGATTTTAAGTAATATTCGCCGTCATGCCCGGGCCAGCGAGATCTGGGTCGGGGTAGATCTGGGGGCCGGCGGTTTCAGGGTAAAGATTAAAGACAATGGAACCGGCTTCGATGCGACGGTCCCCACCGTTGGGCAGGGCCTCAAGAACCTGCGGCAGCGGGCGGCCCTGGCCGGGGGCTGGTTGGCAATTGAAAGCTCACCCGGGCGGGGAACAACCATGACCTTCTGGCTGCCCTATGAGGGCGATAGCGGGGGGAAAGTCCATGGCCATCCGCGTGGTGCTGGTAGATGATCACGCCGTAGTCCGGGAGGGGCTGCGGGCCCTCCTGGCCAGGGAAAAGGATATTGAGGTGGTAGGGGAAACCGGTAGTGCCGCTGAGTTATTAACCCTGGTGGATAAGGTGCGGCCGGAAGTAGTGGTCATGGACCTCCAGCTGGGCAACGGCCAGAACGGGGTGGAGGCGACCCGGGCTTTATTGCGAAAACGGCCGGACCTCAAGGTTGTTATTTTAAGCATGTACGACGATCGCGAGCTAATCTTCCGGGCTCTGGAGGCGGGGGCCAGGGGTTATGTTTTAAAGCGGGCCGGGGTGGAGGAGCTTATCCAGGCCATTCGCCTGGCGGTCAAGGGTGAAGCCTTTCTCGATCCCCAGATTGCCCGGCGGGTTATCGACGGCCTGCAGCAGGGCTTGCCGGCAGCCAGGGAGGGTGATGCCGGGAAGGCAGAATTGACCGACCGGGAGATGGAGGTTCTCCGCCTGGCTGCCGAGGGTTTGACTAATGCGGAGATTGCCAGGCGCCTGTTTATCAGCGTCAAAACCGTCCAGGCCCACCGGGCCAACCTGATGCAAAAACTGGGTCTCCATGACCGGGTGGACCTGGTTAAGTATGCCATCAAAAAGGGCATTCTTAAACTGGAAGACGATTAGTTACGGTTATAGGGTTTAGAACCGAGGGGGAAAATTCGGGTCGCCGACCTATGGGTTCTTTCTCTTCCCGGAGTTATAGTAAATATGCGAAGACTATCACGAAAGGGGAGAGAAAAGAATGCTCACCTTACTGCGCGACCGGCGTTTAAGCATTGTTTGGACCCTTTTGCGGATATGGCTGGGTTGGCAGTGGCTGGAGGCCGGCCTGCACAAGTTTAGTGATCCCAAATGGATGCAAAGCGGTGAAACCTTGAAAGGTTTCTGGGCCAAAGCCGTCGGTGCCCTGCCGGGAAGCACGCCGGCTATTAAGTATGGCTGGTATGAAGCATTTATCCGTTCCTTACTCAATGGCGGCCACTACACCTGGTTTGCCAAGCTGGTAGTAGCCGGTGAGATTTTAACCGGTATAGCCCTGATTCTTGGAGCGGCGACCGTATTTTCCCTATGCGTAAGCGCCTTTATGAATCTTAATTTTATGCTGGCTGGTAGCGCCAGTACCAACCCGGTATTGTACACGGTGGCCATCATCCTGTTGCTGGCAGGAAGCTCGGCCTACTATTACGGTGTCGACCGGCCGGTTTTAACCTACCTGCAGCGTAGAAAGGAAAAAGCAACAAGCGAGCCATTAGTGGCAAGTAAATAAATAAAAAGTAAAGCCCCGGTATCCATATGGGTGACCGGGGCTTTAGCTTCCATGCACTATTACCAACATACGTTCGGTTTGCATTTTAAATTGACAGCGACGGCAAGGGTATGTTATACTATTCTTGCCAGTTGTGGAGGGGTGTCCGAGCGGTTTAAGGAGCTGGTCTTGAAAACCAGTGATGCTCTTACGGGCACCGTGGGTTCGAATCCCACCCCCTCCGCCAGTAACAAAGGAAGAAGGCGTGGAGAGATGGCCGAGTAGGTCGAAGGCGATCGCCTGCTAAGCGATTGTACGGGTATAAAACCTGTACCGTGGGTTCGAATCCCACTCTCTCCGCCACAGGATGCCGGCGCCGGAATGCGCCGGTTTGATTTTATCTTTGGGGCGGCCCGCCAGGTCCGCGGCCCTGTGGCCGGAGCCGGCGTAGATATGTGGTGTGTACCCTTGACTTGCTCCTACATCTCTGGTACAATTAACTCTGCCGGTTGAAAAAGTTTGTGCGCCCGTAGCTCAACGGGATAGAGTAACTGGCTACGAACCAGGAGGTTGGGGGTTCGAGTCCCTCCGGGCGCGCCATTTTTTATTCGTGCGTCTGTAGCTCAGGTGGATAGAGCAGCGGTTTCCTAAACCGCGTGCCGGGGGTTCGAGTCCCTCCAGGCGCACCAGAATACCAGCGAGGGGGTCCCGTGTGGACCACCGTTTCTATATGGGGGAAGCCCTGGCCGAGGCAGAAAAGGCCTTTGCCCTGGGGGAAATCCCCATCGGCGCTGTAGTAGTAGAAGGGGAGCGAATTATTGCCCGGGCCGGTAACCGGCGGGAAACCTGGGGTGACCCTACGGCCCACGCCGAGATTATCGCCTTGCGGGAAGCGGCCCGGGTACGGGGCAACTGGCGGTTGACAGGTACTACCCTGTACGTCACCCTGGAACCCTGTCCCATGTGTGCTGGCGCCCTGGTGCAGGCCAGGGTAAAGAGGCTGGTTTATGGTGCCCCGGATTTACGCGCCGGGGCTGTAGATTCTGTAGTCAATCTGGTGGAAAATCCCCATTTTAACCACCAGGTGGAGGTTATCACCGGCATCCGTGAAGAGGAATGCCGGCAGTTATTAAAACGTTTTTTCCAGCAACTGCGGAGAGATGGCTGAGCTGGTTGAAGGCGCTCGACTCGAAATCGAGTAGGCGGCTGAAGAGGTCGCCTCGTGGGTTCGAATCCCACTCTCTCCGCCAGCAAAAGTTAATTAAGGGGTGTTGCCGTTATAAATGGCCTCCCCTTTTTCTTAAACGCCTTGACATGCTCTTCTGAAGCAGCTTGCATTTAGCCGCACTTCGCTGTATAATTTTTATATAAACAACAGATTTGCGCGGAGAGATGGCTGAGTTGGTCGAAGGCGCTCGCCTGGAGAGCGAGTAGACGGGTCACAAACCCGTCTCGTGGGTTCGAATCCCACTCTCTCCGCCATTTTAATTTTATAGCTTTGACCGTGCTAGACGGGGAGGTAGCGGTGCCCTGTAGCCCGCAAACCGCTATAGCGGGGTCGAAGTCCCACTGGCGGGCCTGACCTGTGGGGTCCGGCCGGTGCAAGGGGCGAAGAGAGCCGGGTCCTGCGCGACGAGGACTCATGAACCCCGTCAGGTCCGGGAGGAAGCAGCGGTAAGTGAGCCCCCTCGGGTGCCGCGGGAGTGCCTGGTTGGAGTTACCTGCGCCGGTAACGCCCGGAGGCCATGTTCAACAGTGGGTGCACGGTCACCTAATGAGACAAGAAGGGATTATTCGAGCGGGGAATAATCCCTTTTTATATATTTATTTATCGCCTCTCCCCGAGAAAAAGAAGGTGAGGATCTTGGCCCAGTACCAGGCCCTGTACCGGCAATGGCGGCCGCGCACCTTTGCCGAGGTAGTGGGGCAGGAACATATTACCCGTACCCTGCTCAATGCCCTGCGCAACCATCGCCTGGTCCACGCCTACCTTTTCTGCGGTCCCCGGGGCACCGGGAAAACCAGTACTGCCAAAATCCTGGCCAAAGCCGTCAATTGCCAGTCGCCCCTGGAAGGAGAACCGTGCAATGAGTGCCCCAATTGCCGGCGCATCAATGCCGGTAACTCCCTGGATGTCCTGGAAATCGACGCTGCCTCCAACCGGGGCATCGACGAGATCCGTGAATTAATTGAAAAGATCCCCCTGGGGCCGGTAGAGGGCCGCTACAAGGTTTATATTATCGATGAAGTCCACATGCTGACGCCGGAAGCCTTTAATGCCCTGTTGAAAACCCTGGAAGAGCCCCCGGCCCATGCCCTTTTTATCCTGGCGACTACAGAGCCGCGTAAAGTACTGCCGACCATCCTTTCCCGCTGCCAGCGCTTTGATTTTCGCCCCCTGGCGGCGGCAGCCATCAGCGGGCGCCTGCAGCAGGTGGCGGCGGCCAATAATGTCCAGATCGAGCCGGCGGCCTTAAGCCTTTTGGCCCGCAAGGCTGCCGGGGGGTTACGCGACGCTTTAAGCCTCCTGGACCAGATCATGTCCGCCGGCGACCAGGAGATTATTACGGCCGAACAGGTGGCTGCAATCCTGGGTACGGCGCGCCTGGATACCCTCCTGGCCATAACCGATGCCCTGGCAGCCGGCGATGGGGCAAATATGCTGCGCCTGGTAGATACAGCCCTGCAAGCGGGGGTAGAACCCCAGCGGCTGCTGGAGGACCTGCTGGAGCATACCCGCAATCTCCTTCTTTTGCATATGGACCCCCGGGCCGGAGAGTTTACCGGCCTCCTGCCGGAAGAGGTGGAACAGGTGGCGGCCCAGGCGCAAAAATTTACTCCCCGGCGCCTGCTGGACCTTATGGAACGGCTGCAGGAGGGTGGAGCAGCCCTGCGCTGGAACAACCAGCCCCGGGTCCTCATGGAAATGACCCTGGCCGGATTCCTGGTCGATCCCGGCCCTTCCCTGGAGGACCTGGCCCGCCGGGTGGAGGAACTGGAAAAACGCCTGGCCGCCCTGGACGGCAGCGGGCGTGCAAAAGGGCAACTGCCTGAAATAAAACCCGGGGAAACACCGGCGCGGCCCGGGCTTGCCGGCAGGAGCCAGCACGTTCCGGAGACGACCGGCCAGAGAAAGGCGGAAGGCATGACTTTGCCTGGTAAAGGGGAAAGCTATGCTTCCAGGACCCGGCCTGCAACCCGGCAGCAGGAAGGAGTTACGCCTGCCGGCTCTCCTCCATTAGAATTATTTACCGTCCAGGAGCGCTGGCCGGAGGTCCTGGCAGCGGCCCGCCGGGAAAGCGTCCACCTCCAGGCTTATTTACGGGCCGGGGAGCCGGCGGCTGTCAGTGGGGACAGCCTGACCCTGGAAGTCAAAACGGATTTCCACCGCGGCATGCTGGAACAGGCCGCCAACCGGCAGAAGGTGGAAGCCGTCCTGGCCAGGGTTTTCGGCCGGCCCCTCAAGCTCGTTATTACGGCGGGGAGGCCGCCTGTGGACGGGGCGAGCCAGGAAGAAGTATTAGATAAGCTGGTAGAATATTTCGGCCCCGACAAAGTGGAGATCAAGGATTAAAAAGGAGGACGGTCAAGCCCGTGGGTATGAACAATATCAACAAGATGATGAAGCAGATGCAAAAGATGCAGGCCCAGATCGCCAAACTTCAGGACGAGCTGGGGGAAAAGACAGTGGAAGCAGCCGCCGGCGGCGGTGCCGTTGTGGTTACGGCCAACGGCCGCCAGGAAATTGTCGGTATTAAAATTGACCCGGCTGCCGTGGATCCTGAAGATGTGGAAATGCTCCAGGACCTGATCCTGGCAGCTGTCAACGAAGCCCTGCGCCAGTCCCAGGAAATGGCGGCCAGGGAAATGGGAAAAATTACCGGGAACATGCGGCTGCCGGGGTTTTAAAAAATGAATTACCCGGAACCCCTGAACAAACTGATTGCGGCCCTGGGCAAACTGCCGGGAGTAGGGCCCAAAACAGCCCAGCGCCTGGCCTTCTATCTTCTCAACGCCCCGGCGGCAGAGGCGGAAAACCTGGCAGCAGCCATCCTGGAGGCCCGCCGGAAGACCCATTATTGCTCTGTATGTGGCAACCTCACCGACCGCGATCCCTGCCTCCTGTGCACCGATCCGGAACGGGACCATACCATCATCTGCGTGGTGGAAGAGGCCAGGGACATAGTGGCCCTGGAAAAAACCCGCCAGTACCGGGGCTTATACCATGTGTTGCAGGGGGCCATTTCACCCGTGGACGGGATAGGGCCGGACCAGCTCAGGGTTAAAGAACTTTTAAGGCGCCTCCAGGGGGGGAAGATCAGGGAGGTAGTCCTGGCTACCAATGCCGATGTGGAAGGAGAGGCGACGGCCCTTTATCTCGCCAGGCTGTTAAAGCCCCTGGCCGTAAGGGTGACCCGCCTGGCCTACGGCCTGCCCGTAGGGAGCGATCTGGAATACGCCGATGAAATTACCCTGGCCCGGGCCTTCAGCGGCCGCCACGAAATGGAATAAAAAGTAGGCAAGAAATTATTCCCAGCTGCATATTTTATAAGCAAACAGCAGTTGGGAGGTGGCCGCATGCAGGAGTGGAGCCTGAACGCAGACCTGGAAGTGCTGGCCGAAGCTATCAGGGAGGCCCGGGCAGAATGGTGGGCGGCCCAGCGCTTTTTTGCCGAGGTAACGGAATCCGATCTGGTGGATCAGGCCATCTACCGTCTGGAGGCGGCAGAAAGGAAATATATGTACCTGTGGAAGCTGGCTCGTAACTGGCAACAAAAAGACGGCCTGCAACCGCAAGCCTGTGGCGGGGAAAGCGGGTTAAGGAGTGGTACCTGTGGGCGGTGATACCGTACAGCTTATACTGGCCGGTGTTTTCTTGTTATTTCTTATTTATCTTATAGGCGGCCTTTTATTAAAACCCTTGAAGTTAGTTTTTAAGATTGTTGTTAACTCCTTGTTCGGGCTTCTCCTCCTCTGGGCCTTTAACTTTTTTGGCGCCTATTTTCATTTTTTTATCCCCCTGAACTGGCTCACTGTTTTAATCGCCGGTTTCCTGGGACTGCCAGGATTAATCCTGCTGATCTTTTTGCGCCTGGTCCTGGGGACGTGAGGGAGGCACCAGCGTTGGCCCGTAGCACCGGCAGTCCGGTTAAAGCCGGGCTTTTTTATTTTTTATGCAGCCTTTCAAAGCGGGTGGCATGCCTTATTCGGAAGTATGCTATTCCTGCAGGAGCGCATACTAACTACCGGGGTGAAGAAAAGCGCGTATTGTCGAGGCTTACCTGGGTGAGTACGGCAGCGGCAAGTCGGAAAACGCTGTTAACCGGGCTGTTTTTTTACGGGAGCAGGGACGGCAGGTAACCCTGGCCGACCTGGATACCGTGGAACCGTGCTATACTTTGCGCCCCCTGAAACTCAAGCTGGAAGCCATGGGGATCGAGGTGCTGGCCTGGGAGACGCGGCAGGTGACCGGCTGGGGTGAGGCCGGGACGGTCCTACACCCGGCCGTCCGCTGGGCCCTTAATCGGCATGGGGACGTGATCATCGATGCCGGCTATGGCACGGCCGGGGCCGGTATGTTGCATTTACTGGAAGGAGCGGGGACGGCCCCCGATCTCCGGGCCCTGGCTGTGATCAATACTGCCCGCCCGGCGACGGCCACGGTGGAGGATATTATCGTTCACGTGCGCTCTTTAGGCCGTGTGGACGGCCTGCTCAACAACACCCACCTGGGGGAAGAGACAACGGTAGACCTCATCCAGGACGGGGCCAGGAAGGTAACTGCTGCGGCCCGGGAATTAAACCTCCCGGTAGTGGCCACGGCAGTAATGTTCGAGCTGGTCCCATTAATCGGCGAGCGCGATATTTGTGGTAACCCTGTCCGGGCAATCAAACGCTACATGCCCCTGGCATTCTGGTAGGGGTATTTTCACAGGGGGATTTGCGCAGGAACGGGGTGTATAATTATGGCAACCAGGCCAGTTACGGGCGAGCAGCGGGCCTTCATGACCGGCAACGAGGTGGTGGCCTGGGCGGCCCTGGCCGCCGGGGCCGACATCATGTACGGCTACCCCATTACGCCGCAGAATGAAATCATGCACTACTGGACCCGGATGGCGTCCAAATATGAGCGGGGCTTTCTCCAGACGGAAGATGAAATCGCGGCCGGTTTTGCTACTGTCGGGGGTGTCCTGGCAGGGAAGCGGGCCTTTACGGCTACGGCCGGGCCGGGCAACGTCCTGATGCAGGAAGCCATGGCCATGGCCGAAATGATGCGCCTGCCCACGGTAGTTGTGGTAACCCAGCGCGGCGGTCCTTCGACGGCCACGGTCATCTATTCCCAGCAGGAGCTCAATCTGACCTGTTTCGGCGGCAATGGCGAGGGCTTGAGGATTGTTTATTCCCCGTCTTCCCATGATGAGCTGTTTCTTTATACCATTAAAGCCTTTAACAGCGCGTGGAAATACCGTTTCCCCACCTTTGTCCTGGGGGACGGGTATCAATCCAAAATGCGGGAACCGGTAACCATCTTCGACCCTGAAGCCCGGGGCATTACCATGGAACCGTGCCGCCCCATGGTGGGCCTGCCGGGCCTGCCGGGAGAAGAGCGCGACCCGGCCCACCTGCGCAATACCTATAACCTGGAAGATGAGCTTTATGAGGTGCTGATGACCGCCATAAAAGAGTATGAAGCCATAGCGCCGCAGGTGGTGGAGTGGGATACCTACGCCGTCGATGACGCCGAGTTGCTTATTATTGCCCACGGGGTTGTTTCCCGGGCCGCCCGGGCGGCCGTTGTTTCCCTGCGGGAAAGAGGTTTCAAGGCCGGCTATTTCCGGCCCGTAACCTTACGGCCCTTCCCGGCGGAAACCTTGAGGACCCTGGCAGCCCGGGCCCGCAACCTCATGGTGGTCGAGTCGGCCTACGGCCAGCTAAAACGGCAGGTCCAGGCCGGCCTTTACGGCCTGGAGACGCCGGTCACCGGCTACCTGCGCCCGGGAATGGGGATTACGCCGGAAGAAATAGTGGAGTTTGTCCATGCGAAGGAGCTGATCTAATGGCCATCGCCGCCCAACCGCAAATGCCCCGGGTATGGCGGGCGGAGACCAAGCCCCACAAGTTTTGCCCCGGCTGCGGCCACGGTATAGTCCTCAAAGCCCTGGGGGAGGCTATCGACGCCCTGGATATCCAGGAACGAACTATCTTTGGATGCGACATCGGCTGCTCGCTGCTTTCCTGGGACTTTTTCAACCTGGACACCGTCCAGACCCACCACGGCCGCACCACGCCGGTGCTGGTGGGCATCAAGCGGGCGCGGCCGGAACTGGTGGTCGTTTCCTACATGGGCGACGGCGGCGCCTACGCCATCGGCGCCCAGCACCTGGTCAGCAGCGCCAGCCGCAACGACCTGGTGACGATTATCGTGGTCAACAATACCGTCTACGCCATGACCGGCGGCCAGATGGCCCCCACCACCCTGCCGGGACAGAAGACGGAAACCACCCCCTATGGCCGCGACGCCAGGCTCACCGGCCGGCCCATCCTGGGCCCGGAACTGGTGGCGGCCATTGCCCCGCCGGGAGCCTACGTCGCCCGGGGGAGCATAGCCAATATCGTCCAGCTGAAAAACTTTATCCAGAAAGGCCTGCAGAACCAGCTGGAAGGCCGGGGTATCGCCTTTATAGAGGCCCTGTCGTCCTGCCCCACCAACTGGCACACCAATGCTGCCGCGACCTGGCGTTTTGTGGAAAAAGAAATGACCGCCTATTTCCCTGTCGGGGAGCTGAGGACACCGGAAGAGAAACCGTCCGGCCGGTTCCAGGAGGTACCACCTTATGAGTCTTAATCTCAAAATCGCCCTGGCCGGGGAAGGAGGGCAGGGGGTGCAGTCGGTGGCCGAGATTATCACCGAGGCGGCCTACCAGGCCGGCTTCCAGGCCCTTTATATCCCCAATTTTGGCGTCGAACAGCGGGGCGGCGTTTCGGTGGCCTTTGTCCAGGTAAGCAGTGAGCCAGTGAGCGCGCCTAAATTTACTACCGGTGATATTGTGGTAGCTTTGAGCCACCGGGCCGTAGAGCGGGTACGGCAGTATGTAGGCGAAAAGACTTTACTGGTTTATGAGGCCGGCCTGGAAGACGACGTGCGGCAGGTTTACGGGGAAAGGCAGAGACGCCTGGCCGTCCCGGCCCTGGCCATAGCCCAGGAGGAAATGCACCCCAGGGTCTTTAACGTCATCATCCTGGGAGTACTGGTGGGCGTAACGGGCTTTTTAGAGCGCCGGGATGTAGAACAGGCCCTGGAACGCCAGTTTGGCCACAAGTTTGCTCAGGACCCGGACCTCAGGGAATTAAACTACCGTGCCCTGGAGCGGGGGTACGAGATAGGGAGAGAGAACTTATGAGCGTCACTTTCAAAGCCATTACCACCGAGAATGGCAAAGGGCTCTTCCATCTGTTCCCGGCCCTGTGCAAGGGCTGCGGCCTCTGCATCGAGAAGTGTCCTGTAGACACCATCGGCTGGGCTAAACAACTGGGGGCCTTCGGCACGCCGGTGGTAGAGCCGGGGCACGGGAAACCCTGCATTGCCTGTAAAAAATGCCAGCTGGTCTGCCCCGATGCCGCCATCTGGATCGAAAGGCGCGACGGCAAGGGCCGGGATACTAGCCTGACAGCTGCTCCGGAAAAGCATGTCCAGCATAAGTGAAAACCAGGCAATACCTATCCTTTGTTGCTGCCAGGCAGTTTTTAATTGCTCATCTTCGGTGGAATTTATCAACAACGTTTCTACAATCTCCAAGTTAGCCTTTTTGGTGAATTCATATTTATGTTGAGCACTTCCCTATAATAGAGTCCTGCTAAGATTGAGGTAATGCTTTTAAAAGCATATTAAGTTTAGTTGTATTTACTTCTCCTTTGTTACTAATAGTTTCTTTACCTAATTTTTAATAATGCGGAGTACCTTTTGGGCTCCTTCTCTTTTAGCCAGCTTTTCCTCCGACAGTTGGACGCGGGGCAGGAAGCTGGCGTAGATCCATTTTGATGGCTTGTAAGTTGGCCAGAAAGCGGCGTAAATAAAACTACAGGTGAGAAATATCCCAGTAGAGATGCCGTCAGCGCTCTTTTAGAAACTTAGGGGTCTCCGTAGGGAGAAATGGAACTCCAGCACCAATGGCAGTAAAGCCTTTGCCGACCTGAAGCTCCATGATATCTCCATATCTCCAACACCATCATAAGGATCTATAGATGGGTCCGGAACCCTATTTTATGCAAAAGCCGCAAGGCTAATTTTATTGTCTTTATTGATATATGTAGCCTGATCGTGTACAATTAGTGTATCATAACTTCCGGGGGGCTTAAAGGTGCGTTTTGTGACCGTGCGTGAATTAAGGATAAAATCGGGCGAGATATGGCGCCAGTTACAAAAGGAGGGAGAGCTGGTAATTACCTCTAATGGCAAGCCGGTGGCGGTACTTTCCAATATAGAAGAAAAATATCTGGAAGAGTACTTGCAAAACTTGCGCCGTGTCCGGGCAGTACTGGCTGTAAAAAATATGCAAGCAAGAGCCAGGGAAAAAGGATTGGATAAAATTAAGGACGCAGAAATTGAAGCTGAAATTAAAGCCGTTAGACGGAGCCGCAGCCAATGAAAATTGTCCTCGATACAAACGTGTTGGTTTCGGGACTTTTGAAAGCCCATAGCCATGCCGGTACCATTGTCCGGCTCATTGCTAACGGTCGGATCAGGGTTGTTTATGATGCCCGTATCCTATCTGAGTACCGCGAAGTGCTTTGTCGTCCCAAATTTGGTTTTGCCAAAGCAGAAGTTGATGCCCTCATAACCCTGATCGAAGCAGAAGGTATTCTAGTGACAACTGAACCCTTGCCGGTGCCATTACCAGATCCTGATGACGAACCTTTTCTAGAAGCTGCTATGGCCATTGAAGGAGCCATACTTGTTACAGGCAACAAGAAACACTTTACGTTGCCTGAATCTCCGGTAACTATTCTCAATCCTTCGGAATTTATCTCCCTTTGGCGAAATATCAAACATAAATAATGCACTTTAGCCCGGAAGGTTTTGCGAAAATATATTATTTAACAAAGAGGATGAGAAAAGTAATTTACTGGACACAGGGCTCAGGGTCCTGCGCGAAGTCGATCAATTTTTCTTCAGCCTGAGCTCTGGAAATATATACGGATAAAAATATATAAAACTAGCCGCTGAGTGCCATCCTACGACAGGAAAATTTAGGTTATGGCTAATAATGGCATAAAATACAGTATAGGGCAAACCGGTCCGAAAGGCTGGGGCGCAAAGCCACGCATTTCGTCTGCCAAATACCGCATCATATCCTTCTAAAACCGCATTTTGCCCTAATTTGGAGGAAAGAGAAGCTGGTTGCGGATTAAACAGTGATGGTACTCAGTCTGAAAGTCTTTTATATGCCTCATGGCATAACAACCTGAATTTTGAGCTTGCAAATTTTAACAGGGGTTTGGAATTAATTACTTCGTGTACAGAAAAAGAAGTAAACGGCGTCAATTTGAGTAATTTATATTTTGCAATCGAAATGTTTACTGATACAAATGACCTTTTCATCCTAAGAGGTTTAAAGAATGCTGAGAATATACCAGAGGGTTTGGGAAATAAGTTGATTAGTCCAGAAATCCTTCCTCACCTGGACTACGTGTTTGAAACGGTTAACACTTTAAAGGAAATTAATAAGAAGATATGATTATAGTAGAGATTATGTTAGGCAGTGGAAAAAAATGATGGAAAGGAGTAAATTGGTTGGAAAAATTTCTTAATAGTACCATCTGGAATACATTTATTCTTATAGTAATGGGGATAATAGCTTTCTTCACTAAAGAGATCGTAACCTTTTTTATGCTTGGATTTATAATTATTATCCTATCAAACATCTATAATGTCCTTAAAAAAATTAGTGATAAAATAGATAAATTACCCTGAAGGAGGTCTAAAACGCCTCTAGATTCTTAAAAACGCTATACTATCTGCCCAAAACAGGAACAGAAGGTTCATGTCTCCTGGCCACGATAGAGGCAAGAGTATATGGTCTGGCAGCCTGACGGCTACGCCGGAAAAGCATTGACAGGGATGATGGAATAAGGATATATTAAAGTTGAGGGAAAATTTATAATCCCCATCTACCTGTCAGGGGTAGGCAAAAATAGGGGAGGGGAGATGTTTTTGCGTATTATCTTTATTGGCCAGGCGCCCTTTGGTAAAGACTGCCTGCAGGCCCTCCTTGACCAGGGGGAAGAAATTGCCGGCGTCCTCACCGTGCCGGACCGGCCGGGGCAAAAGGGACCCAATCCGGTTAAAGAGCTGGCCCTGGAGCGCGGCCTGCCCCTCTTGCAGCCTGCGCGTTTGAAGGAACCGGAAGCCATGCAATGGGTTAAAAACCTCCGGCCCGATCTGCTGGTACTGGCCTTCGTAACCGATATTGTTCCCAAGGCCATGATTGACCTGGCCACTTACGGTGGCATTAATTATCACCCTTCATTGCTACCTAAATACCGCGGTGGCAGTGCCATGAACTGGGCCATTATCAACGGCGAAACGGAAACGGGCGTTACCATCCATCAGATTGATGCCGGTATTGATACGGGTCCCATTATCCTGCAGCAGAAAGTGGCTATCGACCCTGATGATACGGTAAAATCATTATACTTTGAGAAACTCTACCCCTTAGGCGTGCAAATGGTAGCCGAGGCCGTCCGTTTAATCCGGGAGGGGAAGGCCAATCCGGTGCCCCAAGATGAAAGGCAAGCGTCTTTCCAGCCGGTAATTAAGGAAGCAGATGTGCAAATCGACTGGCGCCAAAGTACCCAAAAGATTTACAACCTTATCCGCGGTTCCAACCCACATCCGGGGGCCTGGACTACCTTCCGGGGGGAAAAGCTAAAGATATGGGAAGCCAGGCCGTACCGGGCTTACGGCAACCCGGGTACCGTAGTAGAAATCCCTGGCGAGGAAGGCTTTGTTATCGCTACAGGAGACGGGGCCATTCTGGCCCGCCGGGTGCAGTACGGCAGCTCCCCCGACAAGACCCTTGCCCTCCAGTTTGTAGCGAACGCTGCTATCCGGCCGGGTGAACAGGTGAGAATTTAACAATATTTCCTGTCTGCTGGTTAGACCATAAGACAGGTAGCTAATTAATAAAAGGAGGAGAAAAAGCGTTATCAGCGGTTTATTTTGCCTATCTAAAGGATATTATAAACCAGACAATTCTTGACACCTGTCCAAAGTTATTGCTAGAGTTAAATTAATGAATATTATAGCTTTGTGATATTACTAACAAAATAGAGACAGGGGGCTGGTGCCGGCGAAAATATACTTTTTTACCCTGGTCGCACCGCTGGAGAGCGGTGCCTGGATATAGATAATGTAATGAGCCTGGCCATGATTTTTAATGGGGAAGGGAGAGGGGTTTAATAATGGTCGAACAATCAACCCTTAACGAGCTGGTGAGAATTGCCGGCAGGGAAAATGTCTTAACGTCTAAAGTATCTTTGAATACCTACATGTACGATGCTTCCCTCGTTTACGGCCAGCCCGAAGTTGTTGTCTATGTACAGAATGCCCAGCAGATAGCTGCTATCTTGAAGCTGGCCAGCAGTAAAAAGATCCCGGTAACCCCCCGGGGGGGCGGTACATGTTTGAGCGGCGGTGCCGTGCCGCAGCGCGGCGGGATAGTTATGGTCATGACCAGGATGAACCGCATCCTGGAGATTGATCCCGAAAACCGCGTGGCGGTGGTGGAACCGGGCGTTACCAATATGGAACTGCAAAAGGCCGTCGCTCCTTATGGTTTGGTTTACATGCCCGACCCGGCCAGCCAGAAGGTATCGACCATGGGAGGCAACCTGGGGGAGAACTCGGGCGGCATGCGCGGGATCAAATACGGCCTCACCAGGGACCATATTATCGGGATGGAGCTGGTTTTATCGAGCGGTGAAATTGTGCAAATCGGGGGCAAACTGGAGCCGATAGCCCAGGAATTAAACCTCAATGCTCTGCTGATCGGTTCGGAAGGCAACCTGGGCATTGTCACCAAGATAATTTGCAAATTGACGCCGGCGCCCCGGGCCAACCGCACCATGCTGGCCATCTATAAAACCCTTGAAGATGCCGGCACGTCAGTCTCGGCCATAATTGCCCGCGGCATTATCCCCTGTACCCTGGAACTGATGGACAACAAGATCATCAATGCCGTTGAAGACTGGCTGCATATCGGCCTGCCGGTAGATGCAGGAGCTATACTTTTAATAGAAGTTGACGGTTGGGATGCCGGCCTGGACCGCCAGGCACAGCAGATAATGCAAATCTGCCGGGAGAATGGGGCTACCGATGTAAAGCTGGCCCAGAATGCCCGGGAACGGGATAACCTGTGGACGGCGCGGCGTATGGCCATTGGCGCCATTGGCCGCCTGGCCCCCAATTACGATATGGAAGATGCCACCGTACCCCGCACCAAATTACCGGAGATCCTCAAGGAAGTTAACCGCTTGAGCCAGGAATATAACGTCCCCATTGGCATGCTGGCCCACGCCGGCGACGGCAACCTGCATCCCCTGGTTCTTTTCGATGAGCGGAATAAAGAAGAAATGGAACGGGTGGAAAAAGTCAGGGCCGCCCTTTTCCGCAAGGCTCTGGACCTGGGTGGCACCCTGTCTGGCGAGCATGGCATTGGCCTGGCCAAATTGGAATTTATGCGCTGGGCCTTCAACCCGGAGGAACTCCAGTTTTTACGCCGGGAACGCCTGGCCTTTGATCCCAGCGAGATATTGAACGCCGGTAAAACTGTACCCGATACCGATACGGCGGCCTGAGGAGGACAGCAAAATGCGGCAAGAAAACATTCATAAACTGGAGAAGATCCTTGGCAGCGGGAATTGTCAGGTAGACCCAGACATCCGGCGCCAGCACAGCTGCAGCAAGACGGCCCTGCCGGACGCTGTTGTCTACCCGGAGAGCAGCCAGCAGGTAGCTGAGGTTTTGCAGGTCGCCGGGAAAGAGGGCATACCTGTGGTCCCCTGGGGAGCCGGTACCATGGCCCGGCGGGGCTTGTTGCCGCTGGCGGGAGGTTTGGTAATCAACCTTACCCGGATGAATAAAATTATTGAATATGATTATGAGAACATGACCGCCTATGTGGAAGCTGGTATCCCCCTGGGCGAGCTGCAAAAGACATTGCGGACCCATAACCTGTACTGGCCCGTCGAGCCGGTAGAACCTGACACCTGCACCGTTGGCGGGTGCATAGCCGCCGGCGCGTCAGGCCCCAGCAAGCTCGGTTATGGCGATGTTAAATTCCATATTTTAGGCCTGGAAGTTGTTTTACCTACCGGGGAAATTATCCGCACCGGCGGGAAAACCGTTAAAAACGTTCAGGATTATGATAACACCCGTTTTCTGGCCGGTTCCTGGGGAGCTCTGGGCATTATTACCAAGGCTATGTTGAAACTAAGGCCTGTGCCGGAGAAGGAAACAACGGTTTTCTTGCCCTTTAAACAACTGGCAGACGCCATAGCAGCGGCTCGCCTCATCAGGAATGACACCTTACCTGTGGCCCTGGAATTACTGGACGGCGCCGCCATAGCGGTACTGGCCCGGGCCGGGTGGAAGCCTGATGGTAAGGGACCCGGCGTGCTGGTGGCCTATAATGGCTTTAGGGAACAGGTAGACACCCAGGTTGATTATGTCAAAAAACAATTTCCGGCTGCCGCCATCCTGGAAGGGGAGGCAGCTGCAGCCGCCTGGCAGGCCCGCCGGCAGCTATTTCCGGTCTTTGCCGGCGAATCCGGGGCCATCCTGGCCAGCGTAGCCGTACCTTTTACTGCCCTGGAGGCATTTTTAACCCGGGCCTGCGACGAGCTGGACCGGAGCCGCAAAGGAGCAGCCCTGGTAGCCCATTTCGGCAACGGGCACGTTCATATTTTCCTTGACGAGGCTCCCAGCGCCTATGCCGGTGTAGAGGAAACAGTTAATCGCCTGGCAACACTAGCCGGGGACCTGGGCGGGCTGCTGGTTGTAGATAATATCGATGACCTGACTTTAACGCGGCGCTGGGTTGAAGCGCGGGGGAGGGCTGTTATGGAGTTACTGTCCCGGCTTAAGGCGGCCTTCGATCCGCAGCGGATTATGGCCCCCAACAGCAAGGTCCTGGCGTATGTTATTGATAACAGCAGGGCGGCATCCTGAGACGAGGAGGAACAGGTAATGGTCAAGACTTTTCGGCAGTATGAAGAAGATATCGTGCGTTGTAACCGGTGCGGCTTTTGCGAAGAGGTATGCCCTACCTATAAGGTAACCGGCGAGGAGTTTTCCCTGGCCAGGGGGCGCAACCGTTTGATGCGCCAGTCCATGGAAGGACACTTTGATTTAACCAAAGAGCGGGAGATAAACCATCATATTTATTCCTGCCTCCTCTGCGGCGCCTGCGTCGTCACCTGCCCCTCCTCTGTTATTACCGATACCCTGGTTAAGGCTGCCCGGGCGGAAATTACCCGTGCCAACGGCAATCCTTTCCCTATCCGCATGGCCCTGCACGGTGTTCTGGCCAGGCAGAGGCGCCTGACCCTGGGGGCGAAGGCCCTGCGCTTTTACCAGCGCAGCGGCGCCAGGTGGCTCGCCCGCCATACCGGCTTCCTTGGTTTGCTGGGGTCCCTGGGCAAGGCTGAAGGGCTGCTGCCCGACATCCCGGCCCGTACCTTGAGGGAACGCTTACCGGAAGTTTTAAAGAAGCCCCTGAAACCCCGCCATAAAGTGGCCTATTTTGCCGGTTGCATGATGAACAACTTCTTCCCCCAGGTCGCCGAATCTACCCTGCGAGTTTTCCAGGAAAATGATATCGAGGTTGTGGTACCGGTTTCCAACTGCTGCGGTATTCCCCACGAGGCTTACGGCGAGACGGAAATGCATGTCAAGCTGGCCAAAGAAAACCTGGATTCCTTTAAACGCTTTAATGTGGAAGCGGTAGTTACCGATTGTGCCAGCTGCGCCCACGGTCTCCACTATTATGCCGAACTCCTTAAAGATGACCCGCAGTATGGCCCCCTGGCGCAGCAGTTTGCCGCCAAAGTAAAGGAAGCCTCCCAGTACCTGGCGGAAGTGGGCTTTAAGAAGGAGATGGGGCCGGTCAACGCCACCGTAACCTACCATGATCCCTGCCATGCCGTCCGGGGCCTGAAAGTCAAAGATGAGCCGCGCCAGATTTTAAAGAGCATCCCGGGAGTCAAATTTGTGGAAATGAACGAGTCCGACTGGTGCTGCGGCGGTGCCGGCTCCTATAACGTTACCCATTATGATTTATCGCAGCGAATCCTGGCCCGTAAGATGGAGAACTTTAAGAAAACCGGGGCCCAGTACTTGGCAACTTCCTGCCCGGCCTGCCTGATGCAGCTGGCCCATGGGCTGGACGTCCACCAGCTACCCGGCCGGGCCATCCACGTCATGCAACTCCTGGACCAGGCTTACCAGAACCGGGCTGTGAAGAGCGGTGCCAGGGCTGTTTAAGGGAACTGGCAGCTTGAGCCCCCTGTCCGGCCGGCAGGGGGCTTATCTTATCCCCCTTTTCATTTCATATAACAATACAGGGCTGAATAGGATCATCTCAGGGGGTGAGGAGATGATCCTGTTATGGCGCCGGCGCCGGTTGGTCAACATCCTGATCCCGGCGCTGCTCTTTTTCCTGGGTCTCTACCTTGGCGCCAGGCTGGCCGATTACCAGCCCCTGGCGGCCATGGTTGGGCGGGCCAAGAAATTGTTACCCATATACAGCGTTTACACGACGGAAAAAAAGGTGGCCCTGTCTTTTGATGCCACCTGGGGAGCAGAGTACACACCCAAATTATTAGCCATCTTAAAACAGCATAATGTTAAAACGACCTTCTTTTTAACCAATATCTGGCTTAAGAAATATCCCGAAGTAGCCAAACAGATCGCCGCCGCCGGCCATGAGATCGGCCTGCACTCGGCCACCCATCCCCATTTTACCTCCTTAAGCGAGGCGGAAATGGAAAAGGAGCTCCAGGAAAATAGCCAGATGGTGCGGGAAATAACGGGCTACAAGGCGGAACTCTTCCGCCCCCCCTTTGGCGACTATAACGACACGGTTATCCGTACCGCGGAGCGCCTGGGGTACCGGGTTATCCAGTGGGATGTGGATTCCCTGGACTGGCAGGAACACATGACGGCCGCTGCCATCTTAAACCGGGTGCTGAAAAACATTAAACCCGGCTCCATTGTTCTCTTCCACAATAACGGTCGCTATACGGCGGATGTTTTGAGCCCCCTCCTGGAAAAGCTCAAGACCGACGGCTACCAGGTCGTGCCGGTAGGGGAGCTGATTGTCAAGGGGGATTACTATATTGACCACGCCGGCGTGCAGCATCCAGGCCGTTGAGGATCCCGAAAAAGTATTTTGCAGGTTGGGGATGTATGTTACAATAACATCGTGAAGACCCAAGGGCGGGCGCCTCTCTGGGAGGCGCTTTTAAATTACCGGCGACAGCGACTTAATTCCTGGCATACACCGGGTCATAAGGACGGAGCCTATACCTGGCCCTCCTGGCGGCAGGCCCTGGGGGAGGAAACCCTGGGGCTGGACCTGACCGAGGTGCCGGGACTGGACAACCTGGCCTGTCCCGGCGGGGTGATCCGGGCGGCCCAGGAGAAGGCCGCCGCCTTTTACGGGGCGGCGCGGACCTTTTTCCTGGTGAACGGGGCCAGCAGCGGCCTCATGGCCGTCATCCTGGCTACCTGCCGCCCCGGGGAGGAGGTTTTATTGCCCCGTTACGCCCACCGTTCCGTTTTTAACGGTTTGATCTTGAGCGGGGCCAGGCCGGTTTATATGGAAACGGAATGGCTGGCCTCGCCTGGCCTCCCCCTGGGGGTGACCCCGGCAGTTTTAGCCAGAACCCTGCAGGCCCATCCCCGGGCCAGGCTCCTGCTCCTGGTCCACCCCACCTATGAGGGCATCGTCCCCTGGAGCAAGGAACTAATCGCCCTGGCCCATGACCATGGCCTGGCTGTCCTGGTCGATGCCGCCCACGGCGCCCACTTCGGCCTTGACCCAATGCTGCCGCCCTCACCCCTGGCCCTGGGGGGGGATTATGTGGTTCAGAGCACCCACAAGACCATGGGGGCCCTTACCCAGGCGGCCATGTTGCACCTGCGGGAAGCCGGGACAGGTGATGCAATAGCAGCGGCTTTAAACCTTTTACAGACCACCAGCCCTTCCTATTTACTCCTGGCTTCCCTGGATGTGGCCCGGCTCCGGGCGGAAGAGCGGGGCCGGCGGGACTGGGGCCAGGCTGTGGCCAGGGCGTTGCGGCTGCGGGAAGAACTGGCGGCAGCTGGCATACCCTGCCTGGCTCCTGCAGATGTGACTGGACCTGCGGCCGCCGGCCTGGATGTCACCCGCCTGCTGCTGCCGGCGGCCCCCTTCGGTACCAGCGGGCCGGAAGTAGCTACCTTCTTACGCCGCTATGGCCAGGAGGTAGAGCTGGCCGGGCCGGACTATATCCTGTTAATCATCACCCCCGGCGACGGCGAGGCCAAAATAAAATCTCTCCTGGAGGCCTTGCTGGCCCTGCCGCGGGCGGCCGGCCCGTTGCCGCCGGCAGCATGTCGTAAAGGGGGAGCAAGTCCCGGCCCCTGGACAGTCCCGCCCCGGCAGGTGCTGACGCCCCGGGAAGCCTGGCTGGCCCCCCGGCGGGAGATCCCCTTAAGGGAGGCGGAAGGCCGGATTGCAGCAGAACTGATCGCCCCCTGTCCCCCCGGCCTGGCCCTGGTCGTACCGGGAGAGGTCCTGAGCGAGGAAGTACTTGCCAGGCTGGCAGAAATCCGGGGAAAGGAAGGCAGGGTCCTGGTAATTGATGAGTAACTCCTGGGGGCGCGGGGACATACTTTTTAGATAAAGTAGGTGACTTTACGTGCCTGGCGGCCTGTTCATTACCCTGGAGGGGCCGGACGGTTCCGGCAAGACTACCCAGATGGAACGCCTGGAGTGTTTCTTAAGCAGGCGGGGGTTTACCGTCGAATGTACCCGGGAACCCGGCGGGACGCCCCTGGCTGAAGCCATCCGGCAACTGCTCCTGGAACCACGCTATGGTCCAATTGATGCCCGGGCCGAAATCCTGCTTTATGCTGCCGCCAGGGCCCAGCATGTAGCCGAACGCATCCGGCCGGCCCTGGCAGCAGGAAAAATAGTCCTCTGCGACCGCTTTACAGATTCCAGCATCGCCTACCAGGGTTACGGCCGCAGGCTGGGGATAGAGCTGGTGCGCCAGGTTAACAACTTGGCTACCGGCGGCCTTTTACCGGATCTTACCCTTTTAATAGATGTACCGGTAGAGTTGGGATTGGCGCGGCTCCGGGGGAAAGGACCCGCCGACCGCCTGGAGGGGGAGGACCTCGACTTTCACCGGCGGGTACGCCGGGGTTACCTGGAATTGAGGCGCCTGGAGCCGCAGCGCGTCCGCCTCATTGATGGTACCGGTTCCCCGGATGCTGTGTGGTCGCAGATTGAAAAGGTAGTAGAGCCCTGGCTGGAAGCGAGGGGAGGATAAATGGCAGCAGGAGAGCAGTTGGCAGGAGCGAAGCCGAAGGCTTTAATGACTGCCCGCCAGCAGCTGCGGCAGGCCCTGCAAAGGGGGAAACTCGTCCATGCCTACCTCCTGGCAGGCGGCAGTGAGGCCGCGAGGATGGAACTGGCCAGGTACCTGGCTGCGACCCTGAACTGCCAGGAGCCCCGGGAGGGGGAACCCTGCGGCCGCTGTCGTTCCTGCCAGCAGATGGCCGGCGGCAACCACCCGGACTTTTATCTCTTCAAGCCCCAGGGTGCCACTCTAAAAATTGACCAGATCCGGGAACTGGAAAGGCAGTTGACCTTCCGGGCCTTCCAGGGAGGGGCCAGGGTGGCCGTCCTGGCCGGGGCCGATACCATGACCGAAGCAGCAGCCAACTGCCTGCTGAAGACCCTGGAAGAGCCCCCGGAAGGAGCCTACCTTATTTTACTGGCTGCCCAGCCGGACTTATTGCTGCCCACCATCCGTTCCCGCTGCCAGGAACTGCACCTGGGCGGGGAAGGCGGGGTATCACCTGCCGGGGCCACCTACTGGAACCGCCTGGCAGGGGCTGGTTTAGCGGCTATGCTGCAGGAAATCCTGCCCGAGCTGGAAAAGGAGGATGATCTCCCGGCCGTTCTCCAGGCCATGGCCCTGGCCTGCCGGGACCAGCTGGTCTGGCAGTTAACAGGAACGGCAACACTATTACTGCAGCCAGGGTACCTTTTACCGGTACCCCTGTCACCGGCGAAAGCCTGGCGCTGTTTCCAGCTTATCCAGGCTGCCCGGGCGGCCATTGAACGCAACGGCAACCGCCGCCTGGCCCTGGAAGTACTGATGTTTAACCTGCACCGGGAGCTGGCCAGCACCCCTGAATAGAGGGGGGGACTCTTCATGATGACTGGCTTCCGCCCTTATTAAAACAGGAGAAAATGCAGGGGGGTGAAACAAGATAGTTACTGTTATAGGCGTTCGGTTTAAAAAGGCCGGTAAAATATATTACTTTGATCCCGGCGAACTGGAGCTTACCAGGGGCGACCATGTAATCGTGGAGACAACCCGGGGCCTGGAATATGGTGAGGTGGTCATTCCGCCCCGCCAGGTTGATGAAGGCCAGGTAGTGCAGCCTTTGCGGCCGGTTATCCGCCGGGCAACGGCGGCCGATACCGAACAGGTAAATATCAACCGCCAGAAGGAAAAGGAAGCATTTGCCATTTGCCAGCAAAAAATTGCCGAGCACGGCCTGCCTATGAAATTAATTGACGTCGAATTTACCTTTGACGTCAGCAAAATCATTTTCTATTTTACGGCCGAAGGCCGGGTCGACTTTCGCGAGCTGGTCAAAGACCTGGCGGCCGTTTTCCGCACCCGCATAGAATTACGCCAGATTGGGGTCCGGGATGAAGCCAAGATGCTGGGCGGGCTGGGTTGCTGCGGCCGGCCGGTTTGCTGTGCCACTTTTCTGGGTGAGTTTGACCCGGTTTCCATCCGGATGGCCAAAGAACAAAACCTGTCTTTAAATCCTACCAAGATTTCGGGCCTGTGCGGCCGGCTCATGTGCTGCCTGCGTTACGAAAATGACGTTTATGAGGAGGCGCGACGCCACTTTCCTCCCTGTGGCGCCATGGTCCAGACACCGGCAGGTGCAGGCCGGGTAACAGGGCACAATATCCTTAAGGAAACCGTCATGGTCGAAATACCCGAGCATGGTACTATGGAATTTCCCCTGAAAAATATCAGGAGAGAAGATCATGAGCAGTAATTTTGTGGATTCTCAAGGCGGTACCCTGGCCGTAGCCCTGGCTGAACTGGAAGGACACCTGAGTGAGGTTTTAAAGGAAGTGCGGCACCTCCGGGCTTTAGCGCGGGCCCTGGAGGAAGAAAACCAGCGCCTCAGGACCATCATGTTCGCGGACCAGGCCGGGGAAGGTGGTTACCAGCAGCTTTTACGCTTTTATGAGGAGGGTTTTCACGTATGCCCGCCCCATTTTGCCCGGGTGCGGGACGGGGAGGGCTGCCTTTTTTGCCAGAGTTTTTTAGAGAAGAAGGGGTTACAGTCCCATGGCTAACCTTTACCTGGTAGCCACGCCCATCGGTAACCTGGAGGACATTACCCTGCGAGCCTTAAGGGTCCTGCAGGAGGTCGATTTAATCGCTGCCGAGGATACCCGGCGTACCCGGGAACTCCTGGCCCATTATGACCTGCACACACCCCTGACCAGTTACCACCGCCACAACCAGGCCAGCAAAACCCCTTATTTATTAAAGCTTCTCCAGGAAGGCAGGGATATCGCCCTTGTTTCCGATGCCGGCCTGCCGGGCATCAGCGACCCGGGAGAAGAGCTGGTGCGGCGAGCGATAGCCGCCGGCATCATAGTAGTGCCCATTCCCGGTGCCAACGCCGCCCTCGCTGCCCTGGTGGCGTCCGGGTTACCGGCTGGCCGTTTCGTCTTTGAGGGTTTTTTGCCCCGGGCCGGGAAGGAGCGCCGGGAACGGCTGGCGGCCCTGGCGGCTGAGGAACGGACCCTGATTTTCTATGAGGCCCCCCACCGCCTGGTGGCTACCCTGTCGGACTTGCTGGCAACCCTGGGAGAACGGCGGGTTGCCGTCGGCCGGGAGCTGACAAAAAAATTTGAGACCATCTGGCGGGGGTTGCTGTCGGAAGCAGTAGCACACTTCCACGCCAACCCGCCCCGGGGAGAGATTACCCTGGTAGTGGCCGGGGCCGGGCCGGCACTCCTGCCGGCTTATGACCCGGCCCGGGCGGCAGCGGAGGTGGCGGAGCTGGAGGCGGCCGGCCTCGACCGTAAAGAGGCTATGGCCAGGGTAGCCCGGCGTTACGGCCAGCCCCGGCGGGAGATTTACCGTGCCTGCTTGCAGGCCCTCAAAAAAGGTGGCGAGGCCTTCCTGTCAAAATAAAAAGGCGCCCGGAGGCGCCCCTTTTACCTTACCTGACTTAGACAGCCCTGGCCTGCTGGCTCATGGCTTCCAGGCATGCCCGGCAGACGTTTTTGCCATGGAAATTGACGATATCTTCCGCATTGCCGCAGAAAACACAGCCGGGCTCATACTTTTTCAGGATAATTTTCTCATGGTCGACGTAAATCTCCAGGGCGTCTTTTTCATCGATGCCCAGGGTGCGCCGCAGCTCAATGGGAATGACTACCCGGCCGAGCTCGTCAACTTTACGTACCACACCCGTAGATTTGATCATGGCTCTCCCCTCCCTATTTCAACATGTTTCGACAACCTGTCTATATGGTACCAGTGTTTCCAGTAAAAGTCAACCATATTTTGGACAAAAAATTAGCCTTCTCGCGCCATTATAGCCAAAACTTGACAACTTGCTCTTTTTTTTAATATAATACTCCTGAATTTGCCGAAAGGGGACGACCAGGATGGGGGACAAGGTTTTTTACGTTACCACCCCTATTTATTATCCCAGCGATAAACTGCATATTGGTCATGCCCTGACGACCACCATGGCCGACACCCTGGCCCGCTACAAGCGCCTGCGGGGTTATGACGTTTATTTCCTCACCGGTTCCGACGAGCACGGCCAGAAGATCCAGCGTAAGGCCCGGGAAGCTGATCTTCCGCCCCAAAAGTATGTCGACCGTATTGTGGCTACTTTCCAGGAACTCTGGCGCCGTCTTAATATTTCTTATAACGACTTTATTCGCACCACCGAACCGCGCCATACGCGGGTAGTCCAGCATCTACTGCAGAAAATTTACGACCAGGGGGATATCTATAAGTCCACCTACGAGGGCTGGTACTGTACCCCCTGTGAAACCTTCTGGACGGAACGGCAGCTCAAGGACGGCAACTGCCCCGACTGCGGCCGGCCGGTGGAACTGGTCAAGGAAGAAAGCTATTTCTTCCGGATGAGCAAATATGCCGATCGCCTGCTGCAATATATAAAAGAACACCCTGACTTTATCCTGCCCGTTTCCCGGCGCAATGAGATGATCAGCTTTATCGAGGGTGGCCTGGAGGACCTGTGTATTTCCCGGACCACCTTTGACTGGGGTATACCGGTGCCCATGGACCCCAGGCACGTTATCTATGTCTGGTTTGATGCCCTCACCAACTACATCTCCGCCCTGGGCTACGGTACCGAAGATGATCACCTTTTCCGTAAATACTGGCCGGCCGCCGTGCACCTGGTGGGTAAAGATATCGTCCGCTTCCACACTATTATCTGGCCCATTATCCTCATGGCCGCCGGCATTGACCCGCCGCGCCAGGTCTTTGGCCACGGCTGGCTCCTGGTGGACGGCGGCAAGATGTCCAAATCCAAGGGCAATGTTGTCGATCCCATGGTGCTCATCGACCGCTACGGCGCCGATGCCATCCGTTATTTCCTCCTGCGGGAAATGCCCTACGGCGCCGACGGTTACTACAGTGAAGAGGCTTTAATTACCCGCCTCAATACCGACCTGGCCAACGACTTTGGCAACCTGTTGAGCCGCACGACGGCCATGATTGAAAAATTTAACGGCGGGGTAATAGCGGCGCCCTCAGCCCCGGAGCCCCTGGATGAGGAGTTAAAGGCTATAGCCAGGGCTGTGCCGGATGAGGTGGACGCGGCCTTGAACAATTTTGAATTCGCGCGGGCTCTCACGGCCATCTGGCGCCTGGTTAACCGGGCCAATAAATACATCGAGGAGACGGCTCCCTGGGCCCTGGCTAAAGACCCTTTAAAGAAACCGCGCCTGCAGACGGTCCTTTACAACCTGGCCGAGGCCATGCGCCAGGCTACCATCATGGTAGGGCCCTTTATGCCCGGCGTACCGGCCCGGGTGTGGGAGCAGCTGGGCCTTGCGGATGTCCCCGCGGCCCTCACCTGGGAGAGCCTGGCCACCTGGGGGGGCATCCCTGCCGGTACCCGGGTGAAAAGAGGTCCAGCCCTCTTCCCCCGCATTGAACTTAACGAACAGGAAGGAGAGGGACCGGTGGCAGTACAGGAGACTCCAGCGGCAGCATCGCCTGCAGTTAAAGAAGAAACTGTTGCTAAACCCGGTGAAGAAGAGATAACCATCGAGGAATTCGCTCGCATTAAACTAAGGGTAGCTGAAGTCCTGGCGGCAGAGAAGGTGGCCAACGCCGACAAGCTCCTGAAGCTGGAAGTTAAAGTTGGTGACGAGCGGCGGACCATCGTGGCCGGCATCGCCCGCTACTACCGGCCGGAAGAACTGGTGGGCAAAAAGGTGGTCATTGTGGCTAATTTGAAGCCGGCCAAACTCAGGGGTATTGTCTCCCAGGGGATGGTACTGGCGGCCGTCGCTGGCGACACCTTAAGCCTCATCACACCGGAGCGGGCTATCCAGGACGGCGCCCAGGTGCGATAAATGCCGGGACTCATTGACTCCCACGCCCACCTCAACGATCCGGCCTTTGCTGCCGACCTGGCCGGTGTCCTGGGCCGCCTGCAAGAGGCCGGCGTCGTAGCCGTAATCAACGTGGGTTATGATGTATCATCTTCCCGGCGGGCGGTGGAGCAGGCCCACGCTTGGCCCTTTATCTACGCCGCCGTAGCCGTTCACCCCCATGATGCGGCGACTTTCGACGCTGAGGCGGAGGCGGTCATCGGCGGCCTGGCAAGGGACAGCCGGGTGGTGGCCATTGGCGAAACGGGACTCGATTACTACCGCAACCTTTCGCCCCGCCAGCGCCAGCAGGAAGTCTTTCGCTGGCACCTGGAGCTGGCCCGGGCATTACGCCTGCCGGTAATTATCCATGACCGTGACGCCCATGGGGATACCCTGCAGATTTTAAAAAAGGCCGGGCCTTTCCCGGCGGGGGGCGTCCTCCACTGTTTCTCCGGCAGCTGGGAAATGGCCCGGGAGTGCCTGGAGATGGGCTTTTATATCTCCTTTGCCGGCCCGGTGACCTTTAAAAACGCTACCAAGCTGCGGGAGATAGCTGTACGGGTACCCCTGGAGCGGTTACTCATCGAGACGGACTGCCCCTACCTCACCCCGGAGCCCCACCGCGGCCGGCGTAACGAGCCGGCTTACGTGGGCCTGGTGGCCGACGCCATAGCCGCAGCCCGGGGCCTGGTACCGGAAGCCGTCAGCGAAGCCACCGCGGCCAACGCCCGGCGCCTGTTTGGGATTTGATCAGAAAAATTCCCGCAGCACGTAATCACGAAACATCGGCTCAACGAATGTATAAGACCCGCGCCCCTTCTTCTCGATCACTGTTTTAGCCAGCAAATGATCTATCGTCCGTTTAATTTCATTAGGATTGGCGTTTTCTATGCTATAAATGCTGGTTCCTGTGGCAATGCGCTTTAATACCTGGCGTCCAGTGAAACTCAGGTTTAGATCGTCTAGTAATTCATCGTAGATGGGTGCAAGAGTCAGCAGGGCACGATCATATCCCAAGCGTACAAACTCAAGGGATATGGTGTTCTGCCCGGCTTCAAGCAATGCGTAGTATAGTTCGGAACATACAACCATCGTGTCCTGGGGGTGCCCTCCGGTTTTACGGGTAATCTCCTTTATTGCTTCCGGCGTAGATGTGATTCCCCTGGTGCGGAACTTTTTGGCAATATATTCCGCCCAGGCCGTTTCGGGAATCGAGGGTATGGGAAGAATAGTGGCGAACCGGTAAAAGGCTTCCTTTTTGTCAGCGAATAGGGTTTTCATCATGCCCTCTTTTGATCCCAGGAACAAGTAGGCCACATCTTCTTGATTTTGAAAATAGGAACGCATCTTTTTATAGATTCCCGTCCCTGCTACCCGGCAAGCGTCTTGAAATTCATCGAACAAGATAACCACCGGCTTTTTATCCCGTTTAGCCAACACCCCGGGCAAGTTCAGCGCATAGTCAAGCAAGGCTTCATCGCTTTGCTCGCCTTGCGAAAGCCCCAAATCGAGTTCAAGGTCCTGGAGCTTAATTGCCAGTTTCGCAGTGCCGGCAATGGTTTTAGTCCGGTCTTTCCATGCATCGATTGTCTTGCGAATGCCAGTCCTGTTTTCCAGGCAAGCGTTAATCAGCGCAACGGCCAGAGCGCGCTTACTGGAAAGCCGGAAAAGATCAACTGAAGCGATATAAAAACCTTTTACCTTTAGCTGCCTTAGCACCTCATGGGCCAACGAGGTTTTTCCTATGCGCCGTGGGCCGTAAAGCATGACGCTTTGACCCTCAGAGAGCCTGGTTACAAGGGAGGTAATGAAGTCCTCCCTGTCGACGATATCTTCTTCCGCAACAGGACCGCCGATGGGAAATAGCTTACCTGGCATTATCAACGCCCCTTGATATTATTATCCATAATTATTACTTATTATGTAATATTATATTACACAAAGCGTAATAAAGAAATATTTTCCCGGCCAATCCAAAACTCGCTTCAGTAAATAGGGGTATACCGCTTGAAATAGGTTATAATCCTCCTGCCTCCAGGGCAGGATTTTTTTACGGGTATAAAAGGCGAATATTCTGGCAAGGCTATTGCTGGCATAATATGGAAGGAGTGACGTTATGTTCAAGATGTTACCCCCTTCCGGCCAGCGGCCTGCCCCTGGCCGGAGAAAGTTATTGCTGGCGCTGGCTTGCCTGCTGCTGGGGCTCCAGTCCCTGCTTCTGGCAGGCTGGACCAGCAATCGCGTAGATATTTTCACCGATGGCAGCGCCAGGCAGGTAGCCACCGGCCAGTGGTACCTGGGCGACAGCCGGGGACCGACCGGTAGCCAGGTACGGATAGGCGACTGGGTTTTACCCCTGCCCGGTGCCTGGTTCTGGCCGGGCTTAAAACTGACCATGGCCGGCGTAGTACCGGTAGCGGCCGAGATTGCCGGCCAGCCTCTCTGGTCCCAGGTACCGCTACCGGTGGTAGCCGGAATCCTGGCCCAGGAGGGCATAACCCTGGGGCCTGAAGACAGGGTAGATAGCAACCTGGGCAGCAATGACCCTTACCAGTATATCCGGGTCATCAGGGTGGAAAATACCATTGAACTGCACCAGGAAGCAGTACCACCTCCCCTGGTGCGCCGGCCGGATCGGACTTTACAGCCGGGGAAGGAAAAGGTGGTCCAGGAAGGCCGGCCGGGAGTACGTTATTATAAATACCAGGTAAAGAAAGAGAATGGCGTCGAAGTCGAACGCCAGCTCCTGGACACCTGGATCGAAGTCCAGCCCCAGCCACGGATAGTGGCCTACGGTAGCCGTGCTTACCCGGCAGTTACGGCGGCCCGGGCGGGGGATACCCTGAAGGTGATAGCTACGGCCTATACCCATACCGGCAACCGGACGGCTACCGGCATCTGGCCCTACCGGGGAATAGTTGCCGTCGATCCCCGGGTCATCCCCCTGGGGACCAGGCTTTACGTAGAAGGCTACGGCTATGCCGTGGCCCAGGACACGGGTGGCCTGATTAAGGGCAACCGCATTGATATCTTTGTAGATAGTGAGGCCGAAGCCATCCAGTGGGGCCGGCGGCCGGTTACGGTGCGGATTCTCGGTTATTAGGCAAAAAATTCCAGGCGCGGGGGCAGGAAAATGTTGCCCCCGCGTCGAAGTATTTATAGAGATTCCTTCCGGGCGCAACCAGCGTCCGGAGGGAACCTCCCCTCCCATGGCAGTAAAAGCTGTATTAGATTTTAAATTAGCAAGAGGTGACCCATGGACGGATGGATTACGCACTGGCGCCAGAAGAATTCCCGGGGGCGCCGCCGGCCCTGGCTCTGGCTCCTGGTGGCGGTAGCAGTGCTTTTTACCGGCACCGGGTGGGGAGTAATGAACTTTGCCTGGAAGCAGGTAACCCTCCAGGTAGACGGGCGGGAGATCGTAGCCCGGACCTTTGCCCGCCAGGTAGGGCGATTTTTAAATGAGCAGCAAATTACCCTGGGGCCAGAGGATGTTGTTCTTCCTGCCCTGGATGCACCTGTGACTAAAGGTATGGTGGTGACGGTCAAAAGGGCCGTCCTGGTAAAGATAATTGCGGACGGGCAGGAAAAGGAAATTTTGACTCCTCCGGTGACTGTGGCCGAGGTTTTAAGCAGAGCGGGGGTGACTTTGCAGCCTGAAGACCGGGTTACCCCGGCTGTAACTGCCACCGTAAGGGCAGGGGACACAATTAAAGTTACCAGAGTCACCTACAAAATGGAAACGGTTAACAGCGAAATTAACTACCGGGTGGAGCGTCGACCCGACGGGGAGATAGAAAAAGGTATTACCCGCCTGGTACAGAGGGGGCAGAAGGGCCTCCAGGAAGAAACTTACCGGATCGTCTATGAAGACGGGCAGGAAGCAGGCCGCGAGCTGGTGGCAACTAAGGTAGTTAAAGAACCTGTACCTGAAATAATAGCTGTAGGAGCCCTGGATATGGCTTCCCGTGGGGGGCACACTTTCCGCTTTGAGCGGGCTTTCTGGGCCGTTGCTACGGCTTACACCCACACGGGCTCACGGACGGCGACGGGGGTTTATCCCCGGGTAGGTACCATTGCCGTAGACCCGGATGTAATTCCCCTGGGTACCAGGCTCTACGTCGAAGGCTATGGCTTTGGCATTGCCCAGGATGTGGGCAGTGCCATCAAGGGTAACCGCATTGACGTTTTCCTGGACACGGAGGCGGCTACGGCCCGCTGGGGCGTCCGCCGGGTGAAAGTCTATGTTTTACGCTAGAACCACCCTCCGCCGGGTGGTTTTTTGTTATATGCCACCCGGCCCGCCATTAGCGTTTTTCCATTTACATATATTTGTACCATGGCTGCAGATGTAGTATAATACCTCTATGGAGGGATTGGGGTGGATTCTGTAGCCACGCCAGGCAAAACCCTGGCGCTGGTCCGGGAAAAGGGGCTGGTACCCCGTAAATCCCGGGGCCAGAATTTTCTTGTGGATCTAAATATCGTGCGGAAAATTGTCAGGGCGGCCGGCCTTGGCCCTGATGATACTGTTGTCGAGATAGGCCCCGGCCTGGGGGCCCTTACCCAGGAGCTGGCGGAACAGGCGGGACTGGTAATAGCCATTGAGATCGATCGGGATTTAATATCTGCTTTAAAAGAAACTTTGAAGGATAAGGCCAATGTGCGCCTGGTTGCCGGCGATGCCTTAAAAGTTGATTTTGATGAGTTAGTCGCCGGATTTAAGGGAGATGGAGGAGGAAGGTTGCCCACTTATAAGCTGGTGGCCAACCTTCCTTATTATATAACCACCCCCATTCTGATGCATTTACTGACCGGTAAATTTCAGATTACGGAACTTGTTTTAATGGTCCAGGCCGAAGTGGGCTACCGGATGCTGGCCTTACCGGGGAGCAAGGATTATGGCTCTTTGAGTATAGTGGTCCAGTATTATACGATTCCGGCCGTTATCTTGAAGGTACCCCGCAACGTCTTTTACCCGCGGCCGGAGGTCGACTCCCTGGTAGTGAAGCTAACCCGCCGGGCTGAGCCGGCAGTACAGGCAGGGGATGAAGATTTCTTTTTCCGGGTAGTCCGGGCCGCCTTTAACCACCGGCGTAAGACCCTTTTAAACGCCCTGGGCAGCCTGGGACTGGAACGTCCCCTGTTACTAAAAGCTATGGCAGTTGCCGGAGTTGAACCCCGGAGAAGGGGAGAAACCTTGACTATTGAAGAGTTTGCTAACTTGAGCAAAGCGTTACAGCAACAAATGGAAAGAAGGTGATGCCGGTGTATTATATCAGTCCTACCAGGGGTCGCCTGACGGCTGAAGAAATGTTTGCCGACATGATGCAGTTTATCGAGGCCAATCCCGAGGCCCAGTACAAGATCATTATCGGCTCGGATTCCCAGGCCCGGGTCCGTACCTGCTTTGTCACGGCTGTCATAGTCCACCAGGTGGGCAGGGGAGCCCGCTACTACTACAGTAAAAGGTACCAGCGCAAGATTACTTCCTTACGCCAGAAGATCTTTTATGAAACGGCTTTGAGCCTGGAAACGGCCAGCTTTATCGCCCAGAAGCTGGCGGCCAACGGTCATGCTGACCTCAACCTGGAGATCCACCTGGACATCGGGCCCAACGGAAATACCAGGGAATTAATCCGGGAAATTGTCGGCATGGTGGTGGGCAGTGGTTTTGCCGCCAAGATCAAACCCTATTCCTGCGGGGCCTCCAAGGTAGCCGATAAGTACACCAAGAGCGGCTGAGGAAGAAAATACGTGGAGTAAGGTATAAAAAGTTAGATGGAGCCACGAGGGAGTTAAGGGTGCTTATGTAAAAGAGGTGGCCACCCCTGTACCAGGGTTGCCACCTCTTTTAGTAAGGCAGGCTGGTCACGTATTTTTAACGGGCAAAGACATGGTTGCCGATCTGGGTGATAATGGTCCGCGTCCAGACCCAGGAATACGGGGGAACTAAAGCCGGATTCCAGAAAAAGAGGGCTCCACCGCTGGGATCATAGCCCCGCAGGGCTTCGCGGGCCGCCTGGTAGGCAGTAGCATTGGGTGTGAGGTAAAACTGGCCGTCGTTTACCGAAGTGAAGGCGTCGGGGTCATAGATGACACCGGCAATGGTCCGGGGGAAGCGCCCGTCCCGGGTACGGTTAATGGCCACAGCGGCTACGGCTACCTGACCGGCATAGGGTTCACCCCGGGCTTCGCCATAGACCAGGTGGGCCAGCAGGTCCAGGTCGCTGGCACTATAATTAATGCTTGTCCCCCGGGAGGCCGCGGGCTGGTAGGAACCGGCCGGGATGCGTAAGACCTGTCCCGGGTAAATGACATCGCTGGTGAGATTATTGGCGGCCATGATTTGCTGGTAGGACAGGCCGTAGCGTTGTCCGATAAGGAAGAGGGTATCGCCGGGCTGGACGACGTAAGTACTGCCGCCCTGGTCAGGAACCCAGAGGGTCTGGCCAGGATAGATCCATGTACTGCTTAAGTTATTCGCTTGTTGGAGTTCCCAGGCGCTGGTCCCATAGCGCTGGCCGATGAGATAGAGGGTATCACCGGGCTGGACGGTGTAAGTGGCGGCGGCTGCTGTGCCGGCAAAGGCGGAGATGCCAATTAGCAGGAAAGAAGCCAGGCAAAATAGCCGCAGGCTGGCATAAATTACCCTAGAAATTGCCATCAACTCCTTCGATTTAACTTCTATCTCTAGGCCTGTCATCCAGCTTACTACCATTATACATTTAATTACCATGACCCGTCATTGATAAATAGTTACCAGGACCGGCGTATTATGGTAACTATACATAATATCCAAGCAGAATATGGTAAGTTGCTGCAGTGGGTACCGCCCTCACCTCTTTAAGCCCCAGGGCATAAAATAGAATGATACAGGGCTTACGGGGGAGGGAAGCAGGTTGAATAACATTAAGCCCGGAGATATCGTGGCGCGGAAAAAATACGGTAAAGACATCTTTTTCAAAGTAAAGTCACTTATTATAACTGATGCAGGAGAAACTACTGCCATTTTGCGGGGACTGGATGTCCGGCTGGTAGCTGATGCCCCCCTGGAGGACCTGGAGCTGCAACCGGCCGAGGAAGTGCTGCGTTACCGCCACAGCGATATTCAAAAACACAGCCTTTGTTTCCGGCGGATTTTGCAGCGCCGGGAAGCCGAGAGGGAGTTTTTTTTATTGCGGGGTGAACGGCCGGGCCCGGGGGAAAGGGAGCTGGAAAAACAGGAAGGTGCCCCTGGTGATGGTTTTTTTGAGGTACCGGGCCGGGTGCTGCATATCGACGGTGACGAGGAATACCTGGATAAGTGCCTCCATGCCTATGAGCAGCTAAAAATACCGGCCCAGGGCGTCTGCCTACCAGAAGAACAGCAGGCGGCTAAAGTGAAGGAGCTTTTAAAGGAATATACCCCCGATATTCTGGTCCTTACGGGTCATGATGGCCTGCTCAGGGAAAAAAATAATAATTTTATTGATCTGGATAGCTACCGGCACTCGAAGCACTTTGTAGCGGCAGTGAGGGCGGCCAGGACTTTAAGACCTACCCATGATGACCTGGTTATTTTTGCCGGGGCCTGCCAGTCCCATTATGAAGCTCTGCTTAAAGCCGGAGCCACCTTTGCCAGCTCACCCCGGCGGGTTTTAATTCATGCCTACGACCCGGTTTTTGTGGTGGAGCGGATTGCCTATAGTTCCATTGAAAAAACCCTGGGCCCCGCGGATATAATCAAAGATACCATCACCGGCAATGAAGGTATAGGTGGTATAGAGATTAAAGGTAAACTGCGCCTGGGTTATCCTATTTCTCCTTATTGAAAATATCTTAATAACAAAGGCGAAATTTATACCATTATTCCCCTTGACAATAAGCCGGCTCCTCTAGTAAAATAAACATTATAACTTGACACCACCCCCTTGCTGTTGTATAATAAAGTATAAGCGGAAAGAGGGTGGTCTTTTTTGGCAGGTAAAGAAGTACTGGCAACTATTAGAGAGGACCTGGAGTCCAGGGTAGGCCAAAAGGTAAGACTAAGAGCCAACCGCGGGCGGAAAAAGATCCTGGAGAGGACCGGTATACTGGAAAAGACTTACCCCAACATCTTTGTGATCCGACTGGAAGAGAGTAAAAGCCCGGAACGCCGGATATCCTTCAGCTATACCGATGTCCTTACCAATACAGTAGAATTAATGGTTGAGGGTGAGAGCGGTATTAAGAAACTGGGTGCCAAACATTAAAGAGCTATCAGTCCAAACCTGATAGCTTTTTTGTATCCGCAATAATTGCATATTTTGGTTTCCCCCACCCATACTAGCAGCAGGGGTGGGGTTTTTTGTCGCAGATGGTGGTCTGTGTCAAGCAGGTGCGGACACGGCTGAGGGCAGAATCGACCCCGGACCAATACCCTGGTCCGGGCCGGGGTACCGGCCATTATCAATCCTTTTGATGCCCATGCTTTAGAGGTTGCGTTCCGGCTGAAGGAAAAGTAAGGCGGCCGGGTTACGGCCCTCTCCATGGGGCCCCGTCCCAGTCCGCAGAGGTCCTGCGGCGGGCCCTGGGTATGGGGGACGACCGGGCCTTTGCTGGTTCCGATACCCTGGCCACCAGCTATATCCTGGCCCGGGCTATTGAAGTCATTAGCCGGGAAACACCGGTTGACCTGTCTTTTGCGGTAAGCAGGCCATTGACGGTGATACGGCTCAGGTAAGGCCTAGGATTGCTACCCGGTTGGGTTCACCCAGCTGACCTATTGTAGACGCCATAGACATGGAACAGCGGTACATCCAGGTCCAGCACAAGCTGCTTAATCAGAGCGGCGTGCTGCGGGCGGGGAGATAATTCCCGGCGAGCCCCGGGCAGCGGCGGCAACCCTGGTAGCCATGACTTACTTTATCTGTATGGGCACACTTACCAGGAAAACTAATATTATGTAGTATAAGCATACTCTTGGAGGTGGCCCTATGACCCTCGAGCAAGTAATCAAGCTCCTCAACCTGGACCTGTCCTGGGAATACGCCGCCATGATCCAGTACATCCAGCACGCCAGCATGCTTACCGGACCCCAGTATTTTGCCATTATCAATGAAGAACTCCAGCATGCCCAGGATGAGCACGATCATGCCGTAAAGCTAAGTGACAAGATCCAGTACCTGGGTGGCATCCCTACCGTCCAAGTGCAGGAAATCAAGACTTCCCTCAATAACGTGGAAATGTTGCGCCAGGACCTGGAAGCCGAGTATGAGGCCCTGAACCGGTACCTGCAACGTATTGAGCAACTGGAAGCCTTGAAATTGTACGACGTCGCCCAGGTCATCAGGGAAATAGCCCTGGTGGAGCAGGGACACATTATCGACCTGGAAAAGTCCCTGGGCATCCAGAAGGTACGATAACTGGCAATTTGCGGCAGGCGTAAATTGACATTACTTTTACCTAAGAGAAGGAATTTGTTGAGCGAGGTCGAATATAAAAATATTATAGCAACTGATTGGAGGATAATTCCTGTGCTGGCAAAAGGCATAACAGAAATTGACATAAAAAACAAAAATAGCCAATGGGGGGGGGGGAGGTATACGCCTTAATTGTAAATTTTTGGAAAGAAATTCCCCCTCGATTAGCCTCCTTAAAGTTGCTGCGAATAACATTCCGCCCAACCCATCCTGTGCTACCTTTCATAACACCTCCGGGAACCAGAATTTCCTTGTAATATTCGGGGAAAAATGTCCAATGGCCACTGGACTGCCGTCACCATTCCTTCTACTCCGCCCCCAGAGTTCCCTAAGAGATATCTTTCTCTTAAGTAAATAAATTAAAGTGTTTAAGGGCAAACCACTCGAAAGGGTGGGACGCAAAGCCATGGGTCTGTAGCCACTTTACTGGTATGACTGCCAGGCTGCCACTTTTAACATTCAATTTTACTTTATTTTAAGGGGCAGCCATTTGATGAAGCATGGCTGCCTTTCTTATTTCTGGAGGCAAAGAAGCGAGGCGGGTTCAGTGCAAGGGGATACGGTAGGTAAAATTTTACTAGAGATCAAGCAATTCTGGCCGGCACTTTATTTTCACTCAATTGCGGTTGCCAATATTGCCTGCCGGATGGCATTTGACCTGGGAATAGATGCCTCCCATTACCAGGACCTATTAATTGGGGCCCTCTTGCATGATGCCGGGAAAATGCAGGTACGCCGGGAAATATTGACGAAACCGGGGCCACTGACAGAGGCGGAATGGAGGCAGATAAAAAAGCATACCGACTATGGAGCGGACTGGGTGGAGCAAAGGGGAGGGAACGATGAGGTGGTAGCAGTTATTCGCTACCATCATGAATGGTGGAATGGAAACGGTTATGCCGGCCTTAAATATGAACAGATTCCCTTGCTGGCCAGAATAGTAACAATCGCCGATGCCTTAGATGCTATGACGGCGTCGCGACCCTACCGTAAGACGATTGCAATTAGTGAAGCCTTGCTGGAAGTACATACCGGGAAAGGTTTACAATTTGACCCCAACATCATAACTAGCTTAAGTCAAAAGGCCACCTACGAACCGGCAACCTACCAAGATCCCCGCACCCTTGCCAGGCAAATCCAGGTAGAAAAAGAATGGCTCGCGAGGTTAATTAAGATTTACGGCGATCTTGCCCATCCTTTAGTAATTGCCCAAAGTCACTGGTTGGATAAGTTGATAGTAACTATTTATAAGTTACAGGAAGGGAAAAGAGGGAAAAACCTCTCTTTATGGGAGAAAGAGAATCATTAAAACTGGCTTAAAGAGCCAGAGCAGTAGAGGGGGGGTTCAGGTATGCAAGAGTGTAGCCAGTGTGCCCGCAAGACCCCAGATCGTTCCTGTGTCGACTGCGATTATTTCATGAGTCCCGGCCCTTTGCGCCGGAAGCCGCCGGTGCCCATAGGCATTAGCCTGGTTGCCGCCGATGGGAAACGTTATGCCGGCCGCATTCTCGTATTGAATACCATGGAACTGGGCCTGGAAACACGAGCTCCCGTTCCCGGTCAATACCGGATTTATTTAAAGCAGCATCTTAGCCTGGATGTAGCAGGGGTACCGACCAAGGGCAAGGGTAACATCCACCTCTTTGATATCATAGCCGTTTACCGGGGCGAGGAAACAGCCAGCCGCCTGGGTAATGAAGAATACCGTTTACTGACGGGTAGTACTGGGGACTTCATTGAGCAAGTATCCCAATTAGTCCCCGCCCATTTACAGGACCTGGTTAAAGAACGACTACTGGCCGAATTAGAAAGCTCGGAGATTTTCAATGCCATGCGGTTGGGCAAGGTAATGCGTTACGAAAAGGGGCGTTTTCGCCATCTGACAGGACAGGCTGACCTGGAACTGCCCCTGCCGGCAATAGAAAATTTAATGCGCCAGGCAATACACCGGGGAACCCACTGCCGGGAAGTGATAGTAAGTGATGACGGTAAAAGGATTTTTGACCTGCACGGTATACCCCTTGACTCCCGGTCAGGGGGCCTGCTGGCCTTTGATCTAACCGAAATTATTGAAAAGGAAAGGCAGATGCGCCGCCAGGAGATGGAGGCCTACCGGGAAGCCGTGGCTGCCGTCACCAATGGGCGCCTGCAGCTTTTGACTTCAGAAGAAATGGTAGCTGTATTATCCCAGGGGAAGGAACTGGCAAGGGGAGTAGTTAACAAGGCTGCTGACATAGCTTTGGCTCGCAACAAGTTATGCAGCTTGCTACCTGCGGTTTTTAGCGCCCGCGCGTACGGCATGGCCTTATCTTTAACTGAGGCTTTGACCAATACCTTAAAACATGCTACGGGTGGTGAATGGGTGGTCCGGCAGACGGATGAGGCCATCCGGGTAATTATTCAAGACCAGGGCCAGGGAATTAAGATTAAAGATTTACCCAAAGCGGCTTTAATGCGACATTACTCCACCCAAAATTCTCTTGGTTGCGGGTTTACTTTAATGCTTTATTATGCTGATAAAGTTTATCTAACTACCGGTTCCAGGGGAACCACCCTGGTCCTGGATTTCCATCAATCAGCAAGTGAAGAAATCTGTTCTCCAGCTTCTTAAGTAAAGAAAAGGGGAGGAGCGATATTATGCTGGCAATCTCTATAACCAAGGGCGATTATGGGCGCTGTTTAAACCTTAAAGGGGAGTTAGACATGGAAACCCTGGCTACGCTGGAGCAAGCAGCAGAAGTACAGGAAGGGGAGAGGCAATTGAAAATAAACCTGGCAGGGGTATCCTTTATAGATTCTACAGGTCTCAGGGGTTTATTAGAAATACAGCGCCGGTGGTCAATGAAGGGAGGTGAGGTACGGGTTATTAACCCCTGTCCGGAGATTGCCGAAGTTTTCCGGCTCGTAGGTATGGAAGAACTTTTAGATTATAGTGACCAGAGCAAGGTAACTGGGGGTGAATATTAAATGTCCCTGGATACCGGTGGCAATGGGAAACAAATAATACATGCCGGTATACAGGGTGCCGGGTGTAGTATTCCTGCAGATCTGGAAGGCGGCGACTTTTTTGATTTTATTCCCCTCGGGGAAGATCAACTTATTGTTGCTATCGGAGATGTAATGGGTAAAGGTATGCGTGCCGCCGGGCAAATGAAGGAGCTTTGTACAATCTTACATGCCTGTACCAGGAAAGACCTGTCCCTATTAGAAATCATTAATCAGCTGGCTGCAATCGGAGGAAAGCAGCTGCACCGCGCCGGTTCCTTTGCCACCCTGTGCCTTATTTCTTATGAACGGCAGCATAATTGTTTAACCTGCCTTAGCGCCGGACACCCGTCTCCGGTAATATTTTCAGGCCGTAATATCCACGTACCCCGGGTAAGGGGGGTGGCCCTGGGTTTCCTGGAAGAATACCAGGGTACTCGACCGGAACAAGTTGTCCTCTCTTGCGGCGACGTAGTTATCTTGTATACCGATGGCCTGGTAGAAGCCCGCGATGCCAACGGTCAAAATTATGGTTTAAATCGCCTCAAAGAGATAGTTGCCGCCAATACCTGCCTGGACGCAGTTGAACTCCAGGAGGTTATCTTAAATGACTTATTTACCTTTACCGGCTGCAGGCAGCAAAGGGATGATGTAACCCTGGTAATACTTAAGAAAGAGCTGGAAAAAGGGGGGGAGTGTCATGGAAATCAGGGTGAATAAAGAAAAGGAAAAGGCCACCCTGCTGGTAGCGGGGGAATTGGACTACAGCAATGTTGCTCAGTTGCAGCAAGAGATTGAAAGGCAGGAGGCCCCCGTGGTGGAGGTAGTTCTTAAGGACCTGCAGTTCATGGATTCCTCCGGTGCCGGGATGCTTCTCAGCCAGGCCAGGTTGTTGAACCGGCAGAACCGCGTTTTAAAAATTACCCATATCCCCGCAAATATTCGCCATGACCTGGAAATAATCGGCTTTTTCCGCGTCTTAGAAACCCTTAAAGGCGCCCCTCAAAGTGGAGGGGAGTGATTGCATGTGGAATCTTTAAAGGCCGGAGCCCTTGAACAGCCCGGGGAAAATGGCGTGGCACCCAGGGCGGCCGTAATAAACGGGCAGCTGGTAATAAAACACCCGCCCGGAGGCCCTTATCCGGTGATAGTGCCCTGCCCGGGGTTGCGCCTGGTAGTAAACGGGGAAGAACGAAGCGAACCGACGCCTGTAAATGAGAAGGACAGGGTGGAAATAATCGTTCAGGATGAAAGGCGGGAAGGATACTGGCAGGTAAAGGTTACTGCGGATAAACAGGAGGCACTTTTACAGGTAAAACCTTGGGTATTAGTCCGGCGGCAAGTGCGGGACCTGCCACCGGCGCGGGTTTTATACCTGGAGGTCCTGGAGCACGAAGATTTCTATAAACCTTTTACCCTGGAAGATTTAACCCGGGAGATAGAGCGCCAGGGTATCCAGTATGGTATCGACTGGCAGGCCTGTGCCCGGGGACTTGAAGCCTCGACCGAGGGTACCTTAATTATTGCCCGGGGGCAACCACCCGTACCAGGTAAAGACGCCTCGGTAGAATTATTCTTTACTACCCAGCAAAAGGTCCCAGTAGCAGTCGGAGAAGAAGACACGGTGAACTTCCGGGAAAGATTTCGTTTCACCGCGGTTGAGGCCGGAATGGTCCTGGCCAGGAAACACCCGGCTGAAGTTGGGCAGCCGGGGAAGGCGGTAACGGGGGAAATAATCGTGCCCCCCGAGCCTAGGGATATTGAAATGACAGCCGGTTCCGGCGCTGTTTTAAGCAATGATGGTTTGGAGGTCATTGCTACCATAGCCGGCCGCCCCGTGGCAAGGGGGTTTAAAGGGCGGGTTGTTATCAGTGTGGTCCCCGCCCTTATGCACCCTGGTAATGTTGATATTACCTCGGGAAACATTTCTTTCACCGGTGATGTAATGATTGCCGGCCAGGTTGAAGAAGGGATGAGTGTTGAGGCTGGCGGTAATATTTATATAGAGGGCGCTGTATCCAGGGCCATGGTCCGGGCCGGGGGCTTAATTGAGGTACGCGGCAACGTTTTTTCTTCCCTGCTGGCCGCCGGTAGTACGGGGGCTTTGCAGCAGAAATGCGGCGCGATACTTGCCAGGGTTGCTGCCATCCTGGAGCAATTTGTAGCCGCTGCTACCCAGCTTATCCATCATCCTTCCTTTAAAAAGGATGACCTTAAAGGTGGTATTGGTCCCCTGGTATTATTGCTTTTAGAGAAGAAATTTCGCGAGCTTCCTGCGGCTGTAGAATTACTAAAAAAGGAAGCCCACAGCCTTCCTGCTATATCAATGAACAGTTCGACGGCATTGATAAATGATCTGGAACGCCTGGTAAGGACACCATTGGCCATTAATAGTTTAGAACAACTGGAATCAATGTTGAAAGAAATTATAACCTGGAGGGATGAGGTTAATACACCGCCTCAAGGTGCGTCCGACATTATAATTCACTACGCCATTAACTCAACCGTTATAGCCACCGGTAACATTAAAGTACTAGGTGATGGCTGTTATCATTCCAGATTGCAGGCCGGGAAAGCGGTAGCTGTACATGGTGTGTTCCGCGGTGGGGAGATCCAGGCCCAGGGTGACGTTTATATTAAGGAACTGGGCTCCCGTACCGGTACGAGCACCAGGGTCGAAACCCAGGCTGGGGCTACTGTGACCATAGATCATGCTTTTGAGAATACTTCCATCCCGTATAGGTTCCCGCCAGTATTCTTTTGTTCAGGAAGAATGGGGAGTGCGGCTATGGCTTGACCGGGAAGGAAACCTGGCCAGGCGTAGTATTCCAGCCCCATAGCAGCAAAGCCGGATACCCCCCTGAAGGGGGGCTTTTTACTTCCAGGAGGAAATCAAGGGTGGAGGAAGAATTATTAAGGGGTTTTCGCGATAACTAGACTGGGGTAAAGAAGGGATATCATGCAACTGGAAGACATCAAGGGAATAGCCGTTTTAGGCACCGGCACCATGGGCCATGGTATTGCTTTATTATGCGCCCTGGCAGGATATCAAGTGCGACTTTTTGGCCGTAGTGAGGATAGCCTGGAGCGTGGCTTCAGCCAGATACGCTCCGGCCTGGAGTTGCTGGCAAGGAACGGTCTTGTAGATGACTTTCGCATTGAAGGGGTAATGGAAAACATTAAAGGGGTTACGACCCTTGCAGAGGCCGCTGCAGGGGCCGATTTTGTCATTGAAGCCGTGGTTGAGAATCTGGCCGTAAAGCAGGGGCTATTTCAAGAACTCGATGCCCTGGCCCCGCCCCACGCCATCCTGGCTTCAACCACATCCGGCCTGGACCCCACAGAGCTGGCGGCATTAACCAGGCGGCCGGAAAGGGTTATTGTTACCCACTTCTGGAATCCACCCCATTTGCTGCCACTGGTAGAGATAGTACGGGGTGAAAAAACGGCTGCGGCCACTGTGGACCTGGCTAGGGCCCTGGTAATCAGGCTGGGCAGGAAGCCCATTGAAGTCAAAAAGGCCGTGCCCGGATTTGTGGGCAACCGCCTGCAGTTCGCCCTCCTGCGCGAGGCCCTGTACATCGTCGAACAGGGCTGGGCTACGGCAGAGGATGTGGATGCGGCCGTTAAATACAGTTTTGGCCGGCGCCTGGCAGTTACCGGTCCCCTGGAAAGCGCCGACCTGGGGGGATTGGATGTGTTTTATAACATCCAGTCTTACCTCAACCAGGACCTCTGCCACGAAAGAGGGCCGTTACAACTTCTCAAGGAAAAAGTAGAGCGGGGAGAACTGGGGATAAAGACCGGCCGCGGCTTTTACGACTGGCAGGATGAACGTGTCCTGTCCATTAAAAAAGCCCGGGAAGAAGACCTGATTAAGCGGCTGCAGGAAGATAAGTTTTGAGAAGACGGTTGCTCATGTTTAGTTGATAGTTAAAAAGGCCAGGAGTTTCAACTCCCGGCCTTTGGTTTACAGGCTAGAGGGCCTATCCTTCCGCCAGCTTCTTGTAGTACTCCAGCCGCGCCTTGGCGTCGGCTTCGGCCTTGGCGAAGAGTTCTTCGGCCTTTTCCGGGAACTGCTGCTGCAGGGAGGTGTAACGAATCTCGCCCCGCAGGAAGTCCCGGAAGCTGGCTTTAGGAGCCTTGTAATCAAGGATGAAGGGGTTCTTACCTTCTTTGATCAGGTCAGGGTTGTAGCGGTACAGGGGCCAGTAACCGGCTTCCACCGCTTTTTTGGCTTCCAGCTGGCTGTGGCTCATGTCGATCCCGTGGTTAATGCAGGGCGCATAGGCGATAATCAGGGAAGTGCCCTCGTATTTTTCCGCTTCCACTAGAGCCTTGATCAGCTGGGTATGGCTGGCTCCCATGGCTACGGAAGCCACATAGACATAGCCGTAAGACATGGCCATGAGACCCAGGTCCTTCTTCTTGGTGTATTTACCGCCGGCAGCGAACCTGGCCACGGCACCGGTCTGGGTGGCCTTGGAAGACTGGCCGCCGGTGTTGGAGTAGACCTCGGTATCCAGGACCAGGATGTTGACATTGGCGCCGCTGGCCAGGACGTGGTCCAGGCCGCCGTAACCGATGTCGTAGGCCCAGCCGTCACCGCCGATGATCCAGATGGATTTTTTCGTCAGGTAATCCTTCTGCCTGTCAATGGCCAGGAGCAGTTCCTTAACCTCGCCCTCGGCCCGCTTGATCTCATCCGGCAGGAGGGCTTTAATTTGATCGCCAAACTCCCGGGAGCGGTCGGCGTCTTCCTTGCCGGCCAGCCAGGCCTCACAGGCGGCCTTGAAGGCTTGGCTGACAGGTGCGGCCAGGACCCTGTTAATGGCGTCGGTTAGCTCTTCCCGGCGTTTTTCCACAGCCAGGCTGATACCGTAGCCGAACTCGGCGTTGTCCTCGAAAAGGGAACTCGCCCAGGCCGGACCATGGCCCTGGCGGTTGACGGTGTAGGGGCAGGTCGGCGCGCTGCCGCCCCAGATGGAGGAACAGCCGGTGGCATTGGCAATAATCATCCGGTCGCCAAAGAGCTGGGTGACGAGTTTAACATAAGGCGTTTCGCCGCAGCCGGCGCAGGCACCGGAGAACTCCAGCAAAGGCTGGCGGAACTGGCTGCCCTTGACGGTGGCCGGGTTGAAGTCAACCTTCACTTCCGGCAGCTGCTCGGCAAATTTATAGTTTTCGTTTTCCACGGCTACCACTTCATCCAGGGGCACCATGGTCAGGGCCTTGACTTTGGCCGGGCAGACATCGGCGCAGTTGCCACAGCCGGTGCAGTCCAGGGGTGACACTTGGATGCGGAACTTCAGGCCGGCAGCCTCTTTGCCAATGGCGTCCCTCGTAACAAAGGTCGCTGGGGCACCGGCCAGATCCTCGGGCCTGGCCAGGTAAGGCCGGATGGCGGCATGGGGGCAGACCAGGGAGCACTGGTTGCACTGGATGCAGTTTTCGGGCTGCCACTGGGGAATATTAACGGCAATACCTCGTTTTTCGTATTTGGTGGTCCCGGTGGGGAAGACCCCGTCGGGGGTAAAGGTGCTAACCGGCAGCTGGTCGCCCTTCAAAGCCATAATGGGTCGTACGACTTTGCGGATGAATTCCGGCTCGTGCTCGGGAGCCGTGGCTGCGGCCTCGTCCAGGGCTTCGGCCCAGGTGTCCGGGTATTTAATTTCTTCCAGGCCTTCCAGGGCCCGGTCTACGGCGGCCAGGTTCATGTTAACGATTTGATCGCCTTTCTTACCGTAGGTCTTGACGATAGAGTCTTTAATATACTTCATGGCGTCATCTACCGGGATGACATTGGCAATCTTAAAGAAGGCGACCTGCATGATGACGTTGATGCGCCCGCCAAGGCCGACTTCCTGGGCGACTTTAACCGCATCGATATTAAAGAAACGCAGTTTCTTGCCGGCAATAGTCCGCTTCATGGCAGCCGGCAGCCGGCTTTCCATTTCCCCGGCGCTCCAGGGAGAGTTCAGGAGGAAGATCCCGCCCGGTTTAATACCTTCCAGCAGGTCATAACGGGTGACATAGGAAGGATTATGGCAGGCGATGAGATCCGCCTGGTCGATTAAATAGCATGATTTAATGGGCTGGGGCCCGAAGCGCAGGTGGGAGATGGTGACACCACCCGATTTTTTGGCGTCATATTCAAAGTAACCCTGAGCATAAAGTTCGGTATGATCGCTAATAATCTTAATGGAGTTTTTGTTGGCGCCTACGGTACCGTCGGAACCCAGGCCAAAGAACTTGCAGCGGAAAGTCCCTTTGGGTGCCGTATCGATATATTCTTTGATTTCCAGGGAAGTATTGGTGACATCATCGATAATACCCACGGTGAAATGGTTCCTGGGCGTGTCCGCCGCCAGGTTGTCAAAGACGGCCTTCACCATGGACGGGGAAAATTCCTTGGAGCCGAGACCGTAGCGGCCGCCAACGACAAGGATATCCTTGCCATTTTCCGCCAGGACCGCCCGGACATCCTCGTAGAGGGGTTCGCCGGCGGCACCGGGCTCTTTGGTACGGTCTAGGACGGCAATCCGTTGCACGGAAGCCGGTAAAACCTTAAGGAAGTGCTCGGCCGAGAAGGGCCGGTAGAGGCGGACCTTGATGAGGCCGACCTTTTCGCCCTTGTCCACCAGGTAATTGACAGTTTCTTCGATGACCTCGCAGGACGACCCCATGGAAACAATGACCCGTTCCGCATCCGGGGCGCCGGCATAATCAAAGAGGTGATAATAACGACCGGTGAGGGCGCCGACCTGCTCCATCACCTGGGCGACAATGCCCGGCGTGGCCAGGTAATAGGGGTTGGCCGCTTCCCTTTGCTGGAAGTAGATATCCGGATTCTGGGCCGTACCCCGCTGGTGGGGATGCTCCGGATTTAAGGCCCGGGCGCGGAAAGCGCGAATGGCCTCCCAATCCACCAGCTTGGCCATATCTTCATATTCAATGACGTCGATCTTCTGGATCTCGTGGGAAGTCCGGAAACCATCAAAGAAATGGACAAAAGGCACTCTCGCCTTCAGGGTGGCCAGGTGGGCTACCAGGCCCAGGTCCATGACTTCCTGTACCGAGGCAGAAGCCAGCATGGCAAAGCCTGTCTGCCGGGCGGCCATGACATCAGCATGGTCGCCGAAAATGGACAGGGCATGGGTGGAGAGGGCCCGTGCAGCTACGTGGAAAACAGTGGGCAAAAGTTCACCGGCAATCTTGTACATATTGGGGATCATCAACAGTAAACCCTGGGAGGCAGTAAAGGTGGTCGTAAGGGCACCACCGACCAGGGAACCGTGGACAGCCCCGGCGGCACCAGCCTCCGACTGCATTTCGATAACCTTCAGCGTCTTACCGAAAATGTTCTTGCGGCCGTAGGCGGCCCATTCATCAGCAATTTCGGCCATGGGCGAGGATGGCGTGATGGGGTAAATGGTAGCCACCTCAGACATGGCATAAGCCACATGGGCAGCTGCAGTGTTACCATCAAATGGTTGCTTGGGCATAATGGACATTCTCCTTCACCAAAAAATTTAAGCCATACCCCTGGTCCCTATATTGATTCCATATATTAATCTATCATTAGAAAAAAAAATGGTCAATACCAAGTATGCAATACACATAATACATATAAAATATAATAATAAGAATACAAAATAATTACACAAAAAACACCCGGGGAGGGGCAGTTCCCGGCTATACGATAGCCGGGAACATCCTGTCCGGATGCAAGCAAAAAACGGGTTTTCCTGAACCGGAAGCCTCTTAGGGCCCTGTACCTATATCATCAATGCGCCAGCCGGTGGTCGGGGTTTCCCGCCGCAGGGTAATAAAGCGAATCTGGCGGCCACTGTCGTAGCTGATGACACGCCGGACGTTGATGTCTACTTCCACCACGTATTTTTTAACATCCGCCTGCTCTGACGACGGATCGTGGTAGGGTTGGATACGGATCACCCTGGCCCGAGTGATGTTATTGATCTCGTCGGCATCATTGGTAGCGTAGGAATAATTATAGAGGCGGTTGTAGTCCATGTTGCGGAACAGGTAGCTTACCAGGCGCCGGCGAGTTTCAGTGGCATGAGCCGTCCGGGGATCCTTATGGTCAATGGCTTCATAATAGGTCTCAATAACCTTTTCCGGGGTCATCTGGCTAATTAACTTCTCCTGGGGGTTATCATGGTCGATATACTGGTCCACCCACTCGCCCCAGGTTTTGCCGGTGATTTCCTCCAGGCGCCGGCCTTTAAGGGAACAGGCAAAGGCGTGGTGCGGGCCGGCGTCCAGCCAGGCCCCAACTATTTTCTGGCCGTCTTTAACAATAACGGCCCGGTTGGCCTCCTGGCGGGGAGCCATAAAGGCCGGCAGGGGCTCTTCGATTTTATAAAGGTTGACGGTTACGTTTTTACCCAGGTAAGGGCTGAGATCGAGGCCCACATCCTTACTCAGTTCATTGTTATAGGCATAGTAAAGGGAAACGGGATATTCCCCGGATTCATGGACAAACCTTTCGGGGAGGCGGCCATTATAGCTTTTAATTTTATAGAAAATAGTCCACCCGTACTGTTTTAGAAAGGCGGCATCGGCCGGGTCGATGTCACTGGAGGCATCGGGGTATTTGGCCAGGGTAGTCAGTTTCACGGCAAATTCTGCCGGTACCTGGTGCCAGCCGTCTTCCAGTTCCAGGTAACCGGGGTTATTATCCTGGTGCCAGTAAGGATACTGCTTGCTGGTGACAGTTTCACCGTTCCTGGTGTATTTAAAGGCCAGATAGTCCCTGCTTCCATGCCAGGATTTAGGCGGCGGGTCAATTTTTGGCAGGGGACCGAGGAGACTTAAAAAGCGCTGGGACAGTTGCTTGTCGGTAAGGTTGATAACCTGGCGGGGTTCTTCACCTGCCTGCCGGGTTACATAAAACTCCAGGCCGGCAATCTGACCCTTAAATTCATTAAAGGTAGCAACTGCCTCCTTGCGGGTCTGGCAACCGCCCAGGTTCAGGATGATGAAAACAGCCGCTAGAAATATGGATAAACCTCTCCGCATATATATTCTCCTTTATTTAGAATACCTATCATAAATTATAGACGTATTTTCCCAAATTAAGGTTCCCCACCGGGAAATAAGAATTATACTTTACCTGGAGCTATTGTACACCCAAAGCCGGGAGGTGCAAATAGTTTTTTTACGATAAAAACCTTGACCGTGCTTTCTCGGAAATTTACAATTAAGTTAGTTGTCCGAGGTGGAGAGTATGCGGGTACGTTATAAATTCTGGCTGGAAGATGGCGAGCATGTTTTTGGTGAGGGCCTCTTTGAACTCCTGCAGGAGATTGACCGGCGGGGTTCCATTAACCAGGCCGCCCGGAGCCTCAACATGTCCTACCGCCAGGCCTGGGGCCAGTTAAAAAAAGCGGAAGGCCGGCTGGGGGAAAGGCTCCTCTCTACCCGGGTGGGGGGTGAGACGGGAGGCGGGGCAGAATTAACGCCCGCCGGGAAGTGGTTTTTGCAGCGTTACAGGCAATTTAGACGCGAGGCAGGGGAGGCCATCGAAGCAGCTTTTCAGCGTCACTTTAGTTAAAGCTCTTTTTTATACCACCGCTATGCTGGATCAAACATAATGAGGAGGGATACATATGAAAAAAATCAAGCAATGTATCGGAGCCTTACTCGCTTTGACTTTCCTCCTGGTAGTCGTGACAGGGGGTTGTGGCCGGGCTGCCAGGCAGGAAAACAACCAATCCGCTCCTGCATCCAGTAAGGATACTGCTAAAGTGCCGGCCAAAAAAGACCTGATTCTGGCAACCACTACCAGCACCATGGACAGCGGCTTACTCGACGTCCTGATCCCCATGTTTGAGCAAAAAACCGGCTATACCGTTAAGCCCAATGCCGTCGGCACGGGACAGGCCCTGGCCATGGGCGACCAGGGCAATGCCGATGTCTTGCTGGTTCACGCCCCGGAGGCTGAAATGGAGCTGGTGAAAAAAGGGACAGCCATTAACCGCCAGCTGGTCATGCATAATGATTTCATTATTGTTGGTCCACCAGGCGACCCGGCCGGGATTAAAGGGGCTAAAAAGGCAGTGGACGCTTTAAAGCAGATTGCCGCCAGACAGGCCATCTTTATCTCCCGGGGTGACGATTCCGGCACCCATAAGATGGAAAAAAACCTCTGGCAGGCAGCTAATATTAAACCGGAAGGCAAATGGTACCAGGAAGCCGGATCCGGCATGGGCCAGACCTTAAATATTGCTTCCGAAAAGGGTGGCTATACCCTCACGGACCGGGCCACTTACCTCTCCCTGAAGAAGAACCTCAAACTTGACATCATGGTGGAGGGGGAGAAAGCCTTGCTGAATATCTACCATGTCATGCAGGTAAACCCGGATAAATTCCCGGGGATGGCCATTAACAGCGAAGGGGCCAAAGCCTTTGTAGATTTCATGGTAGCCCCGGAGACGCAGCAGGTCATCGGCAACTTTGGCAAAGACAAATTCGGCCAGCCCCTCTTCTTCCCCGATGCCGGTAAAGATGAAAACACCCTGGGGCAATAGGAGGAGAACTTAACTGGTGGAAGCAGTCTGGCAGGGACTGGTACAGGCCTACTATCTACTAATCAGGTTGGACCCGGGGGTCATGGAAGTGGTAGCCCTGACCTTCAAGGTTTGTGGCCTGGCTACAGCCGTTAGCGTTTTCATAGGGGTCCCCCTGGGTACTTTCCTGGCCCTGAAGGAATTTCCCGGCCGGCGGCTGGTCATCAGCCTGGTCAATACCGGGATGGGCCTGCCGCCGGTGGTGGTCGGCCTCTGGGTGAGTTTCCTCCTCTGGCGCAGCGGTCCCCTGGGCCGGCTGGGGCTCATTTATACCCCGGCAGCCATGGTCATTGCCCAGGCCTTTATTGCTGCCCCCCTGGTTACCGGCCTGACCATGGCGGCCATCCAGCAATTACCGGCCAGGCTGAAAACCCAGGTCCTGGCCCTTGGGGCGTCACCGGGGCAACTGTACTGGACTCTGCTCAAAGAAGCCCGCCTGGGGATCCTGGCAGCCATCATTGCCGGTTTTGGTGGGGTTATTTCCGAGGTGGGAGCAGCTTCCATGGTTGGCGGCAATATCATGCACCAGACCCGGGTCCTGACGACGGCCACGGTAATGGAGGTGTCCAGGGGGCATTTTGATATTGCCATGGCCTTGAGCTTTATCCTCCTGGGCCTGGCCTTCAGCATTACGGCGGTCCTGACCGTTTTGCAGCAGAGGACGCGGGCTGTACCGGACGGTAGGAAAAAATTACTAAGGTTATTATAGAAGCTCAACTTGCTCCTTTGCCACGGGGGGAAGTTCAATGGGTATCAGCATCCGGGCTGAAGGACTGCGGGTCAGCAAGGGTGGGCGTGAGATTCTGGCGGTTGATAACCTGGAAATCGGGCGGGGAGAGGTCTGGGGTCTTATCGGCCCCAACGGTGCCGGCAAAAGTACCCTGCTCCAGGTCCTGGCCCTGTTGGAAGAGCCGGATACCGGTAACATTTTCTTTGACGGGCAAAAGATCGATTACCACCGGGCTTTATCCTGGCGCCGGCAGCTAGCGGTAGTTTTCCAGGAGGCATTATTACTGGATACTACAGTTTTTAACAACGTGGCTGTGGGCCTGCGTTTCCGGGGTATTCCCTGGCCGGTGGTAAAGGAACGGGTTGAACACTGGCTGGAGGTCCTCCGGATCAGCCACCTGGCGAGCCGGCCGGCACGGCGGCTTTCCGGCGGTGAAGCCCAGCGAGTCAGCCTGGCCAGGGCTTTTGTCCTGGAACCGAGGGTCCTTTTCCTGGATGAACCCTTTGCCACCCTGGATGCTCCCACCCGGGGCGCCCTGCTGGAAGAGTTGCACTTTATCCTGCGGGAGACGGGGATTACGGCTGTTTTTGTTACCCACGATTTTACCGAGCTGCCTTTCCTGGCGGACCAGGTGGCGGCCCTCCAGGGAGGACGAATTGTCCAGAGCGGTCGCCCGGAGACCATTCTCTGGCAGCCGGCCAGTGTGGAACTGGCAGCCTTTGTCGGCATTACCAATCTCCTGCCGGGTGAGGCACGCTTAAACGGCAGTGGGCCCGTCCAGGTCCGCCTCCAAGGGGGAGTGACCATTCTGGCCGGCACGCGCGTGGGTGGGCGGGTGGTAGCCTGCCTGCGGCCGGAAGAAATAATTATTCAGGGGGTAACTGCCGCTGAAGCCCCGGCTAACCGGTTGCGGGGGAGGATCAGGCACATCATCCCCCAGGGGGGCCAGTACCGGGTAGAAATTGACTGTGGCCTGCCTCTGGTGGCCCTGGCCGGAGCTTCCCAGCTGCGCCAGGGTTGCCTGCAGCCAGGCCGGGAAGTCCTGGCCACCTTCCCGCCGGAAGCCGTTCACCTGATTCCGGCGTAGCCATATATTTTATTGTATTGTTTACTAACTCTTGCAGGGTTTTAATTAACTACGCTATAATAGGCGCGGAAGGTGGTGATGGCACTGCCCAAGGTGCTGATTGTTGATGATGAGCCGGCAATCCTGGAACTGGTATCCTTTAACCTGCAACAGGCGGGTTTTACCACCGTCACGGCCAGTGATGGAGCGGAAGCCCTGCAAAAGGCGGCCGCAGAAAAGCCGGATCTTATTATTTTAGATGTAATGTTACCCCGGGTGGACGGCTTTGAAGTCTGCCGCAGCCTGAGGGCCAGAGGCAATACTCCCATCCTCATGCTGACGGCTCGGCGGGAAGAGGTAGACCGGGTCCTGGGGCTGGAGCTGGGCGCCGATGATTACCTGACCAAGCCCTTCAGTCCCCGGGAGCTGGTGGCCCGGGTACGCGCTATTTTACGCCGGGCGGCAGAAAACCAGCGCCAGCCGGACGATATTCTGGCCATCGGGGATGTGGTTATTAACCCGGCCAGCCATGTGGTCACGGTAAAGGGCAAGCCCGTAGACTTGACCCTGAAGGAGTACCAGCTGCTGCAATTGCTGGCGGAAAACCGGGGGCGGGTTTTCAGCCGGGAGGCACTACTGGAACGCCTCTGGGAAGGCGAATATTACGGCGACACGCGTACCATCGATGTCCATATCCGCCATTTGCGAGAAAAAATAGAAGAAAACCCCAGCAACCCGCGGTACATTCTTACCGTCCGCGGTGTGGGGTATAAATTTCGCGATTAATCAGCGCTCGTGACGGGGGGCTTTTTTGACCTTCATCAGGGCTTGGGTAAGAGCGCGGTAAATATCGGCCCGGTGCTGTGCTTCCAGCATGGCCAGTTTGGAGTAAATTACTCCCTTTTCCCGGACCACATAACGGGGCGGTAACTGGTTTAAAGCCAGGGCTACTATATCGTGGCGACAGCTGTCGCAGCGGCAGGCTTCCGGGTCCTGGGCCAGGACCTGGTCCAACAGCTCCCACACACAGTCCTCCATATAGTTCTTTAAAAAGAGTTCTCTGGCCATTGGTTTCTCCTTCCTCAGCTTGCAATTATGTATTTCTTTTTCAGCCTAAATATTCGCCTTAACCTTTTTCCTTCCTTCTTTTCCCCTGGATTTAAATATTGAAATATGGCGACTATTACTGGTATACCCGGCTATCGCTGCGGTGAGAATAGCTATAGCCGTCAAAAGAGGAATTAGCGTCTCAATGCCTAATATTACATTAGCAATAAAAAGTTTTAGGGAGATGCCTTTTTTGGATGCCCTGAAGGTGCCAGCCTATGGTAAAATAAATCTGACCCTGAAGGTCCTCGGCCGCCGGCCGGATGGTTTTCATAACTTAAGCACTATTTTCCAGGCCATTGCCCTGCAGGATACCCTAACCTTAAGCCGGTGCTATGAAGGAATTCACCTGGAGGTCAGGGGGGCACGTCTTTCGGCCGGTCCTGACAACCTGGTCTACCAGGCGGCGGCCTTACTCCAGCAGCGGTATGGTTTTCCGGGTGTGCGCATTAACCTGGAAAAGAGGATCCCCCTGGCGGCCGGCCTGGCCGGAGGCAGCAGCGATGCGGCGGCTACTTTACTGGGACTTAATTACCTGTATAACCTGGGCCTGACACCGGGGCAACTCGCCCGGGAAGGGGCCAAACTCGGGTCGGATGTACCTTTTTGCGTCCTGGGAGGTACGGCCCTGGGCCGGGGCCGGGGGGAAGATTTATCCCTTTTACCGCCGGCTCCCAGGCTCTGGCTGGTACTGGTGAAACCTCCCTTTGGCGTCAGCACGGCAGCCGTATACCAGGGCTGGGATGCCGCCCCCTCCCGGCAAAACCCGGAACCCCCTGATGAGGACAGGGCCCTGGCGGCCTTAAGGGCCGGGGACCGGGAGCAGCTTGTCAGGGCCCTGGGTAACGACCTGGAGATAGTTACCTGCCGGCTGTACCCGGAAGTGAAGGCCATTAAATTACGCCTGCTGGCTGCGGGAGCGGAACGGGCCATCCTGTGCGGCAGCGGCCCGGCGGTCTTTGGGGTGGCTCCCGACCGGCAGACGGCCGTTAGCATTGCTTCCCGGCTCCGGCAAACTTACCCGGAAACAATGGTAACCTGTACTTTATAGGAGGGGGCAGGTTATATTTGGTAAATGGCAATGGGAAAGGTGGTACAATGAAGAATCTGCTCAGTGGGAAGCTGGAAAACTACAAGCCCTTACGGGAAATAGTTTTTGAAGCTCTACGGGAAGCCATTATCAACGGCCAGTTGAAGGCCGGCGAAAGGCTCATGGAAGTCCAGCTGGCGGAAGAAATGGGTGTCAGCCGGACTCCCGTCAGGGAAGCAATTCGCAAGCTGGAGCTGGAAGGTTTTGTCGTCATGATCCCGCGCAAGGGAGCTTATGTAGCTGACCTTTCTACCAAAGATATTGCCGATGTTTTTGAGATTCGCTCCGCCTTGGAGTCCCTGGCGGCCGCCCTGGCCTGCGAACGCATTACGGAAGAAGAGTTAGACGAGCTGGAGCGCCTGTTAATAAAAGTGGCCGATTGTGTGGCAGCCGACGACCTGGAGACCCTGATTGAAGTTGACACCCAGTTCCATGATGTCCTGTACCGGGCCAGCCGCAATGACCGCCTGGTGCAAATTATTAATAACCTGCGGGAACAAATCCAGCGTTTTCGTACAACTTCCCTGGGAACGCCGGGCCGGATGCGGGAAACCCTGGAGGAACATAAACAACTGGTGGAGGCCATTACCGCCCGCAATGTAGAACTGGCCCAGCGCCTCGCCCAAGAACACATTGAAAATGCCGAGAACCGGATGATGGAGGCCATCAGGGAAGAAATGCGTTCCAGCAGCGGTAAAAAGGCATAAGGGAGGGGTTAAGGGTGGAGGTAGATGCTGTTATCCTCGCTGGGGATAAAGAAGGCCGGGCCCTGTTACCTGTTGGTTCCCGGCCCATGATTGCCTGGGTGGTGGAAGCCCTCCTGGCTTCGGGCCGTATCCGGCGCCTGGTTGTAGCCGGCCCGGCGGAACTGGCCCCGGCCCTTCCCAGTGATATCACCCTGGTGCCGGCCGGGAGGACGACGGTAGACAGCGCCTTGAACGGGGCGGCAGCCTTGCCGGCGTCCGAATGGCTGCTCCTGGTTACCGCCGACATTCCCCTCCTGAAACCCGAGGCAGTCAGGGATTTCCTGGACCGTTGCCGGGAACGACCGGCCGATTTTTATTACCCCATCGTCAGCCGGGAATGCAATGAGGCCAGCTACCCCGGCGTCAAGCGCACCTATGTCCGCCTGCGCGACGGTACCTTCACCGGCGGTAACATGGTTTTAATTAAGACTTCGGCCTTACTTACCTGCGCCCGCCGGGGCCAGGAACTGGTAAGATTGCGCAAAAGCCCCCTCGCATTGAGCCGGCTGATAGGCCTTAAATTTATAGTTAAGTTCTTAACCCACCGCCTGACCATTGCCGAAGCAGAAAAGCATTTCTCCCGCCTGCTGGGAGCCCGGGGGGTAGGGATAATCTCCCCGTACCCCGAAATCGGTATCGATGTCGATAAAGAGAGCGACCTGGAACTCGCCAGGAGGGTTCTGGGCAGTGGGCCGAAGGAGCCTTCGTAGAGGGCTAACATCCCCCACCACGAAACAATGAAATTTTAGGCAACACCATTTTTGGCAGAACTATGATTTGGAGGAGATCGTATGGCCGAAACGGTGGCCGTTATCCTGGCCGCCGGCCAGGGAAAACGGATGCATTCCCGGCTGCCTAAGGTGCTGCACCGGGTAGCCGGCCGCAGCCTCTTAGAACACGTCCTAGCGGCAACCAGGCAGGCTGGCATCGAAGATAATATCATTGTCATTGGCCACGGGGCTGAGGAAGTCAGAGCCGCCCTGGGCCCGGAGCAGAAATACGCCCTCCAGGAGCAGCAACTGGGTACCGGCCATGCCCTGGCCCAGGCCCGGCAGGCTGCAGGAGAAGCCGCTACCGTCCTGGTCCTTTGCGGTGATACCCCCCTGATCAGGCCGGCTACTTTAAGCGGGCTTTTACACCACCACCAGGCCACGGGAGCCACTGTTACAATCCTGTCGGCCAGAGTTGCTGATCCTACCGGCTACGGCCGCATTATTCGTGACGGGCAGGGGCAGGTAAAGGGTATAGTCGAAGAGAGGGATGCCACCCCGGCAGAGAAGGCAATTAATGAAATTAATACCGGTATTTATTGTTTTGCTGCTGCCTTTCTCTGGCCGGCCCTGGCCCGGTTAAAACCCGATAACGACCAGGGTGAATATTACCTTACCGACGTTGTGGCCCTGGCCGTAAGCCAGGAGCTCCTGGTCCAGACGCTGGTTGCGGGGGACGCCGAGGAGGTGCTGGGGGTCAATGACCGTGCCCAGCTGGCTGCAGCCGGAGCCGTTTGGCGACGCCGGATCAATACGGCCCTTATGCTTGACGGGGTAACAATCATTGACCCGGAAACAACTTATATAGATGTAACGGTGACAATTGGAAAGGATACCATTATATACCCGGGCACTTTCCTTGAGGGACATACTATTATTGGTGCCGGGTGTTGCCTGGGCCCGGGTACTACCATCCGGGACAGCCAGGTAGGTGATGGCAGTACCGTAATCCACGCCGTAGTCCTGGGGAGCACCATTGGCCCTGATTGCCAGGTAGGCCCCTTTGCTTATTTACGGCCGGGGACGGTCCTGGAAGCAGGCGTTAAGGTGGGAGACTTTGTCGAAATCAAGGCTTCGCGGATTGGCCGGGGTTCCAAGGTGCCGCACCTGACCTACCTGGGCGATGCCACCGTGGGAACGGGGGTAAATATAGGTGCCGGCACCATCACCTGTAATTACGACGGCCGGCAAAAGTGGCCGACCATTATTGAAGACGGGGCCTTTATTGGCAGCAATACCAACCTGGTCGCCCCCGTCAGGGTAGGGGCCGGGGCCCTGGTGGGTGCCGGGTCCACCATTACCAAGGATGTACCGGCCGGGGCCCTGGCCCTGGCCCGGGAAAGGCAGGTTAATTTACCCACCAGGGGTAAAAAAGATGACGAAAAAAGGCAGGAAAAATGATAAAAAAAGCGAAGTAAACACAGAGTTAAACCTTTTTCCCTGGAACCTGGAGGTTATTAAAAAAGAAAATGGAAACAGAAAGCGCACGTTTAAAAATCGTTACCGGCAATGCTAACCCGGAGCTGGCCCGGGAGATTGGCGCCTACCTGGGCGTACCCCTGGGAGCGGCCAAGGTTAAACGCTTCAGCGATGGTGAAATTAATATTGCCATCGATGAAAGCGTACGAGGGGAAGATGTTTTTGTCATCCAGCCTACCTGTGAGCCAGTCAATGACAACCTGATGGAGCTTTTAATCTTGATTGACGCTTTACGGCGGGCTTCGGCCTGGCGCATTACCGCCGTGGTACCCTATTATGGCTATGCCCGCCAGGAACGCAAGACCCGGGCCCGAGAACCTATCTCAGCCAAGCTGGTAGCCAACTTGATTACCGCTGCCGGAGCTGACCGGGTATTGACCATGGATCTCCATGCGGCGGCCATCCAGGGTTTCTTCGATATCCCGGTGGACCACCTGACGGCAGTGCCTATACTCGCCGATTATTTCAACAGCAAGGGTTTTGACCGGGCTGTAGTAGTCTCCCCGGACCTGGGGGGAGTAACCCGGGCGCGCAATTTTGCCGAACGCATCGGGGCGGAAATTGCCATCATCGACAAGCGGCGCCCGGCCCCCAATGTGGCTGAGATTATGAATCTGATCGGTGATGTTAAAAATAAAACGGTCATCATGATTGATGACCTCATCGATACGGCGGGGACCATTTGTCTCGGGGCCAGGGCTCTACTAGAGCATGGCGCCAGGGCCGTCTACGCCTGCTGTACCCACCCGGTACTTTCCGGGCCGGCCAGGGAACGCCTGGCGGCAGCGCCGCTGCAGGAAGTAGTCGTTTGTAACACTATTCCCGTACCGGAAAGCAAGGAAATAACCCGGTTACGTCGCCTTTCAGTAGCTCCCCTCCTGGGCGAAGCCATTATTCGCATCCACAAGGACCTGTCCGTCAGTAAACTTTTCGACTAGTTCATATCCCCCGTGGGCGGGTCGTCATTTTTTTTGCGGCCAAAGGGCAGGCGTTGCCGGTAACGGTTGAAGGCCTCAGTTGCCCTGTGGGTAATCCCGCCAGCGACCTCGAGGGCTTTGCCGGCGCTGGCGATGGTTTCCTGCCATTTGACGTTTAACAGGCCCCCGGGTTTCTGCAGGGATTCTTCAGCCCCTGCCCTGGCTATCAGGGCGTCCCGGCCGCAGGTGATGATTTGGGCAGTTTCCAGGCTCCTGGTTCCATGGAGGAGGCCGCTTTTAATATCCAGGTAATAAATCTTGCCGTCCTGGGGGTCGAAGCGAAAGTCATCTACGGTACCCAGGACGGTACCTTCCTCCGTAATAACCCTGGCACCAAGCAGGGGGAGGGGATGTTTGGCCAGGGCCTCCAGTTCCGGCAGGGAACTTAATTTTACCACGGCACTGGCCTGGTCTACGGTGACGGCATGGTTACCGACGCTTTTGACATGGCTGTAAGGGATTACAGGCTGTTCCTTAAACCATCCTTTACGGTCTACGGTGAAAGCAGCAATGGCCATTCTTTGCTGGTCAATTAAGAGGCGTTTGATGCGCCCCAGCTGGTGGCCATCGGCCAGGCTGACTACGGGCATCCCCATGAGCTTCTTGCTGGTATAAAACATCCTTGCTCACCTCCCGGCTTATAACATGCTTATTCAGCCGGGAAGGGGTTTATGCTGTTTCCAGGTAGGCTAAACTTAAATATAGTGAAAGGAGTTGGGATTGATGCAAGTCCAGACACTGGTAGTAGAAGTGCGGCCTGACACTGGTAAACAGTTGGCCCGGCGCTTACGCCGGCAGGGGAAATTACCCGGGGTTATTTATGGGAAAAAAGCAGGTAATATACCTCTGGCCATTCCCCTTAAAGAACTGGAACGGATTCTCACCCGGGAAGGGGAAAATGCTTTACTTAAGGTTATAGTGACCGGGAACGGGAAAGAAAAAGAATTTGCCGCGGTAATCAGGGAGGTCCAGCGTCACCCCATCAAAGGTGTAATCACCCACGCGGACCTTTACCAGATTTCCCTGGATGAAAAAATCAGAGCTACTGTACCGGTCATCCTGGAAGGGGAAGCTAAAGGTGTTGAACAAGGCGGCATCCTCCAGTACGGCCTGCGGGAGGTGGAGGTCGAGGGCCTGCCCGCCGACCTGCCGGAGGGCATAACTGTTGATATCAGTAACCTTGGCGTGGGAGAACACCTGGCGGTGGCCGACCTTAAAGCGCCGCCGGGAGTAAAAATCCTTTCCGAACCGGAGGCGGTAATCGCCACGGTGGTAACTACCCGGGCCGTGGAAGCAGAAGAAGGCGCTGCGACGCCGGCGGGAGAAGGAGAAACGCCGGCAGCAGAATAAGCCGGTGAAGATAACTAGAGTTGGGGGCGCTAATTTGCCGGTGCAGATGGTGGTGGGCCTGGGCAATCCCGGGCCCCGTTATGAAACGACCCGGCACAATGCGGGTTTTATGGTCCTTGATCTCCTGGCCGGCGAACTGGGAATTAACTTTAATTCCAGCCGTCACCAGGCGTTCATCGGCCGGGGGATGGTAGGGGAAAGGCGGGTCCTCCTGGTCAAGCCCCAGACCTTTATGAATAATAGCGGCCAGGCCGTTGCCCCCCTGGCGCGCTGGTACGGTATCGCCCCGGCTGAAATGGTGATTGTTCACGATGACCTGGACCTGGCGCCGGGGCGGATGCGTATCAGGCCGGGGGGCAGTTCCGGCGGTCACCGCGGTTTGCAGTCGATTATCACCGCCCTGGGGACAACGGCCATACCAAGGTTAAAAATAGGTATTGGCCGGCCGCAAGAGGGGGAAAATGTAGTTGACTACGTGTTACGGCCCTTCAGTGAAGGCGACTGGGCCCTGGTGGGCCCGGTCCTCCTGAAGGCGGCCCGGGCCCTCCGTTTCCTCCTGGAAGGAGGGGGACTCGAGGAGGCCATGAACCGTTTTAATAGCCGGAGGGAACGCTAACTCCCAGGGAGACTCCTGCAGGGGTTAAGCCATGATTTTTCTTAAAACCTTGCTGGTAGGCCTTATGGCAGCCCTGGTAGCGTGGGCGGTTAACTACGTGCTCCTGGGGCTGGGGTTTAATAATAGAGCCATCCTCACTTTATTAGGACCCCTTGGGGAAGAAATCCTGAAGACAGGCCTGGCCCTGTTGACAGGGACTTCCCTGGCCGGTGTTCACAGCGTGTTTGGTCTCGCTGAAGCAGCCTGGGAACTGGCCGGCGCACCTCCAGCAAAGGGGCCCCCGAAATTAAAACCGGCCCTGGCGGCCGTGGCAGGTCATTCCTTTTTTGGCCTGCTGGCATCTTTAGCTTACGCTCGTTCCGGCCGGGCCGACGTAGCCCTGGCTACTGGTTTCCTGGCTCACCTGGCCTGGAACCAGGTGATTTTGACCCTGCATTCCTTTTTAAATTATAAAACTTGACTTCTTTCCCAGGGGCAGAATATAATAAATACTGGATGAGGAGTGTTGTGCGGAGATGAGGCCCTGGAAAAAGGGCCTTTTCTTAATCAACAAAAGCTTGCTTACTGGTTGGAGTGCAGTATAAATGCATAATTATGGTATATTGCAAATTGTCAGAGATAGTTCTCAATTTCACAGCATAGTAAAGGGCTTCAACCAGGGCCTGGCGGAGCAGCAGATCTACGGCCTACCAGAGGGTTTAAAGGGGTTGTGGCTGGCAGCCATGCTCCTCGATTACCACCCTATCCTGGTGGTTACAGCCGGAAGCGATGAGGCCGGGCGCCTGGTAGCTGACATTGATTCCTTCTGGCCGGGGTCAGGCACCGGCTATCTGCCGGCGGCGGAACTCCTGCCGGTGGAGGTATACGCCCACAGCCCGGAACTGGCGGGCCAGCGCCTTAAAGCCCTGACGGACATGGTCAGCGGGCGGATACGGCTCCTGCTGGTTCCGGTGGAGGCTTTGCTCCAGAAACTGCCGCCGCCGGAGATTTTAAAGCAGGCCCTCCTGACCCTGGAAATAGGCCAGGTAATTGACCGTGAGGCTCTTCTGGAGAGGTTAATCGCCCTTGGTTACCGGCGGCAGGAAGTAGTGGAAGCCCCCGGCCAGCTGGCCGCCCGGGGGGGCATTATTGATATCTATCCCCTGGGTGCCCGGGAACCGGTACGTTTAGAATTATTTGGCGATGAAATTGATTCTCTCCGTTACTTCGACCCGGATACCCAGCGTTCGGTGGCGGAGACGCGGGCCGTAACCCTGGGGCCGGCCCGGGAGGTTCTCCCGCCCCAGGACATCAAAGCCGGGCTGGAGGCTTTGCAGGCCGAATTTTCCCAGACCTATACTGCCTTGCGCAACCGCCAGCCCCAGGCAGCCCGGGAGTTAAAAGAAAGGGTCCAGAATCTAATGGCCCGGCTGGAGGAGGGAGACTGGCCGGAAGGTATTGACCAGCTCCAGGCCCTTTTTTACCCGCGCCTGGCTACCCTTTTCGATTACTTCCCGCACCCGCCCCTGGTGGTCCTTGATGACCCGGCGCGTTTGCAGGAAGAAATGCGCCGGCGGGAACAGCAACGCCTGGGGGTTTTTACTGAAATGCTGGCCGGCGGCCTGGCTTTACCTTCCCAGGGGCAGGCCTACCTGGAAACGGGCGAACTGGAGCGTCTTTTCAGTCGCTACCAGCGCCTCTACTTTTCCTTGTTACCCCGGCGGGCGCCGGGGACCAGTCCCCGGCAAGCCATCGGCGTCGGCGCCCAGTCCATCCCGGCCTTCCAGGGCCGGATGAATTTGCTTGTTGACGAACTCAGCCGCTGGCGGCGGGATGGCTACCGTACCATTCTTATGGCAGCCGACCCGGACCGGGTGGCCGGCTTGCGCCAGGCCCTGGCTGACCAGGGTATAGCCTGCCAGGCCCTGAATGAAGTGGCTGCCGTTCCCGAGGGCGGGCAGGTACTCATTGTGCCGGGACGCCTGCGCCAGGGCTTTTCCTGGCCCGAAATGCGGCTGGCCGTCCTGGGGGACACGGAAATTTATGGCGGGGTTAAAAGGCCGCGCCGGCCTAAGGTGGCCAGGGAAGGCAGCAAAATCACCTCTTTTAACGATCTCCGGGAAGGTGATTACGTCGTCCATGTCCACCACGGTATTGGCCGGTACCTGGGCCTGAAGCAACTGGAGGTGGGAGGGGTCAAAAAGGACTACCTCCTCATCCAATACGCCGGCCAGGACCGCCTCTATGTACCCATTGATCAGGTTTCCCTGGTACAAAAATACGTCGGGGCTGAAGGTCATGTGCCCCGCCTGTACCGCCTGGGAGGCAATGAATGGCATAAGGTCAAGAGCCGGGTCCAGGAAGCTGTCCAGGCCATGGCCGAGGAATTGCTGGAACTCTATGCCAAACGAGAGGCCATCCCAGGGTATGCCTTTTCGCCCGATACGCCCTGGCAGCGGGAATTTGAAGAAGCCTTTCCCTACACAGAGACGCCGGACCAGCTCAAGGCCATCGCTGAAGTCAAGGCGGATATGGAGAAACCCAGGCCCATGGACCGCCTCCTCTGCGGCGATGTCGGTTATGGCAAGACGGAGGTAGCCATGCGGGCAACCTTTAAAGCTGTCATGGACGGCAAGCAGGTGGCCGTCCTGGTGCCGACAACCATCCTCGCCCAGCAGCATTATAATACCTTTAAGTCGCGCTTTGCGCCTTTCCCGGTAAAGATAGCCGTCCTAAGTCGTTTTTGTTCCCTAGGGGAGCAAAAACGGGTTGTTAAGGCTTTAAAAAGGGGTGAAGTGGATATTGTCATTGGCACCCACCGCCTGTTGTCCGGTGATGTCTCCTTCAAGGACCTGGGCCTGGTCATCATTGATGAGGAACAGCGCTTTGGCGTGGCTCATAAAGAAAAGTTAAAGAAAATGCGTTACAGCGTTGATGTCCTGACCATGACGGCCACCCCCATTCCCCGCACCCTGCACATGGCCCTGGCCGGCGTCCGCAACATGAGCCTGATTGAAACGCCGCCGGAAGACCGCTTTCCCGTCCAGACCTATGTGGTGGAGTACAGCCCGGAGCTGGTACGGGAGGCCATCCGCAGGGAACTGGACCGCGGCGGCCAGGTTTACTTTGTTCACAACCGGGTGGCAGATATTGACCGCTTCGCCTATCACGTCCAGCAGCTGGTACCGGAAGCCCGGGTGGGGGTAGGCCACGGCCAGATGGAGGAAAGGGAACTGGAAAAGGTCATGCTGGACTTTATCGAAGGCCGTTACGATGTGCTGGTCTGTACCACCATTGTGGAAAACGGCCTCGATATCCCCAATGTCAACACCCTCATTGTTGACGAGAGCGATAGTTTCGGCCTGGCCCAGCTTTACCAGCTCCGCGGCCGGGTTGGCCGGACCAACCGCCTGGCCTATGCCTATTTCACCTACCGGCCGGACAAAGTCCTGGGTGAAGTGGCCGAAAAGCGCCTGGCTGCCATCCGGGAATTTACGGCCTTTGGCTCGGGGTATAAAATTGCCCTCAGGGACCTGCAGATCCGGGGCGCAGGGAACCTCCTGGGACCCGAACAACATGGGCACATGCTGGCCGTAGGCTTTGACCTCTACTGCCAGCTCCTGGAGGAAGCCGTGCAAAAATTAAAACGCCAGCGAGGCGAAGCCCTGCCGGAAATGAGACCGGTGGCAGCCTCCCCGGCGGCCCCCGTGGAATTAACGGTGGATACTTTCTTGAGCGACGAGTATATCCCCGATGCTGCCTTGAAGATGGAAATCTACCACCGCCTGACGGCGGCCAGGGATTTAAACGAAGTCGAAGATATTGCCAGCGAAATGGAAGACCGCTATGGCCGGCCACCGGTAGAGGCGCAAAATCTTTTAAGCCTGACCCGGGTGCGCCTCCTGGCCCAGGAAGTTGGCGTAACCAGTGTGCACCAGAAGGGCAGGGAAGTAGAATTGAGTTTGGGCCAGCATCACGCCCTGCGGGGCGAAAGGCTGCTGCAGCTGACCCAGTATTTTCCCCGCAAGCTCTCCTTTTCTTCTGCCGGCGGTTTGACCATCAGGGTGCGGACGGGGGGCCTGGACCAGCAGGGGTTGCTGGCTTTACTGGAAGATGTCCTGACTAGGATTAAATACCTGGTCGCTGAAGCGGCAGGCTAAAGGGGATTATTATATGCTGTATTATGCTGGCCGCCCTGGTAGTTCTCAACCTGGTTTCTACAGCCGAAAATTTAATTTTTCTAATAGGGCGGTGCGAAGTGGCATATAGTTCGTACCGCTCTTGCCATAAATGTTTAGTTTTTGCCCGGAAGCCGGATTTTATCCATGGTACCAGTTCTAGAAAAGGCAGGGAAAAAATGAATAAACCATCTGGATGGATTATATACTAACAGTGAAAGCTAATCCTTGAAAGGGTTACCCGGAAAAAGGGTAAAGGGGGGATAGACAGCAGTGAAAGCAACAGGCATTGTACGGCGTATTGACGATCTAGGACGTGTGGTAATACCCAAGGAAATCAGACGCACCTTGCGGATTCGCGAAGGTGATCCACTGGAAATCTTCGTTGACCGTGAAGGCGAGGTAATTTTAAAAAAATACTCGCCTATTGGTGAACTGGGAGATTTTGCCAAGGAATATGCAGATTCGCTCCATGAAGCCATCGGGCATATAGCCTGTATTGCTGACCGGGACAACATTATTGCGGTAGCCGGTGCCCCCAAAAAGGAATTCCTGGATAAACCCATTGGGCCAGCAGTAGAAAAGGTCATGGAAGACCGTAAACCTGTGCTAATTAACTCCCCAACGGAAGACCTGTTCCCCATTGACGGTGAAGGAGAGGCCTATAAATTTACGGCCGAAGTTATTGCTCCCATAATTGCCGAGGGTGATCCCATCGGGGCGGTAATTATCTGCTCCCGGGAGCCAGGGGTGAAAATGGGGGATATGGAGCTGAAGCTGGCCGAGACGGCGGCAGGCTTCCTGGCCAAACAAATGGAACAATAACAGCGGCGCCCCGGCGCCGCTTTCTTTTTAGCCGGATGTTGTGGTACAATAAAACGGTACTCTTTTCCTGTGAGGCGAGGTAGATGGCAGGCAAGGTTATTATCGCCGGCATGGGGCCCGGTGACCCGGCCCAGGTGCCGCCGGCGGTCCTGGCGGCCCTGCCAGGAGTGGACAAGATCTACCTGCGGACGGCCCGGCACCCGGCAGTAGCGGCTTTAAAAGAGCGAGGATTACAGTGGGAGAGCTTTGATAGTTATTATGAGCAGGCAGGAGATTTTGAGGAGCTTTACCGGCGGATTGTTGCTACCTTACTCGGGGAGGCCAGGGATAAAGAGCTGGCCTACGTCGTACCGGGTCACCCCCTGGTAGCCGAAAGGAGTGTAACCCTGCTCCTGGAAGCTGCCCCCGGAGCCGGGGTAGACACCCGGGTAATACCGGCCATGAGCTGCCTGGACGCCCTGTATGCCACCCTGCACCTTGACCCCACCCGGGGCTTAACTGTTACCGATGCCCTGACTTTTACGTTAGATGGGCTGGATCCCGGGCTGGGGCTGATACTCACCCAGGTTTACAACCAGAGGATAGCGTCCGACACCAAGTTGACCCTTATGGGCCTTTACCCGGATGAATATCCGGTAACGGTGGTCCGGGGCGCCGGCCTGACCGGGGAAGAACGGGTGGCAACGGTACCACTCTATGCCATCGACCGCCTGCCCTGGATCGATCATCTCACCAGCATTTACCTGCCCCCTTACCCGGAGGGCCGGGACCGGACACTGGCGGGACTCAAAGCTATTATGGCCAGGCTACGCGGCGAGGGAGGTTGCCCCTGGGACCGGGAACAGACTCACCAGTCTCTTAAACGTTACCTTATTGAAGAAGCCTATGAAGTCCTGGAAGCCATTGATACCGGCGATATGCATAAACTGTGTGAGGAGTTGGGAGACTTACTGCTACAGGTGGTTTTCCATGCCCGGCTGGCCGAGGAAAACGGCGACTTTACCCTGGCCGACTGCCTGGAAGCTATCTGTGCCAAGATGCGCCGCCGTCATCCCCATGTTTTTGGTACGGCTATTTTAAATACAGCCGGGGAGGTGCTGGCCCGCTGGGATCAGATCAAGGCAGCCGAAAAGAAAAGTAATGGGGAGGGGGAACCTTCGGTATTAAGTGTGCCCCGGGGGCTGCCAGCCCTCATGAAGGCCCTGAAGGTCCAGGAGCAGGCAGCCCGGGTGGGTTTTGACTGGAGTGACGTGACCGGCGTTTGGGCCAAAGTAGAGGAAGAGCTGGAGGAATTAAAAGAAGCTGTGGCCGGGGAAGAGCGCCGGGAACAGGCCGCTGAAGTGGGAGATGTCCTTTTTGCCTTAGTGAACCTGGCCCGCTGGCTCGGGGTGGAGCCAGAAGCTGCTTTACAGGCTACCGTTGCCAAATTTATGCAGCGTTTTCAGTATATAGAGAGGAAGGCCCGGCAAAAAGGACTGGATATGGGAAGGCTTTCTCTGGCGGAGATGGATGCTTTGTGGGAAGAAGCGAAAAAAATTCCAGGAAAATAAGAGGTAATGCAGGAGATTGTTGAATTATAGCGAATAAAAGTGAACAAGGGCAACTGATAGGCAGGAGGGATCATAAGTGAACAAAATGGATTTAGTGGCCAGCGTGGCTGAAAAAACCGACCTGACCAAAAAAGACGCCGAAAAGGTAGTCAGCGCCGTATTAGCCAGTATCGAAGAAGCCCTGGCCCAGGGCGATAAGGTGCAGCTTGTAGGCTTTGGTACCTTTGAGATCAAGGAAAGGGCCGCCCGGGTAGGGCGTAACCCCCGCACCGGTGAGGAAATCGAAATCGCAGCCACGCGGGTACCGGTTTTCAAAGCCGGCAAGGCTTTGAGGGAAGCTGTAGCCAAATAAGCAGGTAAAAGGGAAAATCAGGCAATACGCCTGATTTTCTGTTTGGAGGTACCTTATGCGCCTGGATAAGTTTTTAAAGGTCTCCCGGTTAATCAAGAGGCGGACCCTGGCCAAGGAAGTATGTGATGGTGGCGGGGTAGAGGTCAACCGCCGGCCAGCCAAGGCCGGTACAGATGTAAAACCCGGTGACATTTTAACCTTAAAGCTGGGCAACCGCTGGCAGACGGTAGAGATCCTGGCCACACCGGAAAGTATAGCTGCCGACCGGGCTAAAGAAACTTACCGGGTCCTGGCTGAAGGCAAAACCAGGCCCGGCGAGCCTTAACCGGCCCCTGGCAACTATACCACCGGATGCATAGCCATGCAGGCTTCCTGCTTATACTAAGGTAAAACTGAAACGTCAGTGCTGGGTAAAACCTTAAAGGCAGGGACAAACATGGCGTTAAGGCGTAAAGTGATAGCAAGTATGGTAGGGCTGTTGTTCTTAAGCCAGGTTTTAGCAGGTTGCCGGGCCCCGGCAAGGCGACCGGCAGTCCAGGAACCCACCCTCTCTCTTTATGTTAACCAGACCGGCGAGGTTAAAAGGCTAAAAATAGAAGAATACCTGCCCGCCGTAGTAGCAGCGGAAATGGAGCCAAGCTGGCCCCTTAACGCCCTGGCGGCCCAGGCAATACTCGCCCGGACCTTTACCATGAAAAAGATCCAGGAAGGCGGGGTCAAGGCCCACGGTACCGATGCCTCCACCAGCGTGGAAGAGTTCCAGGCCTACAACCCTGCCAGGGTCAACGATAATGTCCGCCGGGCGGTAGAAATGACCCGCGGCCAGGTTATCAAGTATAAAGGGAACTACATCAATGCCTGGTTTCATGCTTCCGGCGGCCCCCGGACGGCTGCTTCAGCAGTGGAGGGATTAAATTTCCGGCGGGAACCGGCACCTTACATCCAGAGTGTTCCCGACCCTGGAATGGCCATAACCACGCCGGAGAATAAAAGCTGGACGGCCACCTTCAATACCGCCGAGGTGGCTGCGGCAGTAAGAAAAGTTACCGGCCAGGACCCGGGAACTATTACGGCGGTAAGTATTGCCGCCAAAGGCCCTTCAGGCCGGGCTACCCAGTTAAAGGTCGGGAAGTTAACTGTCGATGCCTCGGCCCTGCGCCTCGCCCTGGGCAGTGACCGCCTGCGTTCAACCCTGCTCACAGGTATAACCACCGGTAACGGCCGGGTGACCTTTAAGGGCGAGGGTTACGGCCACGGCGTCGGTATGAGTCAATGGGGGGCCAAAGCCCTGGCTGAACAGGGCAAATCACCCCAGGAGATTATTAAATACTTCTTTAAGGATGTGGAGCTGGTCAAGGCCTGGTAGCCGGCCAGCTCTTTTTATTACTTTTTTACCCCTCTCCTTCATAAAAATAAAGGAGAGGGGGGATGGCGTAATGGCTGACGGGCAGCACCAGCTCACCATTATCAACCGGGAAAAACTCGTTATCAGCGGTGTCCTCCAGGTCCTTAATTACGATGAAGAAGAAATACTGCTGGAAACAACCATGGGGCTACTGGCTCTAAGGGGAAAAGATTTTAATATCAGCAATTTGAGCTTGGAGACAGGTAATCTCGAGGCCAGTGGTACGGTAAATAATCTTAGCTACAGCGAGGGAAAGGGCGCCAGGGGTAAGGGCTTGCTCCAGCGCCTGCTTAAATGATCCCTGTACTGGAACAGTGGCAGATATTTCTGGCCCTGTGCGGGGCAGGGCTTTTGCTGGCCTTCGGCTTTGATTGCTACCGCGTCGGCCGCTATTTTTGGCGGCCGAAACGGTTGCGCACCCATATGGGTGATGCCCTGTTCTGGTTAATCTTTACTGCTTTAACCTTTACTTTGCTGATGTTCATTAACTGGGGTGAGGTACGGGCTTATGTTTTCCTGGCCCTGGGTCTGGGGACCATCCTGTATGCCGGTTTCTTAAGCCGGGGCATGCGCCGCCGGTTATACACCGGCGGGCGTTTGCTGGCCAGGATGATGGCCGTTGGCCGCCGCTTTTTAAGGCAGACAGTTCTGGTTGTCATTATTCCAGGGAGCATGGTTTTTAGTTGTTTAACGTTCCCTTTTGCAGCTTTAAGACTTTTCCTGCGGCGCCACCACCCCGGCGGTCCTCCCGGCGGGGTGAAAGGTTAATTATTTTTCTCCCACCAGGAGGATTTTTTTCAGGAAGGGCGAATTATAAATTTTGTCCAATAGTTGTCCACAATATGTGCATAAATTGTGGACAAACATGGGGAAGATGGCGTGCAGATTGAAATTCGTGGCGCAGAAAAGCTGAGCTTCCGGGAACGCCAGGTGGTGGCCCTGAAAGAGATGGGCCTCAGCAATGAAGAAGTAGCACGCCGCCTGAACTTGAGTGCCAGCAGCGTGGCTACCCTTTACCACCGGGCCCGGACCAAGGGTTACCAGGTGGTAATTGTCCTGCCCGGCGACTCCTTAAGCATATTTGCAGGTGAAGAAGATGGGTAAGGTAGTGCCATTTCCCAAAAGACGCTGGAACTGGCCGGGTATAGTAGTTAGTGTCCTGGCAATCTACCTTTTATACTCCTTTGCCCATGTAGGCCTGGCCCTGTACCAGACCAACCTCCAGATTAAGGCCTGCCAGGAGCAGAAGGCGGCTTTGCTGGCCGAAGGCAACCGCCTCCGGGAGCAGATTAAAGAGCTCAATAACGATAGTTACATTGAGCGGATGGCCCGGGAAGAACTGGGTCTGGTAAAACCCGGGGAAACAGTAATTATACCGGCGGTACCGGGCCAGGTAAGGCCCTATATTCCTCCTCAGCCGGGCCATGAATTTCGTGATTAAAATTCCTCCAGGTTATTGACAAATTTCTTAACTCTTGCATATAATGGGAGTAGCTTTAAACGAAAACAGGAGGAATAACATTCGTATGTCCATTGCCGTAGGCACCGTAGTGGAAGGAGTGGTCAGCGGGATCACCAAGTTCGGTGCCTTTGTAGAATTGCCCGGCGGCCTGACGGGGCTGGTCCATATTTCCGAGGTAGCCGACACCTACGTAAAAGATGTCAAGGATTTTATTAAAGAAAAGGACCGGGTAAAGGTTAAGGTCATCAATATTGACGAAAAGGGCAAAATCGGCCTTTCCATAAAGAGGGCCGATCCCAATTATGACGAAAACCGGCGCAGCCACCGCCACAACCGGGCTGCTGCGGCATCTTCCTTTGAGGACAAATTGGCCCGTTTCCTGAAGGAAAGCGACGAGCGTTTACAGGATCTCAAACGGCACACAGAGGCCAAGCGTGGCGGCCGGGGGGCACGCGGTTTTTAGGACTTTATTTTTTTAAAATTATATAAGTCAATTCATCCGGGCACCCTACAGGTGCCCTTTATTGCGCAGGTGAGCCGGAATGACATGCTATGCAGCCCTGGATATTGGTTCTAACTCCGTCCGCCTCCTGGTTGGCGAGGTGCAAGGTGCCTCCGTACAGCCCCTCCGGGCCGCACTCCGCAGCACCAGGCTGCTGGCCGGGGCGGCGGATGGGTGGTTACAAAGGGCAGCCGTAGAGCGGACAGTGGCCGCCGTCGCCGAGCTGGCCGCCTTGGCCCGGGATTACCAGCCCCAGGACCTGGTTTGTGTTGCTACCAGTGCTGCCCGGGAGGCCCGTAACCCGGAACTTTTGCAGGCCGGGGTGGCAGGGGAGGCCGGGTTGGATTTAATTATTATCGATGGGCATACGGAAGCCCGCCTAGCCTACCAGGGCGCCCTGGCAGGCCTTAAGGAGCCGGCTTTCAATCCCCTGGTAATCGATATCGGTGGCGGCAGTACGGAACTCAGCTGGCAGGAGGAAGCCGGACTGCAACTGGTAAGCGTTAAGGTTGGTGCCGTGCGGGCTACTGAAACGGCCATGCCAAGGGTGGCTATGGAGACGGTGCTTGCTCCCGTTCTCGCCCGGGCGCGAAAAGCACGGCCGGGACAAATTATTGGTACCGGCGGGACCATAACCACCGTTGCAGCCTTGGAACTGGGCCTGGAGCGCTACCAACCGGAACTGGTTCATGGTATGGTCTTAACTGCTGAACAAGTTAAAAGCTGGCGCCGGGTTCTAACGGCCATGACCCTGGTTGAGAGGCGGCAGCTTCCCGGCCTCCAGCCGGAGCGGGCAGATATAATTGTCGCCGGCGTCACCATCCTGGAAATAATCCTCGCCGGACTGGCCGCAGGCAAGCTGGTGGTTAGCGAGACTGACCTCCTCTGGGGTTTACTGCTGGCCCGGGCTAGAGGGGAGAAACTGGCATGAGACTGGTAGTAGCAGTTACGGGAGCAACGGGGGCAGTATATGCCGTCAGGCTCCTGGAGGCCTTAAAAGAGGCAGGGGTTGAGGTACATTTAATTTTAAGCCACTGGGCCGGGGAAACCCTGCGCCTGGAGACGGGGATGGGAGTTGAAGCTGTCCAGTCCCTCGCCGCCTGTTGTTACCAGGAAAACGACCTGGCGGCCGCTGTGGCCAGCGGTTCATTCCAGCACCAGGGGATGGTGATCATCCCTTGCAGTATGAAAACCCTGGCCGGTATTGCCCATGGCTACGCAGCCAACCTCATTATGCGGGTGGCTGATGTCACCCTGAAGGAAGGGCGCCGGCTCATCCTGGTCCCCCGGGAGACCCCGTTAAACGCCATTCACCTGGAAAATATGTTGTCCCTGGCCCGCCTGGGGGTAGTCATTATGCCACCCATGCCCGCCTTTTACTACCGCCCCAGGACCGTTGACGAAGTGGTCAACCACTTGGTAGGTAGAATCCTCGATCAACTGGGACTGCCTCACGACCTGGTACCGCGCTGGGGAGGAGCCACTAATGAGGAATAGTTGCTGGCTTAAGCCTGCGGCAGTTACGCGAGGACCGGGGAGCATGGCCAAAACCAGTAAATTTTGGAGGTAGAGGGAATTGCGGCCGTTAACTTATATGGCCGGCAGGGGCCGCTATCGTATTTTTTGCCGGGTTTTCGCCACCAGGGAGGGCTATATTGCCCACCTCATGGGCGGTACCAGGCCCCATGTAGGTGCCGTGGCCCTGGGTTTACCACGGCCAAGCTTAAAAGGTAACTACTTGAGTGCCACCACTTCGGTATTAACTCTTCTGGGCCATAAGGATGATGAACTGGCCCGGCCAGCGGCAGCCACCCTGGCGGCCAGTTTGAACTCACCGGTGGTGGTAGTTGCCGGGGTGCACATAGATGGAGCTTCTCCTGAAGAGCTGGCCAGCCTTAAGGCTAATACCCGCCGGGCGGTGGTGGGTATCATCAAGGTCTTGCACCGGGAACCTCAAAACCCAGGCTCCTCAAAGTAGTAATATCCGCCACTCCGGTGGCCTTTAAACCCTGGTGGAGTTGAAATTCCCTGACGGCCAGCTCCGTCATCAAGCCGTAGTCCCCGTCGGTAGGACCAAAAAGGTAAAACCCCTTTTCCCGGAGCCTGGCCTGCAGGGTTACTACTTCCGGAGAACCGTACCCGGGTTTCAGGGGACCGGTGGGCTGGGTATAGGGTCCTTTAACGACTACCGGAGTTCCTACAGGCAGCCAGGGGTAGATTTCTTCAATATCTTCGTTGTACATGCGAAAGCAACCTGCCGACGCCGCCCAGCCAATGGACCAGGGGCGGTTGGTGCCATGGATGCCGTAGTTGCCCCAGGGGACATTGAGGCCCATCCAGCGGGTACCAAAGACGCCGCCGGCTTCATAGGCTTTGTCAATTATCTTCCACTCCCCGACGGGCGAAGGGCTGGTATATTTGCCGATGGCTACGGGGTACTGGCGGAAGACCTGGCCCTCTACCAGGATGGTAAGGACCAGGCGGCCGGTATCGACGATAACTTTAAGGTTTTTACCCTCCGGCGGGGCCTTTCCGGAAGCGTTGCTGGAGATTGAGGCACCCTGGGCCAGGGCCAGCCAGGTTGCCGGGCCTACCTGGCCCCGGGGGGTTAGCCCCCGGTCTTTCTGGAAGTTAACGACAGCCCGGTTGGTGGCACCGTCATAAACGCCATTGAGGGGGCCGATATAATAGCCCAGTTGCGCCAGGCGCAGCTGGAGGTCGCTGACGTCCAGCCCTCGCATGGGGGGGTCTGTCAACCTCAACAACCGCTCTTCGCCGGAGCAGGGGCAGGGTCCGGGGGCTCCGGCCGCTACCGGCGCCCCCGTTAACATTATAGAGAAAAAGAAGGCCAGGAAAAACAGGAGCCATGAGAGCCTGCGCTGCAATATCTCTTCCTCACAATAGCAGATTCTAGAGGAACCGTTCATTGAGGCTATCACCCCATCAGAGAAGACCCATATGGAAACTAGCGCTCCATATAGTATTCCCAGGAACCGTTATCCTTTACAGACACTTCCCTTCTGGTAACTTGTACCATGGGTTTAGCCGGCCGGGGTTAGGGGTACATTAATCCGGGAAACAAACTAAAGGGCAGGGGAAGTCATTTTATGTGGTTAGCGCTTTTAATGGCCCTTGTTTCAGGTATAGCCATGGCCTTTCAGGGCTCCCTCAATTCAGCCCTGGGCAAAATTATTGGCCTCCTCCAGGCCACCCTGGTTGTTCACCTCACGGCCACCCTGGTAGTGATTATCCTTCTTTTTACCCCTTTAAGCGACGGCAGTTTGAGTAAGCTGATCCACTGCCCCTGGTACCTCTGGCTGGGGGGCCTAATCGGCGTCCTCATTACTTACGGGGTAGTGGCTAGTATCCCCAGGGTAGGTGTAGCCCTGGCCACTACGGCTATTATTGTCGGCCAGGTATCTACCGCCCTGCTAATTGATCACTTTGGCTTATTTGGCCTGGATAAAATGCCCTTTACCTGGTGGAAGGCTGCCGGCCTGGTACTCCTGGCTGCCGGCGCCCGGTTAATGCTGAATTGAGGCCTACCCCTTGACAAAAGGGCAAGCTTCAGGCATAATATCTTCTGCATGGCGGTGTAGCTCAGCTGGTCAGAGCATGCGGTTCATACCCGCAGTGTCGTAGGTTCGAATCCTACCACCGCTACCATTTTTATGATCTGGCCCGTTAGTCAAGGGGTTAAGACACCGGTCTTTCAAGCCGGTAACAGGGGTTCGAATCCCCTACGGGCCACCAGTAAAACCACCCTGAAAAATGAGGGTGGTTTTTTTAGTGTCGAAAGATTGTCCACCGCCGTTGCCTGAAGATGACAAGATTTTAGCGTAAAATGGCGTATAATAATTGCCAGGTAATGGTAAAGGCGGTGGTTTTATGTCCGGCCAACCTGGAGTCCATCCTTACCGGCGGGAAGTCGAACTAACGGTAGCAACCCGCCTGGGCCTCGACTTTCTTTTCCTGGTGGCGGCGTTTTGCCTGGCGCGGGGGGCTTTGCTGGAGGAACTTTTCCCTTTTGGACCGGCGGCAGTTATTACCGCCGCTGTCCGGCGGTCGCGCCTCCTCTGGCCAGTGGCCTTGATCAGCATGGCCGGCAGCTGGTTCAGCAGCCCTGCTCCGGCCTACAGCCGCCTGCTCCTCTTTTTATTGCTGGGACTAATTTTTACCCTTTATCCTGGTTTGCGCCGGGGCAGTATCTTGACCCAGGCCACCCTGGCCCCGGTGACCATTATCCTGGTCAGGGGATTAAGCCTTACCCTCTGGCAACCATCCTTTTATGGCTGGGTCCAGGTGATCTTTGAGGCCCTCCTGGCCTGGGGATTAAGTCTCGCTTTTCTCGAAGCAACCATGACCACGCGCCAGGAAGAGCGTCTCCTTGGCGGAGGCCTCTTTCTCGCAGGGGTACTCCTGGGCCTGCAGGGATGGCAGCTCTTTGGCCTTTCCCTGCAGGGCCTCATTAGCCGCTATATCCTCCTGCTGGCGTCCCTGGCTGGCGGGCCGGGGACCGGGGCGGCGGCCGGGGCGGCGGTCGGCTTTTTGCCCAGTCTCTCCCAGGTGGTAACGCCGGCCCTGGCAGGTTTACTCGCCTTTGCCGGTTTAATTGCCGGTTCCCTGAAAAGCCTGGGCAAGCCGGGGGTTGTCAGCGGCTTCCTGCTGGCCCACCTGCTTTTAGCCAGCTATTTCCTTGGGCAGGATAGTGCCCTGGCGGCTTTAAAGGAAGGTGGTCTGGTGGCTCTGGCCCTGGCAGCCACCCCCTCTTTCCTGATCAATTACCTGCAAAGATTCCTGGCGGCACCGGTAACCATGCCGGCGGTGCAGGAGGGCCATGGCCGGCAAGAGAGATTAAAGACGGCCTTAAAAAGCCTGGCCCGGAGTCTTAAATTTACCGGCTTTAAGGAAAGTCCCATGGTTACCGTGCGCCAGGTAGCCAGGGCCACCTGCCGCGGTTGCCCGGCCGGCAAGGTGTGCTGGGAACTGGAAGGCGAGCAAATGGTAACCCTGCTGCAGGAATTATTACAAAAGGGAAGCCACGGTTCCCTGACTACTGCCGATATACCTGAATGGCTGTCCTCACGTTGCGGCCGTTGCCGGGAACTCCTGGCAGCGTTAACAGGTGAGGCCAGTAAAATGCAGGTACGTCCGCCAGAAGACGGCTTGAATAACTGGCTGGCAGCCACCTTTGAAGCCCTGGCAGCAATGCTGGTTAACGGGGGACCAAACACAGGGGCCGGGGTAGGGGCAGGGGAGGAACTGCCTTTATGGCAGGTAACCGTCGGGACGGCGGCTGCTCCCCGCTACCAGGCAGAGGTTTCCGGTGACACCTGTCTGGCAGGCCTCCTTGAACCCGGGAGGCAACTGCTGGTCCTGGGAGATGGTATGGGTGCCGGGCGGGAGGCTGCTGAAACAAGCGCTACGGCCATCGAATTGGTCCGGGACTTGCTGGCGGCCGGCTTTACCCCGGAAATGGCCCTGCGGACCATCAACATGATCCTGCTGTTAAGATCGCCTAAAGAGAGCTTTACTACCTGTGACCTGGCTTTAATTAACTGTGGCACCGGTACGGCTGAATTTTATAAACTGGGAGCATGCCCTACCTTCATCCAGCGGGATGGCCAGGTAAAAACCCTGAGCAGCCACTCTTTACCGGCAGGAATCCTGGAAGACCTGCAGGTGGAACCCCTCCGGGAAGAGTTGCAGGATGGTGATTTACTGGTCATGGTTAGCGACGGTATCCTGGAAGCCCACCGGGACATAAACGAAAAGGAAAGATGGCTGGCTAAAGCTTTACAGCGGGTAGGCGATGCCCGGCCCCAGGAAATAGCCGACCGTTTATTAAAACAGGCGCGGGCCCTCGTTGACGGCAAGCCCCGGGATGATATGACGGTTATAGTAGCCAGGATGGAAAGGAATGGCGTATAAAGGATATTATTTAAGGAAAAACTCACCAGAAGAAGCAGGAAAAAGGACCGTCATGCCGAAATAAAGGCAATATGATGACCTTTGAAGGTGGACCTTTATGCTGGACCGGGTCCGGCAGACAGTCCGGAGATACGGCCTCCTGGTACCAGGGGATAAAGTAGTGGTAGGGGTTTCCGGGGGGCCGGATTCTCTGGCCCTGCTGCACAGCCTGCGGGCTTTACAGGAGGAATTTGGCCATACCCTGCATGTTGCCCATTTAAATCACGGGTTACGCCCGGAGGCGGCTGCCGATGCCGAATATGTTCGTAACCTGGCCAGGAGATGGGGCCTGCCGGTGACCATAGCCAGCCGGGATGTGGCTGCTTACCAGCAGGAGCACCGCCTGTCCCTGGAGGAAGCAGCCCGGGAAGTACGTTACCGCTTTCTCCTGGAAGTGGCCACTGCGGTGGGGGCCAGTAAAATTGCCGTTGGCCACCAGGCCGATGACCAGGCCGAAACGGTTTTATTAAATCTCCTGCGGGGGAGTGGCCTGACAGGGCTTAAAGCCATGGTGCCCCAGCGCGGCCAGGTTATCAGGCCGTTGCTTTTTATTTCCCGGGCAGAAATAGAGGCCTACTGTCGCCAGCAGGGCCTTGAACCCCGCCAGGACTTTACGAATTGGGACACCACTTTGAGGCGTAATAAAATCCGGCACCAGTTATTGCCCTTCCTGGCCCGGGAATTTAACCCGGCCATTGTCAGGACCCTAAGCCGGACCGCCGTTATTCTGCAGGAGGAAGAAGAGATCCTGGCTAATCTTGCCCAGGAAGCCTTTGCCAGGATAAAAATACGCCAGGAACCGGGCTATCTGGCCCTGGACCGGGAGGAATGGCTATCCCTGGCTCCGGGAATCCAGCGCCGGGTTCTGCGCCTGGCGGCTGCCTCCCTGGGAAGAAAGGTGAGCTTCAACCAGGTGGAAGGGGCCCGGGAAATGGCTTCCCGGGATGGCACCATTACCTGGCCAGGGCATTTAAGGGTAGAGGCCAGGGGGACGGAATTAATCCTGCTGGTCCCGGCAGAGGGGCCCCGGGCCATAACTTTTTCCTACCCGCTGCAGGTACCGGGGTTAACGCCTTTACCGGAAGTAGGACAGGCTATCCGCGCCGGGCTTGGAGAGCCGCCCGCCACTTTTAAGGGCAGGGAGGATGAGGCCTGGCTGGACTGGGATAAATTAGAAAAGCCCCTGGTGGTACGTAACTGGCAGCCAGGGGATTATTTCCGGCCCCTGGGTCTTGCCGGTAACAAGAAACTCCAGGATTTTTTCAGCGACATTCATTTACCCGCGGCCAGGCGTCACCTGGTACCCCTGGTTATAAGCGGCCGGCGTATTGCCTGGGTGGCCGGTTTGCGCCTGGCCGATGATTTCAAAATTACGCCGGCAACGCGCCTGGCCCTGCACCTGCAGCTGGAACCCTGGCCATAAAATAAAAATATAAAGTTAAATTGCAATCATATTTTCCGTATGCTACAATATATAGCTATAAGATGCAGGGCGGGGTAAGAGGAGGGTGACCCGTTGAATCGAATTTTTAAGAACCTGGCCGTATATCTGCTCATAGTACTACTGGCAGTTTCCATCATCAGGTTGTCGACGCCGGTGGAGAAGACTGTAGAAGAGTGGGATTTGACCCGCTTTTACCAGGCAGTAGATCAGGGTCAGGTTCTGGAAGTTACTTTAACACCCCATGATAATATTATTAAAGTCGATGGCGTCCTGAAAGATAATGCCCGGTTTACAGTCAATGTCCCGGCTTCAGCCGCCTTAACCGATCGTTTAACCAGTAAAGGGGTTGTCACCAGGACCCAGCTGCCGCCTCAACCGCCCTGGTGGACGAACTTACTCGGAAGCCTGTTGCCGATTCTCCTGCTGGTGGGCCTGGTATTCTTTATGATGCAGCAGACCCAGGGTGGCGGCTCGCGGGTGATGCAGTTTGGCAAGAGCCGGGCGCGGTTGCATACCGATGAAAAACGCAAGGTCACCTTTAGCGACGTCGCCGGCGCCGATGAGGCTAAAGAGGAATTAGAAGAAGTCGTGGAGTTCCTCAAAAACCCGCGCAAGTTTAATGAACTGGGGGCGCGCATCCCCAAGGGTGTCCTCCTTTACGGGCCTCCCGGGACGGGGAAAACTTTGCTGGCCCGGGCCGTGGCCGGGGAAGCAGGGGTACCTTTCTTCAGCATCAGCGGTTCTGATTTTGTGGAAATGTTTGTTGGCGTGGGTGCTTCCCGGGTGCGGGATCTCTTTGAGCAGGCCAAAAAGAATTCCCCATGTATCGTCTTTATTGATGAGATTGATGCCGTTGGTCGCCAGCGGGGTGCCGGCCTGGGCGGCGGTCACGATGAGCGGGAACAAACTTTAAACCAGTTACTGGTAGAAATGGACGGCTTTAATGCCAACGAAGGGATTATTATCATCGCGGCCACCAACCGGCCTGATATCCTGGACCCGGCTTTGCTACGACCAGGGCGTTTTGACCGCCAGATAGTCGTTGATGTACCCGATGTAGTTGGCCGGAAAGAGATTTTAAAGGTCCACGTCCGCGGTAAACCCCTGGATGATACCGTGGACCTGGATGTCCTCGCGCGGCGGACGCCGGGCTTTACCGGGGCCGACTTGGCCAACCTGGTTAATGAAGCAGCCTTACTGGCTGCCCGGCGCGGTAAGCGTAACATTAGCATGGAAGAGATGGAAGATTCCATTGAGCGGGTCATAGCTGGCCCGGAGAAAAAATCCAGGGTTATCAGCGACTATGAAAAAAGGCTGGTGGCCTTCCACGAAGCGGGCCACGCCCTGCTGGGCCATTACCTGCCCCATACCGACCCCCTGCATAAAGTCTCCATTATCCCCCGCGGGCGGGCCGGTGGTTACACCCTGCTCCTCCCCAAGGAAGATCGCCGCTATATGACCAAGTCCCAGATCCTGGACCAGGTAACCATGCTCCTGGGTGGCCGGGTAGCCGAAGCCCTGGTATTAAAGGAAGTCAGTACGGGAGCCCAGAATGACCTGGAGCGAGCCACGGAACTGGTACGCAAAATGATCACCGAGTTCGGCATGTCTGATGAACTGGGACCCCTGACCTTCGGCCGTAAGCAAGAAACCGTCTTCCTGGGCCGGGATATAGCCCGGGACCGTAATTATAGCGAAGCAGTAGCCTTTTCCATTGACAAGGAAGCCCGTCGTATAATTGATGAATGTTATAACCGGGCCAAAGAACTCCTCCAGAAGCATATGGCCGAACTGCACCTGGTGGCCAGGGCTTTAATGGAAAAGGAAACCCTGGAAGCCGAAGAATTTACAGCTATTATTGAAGCCTATAACCAGGAGCACAACCCGGAAGAAGACAAGCAAGGGAACCAGCAAAAGGAGAACCTGCAACCGGCAGCTACCGGCGGGACAGGAGTTGAAAGTACCAAAGGCAGCGGTCCCAATAAGGACATGCTGATTAAATTAACTTACCTCCACTGTTTGAAAGGAGTATGGTAGTGGAACGCACCTTTGCCATGATTAAACCCGAAGGGGTAGAACGGGGCCTCACCGGCGCTATCATCAGCCGGATTGAACTTAAAGGTTACCGGATTGTGGCCCTGAAAATGCTGCGGATAACGCCGGAACTGGCAGCCAGGCATTATGCCGAGCACCAGGGCAAACCCTTTTACCAGGAACTTATCAGCCACATTACTTCGGGTCCGGTGGTGGCCATGGTGCTGGAAGGCCCCGGCGTCATTGCCGGCTTAAGGCAAATGATGGGTGCCACCAACCCTAAAGACGCTGCTCCCGGTACCATCCGCGGGGATTATGCCCTTGAGGTGGGCAAGAATGTTATTCATGGTTCGGATTCCCCGGCCAGTGCGGCCCGGGAAATAGCCCTTTTTTTTACCCCCGGCGAACTGGGGGAAGAGCAGGCCGGGTAACCGGCCTTTTTCTTTAATGGAGGCAAATAAAGTTTATGAAAGCCAGTCAACGCCGGCAGAGGATTCTCGAACTTTTAGATAACAACCAGCCCCGCAAGGGCACCGAGCTGGCCGGCCTCCTCGGAGTCAGCCGCCAGGTCATTGTCCAGGATGTAGCCGTATTGCGGGCGGCAGGGGTCAATATCCTGGCTACCCCCCAGGGCTATCTCCTGCCGGGTCCGGATACCCGCTGCCGGCGTACCTTTGCCTGCCAGCATGACCTGGCCGGCCTGGAGCGGGAATTACAGATTATGGTCGATTATGGGGGAAAAGTAATTGACGTCGTAGTAGAACACCCCCTGTACGGGGAAATCCGCGGTTACCTGATGCTCGCCTCCCGTTATGACGTCCAGAAGTTTGTCGCCGATTTAAAGGCCAGCGGGGCTAGACCCCTATATACCCTTACTGGTAACGGTGTGCATTTGCATACCGTGGAAGCAGCCAGGGAAGATATTTTAGATATAATTGCAGCCAACCTTGCCAGGGCAGGTTTTCTTCTCGAATAGGATGCTAAGGGTAGAACGAAAAGGGGTGGTGAGAAAGGATGAAGGCCCTGGACTATACCCTTTATCTCGGTACCGACGACGTCCGGGTGGCCTACCACCTGGCCCGGGTTCTGACCCAGAAAGGAGGTGGAGCAATTTCGGCCAGGGGGCAAGAAGCCGGCCGGCAAACTGCCGTGGTAGTCCACATCCTGGACTGGCAGGCCTTTCCCCTCTTGCGTGTCCTGGAAACGGTCCGGGTCGCTGCCAGGTCCTTTAATGTTCAGGTAAGCAGGGGAGTTTTAGGACCCGCTCCCCGGGAAGCCATTCTGGAAGTAGCCAGGCAGGCCCTCTTACTGGACAGCCTGCCGGTCATTGCCGGTCCTGACCCTGGTGAGAGCGCCATAGGTTAATATATTTGCTTTCTCTCCTGTTATGAAGCACAAAATTTAATTGTTTGTTTTTTGTAAAGAAAGGTTTATAATTATGAATGATAGGCCGGGCAGGGACAGTCTGTGGTAGAAACCAAATAAATAAGTTAGTGGGGGTAGCAGGAAAATTAGAGTTTGTGTAGAATTTCACTATTAACCACATAGCTGGATGTACATTTTTTTGAATTGAAAGGAGTGTTCAAATTGGCGAACGTACCCAGCGATATTGAAATCGCCCAGGCGGCCAAAATGAAACCCGTTATGGAGCTCGCCCGGGCCCTGGGCATTGAGGAAGATGAAGTGGAGCTATACGGTAAATACAAGGCAAAAATCTCCCTTGATGTCTACCGCCGGCTCAAGGATAAACCCGATGGCAAGCTCATCCTGGTCACGGCCATTACCCCCACCCCTGCCGGTGAAGGTAAAACTACCACCAGTGTCGGCCTGACAGACGCCCTAGCCCGCCTGGGGAAAAAGGTTATGGTTTGCCTGCGGGAGCCCTCCTTAGGTCCCAGCTTTGGCATAAAAGGTGGCGCTGCCGGCGGCGGTTATGCCCAGGTTGTACCCATGGAAGACATCAACCTGCACTTTACCGGTGACATCCATGCTGTCACCTATGCCCATAACCTCCTGGCGGCCATGGTAGACAACCACCTCCAGCAGGGCAACGCTTTAAACATCGATCCCCGGACCGTTACCTGGAGAAGGGTTATTGATCTCAATGACCGGGCCCTGCGCAATATCGTTATCGGCCTGGGCGGTAAAGCCAATGGTGTCCCCCGGGAGACTGGTTTTGATATTTCGGTGGCCTCGGAAGTCATGGCCTGCCTGTGCCTGGCCAGCGACCTCATGGACTTGAAGGAGCGTTTCCGCCGTATTGTCGTCGGCTATACCTATGATGGCAAGCCCGTAACTGCCGGTGACCTGGAAGCCCAGGGTTCCATGGCCCTGCTGATGAAGGACGCCATTAAGCCCAACCTGGTCCAGACCCTGGAGAACACACCCGCCTTCGTCCACGGCGGTCCCTTTGCCAATATCGCCCACGGCTGCAACAGCATAACCGCTACCAGGACCGCCCTGAAGCTGGCTGACTATGTCGTAACGGAGGCCGGTTTCGGTGCCGATCTGGGGGCAGAGAAGTTTTATGACGTCAAGTGCCGTTATGCCGGTCTCAAACCCGACGTTACCGTCATTGTCGCCACCGTCCGCGCCCTCAAAATGCACGGCGGCGTACCGAAATCTGAACTGGCCACGGAAAACCTGGCAGCCCTGCGCCAGGGCTTTGAGAACCTGGAAAAGCATATTGAAAACGTTGGCAAATTCGGGGTACCGGCCGTGGTGGCCATTAACGCCTTCCCCACCGACACGGAAGCTGAATTAAATCTCCTCTATGACCTGTGCAACAAAGCCGGTGCGGAAGTGGCCCTGTCCGAAGTCTGGGCTAAAGGTGGCGCCGGCGGCATTGAACTAGCGCAAAAAGTTCTCAAAACCATTGAAACAAAGCCGTCTAACTTCCATCCCCTCTATGAACTGGACCTCAGCATCAAAGAAAAGATTTATAAAATCGCTACAGAGATTTACGGCGCCGATGGGGTTAATTACACGGCGGATGCCGACAAGGCCATCGAGCGCTTTGAAGCCATGGGTTACGGCAACCTGCCGGTGGTCATGGCCAAGACCCAGTACTCTTTTTCTGACGACATGACCAAGCTGGGGCGGCCCCGGAACTTTACCATTACCGTCCGCGAGGTAAGGCTCTCAGCAGGGGCCGGCTTTATCGTCCCCATTACCGGTACCATTATGACCATGCCCGGCCTGCCCAAGCGCCCGGCAGCCTGCAATATTGATATTGATGCCGACGGCGTTATCACCGGACTGTTCTAGGGTAGAGCCCTTGATAATTCCTTGCCTGGACCCCACCCCCTGCGGGTGGGGTTTTTGCTGCCGGGCCAGGATAGGGGTATAATATTTCTCAGGCAGAACAAAGCCAGCAAAAGTTGTTTCGCGGGAGGGGTTTTCATGTCCTGGCAGGAGAACATAGAAATAATTAACGTACCAGATGCAGCTGCGGCCAAAAAACTAATGGAGGAGATTGGCGTTGACGCCCGGGGTATTGAGCTGATGGTGCCCAAGGCCCTGCATTACTGCCTCAAGCTTAAAGATGTACCGGCCAGGGCGGCCAATATCTTAAAACAAGAAATGCTGGCCCGGGGCGGCGAGGCGGCCATGGCGGCAGGTGTAGCCGGCTGGTCGATCGAGAAGACCGATGTCCTGCTCTTTGCCACCAGGCGCCAGCTGGAACTCCTGGTAGAAAAGCTGCCCCAGCAGTATTTTGGCTTAAACAAGCTGGCTGCCGCAATTCAAGCTACCCTGAACAGCTGGGAAAAGACCGGTGTTCAGGAAATCAAATGCCCGCGGGGTCCCCTTGTCCTGGGCAGGCGGACCCTGGTCATGGGAATTGTCAATGTAACGCCGGATTCCTTTTCCGATGGCGGCTTTTTTTATGATCCCGGGGCGGCGGTGGAGCATGCCCACCGGCTGGTGGATGAAGGGGCCGATATCATTGACGTAGGCGGGGAATCAACCCGTCCCGGTCACGAGCCGGTGCCGGCCGAAGAAGAATGGCACCGCCTGGAACCGGTTTTAAAGCGCCTGGTGGCCGAAATAAAAGTCCCTATTTCCGTAGATACTTACAAAGCTATTACGGCCCAGCGGGCCCTGGACCTGGGGGTTGATATCATTAACGATATCTGGGGTTGCCGGGCTGATGCCGCAATGGCCGCCGTTTGTGCCCGCTACCAGGCGCCTATTATTATCATGCACAACCAGCAGGGTACCGAATACCGGGATTTAATGTTTGATATCCTCACTTCCTTGAAAGAAAGTATCAGCCTGGCAGAAGAGAACGGGGTACTCCCGGAGCAGATTATTATCGACCCGGGCATTGGCTTTGGCAAGGACCTGCAGCAGAACCTGGAAGTAATGGGCCGTTTACGGGAGCTAAAAGTACTGGGCAAACCCATTCTCCTGGGCACTTCGCGCAAGTCAATGATTGGTAAGACCCTCAATCTACCCGTTGACCAGCGCCTGGAGGGAACGGCCGCTACGGTGGCCTTAGGAATAGCCCAGGGAGTTGATATAATTCGCGTTCATGACGTCCAGGCCATGGTACGGGTGGCCAGGATGGCCGATGCCATTGTGCGCCGGTTTTAACTTAATCTTAAAGTTACTTCTATTGCCGTTTAAATATTCTTAAGGTAAAATGAAGGGGCAAGAGCTAAAGAAAGGGAGAGGAGTTTTGACCTTAAGGCGCTGGTTGAACGCGGGCGACTGTTACCTCTTTTATTATGTTAACCAACGCCTGCAGTGCCCCCTGCTGGACCGGACCATGCCCTGGTTTACCTTGTTGGGGAGCGCTACCTTTGGACTGGCCCTTTCCCTGGCGACTGCCCTGCTGGGCCGCGAGCAAACGCGCCTGGCCGGATGGCAGGCTATGCTGGCCCTGGTGGGCAGTCACCTGGTGGTCAGGTTTTGTAAAGGCCTGGTGGGCCGGTGCCGTCCCTACCTGGTCCTTTCTGGGGCCCGTTACCTGGCCCGGCCCTGGCAGGACTTTTCCTTCCCCTCGGGACATACGGCCGCCAGTTTTTCCCTGGCGGTAGTCTTCGCCCTGAATTTCCCGGTCCTTACCTGGCCGCTGGTTACGGCGGCCGGTTTAACAGGGCTCAGCCGCATGTATGTGGGCATGCACTACCCTTCCGATGTCCTGGGCGGGGCTACAGTTGGTGCCCTTTTCGCTTATGCAGTTCATTCCTGGCCTTGGTACTAATACAACTCCGGGATATAATACTAATACCCGCAGGGGGAGGCTGCCTTGCCTCTTAACTTGCAGGATGCAGGCCTGGGAGCTACCTTAATGATATCCGCTACTTGTTAAGGCCGGCCTGGACCGGGGAGGTAATCGTTTTTATATGATGCAACCCAAAATAAGAATTACCAATTTAAATTTTTATTATGGTTCTAAATGGGCTTTAAAGGATGTTAATCTGGAAATAAAACCCAATTCCGTCACGGCCCTCATTGGCCCCTCGGGGTGCGGCAAATCTACTTTTTTGCGGACTTTAAACCGCTTAAATGACCTCATTGAAGGAGCGCGACTTTCCGGGGAAATCCTTTTGGACGGGCAGAATATTTATGCTCCGGATGTCGATGTGGTCAACTTACGCAAACGGGTAGGTATGGTTTTCCAGCGTCCCAATCCCTTCCCCATGTCCATTTACGATAATGTGGCTTATGGTCCCCGGATTCACGGGCTCCATAACAGGAAAAAACTGGACGAAATTGTGGAGCAGAGTCTCAAAGCAGCGGCCCTGTGGGATGAAGTGGCCGACCGCCTGCGCCAGCCGGCCTTAGGGTTATCCGGGGGCCAGCAGCAGCGCCTGTGCATTGCCAGGCTCCTGGCCGTCGAGCCGGAAGTTGTTCTCATGGACGAGCCATCCTCGGCCCTGGACCCCATTTCCACTTTAAAAATCGAAGAACTCATCCGGGTCCTCAAGGAAAAATATACTATTATCATAGTTACTCACAATATGCAGCAGGCAGCTCGCGTTTCCGACTATACCGCCTTCTTCCTCAACGGGGAGATGGTGGAATACGATGAGACGGAAATCATCTTTACCAGGCCCCGCGACCAGCGGACGGAAGATTATATTACCGGTCGTTTCGGTTAAAGCCCCTCTAACCAAGAAAAAGCAATTTTTTAACCCACAAAAGGTGGCAGAGAAGAAGTGAGGTGAATATAATGGAAGGTAACAAACTTACAGGAGGGTTAGCCATGGCCATCACAACCAGGCAGGGCTTTCAACATTCCCTGGAAGATTTGCAGCAAAACATCTTGCGCATGGGGAGTATTGTTGAACAAACCATTGCCAAATCAGTAGAATGCCTGGCCAGGCAGGATGCCAGAATGGCCGCCGAAGTGGTTGAGGGTGATGTTGTTGTTGACGAGATGGAGTTACAGATTGAAGACCAGTGTTTAAAGCTTATTGCTACCCAACAGCCCATGGCCAAGGATTTACGCAAAATTGCCGCCGGATTTAAGATTATTACCGATTTAGAACGTATGGCCGATTATTCAGTTGATATTGCCCGTACGGCCCAGCGTATCCTGGAAACTGGCCAGCCTTTGATCAAGCCCTTAATTGATATTCCCCGCATGGCCGAGTTAGCCCAGGTAATGGTCAAGCAGGCCCTGGATGCTTATGTCCGGGAAGATACAGAACTGGCCTATACGGTAGCTAGGGCAGACGACCAGATCGACATGCTCCACAACCAGGTCTTCCGGGAACTGCTGGTCTTCATGATGGAGGATCCCAAAACCATTACCCAGGCTACCTATTTGCTCTTTGTCAGCCGTTACCTGGAGCGCATAGCCGACCATGCCACCAATATAGCTGAGGAAGCGATATACCTGGCCACCGGCGAACGGAAAGAATTAAACGATTGAGAGACCCGGGTTAGCTTAACCCGGGTCTTTTAATGACCGGGTAACAGTTCGGGGGGCAGCATTTTTTCCGTTTGAATGAAGAACGCCGTTAAAAAGGTTATCAGTCCTACCAGGACGGCGGCTCCCAGGAAAAGGGGTAGCCGGCCCAGGGTCATGGCCAGGCCAAAGGCCGGGGGGCCCAGGGCGACACCAAAGAAACGCATGGAACCGTAAAGGCAGGTAATGCCACCCCTTTCCTTAGCGCTCACGCTGGTTATCAAGGTATTGACTGAGGGCAGGACGATACCTGTACCGATCCCCATGACCACCATAGCCAGGAAAAATATAAAGATATTATCAAAGAAGCCCATAACTACCAGGGCAGCGGTCTCCAGGACCAGGCCGGCAACAATGGTCATCTTCAGGAAGTTGCCGGCCTTTTGTTGCAGGTAACTGCCGGATAAATAGGAAGTAAGGGCCATGGTACCCACGGGAATGGCTATAAGCAGGCCGGTACTGAGGCCCCGGATGCCATAATTTGCTTCTAGGATATCAGAAACGTAACTTAAAACCCCGAACAAAATAAAAAGAACAACCATCCCGGCCAGGATGCAGGCCAGGAGGGATAAGCCCCTGGTCTGGAAAACCTGGCCCAGGTCGCGGAAATAGGTCCGGAAGGTTACCCTGTTTTTATCTTGCCCCGAAGGTTCTTTAATGAAGAACCACACGGCCAGGCCAATGGGGATGGCCAGGAAGCCATAGACAAAAAAGGGGGCGAACCAGGCGATGAGGCCGGTAAGGGAGCCGGCAATGGGGCTGACCACCTTTCCCAGCCCGTTGGAAGCCTCCAGTAAACCCAGGGCTTTGGTGCGCTCCTTACTCTGGAAAATATCGCTGGTCAGGGCCATGGCCAGCTGGTAAGTACCCCCGGCACCAATACCCTGAAGGATGCGGCTACCCAGGATCAGGTAATAAGGGGAAGCTACCAGCCAGGCAGCCAGGCCGGCCAGCAGGCCCCCCAAACCGTAAATGAGCAGGGCCGGTGCCATAATGGGTTTGCGGCCGTAAGCATCGGACAGGAAACCGGCAAAGGGGATGACAAGGCCGGCTGGCAGGGAAAAAGCCGTAATAAATAGGCTCACCTGGACCAGGCTGACATTCAAAGTGGTACGCATGACGGGTAGCAAGGGAACCAGCATGGAGTTACCCAGGACCATGATAAAGGGTACGGCACAAAGAATGGCAAAGGGTAATTTCATTGCTGACTGCAACCTGTTAAACCTCCTAGAAAAGGCGCTGCTTCTATTTTGTCTCGGCAACGCATAAAAAATAAGGGGAGGAAATGCTATGTTTTTCTTTTTGCCGGACAAACATGTGCTGGCCATGGCGGCAGTACGCATCCTGTCCAGCATGATTGAATTGACGGCGGCCATCCTGATGTTAAAATTAAACCGGGTTGAGGCTGCTTTAAAAATAAACGCGACCCTGGCTTTTGTTGGCCCGACGGTTATGTTGACGGTGATGGCCCTGGGACTTTGGGGCCTGGCCGGTAAAATCTCCCCCGTTAAAATGCTGACCATTATCCTGGGGGTGGGCCTCATTTTTTATGGCGTCAGGCGGTAATAATGGTGGGGCAACAGTCGTCTGACCTGTGAAAAAGTACCGCTGGCAAAATTGTTACCCCCTTCCTGCCCCGGGCATAAAGATAAAAAAGCAAGTTAAAAAATAAAAACACAGGAAGGGGCGAAATTAATGCTGGAAAAAGCAACTACTACCTGGAAAGATGTCCTGGAATTTCCCATTCGTGGACGCCAGCAAAAACCCAGGCAAGCAGGGTTGACCATGGTTATTGACAAGGGTCTGGGCCTGACGGAATTCAGGGATTTGCTGGAGGTGGCAGCAACCTATATTGATTTCATTAAACTTGGTTTTGGCACTTCCGTTTTTTACCCGGCGGCTATTTTACGGGAAAAAATTCGCCTGGCACGCTCTTACAATGTTGATATTTTTCCCGGCGGTACCTTCTTTGAAGTCGCCGTTCTCCAGGGGCGGCTAAACCTTTACCTGCAAACGGCCAGGGACCTCGGGTATACTTTTATTGAAATTTCCGATGGAACTATTGACATGAGCCGGACCGTGCGGCTGGCGGCGGTGCGCCAGGCCCGGGCGGCAGGCTTTGGCGTCATAACTGAAGTGGGCAAGAAGGACCCGCGGGATGCCTTAAGCGCAGCCTATCTCCTGAACCAGATTGCCGGCGACCAGGAGGCGGGGGCCGACTATGTCATCGTCGAGGGCCGGGAATCGGGCCAGGGAGTCGTCATTTACGACGGCCGCGGGGCTGTCAAAGAAGATATACTGGCCAGCCTGCTGGCGGGTATCAAGGATCCGGACCGGGTTATCTGGGAGGCTCCCCAGAAGCAGCAGCAGCAGGCTTTAATAATGCGCCTGGGGCCCAATGTTAACCTGGGCAATGTCCAGCCAGGGGATGTCCTGGCCCTGGAAGCCCTGCGGGTGGGGCTGCGGGGCGATACCTTGAGGACTACCCTGAAGGTGGCTGAAGTGAGTTAAGAGTTAAGAAATTACGGGAAGCGGGAGCCGGTAGATGGGGTTCCTGCTTCTCGTTTAATTATTACCTTTTGCTTCCTGGCCGGCAGGAATCTGACCAATCTTTCGCGAATAACTACCGGACCGGCAAGAGTTGGAGGTGCGAGTGAGTTTGGAAATTGATGTCTTTGCTACTCTAAATGGTATACCGGATGAGGCCATTAATAATAAAGCTATTATAGTTATTGACGCGTTGCGGGCGACCACCACCATTACGGTGGCGCTGGCGGCCGGTTGCCTGGAGGTAATTCCCGTCCTGACCCCCGAGGAAGCCATTGAAATGCGTGAGCGCCTGGGGGACGAGCGGGTACTCCTGGGGGGTGAGCGCAATGCCTTAAAAATACCGGGCTTCGACCTGGGCAATTCACCCCTGGAATATACCACCGAAATTGTTGCCGGCAAAAGGTTGATTATAACCACGACCAACGGCACCAGGGCCATTCGCCGGGCAGCAGGCGGCCGCCTGGTTTTCCTGGGCGCCATGATAAATGCTCCGGCGGTGGCCGGACTGGCTGCCACGGCAGCAACTGACATAACCATTATTTGTGCCGGTACCAGGGATCGTTTCTCCCTGGAAGATTTTTTGACAGCCGGGTTACTGGTTGACCAGCTTGCCGGCCAGGGGGAATTTGTCTTGCGCGACGGCGCCCAGGCAGCCAGGGATTATTATTATTGCCACCGGGTCGACCCGGCGGCAGCTCTGAAGGCTAGTTTTCATGGCCGGCTCCTGGCGGACCTGGGACTGGAAGCCGATGTAGAATTCTGTTCCCGGGTGGGTGCGACAGATGTAGTTCCGGTGTATGGTGGCGGTATTATTAAAAAGGCCAGCTAACGCCACGTATGGCGTTCTTGTCCCGGTAGCCCCGGCATATATATGGTTCAGGATGGCTGGTACAAGGGGCGTGTTCAATGAGCGCGACAACGGCAATCCTGTTACTACTCATGTTGCTGGGCATCCTGGGCCGCTCTAACGTTATCGCAGCCGCTGCTGCTATTCTTTTACTGCTCCAGTTTACTAACCTGCAAAGAATCTATCCTTTCCTTGAACGCCGGGCCCTGGAGGCCGGCCTTATTTTTCTAGTGGTTTCCGTACTGGTGCCCTTTGCGTCCGGCCGGGTATCAGCCCGGGATATGCTGGCCTCCTTTGTTTCCGTACCCGGGATTATAGCCATCGCCAGCGGAATTATTGCCACCCATATGAACTGCCAGGGCCTGGAATTGCTCCAGCGTTTTCCCCAGATGATGATCGGTATGGTTATAGGTTCCATTATCGGTGTAGCCTTTTTTGGCGGTATTCCCGTGGGGCCCCTCATGGCCGGCGGCATTGCCGCCCTGCTGGTAAACCTGCTGGCATGGTTGCGCTAAAATTTTTTATAAACCAGCAGGATTTTTAATTTCTAGCGAGAATATAATAAAACAGTATAAAGAGTTTATACCCCTATGGGGTAGATTTACAATATATGCCAGCTTATAAGAGGTATAAAAGGGGGGATGGTACGGGGGATTTTTTCATATCGTCTTTCCGACCAATAAATTTCTTGTGGAAGGGACGAAAGTATGGCCAAGCTGTTAGAGTATCAAGGTAAGGAATGGCTGCGCAAGGCCGGAATCCCGGTTCCTGTGGGCCGGGCGGCATCCTCGCCGGAAGAAGCGGAACAGATTGCTGTGGAGATCGGCAAGCCAGTAGCAGTGAAGGCCCAGGTGCAGGCTGGCGGCAGGGGCAAGTCAGGAGCGGTAAAACTGGTTGACACCCCGGCAGAAGCCCGGGCGGCAGCAGCCTCTATTCTTGGTACGGTAATTAAAGGGTATCCGGTGCGTAAAGTCCTGGTGGAAGAGAAGCTGGCTATTGCCCGGGAATTTTACGTGACGATTATTGTTAATTCCGCCCGCAATGCCCGCTGCCCCATGATGATGTTCAGCACCGAGGGCGGCATGGATATTGAAAGTGTTCCGGAAGAGAAGATTTTCAAGCTTTTAATTTCACCCTTAAATGGCCTTGAAATTTACGATGCCGTTGACATGCTGGTGAAGGCCGGCATCCCCAATGACCAGCTGATGACTTTTGCCAACGTACTGGTCAAACTGTGGAACGCTTATAAAAAATATGATTGCTTTACCCTGGAAATTAACCCGCTGGTCTTAACCGCTAACGGGGAGCTGGTGGCGGCCGACTGCAAGATGGAGGTAGACAACAGCAGCGTTTACCGTCACCCGGAAATGGGTATTGAAATTGCCAGGGACTTTCCCCATGAGCCTACCGAACTGGATCGTATTGGCTGGGGCATTGAGAAGACCGACACCCGCGGTTCCGGTTTCGTCATGAGCATGGGCTTTGACGAGAAGAGCCCAGGTTATATCGGCTACCATCCCATCGGCGGCGGGTCGGCCATGATGGGCATGGATGCCCTGAACAAAGTCAACCTGAAGCCGGCGAACTACGCTGATACCAGCGGCAACCCGGTTGCTTCCAAGGTGTACCGGGTAGCCAAGGTAGTGCTCTCCCAGCCCAACATTGACGGCTACCTCCTGGGTGGCTTTATGATGGCCAACCAGGAACAATGGCACCACGCCCACGCCGTCGTGAAGGCCCTGCGGGAAGTCCTGCCCAAGAAGCCTGGCCTGCCCTGCGTCTTACTGCTCTGTGGTAACAAGGAAGAAGAATCCCTCGCCATTTTACGCGAAGGGTTAAGCAATGTCGAGGGAGCTACCAGGGTGGAGATTTATGGCCGGGAACATGTTACCGATACCGATTTTATAGGGCAACGATTACTGGCCCTAGTTAAAGAATATCAAGCCGAGAAGCGAAAGTAGGGTGGAACCAGTGCTCGAATTCTGGGAAAGAACAATTAAAGTCACCATCGACACCAGCAAGTGCAGCGAGTGTGAAACAAAGGCCTGCATCGACGCGTGCAAGAAGTTTGCCAGGGGGATGCTGCAGCTCAAGGACGGCGTACCCTCGGTGGCCCATTTGAGTGAAGATGAGGTCCAGCGCCGGGGAACAGAATGCCTTGCCTGTGAGTATGAATGCTGGTTCCGCGGCAAGAGCGCCATTAAAATTGACGTTCCCATTGAAGGACTGGATGAGTACCTGCGTAAGCGAGGTCTGCTGGAAGAGAATACCATCCAGTAATAGGAAAAGGATAAAGAGGGATAATCATGGGGATTTTAATTGATAAAAATACCAAGGTTATTGTCCAGGGGATTACCGGCAGGGAAGGTTCCCTCCGGGCCAAGTATATGAAAGATTACGGCACGAAGGTTGTGGCCGGGACAAGCCCCGGTAAGGGCGGCGAAGAGGTAGCGGGTATTCCCGTCTATCATACCGTCAAGCAGGCCGTGGCCGAACACGGGGAAATTGACTTCAGTGTTATCTTCGTACCCGGCCGGGCTTTGAAAGCAGCGGTTAAAGAGGCCGCCGACGCCGGGGTTAAAAATATCGTCCCCTGTGTAGAATCGGTACCCATCCACGACATTATGGAAATGGTGGAGTACTGCAAGCTGAAGGGGACCAGGCTCATCGGCCCGGGCTCCATCGGCATCATTACGCCCGGGGAGGCGGTTGTCGGCTGGCTGGGCGGCAATGTCGAATGGGCTAACTCCTTCTTCAGGCCGGGACCAATTGGTGTTTTCTCCCGCAGCGGCGGCCAGTCGGGAACTATTCCCTGGATCCTCAAGGAAAACGGTTACGGCGTCAGTACCGTCGTCCACACGGGTACGGAACCTGTCCTGGGGACTTCCTTTGCTGACCTGTTACCCCTTTTCGAAGAAGATCCCCAGACGGAAGCCGTAGCCGTATTCTCCGAGATTGGCGGCACCCAGGAAGAAGAATGCGCGGAAGTAATTGCTGCGGGTAAATTCACCAAACCCTTTGTAATCTATGTAGCAGGGGCCTGGGCACCGGAAGGCCAGCGCTTCTCCCACGCTTCCAGCATTGTGGAAAGGGGCCGCGGTTCGGCCAAGAGCAAGATGGAAGCCATCCAGAAAGCCGGCGGCTACGTGGCTATGAGCCCGAATGATATCCCGCGTATCCTCAAAAACGTACTCAAGCATTAGGAGGTAATAAAAGAAATGCCAGTAATGCGTTCTGTCCTTTACGTTCCCGGCAACAACCCCAGGATGATTGCCAAAGCACCCACTTTCCCCGCCGATATAATCACCCTCGACCTGGAAGATTCTGTGCCCCCGGCGGAGAAGGAAAACGCGCGGAACCTTATCCGCGAGAACCTTAAGGCTGTTGGTGCTAATGGCTCTGAGGTATACGTACGCATCAATAACTGGGAAACCGAGATGACCAATGACGATCTGGAGGCCATTGTCTATGAGGGCCTGCACGGGGTTACCCTGGCCAAGTGCGGTCATCCCGACCACGTCAAGCGTCTGGACTGGAAGTTGGAAGAATTGGAACGGCGCCGCGGCCTGCCCATAGGGAGCATCAAGGTGTCCCTCCTGCTGGAAACCGCTAAAGGTATTATCCATGCCTATGAGTCCTGCATCGCCAGCCCGCGAGTGGTTAGTGCCATCTTCGGTGCCGTTGACTATTGCAAGGACATGCGGGTCAAATTGACCTCCGAGGGCAAGGAGCAGGAATACGCCCGTGCCCATATGGCAGTTGCCGCCCGGGCGGCCGGGGTAGTTGCCATTGACTGCCCGTTTGTCGCTTACCAGGATATGGAAGCTTTCGAGAAGAGTGTGCTCCAGGGCCGGCAGATGGGTTATGAAGGCAGGATGCTGATCCATCCCAGCCAGGTTGAACCCGCTAACCGCCTCTACTCCCCGGATCCCGCAGATGTAGAATGGGCCCGCGGTGTTGTTAAAGCCTTTGAAGAAGAAGCCATTGCTAAAGGCAAAGCAGCTATTTCCTACCAGGGCAAGATGGTGGACACCCCCGTATACCTCAACGCCAAGGATATCTTGAGCGCCTACGAAGAGATCCAGGCTAAAGATGCCGCCAGGAAGAACGCGTAAAGAGCGAGGTGTATGGCTGGCAGCTTTTTAAAAAAGCTGCCAGCCGGTTCAACCATTAGACCATCATGTCAGTGGCGCTTCCCCTTACCCCTGGTCCCTGGTTTCTACCTTTTACGTAAAGGAGGTATACCATAATGAATATTCAGGAAAGAGCCCTTGGACTTCACAAAGAGTGGCAGGGTAAAATTGAAGTATGCAGCAGGGTGCCTGTGCGGGACCGCATGGATTTATCCCTCGCGTACACCCCCGGAGTTGCCGAACCCTGCAAGGAGATTCACAAAGACCCCAAACTTGTAGACGTATACACACGCCGCTGGAATATGGTAGCAGTAGTATCCGACGGCTCGGCGGTCCTCGGCCTCGGTAACATTGGCGCCCGGGCGGCCATGCCCGTCATGGAAGGGAAAAGCCTGCTTTTTAAAACCTTTGCCGGCGTCGATGCCTTCCCCATCTGCATCGATTCCCAGGATGTAGATGAGATTGTCAGGACAGTCCAGCTCCTGACCCCCACCTTTGGCGGCGTCAACCTGGAGGATATTGCCGCGCCCCGCTGTTTCGAAATCGAGCGGCGCCTCAAGGAAACCACCGACATCCCCATCTTCCATGACGACCAGCACGGCACGGCTGTGGTAGTATTGAGCGGCATCATTAACGCCTGTAAGATTACCAAGCGGGAACTTAACGACCTGCAGGTAGTTATCAACGGCGCCGGCGCGGCCGGTATTGCCACCGCCAAACTCCTCCTCAGTGTAGGTGTCAAAGACGTGATCCTGTGCGATTCCAGGGGTATTGTCTGCTCCAAGCGCCAGGACCTAAACCAGGAAAAACGGGAGATGCTCAAAATCTCTAACAAAGAGGACCGCTGCGGCACGCTGGCCGATGCCATGGTAGGGGCCAACTGCTTTATCGGTCTTTCTGTGAAGGACGCCGTTACCCAGGACATGGTCCGCTCCATGGGTAAAGACCCCATCATCTTTGCCATGGCCAACCCTGTTCCGGAAATCTATCCCGACAAGGCCCGGGAAGCCGGCGCGGCCGTGGTGGGTACGGGGCGGAGCGACTTCCCCAACCAGGTCAACAACGTCCTGGGCTTCCCCGGCATCTTCCGCGGTGCCCTTGACGTGAAGGCTTCCGACATCAATGAACCCATGAAGATTGCCGCCGCCCATGCCCTGGCCGACCTGGTAGGCGACAGGCTCTCACCCGATTTCGTCATGCCTGAGGCCTTTGACCTCCGGGTGGCACCGGCGGTGGCGGCAGCTGTGGCTAAAGCCGCCATCGAGAGCGGCGTGGCCCGGGAGCCGAAGGACCCCGAGTGGGTAAAGAAACATACGGAAGAGCTTATTGGTGTCGCGAAGTAGAATAGCGTTTACAGGAACCTGCGCCAAGATACTGCGGGCGACACTTTTAAGCGCGTGGTCAGGAAATATAACGAGCCGGCTGGATGCCCTATCCAGGCGGCTTTTTCTGGCATAGTATAACCCCCTTGCCTGCCGGGCACAATAACATAAAAAAGGCAGGTGCAGCAAACTGGTTAACCGCATCGACTCTCCTGGCTGGCCCCGGGAAGCGCCGGAACCCAACAGCGTGCCCCATCCCGAGACCTCACCACCGGAATTCCCAATGGAAGTAGAACCGGTAACTGATCCCCCGCAGGGGGATTTTCTGTTATAATAAAGCATATAGCTGGTCAATACTCCCAATTGCTGTTATAATGGTAACATATGGAATAAGGAGGAGGAAAAATGGCCGCACGCACCAAGGTTACCTTACCCCAGCTCCGGGCCATGAAAGAGCGGGGTGAGAAGATTACCATGGTAACCGCTTATGATTACCCTTCAGCTTTGCTGGCTGACCGGGCCGGCATGGACATGCTCCTGGTGGGCGATTCCCTGGGCATGGTCGTCCTGGGTTACCAGAGTACAGTACCCGTAACTATGGATGAGATGGTGCACCATACCCGCGCCGTCATGCGGGCTAACCCGGCAGCCCTGGTAGTGGCCGACCTGCCCTTCCTTTCCTACCAGGCCAGTGTCCAGGACGCCGTTTATAGTGCCGGCCGCCTGGTAAAGGAGGGCGGGGCCGATGCCGTCAAGCTGGAAGGGGGCCGGGCCATGATACCCATGGTCCGGGCTATAGTCGATGCCGGCATCCCGGTCATGGGCCACTTGGGGTTAACCCCCCAGTCGGTAGTCCAGCTGGGGGGCTACCGCGTCCAGGGACGGGAGGCAGCCGCAGCCGAGAAGATTGCCGCCGATGCCGCGGAATTGGTGGAAGCAGGTATCTTTTCCCTGGTTCTCGAATGTGTACCGGCAGAACTGGCCCGGCGGATAACGGCTGAATTACCGGTACCGACCATCGGCATAGGTGCCGGGCCTGATTGTGACGGCCAGGTGCTGGTTTACCATGACCTCCTGGGCCTCTTTGACCGCTTCCAGCCCAAATTTGTCAAGCGCTATGTCAACCTTGGTGAAGCCATCGTCAAGGCCCTTGAAGATTACCGGGAAGAGGTCCGCCAGGGGAAATTCCCCGGTGAAGAACACAGTTTCCGGTAAAAGGATGTATGGAGGGACGCTGTTAGTTGCTCAATTACCTGGACCTGCTCTTGCTTCTACTCCTGGCCCTGGGCGCCTGGCGGGGTTACCGCCTGGGTTTTGTTAACCTGGTAGCCGGCTGGATCAGCTACCTGGTGGCAGGTCTGGCGGCAGCCCTGTATGCCCGGCCCCTGGCCGCAGCCCTGGACCAGGCCTGGCATTTAACCAGTCGCTGGGGTAACAGGCTGGCTCCCCTCTTACCATTACCACGACCGGTTCTCAGCCAGCCCCTGGGTACGGCGGCCACCAGGCAGCTGGAAATCCTTTTAAACGGCACGCCCTTACCGGGTATGATAAAACAGAGCCTGCTGGAGGGCCTGGAGAATGTTTCCGGAGGTACGGTGGGCCAGGCCCTGGCCGGGCAGCTGGTCTTCTTGGGCCTGGAATTAATAACCCTGGTGGTCCTGTTTTACGGCAGTTTATTTCTTTTACGCCGCCTGGCTCGCTGGGGCACCATGGGGATCAACATGGCACCTGCTGGCCTGGTAAACCGGGGACTGGGCCTGGCCCTGGGCCTCTTGGGGCAGGTCTTCTGGCTGGCCCTGCTGGTAGGGATGCTGCGCTCCCTCCTGGCCCTACCGGCCATGACGGCGGCACCAGGTTTTGTACCCCTGGCCCGGCAGCTCTATAACTCTGGGATGGCCTTCCAGTTGGGCAATTTTTATGACTGGCTGGCCGGATTGTTGCATACCCTAATCTAGGGGTGGGCGACGGGAGGCCTTCTAAGGAATGAAAGAAAAAGAATGGGGGTTTCTGCCTCCAGGTTGATAAAAAAGGAGGAATTGCGTAATGGTAGAAAAAGAAGAAAGCAGGGGCAAAAAACTACAAAAAGAACTGGCCCTACCCCAAAAGAGTGCCTGGGAGCGTTTGGAAGGGGATACCAGGGAAAAGGTTTTTGCCTTTGCCGAGGGGTATAAAACCTTTTTAAGCCGGGCTAAAACTGAACGGGAAGCCGTTCGTGCCGCCCTGGAAGCCGCCCGGGGGCGCGGTTTTGTTTCCCTGGCTGACCTGCCTCCCGGCCGGGGGTTAAATCCCGGGAGCCGCTTTTACCTGGAATGGCGTGGTAAAGTCCTGCTCATGGGCATAATGGGAACGGCCGACCTGGCCGAAGGTATAAGGCTGGTGGGGGCTCATGTTGATGCGCCACGCCTGGACCTGAAACCCATGCCCCTCTATGAAAAAGACGGCCTGGCCATGTTCAAAACCCACTATTACGGCGGCATCAAGAAATACCAGTGGACGGCCCTCCCCCTGGCCCTGCACGGCGTGATTATGTTACGGGACGGTCGCCGGGTGGAAGTGGTAATCGGGGAAGACAGCGCCGATCCCATTTTTACCGTAAGCGATTTGCTACCTCACCTGGCCAAGGAGCAGATGAAAAAGAACATGGAAGAGGCCTTGAGCGGTGACGATTTAAACCTGGTAGTGGGTAGCATACCCTATCCCGGGGAAGATGATTTAAAAGATAAAATTCGCCTGGCCATTCTCCAGCTGTTAAATGAGCGTTATGGCCTGGTAGAAGAGGACCTGATTACGGCGGAGCTGGAACTGGTGCCGGCCGGGCCGGCCCGGGACCTGGGTTTTGACCGTTCCCTGGTAGGAGGTTACGGCCAGGACGACCGGGTCTGCGGCTACACAGCCCTGCAGGCTATCCTGGACCTGGAGGTGCCCCGCCATACGGCCCTGGTGCTCCTGGTAGATAAAGAAGAAATCGGCAGTACAGGTAATACCGGCGCCCATTCCCGCCTCCTGGAATATGCCATAACTGAACTGGCGGCCCGTGTGGGTACCACAAGCATTGTCCATGTAGGCCGGATTATGGCCAATTCCCAGGCCATTTCCGCTGACGTGACCGCCGGCGTCGATCCCACCTATGAAAATGTCTTTGACATGCATAATGCCTCCCGCCTGGGGTACGGCGTAGTTTTAAACAAATACTCAGGTGCCCGGGGCAAATACGACGCCAATGACGCCAGTGCCGAGTTTATGGGCCGGCTGCGGGACATTTTTAACCAGAACCAGGTTATCTGGCAGAGCGGCGAAATGGGCAAGGTGGATGCCGGCGGCGGCGGGACCATAGCCAAGTTCCTGGCCTACTTTGGCCTGGATGTGGCCGATTGCGGCCCGGCCCTCCTCTCCATGCACGCTCCCCTGGAGATAGCCAGTAAGGTGGATATTTATATGGCCTACCTGGCCTACAAGGCTTTTCTTGCCAGTTAAGGATTTTTAAGCAGGAAAAGCAAAACCTTATGGAGAAAAAGTATATAAAAAGCCCTGGTACCTTGAGAGCGGATGGGCGCCAGGTGCTTTTCTTTTAAAAGGGAGGTTGACACGGTGGAAAAAATAGTAGATGCCCGCGGGCTGGCCTGCCCGCAACCGGTTATCCAGACCAAAAAGGCCCTGGAAACTTTGGAGCCGGATGGCGAGCTGGTTACTATTGTCGATAATGAGGTGGCCCGGGATAATGTTTTAAAGCTGGCGCGGAGCCTGGAGTGTGAGACCAGCGTCAGGGAACAGGGAAGTGAGTACTATATCCATATTCGCAAGGAAAGCATACCGGCTACCCAGTTAAGCGTTAATCCGGGCCAGGTATTACTGGTAACCTCGGCCAACCTGGGCCGCGGTTCCGAAGAACTGGGGAGCACCCTCATGCGCAGCTTCTTTTACAGCTTGGGTGAAACGGAAGTGCTGCCCCGGCGGGTACTCTTTATCAACAGTGGTGTCCAGCTCTGCTGCCAGGGTTCACCAGTGCTGGACAGCCTGCTAACCCTAGAGCAAAAGGGAGTGGAAATCCTGGCCTGCGGCACCTGCCTGGACTATTACCACCTGAAGGAAAAATTGTGTGCCGGTAGCGTTACCAATATGTATACCATTATTGAGCACCTCATGGCTGCGGAAAAGGTAATTACCCTCTAGGGGAGTGGTGACTTTGCTCTGGCAGCGCCGGCGTTACCAGGACGAGCAGCGCCTTTCAGCAGCCCTGGCAGGTTGCCGGGGCAAGATAGCTAAAGGTTTGCGACGGGAGTTGTGCCGGCTGGACGCCCTGGCCCTGGCACGGCTCCTTGCCGGCCTCTGGCCGCGCCTGGAGGAAGCTACTCGTGAGCAGCTGGCGGCTCTGGCGGAGGAAGAAGGTTTTATTGACGCGTGGCTGCGGGCCCTGGAACAGGGAAAAGCCGGCGAGAAAGCTGCGGCGGCCACCATCCTGGGCGAGATGGAAGTTAAACGCGCCCTTGGCCCCCTCCTGGCGGCCCTGGGGGACCGGGATGAAGGCGTCCAGATGGCAGCAACTGCCGCCCTTACCCGCTTACGTGACCGGCGCTGCCTGGAACCGTTGCTTGCAGCCCTGGCGGAACCCCGGCGCTGGCCGCCGGCGCGGGTGGCCGAAGTGTTGTTAGCCTTAGGAACAGCCAGCATCCCGCCTTTACTGGATCTCCTGGCCCGGGGGCCGGAAGATATTTCCTTACGGGTGATAAATATCCTGGGCCTCTTTGAGGATGGCCGGGTCTTGCCGGCCCTGGAGCATTGCCTTGAGAATGGGACCGCTACCGTGCGCAGAGCGGCAGCCATGGCCCTTGGAGAAACAGGCTGCGGCCAGGCCGCCGGAAGTTTAAAGAAGGCCCTGGCCGACCCAGTGGCCGCAGTGCGAGCCGCCGCCGCCCGTTCCCTGGGGAGGTTAAAGTGCCGGGAGGCAGGGGACCTGCTTAAAGGTTGCCTGGCCGATGCAACCTGGGAAGTCCGGGTGGCTGTCGGCGCAGCCCTGGCCGAGCTGGGTGCAGCAAGGGAAGAGCAAGCAATGGGAGGAGAACACCAGGATGGATCTGCAGGTCGGCGATATCGTCCAGACCAGGAAGAAACACCCCTGCGGCAGCGACCAGTGGGAGATATTACGGGTAGGGATGGATTTTCGCCTGCGCTGCCTGGGATGCGGCCGTTTAATCCTTATTCCTCGCCTGAAAGCGGAAAAGAGCATTAAAAAAGTAATTTCTAAGTTGCCTTGAGCAGGGTCAGGATTTGCAGGGCCTTCCTGGGAGTGGCGGCCTGTTTTTCATATAAATAACGCAAATAATTGAGGTTGAGGAGGCGCTGCCGGCATTCGGTGAGGCTGGGGATATCACCTGGATTTAAACTGACGGTCGAACAGCAACGGGCTGCAGCTGCCTCCAGGTAACTACCCATGAGCACCGGGCGGCCCAGTTCGGCCTCAATGGCCTCTGCCTGGGCAAAGGCGGTAGGGCAATGGTTGTCAAAAAACGTGCAGGAAGGAAAAACGAAATAATCGACTCCTTCTTGACGAACCAGGCGGCGGGCCACATCCAGGCGGCCGGTACCCGGGCAGCCCGGGCAGGGCTGCATGGCCACGATTTTAGCTCCCGGCAGCTCCCCTAGCGGTCCCCTTTTTTTCTCCAGGGCCAGGAAACAGAGGATATGGGCCTGGTAGCCAGGGCATCCCTTCTTCCAGTGATCCTGGCAGGCAATAATACCAACTCGGTGCATTTTAAGAAGCCCTCTTTTATAGAAAATGATAATTTAACCAGATTGGCATCGATTTTCCACAACGATAGCAGTTTAACATATCGGCCTTCAAAAAAATGTCGGAAGCTGACGACAATCCAACTTAATAATTTTAAGAAAAGATAAAGGATGTTTAAAAAACTGGCCTCTACTTTTAATTATCTCTTCCCTTAAAAGTCGGTTGCCCCTATAAAAACTTAAGTGGTGCCCCGGCCCCCCGAGATATATGACGGTGGAAGCTAATTTAGCGGCTATGCCTTCCTGGTTCCTTTCTCTATCTGGAGTTGATAATAATAGTTGGTGCTACCTCCGGGATCCTTGGTATAATATAATAAACAGGTAAGGCAAATTAAACGCTGGTGATCTACTTGTTGCTCAATACATACCAGAGGTCCTATCAAGTTCACTATTATGAAACCAATTTTATGTTAGAAGCCTCACCGGTGACTGTCCTGGGTTACCTGGAAGAAACGGCCACCTGGCATTCTGAAACAGCTGGCAACAGCATTGCCAGCTTAAACGCCGCCGGCCGGGGCTGGGTCGTCTACCGCTATCATCTCCAGGTGAGCCGCTACCCCCGCTGGCAGGAAAAGATAACCGTCACCACCTGGGTGGAACGCTTCCAGCGCTGTTTTGCCTACCGTAATTTTTATATCCATGATGCCGGGGGTAACCTCCTGGGCCGGGCCGCATCCGTGTGGATCTTCCTGGATATCGCCAGTAAAAAGCCCCTGCGGATACCGCCCGCGGTAAGCGCACCTTATGGGCTTTATCCTGAGGCGGCCATCCCGGCAGGCTTTAGCGAGCTACCAACTCTGGAAAGCCCATCTATTACGGCAGAATTTACCGTGGGGGCAGCAGACATGGATATCAATCACCACGCCAATAACAAGAGGTATATCAACTGGCTGCTGGAGAGCGTGCCCCTCGAAGTCCACCGGCAGGCCTTTCCGGCCACCATCGAGATTGTTTATAAAAAAGACGCCCGCTACGGGGATCACATCTTGAGCGAGAGTCAGGAGCTAAAGGCCGGGGACGGTACCAGGTGTTACCTCCACCGCCTCACCTGCCCGAAAAAAGAACTAGAACTAGCCCTGGCCCGGACCACCTGGCAGGAACGCTAACTAATTTATTGATACCAGGTCATATTTTATGTTCTTCGTGGCAAAGGAGCGAAGGTTCAATGCGAGCAGATATGGAAGTAAGGCTTATCCATAATGGCTGGGAATGGATAGCCGGTGATGCTAATTTTGAGGCCAGGGGTCGTACCCTGGTTGAACTGGACCAGAGCATTAAAAACGCCCTGCGGAAAAGCGGCAAATTTCAGCAGGGAACAAAAGTCACGGTCCTGATGAAATTTGATTACGCAACCATGCCCGATTATGCCCGTGTCCGGCAGTATATGCCTGCTTATTTCAACCGCGTGTTAGCAGTGGAATTATAGTAATGGTAATAGAGGTTGTTGGCCACCAAGCGAAGCCATGCCTGAATGAAAAACCCGTCGCTCCAGGTTATTTAGCCAGGGGACGGGTTTTATCCTTTCTACTGGACTTTAGACCCGTTTACGTACACGCCTTGCATAACTGGTCATCATATCTTCTCTTTTTTTTAACCCCTATCAACTAGAGTTTAAAAAGACGTCGTGCTATAAGTGTTAGCCGGGGCTTACGGTTGCCTGAATAACACGGTCGCATAATTATTTTTTAGCCCGGCCCCGTGGTATTACCATGGGGCCGGGTCATGCCTGGCAGGCCTGGAGAGTGCATAGATTCCCTGGCAAAATTATGGTAAAATATCTTCAGGCAAAAAGGCGGGAGGTGGTAATAGTGAGCCTGGCCCTAAAGGAAATAGCAGTTAGCAAAGATAAGGTTTATACCTACGACGATTACTGCCGGCTACCGGAGGGAGCTCCTTACCAGCTCATCGGGGGAGAACTGGTATTGACACCATCGCCCACTTCTTACCACCAGATAATTTCTATGCAGCTCGTGTCTAAAATGGTCGCTTATGTAACCGCAAAGAATTTAGGTATAGTTTTACATGCGCCTATGGATGTTTATCTCGAGGAAACTGAAACCTACCAGCCGGACATTATTTTCATTGCCCACGACCGGATGGATATTATTAAACCTGAAAAGATCGAGGGCGCCCCGGACCTGGTGGTGGAAATCCTTTCCCCCACGACAGCCTATTATGACCTGCGCCAGAAATACAAGGTTTACGGAAAACATGGCGTCAAGGAGTACTGGATTATAGATCCCCAGGATAAATCCATTCAGGTTTTTTCCCTGGTGGAAGGCAAATTTAAACTGGACCAGGAAATTGAGAAAGAAGGAATTGTCCGTTCCCGGGTAATAGAGGGTTTTTGTGTTAATGTTGTAGATATTTTCTATAATCCTCTTATAGAGGATTATCCCGACCGAAAGCAAGAAAATGGTGGCAGCCAATAATTTGATCCAGGGCTATTTCGCAAGGTTTTCTGCCTCAATATTGACATTATAGAAGCATACAAATATAATAGTTTAAAAAGTGATAGTTTAGGTAAGCAAAGAGGCTTACAGGACGATGAAGTTACCTGTTTTGTTAAAAGGCAGGTAACTTTTTTCGTTATATCATTTCCCCGGGTGAGAAAGCAAAGGTGCTATCGGGCAGATTTTTCATTAAGCTGCTGGCTGGTAGCACTTTTTTCGATGAGGAAAATAGCATCTATAACTAAACAGGCACTCAAAAAGGTGGGACTTTCTTATGTTTACTAAACTTATTCTCCGCGTTTGCGGTGATTGTCGCTACCCTCCTTTTGAGTTTTTAAACGATGACGGGGTCTTCAAGGGATTTAACGTGGATATTTTAAAAGCCATTGGCAAAGAGGTGGGGGTGGAAATCTATTTCAGAGCCATGCCCTGGTCAGAAGCTATACGCGCCGTTCAGGATGGTATTTTTGATGCTATACAGGGTATGGCTTTAAGTGCAAGGCGTCAGGATATCTTTGATTTTACCGAGGCATACCTGGTAGTTTCCCATTCTGTTTTTGTTCTAAGGGACCGGTATGATATTTTAACATTAAACGATCTTAAGGGTTTAAAAGTAGCCGTCCAAAAGGATGACATATCTTATGATTTGATCAACACTCATCTTGGCAGCGCTAAAACTTTTCTGCACTATATCTTTACTGCTGATCAAGGCGAAGCTTTAAACGAATTAATTGAAGGAAAAGTCGATGCCTTTATCGGCAACAGGCTTACAGGAACTTATCTAGCCCAAAAGATGGGACACATAGATAAAATCAGGCTGGTTGGTCAGCCAATTTCGCCACAGGCTTATGCTATAGCTGTCAGTCGTGGCAGGAAGCAACTAGTAGAAATTTTTAATAAAGGATTACGGGCGATAAAAGAAAATGGGGTTTACGATCGGATCTGCGAAAAGTGGTTTGGCCTGGTAGCTGAAGATCTAAATAGTCATATTATCGATAGCGTAGATGTAGGAGTAATTGGATTAAATCGTATGGGAATAATTACCTCAATCAATTCTTATGCCTGTAAAATTTTAAACATAAAGAGCCATAACTTAATCGGGAAATACGCTTTGGAAACAGAACTGGTTCGCTATTTTGATTTTGGTATTGTATATGAAACAATGGCGACTGGTAAGGCTTTTGTTGATCACGAAATCGAAATTAAGAATGGCAAACAATCTTTGCTGAGCTATAATATTTTTCCTCTATACGGCGAAAGCAATAAAGTCATCGGGGTAGTTATTAGTTTAAGGGATATTACCCTGGAAAAGCACTTGCGTGAAAATTTGGCCCGTAAAGATAAAATGGAATCTCTGGGTATGCTTTTAGCTAATATAGCCCACGAAATTAGAAATCCGATTATGGCCATTAAAACTTTTGTTGAGGCTCTTCCTGTACAATATGGCAATCCCCGTTTTCGCGCTGAGATGTTAAAATATGTGCCCATGGAGATTGAGCGCCTTAATAAGCTTGTCGGGGAACTATTACAGTACGCCCGCCCCCGCGCACCGGTCCGAAAATGGTGTAATTTAAATGAAATCGTAAATTCAGTTATGGTTTTATTTCAAGGGCAGGTTAACAGTGGAATCGATTTTGATGTTCAAATCGACACTTCTCTGAGGATATGGGCTGATGAGCAACAGCTAAAACAAATATTAATCAACCTCATTTTAAACGCTACTGAAGCCATTAAAGAAAAAGGCAAGGTAAAAATTACAGCAGGTAAAGGCCAGGATGGGGTGTGGATTGAGGTAGAGGATGATGGTTGCGGCATTTCTTCAGAGCACCTTGGACACATATTTGATCCTTTTTATACCACAAAAGAAAAAGGAACGGGTCTGGGTCTTTTTATTACCTACCAACTTGTTAAAGAGAATCATGGCGATATAAGGGTATTTAGCCAGAAGGGCCGGGGGACACGTTTCAAGATCACTTTCTACCAGGAGGTACGCTATGGAGAAAATTCTGATAATCGATGATGACCCCGCCATTTGTTCTTCTTTGAGCTTTGCCCTGCTGAATGATTTTGAAGTAATTACGGCCACTGATCCGGCGGCAGGGTTCTACTGTTTGCAGAATGAAGAGATTGCCCTCACTATTCTTGACTTATATCTCGGGCCAGTTGATGGTTTACAGGTACTACGTAAGATTCGGCAGTTTAATCCGCACGCTGTTGTTATAGTTTTAACTGCTTATGGTAGTATACGTTCTTCAGTAGAAGCTATTAAAGAAGGTGCCTTTTATTACCTGACCAAACCTGTCGATATTGAGGAACTCAAAGCCCTGGTTAATAAGGGTTTGGAATTGTACCACCTTCAGGCCAGGTTGGAAATCTTGAACCAAGAACTTAAAAAGCAATATGAATCTTATGGCATCATTGGGAAATCAAGGGCCATTAATAAGATTTTAACTCTGATAGAAAAAGTAAAGGATATTGATAGCAACGTTTTAATAACCGGGGAGAGTGGAACCGGGAAAGAGCTGGTGGCGCGGGCGATCCATTATTACGGCCGGCGGCAAAAAGGTCCTTTTGAGGTTATAAATTGCGCTGCTATCCCGGAAAATTTGTTGGAAAGTGAGCTTTTCGGTTACCAGAAGGGAGCTTTTACGGGTGCCAACCGCAGCTATGAGGGGAAACTACGGGCTGCCCATGGTGGTACTATTTTTTTAGATGAAATTGGGGAGATGTCCCTCGTCCTCCAGGCCAAGGTCTTACGCTTTTTACAAGATAAAACCGTGATACCGCTGGGCTCCAAGAATACCTACCCGGTTGATGTACGTATCTTGGCGGCAACCAACAGGAATTTGCCCGAGGCTATTAAGCAGAATAACTTTCGTGAAGATCTGTATTACCGGCTGAATGTAATTAATATTGAGCTACCGCCCCTGCGGGAACGCAAAGAGGACATCCCCTTATTAGCAAAGCATTTTATTGCTAAATATTCGGCACTGCTGGGGCGTCAGGTGGATTCTATTACTCCTGAAGCTCTCCGTTTATTACTAAACTATAATTTTCCCGGCAATATAAGAGAACTGGAAAATATTATTGAACGTGGTGTGGCTCTGGCAACGGGCAGGGAAATTACAACAGACAATTTACCTTCAAATCTTCAGCCTTTATCTGATCCGTTGCCCATGGACATTCCCGACGCCATACCTGTTTTTATTGGCGAAACCCTGGACCAGGTAGAAAAAAAGTTGATCCTCTCAACTCTAAAGAAAACCGGTGGTAGAAAAAAAGAAGCTGCTATCCTTTTAGGCATAACAGACAGGACTCTGAGGAATAAACTGAAGAAGTACAGGATAAAGCGGATATAATTTCCGGTTCACAGTCCTGATTTATAAAAATAGCGGAAATATCTTCCCCTATTTGTTTTTAATTTGCAACCCCTATCGATCGGCTAATAAGATGTTGCCTGGCCTGGCACGAAACTTGCTATATAAGGCTTAACGGAGGTGGAAATATGAATTTAAGCCAGGAAGAGCAAAATCTTATAGAAGAGCGATTTCGGGCAATAGAAGTTTTACTTTCTCCGCAAAAGTTCGCTACTAAGGTCTTAAAGAACGCCCGCGTAGTTAATGTCTTAACCAGGGAAATCTACAGGGCGGATATTGCTATCAACGGGAAAGTAATTTTAATGATTGGTGATTGTAACAACTTGATTGGACCGGAAACAGAGGTCATTGATCTGAACGGGAAGTATGTAACACCGGCTTTTATTGACGCCCATATGCATTTTGAGAGTGCCATGCTCACGATTACCGAATTTACCAGGATATCCTTGCCCACAGGCACTACCTGTCTGATATGTGATCCCCATGAGATAGGCAACGTCCTGGGACCAGAAGGGGTAAGGGCCATGGCCGCCGAAGCTGCCCTTATGCCTCACCACGTATTCTTACGCATCCCCGCTTTAACACCCGACTCACCGGGGTTGGAAACGCCGGGTTATCATATAACTTCACGGGAAGTACCGGAAATGTTGTCTTACCCATCTGTTTCTGGCATCGGCGAGATCCAGGGGGTCAGCGCAATTAAATTTGTTTTTGCCCACAACCCGGACGTGATTAAAGATACCCTGGCTTCTACCATATATGCCCGCTCTATAGGCAAAGGAGTTGACGGCAACGCACCGGAGCTGTTCGGCGCCGAACTTGCAGCCCATATCATTGCCGGAGGTACGGACGTATCCTGCCACGAAACCACAACCAAAGAGGAAGCCGTGGAAAAACTGCGCTACGGCGTGTACATGCTGATGCGCCAGGGCTCGACCCAAAGCAATATGCCTGAATGCATTCGTGCCATCACCGAGGAGAAGCTCGATTCGAGAAGAGCCATCTTGGCAACCGACGACATGCTGGCCGAAGACATTGCCAAAACCGGCCACATGAACGACATCATCCGCCGCACCATTCGGGAGGGCGTGGACCCGGTAGAAGCCATTCAGATGGCTACCATCAATCCCGCTACCTGGCTTGGCCTTAAGGACATCGGAGTTCTCGCCCCCGGCAAACTGGCTGATATAGCTGTTATCGAGGGTGAACTCAAGGACATGAACGTGAGCATGGTCTTCCTGGGCGGCAAGAAGGTAGCCGAAAACGGGAAACTGCTCATTGACATCCCCAGCTACACCTACCCTGACCAGGTCAAACATTCGGTAAAACGCGGTCACATCAGCCCGTCTGACCTGAAGGTGTCGGCTAAGGGCGATAAGGCTAAGGTTCGGGTTGTGGGCCTGATACTCGACCAGAACCTGACCGACGCCGTCGAAGCCGAGGTTAAGGTCGTTGACGGCTACTGCGTGCCCGATCTGGAGAACGACATTCTGCCCATGTGCGTGGTGGGCCGGCACGGACAGCCTGATATAGGCAATGGATTTGTCAAGGGCTTCGGCTTAAAGTGCGGTGCCATAGCGGAAACGGTTTCTCATGACACCCACAACATAATCGTCATGGGTACCAACTACGAAGATATGGCCTTGGCTGTAAACCACGTCATCGATATGCAGGGAGGCGTGGCTGTGGTCAAGGACGGAAAGGTTATCGGCGATCTGCCTCTCAGGGTGGCCGGCCTGATCACCGACGAGATGGATGCCTTCACCTTGAGCGATACCATGGCCCGTTTGACCGAGCTTGTAAAGACCGAACTGGGATATAAAGCACACGCTCCCTTTATGCACCTGGCTTTCCTGTCCCTGACCACCAGCCCGAAATGGAAGATGACAGACAAAGGGTTGGTTGACGCCAACAATTACTGCGTAATCCCGGTGGTTATCGAATAGACAGGACAGAATAGATAGACAGAAGTCGCTTAAAGAGAGGGGAGGAAACAGAATGGCAGATGCAGCAGGCAAAATTGTTGAGGCTGATAAAGTAGGCAGTATAGAGCAGCACGATATACGCCCCATACCGCTTTCGGACCGGCACGGGTCGGCCAAAGACCTGACCCGAATGTGGTTTGGAGCCAACACCAACTACGTGGTTTTGCTTACCGGTACCGTGCCCATCACCATGGGGCTTGGCCTCTGGGATTCAGTCCTAGCGGTACTTATAGGAAACATTTTGGGCTGCATAGTTTTGGGTCTATCTTCCATCATGGGGCCGAGGACGGGCAGTGCGGGCATAATCTGCTCCCGGACCGCGTTAGGACAGGCAGGCTCTTTCTTACCCGTGTTTATCAGTACCCTATCGGTTCTGGGCTGGTTTTCCATCAACTCGGTGGTGGCTACCGATGGGTTAAAGCAGATCATAGTAACCTTCGGGGCCGGGGATACCCACATTCTGATGTGGATATGCCTGGCCGTGGTGCTGGCCGGAGAAATCTTACTGGCCATCTACGGTCATGCCACGATTATTGCAGCTGAGAAGTACATGGCTGTGATTTTGGGCTTGTTATTTGTGGGGCTGCTCTTCTTCGTGGTTCCACACGTCGACTGGAACTGGGGAACCAGCATCAAGGAAGGACCGGGGGTTTCCGTCACCGGAACCTGGCTGGCGGCCATGGGCATAATATTCGCCTACCCCATTTCTTGGACCAACTTTGCTTCCGATTACAGCCGTTACCTGGATCCTGACACCGATTGGAAAGAAGTGGCTTTCTATGCCGGACTCGGACAGTTCCTCGCTCTCACCTTCTGTGAGCTGATCGGGGTTCTGTTTGCAGTAGCAGTTAAAGGCGCCCTGGGAGCTGACCCGGTAGCCAAATTGACCAGCGTCCTGCCTACATGGTACCTGGTTCCCTTCCTTATTGCGGTCATGCTGGGTTCCATAGCCACCAACGTGCCCAATGGATATACGGCAGGATTGGGAATACTATCCCTGCGTATTCCGCTGTCCCGTGTGCAGTCGATACTGCTCATTGGGGCATTCACCCTCGTTTTCCGAATCCTGACCCTGCTCTACGGTCACTTCTTCGACCTGTACCAGCAGTGGCTGACCTACATCATCATTTGGACCTGTCCGTGGGTGGCGATCGTGGTGCTCGATTACTTCATGAGAAAAGGCAATTACGTGGCCAAAGACCTTATGAAATGGAAGGAAGGCGAGTACTGGTACAACGGCGGTGTGTTCTTGCCAGGAGTTATCGCATTTATCGTGGGTTTGGGCGTAGCTATCCTCTTCTCCAACTCCTCGATGTACACCAGCCCGCTGATGACCAAGTATTTTGGCGGCGCCGACCTGAGCTTTGAGGTGGGTATCCTGGTAGCCGGACTTCTCTACTGGCTGCTGGCCAAAGGGCATGACACCTTCAAGCGTGCCCGCGCCTTAAACGGCTCCGTTTGGGAGTAGTTTAAAGATGTAGTTAAAAATAGTGGTTAGTTTTACAAAAAGAAAGGAGTGTCACGAATGATTCAAATCGATCCGCGTAACTTTAACCAGAAGTACGAGATCATCGACTTAAGCCAACCCATTTACCAGGGCATGCCGCTTTTCCCCATGCACCAGAAGACATTTATCATGAAGAACATGACGCATGAGGAGAACCAGGCCATGACCGGTTCCCCTACCCTCGGCTTTTCCGCCAGGAACCTGCTGATCAGCGAGCATGCCGGAACGCACGTCGACGCCGTATGGGAGTTCCTTCCTTCCGGTCCGACAATCGAACAGATGGGGTTTGAATTCTTCATCGGCGACGCGATCTGCGTTGATCTGCGCCATGTTCAGTATCCGAAATACATTGAGCCCGAAGATCTTAAAGAAGCGGTGGAAAAGGCTGGCCTCGAGATCCGCAAGGGGGATATCTTCCTCATGTGGACCGGTCACTATGACCGGTATTATCCGGGTCAGAGATATGCTGAAGGACCTTACACCGGCGTATCCGAGGCGGCAGCAGTCTGGCTAGCCGAGCAGGGAGTTGTCAACATCGGCATCGACGCTCCGGCCATCGACCTAACTCCGGACGATCTCAAGTTCTCCGGCCACTGGGTGTGCGGGCGCTACGGCATCACCGACAGCGAGCATTATGCCAACCTGGGTAAGGTAGCGGGCAAGCGCTTTATCTACATCGGGCTTCCCTTAAAGATCAAAGAGGGAAGCGGCTCCCCCATCCGCGCCATCGCCTTGCTGGAGAAAGAGAACAAGTAAGAGACAGTAAATAAATAATTGGGCAAACAGGTGTCGGGCGAAAGCCTCGGCACCGATTATGCCCATAAATACACAGTAAAAATTTAAAACATCTAGTGCCGCTCCAAAAAAATAATTTAAGATAAAGGATGATTTTGGGATTTTACCTCGAACTCTTCCCTAAAGGGAGGAGAAAGACCATGTACCTGTATGTTCGCCCATTATCAACGGAAGAAAGGCAAACCTTATTGCGGTGCTCGGTAGTCAGGCAGCCAACCTCGGCATAAAGGTCCTGGATTTGCTTTTCGTATTGAGCCTTTATGTTTTCAAGATTTTTTTGCTCATCGGTGAAGAAAGATGGCAACTTTTCTAGCACCATATTTCTCCAGCGGTTAAGGATGGATGGGTGAATACCGTATTCAGAAGATAACTGGGAAACAGACTTCTCTTCTTTAAGAATTTCCAGTAAAACTTTGGCCTAAAATCTGTTGGATATTTTTTCCGTACACTCATTTGACGCTTAGGCCCCCCTGTTTTTGTGTCTAGTTTTCTGGGTCCATTATAGAAAAAAAGCGGATATAATTTCCGGTTCACAGTCCTGATTTATAAAAATAGCGGAAATATCTTCCCCTATTTGTTTTTAATTTGCAACCCCTATCGATCGGCTAATAAGATGTTGCCTGGCCTGGCACGAAACTTGCTATATAAGGCTTAACGGAGGTGGAAATATGAATTTAAGCCAGGAAGAGCAAAATCTTATAGAAGAGCGATTTCGGGCAATAGAAGTTTTACTTTCTCCGCAAAAGTTCGCTACTAAGGTCTTAAAGAACGCCCGCGTAGTTAATGTCTTAACCAGGGAAATCTACAGGGCGGATATTGCTATCAACGGGAAAGTAATTTTAATGATTGGTGATTGTAACAACTTGATTGGACCGGAAACAGAGGTCATTGATCTGAACGGGAAGTATGTAACACCGGCTTTTATTGACGCCCATATGCATTTTGAGAGTGCCATGCTCACGATTACCGAATTTACCAGGATATCCTTGCCCACAGGCACTACCTGTCTGATATGTGATCCCCATGAGATAGGCAACGTCCTGGGACCAGAAGGGGTAAGGGCCATGGCCGCCGAAGCTGCCCTTATGCCTCACCACGTATTCTTACGCATCCCCGCTTTAACACCCGACTCACCGGGGTTGGAAACGCCGGGTTATCATATAACTTCACGGGAAGTACCGGAAATGTTGTCTTACCCATCTGTTTCTGGCATCGGCGAGATCCAGGGGGTCAGCGCAATTAAATTTGTTTTTGCCCACAACCCGGACGTGATTAAAGATACCCTGGCTTCTACCATATATGCCCGCTCTATAGGCAAAGGAGTTGACGGCAACGCACCGGAGCTGTTCGGCGCCGAACTTGCAGCCCATATCATTGCCGGAGGTACGGACGTATCCTGCCACGAAACCACAACCAAAGCTGAAGCCATAGAAAAACTGCGTTACGGTGTTTATCTATTAATGCGCGAGGGATCAACCCAGCGCAACATGGCTGAATGTATTAAAGCTCTTACTGAAGAAGGTTTCGATTCGCGTCGTATGATCCTGGCTACCGATGACATGCTGGCGGAAGATATAGTCAAAAGCGGCCATATGAACGATATAATTCGCCGTACTATCCGTCAGGGTGTAGGTGCTGTAGAAGCAATACAAATGGCGACTATTAATCCGGCCACCTGGTTGGGCTTAAATCATCTTGGTGTCCTGGCGCCGGGGAAACTGGCAGATTTGGTAGTTATCGCGGGTGAACTCGAAGATATGGAGGTAGAGGCGGTTTACCTAAAAGGTGAACTTATAGCGAAAGATGGCGAGTTGCTTATTGATTTACCGCTATATACTTATCCTCCAACAGTAAAAAAATCTGTCAAACGGGACTACGTCTCAGCCGCAGAGTTGATGTTGCCTGCAAGGGGCACCAAAGCCATAGTACGCTGTATAGGTCTTATACCCGATCAAAATCTGTCCCACGCTATCGAAGTTGAAATGAAAGTAGACAATGGCTATATTCTCCCTTCTTTAGACGAAGATTTGTTGCCTATTGCCGTAGTAGGGAGGTACGGGCAAAAGGATATAGGAAGGAGCTTTGTGAAAGGGTTTGGCCTTAAAAATGGAGCGTTTGCCGAAAGCGTGTCCCATGACGCCCACAACATCATAGTTGTAGGTACAAACTATAACGATATGGCCGTGGCGGTTAATCACGTCATTAAAATGCAGGGGGGTGTGGCTGTAGTAAAAGGCGGCAAGGTCCTGGGAGAGCTTCCACTGGAGATTGGAGGTTTAATGACTGATGCCCTAACAGCTCATGAACTAATAGCCAGGACGGCGTTGCTGCATCGCTTGGCCGCAGAAGAACTTGGGTGCAAGGTACACGCTCCTTTTATGCACCTTGCTTTTCTCTCCCTTACCACCAGCCCCAAATGGAAGCTTACCGATAAAGGTGTAGTGGATGCCAATAATTACTGCGTACTTTCAGCGATTAAGGAGGTTTTATAAAGAGGTAAATATGACCCACGAAGAAAATCAGCTGTAGCTATTTTAACTGACGAGGATTAAGACAGTGGAGGGCCGCTAAGTGAAGAAATATATCCACACAGTACCTAATTTTAGTGAAGGTCGCAGGAAAGAAGTAATTGAGGCGATCGTAGGGCAGTTTAAGGACATTCCCGGGGTAAAACTCATCGACTATTATCCCGATCCCGATTTTAACCGCACTGTCATTGAAGCGATAGGAGAGCCGGAACCTTTAAAAAGGGCCCTGCTTAATATGACCGGCAAAGCGGTAGAATTGATTAATATGGAAGAGCAAAGCGGCGCCCACCCCCGGATAGGAGCCCAGGATACTATCCCCTTATTTCCACTGAAGAATATATCCTTAGAAGAATGTAAGCTTCTGGCGGAAGAACTAGGAAAGGAGATTTACGCCCGTTTTCAATTGCCAGTTTACTTGAGCGGGGAAAATGCCCGCACTCCGGAAAGAAAAAGCCTGGACTTCATCCGCCGGGGGCAGTACGAGGGGTTAAAAAAAGTTGTACATTTGCCGGAAAGGGCTCCGGACATCGGGCCGGCTGCCCTGCACCCAACTGCCGGGGCGGTCATTGTCAGCGCCGGTACCAGGCCCCTGGTAGCTTATAATATCGTTCTCAATTCCAGTGACTTGAGTTTGGCGCAGGGGATAGCTAAAGCGGTCCGCGGGCCAAGCGGGGGCTTCAGTACTGTGAGGGCTGTGGGCCTCAGATATGAAGAGCGCGACCTGGTTGCGGTATCGATGAATATTTTTGATTATGAATTGACCCCTCTTTACCGAACCTTTGAGCTGGTAAAAAGAGAGGCTGCCCGCTATGGAGTAACGGTTCTGGAGACCCAGCTTGTGGGAACCGTTCCCCAGGAAAGTTTAATCATGGTGGCTGAGTATTTCTTACAGCTTAAGAGTTTCAAGCGTAACCAGATACTGGAGAACAATTTATTTGATCTTAATTAGGAGATACCTATGCTTGCTGGAAAAAGCCTTATCGATTTTGCTGCCCAGCTTTCATCAACGGCGCCCGTACCCGGAGGGGGAACCGTAAGCGCCCTGTGTGGCTACCTTAGCGCCGCCCTGGCTCTTAAGGTATGCTATTTAACGCTAGCAAAGGAACAATATGAAGCAAGCCATACCGACATGCATAAAGTGGGAGGTGAGATTGAAGAGTTAAAAGTCGAACTGCTGGGTTTAATGGATGAAGACGCAGCTGCCTTTGCTGGAGTAATTAATGCTTACCGGTTACCCAGAAGAGATCCCTGTGAAGCAAATAAACGTAAGGAGGCTATTAAACAGGAAACTTTAAAAGCAGCGTTCGTACCTTTACGTACCGCCGAGAAGTGCTTGCAGTTACTCAAAAAAATACCGGTGGTTATCGACAAAGGCGTTCCCGGCGCCGTAAGCGATGCCGGGGTCGCTGCCCATCTGGCTGCTGCCGGCCTTGAAGGGGCGCTGCTAAATGTGGCAATTAATATCAAAGGGATCAAAAAAGAATATGTCCTCGAGCTGGAACAAAGGATAGCACAAATAAATGAAGAAAAACAAGATTTAATGAGTCACCTTTTACGTACCCTGAAAATGGGGTAGTATTTACCATTATATCATATCCTTCTGAAGGCGCCGCCTAGGCGGAATGCGCCTTTATTATGGCAATGGTGTTTGACTGAGGGGTAACGGGGCCCTTTGTAGTGAAACAGTCTACAAAGGGCCTATTTTTATAAAAAAACGAGGAGGGTAAAGCATGACTAAAAAAAGTAAAGTCACTACTGCAGGTCTCGTATTCATGGTAATTTGGGGTGTATTAACGGGGGTTCTCTGGGCCTACGTTAACCCCATTACCCTGGTTCCCGGGGTAATCCATTTGCGTATTTTTGCTTTTCTACCAGCGGTAATAGGGATCTTTTTTGGTCCTATTTCCGGTTTCGCCTCCGGGTATATTGGCACCCTGGTCTGGTCGCTACTTAGCGGTGCCTTTATCCCCGCCCACACACTGCTAGTGGATGGGATCATGGTAGGGTTCACGGGCTGGTTACCGGCAATTATGGTCGGCAAAGGCAGAACACTGGAGGAAATCGCTACCGATAAATCACTGGTATGGAAATCGGTTTTGTGGTGTGGCCTTTCCGGAATTGCCATGATAATAGCCGTTTCCCTGAGTTTATCTATCCTGGGCATCTTTGATTTCCGGTGGGCATTATTCTGGCTGGGCTTAAGCGATGTTCCTCCATTAATGATCGGTACACCGGTAATAGTCAAGATGTTTATCAAACGCCTGTCCAGGATCGATGTCTCTAATATCTCAGCCTGAATACTCCTGGCAGGGAAGGTTCGACCAGGGCTTTCCCTGCCAGGCAAGCAATATATCTGTAGGGTTACCATTTAGGAGGATTAACATGGCCATCCTGGAAGCGAAAAATTTGTCTTACAGATTTAGGCCCGGCTCTCCGCAGGTGATCAAGAGTATATCCCTGACCATAAATGAGGGTGAAGTAGTAGGCATATTTGGGCGCAGCGGTTCAGGAAAATCCGTTTTCGGTTATATATTAAGCGGCATCATACCAAATTTTTACAGGAACGGCATAATTGAAGGCGAACTAAAAATAGCCGGTACTAATGCTTTCCAGGTTAAAGATGCAAGCAATGTGCTAGTAGGCATGGTAATGCAAAATCCTGAAACCCAGCTTTTTGGCTTTAGAGTAGAAGACACTCTGGCCTTTGGCATGGAAAACCTCGGCTTATCCCGCGAAGAAATGGGTAAGAGGATTGAACGCGTATCTAAGCAGCTCCAAATTGAACATCTTTTAAACAGATTTACAGGCGAGCTATCCGGTGGCCAGAAGCAGTTATGCTGTCTTGCCTCCATACTGGCTATGGAACCGAAGGTTTTAGTTTTGGACGAACCGGTTTCGGCCCTGGACCCGGGGGGCGTCCTTCTGATTCAGGAGGCCGTTGCCCGGCTGAAACGTGAAGGCCGGACTATCATCGTTATTGGTAACAACGCGGGATGGGTGGCCCCCCTGCTTGATCGAGTTGTCGTTATGAATCAAGGAGAGATAGTTTTAGATAACCAGGCCGAGGAATTTTTTGCTGATAAAAATAAAGTTATTGCTTCCGGCATCACTACCACCCAAGTAAATGAGTTATACCATACCCTGGTTGAAAAGGGATACCGGTTACCTGTTTTCGTTAGTTACGCAGAAGCTAAACGCTACCTATGGGAAAAGAACATCATAAGGAAGAATACAACATTAAGGACAAGGTCTGTTAATTATAATAACGCTATTAAAGAGAATCCCAAGGCACCGTCTTTAATTTCTATAAGAGAACTCTCCTTTATGTACGGCCAGTTCAAGGCCCTTGAAGGTATAAATGTTGATTTACAAGGGGGTCGCATTATCGGTTTAATTGGCCAGAACGGCTCGGGAAAAAGCACGTTATTAAAGCATCTCAATGGCTTGCTGAAACCAACCCGGGGAACAATCGAGGTTAATGGAAAAAGACCTGATCAAGAAACTATTGCCGCGATGGCTAAAATTATAGGTTTTGTTTTCCAGAATCCTGACCAGATGCTCTTTGAAGAGACGGTCTACGATGAAGCAACTTTTGGCATTAGGGCCATTTATAGACAAGTAAGTCCCGAACAAAAGGAGACAGTGGAAAAGCTCCTGGCAGAATTCGGCTTGCTGGAGTATCGCGAAGAATTACCGGTAAATTTATCAGCCGGCCAAAAAAGATGGTTGATGATTGCCTCCGCTGTAGCTGTTAACCCTGCCGTTCTAGTTTTAGACGAGCCGACCAATGGTATGGACAGGTTTGATAAAGAAAAGCTGGCAATGTTAATCAAGGAATGGAAAAACGCTGGTCGTACCATAATAATTGTTTCCCATGATTTGCCTTTCCTGGCTGATTTAGTAGATACAGTTTTGTTGCTAGATAAAGGAAGAGTGAAAGCATGCGGCACAATTAGAGAGATATTTAGTCAGAGGGAAATATTTGCAGAAATCAATATCCCTTTGCCTGAAATTACCATGCTGGGTTTGGAAGCCGGGGCGCCGGCCATTTTAAACGTCGACGAATTCATTGACTCTTGCTTAACAAATGCTACAGAGAGGGAGGAGATGGGGTGTGCAGTTAGCTAGCTACGTTGAAAAGGAATCTTACTTTCATAGTCTTGATCCCCGGGTAAAAATAATATGGTTCATAGTTATAACCATTGTGGCATTAGCATTCCGGACATTACCTGTGATGGTATTAGTTGTGCTAAGCTTGCTGGGAGCCTGGCTGTCGGCAAAGATTTTACCGGAAATATTATCTTTAATGCGCAAAGCCCTACCGCTTCTGAGCATTGCGACTGTTACCTGGATGATATTTGGTGCCTTAAAGCCTGAAGGAGGTGAAGTTTTATTCTCTTTGGGGATCCTGCAACTAGAGAGAAATGATATTTTAAAGGCCATTACTGTCGCCTTGTACATCTTTATCACTATAAGTGTGTTTTATACCGTGATCCTGACGACGGATTTTAGTGAACTGGCCTATGGTTTATCAAAACTGGGATTGCCTTATACTTTAACCTTTATGATAGCCCTCATTTTCCAAACTATTCCTTTGTTAAGCGGTGAAATTACGACTATATTAAACGCTCAAAGGAGCCGGGGGTACGAACTTGACCAGGGTGGCCTGATAGAAAAGTATAGGAAGTATGCTTCAGTTGTTTTTCCTTTTGTTATGCGCGCAATTAATCTGGGTAAGAACATAAGTATTGGTCTCCACGTGTACCAGTTTGGCATCGGGAAAAAGAGGATGAACTACAAAGAACTTCAATTAACCGGCAATGACTATATATTTATAGGGCTATTACTGCTCTTTATTTTAACTATAATTACAGTCAGTCTGAGATATGGAGGGTAAGTGGAAATGGCCAGGTTATTAGAAGAATTAACTTCACAAGAGGTAGATGCGTTTAACAGGGAAGAAACCATCGTTTTACTTCCAGTAGGAGCTACAGAACAACACGGTAAACATTTACCAGTAGGAACAGACACTATGATTTTAAAATCAGTTCTAGAACGCGTATTAAAAGATATTGATCCAGAAATACCACTATTGATAACCCCCGTTATACCGGTTGGCAAGAGTAACGAGCACCTGAATTTTATTGGTACCATTTCTTTTTCGTATGCAACATTAAGGGGCGTGATAGAAGATATATGTAAAAGCATTGCCCGGCATGGATTTAAAAAGATAGCTATTTTTAACTCCCATGGCGGCAATACAGATACCTTGACATCTTTATGCCGGGATTTGCGGGATCAATTGAATGTCCAGGTGTTTGTAATTGACTGGTGGTTTACTAATTTCTGGGAGGATATCTTGAAAGAAATTCAAGAATCTCCTCGAGATGGCGTGTTCCACGCCTGCGAATTGGAAACCTCTATTATTATGTACACTTTTCCTCATCTGGTTAAAAGAGAGCAAATTGTTGCCAGCTTTCCCCCCGAACCATTACGTAGCAACAAATATGTTACCATTTTTGGCCCTGTAACTATGGGGTGGAGAACTGAGGACATCTCGGCTAACGGGGTTATAGGTGACCCGACCAAGGCTACCTCCGAAAAGGGACGTCTTTTAGTAGAGTTTGCGGCCAGGAAGATTATTGAAATTATCCAGGAAATCCAGTCGTTATAGGGAGGGGCTGTAAATGTATAAAAAAGAGGATTGTGCTTTGCTTGTAATTGATATGCAAGCGGATTTTATAGAGGCGGGCGCTCCCATCGAATGTCCTGGCGGTCGTGAGATTATACCACGATTAAAAGAATTAATCTCTTTTATGCGCGCCCAGAATATTCCTGTAATTTATACCCAGGAAAAGCACAGGCCGGAAAGGGTTGACTTTGGTATGGAATTGGAACGCGAAGAGCCGGAGCACTGCCTGGAACAAACGAAGGGAGTAGAATTTATCGATGAACTCAGGCCGGAACAGGGAGATTTTATTGTTGCTAAGCGCAGGTACAGCGGCTTTTATTTGACCGACCTGGAAATCTTGCTTAAAGGGCTCAAAAGGAACACTGTTATTATTACCGGTGTTGCGACTAACGTATGTGTTTATGCTACTGCTCTGGACGCCCAGCAACGTGATTATCGTGTCGTAGTAATTTCTGATTGCGTTGCTGGTACCGATAGGGAATTACATCGCGCTTTTTTAAGAAATATCGAGTACGTGCTTGGTGAAGTCATTACCTCAGAAGAAATAATCAAGAGGCTTTCTACCCCGGGTAGCTCTATACATTCTTGTTAAAGGGGAATTATTTATGCAGGAAGGTCTCAGAGATTACCTGCGTAACCTTTACCACAAAAATAAATTGGAAGAAATAGAGGACATTTCTATAGAAGATATCCCCAATTTAATATTTGCTAACAGGAAAAGCCCACAAACAATCTGGATAAAAAAAGTTAGAGGGTTTGAAAGCGGCTTTTTGTTTAACGTATTAAGCAGCAGAGATCATTATGCGATAGTTTTTGGTTGCACCATACACGAAATATGGCCCGCCTATCTCAAGCGCCTGGCAAACCCCGTAAAACCGGTATTAATAAAAAGCGGCAGTGTTCAAGAGGTCCAGTATATTGGCTCGCAGGTGGATTTGTACAAGCTGCCTGTTGTAAAATATAATGCTCTGGATGCCAGTCCTTATATTACTGCTGGTGTGGTTCTGGCCAGGGATCCGGAAACAGGAATACGTAACGTTTCCATACACAGACTTCAGGTCCAGGGGAAACAACAATTGGGCATTCGCCTGGAACCCGGTTCCCATCTGGAATTAATCCGTAAAAAAGCTGGAGAACTAGGGAAAAGAGTTGAGGTAGCTATAACAATTGGCAACCACCCCGCGGAAATAATAGCTGCTGTAAGTAAAGTTCATTTTGGGTTTGATGAACTGGAGATTGCCGGTGCCATAAGGGGTGAACCTTTGCAGTTAACTAAATGTGTTACTATCGACGCAGAAGTACCGGCCTGGGCCGAAATTGTTTTAGAAGGTTATATAGATCCAGAGGACGATGCTCCTGAGGGACCATTTGGCGACTTTATGGGATATTACGTACCGCGCGGCGAAAATCCAGCTATTCATTTGACGGCAATTACGCATCGGGAAAATCCTGTTTTTCAAGGAATAAGGGCGGGTTCCCTGGAGGATAGTTTATTGCTGGCGCTTTCCAGGGAAGCCGCTGTTTTTAAAGCGCTAAAAGAGGAAGGTATAGATGTAGCAGGCGTTAACCTATCGCCTGTAGTTTTAAATGGGGTTATTTCATTAAGGCCTAAAGATAAGGCCGAGGTGCGCAGGGCTTTGGAAATTGCCCTGGAACAGGCGCCATGGTTAAAATATTGTGTCGCAGTTGACCCGGATGTAGATATTTTTAACTGGGAAGACGTCTTGTGGGCGTTAGCTACTAGGAGCTCCCCGGATAAAGCCATTGTTTTTAATAATACTAATGGTTTTCCCAGGGACCCATTTAATGTGCATCGGGCTAAACTAATTATTGATGCCACCATACCGGCTGGCGCGGGTAATGCCTTTAGACGGGCTATACCCCGATGAACCTTTCATAGCCCTGCGACGGCGGTATAACTAGTTGCCTCTTTTTTTTCTTAGCCCTTAGCATTTTATCTTTTTTAGGTATGCGTCAGGCCTGTTTGGCAAATCTCAACCTTGCCCTCCGGGATCAATTATGCTATAATCAACCGGAAAAGCTTCCCTGCTCCACCGGCGGGTGGGGCCATAAGTCCACAGGGAGGAGGTGCTGTCATTTGCGTAATTACGAAGTTGTTTTCGTAATTAAGCCCGACCTGGAAGCCGAAGCTACTGCCGCAGTGGTAGAGAAATTTACCAGGCTGATAGCTGATCAGGGCGGCCAGGTTACCGAGGTAGACCAGTGGGGCAAAAAGCGGATGGCCTATGAGGTGCGCAAGTACCGGGAGGGCTATTATGTCCTCATGAAGTTTAAAGGTACGCCGGCCGTTGCCCAGGAACTGGAGCGGGTATTAAAGATTACCGACGAGGTAATTCGCTACCTGATAACGCGCCTGGAAGAAGAAGCCAGCTAAAAGATAAAGGCGGTGGGAGAAGGATGTTAAACCGGGTAATTTTAATTGGCCGGCTGACGCGGGACCCCGAACTGCGCTACACGGCCAGCGGCGTAGCGGTAACAACCTTTACCCTGGCTGTGGATAGGAATTATGTCAACCAGCAGGGTGAACGGGGTACTGATTTTATCCGCATCACCGTATGGCGGAAACTCGCGGAAACCTGCGCCAACCACCTGAACAAGGGCCGCCTGGTAGCCGTTGAAGGCCGCCTCCAGACGCGTTCCTATGAAACGCCCGACGGCCAGAAACGCCAGGCTACCGATGTGGTAGCCGACGATGTCCGTTTTCTGGACTGGCCTAAGGATGGAAAAGGTCCTACCGGCTTGGGTACCGGTACCGGTATGGGTGCTGATAGCTTCAACCAGGATTTTAGCGATATCGGCACGGAAGTAGATATGGGCGAAGACGATTTGCCCTTCTAGCGAGAGAGGTGAAATAAGATTGCGGCGTGACAAGAAACGTTCCCGGAAGCGGGTTTGCAGTTTCTGTGTCGATAAAATCGAACAGGTAGACTACAAAGATGTAAACCGCCTCCGCCGCTATATCAGCGAACGGGGTAAGATTTTACCCCGCCGTATTTCCGGCAATTGCGCCCATCACCAGCGCCAGCTGACCACGGCTATCAAACGGGCGCGGGCCCTGGCCCTGTTGCCATACACGGTCGAATAATAACGGCCAAGTTTCAGGAGGGAGGACAGCAACTCCCTCTTTTCTATATACGCCGTTAGGGGGAGTTACCCCGCCGGCGCAAAGTACTGGAGCTAAAATCAGGGGGAATTTGGGTGATAATTACATGCACACCGAAGGTAGGGTAGCAGCCCTGGCCGAAGGAGCCCTCATGGCAGCCCTGACGGTGGTACTGGTGCTAACGGGGTACTTTATCCCCCTTTTTCAGGTATTCACCAATATTATCTGGACGGTCCCCATTGTCGTCCTCATCGTGCGCCGCAGCTTACGCCTGGGGGTAATGGCCACCTTGGTGGCCGGCCTGGCCATAGCTTTTTTTACCGGTCCGGTAAATGCGGCGTTGCTATTTATCCAGTTTGCCGCCCTGGGACTGGTCTATGGTTACCTTTTCAAGGTCAAGGCCCGGCCCGGCCAGGTGCTGGCAGCGGGGGCGGTTGTTGCGCTCTTTTCTTTGCTTTTGAGCCTTGGCGTGACCTCAAAATTAACAGGGCTACCCCTGGGGGGGCTGCTCCAGGAATTTGAGGCTACAGTTAATTATACCCTGGAATTTTACCGCCGTACGGGGATGCTGGAGCATATGGGTAAATCGGGGATGACCCCGGAACAGTTCCAGGCCGCCCTGACCACCATGATCAATCTCCTAAAACTCCTGTTACCGGGGATTTTAATCTCTGCTTCTATCCTGGCCGCCTTCGTTAATTACCTGGCAGCTGAAAAGATCCTGCAACGCCTGGGCCTTATCGAGAGGGGGCTACCGCCTTTCCGTTACTGGCAGTTACCCTGGTACGCCATCTGGGGGGTAATTGCCGGCCTGGGTCTATGGCAGCTGGGAGATTATTATGGCCTGGCTTTTGCCCGGCAGGCGGGGGTGAATATCCTTTATGTATATTTGCCCCTGCTGGTGGGTAACGGCCTGGCAGCAGTGAGCTTTCTTTTTTACCAGCTGAAACTGGCTCCCTTTCTCAAGGCGGTGCTGGTGATTATTGCCCTGCTGAATGTGCCGGTGGCCCTGGTTTCCCTGGTAACCTTGGGCTTATTTGACCCGTTTTTCAGCTACCGGCGGCGCATCAATACGGCTGGTAAAGGAGAGTGAAGCGTGATGAAGGTTATTTTAACTGCTGATGTGCCCAAACTGGGCAACCGGGGGGCAGTAGTGGAAGTAGCCGAGGGCTACGCCCGTAATTATCTCTTACCCCGGGGCCTGGCGGTGGAAGCTACTGCCGGGCGCATGAAGGAATTAAACCGGGAAAAGAAACGCCAGGAAGAGAAAAAGAGCCAGGAACTGGAACAGGCCCGGCGCCAGGCCGGCCAGCTCAACGGCGCCCTGGTCCAGGTGACCACCCGCGCCGGTGATAAGGGCAAACTTTTTGGTTCGGTTACCAATAAAGAAATAGCCCAGGCAATTAAAAACACTTTTCATCTGGACATCGACAGGCGTAAAATAGATCTTAAAGAGCCCATCAAGGCCCTGGGTAATTATGAAGTTACCTTGAAATTGCATCCTGAGGTCCAGGCCCGCCTGCGGGTACAGGTGGTGGCAGAGGGGAGTTAAGCCATGTCAGAAAATATAACCGCAGCTATTGACGCCGGTAAAGAAGTCCTGCCAGTCCTGGCCAGTGACCGTCATTTGCTGGAGCGCCAGGTGGCCGCTTTATACGGTGTTTTATGTGATATTTACGGCACGGACAAAGTAGTTTTAAGGGCCAGCAAGCTGGAAGCCCTGGATTTAATCCGTTCCGGCGACCTGGCGGCCAGGGTCCTGGCCCTGGAAAAATTGATCTATGAGGACCCCACCATCAATGATTTGCCGGCCGAAGAAGAGATACCCCAGGTCCTGACAGCCCTGCAGGAAGAATTAGCCGACTTTATTGCCCGGCGGACGGTGGAAGAAAAGCTGGAGCAGCGCATTGCCGAAAGGATGCAGGAGCGCCATGAAGAGTATATCCAGGAGATTCGCCGCCAGGTTCTAAAGGAAAATAACGGGCCGGAAAACGCCCAGACCCTTAAAAAACTGGCTATTCTGGAAAAGATGTCCCGGATAACCCTTTCCCGGACGGCCCTGGAAGCCCTGCGGCCCCGGCGCCTGGAGGAAATCGTCGGCCAGGACCAGGCCGTGCAGGCCATACTCGCTAAACTCGCTTCTCCCTTTCCCCAGCACATGATTATCTACGGCCCGCCGGGGGTAGGGAAAACGACGGCGGCCCGCCTGGCCCTGGAAGAAGCCAAGAAGATAAGCAGTTCCCCCTTTAAACCCCAGGCGCCCTTTGTTGAGGTGGACGGTACCACTTTGCGCTGGGATCCCCGGGAAGTGACCAACCCTCTTTTGGGCTCGGTCCATGATCCCATTTACCAGGGAGCGCGGCGGGACCTGGCCGAGAGCGGGGTGCCGGAGCCCAAACTGGGGCTGGTGACGGAGGCCCATGGCGGCATACTCTTTATTGACGAGATCGGGGAAATGGATCCCCTGCTCCTCAACAAGCTCCTCAAGGTCCTGGAAGATAAGCGGGTAGAATTTGATTCCTCCTACTATGACCCGGGCGATGAAAGTGTGCCCCGTTATATTAAAAAACTCTTTGAAGAAGGAGCCCCGGCTGATTTTATCCTTATCGGCGCTACGACCCGGGAGCCGGAGGAACTGAACCCGGCCCTGCGCTCCCGCTGCGCTGAGGTGTTTTTTGAACCCCTCACGCCGGCCCACATCCAGACCATTATTAAAGAAGCCGCGGGCCGGCTGGGGGTTAAACTGGAACCGGCGGTACCGGAACTAATCTCCGAATATACCATTGAAGGCCGCAAGGCCATCAATATCCTGGCAGAAGCTTACGGCCTCAGTCTCTACCAGCAGCAGCGGAAGAAAGGCCGCCGGCGCCGGCTGATTACGGTAGACCATGTCATGCAGGTCTTAAGAAGCGCCCGCCTGACGCCCTATACTACCGTTAAGGCCAAGGATACGCCGGAAGTCGGCCGGGTGCTGGGCCTGGCCGTGGCCGGCTTTGTGGGTTCGGTCCTGGAGATTGAGGCCATGGCCTTCCCGGCCCGGGAACCGGGGAAAGGCAACATCCGCTTTAATGAGACGGCCGGTAGCATGGCCCGGGACTCCGTGTTCAATGCCGCCGTGGTATTTCGCCTGCTGACGGGGGAGGATTTATACAACTATGACGTCCACGTTAATATTGTGGGCGGGGCCAATATCGACGGTCCCTCGGCCGGCCTGGCCATTACCGCTGCCATTATCAGTGCCGTCCAGGAGCGGCCGGTGCGCCAGGATATCGCCGTGACGGGGGAAATCTCCATCCAGGGAAAAGTCAAGCCGGTAGGCGGGGTGCTGGAGAAAATCTATGGCGCCAAGCAGGCCGGGATGAAAATGGTTTTAATCCCGGCAGAAAATGCGGCCGAGGTGCCGGCCAGCATAAAGGGGATTGACATCCGGCCCGTGGCTACTGTGGCCGAGGCCCTGGATTACCTGCTGCTGGCGACGGCCAAGGCAAAAGGCCGGCGGCGGTCGCGGGCGGGAGCCTGAAAGCTATGGCAGACGAGCTGGAAAAAGTCCCTCCCCAGAGCCTCGAGGCCGAGCAGTCAGTCCTGGGGGCCATTATGCTGGACCGGGAGGCATTGCTTTCCGTCCTGGAAATCCTTAAAGTCGAAGACTTTTACCGGGAAGCCCACCGGTTGATTTACCGCGCCATCCTGGACCTCAATGAGCGCGGTGAGGCCGTCGACCTCCTGACGGTAACGGAAGAACTCCGCCGCCAGGGCCAGCTGGAGGTAGCAGGCGGGGCTGCTTATTTGACCTCCCTGACGGGCGATGTACCCAGTGTGGCTAATGCCGGCTATTATGCCCGCCTGGTAGCGGAAAAAGCCACTTTAAGGGCCCTGGTGCAGGCAGCCGGCCGCATTACCGAACTGGCCTTGAGCGAAGCCGGGGAAGTGGACCAGATTTTAGATGAGGCTGAACGTCTAATTTTTGAGGTGGCCGGTGGCCGGCGCCGCAGCGGCTTTGTGCCCATTAAAGAGGTCCTGCTGCAAACCTTTGAGCAACTGGAGCGTTTGAGCGCCCATAAGGGTGAAGTTACCGGCGTGCCCACCTTCCATGACCTGGACCGCCTTCTTTCCGGCCTGCAGCCTTCCGACCTGATTATCTGCGCTGCCCGGCCGGGGATGGGTAAGACCTCTTTCTGCCTGAATATTGCCCAGCAAGTGGCTGTCAAACAAAAGCTGCCGGTGGCCATTTTCAGCCTGGAGATGTCCCGGGAGCAGGTGGTGCAGCGCATGCTGGCTGCTGAAGCCATGGTGGAGCAGCACCGCCTGCGGACGGGCTTTTTAACCGAAGACGACTGGGCGCGGCTGGTCAATGCCGCCGGTATCCTGGGGGAGGCCCCCATCTATATTGACGATACCCCGGCCCTCTCGGCCCTGGAGGTGCGGGCCAAGGCCAGGCGGCTGCAATCAGAAAGCGGCCTGGGCCTGGTGGTAGTCGACTACCTGCAGCTCATGCAGGCCCACCGCCGGGTGGACAGCCGCCAGCAGGAAATTGCCCTTATCTCCCGGGCCATGAAGGCCCTGGCCCGGGAGCTAAACGTTCCCGTCCTGGTCCTATCCCAGTTGAACCGCGGTGTCGAGCAGCGCCAGGATAAACGCCCGGTTATGGCCGACCTCCTGGAGAGCGGGGCCATTGAGGCTGATGCCGATGTCATTATTTTCCTTTACCGGCCCCAGTATTACGACCCCGACACCGATAAAAAAGGGATTGCCGAAGTTATCGTGGCCAAGCACCGCAATGGGCCGGTAGGAACGGTGGAAATGGCCTTTTTGCCTGAATTTACCAAATTTGTCGACCTGGCCCCGGAACCTGCCCCCTGATGCCCATGCCCACCCTGCCCAAATATGTAGCTGCCCTGGCCAGTATTTTTTTCTTTCCCCCGGCGCAGACTATCCCCGGAAATGTAAATAGTGAAAGGGGTAGTCAGGTGGCCAGGGTCATTGGCATTATGCCCAACCAGGAACAGGTGGGCGGGCTCATTGATAGCCTGAAAAACGCCGGTTTTGACCGCAAGGATATGGTTGTCGCCAGTTTGTCCAGGTCCTTTACGGACTGGGAAAATCCTGATGAAATAGCTTACCTCAAAACCGAACGGGATGAACTCTGGCAGGAGGGGACCGATACCTATACGGACTTCCTGGCAGCCTCTGCCGGGCAGGGTGTAGCGGTAGCCGTTGAGGCACCGCGCCATGAACTGGCCCGCATCCGGGAAATTATGGAGCAAAACGGGGCTGCGAAAATTATCCAGGATTAAGGTAAAGCCGCGGTCTGGAGGGATCGCGGCTTCTTTTTGCTTTATTGGGAGGAATAGCTGGAAAAAAGACGAAATAATAAAAGCGATAGAAAGGGATTTCCTCGCCGAAAACGCCGGTATTAGCCGGTATGGTTTGTGAGGGGGTGTCTTATGGAAGTCAACATTGCCGGTACCCTGCTTAAACTCCTCCAGGGGGATATTGTCGAGCAGGATGTCGAGGCCATTGTCAATGCCGCCAATACCGGCCTGTGGGGTGGCAGTGGCGTCGACGGCGCCATCCACCGGGCCGGGGGACCGGCCATTGCGGCAGAGTGCCGCCGCATCCGGGAGGAGCAGGGCGGCTGCCCCACCGGCCGAGCGGTCATCACCTCCGGCGGTTTCCTCAAGGCGCGCTACGTTATCCATACCGTAGGTCCCATCTGGCACGGTGGCCGGCAAGGAGAAGATGAGCTGCTGGCCAGTGCCTACCGCAGCAGCCTCCAGCTTGCCCGGGAGCGTGGAATCAAATCCCTGGCCTTTCCTTCCATCAGCACCGGGGCTTACCGCTTCCCAGTGGAGCGAGCCGCCGGGATAGCCATGGCCACGGTAAAGGATTTTTTGACTACCAATCCGGGTACCTTTAGCGAAGTACGTTTTGTCCTTTTTTCCCGGCCGGTTCTGGTAGCCTACGAACAGGCCCTGGCGGAGGTATTAGCTTCCGGCCCGCAATAATACCCGGTGATAAGACAGCGTTTGTGGCCGGGGCTTCTTGCAATGGCGCCGCTACCGCAGTAAGTTAAGTATTACTTAATTGTGAAATCGGGTACAAAAGCGGAGTGAAAGCGGCGAGGATGTGGAGAAAAAGCGGGGCAAAGCAGTTAAGTATCGTTTAAGGGCATTGGATGAAGCGAATAAAAAAGGATGATTTGCTATGCGTACTGGTACTGCCAGCCTGCCCCTGCATGGCGGCCACTGCCCGCCCTGGCTTTTTGAACGCATGAAACGCCTGGGGCCGGCCATCCTGGAGGTAATTGTCCGGGAATACGGCCCCCAGGAGGTTTTAAGGCGCCTGAGCGATCCGCACTGGTTCCAGGCCTTTGGCTGTGTCCTGGGCTTTGACTGGCATTCCTCGGGCTTAACTACCACCCTCTGCGGCGCCCTTAAGGAGGGTATACGCGACCGGGAAAAGGACCTGGGCCTGGTCATTGCCGGGGGCAAGGGCCGCACTTCCCGCCGGACACCGGAGGAAATCGCCACGGCGGCCGACAGGCTGGCCCTGACCTCTTTACAACCCGGAGATTTAGTATACGCCAGCAGGATGGCCGCTAAAGTCGACAATACCGCCCTCCAGGACGGCTACCAGCTCTACCATCACGTTTTTATCTTCACCTTTGACGGCCGGTGGGCCGTCGTCCAGCAGGGGATGAATGAAATGACGCGCCTGGCCCGCCGCTACCACTGGCTGGGCGAAGGGGTAAAGGACTTTGTCTGCGAACCCCATGCCGCTGTTTGCTGCGATGCGAAGGGAGAGGTGCTGAACATGGTGGCCAGTGAGGGGCAGGCCTCCCGCCAGGTGGTGACGGAGCTGGCCCGGCAGCGGCCGCAAAAGGTAGTAGCCGAGTTTAACCGCATCCTGGAAAGGGAGTTGCCCAATCTCTCCCTCCCCTGGCGCCATGATGTTCCCCGGGCGAGCTACCTCAATAAAGCCCTGCTCAAAGTATATGCCGCCCAGCCCCGGGATTTTGCCGCAGTCCTGGGCGTGGAAGGCGTGGGCCCCAAAACCGTCCGCGCCCTGGCCATGGTAGCCGAGGTGGCCTACGGCGCGCCGGCCAGCTTCCGTGATCCCGTCCGGTACAGCTTCAGCCACGGCGGCAAGGACGGCCACCCCTACCCGGTAGACCGCCGGGTGTATGATCACTCCATCGCCGTCCTGGAGCGGGCCCTGGCCGCAGCGAAGATTGGCCGGACTGACAAGCTCCAGGCCTTAAAACGGCTGGCTAAAATTTCCCCGTAAAGGTCCTGCCCTGGTAAAAAAACCGCCACGTAGCGCCCTTAACTACGTGGCGGTTTATTATTAACCCAGGATATCTTTCAGGTCCTGTTCCGGCGTGGTAATAGGCTTCAGGTTGTAGTTTTCCTGCAGGACCTTCAGCACATTGGGTGTCAGGAAGGCCGGCAGGGAGGGGCCGATGCGGATGTTCTTTATACCAAGGTGCAGCAGGGTCAGCAGGATGGCCACGGCTTTCTGCTCGAACCAGGACAGGACCAGGCTCAAGGGCAGCTCGTTGACGCTGCAGTTAAAGGCTCCGGCCAGGGCCAGGGCCACCTGGAGGGCTGAATAGGCGTTATTGCACTGTCCTATATCGATGAGGCGCGGGATGCCGCCAATATCGCCCAGTTCGAGGTGATTGAAGCGGTACTTGCCGCAGCCCAGGGTCAGGACCACGCAGTCCCCCGGTACCTTCTCCACGAATTCAGTGTAGTAATTACGGCCTGGCTTGGCCCCGTCGCAGCCGCCCACCAGGAAGAAGTGACGGATCTTGCCGGCCTTGACGGCATCGATCACCTGGCCGGCTATGCTTAAGATAGCTGTGTGGTGGAAACCGGTGGTCAATTCGCCGCCGGCCTTTTCCTCCAGGGGCGGCAGGGCTTTCGCCTTTTCAATAACCGGCGTAAAGTCGCGGTTTTTAATATGGGTTACTCCCGGCAGGCCGGCAATGCCACAGGTAAACATGCGCTCCCGGTAAGATTCCTTGGGGATCAACACGCAGTTAGTCGTACCCAGGATGGCGCCGGGGAACTCTTCAAATTCTTTTTTCTGGTTCTGCCAGGCCGAGCCATAGTTGCCCACCAGGTGGGGGAACTTCTTCAGTTCCGGGTAGGCATGGGCCGGCAGCATTTCCCCGTGGGTATAGACGTTAATCCCCGTACCTTCCGTCTGCCGCAGGAGTTCATAGAGGTCCAGCAGGTCGTGGCCGGTAACGAGAATACCCGGACCTTTCTTAGTGCCGGTAGATACTTTCGTCGGGACCGGGGCGCCAAAACGCTCTACATGTGCTTTATCCAATAATTCCATGACCTTGAGGTTCACGGCCCCGACTTTTAAGGCCATCTCTATATGACGGTTAAGATCAAAGTCGACGTTGGTTAGCGTGGTAAATAAAGCTTCATGCATAAAGGCGTCTACTTCTTCGTCCCTGGCGCCCAGTTCCCGGGCATGGTAGGCATAGGCGGCAATACCTTTAAGGCCGATGAGGATGGTATCCTGCAGGCTGGCGATATCTTCGTTCTTACCGCAAACGCCTGCCCTGGTGCAGCCGGTACCGCCGGCTGTCTGCTCGCACTGGTAACAAAACATGGTTTCTCCCCCTTTGGTGGAATTTTTCAGGACGACCTTATCATAAATGAAAGGGCTAAAATAAACTGTGACCTGGGTCACAATTATACCCAGATTTGATCAAATACCCGGACGCCCCCGGACGCCGGAGCAAGTAACTTCTTGCAAATCAGAACTGGTACTAGCAGGAAATCCAGTATTGGTGTCGAAAAACCTTAAATACGGCCAGTAATTAACAAAAAAGGGCGGAGGTTGCGGTATGGACGGAAATTCCCCCCGGCCATTGGGAGCTGGATTAGATACATATCATTTTCAACCGGCAACCAGCCAGCCGTTGGGGAGTTATCATCAGCCGTTACCAATAGAGAAGCCGGTAGGGATGACAGGCGTGCCCGACGGGCCGGTAGGGGAAATTTACCAGGAAGCCCAGGAAGCCCTGAGCGATGTCTACCACCGCTGCCGCCTGGGTAATCAGCTGGAAGTAAAAAACTATCCAGGAGATAGTAGCCGACTTTCTCAACCGGATGCAGGACAACCAGGACATGTTTTTGCAGATGGCCATGCTTAAGGACCTGGACCCATATTCTTCGCGCCATTCCCTGAATGTAACTGTCCTGGCTACCCTCCTCGGTTCAAAATTAGGCCTCTCCCAGGATGAACTCCTGGTCATCGGTGTTGGCGCCATGCTCCACGACGTGGGCAAATTGGAAGTACCGCCGGCAGTTTTATTAAAGCCCGGCAAGCTAACTGCCGAGGAGTTTGCCATTATCAAGCGCCATCCCCAGGCCGGTTATGAGCGGCTGGACGGCGTGGTCAGCGAAGCGGTTCGCCGGGTGGCCCGGGATCACCATGAACGCTGTAACGGCAGTGGTTACCCCAAAGGATTAAACCGGGAAGAATTAAGCCTGGCCGCCCGGTGCGTCGCCATTGCCGATGTTTACGACGCCGTAACTACCGACCGCTGCTACCGGCCCAGGTATCTCCCCCATGAAGGCATGGAATTGTTAATGGTAGAAAGTACCATGGGCAACCTGGACCTGGAGCTGGTACGGGTCTTTTTGCAGGCCATTGCCAGTTACCCGGTGGGGACTACGGTACGGTTGACGACCGGTGAAATCGCCCGGGTAATAGCCCAGGAGCCGGAGGTACCCATGCGCCCGGTGGTCAAGGTGCTGCAGCCCCGGCGCCGGGCCGGTGAGATTATCCGCCTCCTGACCAATCCTTCTATCTTAATTGTCGAGGCTGAACCCTAGTTCATTTCGTAAAAACTGGGTGTTGGCGGGGCGGCAGGGGTATGCTAATATTAGGGTACCGGTCAACCTGGATGGCGGAGATGATTGGATGCCGGTTAGGGAAAAAGATTTTGCGACGGCTTACCTGGGTTTGGGCTCCAACCTGGGTGACCGGGAAGGGAATTTGCAGCGGGCCGTAGCAATACTTACGGCCACCGAAGGGATCGAGGTGGAACGCCTTTCTTCCTGGTATGAGACGGCCCCGGTGGGCAAGACCGACCAGGGATGGTTTTTAAACGGGGTGGCCAAAATCAAGACCACCATGCTCCCGCGGGAGTTGCTGCTTACTGTCCTGGCTATAGAGCAGCGCCTGGGCCGGGTGCGGCGGGAGCGCTGGGGACCCCGGAATATTGATATCGACATCTTGCTTTACGATGATTTAACAGTTAATGAACCGGACCTGGCAATCCCCCACCCCAGGCTGATGGAGCGGGCCTTCGTCCTGATACCCCTGGCCGAAATAGCCCCGGAGCTTATTTTACCCGACGGCCGGCCGGCAGGCGTGGCCGCTGCAGGTCCTTTTCCCGGGCAGGAAGTATTGCCTTACAGGGGTAACAGGTGTTAAAATAAAACCGGGCGCTACCGTACAAGGAGTGCACGGGTCTGTTCCAGTCCAATAATTTATCAATTGCAGGTTTAGACCGCTTGGATCATTGGCGACCGAGACGGGTGAATGAGGGATTAACTTCCGGCAGCTCGTCGGGAGTTTTTTTGTTCCAGGAGGGGTTACCATGCGGATAGGCATTATCGGTGCCGGGGCCGTCGGTACGGGGATGGGCATATTATTGCGCCGGCGGGGATACACCATCGCCGGTGTAGCCAGCCGTACCCCTGCTTCAGCCCGGCGGGCGGCGGAGAGGCTGGCCTGCCCGGCTTTTGAGGGGGCGGTAGATGTGGCCCGGCGGGCCGATGTTGTCTTTATCACCACCAGCGATCAGGCCATCGGACAGGTGGCCGCCAGCGTAGCCGCTCAAGGGGGCTTTCGCCCCGGGCAAACGGTGATTCATATGAGCGGTTCCTTAACTTCCGCCGTCCTGGACCCGGCCCGGCAGGCCGGTGCCCTGGCCTTAAGCCTCCATCCCCTCCAGTCTTGTGCCGACGCCGACCGGGCGGTGGCCAACCTCCCCGGGTCGGTTTTCAGCCTGGAAGGGGACAGGGAAGCCCTGCCCCTGGGGAAACGCCTGGTGACCGAGCTGGGGGGTGAGTATTTCCTTATCAGCCCCGAGGCCAAACCCCTCTACCACGCAGCTGCCTGTGTCGCCTCCAACTACCTGGTCAGCCTCATAGATTTGAGTCGCCGGCTCATGCAGGCAGCCGGTATGGAACCGGAGATGGCGGCCCGGGCCCTGGCGCCTTTAATTAAAGGCACTTTAGATAATATTGATGAAAAGGGCATACCCCAGGCCCTGACCGGCCCCATTGCCAGGGGCGATTTCGGCACGGTCAGGGACCATTTAAAGGCCATGGAGACCACCGTACCCGAACTGGGCGAGCTTTACCGCGCCCTGGGGCGCTACACGGCCGGCCTGGCCGGCCGCAAAGGGAGCATTGACGCCCGCAAGGTGGCCCTGTTCGGTCAAATCCTGGCTGCCAAATTTGAGACAGCAAGCAGGAGGGCAGGACTCAGGGGTAAAGCCGGCCAATGATAGAGCTACAGGCGAAGGAGATGACAGTATTGGAGTTAATGACAACAATTGCGGCCGCCCGCAAGTTTGTGGCGGCAGCCAGGCAGCAGGGCAAGAGCATCGGCCTGGTCCCGACCATGGGTTATCTCCACGAAGGCCATTTAACCCTGGCCAGGACGGCCAGGGAGCAGAATGACGTCGTTATGATGAGTATTTTTGTCAACCCGACCCAGTTTGGCCCCGGGGAAGACCTGGAGCGTTATCCCCGGGACCTGGAACGGGATCGAAAGCTGGCCGCCGGCGCGGGCGTCGATGCCATTTTTGCCCCTGCGGTAGCAGAAATGTACCCGCCCGGCTATGCCACCTATGTCCAGGTCGAGGGCTTGACAGAAGTTCTCTGCGGCGCCTCCCGGCCGGGCCATTTCCGGGGCGTGGCTACCGTGGTCAGCAAGCTATTTAATATCGTCCAGCCCGACCGGGCCTATTTCGGCCTCAAGGATTACCAGCAGGCGGTAGTCATCAAGCGCCTGGTCAGGGATTTAAATTTCCCGGTTGACATAATCACCGTCCCCACCGTGCGGGAGCCCGACGGCCTGGCTATGAGTTCGCGGAACAAATACTTAGACCCGGACCAGCGTCGTAGCGCCCTGGCCCTTTACCGCGCCTTAAACCTGGGAGCGGAACTCATCCGCTCCGGCGAACGCCGCGCTGCTGTGGTCCGGGAAGCCATGGCCGGGGAAATTTTAGCCCGGCCCGGGACGCGGGTTGATTATGTGGCGGTAAATGACGCTGAGACCCTTGCACCTTTAGAAGAAATCAAGGGCCGGGTGCTGCTGGCCCTGGCCGTCTGGGTGGGCAACACCCGTTTAATTGATAACCTGACCCTGGAGGTGAAAGATGATGTGGCGCACCATGATGAAAAGTAAGCTCCACCGGGCAACTGTCACCGAGGCCAACCTGAATTATATCGGCAGTATTACCATTGATAGCGAGCTGATGGCCGCGGCCGATATTTTACCCAACGAGAAAGTCCAGGTGGTCAACAATAATAATGGCGCCCGGCTGGAGACCTACGCCATCCCCGGACCTGCCGGCAGCGGGGTTATCTGCGCCAACGGGGCCGCCGCCAGGCTGGTCCAGCCCGGCGATATTGTTATCATTATTTCCTATGGCATTTTTACCGACGCCGAGGCCAGGTCCTACCAACCGCGGGTTATTCTCCTGGATGGCCAGAACAAAATAACCGGGGTCAGGGGCGGGGAACGGCCGGGGGAGATCTGGGTTTAAAGACGCAAACTGGGGGAGATATGTTAACCTGAACGACAAATAAATAGTTGACAACCAGAAAAAGGAAGATTAAAATATAATCATGGCAATAGAAGGCAGTAAACAACAGGTCTTAGAGTATCTGCGCCATCACTGGGGCGAGTATATTTCCGGCGAAGAGCTGAGCCGTAAGCTTGCCATCACCAGGACGGCCGTGTGGAAGCATATCCAGGCTTTACGCCAGGAAGGGTACCAGATTGATGCCCAGACCCGCCGCGGCTATTGCTTGCTGTCCATCCCGGATTGTTTTTACCCCGAAGAGGTGGCCGCAGGCCTCAAGACCTCCTGGCTGGGACGGAACCTTTACTATTACGACGAAGTGGGTTCTACCAACCAGGTGGCCAAGGAGCTAGCCGATGGCGGGGCACCGGAAGGGACGGTGGTCATCGCCGAGGCCCAGACAGGCGGCCGCGGCCGGCGGGGGCGTTCCTGGCTCTCGCCGCCCCATAAAGGCATCTGGTTCTCGGTTATCTTACGCCCCCGGGTGACTCCGGCCCTGGCGTCCCAGCTGACCCTGCTGGCGGCAGTGGCCGTGGCGGCAGCCATTCGCCGCCACACAGGACTCCCGCCGGGCATAAAGTGGCCCAACGATCTCCTGGCCGGGGGGCGTAAAGTGTGCGGTATTCTGACGGAGATTAAAGCCGAAATTGATGCCATCGAGTATGTTGTCCTGGGTACAGGCTTAAACGTCAACCTGGAGGCGGGTGATTTTAGCCCCGAGGTTAGACCCCTGGCTACCTCTTTATTTTTAGAACTGGGCCGGCCTGTGGCGCGACTGCCATTGTTCCAGGAGATATTGTACCAGCTGGAAAAATGGTATGAGCGCTGGCAGGAAGAGGGTTTCGAACCTGTCCGGCGGGCCTGGAAAGAGGCCAGCGTGACCCTGGGCCGGGAGGTGGAGGTTAATTCCTGGCGGGAAGTTTTCCGGGGCGTGGCCGTAGATATTGACGCTGAAGGCGCCCTGCTGGTCAGGGGCGGGGGAGGTGAGGTCCGGCGTTTTAACTCCGGTGAGGTGAGCCTGCGACCGGCAAGCTAAAATTTTTTGCCGCATATGTTAACTATATAAGCAGCGAATAGTTAACAATAATAGCCGCCTGCTAACAAAGCCAGCTGCGAAAAGAGCTATTCACGAGGAGGAATCTTCTGTGCGTACTAAAGATATGGCCCTGGTGGCCCTTTTTGCCGCCCTGGTAGCCGTCCTGGCCCAGGTGGCCATTCCCCTGCCCTTTTCACCTGTACCCATTACCGGCCAGGTCCTAGGAGTATTCCTGGCCGGTGCCATCCTGGGTAAAAATAGAGGCACCCTGGCTATAATCGTTTACTTACTCCTGGGGGCCATTGGCTTGCCCGTCTTTGCCCGTGGCGGGGCCGGCCTGGCGGCCTTTGCCAGGCCGGCGGGGGGATACCTCTGGGGTTTTGCCCTGGGGGTCTACGTCATGGGCCTGGTCCTGGAAAGGGGTAAAGGGGAACCTGGTTACGGCCGCCTGGCTGCCGGCATGCTCACCTGCCTGGTAGTAATCTACATTCTGGGTACTATACAGTTAATGTATCTCCTGCATCTTAATCTGGTCAAAGGTCTTCTCCTGGGTGTCCTGCCCTACATCCCCCTGGACCTGGCCAAACTGGCCCTGGCGGTAGCCGTCAGCCTCCAGGCGCGGCGGGCACTGCAGCAGGCGGGTTACCTGCCCGCCAGGACCACTAATCCAGAATCCACAAATTAAAAACGGGTACTAATGTTTAGTGTCAAGATGGCACCTGCCCTTTTCCCCAACTCACTTTTATATTCCGTCCGCGCCCATCATTTACTCTGTGCCCGCCACTTCCAGGGCTACGGCTACAGCCCGGCCTTTGTCCGGCGGGTGAGGCGTACCCTGGCTTTATGGCAGGGACGTACCCAGTCGCTTTTAAGCGTCATTAATGATTATGATGCCTGGTGCCGGGCCTGCCCCAACCGGGGTACAGATAACTGTACCACTGCAGTGGCGCGAGATAGCCTGGTGTTAAAACATCTGGGCCTGGTACCCGGTACAGCCCTGACCTGGGCCGCGGCCCGGGAACTTGTCGGCCGCAAAGTTGATAAAAATGCGGCCGGTCGCCTCTGCGCCGGTTGCCCCTGGCTGGCCGGCGGTTATTGCCGCTGGTAACTAACCCCTTAACGGGGTTATTTTTTTACCAGCAGGAAAGAGGATAAAGCCTGGTATTGTGGAATAATTGAAGTGAAAAGAATGGAGGGGATGCGGCCATGTTAATGGCCATAGATGTCGGCAATACTAATATTGTCATTGGCCTTTATAAAGGTAAGGAGTTGCAGTGCCACTGGCGCGTAGCCAGCGACCGGCAGAAGACAGCCGATGAATACGGCCTGATTTTACGTCAACTGGCCCATTACGAGGGGCTGGGCTTGGAGGCCATCAAAGCCGTGGTCATGGCCTCTGTTGTGCCAACTTTGACCCAGACTTTGACCATGATGCTTAAAGAACAGTTTAATTGCCAGCCGTTGGTAATCGGCCCCGGGGTAAGAACCGGGATGCCCATTCGTTTTGACAACCCCAGGGAAGTAGGTGCCGACCGGATTGTCAACGGTGTGGCCGTCTATGAACTGTATGGTGGCCCGGCCATTGTCGTGGACTTCGGCACCGCTACCACCTTTGACGCCATTTCCGCCAGCGGCGAATACCTGGGCGGGGCCATCGCTCCCGGGATTGGCATCGCGACGGATGCCCTTTTTGCCCGGGCGGCCAAACTGCCCCGGGTAGAACTCATCAGGCCGCCCCAGGTAATCGGTAAAAATACCGTAGCCTGCATGCAGGCGGGGATAATGTATGGCTTTATCGGCCAGGTAGAAGGGATTGTTAAGCGCATGCAGGCCGAGATGGGGGGGCGGGCCGTGGTGGTAGCCACCGGCGGCCTGGCCGGTTTGATAGCACCTGAAGTTAGCTGCATCGATAAAGTTGATCCCCTGTTAACCCTGGAGGGTTTGCGTATCGTCTATGAGCGCAACAGTTAAAATTGGCCCGGTTACCCTGGCAGCCCCCCTGGTGACGGCGCCCATGGCGGGTTTTTCCGACCGCATCTTTCGTCTCCTCGCCAGGGAAGCGGGGGCGGCCTTGACCTATACCGAAATGATCAGCGCCCAGGGTCTTATCTATCAAAGCAAGGCTACCTGGGCGCTCCTTGATTTAAAGGACGAGCCGGGCCCGGTAGCCGTCCAGCTCTTTGGCCGGGAGCCGGAAATCCTGGCCAGGGCTACTAAACTAGCCGTGGCCGCCGGGGCGGATATTGTTGATTTAAATATGGGCTGCCCGACACCCAAGATAGTGAAAAATGGCGAGGGAGCGGCCCTGATGCGCGATCTACCCCTGGCGGCGGCCATTATCACCGCCATGGTGGAGGCTGCCGGCCCGGTGCCGGTAACGGTCAAGATGCGCAAGGGCTGGGATGAAGATTCCGTAAATGTTATCGAGGCGGCCCAGGCGGTGGTTGAAGCCGGGGCGGCAGCGGTAGCCATCCACGGCCGCACCCGCAGCCAGTTTTACAGCGGCCGGGCCGACTGGGATGGCATCCGCCAGGTAAAGGAAGCCGTACCGGTACCGGTCATTGGCAATGGTGATATCAGGACACCGGAGGACGCCGTAGCCATGCTGGAGCAGACAGGTTGCGATGCCGTCATGGTGGGCCGGGCTGCCATAGGCAATCCCTGGCTTTTAACGGCCATCCGCGCCCGCCTGGAAGGCCGGCCGGTACCTCCCCCGCCGGATGTGGCCACGAGAATCGCCACGGCCATTCGCCATTTAAACATGATGGTGGAGCTGAAAGGGGAAAAGACTGCAGTAAAAGAAATGCGAAAAGTCTTGGCTTGTTACATCCGGGGTTTACCGGGAGCAGCCCGCCTGCGCCAGCACCTTTATACCCTGGATACCGCGGCGGAAGTCATCGCCACCCTGACGGCCTATAGCCAGCATGATCCTGTAGATAGGCGGGAGTAAAACTTCGCCTTTATCACCATCTTGGCCTACCAAACTACTTGCCAGGATGGTATTTTTTTGCTATAATCTTCCTTGCACATTTCTGTGCACAGAGGGGTAGACTTTCTAATGGACTTGATCCGCATTGGCGACAAGCTTATCAGCCGGCGCAAAATCAATTCCATCTTGGAGCGCATCTTTGAGTTGCGCTGCCAGGGTTTTTCCCAGCAGGAAACCGCCCGGCAGGTAGGCGTCGACCGCTCTTTTGTCTCCCGGTTAGAAACCCTGGGCGAGGTACGGCGCGGCCGGCGTATAGCTGTGGTGGGTTTCCCGGTAGCCAATAAAGCCGAGCTGGAAAATATGCTGCGGCAGGAGGGTGTGGAATACATATTACTTTTAACTGATGCCGAACGCTGGGATTTTGTCCGCCAGAAAAGTGGGCTGGAATTGTTGAACCAGCTGATGGAGATTGTGGCCCGGGTGCGGGATTACGATGTCGTCATTATTATCGGTTCCGACTACCGCATCAAGGTCAGCGAAGCCCTGCTGGGACGAGAAGTGGTGGGCGTGGAGATCGGCTCTTCCCCCATCAAGGGTGACCGGGAGGTAGACGTCGAGGGATTGCGCGCCCTGGTACGCCAGCTGGGAAAAGATACTGGGAAGGACAAAGAAGGATGGGATAAAAAATGAAACGCGTGGTCAGCATCAGCCTGGGTTCCTCCAAACGGGATCACCGGGTGGAAGCAGAATTCCTGGGGGAAAAGTTCCGCATCGAGCGCATTGGTACCGACGGCGATATGGAGCGGATGATTGCCCTCATCCGGGAACTGGACGGGCAGGTGGATGCCTTCGGCCTGGGGGGTATGGACCTCTACATCAGGGTTGGTACCAGGCGTTATCTCCTCCGGGATGCGGCTAAAATTGCCCGGGCGGCCCGGCTGACCCCCATGGTAGACGGTGGCGGCTTAAAGGATACCCTGGAGCGCCGGGTGATAGCCTACCTGGCCCGGGAAGGCATCGTGGATTTCCGGGGGAAAAGGGTGCTGGTGGTCAGCGCCGTCGACCGCTTTGGTATGGCCGAAGCCCTGGACGCTGCCGGAGCCGATCTTATTTGCGGCGACCTGATTTTTGGCCTGGGTATACCCGTACCCATCCGTTCCCTGGCAAAATTCCAGCGGGTGGCCTACCTGGCGGCACCCTTTGTACGCCTGCTGCCCTTTAAACTCCTTTACCCCACGGGCAGGGAACAGGAGAAAATCGACAACCGCTACCAGCGTTATTATGAAGGGGTAGAGATTATTGCCGGGGATTTCCTCTTTATCCGCCGTTACCTCCCCCCCGAGTTGCCTGGCCGGGTAATAATCACCAATACCGTTACCAGCGCCGATATCGAAGAACTGCGCCGGCGGGGCATTAAAACTTTGATCACTACTACACCGGAATTTAACGGCCGCTCCTTCGGCACCAACGTCATGGAAGGTGTTCTTTTAACCTTGAGTGGCAAAAAACCGGAGGCAGTTACGCCGGAAGACTATAACCGCCTCCTGGACCAACTGGACTTTAAACCCCGCATCGTTAATTTAAGTTAAGCCAGGGCTGGCGAGGCTCCGTAGCCAGTTTCCGTCCGGAGTTCCCATTCTCACCTCTCACATCTTACATTCATATTATATAGGAGGGCTATTCCTTGCACAAATTTGCCTTTATGATCCACCCCCTGGATATCAGTGATATTACCAGGAAATTTCCCCTCGCCCGCCACTTGCCCTCCGGCCTCCTGGAACGGGCGGCACGTTATCTGCCCCCCCTGAAAACCTCGTACATTACTGGTGTCCGTTCCCCTTACGCTGAAACAGAGGGGTGGTTCGTAGCCTGTCCCCTGACTACGCGTCAGATGTTAAGCTTGCCGGAAAAATTTGTTATCGAGCGTATTATTCGCACCGGCCGCCTGGCAGAAAAATTAGGAGCCGAAATCCTGGGGCTGGGGGCTATGACTTCCGTAGTCGGCGATGCCGGGATTACTGTGGCCCGCAATTTAAATATAGCGGTGACCAGCGGTAACAGTTATACCGTAGCTACGGCCATAGAAGCTACGGAAAAGGCGGCGGCCATGATGGATATCGACCTGCCCGGGGCCGAGGTGGCCATTGTTGGAGCGACAGGTTCCATTGGCGCCGTGTGTGCTAAAATCCTGGCCCGCCGTTGCCAGAATCTAACCCTTATTGCCCGCAATGAAACAAAACTGGCCCGCCTGGCCGGTGAGATAAAGGCTACTAGCGGTTTAAAAGCCAGGATAACCAGCCATTCCCGGGAAGCCCTCCGCCGCGCGGATGTCATTATCACCGTTACCTCGGCGGTAGATACCGTCATCGAGCCCGAGGACCTGAAACCTGGGGCAGTAGTCTGCGACGTCGCCCGGCCCCGGGACGTCTCCCGGCGGGTAGCCGAGATGCGCGACGATGTACTGGTGATTGACGGCGGGGTGGTCGAGGTGCCGGGTAATGTCAACTTTAACTTTAATTTCGGTTACCCGCCGGGTTTAGCCTATGCCTGCATGGCTGAAACCATGATCCTGGCCCTGGAGGGGAGAATTGAAAACTTTACCCTGGGCCGGGAGTTAACGGTAGAACAGATCGATACCATCAACCGCCTGGCGGCCAAACACGGCTTTCGCGTGGCCGGCTTTCGCAGTTTCGAGCTGCCGGTTTCCGAAGCCAGGGTGGCAGCCATCCGGGAGCGGGCCCGCCGTAAAGAAGCCCTGGCCCGTTAACTGCCGGAAAGGTATTGACATGGTAACCGGGCAGGCCTATAATACCTATAAACAAAGCGGACTATGGGACAACAAGCACTGGAGGAAGCCTCCGGTGCTTGTTATGGTACTTGGACCTGTGGACCGGCCGCATAAAGGAACGAAAAAGGACATATATTGAGATAGCACCGGTGCCCTAAAACGATGTGGTAATTGAAGGGGAGCGAGCAGAGGATGGCAGAAAAAGAAACCTTATTAACCATGAGCGGGTTGAAGAAACTGGAAGAAGAGCTGGAGTACCTTAAATCTGTAAAAAGGCGGGAGGTCGCCGAACGTTTAAAGCAGGCCATTGAGTTCGGCGACATCAGCGAGAACTCCGAATACGAGGACGCTAAAAACGAGCAGGCCTTCATTGAAGGCCGTATTCTTACCCTGGAAAAAAAGCTGCGTAACGCCAGGGTTATTGACGCCAGCGAGGTACCGGGTGACGTTGTCTCCCTGGGCTCCCGGGTCACTTTAAAGGACATGGACGCAGGGGAGGAGCTGCAATACGAAATTGTCGGCTCCATGGAAGCCGACCCGGCAGAGAACCGGATTTCCAACGAGTCGCCGGTAGGCAAGGCCATCCTGGGCCATCGTATTGGAGAAATAATAAATATTCAGGTACCAGCCGGAACCCTGCGTTACCAGATAGTAAATATTACCAGAGGGCAATAGGGGGAACAATAGTTTGGAAGTTGAGAACGATTTAATAGCGGTGCGCCTGGAAAAGTTGAAGGAGCTTCAGGAGGAGGGCATCGACCCGTACGGGGGACGTTTTGAGCGTACCCATACCACGGCAGCCGTTCACCAGCATTTTGACGAACTGGCAGGTCAAGAAGTAACCCTGGCGGGACGTATCCTGGCTATCAGGGGGCATGGTAAAGCCTCTTTTGCCGATTTACAGGACCGGGACGGCCGCATCCAGCTCTATGTTCGGATAGACAATGTTGGCCCTGAAACCTACGATTTTTTCCGCAGGCTGGATATCGGTGACATTATTGGTGTTAAAGGCAGGGTCTTTCGTACCCACCGCGGGGAAATCTCCCTGGAAGTCCATCAACTGACCTTACTGTGTAAGAGTTTACGTCCCCTGCCGGAGAAATGGCACGGCTTGAGGGATGTAGATTTGCGCTACCGGCAGCGCTACCTCGACCTCATTGTCAACCCGGAAGTAAGGCGGGTATTTATTACCAGGGCCGGGGTTTTACGGGCCATACGCACCTTTCTGGATAGCCGGGGCTTTTTAGAGGTGGAAACGCCGAGCATGCACACCATCCCCGGCGGTGCGGCGGCCCGGCCCTTTATTACCCACCATAACGCCCTGGATATCGATCTTTATTTACGCATTGCCCTGGAGCTGCACTTAAAGCGGCTGCTGGTGGGCGGCCTGGAAAAGGTCTATGAAATGGGACGTATTTTCCGCAACGAAGGCATATCCACCAAACACAACCCTGAATTTACCATGCTGGAGTTGTACCAGGCCTATGCAGACTATGAAGATATGATGAGCCTGCTGGAGGAGATGGTGGCCTTTGTTGCCAGGGAAGCCCTGGGGACGACCACCGTTACCTACCAGGGTGAGGAACTGGATTTAACCCCTCCCTGGCCGAGGTTAACCATGTTTGCGGCCATTGAGAAATATACCGGAGTGGACTTTTCCGGGCTAACAACGAGGGAAGAGGCATGGGAGGCGGCAACTGACCTGGGGGTGGAACTCGAACCCGGCCTGGAATGGGGAAAAATCGTTAACGAAGTCTTTGAGGCCAGAGTGGAACCCCACCTGGTACAGCCCACCTTTATCCTTGATTACCCGGTAGCCATATCCCCCCTGGCCAAAAGGAAAAAAGAAAACCCGGAACTTACTTACCGCTTTGAAGCCTTTATTGCCGGGCGGGAACTGGCCAATGCCTTCTCCGAACTGAATGACCCCCTGGACCAGCGACGGCGCTTTGAAGCCCAGATGGCCGCCAGGGCAGCAGGTGATGAAGAAGCCCACATGCTGGATGAAGACTTCCTGCGCGCCCTGGAGTATGGCATGCCCCCGGCCGGCGGTATGGGTATCGGCATTGATCGCCTGGTGATGATCCTGACGGATTCGCCCTCCATCAGGGACGTTATTCTTTTCCCCACCATGCGACCCAGGGAAGAATAAGCATACTTGAGTATCGGGTAGAAAAAACAAGGAAGGCCAGAATCTTATCAAGGTAACTAGAACGGGTAGTCGTTAGCGGGCTTTAAAAAGCCTTGCGCGCTACCCGTTTTGCGTGTTATATTATTTCCTGCGTCCCGGCAGGGGCGCTCACCAAAGACCTAAAATCAGAAGAGACCCTTGACAAAGTGACGGGTTCCGTAGTAAAATACGACCTTGCCGGCAGGAAATCCGCCGGCGCCGGTAGTTGGGCGAAGAAAGTCCTTGACACCGGGCAAAAGAAGTGATAGAATAAAAAAGTCGCGTTCAGCGAAGCTGGTCTTTGAAAACTGAACAGTGGTGAAGGAGCCAGACGTAAAAGCGAGGACCCTGTACAGGAAGAGGACAGGGATCAAACCAACGTGAAGAAGGCGCTACGAGAGTAGCGAGAAGATATTTACGGAGAGTTTGATCCTGGCTCAGGACAAACGCTGGCGGCGTGCCTAACACATGCAAGTCGAGCGGTCTTTACTTTGCGGAATCTTCG
>NZ_LTBC01000002.1 GCF_001594015.1 Moorella mulderi DSM 14980
ACGAAGAAAAAGTGCACCCTGGTTCTTATGAACCCATGTGCAATCCCATAGGCCAGGCCAAGCTTTTAAATGCGGCCGGGACCGATTTGAACGTGATTGTCTGCCTGTGTGTAGGGCACGATACCTTGTTTATCAAGTACTCCGAGGCTCCGGTGACAGTTTTGGCGGCTAAAGATCGTGTTTTAGCGCATAATCCTTTGGGTGCGGTCTATGCAAGCCACTATTTTCAAAAGAAATTAAGCAGTCATCGCTTGTAAGATTTTTGTGGCCCTTATCACTGGCAGCCGTTTCTCCGGTGTTGGTCGCGGTGCTTGTTGCCACCGGGTGATTTTGCCGAAAATATTACCGTCCAGGGCATTAATTTAGAGGGGATAAAGATTGGGGGAATAATGATTGCTCTCATTTCTCCCTCGGTAAGATTTCGCCGTGAGTGAGCCGAACTCCCTTTGGTTATATTTTAACTGAGTGATCGCGGACTGGACCACTGGGTCCACAGGGTATACCGGAAACGGGTATGCCTTCCCAGGGATGTCAAAAAAATAAGGGGGAGTAGGCCCCCCTTTCTTTAATGCAGGTGGAGTGATTTTATCTCCTGAAGGAGTTTTTCACCATCGTTAATATGTTCCTGTAGATGGTTTATCCTGGAAGGGTCGGCGTTGGTACGCCGCAATTCTTCTAGTTCTACTTTATGGGCCGCTACCGATCCCTCTACTTCCCTGTATATATCCATAGCCCGTTGAAAACTGATCCCTCTCACTCTTTCTTCTTCAAATCTGTGCCTCAGACTGGAACAGCTCATAATTGTTTCCCTCCTATCCAAGATATCTTTGTCACCTTTATAATGGACAACTAACCCCAAAATATACGGAGGCAAGTTAGGGGACACTGCTCTAACTGGATGTCACCATTGTGAACCATGAGCTGATAAATAAAGATGGTTTTGAGGTTATCAGTGCGTCAGTGATCTTCTTTAGCTATTGTCCTACCTGTCGTGAATAAAAGATTGCCATTGTGGCAGGAATAAAAAAGCGTGATTCAGTTACCTGCACGGGAGTTTTTACTTGACATTATTTTGAGGGAAAGCTATATAATAATAATGCAAATGCAAATCAATTGCATAAGGAGGCCGGGAATTGTGAAGTTTTCGCGGGGATATGGCAGTGTGGGCCTGGTTTTACTGATTTTAAGCCTTATCTTTTTTACCTCCGGCTGCCAGGCGGCGAAGGACCAGCCCAGCCCGTCAAGTAGCGTAGCCGGCCCGATAAAAATTTATACTACCTTCTACCCGCTTTATGATTTCACCAAAAAAATTGCCGGCGATAGAGCCATAGTAGAGAATTTACAACCGGTAGGCGTAGAACCCCATGGGTATGAACCATCACCCCAGCAGGTTGCTTCAATTTACACTGGTAAATTATTTATTTTTTTAGGTGAACCTATGGACCCCTGGGCCAAGAAAATAGAGGGCCAGCTCAAAGCGAAAGGGGTTATGACCCTGGAAGCGGGTAAGGGCCTTATAGAAAATAATGACCCGCATATATGGTTGGACCCTGTCCTTGCCGGGGAGATTTCCCGGCGTATATTTGAAGCGGTAGTAACGGTCGACGGGGACAATAAAGGGTATTATGAAAAAAACCTGCATGAGCTGGAACAAAAATTTGCCGTGCTAGACCAGCAGTACCGGGAAACCCTGGCTGGCGTGGCCAGGAAAGATTTTGTAACCTCCCATGCGGCATTTGGCTATCTGGCTAAACGATATGGCCTAAAGCAAATACCCATCAGCGGGCTTTCCCCCCAGGAAGAGCCCTCGGTGCAGCAGATGGCAGAGCTTATTACTCTTTGCCGGAGCAAAGGTGTAAAGTATATCTTTTTTGAAACCCTGGCCAGCCCCAAACTGTCCGAAACCCTGGCCCGGGAAACAGGAGCCGGGACCCTGATCTTAAATCCCCTGGGCGGGCTCACCCCGGAAGAGATAAAAGCTGGCGAGGACTACTTCTCCATAATGGCTAAAAATTTGGCCTCACTGAAGAAAGCCCTCGAGTAGCGTTAACAGGCCTCATCTTCAGGAAGTTGGTGACAGCATGGCCTATCCGTACAATAAACGGGAAGTAGTCCGGTTGGTGGATGTTACCTTTGCCTACAACGGTAGCCCTGTTCTCGAGAGAGTCAACCTGGCGGTAGAGGCAGGGGAATTTTTGGCTCTTATTGGCCCCAACGGTGCTGCTAAATCCACCTTGCTCAAGATAATGGTGGGACTCTTACGACCAAAAGTTGGGGAAGTAAGGCTTTTTGGCCAGGATATCAGGCGCTTCCGGGATTGGCACAGGATAGGTTACATTTCCCAAAATGCCAGCCATATCAACACGTCCTTTCCCGCAACCGTGGCTGAGGTGGTGGCTTCGGGATATTACAGCGGCTTAAAGGGGTTGTTTGAAGGGAGCACAAGAAAAAGAATGGTTGATGAGGCGCTGGAACTGGCAGGCATAAAGGAGCTGGCCGGCCGCCTGATCGGGGAACTTTCCGGAGGCCAGCGCCAGAAGGTCTTCCTGGCGCGAGCCCTGGTAAAAAGGCCGGCGGCCCTGTTTCTTGATGAACCTACTACCGGCATAGACGTTTCTTCCCGGGAGGAATTTTACAGGCTCCTGGCGCATTTAAACCGCGAAAAGGGTCTGACGGTAATTATCGTTACCCATGATATAGGAGCTGCTTTTTCCAGGGCGCAAAAGATAGGCTGCGTGCGTGACCGTGGCGTTTATATCCACGAAAAGCTCAGCGAAGTGGACCAGGACCACATTGCCGAGGTGCTGGGTTACCGGATAGGGGAGAACCATGTTTATCTTTAGCTTCGATTTCATGCAGCGGGCGTTCATAGCCGGGCTGATTACCGCTGTTCTCGCCGCCACCCTGGGTGTTTTTATAGTTTTAAGACGCCTGTCCCTGGTGGGAGATAGCCTGTCCCATGCCAGCCTGGCCGGCGTGGCCGGCGGCATGCTTTTAGGTTTTTACCCCTTTTATGGCGCGCTGCTGGCCGCCGCCGGCGCCGCCCTGCTGATTGAGTTCATCCGCCGGGCTTTCCCCCGATATGCTGAAGTAGCCTTGGCGGTAGTCATGTCTAGCGCCATGGCCCTGGCGGTGGTAATGATCAGCCTGAAAAAAGCTTTTAATGCCGATCTTTTTTCTTATTTATTCGGCAGCCTGGTGGCCGTATCCCCGGCCGACGTGGCGGTTATTACCGGTGCCGGTATATTTATTCTTATCTCTATAGCTTTTCTTTATCGCGAGCTTTTTGCCATTACCTTCGACGAAGAGGCGGCCCGCCTGGCAGGGATACCAGTAGCCGCCGTAAACATATATTTTACCTTGCTCACGGCCCTTACTGTGGCCCTGGCGGTACGGGTAGTAGGGACGCTCTTAGTATCAGCCCTGATGGTTATCCCGCCGGCAGTCAGCCTGCAAATTGCCCGCAGTTTCAAGGCGGCTTTTGGGATAGCCATCGGTGTGGCCCTCCTGGCGGTCATCACTGGCCTTTATGCCTCGTTTGTTTTTGACCTGGCTCCAGGAGGAACTATTGTTCTCATTGCCTCGACCATCCTGGTAGCAGTCATGGTAGCGAAAGGAGCAATTAACAGGTGGAAATAGAAGAAATGTTAAAGCAAAAAGACCTCAAGATAACCCCCCAGCGCATGGCCATCCTCACGGTACTTAAAAATACGCGCTCGTTCCTGAGCGCCCAGGAGTTGTTTCAAGAGGTTATCAAGATCCTCCCGGGGACAAATTTTTCCACGGTATACCGTAACCTTGATGTACTGCTGGGCAAGGGACTCTTGTGCCGCGTCCCCTCGGATACCGCTGATTTATATGAACTGCGGCGGGAGGAAGGCCACCACCATCACGCGGTATGCAAGGGCTGCGGGGCTTCTATTCCTGTGGATTTTTGCCCTATGGAAAGCCTGGCCAAAGAGCTGGGCAGGAAAGGGTTTCTTCCAACGGAACACTGCTTCGAAGTTTACGGGTTGTGTGAAAGGTGCCGGGATGGGAAGAAATAGTCAGCATGACACAAGAATGGCACCCGCATTGGCTTCCAGGGGGAGGCTGATCTTGCCCCCCTGCACTTCAAAGCAGCGGCCGCTCAAACCGTCCTGCCAGGTCGTACCGCCGGCAATTTCCATTTCTCCTACTGCCAGGTTGATGCTCTGGGTTAAATCGCCGGCATTTAAAATCACGATCACCTTTTCCCCGGCCAGCCGCCGGGCATAGGCGTAAACTTCAGCCCCGTCGTCGGTAAACAGGGGCTGGAAATAACCGCGCCTTAAAGGTAACAACCGCTGCCGCAGGGCAATTAAGCGCCGGTAAAAGTTGAGCAGGTCCTGATTCCAGGCGCGGGGGTCCCAGGGCATGGTCCGGCGGCAGTCGGGGTCCGGGCCGCCGGTCATTCCTACCTCATCCCCGTAGTAAATCAGGGGGGCGCCGGGATAAGTGAACTGCAGGATTAGAGCCGGCCGCAGGTGGGTGATGGCTTCGGCATAGCTGCCGGTATGGCCGGGGAGCCCGGCCAGGCCTTCCTGGAAAGCGGTAATCACCCGCGCCGTGTCATGGCTGCCCACGAGGTTTAACAGGGCAAAGTTGGCCGCCTCCGGGTAGCGCAGGCGGATAAGTCCCAGGAGATAGTCCAGGGTGGAAATGGGAAAACGCCGCCTGGCAAAATAGTCAAGGACCAGGTCGCGAAAGAGATAATTCATGACGCCGTCAAAAAGGTGATTCTGGAGCCAGAAGCGGGCGTCGTGCCAGATTTCGCCGACAATATAGGCCTGGGGGTTGGTTTCTTTTACCTGCCGCCGGAATTCCCGCCAGAAGGCAGGTTCGATCTCGTTGGGTACATCCAGGCGCCACCCGTCAGTGCCGGCCTCCCGCAGCCAGTAGGTGGCGACGTGGAGCAGGTAATTGCGTACCTCGGGGTTGCTGGCTTTCAGCTTGGGCAGGCTGGGAATATCCCACCAGCAGGTATAATTGGGCCTAGGCTCGCTTTTTACTGGAAAACCATGAAAATAGTACCAGTCTTTATAGGGAGAACTGGCCCCGCGAGCGACTACATCCTTAAAGGCAAAGAACTCCGTACCCGTATGATTAAAAACTCCATCCAGGATCAGGTGCATGCCGTTAGCGTGGAGAGACTCCACTAGGCGGCAGAGGGTAGCCGTATCCCCCAGGACGGGATCAACGGCCAGGTAATCGCTGGTATTATAGCGATGGTTGGAAGGAGAAGCAAAGATGGGGTTCAGCCAGAGGGCGTTGACCCCCAAAAATTTTAAATAAGGTATTTTGGCCTGGATGCCTTCCAGGTCGCCGCCGAAAAAGTTTTCCCTGGTGGGGGCTTCACCCCAGGGCCGGGTCCCGGGAGGGTCATTGGCCGGGTTGCCGTTGTAAAAGCGGTCGGGAAATATCTGGTAGGAGACGGCGTCGTAAATCCAATCCGGGACGGTGAAGATATCCGCTGCCGTCCAGCGGTAAGTGAAAGGCCGGACACCCTGCCCGTCAATGCCGGCGAAAAAGTATACCGGTCCCGCACCTTCTACCTCTTGCCTGAAAAAATAACGGCACTCCCAGGGCCGGGAAAGCTCTATTTCTGCCTGGTAATAGAGGTAACGGGGGGTCCGGGCGTAAACATGCATGGGAGCGGTTTGCAGGCCCCGGTCTTCGTAAACCACCTGGCAGTGCTGTTTTTCCCGGCGGCGGGTTTTCAAGCGCAGGAGGAGTTTAGTAGGTGCCAGGGGCTGACAAAAACGCGGGGCAGTACGGTGATGGAGCAAGGCTAGATTTACCTCCTGCCATAGTATTTCATCGAGCGGGTGGCCGGTAAACCGTTAGATTTATTATGCACGAAAATACAGTAAAAAGCAAGGCCCGGTCCTTAAGCCTGATTTAGTCTACAGCGGGCCGTTGCTGGAAATGCAAGGCAAGGCTCGTTAGTGTAAAATTACCGTAGGATGGGCCTCCAGCAAGAAGGAAGAAAAGGCCAAGGTAACGAAATAAGACCTCACCGTCTGGCGAAAGACGGAGCCTTATGCCAATAAGGCAAAACGACTCCAAGAGGTGAGGTCTTATGGAAAAATTAATTCAACATTTATGGGAGAAATTCCTGCTGGTTGGCGAAAAGGTATTGGACGCATTGGAAGGTAAGACTACGTATCCAGAGCTGGAAGTGCAGGTAAAAGAAGCATTGAATTCATTAGGGAACGACATCATGAAGATGGTAATAGAAGGCCAGGATGAATACCTGGTAGAGCATCGGGAAGCGCGTCCGGGGTGGGTTGTGGAACGGCGCAAGGAAGAAAAAAGAGTAATAACGGTCTTTGGTGAAATGGTCTACCAGCGCACTTACTTCTATAACAAAGAAAGCCAGACCTATGCCCACCTGGCCGATACCTATGCGGGCTATAGTCCCCATATGCGAATTGAAGAGCCAGCCAAAGCCATATTAACAGACATGGCGGCCGAACAATCCTATCACCGCAGTGGCAAAGGACCACAGGAGTATGGTTGGGGAGAAAGTGTTAGCGGCCAGACAGTAAAGAATGCCGTAGGAAAGCTAGTCATACCAAAATGGAGTGAAGGAGAAACCTCCCAAGTAAAAAGAACAGTAAGATTTTTATACATCGAAGCAGACGAAGACCACGTAGCCCGGCAGGATAAAAAAGGACGAATGGCGATACCCCTGATTTATGTCCACGAAGGGGTAAAAGAAGTCTGTAAAGGCAGGAAACAGCTCCAGGAGGCCCGTTACTTCAGTGGGCCATATAACACCATTGAGGACCAGTGGTATGACGTATTGGATTATATAGATAACCGCTATGACCTGGACCAGGTAGAGCGGATCTATATTAGCGGGGACGGAGCGCCATGGATTCGGAGCGGCATAGAAATAATACCCAAATCCGTATTTGTCCTCGACCAATTTCATCTCAGCAAATACATAATGGCGGCGGTAGGACCCTACCCCAAAAGGCAGGCAGCCATCTGGAAGCATATAGAAGACGGGAAGCTGGAAGGCGTGCTAGCGGTGCTCAGCGAAGCAGAGAAGGCCCATCCCAAACGACAGAAAGCGATAAGCAGGGCCAAGCGGTATATAGAAAACCAGTGGGACGGGATAGAAGCCCAAAAACGCTACCGGGAAGAATTACTGGGATGTAGCGCAGAAGGGCACGTCAGCCATATACTATCGGCCAGGCTGAGCAGCCGACCCGGGGCATGGAGCAAAGCGGGAGCCGAACAGATGGCGGGGCTACGGGCGGCCAAAGCCAATGGAGTAAACATTCAGGAAATGTATCTAGCCCAGCAGCCGAAAGTGGAAAAAGTCCTTCATCTAGACGCAGATAAATTGCAGCAGGCCAGGAAAAAAATGAGCCGCAATGCAGCGGAGATGCTCCATAACATGCCCATATTAAACGGGCCACAAAGCCCACTGACTAGGGCACTGCGAGCCTTAATACATGCAGCTTAAAATACCCGTTTACCCTAAACAGTGTAGTGGTAACAAAGGCAAGGTCTCGGACCAGATGGTGGAGCTTATTTTGAAAAAAATCCTACAGTGGCTTGACACTATCGCAAGGCTCAAGGAGTTTGACGGGCCAAGAAAAATATGGTACCATATAAAATAAGAAGATAACGAAAATGTATTAATAGGGGTGAAAGGGGTGCTTGAATTTGCGGACGGCTTCCGTCAAAATGCACTGGTTTGTTTACCGCAGGACTTACATACCGTCTACGTTTATTGGGACTTTACCCCTGAGAGAATACAGACCTTAAAGGATTTTTTCAGTATAGTAAAGCCGGAAATGAAGTTAGCCTTACGCCTGCGCCGCCTTGATGCCCTCCTGCCAGAGCAAGAACTAACCTTAACTACCCTTCAACCTGGTGGATGCTATTTTTACAATCTCGAGGCCCATACCGGTTACTACGTCGAGCTTGGCGCCATAAGCCAGGCGGGTGAATTTGTCCTCTTTGCCCGTACCCCTGTACCTGAAACGCAATTAGCCGGTAAAGAGTTTTCCACCTCCAAATTTGTGAGCCAAGGGCTTACCCCGGAGAATGGTTGGACAACCTCTCCAGAGAAGGGGTCATCTGACAGCATTTTTAGCTGGTCCTGATGAGGTTAATTTATGACACAGTAACCCATAGAGCTTTGAAAAACTTTCAGAAAAGATAGACCCCAAGAATATAGGAGAGGGGGCTTCTAAAATGGCTACGCGGGAGGGCTATCCTGCCGGTTACCTGGCCCTTCTTCTTCATGCCCACTTGCCCTATGTAAATAACCTTGAGGCATATATAAGCCTGGAAGAAAAATGGCTTTGCGAGGCCATGACGGAATCTTACCTTCCCCTCATCTTGAGCTGGGAACGCTTGGCTCGAGAGGGAATAAACTTTAAACTCACCTTGTCCCTGTCCCCGACTTTAATCAGCATGTTAATTGACCCGCGCCTCCTAGAGCGTTATGGTCGCTACCTGGATAACCTTAAAAGACTGGCCGCCCGGGAAGTGGAGCGGACGAAATATGATCCTGTTTTCTCCCCCCTCGCTAATTTTTATTATGAGCGCGTCAGTGCCATTGACCGGGCTTTTAAAGAAACTTACCAGGGTAATTTGCTGGCACCCTTAAAAAGATTACAGGAGCAGGGCTACCTGGAAATTATAACTACCTGCGCCACCCACGGTTACCTGCCCCTGATGCTGACCAGGGAATCCTGGCGGGTGCAGGTGCGGGTAGCCTTAGATCTTTTTACCGATATCTTTGGCCGCCGGCCGGCGGGGATGTGGCTGCCTGAGTGCGGTTACACGCCAGGCCTCGAAAATATCCTGCAGGCCGAAGGGATTAAATACTTTATTGTCGCCGGCCACGGTTTGTTAAATGCCGTTCCCGGGGTGGCAACGGCCGTTTATGTACCGGTTAAACTCACCGGCGGAGTGGCCGTTTTTGGCCGGGACTGGGAGACTTCCCACCAGGTCTGGAGCCGGACGGAGGGCTATCCCGGTGATCCCCTGTACCGGGAGTTCTACCGCGATATTGGCTACGACCTGGACTTTAGTTACCTGGAACCTTACCTTATCGGAGGCATCCGGGGTGATACCGGCTTAAAATATTACCGCATTACTGGTAAGACCGAATGCAAGGAGCCCTATGACTTCCAGGCTGCCCGGGAACGGGCCCGGGAGCATGCCCGCGATTTTCTGGCCAACCGGGACCGGCAGCTAGCCTACTGGGCCGGAATAATACCTGATAAACCTGTAGTTGTTGCGCCCTACGACGCCGAACTCTTCGGCCACTGGTGGTTTGAAGGACCAGTGTGGCTGGAAGAAATCCTGCGCCTAGCGGCCGGGCCGGATTACCAGACCGGGTTGACCACCCTGGCTGCTTACCTGGAGCAATACCCGCCCCGCCAGGAGGTGGCCCTGGGGCTTTCCAGCTGGGGAGAAGGAGGTTACAACCGTGTCTGGTTAAATCCTGCCAATGACTGGCTTTATTCTCACCTTCACCGGGCTGAAAAAACCATGGTCAACCTGGCTGCTACTTGTGCTCAACCTACGCCATTGCAGGAACGGGCCTTAAACCAGGCGGCCAGGGAGTTGCTTCTGGCCCAGAGCAGCGACTGGCCCTTTATCCTCACCAGCCAGACAACAGCAGCCTATGCCCGCCGTCGCCTGGAGGAGCATCTGGGCAATTTCTTTAAGATCTGCCGGGATTATCAAGACAACAAACTTGAGGAGGGTTCCTTACGCCGTCTGGAAGATAAAGACAACCTTTTCCCGCGCCTGGATTTCCGTCTTTATCGCCCGGAAGGGCGCGGGCTATCGGTAAATGACCCGCCAGGCAGGGAAGGGCCGGTAATCCTTATGCTGAGCTGGGAGTTTCCCCCTCATCATGTTGGTGGCCTGGGTATCCACGTTCGTGATCTGGCGGGAGCCCTGGCCCAAATGGGGGTTAAGGTCCACGTCCTCACCCGGGTACCAGGCCGGGAAGCGTTAACGACAGTTCAAGAAGGAGTATACATCCACTACCTACCTACATACCAGCAGCCGGAGGTGGAAATTGATTTCCTCTCCTGGGTCCTGCAGTTCAACTTGGCCTTGGCCGACTACGGCCGCGATTTAATAGTTAGCTTGCCGGGAACCCCCTTGCTCCTGCATGCTCATGACTGGCTTGTGGCCTGGGCGGCCCGGGAGCTGCAGGAAGCTTGCGGCGTCCCTCTGGTAGCTACCATCCATGCCACTGAATACGGCCGTAACAGGGGCCTGCATAACCGCATCCAGCGAACTATTCACCAGATTGAGGCCGGGCTGGTGGCCAGGGCCGACCGGGTAATCTGCTGCAGCCGATATATGGAAGAGGAAATCCGAGAGCTTTTCCGGCCCAGGGCCCGGGTAATGGTGATTCCCAATGGAGTCAGGCCTATAGAAGTTGTCGCCAACGCCCGGCAGGGGCACAACATCCTGTTCATCGGTCGCCTGGTTATCGAGAAAGGAGTCCAGGTCCTCCTAGAAGCCCTGGCCGGGCTGCGCGGCCATTATCCGCAGGCCAGGTTGATCATTGCCGGTGCTGGTCCCTACGCCGGGGAGTTAAAGGCCCTGGCCGCCCGCCTGGGGGTGGCCGGGCAGGTCGATTTCACCGGCTTTGTCTCGGAAGCCATCCGCAACCAGCTCCTGGCGCAAGCCCGTGTAGCAGTTTTCCCGAGCCTGTATGAACCCTTTGGTATCGTAGCCCTGGAAGCAATGGCTGCCGGGGTACCGGTGATTGTTTCCCGCACCGGGGGGCTGGCCGAGGTTGTTGAGGATGGTGTAACCGGCCTGTGCTTTAATCCCGGCGATGTTGAAGACCTACAGCGCTCCCTGGTTACCATCTTCCAGGACCCCGAACGGGCCAGGGAACTTAGCCGGCAGGCCCGGGTCAGGGTTGAACGGGACTATACCTGGTCCGCGGTAGCCAGGCAGACCCTGAGCCTATACCGGGAGCTCCTCCGGGAACGCTCGCTGGATGCCAGTTAAATCCACAATCGAAAGGAAGAGCCATATCCTGCTCCTTGCCTAATACAGCGTAACACTTTGTTTCTTTACTTTATTTTGGGAGAGATAAGGATGCATCCAGCCCATTTGTTTTATGTGCAATTACGGTTACCGGAGAAGTTAAGGCCTCTCCAGGAGATGGCCTTCAACCTCTACTGGCCCCGGGACCTGGAAACAGCCTCCCTTTTCCGCCGCCTCGATCCTGACCTGTGGGATGAGACTGGACACAACCCGGTCCTCTTCTTACGCCTCCTGCCGGAGGAACGGCTAATGGCCTGCGCCGGGGATCCCGGTTATACAGCCGAGCTTGACCGGATCTGGCAGCAGTACCAGGCCTATTTGGGGCGCCGGTTTAGCTGGAGCCAGGAGCACAACCTTACCGGCAACCCGGTTATTGCCTATTTCTCAGCTGAGTTTGGCTTGAGTGCCGCCCTGCCTATCTATGCCGGGGGGCTGGGCCTCCTGGCCGGAGATTATATGAAGTCGGCCAGCGACCTGGGCCTGCCCCTGGTAGGCGTCGGCCTCCTGTACCGGGAGGGCTACTTCCGCCAGCGCCTCGACCGCCAGGGCTGGCAGCAGGAGGTTTACCCGCGTTATAATTTTTACGACCTGCCCCTGGAACTGGAACGCCGGGCCGACGGCAGTCCTCTTATCATCCAGGTAGCCTTCCCGGACCGGGAGGTTAAGGCGCAGGTCTGGCGGGCCAAAGTTGGCCGCCTGAACCTCTACTTTCTGGATGCCGATTGCCAGGACAACTGGGAAAGCGACCGTAGTATTACCGACCGGCTCTACGGCGGCGACCTGGAAAAGCGCATCCAGCAGGAAATCCTCCTGGGTATTGGCGGGGTACGGGCGTTGGCGGCCCTGGGTATCGAAGCAACCATCTGCCATTTAAACGAAGGCCATTCGGCCTTCCTGGCCCTGGAGCGCATCCGCCGGTTACAAGAAAAGCACGGCCTGGATTTTGCCGCGGCCAGGGAACTGGCCGCCAGCGGTCACATCTTTACTACCCATACTCCAGTGGCAGCCGGTATCGACCTGTTTCCACCCTACTTGATGGACAAGTATTTCACCGATTATTACCAGTCCCTGGGCCTCTCCCGCCAGGAATTCCTGGCCCTGGGCCGCCAGGATCCCAATAACCAGCAGGAGCCCTTCAATATGGCCGTCCTGGCCCTGCGCCTGTCGGTCTGGGCCAACGGCGTCAGCCGCCTCCACGGCCGGACGGCCCGGAAGATGTGGCAATCAGTCTGGCCGGAAGTCCCGGAAGGGGAGATACCCATCGGGGCTATTACCAACGGCGTTCATACCCTCAGCTGGGTAGGGAGCAGGATGGCCGCCCTTTACGACCGCTACCTTGGCCCCGGCTGGCGGGAAGACCCGGCGGAAGCCGCCAACTGGGCCGGGGTTGAGCACATACCGGCGCGGGAGCTGTGGCAGGCCCACGAAGAGCAGCGGGAAGAACTGGTGGCTTTTGTCAGGAAGAAGCTGGCGGCGCAACTGGAAGCCAGGGGGGGTGGTTTGCTGGAGATTGCCGGCGCCGGTGAGGTCCTGCATCCCCGCGCCCTGACCATTGGCTTTGCCCGCCGTTTTGCTGCTTACAAGCGGCCGGCCCTTCTCTTCAGCGACCCTGAACGCCTGGCCCGGCTTTTCGGCGACCCGCAGCGGCCGGTCCAGGTCATTTTTGCCGGTAAAGCCCATCCCGGTGATGAAGAAGGGAAAAAACTGATCCAGCAAATTGTAGCCTATGCCGGCCGTGAGGAATTCCGTTCCCGGGTAGTCTTCCTGGAGGATTATGATCTGGAGATGGCCCGATACCTGGTCCGGGGGGTCGACGTCTGGTTGGGCAACCCGCGCCGGCCCCTGGAAGCCAGCAGTACCAGCGGCATGAAGGCGGTTCTCAACGGTGCCCTCCATGTCAGTACCCTGGACGGCTGGTGGGATGAAGCCTGGACCCCGGCAGCGGGGTGGGCCATCGGCCGGGGCGAGGTTTACGGCGATGTGGCTTACCAGGATGCCCTGGAAGCAGAACAGCTTTATGACTTGCTGGAAAAGGAGATTATCCCCTTGTTTTACGCTCGCGATGGGGAAGGGTTACCTGCAGCTTGGGTGGAAAGGATGAAGAAGTCCATCCAGACCTACGGGCCTGTTTTTAATACCCACCGCATGGTCCGGGAATACAGCCGGCAGTTTTATGTCCCGGCGGCCGGGCTTTACCAGCGCCTGGAGGCCGGGAGGCAGGAGAGGGCCAGGAACCTGGCCGCCTGGAAGAGCAGGGTGCATGCAGGTTGGCCCCAGGTGCGAGTGGAAAGGGTAGAGGATGACGGGGGGAGGGATCTGGCCGTTGGGAGCATTCTAACCGTCCGTGCCTGGATTTTTTTGGGAGCTTTGCAGCCTTCGGATGTAAGTGTAGAAATCTACCACGGGTCGCTGGATGCTGGGGGTGAAATTATAGCTGGAGAAAAGGAAACAATGAATCTAGTTCAGGAAACTGGTGAAGGCAGGTATTTATACAGCGGGGTGATTTCCTGCCGCCGGGCCGGGCGCCAGGGCTATAACGTGCGGGTGTTACCCTGCCATGTTGATCTGGCCCATCCTTTTCAGACTGGCCTGATCCTGTGGGGATGAAAATATATTTCCAGGGAAAGGGGGGAATATATTATGCTGGCCAGGGATATTATGACGACGGATGTAATCGTGATCAACGCCTCGGCCCGGATTTACGAGTTGACCAGGTTGCTGGCGGAGCACAAAATCAGCGGGGTACCGGTATGCGATGACGGCAATCGCGTGGTGGGAATGGTCACGGAAGGGGATTTGATCGGTTTAAAGAATGGTAACCGGGTGCGGGACATTATGAGCCGGGAAGTCATCGGCGTTGACGCCGAGATGCCAGTAGAAGAGGTGGCCGCTGTTTTACATGAAAAGAAAATCAAACGGGTACCTGTCTACAGTAACGGCCGCCTAGTGGGCATTATTAGCCGGGCCGACATTGTCGCCGCCATGGCCAGGAGATAATTAATCAATAAGGCAACCGAGAGGGCTATGTCTTCGTTAGTAAAAGAGTTGCGTCTTTTGTACCGGCTATGCCGGTTGTATGGCGTGGAGCCTGCCTATCGCGACGTGGAGGGTAAACTCCGGGCAGCCGGGCCGGAGTCGTTACTGGCGGTGCTGCGGGCCCTGGGGGCGCCGGTGGCGGGCCTGGCTGACGTTCCCGGCGCCCTGCGGGAGCGGCGGCTGCAATACTGGCGACGTTTCTGTGAGCCGGTAGCTGTAGCCTGGTCCGGCCGGCTGCCACGCCTGGAACTGCGCCTGCCCGTCCGGAGGGCAGCCGGGCCCCTGGAGTGCAGGCTGCGCCTGGAAGACGGCCGGTTGTGGCAGCTGGTAAGCGACCCGGCCCGCCTGCCTCTTATCCGGGTTACCGAGGTGGAAGGGGTAGCCTTTGAAGCCAGGCAGCTCACCCTTCCCGCCAGGCTGCCCTGGGGTTACCACCACCTCCATTTGCGCCTGCCGGGCCTTACCAGGGAGGTATTGATTATTGCCGCCCCCTCCCGGGCCTGGTACCGGGCAGCAGGCCAGGGGGAACACCTCTGGGGCTGTTTTTTGCCCCTCTATGCCCTTCATTCATGCCGGAGCCTGGGGGCCGGGGATTTCGGCGACCTGGAGGTCCTATCCCTCTGGGTCAACAACCTGGGGGGCAGCTTTACCGGCACTTTACCCTTACTGGCGGCTTTCCTGGATGAGCCCTTTGACCCCAGCCCTTACCAGCCGGTCAGCCGCCTCTTCTGGAACGAGTTTTACCTGGATATTTCCCGCCTGGAAGAGGTACAGCAGTGCCAGGAAGTGCGGGACTTGCTAAACTCGGCGGCGGTCCAGGAGGAGATAGCCTCTTTGCGGGCTGCGCCCCTTGTCGACTATCGCCGGGGGATGGCCCTGAAAAGACGCCTGTTGGCCCTCTGTGCCCGCATTTTTTTTACTGGCAACACCGGCGGCCGGGCGGAGATGGAAGCCTGGCTGGCAGGCAACCCGGCAGCCCGGGACTACGCCCGTTTCCGGGCCGCCGTCGAAAAGCAGCACGCCACCTGGCCGGAGTGGCCCTCCCGGATGCGGGAGGGCTGCCTTAAAGAAGGCGATTACGACCCGGAAGCCATGCAATACCACCTGTACGTCCAGTGGCAGGCCCACCGGCAGGTACAGGCCCTGGCGGCTCGCGCCCGGCGCTCCGGCCCGGGCTTATACCTGGACCTGCCCCTGGGGGTCCACCGTGAGGGCTATGATGTCTGGCGCCATCGCCGGGATTTCGCCCTGGCGGCCAGCAGCGGCGCCCCGCCGGATACCTTTTTCCGCGAGGGGCAGGACTGGGAGTTTCCTCCCCTGCACCCGGAGGGGATACGGGAAGACGGTTACCGCTATTACATCGCCTGCCTGCGCCATCACCTGCGCCACGCCGGTATCCTGCGCCTGGACCACGTCATGGGTTTGCACCGCCTCTATTGGATACCACGGGGCCTGGCAGCCACGGAGGGGGTTTATGTGCACTACCACGCCGGGGAATTTTATGCCATCCTGGCCCTGGAGTCCCGGCGCCACAGGGCTATCCTGGTGGGCGAAGACTTGGGAACGGTGCCCGGTTACGTGCGCCGGGCCATGACCAGGCATAATATCAACCGCATGTATGTCCTGGCCACGGAGTACACAGGAAATCCGGACCGGGCCCTGGGACCGGTACCTCCTCGAAGCCTGGCCAGCCTGAACACCCATGATATGCCGCCCTTTGCCGCCTTCTGGCGGGAAAGGCAAAAGAGCGGCCGCCAGCGGGCGGCCTTACCGGTCTTCCTTTATAACCGCGGCTTTTTGCAGGTGGCTACGACAGCCACCGGGAGTCTCCTGCAGGGGTGCCTGGAATACCTGGCCGCCAGCCCGGCGCGTTTGCTCCTGGTCAACCTGGAAGACCTGTGGCTGGAGACGGAGCCCCAGAATATCCCAGGGACAGGCACCGGCTACCCCAACTGGCGGCGTAAAGCCCGCTACAACCTGGAGGAGTTCACCCGGCAGCCCGGGGTGGTATCGCTCCTGCGGGAGGTTAACTACTGGCGCGGTGCTGCTGAGCAATAGCTTCCCTGTCGTAAATAAAAATCTTGACAGACCCCCTAACTTAATAAAAAATATCTAAGAAATCTAGCGGGGAAGGAGAGGTTAGGCTTTGCAAAAGTTGTTAAGGTGGTTGATTTTATCTTTAGCAGGTATAATTTTAACATTACTATTTGCTTCTACTAGTAGTTTCGCAGCTACCAACCCCATTTTAATTCCCGGCCAGGATGACACGCCCGCTTCGGAGCAAATTCTCGTTAAATTTAAACCCGGCATCCCTCAAGCCGTTAAGGAGAGGGTACATGTTCAAAATGATGCCCAGGTAATTGACGCTATCCCTGAGATAGGAATTGAAGTAGTTAAAGTAGCAAAGGGAAAAGCCCGGGAGAAAGTAGCCAATTACAGCCGCAATCCCCATGTGGAATTTGCCGAGCCAGACTACATAGCCCGCGCTGTTTTCATTCCTGATGATCCCTATTTTGAGAAACAGTGGGGGATGGCCAAGATTCAGGCACCGGATGCTTGGAAGGTGACCAAGGGGAGCCGGGAAGTAAAAATCGCCATTCTAGATTCCGGGATTGACCAGGATCACGAAGACCTGAGAACCCAAATTGTGGCCAACGTTGATTTTACCCCTAGCAAGACGGTAGATGATAAATTCGGTCATGGTACTCACGTGGCGGGAATTGCTGCAGCAGCCACCAACAACGGCAAAGGGGTGGCAGGTGTCGGCTTTAAGTGCAGCCTCATGAACGTTAAAGTATTGGGCGATGACGGGAGCGGTTACTATAGCTGGTTGGCTAAGGGTATAATATGGGCCACAAAAAATGGGGCCAAGGTCATCAATATTAGCGCTGGTAGCAACAGGCCTTCTAAGGTATTAGAAAAAGCTATCAATTATGCCTGGAGCCAGGGAGTGGTCCTGGTTGCCGCAGCTGGAAATGACAATTCCTCAGCTCCCTTTTATCCCGCTTTTTATACTAATTGCATCGCAGTAGGAGCTACAGACGAAAACGACAGCCGCGCGTTCTTTTCTAATTATGGGCCATGGGTGGACATTGCCGCGCCGGGTTTAAACATCTTTTCTACCACCCCCAACCACGACAACTATATTCACAATTATGGCATAGCCCTGGGCTACGACTACCTGTCAGGGACCTCTATGGCCAGCCCGCACGTAGCCGGAATAGCAGCTTTAGTCTGGGCCAAGTATCCTGGCTTGAGCAATGCAGAGGTAAGGAAGAGGATCGAGACAGGGGCGGATCCCGCAGAGGGCTTTGATCCGCCTATAGGACGGGCTAACGCCTATAAGGCTTTACGGTGAAACATTATTTTCGAGGCGGGCTAGTTCCAACCCCTTTTCTGCCACAAAGATAAACGTTAGCAGCCCGCGGGGAGATAAAGCAGCTTTAGCTACCTCAGCGACCATTAGAGGGTGAGTGACAACCTGAGGATAAAATTTTAGGGGTTCCGGCTCGATAAACTTTATTTTTATAATAACTTCCCAATCATGTTGGGCTATTTGCGAAATTGAGATCTTATAACCGGGATTGGGTTTTATCCCCCAGCAGGCGAGGAGATAAACATTTTGGATGAAGTCTGCTCCCTTGGGGGCTCCATGGTAATACTTTTGGTAGTTTTCTTCAGTAAGCACCAAAAAAAGCGCTTCCGGGGAAGGTATGGCCCAGGAGCCAGGATCGGGCAGGAGGCGGAAAGGTATAGAAGCATCCCTTCTACAGATAGGTATTCCGCTTTTCATATGCTTCTTTCACCGCTTCCAGAAAGAGGTCTACGAGCAACGGGTCATAGTGCTTACCAGCATACTTCTGCAATTCTTGGCTGGCTTGCGAAAAGGTCAGCGCCTTCTTGTAGGGGCGATCGGTAGTCATGGCATCGAAGCTGTCGGCCAGGCGCACAATGCGCGCCGGGAGCGGGATTTCCTCTCCCTTTAAACCATCCGGATAACCAGAGCCATCGTAGTTTTCATGATGGGAGCGAATAATCGGTGATATATCTTGGAAAAATAGTAAAGGTTTGACTATTTCGCTTCCTAATATTGTATGCATCTTCATGATCTCCCATTCTCTTTCGGTTAAAGAACCTGTTTTATTTAGGATAGCGCTCTCAACTTCGATCTTACCCAGGTCGTGTAAATAGGCACCGTAGCGCAAGGTATCTTTTTCTTCCTCAGAGAGGGATAATTTTTTCGCTAGGGCCAAAGAATAAGACATAACCCTCTCGGAATGACCGAAGGTGTAGCGGTCTTTGATATTTATCAGCGCCACTAGGGTCTGGAGGGTAGGGAAAGCTTCCTTGACTTTTAAGTGGGTTATCTCGCTGATTATAGAATAATAAAGGTAAGCGTCACCTCGCGAGTACTTGGTTCTGTATAGATCATTTTCTGCCGCCCTCACCAGGGACGAAACCCCGTCAGCATCAGCCGGGTAGCTCGCTAATCCTGTAACAATGGTAAAGGCCTTAAAAGGCGGCGTCCTTTCACTATCCAGCAAGGAAACGGTGGCCCGGCTTACTATTTTTTCTTTTATAAGTGAAGTCACCCTGGTAGCCTCACTTTTTTCTTTCCCGGGAAAAACCAGGGCGAATTCATCGCTGCCGTAGCGGGCTGCATAACACGGCTCTTTGATTTCCTCCCCCAATAGTTGCCCGATGTTAGCTAAAATTTCATCTCCCTTCTGGTAACCGTAAACCGTGTTAAAGTACTTAAATTGATCGATGTCTAATAAGGCAAAGGATACAGGAAGATTTTCCGCTGCTGCTTTTTGCAAGGTTAGGGCCAGCTTTTCCTGCAGGTAGCGGTGGTTGTACAGTCCGGTTAATTGATCGTAATCGGCCAGCTGGAGCAACTCCTGCCGGGTTTTCCTTTCTACTTCCATCAGCCCGCCCACCAGCCAGGTGAGCAGGAGATTAACGCCGGTGATGATGGAGTTTGTTTGGAAAATTTCAGGAGGCAAATAGTTATGCAGCCGGTAATCCAGGAAAAAAAGGAGGGCGCTGGTCAGCACAGCGGCTGTTGTCCCCCCCAACTTGCCCAGGCTGGTGGAGGCGATTATGGAGGGAACCAAAATCAAAACCTTGGCCCCGAAAAAATTATGGCTGTACCAGAGAAAGATAAAGGCCAAAGGGAAAATGACGGCCAGCAGCAAAATCTCATCTATCTGCGGCTGTTCCAGAGTAGTTATCCTGGGGAGGAGCTTGCCGGCAGTATACGCTATAATTGTTGCAGTGAATATAATAAACATAAATAGCAAATACAAAGGAAAATGTAAACCTAACGGTAGATTATAAAAGCTGAAAACGATCATTAAAAAAATCAAAAGGCTGACGATATGAGTAACTAAAATATACTCGGATATCTCCTGCGCCCTCTTTTGCTCCCACTTGCGCATCGACGCTTCTCCCTTGCCAGAATTAAAGCTGAGCCGTCTTCTCCCCTTCACTTGCCTGGACCCGAGAGCCTCCATTATTCCCAAAAAATTGGTACCGGGAAGGGCGGGGCTTCCCGGTACCAAAATGCTTTACTTGCGGAGGGACCTGGGCACCTCGGGCTGATAGAAACAGACTGAACAAGTCGGCTTGACCCCAATAGCAGCGGCGAAGGCCAAGACGCTGAATGCGGCAGGCAAAAGGCGGTAAAGTAAACGCTTCATCCTCTTTCACCTCCTTTTTCACAATGAGATTATTTCGTCTATGAGAGTGGCAAACCGGTGTCCCGCCCTGGTCAAAGTAAAGGTCTGCCACCATAAACCCAGGCTCAGGGCCAGGACTACGGCCTGGGCCCCGGCCGCAGCCAGCAGGGCAATTTGTACGGCGGCGATAAAAAATACGCTGGTGATGGATAAACGCCGCAATCTCTTACGGTATTCCGGGGAAAGAAGGGGTTTGGCCGGAGAATCTACCGGGGCCAGGCGCCATATGAAGGCTAAGGATAAAAGCGAACCCAGGATAACTATTATAAAAAGGTGAAAAGAGTTCAAAAGAGGCGCCAACACTAGAGACAATTTTCCCAGGGCCGGGGAAACTACCGCCCCCAGCAGGGTGCAGGTTAGGGGCGACCGGCTGTGGGCCCCGCCGGACCACAGGCGCAGGAAAGCTGCCGTTAAGGTAGCGGCCAGGGTGGTATACAGGCAGCCTAAAACCCAGCCTACCAGGCTGATGGACAGCAAGCTTATAAGGGGATAGATAATAACTTGCAGTCCATATAGGGCGATCTCTTCCTCATCCGGGGTTAAATTGAGCTTCTCCTTCAAGTAGGCTGCAGCCGGCCGGGTCAGGTTAAACCTTAACAAATCAATCCCCTCTTCTGGTTATAATAATTCTTGACTAAAGCCAGGACCAACAATAGTACTGTGTAGGGAAGTGCAAAGGCTGCTCTCAAAAAAGGATTGGCGAAGACTTCCTCATATTCTAACCCGGTAAGGTTTAAAAGAGGTTGCGCGTAAATTAGCTCGGTGGTGGCTATGAGAGCAAAGCATAGCAGGACGGCCAAAAATATTTTGGACAGTTGAGCGCGGGTGAAAAGCCGGGTATAGGCAGCTAAGGATAAGATCAAAATTACCGAATGCACGCCAAAGGCGATGGGCAGAAGGCGCACCAGGTTGGTGAGGGTCTGCAACAGGGCAATGGCAAGAATCTTTCTATCTTTTATCCGCAGGTTTAAAAGGCTAAAGACCGCCATCGTTTCAACCAGGCTTTCGGGAAAATCCTGGAGAAGCAAAGCATATATTATGCCTGGAAAAGTTTCTTTAAACATCTTAGGACACCTCGGCCGCCGCATCTTTTTTCTTCGAAAGTTTATTCGACAGAAAAGCTTTTTCTCCTGCCAAAAAAAAGCAAAGTTACCCTCCCAACTCGGTATTCAGGCACATTTCCTGCAGCCTTTCAGCGTGCCCTGCAGTAATGTAATCCTTTTCCTTTAGGGCTGCCAGCAGGGCGCCAACGATCTGGTTTCGCGCGCTGGCCCGGTTTTGGAGCTTGTTGCGGTACATGAGGTCGTCGGCCTTCTTGAAGGTTTCTTCCAGGGATTCCGCTGCGTTCTGGCAGGTGGCCACCCCTAGGGAGAAGTGCAGGGGCAGCTCGGGATGTTCTTTATTGGAGGCCTCGATGGCCGAGCGGATCCGCTGGGCAAGGACCTCTCCAGTTTTTTCGCCTGTTTTGGGCAGGATGGCGGCGAATTCATCCCCCCCAATGCGAGCCACAATATCTGAGCGGCGCAGGGAGGTTTTTAGAACACCGGCGCAGGCCTGTAACAGTTCATCGCCTTTAGCGTGGCCCAGGGTATCGTTGACCAGTTTTAGGCCGTCCAGATCCGCCACCAGGATGGTTATGGGATATTCCCGGCTGCCAGACAAGCGCCTGAGCTCTTCCTGAAAGAAAGCCCGGTTGTAGAGGCCCGTTAAAGAATCGTGCAGGCTTAAGAACCTTAACTGTTCCTCGTAGCGCTTGCGCTCGGTGATATCCAGGGTTGCCTCCACCGCCCCTATGACCTTTCCCTCTTTATCCTTCACCGGCGTGGCGGTAATGCTCCAGAAGCGACCGTCCGGGGAGGCTACCTCACCTGTGCATACCTGGCCGGTTTCCATAGCCTGGACCACCGGGCAGCCGGGGCAGGGAGCGTTCTTCCCTTGCCATATTTCGTGACATTTGGCTCCGAATAGCTCCTCGGGGTTCTTGCCCACGGATTGGCAGGCAGTCCGGTTGGCCCAGATGACGTGCATGTCCCGGTCCAAAAACGCGACCATCTCGGTAAGGCTGTCAAGAATCAGAGATTTTTCGGCCATTAACCTCTGCAGCTCTTCTTCCAGGATTTTACGCGGGGTGATATCGGTCAAAAAATGCAGGGTAGCGGCCTGCCCTTCCCACTCGATTACCACGGAGTTGGTTTCCATCCATTTGACGCTCCCGTCCTTGGCAAATATCCTGAAAGAGCAGGCATACAGAGGGCTTTTTTTCTCCAGCAATTCCCGGTAGTGCTGTACGGCACTTTCCCTGTCTTCGGGATGAATGAAGTTCAAGAAAGGTCTGGATAGAAGCTCTCCTGCCGTGTAGCCCGTGTGGGCCAGTGTTGCCCGGTTGACAAAGGTCACCACGCCGTCCTGAACCACGATGATGGTTTCAGTGGCGTTATCTACCAGAGAAGAGTATTTCTTTTCCTTCTCGCCTAGTTCCCGTTGGTATTCCTCAAGCCTTTCCAGCATTTTGCTGATTTCAGAGGAAAGAAGGGCAAGCTCATCCTTTCCCTCCAGAAGGGGTATTCCGGGGGCAGAGGAGGAAGAGCGGCCGATGCCAATAACTGCGGCGGTAAGCCGGGCCAGGCGGGAGAGAACCGCCCGGTCCAGCCAGAACAAGGCAAGAAGGCAGCATAAAGCCGCCGCCAGCGCAAGAAAGAGGCTGAAGGCTTGTCTTGCGGACAGGAACGCCTGAGCGGCGCGCCGGTAGGAGTTCGCCTGAAGGATTAAGGCGCTTTCACCCTGCAAATCCTTAATGACGGCAAAGCCGGCGCTCTCCTCCGGGAAAACAATTTTTACGTAAAAGGGTTCTCCGTTTTTAAGGGTTCCCGCTGGCTTGAGCTCGCGGAAGTCTATGGCCTCCGGCGGGTGAAGGGAGAGGGGGAGGCGGGTGATTTCCGAGAGCTCTTTTAAATCCTTGTCCCTTAAGGTGCGGGCGAAGATAAGCGTCCCCCGGGCGGGGCCGCTGCCATCACTTTTTAAAACGGGCCTGGCGGCAACCAGCACCGGCCCTTGTGGCGTCACCACCACCCCCTTAAGGCCGCCTGTTTGGTTATGGGCTGTAAAAACAATGCCGGGAGGTAAGGGTATTTCTTCGCCTGCTTCAGGGTCGTATCCTCTGGCGTATACTATTTCTCCCCTGGTATTTAGGAAAACTGCATAATTAAGCCTCAAAATTTCAAACACGTTATCGACCAGGTTTTTTTCTATATATTCCCGGTTCCTGTCCTCCACGAAGCTATACGTGTCGTCCCAGGTAGCCCAGTCTGCGGCAGATTTATCCAGCGCCGCTATTTCCCTTTCCAGGGCCTGCAGGGCCCGCTCCATATTCTCTCGGATACTTTCGTTTTCCAGCTTACCTGCAATATTCCCTGCTATAACATGAGAAACCGCAAAAAAAATAAGGGCAAGAAGGGCAAAGACGGCGCAGAAAACAAGGAGTACTTTGGTTTTTAAGGACATCCCCATATCTCTCCTCAAAGTCTTTAGCGGTAGCCGGGTCCCCTGCTGCTGCGAGGGTAGAGCGGCCAGCCTCCGCTGCGGCGGTTACCCTACTTTTTATCAATCGCATTTCGAAATTGGTGATAGAAATTCAACATTTACCTCCATATACCTGCAGGCAAAGGAAATTTTTCGCAGCGTCTCTTTTTGCGTGGTCCACATAAGCCGAAAAGGGACACTTTCGTGAGCTAAGCCAAAGCAGGCGTAGGATCAAAACTGGGGATACGCCAGCCTTTAATATTTATTGACATGGGGTCATAATACGGATATAATATTAATGAACAAATGCTCATTAACATATGGAAGATTAATACTTTAGCTGCAGCTGGATTTTCAGGGGGCAAGAGATAATGTACGGTGAACTACTTCTCGATCATTTTTTAAACCCACGCAATGTAGGCAGCATTAAAGATGCGGATGGTATAGGCACTATAGGCGATCCTGGCTGCGGCGATTACCTGTGTGTCTATATCAAAGTTCAGGATAACCGCCTGGTTGACGTTAAGTTTCAGGTGTACGGGTGCCCGGCAGCTATAGCTACCAGCAGTATCCTTACGGAAATGGCTAAAGGGAAAACCCTGGAGGAAGGCCTGCAGATCACGGATGCTGATGTGGCGGCAGCCATCGGTGGTTTACCGGAAATCAAGCTGCACTGTTCTAACCTGGGCGCCAGCGCCCTTCATGAAGCCATCCGTAACTATCAAACCAGAATGAAGGCCGGTGGTTAGGAAATGCCTGCCGGGACAGTTTTGGACCTGGGGAAGTTTCAAGAAAGCGAACGGCGTTTAACGCCCCAGCGCCAGGCGGTACTTAAGGCTTTCCTGGAATTATCACAGGAACACCCGACGGCGGAGGCTATTTACCAGGCGGCGCGCCGGCATTGCCCGACGGTAGGGATAGCCACTGTCTACCGTTCGCTGGATCTCTTTGTCCAGATGGGCCTTATTCAAAAAGTCCCCTCTTTGAATGGGACGGCCCGGTATGAGACCCAAAAAGTTCCTCATAATCATTTTGTCTGCCTCAAATGTGGACGTATTTATGAATTTGATAAAAGGCCCGTGGTAGACAAGAACATAGAAAAAGAGGGTTTTGAGGTTATCAGCTCATCGACGGTTTGCTTTGGTTATTGTCCCGCCTGCCGTCAATAAATGAGCCGCCTCCGTGCTCCCTTTCGTTAAAATACTCCGGGCGGTAAATACCGCCCTGGTCCTGGAGGTAACCTCCGGGGCCATTTTTATTTCACTGTAACAGCCGCGAACTGAACTTATGTTTCAGGACTTTTATAATTAACCAGCAGGAATCTGGGCTTGTATAGCGAAAAAAGTAAAAGCAACCATGAAGGTTGTTGATGTAACCACGGAGGGTGCTAGAACCCCTGAAGGGGTACCTGAAGTGGTTATTTTTTTATATTTTAATTAAGGAAGGAGCAGGTAAAAATGGATTTTTCCCCAACGGAATGGGAAAGGGCCGTGGCCTTTCACGGGCACAGTTGCCCGGGCCTGGCCATTGGCTACCGGGCAGCAAAAATCGCCCTGCGGGAGCTGGCTGCCGGGCGGGCAGGCGATGAAGAGCTGGTGTCCATTGTGGAAACCGATGCCTGCGGCGTGGATGCCATCCAGGTGCTTACAGGTTGCACCCTGGGTAAAGGTAATCTCCTTTACCGGGACTACGGCAAGCATGTATTTACTATTGGGGATAGGAAGACTGGTGCTGCCGTCCGGGTAGCCTTAAAAAGTGGAGTATGGCAGGACGACGAGAGTTACCGGAACTTGCGGGAGAGGGTTTTTAGCGGCCAGGCCACGCCGGCGGAAAAGGAGCTCTACGGCCGTTACCAGGAACAGCGTTTGCAACATATCCTGGAGGCGCCGGAGGAGGAAATATTTAAAGCAGAGCATGTAGAACTGGCCATGCCGGCGAAAGCCCGTCTTTTTAATTCCGTGACCTGCGCTTTTTGCGGGGAGCCGGTAGCAGAAGTCCGGGCCAGGGTAAAGGAGGGGCGGTATGCCTGCATTCCTTGTGCTGAAAATTATAGCCGCGGCTGGGGAGTAAAGTAACCTTTTTATAGCAAATTTTGCCAGTGACGTGCAGGTGGCGGCCATGGTTTTCTGGACCTTTGGTGATATCGGCTGGGCTTCCTGGCGGGAGCTGGAAATCATGGCCGCGGTGACCAGTGCTGCCCTCCTCTATTTTATAGCCAACAGGTTCTTTACGCTACCTCGGCGAACTAAGCGGCGGCGAACTGCAAAAGGTGATCATGGCCCGCGCCTTAGCCCAGGAACCGCGGGTCCTTCTCTTAGATGAACCTACCAGCAATCTGGATTTAAAAAATCAGCTACATCGAACCCTGGAGATGACCTCCTGGGTTTTTTTAAAATGGTTGCTAACCTGGGCGTACCTTTGCATTTTATTATTGACAAATGGCCATAATAGGTTTATACTAATAATGAACATAAGACCGAAAGGAGGGAGAAGGAAGATGCCACGTGGTGACAGGACTGGTCCCTGGGGGCTGGGACCCCGCACCGGCCGCGGCGCCGGGTATTGTAACGGTTTCCCCGTACCGGGCTTTATGAATCCTGCTTTCGGCTTTGGACGGGGGCTGGGTCTGGGTCGCGGCCGCGGGCTGGGTTTGGGCCGCAGGTGGGCCTGGGGTTTTTTCCCGCCAGCTTATGGCTGGTTGCCCGCAGGCTGGTGGGGTGCACCCTTTCCCGGTGCCGTCCCGCCCCAGGGCGCGGCGCCTGATGTGGAACTTTTAAAGCAGCAGGCAGCCATGCTGGAAGGCCAGCTAAAAGCGGTCAAAGAACAGCTGAAGGCTTTACAGCAGGAAAAGCGGCAAGATGAGGCCCGCGATCCGGAAAATGAGGACCTGTAGGTAAACCCAAAATGCGGGGCCGGGTCATAAATTTACTTCCCGGCTCTTTTTGTTTAATATTTTATTGACATAAGGTCAAAATAACTATATAATGCTATTGGACAAATGCCCGTTATAGAAAGGGAGGCGAAATTTATGAAAGTGGCTATTACGGCCCAGGGGAAAGATCCAGCGGCAGCGATGGATCCTCGCTTCGGCCGCTGCCAGTATTTTGTTATTGCCGATACGGAAAAAAGTACCTTTGAGGCCGTAGCCAACGATAACCTGGCCGCCGGTGGCGGGGCGGGAGTGGCTACAGCCCAGGCCTTGGTCAACAGGGGTGTAGAGGTTGTCCTCACCGGAAATGTCGGGCCCAATGCCCTGCGGGTTTTACAGGGCGCCGGGGTTAAGGTTTACTCAACTACAGCGCCGACGGTCCAGGCGGCATTGCAGCAGTGGCAGGCCGGAGGGGCCACGCCTTTATCCCAGGCTACAGTAGGTTCTCATTTTGGTATGGGTCGAGGAGGTAATAGATGGTGAAGATCGCCGTAGCAACCGAGGGGAAAATGGTGGCCGAGCATTTTGGCCATTGTTCCCAGTACAGCCTGTTTACTGTGGAAGATGGGAAGATAAGCAGTAAAGAAGTCATTGCCAATCCCGGGCATCAGCCAGGTTTTTTACCAGGTTATCTGGCAAATTTGGGCGTTAACTGCGTTATTGTCGGCGGCATCGGCGCGCGCGCCGTGGAATTGTTTGGTGAGCGGGGCATTGAGGTAATAAGCGGTGCTTCCGGCCCGGTAGAAGCGGCAGTGAATGCTTACCTGAGCGGTAATCTCAAGAGTACCGGCAGTACCTGCAGCCATGACCATGAGGGGCACGAAGGCTGCCGGGGTTAAAATTTTGGGAAAGGAGCGCGATAACATGGCAGCCAGGGTTGACGAGGATAAGTGTACCGGTTGTGGCAGCTGCGTCGAGGTTTGCCCGGTAGAAGCCATTACCGTTGAAGAAGTAGCGACTATTAATGCCGACGAGTGCCTGGAGTGCGGCGCCTGCGTTGATGAGTGCCCGAATGAAGCTATCAGTCTTGATTAAAGTGTGGTGAAGGGAATGCTTGTCACTGTGGCCAGCGGCAAAGGGGGCACGGGGAAAACGACCATTGTGACCAACCTGGCCCTGGCCCTGGCAAAGAAAATGCCGGTCCAGGTCCTGGACTGCGATGTAGAAGAGCCCAATGCCCATCTCTTCCTGCATCCGGTGTTTCAGGAAGAAGAGGAAGTGACCCTGCCGGTCCCGGAAGTGGACAATACCAAATGTAACGGCTGCGGCAAGTGCAGCGAGGTATGCGCTTTTCACGCCCTGGCCGTCGCTGGGGGCAAGGTCATGACCTTTCCGGAAATGTGCCATGGCTGCGGCGGCTGCGCTTTTGCGTGTCCCCAGGGGGCGATTACAGAAAAACCTTACCGTATCGGGGTGGTGGCTAGGGGCCAGGCCGGCAGGATTGATTTTGCCCACGGCAGGATTGACGTGGGCGTGCCCCTGGCACCCCCGGTGATTAGAGCAGTCAAAAGGCTCGCCCGCAAGGAAGGGCTCACCCTCATCGACGCCCCGCCTGGTACTTCTTGCCCGGTGGTAGCCGCCGTGAAGGACAGCGATTTTTGCCTGCTGGTCACGGAGCCCACCCCCTTCGGCCTGAACGATCTCAAGCTCGCCGTCGGCATGGTGCGGGAACTGGGTATTCCCTTTGCGGTGGTTATCAACCGTTCCACCCTGGGTGACCTGCGGGTGGAGCGTTATTGCCGCCAGGAGAGAATCCCGGTCCTCCTGAAAATCCCTTTTGACAAAAGATATGCTGCCACCTATGCCAGGGGAAAATGCCTGGTGGAAGAATATCCCGACTGGGTGCCGGCCTTTGTCGGCCTCTGGCAGGAGATAGAGAGGCTGGTGTCACAGCGTGCAAGAGCTGCTGGTAATTAGCGGCAAAGGTGGGACAGGTAAAACATCTATCGCAGCCGCCCTGGCTGCCCTGGCGGAGGATAAAGTCCTGGCCGACTGCGATGTCGATGCCGCCGACCTGCACCTGCTCCTGCGGCCAGAGGTGGAGAGCGTCAATGAATTTTATGGTTCCCATAAAGCGGTTATTGATGCCGGGCGCTGCACAAAATGCGGCCGGTGTATGGAAGTTTGCCGGTTTGGCGCTATCACGAAGGCAGCACCCGTAGCAGGAGAAGAAAATAGTACTTACGGCTCCAGGGGCTCTATTTTTCAAGTGGATTCTCTATCATGTGAAGGTTGCGGGGTCTGCACCCTTACCTGCCCGGCAGGGGCCATTACCATGAAACCCAACCTGGCCGGGTACTGGTACATTTCGGAAACCCCTTACGGCCCCCTGGTGCATGCCCAGCTCGGCCTGGCCGAGGATAATTCCGGCAAGCTGGTGACTAAGGTACGCCAGGAAGCGCGGCGGCTGGCGGAGGAAAATAAGGCCCGGCTGATCATTACCGACGGCCCGCCCGGCATCGGCTGCCCGGTCATATCCTCCCTTACCGGGGTAACCCTGGCCCTGGTGGTGACGGAACCGACGGTAGCCGGCTGGCACGACCTGGAGCGGGTGGTTAAACTGGCCGGTCATTTTAAAGTGCCGGTGGCCGTTTGTATTAACAAATATGACCTGGCCCCGGAGAAAAGCCGGGAAATTGAGGCTTATTGTTATGAGCAGGGCCTTACCATAGCCGGCAAAATACCTTTCGATGCCGACGTGGCCAGGGCCCTGGTCAATGCCGTACCGTTGACGGCCTGTTCCCAGGGGGCGGCAGCAAATGCCGTCAAAGCCATGTGGGATAGCTTGATGGTACAGATGGGAAGGATAGGAAAATAGTAAGCTGGACGTTATCTGCTAAAAAATAACCATAACTTGCAGGTAAAAAAAGTTCTTGCTGGGAGGATTCTGGTAGTATTTGTAGAATGATCATACTAAAGAAAAACAAATAACCGCGCAAGCATCAAGGGAAGCCGGTGCAAATCCGGCGCGGTCGCGCCACTGTAAGGGGGAGTGACCCCACATCAGGCCACTGGGTTTAAACCCGGGAAGGCGTGGGGGACAGTGAACCCGAGCCAGGAGACCTGGCGCTTGCCATCGCAGCTGGTGCTCCCTACGCAGGATGGGGAAACGGCATAACCCCTGATTTCTTTGGAGCAGGGGTTTTAATTTTATTAGGGTAGGCGCCTGGCCCCGAGGGGTCAGCTTAAATGCTGCCAGCCGGCCCGGCAAGGAGCTTCCAACAAGGGACAACAACTGGATGTTCACGATGCGCCGGGAACGGTAGATGGACGGCCTATTCTAACCCACCCGGGGAGTATTGCTGGGAGGTGTTAGATCAGGCCGATTTTTCATTTTTGCAGGCAGACGGGTGCCCGGTCATGGAGCACGTCGTAAAGGTGTGACACCCGTTAAGACCCTCTTGATTCACTGGCTAAATTTATGAAAGGCAGGGTGGATTAACGACCGCTACTAGGCCGGGGAAAAGATTGACGGCTACACGGCCTACGTGCTTACCCAGGCTGGAGAAGACCTAACAACATGGGTATATAATAATACGTCGCTCAAAGATTCGGTAATCAATTCTGTTTATGAAACCTTAAATGATGCGTCTACCGTCCCGGCAAAAGTTATCGCCCAGCAAATGCTGGCGGTAGGCCAGTGGGGCAGGGGGGAGCTGGTAGCGCAACTGGCCGGTGTTTTAAAAGCCAGGCAAAGGCCCACTGGCTCCTTTGATGATGATATTTACAGCGATATACCAGCCTACGAAGCCTTAGGAGCGGCCGGGCAGATAAGCGTCATCACCGAGGTTTATGCCAGGAATTATCTTTTATGCCAGCAAAGTGTAGCTTCTGCTACTTACGGTTCCTGGGGAGGAACCTATGGGGGTACTTACTACCCGGACTTTATGACCACCTGCCAGGCCATCCGAACGTTGACCTATTTGCCTGGCGCTGCCAGCGACCAGCAGATCCAGGCGGCCATTAATAACAGCCTTGCTTATCTACGGAAAACCTGGCCCTGGCCTGGTACGATAAGACAAAAGGCCAGTGGGTAGCTATACCGGCCGTGGTCGACATGTCTAAAGGCTTAATCCTGGCCCGGATAAACCACTTCTCCGACTATGCCGTGTTTGCAAAGGAAGCCAGGAAATCTTTTGAGGATGTAACTAATAATTCGTTTGGTTGGGCGAAGGATACCATTGAAACTCTGGCCGGGGCTGGCATTGTGGCTGGGGTGGACAGCAGCCACTTCGAGCCGGGCCGGCCAGTGACCAGAGCGAAATTTGCAAGCCTCCTGGTCAAGGCCCTGGGCCTGGAGGTGAAAGAAGGAACGAAGAACCCCTTTAAGGACGTAAAAGGTGACGCCTGGTACGCCGGGGCAGTAACTGCCGCCGCCGGCAACGGCCTGGTCAAAGGCTATGAGGACGGCACCTTCCGCCCTGAAAACGTCATTACCCGCGAAGAATTGGTGGCTATGCTGGTCCGGGCCATGAACCTGCCCGCCAGCGAGGAAAAGCTGGCCTTTAAAGATAACGACAAAGTCTCTGCCTGGGCCAGAAAAAGCGTAGCTGTAGCTGCCGCCCACGGGCTAGTTAAAGGCTTTGAAGATGGTACGTTCCGGCCGGGAGATACGGCCAGCCGGGCAGAATGCGCGGTGATGATCTACCGGATGCTAGTAGCAGAGTAAATGAAAAAAGAAGGATTAAAACGATGGGGAGCGCCGGCGTGTCCAGCGGTGCTCCCCATCGCTGCTGGAGATCTTACGGGCCCAGAGAAGGTGGCCTTGACGGGACTGATAATACAGGCATAGCGAGGAATAGTAAATGCAAAAAAAATTTATTTACCTGGTAGCGGCCCTGATAGTCTTACTGGCCTTAATAGGGCCGGCAATCTCTAATTTCTATACCGGGCCACGCGGGGCTGATAATGTCCTGACACCACCCACCGGGGCTCCCTTACCAGCGGAGAATGCTGTTGCCGGCGGCTTTCCGGAAAGTGCCGGCAATCAAAAAGCGCCTGAAACCTTCAAGCCTCCGGAAAAAACGGCGGGGGAGAAGTCAGGTGACAGCGCTATAACCGGCGGGGGGAAAACCGCTGGACCTGCCGGTGCTCCCCAGGCGACACAGCCGGCGCAGAGTGCTGGCAGCCAGATTGATGCCGGCAGCGGCCCCCCTCTACCAGCAGCTAAGAAAGACGGCAACGGCAGTCATAACCAGGCTTCTCCTGCCGCCTCCGGGTGCCGGGTGGATATTGCCGTAGTTGGCATTAAAGGGCAACTCCTTTATGGTCCTGCTACGGTGACGGTTGATAAAAACAACAAATGGGGATTGACGGCCCTCGGGGCCCTGGATGCCACCGGCCTGAAATACAGCATCAGTCCTGTATACGGCAATTTTGTCCGGAGTATAGCCGGGCAAGACAATAAAGGTATGGCCGGATGGATGTATAAGGTTAACGAGGAGATCCCCATGGTGGCGGCCAGCGAGAAAGGGATCCGGTCAGGTGATAAGATTATCTGGTGGTATAGCGAAACCCTGAACAGTACCGGGCCCACCTGGGAAGGGTTGAAGGCGGCCTCACCTTAATTTATCAGGAAAGGGGTGCACAGGCATGTTAAAGCAGAAGATTTCAGGTTTGGCACTGGCTTTTTTAATTTTATTCTTACTTATCGCTGGCGCTGTCACGCCAGCCTGGGCCCTTACCGGGAGGGATAGCGCCGGAAAATCATTAAATAACGCTGCCGATTATTTGTTAACAAGAGAGAAGGCCAGGGGTATTTTATCTCCCTGGAGCTATATTGCCCTGGCAGCGTCAGGAAGGGATTTAAAAGGTACGCTGGCCGGCCAGGCCTGTGAAAAAATGCTGGCTGCTGCTACCGCATCCGGTGAAATGAATGATTATGCCACCCTGGTCCTGGCCGTTCTGGCCGCTGGAGGGAATCCCTATAATTACCAGGGCCAGAACCTTATAAAAAAGATCCAGGATGCCCAGCTTGCCAGTGGTAAGTTTGCTGACAATATAGCTCATGGCGGTGAACAGCTAGTTAATGCCCACATCTGGGCAGTACTGGCCTTGCATGCTGCCGGCGCTGATATTCCCGATAAGAGCAAGGCCCTAAGCTGGCTGGTGGCCAGGCAGCACGCCGACGGTTCCTTTTATTGGGACGCTACAGATAAAGAAACGCCCGATGTGGATTCTACCGGTATGGCGTTAATGGCCCTGGGGGCTTTAGGTGAGAAAAAAGATAGTCCGGTTGTCCAAAAGGCAGTGGCTTACCTGGAAAAGGCCCAAAAAGAAAATGGCAGTTTTGAGTCCTGGGGGGCGGAAAATCCAGAAAGCTGCTCCATGGTCATTGAAGGGCTGATTGTAGTTGGCATTGATCCACTGCAAGGCAATTTTAACAAAGCAGGAGGAGATGTTTTAACTGCCCTGCTCCGCTTCCAGTTGCCTGACGGTTCCTTTGAACACCTCAGGGGGACGGGAAGTAATGAAATGGCTACCAGCCAGGCCTTAATGGCCCTGGCGAGCATCTATTTTGGTCAGCCGTTTTATGCTCGATTAGCCACGCCGCCTGCTGCTACCCGTTATAAAGCACGTTTTATTGTTGGCGCCAGGAGCTATACAATTTTTGCCGGGGAAAAAGAAGAAGTAAAGGCGATGGATGCAGCTCCTTTCATTGACAACGGCCGGACGTATGTACCCGTGCGTTACCTGGCTTATGCTCTGGACGTAGCGAGTGACGGCATTAGCTGGGATGAGAAAACTGCGGCTGTTAAACTGAGCAAGGACGGCGTTACAGTAACCATGGTTATTGGCGAAGAAACCGGCTACGTCAATAGCCAGGCCAGGAGCACCGGCGTCGCTCCCCTGCTGAGGGATGGCCGCACCTATCTCCCGGCCCGGTTTGTAGCGGAAGCCTTTGGCTACCAGGTAGACTGGGATGCAACTTCCCAAACGGTGAGCATAAAAAATTCAAACTAAACCATTTTGGAGTGCTTCACTGAAAATGTTCGATCAATTTTTTTATCAGGACAAAGGGCTTTTTTTGCAAAGCCTGCACCCGGTGGCAGCCTTAAGTTACGCGGGCGTTTTAATGGTGCTGGCCCTGCTATTCACCAACCCCCTTTACCTCCTGGGGCTGCTGCTGGTTATTATCCTGGCCGTTGCCGCCGTAGATGGCCTGGCTGCCTGGGAAACTTACTTAAAAATAAGCCTGGGCATGATGTTGCTTGTGATTATCATCAACCCCCTGGTGGTCCATGCCGGGGAGACGATTATCTGGTGGGGGCCGCGCCTGCCGGTTTTCGGCCGCTTAACCGTCTCGCTGGAAGCCATTTGTTACGGCGCGGCCATGAGCGTGCGGCTTTTAGCCATCATCAGCATCTTTTGCCTTTATAATCTTATAGTTCACCCGGATAAAGTTTTAAGTTTGTTGGCGCGTTTTGCCTCCCGGTCGGCGCTGGTGCTGTCCCTGGCTACCCGGATGTTCCCGGCCATGATCAGGCAAATGGAAAACATCCGGGAAGTGCAGGTGGTAAGGGGCGTTGATTTTCATGCCGGGACGTTAAAAGAAAGGCTACCCAAATATGCTGCCCTGATGAACATCCTGCTCCTGTCTTCCCTGGAAGATTCCCTGGAAATAGCCGAGGCCATGCAGGCGCGGGCCTTTGGCAGCGGCCGGCGCTCCTGTTACCGGCGGGATACCTGGCGGCCGCGGGACAGCCTTTGCCTTGGCGGGAGCCTCCTGGCTTTAGCAGTGGCCGTTTATGGCCAGGCTAAAGGGTGCAGCACCTTCAGTTTTTACCCGGAGCTGGACTACTTGATTAAAGGCCCCATGACCGTCATAGTTTTAATTATTATCATTCTCGCTTTATCCGTTCCGGTGGTATTGAGCTGGGGGTGGCAGCGGTGCCCTTATTTCAAAGCGAAAATTTGACCTATTACTACCCGGATAGGGAAAAACCGGCCTTAAAAGGCATTAATTTGAGTATCGAGGAAGGGGAGTTTTTGCTTATAACCGGCGGTTCGGGATCGGGCAAGTCTTCTTTAGCGCGGGCGCTGGCCGGACTGATCCCGGACTTTTATGGCGGCAGGTTTGGGGGCAAGGTTTATTTTCAAGGGCGGGACATGGGCCAGATGGACCGGCGAAAACTGGCCCGGGAAGTGGGGATAGTCTTCCAGGACCCGGAAAAACAGCTGGTTATGACCAGTGTCGAGGCCGAGATCGCCTTCGGCCTGGAAAACCTAGGCTTGCCCCAGGCAGAAATGTCCCGGCGGGTAGCCGAAGTCCTGAGCTTTCTGGACCTGGCAGAGGTAAGACAGGAATTTACCGCGCACCTTTCCGGCGGGCAGAAGCAAAAGCTGGCTCTGGCTGCCGTCCTGGCCATGCAGCCGCAGGTGCTAATTTTAGACGAGCCTACCTCCCAGCTGGACCCGGTAGCGGCCGAGGAATTTTTTAATCTCATTAAACGGTTAAATGAGGAAATGGGGCTAACTATAATTTTAATCGAGCAGCGGCTGGAAAGGTGTTTCCACCTTGCTGACCGGGTAGTGCTCATGGAAGACGGCCAGGTCAAATATGAGGGTACCCCGGAACAACTAGCCCGCTGGGCGGTAGCAAGGGAAATTCCTTTTATTCCTCCCGTGGCCCGTTTTTTTGCCCGGATAGGTTTCCCCTCTATTCCCGTTACCGTCAAGGAAGGACGCCGGTTACTGCGGTCAAACTTTAACTACCGGAAGTTTCCTCCTCTAAGGCCGGTTGTAAATGAAAATCCGGAAGAACCGGTTTTGACCATGAGCAGGGTATGGTTTACCTATCCCAACGGTAAAGAAGCCCTGCAGGACATCAGCTTGCAAATTGCTGCCGGTGAGCTGGTGGCTATCCTGGGTACCAACGGCGCCGGTAAATCCACCCTCCTGAAAACCATGGCCGGCCTCTTAAAACCGGGGCGGGGACGGGTGCTGGTAATGGGCCGCGACCTGAGTAACGAGAGCCGGCCCGGGGCCGGCAGGATTGCCTACCTTTCCCAGAATCCCAATGATTATCTCTTCCAGGATACCGTGGAAGAGGAATTGCTTTTCACCCTAAAAAATTTCGGTCTTACTGATGACGGTGTGGTTGATGACCTCCTGGAGAAGCTCGGCTTACAGCGATACCGGCGGGTAAACCCCCGCGATTTAAGCAGCGGCGAGCGCCAGCGGGTAGCCTTGGCCTCGATACTGGTAACCCGGCCCCGGCTCCTGGTACTGGACGAACCTACCCGGGGGATGGATTATCGTTTAAAGGACGAACTGGGAGCAATGTTGATGGACTTAAGCAAGGAAGGAGTAAGTGTGGTATTGGTGACCCACGATGTTGAATTTGCTGCTGCCTACGCCACGCGGGTGCTGCTGCTGTTTGCCGGCCGGATCGTTGCCGATGGACCTAAGCACCAGGTCCTGGGCCAGTCGGTTTTTTATTCCACCCAGATTGGTAAAATGTGCCGCGGCTATGTTGACGGTGTCCTGACCCTGCGAGATGCCCTGGACAGGCTGGAACCCGTATGGCCTGCCAGGCAGGTAGTTCCAGAAGTAAGGTGAGGTATCCGGAGGGACCGCCGCCCGGCCCGTACCGGCGGGCCAGTTATCGAGTACGGCTTTCCCACTACATGGTGTGTACCCTTGCAAAGTTTTGGGAGGTTATGCTTGTGGCGTTTTGGCGTAAAATGCTGTTTCCCTTTGCCCTGGTATTTATCCTGGGCTTGTTGCTGGCCAGTATCAAGATAAACGCCCTTCTTTTGGGCCAGGGGTGGGGTTTGCTGGCTCCGGTAATAATTATTATGGCCCTGGTTTTGCTGTACTGGGGGTTTGAACAGGGACGGGTTTCTTCCCGGGAGGTAGCCGTAATCGCCATGCTGGGTACCATTGCCGCCGTTGGCCGGGTTCCTTTTGCTGCTTTACCCAATATCCAGCCGGCCACCTTTATGGTAATCATTTCTGGCTTTGTCTTCGGACCGCGGGCCGGGTTTATGGCCGGTTCTACGGCGGCCCTGGTATCCAACTTTTTCCTGGGCCAGGGCCCGTGGACGCCCTGGCAGATGTTTGCCTGGGGGCTGGCCGGCACCTCGGCAGGGGTGATGGGGATTATCTTCCCCCGGGCGGGCAAGAAGGTTATGACGGTATTTAGCTTTCTGTGGGGATACCTTTTTGGCTGCATAATGAACCTGTGGACCTGGACGGGCTTTGTTCACCCCCTGAACTGGCAGTCCTTTGTAGCCACCTATGCTGCCAGCTTCTGGTTTGATACCTTTCATGCCACAGGCAATGCAGCTTTTTATTTACTCTTTGGCCCTAGCTTCGTAAAAATATTGCAGCGTTTTCGCCGTAAACTGGAAGTGACGTTACTACCGGTAATAGAAGGGGATAAGAATGCTGCTTTATGAGTTAAAAAGCGGGGAAAAAATTCACCGGCGGGATGATACCCTCATTGTCTATTTTCCCGGGCCGCGCCGGGTGGTAAGCACGGCCTGGCTTAACGGTGGGTACCGGCAAGACCTGCAGGCGGTATTTAATCATCACCTGCCGCCTGATAAGCATGATCCTGCCAGCCTCCCAGGAGGCAGCGTGGAAGGTTACCTGGAGTATTTGGCCGGCAAGCTCGACCTGCCGTACCGTCACACCGCCGGGTTGCTTACAGCCGCCAGAATGGAAAACGCTGCTATAAAAACGAACGGGTTCCGGGAATTAGCAGTGACGGCCATTGTTACCGGGGGCATCGACGTCAATGGCGGGCGGGCCGGGGATAGGGCCAATTATTACGAGATGGACGGGCAATGGGTCTTTGTCCCCGGTACTATTAATATTATCCTTCTGATAAACGGGAACTTGCCTCCCCACGCCCTGGTGCGCTCCATAGTTACAGCTACGGAGGCCAAAACTGCCGCCTTGCAGGAGCTCATGGCGCCCAGCCGTTATTCCCGGGGGATTGCCACCGGGTCGGGTACCGACCAGATCATTGCCGTCGCCAATATCCAGAGCCCCCATTATTTTACTGATGCTGGCAAGCATGCAAAACTAGGGGAATTAATCGGCGTGACGGTGAAAGAAGCCGTGAAAATAGCCCTGGAAAAGCAGACCGGTCTAAATCCCCGCCGCCAGTGCAGCTTCCTGGCGCGCCTGGACAGGTACGGCGTCGGGGTGGAAGACTTCTGGCGGCAGGCCAGGGAGGAAGGCCTGGGACTGGACCGGGACAGCTATCTAGCGCGACTGCAACACATCCAGGGCGAGCCAGGCCTGGTGGCCCTGGCCGCCAGCCTCATCCACCTGTGGGACGAGTATGAATGGGGGCTGCTCCCGGGTGAAGCAGTTATCGCGGCCGGGATAAGGTTACTGCAGGGATATGGCGGTGGGGAAGCCTGTTTGGCCGCGGTGAAAGCAGGGGATCCCGTCGGTACTTTGAGCAGGCTGTTTATCCGGGTGATAAATCGAGTTATATTGTTAACGTCTTCCATGAAGAAGGAGAACGGCTCTCGGAACTAATTCGTTTTAGTAGGGCTAAACAAAGAATACCTGCACCGTTATCTTCATGAACTGAGTGGCGAGCAAATTCAAAGTATGGTTTTTTCGAGAAAATTGGCTGGGAAGGAGGATTTTGGTTGTAAATGTAGAATGAAGTATATAATAAAATTAATCAGGTTAGCATCAAGGGAAGCCGGTGCAAATCCGGCGCGGTCGCGCCACTGTAAGGGGGAGTGACCCCACATCAGGCCACTGGCCCAGCACTCAGCAAGATCTCTACCGCTACGGGTTATCTTCTTTAAGAAGTACCCGGGACGGTGCAACTGAAGGGGCTGAGTGCTGGACTGGGAAGGCGTGGGGGAGCGTTGAACCCGAGCCAGGAGACCTGGTGCTTGCCGTAGTAGCTGGTGCTCCCTACGCAGGATGGGGAAACGGCATGTCCCCTGTTTTCTTTGGAGCAGGGGTTTTTTAATTTTATAAGGGTAGGTGTCTGGTCCCGAGGGGCCAGCTTAAATGCAGCCAGCCGGTCCGGCAAGGAACTTCCAATAAGAAAAAACGACTGGGGGTTCACGATGCGCCGGGAGCGGTAGAAGGACGGCCTATTCTAACCCACCCGGGGAGTTCGCTGGGAGGTGTTAGATCAGGCCGTTTTTTGATGGTGGCAATAATGCGGTGCCGGTGAACCTGAGCCAGGAGTCCTGCTCGTTGACGTGGGCTACCATAAAAAACTCAAGGAGGAGGCTATCAAAAATGTTGAGCAAAAAATATGGTTTTGCCGCCAGGGTAATATGCCTGCTAATGCTGGTAATAATCTTTGTAACCGGGTGTAGTAGCGAAAAAACTGGCACTCAAAATAGTAATACCAGGAAAACGGTTAAAACTTTTGTTGACGGCACCGGTAAAGAAGTAAAAATTTCCTGCCCGGTGGATAAAATCGTTTGTATTACTTCGGGTGTATCAGAAATCCTTTATGCTTTAGGCAGCGCTGATAAGATCATCGGGCGTGATAGTTACTCGATTTTTCCAGCAGACCTGGAGAAAATCCCGGTCATGGCCAAGTCATCTTTCGCTCCCAATCTGGAAGCCATCATCCAGAGCGCGCCGGATGTAGTCATTGCCGATACCATGTTAAAGGATGACCTGCGGGCCAAGCTGGAAGAGGCCGGCCTGCCGGTTCTGGTCTATACGACTTCTTATCCCCACGAAACCGCCTTAGTAACTAAGCAAATGGGTGAACTGACGGGAAAGGAGGAAATAGCGGCCAAGTTAATTGCCTTTAGCGATAAGTATTATCAACTAATCAAGGACCGGGTAGCACGGATAGCGGAAGATAAAAAGCCACGGGTTTACTACGAGTGGAATAAACCTTACTACAGTGCCGGCGATAAAACCCCTGCTGCCGACCGTATTGCCTTATCAGGCGGTAAAAATATTGCCGCCGGCCAGAAGGTTAAATATCCCGAGCTGACTCCTGAATGGCTGGCCGGGCAAGATCCCCAAATAATTATCTGCATGGCCAGCCGGGACGCCGCGGATAAAATGAAAGCCCTCTATGATGAAATCCTGGCCAGAGCGGCATTAAAGCAGACAACGGCGGTTAGCCAGAAAAAGGTCTATATCATGAGCTGGGGCCTTGGTACCGGGATCAGATCGGTAATCGGTTCCCTTTACTGGGCCAAGTGGTTCCACCCCGATGTTTTTGCCGACCTCGACCCGGAAGCCGTCCACAGCCAGTTGCTACAGGAGTTTTACCACACAGAATTAAAGGGTACATGGGTCTATCCGGATGTCAAATAAGTTGCTCTGGTGCAGGGTGTAACTCCCGGCATGAGCTTCTACCCACTTAAGGGGGCATTAATGATGGGCAGTATGGCGGAAAAAAGAGCTGCAGGTCAGGCGCGGGGCGATCTTTACGCCCGGTTGGTAAGCCATAAAATTATAACTATCATTTTTTTAAGCCTGGCTCTGGCGGCCGCCCTGGCAGTTTCCCTTGGCCTTGGCAGCGCCAATATCAGCTTCCAGGAGCTCTGGCAGGTTATCAAGGGGGCGGTAACAACCTCCTCCGGCCAGGAGGCAGGGAACAAGCTGGCCCGGACAGTGATCTTAAATCTCCGCCTGCCCCGTGTGCTGCTAGCCACCCTGGCCGGCTGCAGCCTGGCCGGAGCAGGGGTAGTTATGCAGGGGATTTTGCGCAATCCCCTGGCCGATCCTTATATACTGGGCATCTCCGCCGGCGCTTCCTTCGGGGCGGCCCTGGCCGTGGTCCTGGGCCTGGGAAAGCTCGCCGGTTTCACCCTGGCGAAAGGTTATATCATCGTGGTCAGTGCTTTTACCTTTGGCCTGTTAACGACGTTTGTCATCTACGGGGTAGCCAGTCTTCGGGGCCTGGCCCCGGAGACCCTCATCCTGGCCGGCGTGGCCCTGGGTTATCTCTTTTCCGCTGGCGTTTCTTTACTGAAGTACCTGTCTTCCCATGAAGAACTGCGTGAACTCACTCTATGGCTTATGGGAGGACTGGCCGGGGCTAAATGGCAACCTTTATTTTTGCTTTTTCCTGTTTGCCTTGCTGCCCTGGGTTTTCTCTGGCGCTATTCCTGGGACCTCAATGCCCTGGGAGCCGGGGAGGAAGTGGCCGCCAACCTGGGCGTCAATCTTAGCCGGCTGCGGCGTAACGGTGCTGTCGGCGCCTCAATGCTGGCCAGCGCTACGGTGGCATTTACCGGAATTATTGGTTTCATTGGCCTGGTGGCCCCCCACCTGGGCCGCTTCCTGGTCGGCAGCGACTATCGTTACCTGATCCCGGCTTCCTGTTTGCTGGGGGCTCTCCTTTTGCTGGGGGCCGACACCCTGGCCCGGACGGTGGCCAGCCCCATCGAAATCCCGGTGGGAGTGATTACTTCTCTAATCGGTGTACCCTTTTTTCTCTCCCTCCTGTTCCGAGAAAGGAGGCGCTGGTGGTCATGAAACTGGCCGTGGATGGTTTGTCATTTAATTACGATAGTCAACCAGTCCTCAATGAGGTAACGCTGACCATAGATCCGGGGGAAATAGTTACCATTATAGGACCAAACGGTTCAGGAAAAAGCACCTTCCTGCGGTGCCTGGCCAGGATATTGCTGCCGGCACAGGGCGTAATCTACCTGGATGGCCGCAATATAACCAACCTGTCGGGCCGGGCCCTGGCAATGATTCTGGGCTATGTTCCCCAGGAAGGGACGAAGGTATTTCCTCTAACTGTGTATGAAGCTGTGTTACTGGGTCGCAGGCCTTATATAACCTGGGTTGTTGGGCAAAGAGACCGGCAGGTGGTAGAAGAAATTCTTCGTTTTCTCCAACTTGAACCACTGGCTGGAAAAACCCTGGCCAATTTAAGCGGGGGCGAAAAACAGAGAGTAATGATCGCCCGCGCCCTGGCCCAGGAGCCCAGGGTTATCTTGCTGGATGAACCTACCTCCAACCTGGATATTCGCCACCAGTTGGAGGTGCTGGGCATCCTTGAATTTCTGGCCTGGAAAAAGAAAATGACAGTACTCATGGTACTGCATGATTTAAACCTGGCAGCCCGTTTTTCCCAAAAGCTGGTACTCTTGCATCAGGGTCGCATCTTTGCTTCCGGTAGCCCACAGGAGGTGCTCACCCCGGAAAATATCCGTGCTGTCTATGATGTCGAAGCCCGGGTGCGCGAAGACGACCTGGGCGTCCAGGTTTTGCCCATTTGTCCGGCTAACGGGAGAGCAAAGCTTTAAGCTGGAGGGGAGAGGGTTATGGCTTTAAAAATTTGCTTTTATACGGCCATTGAAGGTGAGCTGGGTAGTTTAAGCCGGGCTGCTCGGAGGGTGCAGGAGGATTATGGCCGGCTAGTTGAAGTTGCGGCCTCCTCGAAGCGGGGAGAAGGCGGGCGAACGGCGGGAGAAATTGCTCAACTTGCCGGTGGCGCTGATCTGATTATCGTGCACCTCATGGGTGGGCCGGATTCCCTGCCGGGGCTCCAGGACCTGGTAGAGCTGGCCAGGAAAAAGAATATCCCCCTGGCTGTGTTGCCCTCGATGGGAGATGATAACCAGCAGCTTTTGTCCCTTAGCAATATGATGCCGCAAGATTACCACCGCCTGCGCCTGTACGTTGCCTATGGCGGCGAAGATAACCTGAAAAATCTTCTTCTCTGGGCCGCCGGTCGTTATGGTGGTATAGAGGTGGCGGCAGCCGAGCCCCGCCCGTTACCCTGGGAAGGCTTCTACCACCCGGACTGCCCGGCACCGGAAGCGGCGGCACTTTATTTACAGGAGAAGCTCAAAGAAAGTCGCCCGGTAGTGGGGATACTTTTCTACCAGAGTGCCTGGGTGGCAGGCAATACAGTGTTCATTGATGAACTTGTCCGGCAGATAGAAAAACAAGGCGGCATAGCCTTGCCGGTGTTCCTTTACGCCACCAGGAACGACGAACTGGGCAGCCGGGGTCTGGCCTGGGTGCTGGAAAATTATTTTAGCCGGGACGGCCGGCCGGTGGTAGATGTGGTGGTTAATACCCTGATGTTCTCCCAGACCATGGCCACGCCCACCTTCAGCCGTGTGGAAGAAAAAGGGCTTTACCAGCGGCTGGGCGTACCCCTGATTAAAGCCATCGTGTCCCTGACTCCCTTTGACGAGTGGCAAAAAAGCCCCCAGGGTCTGGGACCCCTGGATGTGGTCATGAGTGTAGCCTTACCCGAATTTGACGGGGATCTAATCAGCGTACCTATTGCCACCCGGGAAGAAACCGGGGAGGATCCCTCGACCGGTGCTGTTTTAAGCCAGTATGTACCTATTCCTGAACGGGTAAGCAAGGTTGCCTCCCTGGCCCTGCGCTGGGCCCGGCTAAGGCACAAACCCAACCAGGAGAAAAGGGTGGCCATTATCCTCCATAATTACCCGCCACGCAACGACCGCATCGGCTGTGCCTTCGGCCTGGATACCCCGGCCAGCGTCCACCGCCTGCTGGTGGCCATGCAGGCCGCCGGCTACCGGGTAGAGGATTTGCCGCCGGATGGGGCGGCTTTAATGGAGAGGGTCCTGTCCGGGCTGACCAACGAGCGCGGCTGGCTCGACCCGCGGGAGCTGGATCGCCGGGCGGCCGCTCGGGTAGACGGGGATACCTACCGGGCCTGGTTTGAGGCCTTTCCTCCCCAGGCCCGGGAGCATTTAACATGCAATTGGGGTGAGCCGCCGGGAGAAGTATTTAATTACCAGGGCCAGCTCCTCGTCCCTGGCATCTTGCTGGGAAATGTTTTTGTCGGCATCCAGCCGCCCCGGGGCTTTCTTGAGGACCCGGCCACAATTTACCACAGCCCTGACCTGGCCCCGCCCCACCACTACCTCGCCTATTACCGCTGGCTGCGGGACGTTTTCCAGGCGGATATGGTTTTCCATATCGGCAAGCACGGTTCCCTGGAGTGGCTTCCGGGCAAGGGGGTAGGGTTATCCGGGGCCTGCTTCCCGGACCTGGCCATTAATGACCTGCCCCACCTTTACCCTTACATCATTAACAATCCCGGGGAAGGTACCCAGGCCAAGAGGCGGACCCATGCCGGGATCATTGCCCACCTGCCTCCGGTTATGACCAGGGCCGATACTTATGATGAGCTGGCCGGGATAGAAGTCCTGGTCAAAGAGTACCACATGGCAAAGACCCTGGATGAGACGAAACTGCCGGCTTTGCGCGAGTTGATCTGGGAAAAAACAGCGGCCAGCCAGCTGGACCGTGACCTGGGCCTGGAGAAAGAGGAGGCTGAGAAAGACTGGGAAGGCTTCCTGGAACGGCTGCATTCTTACCTGTATGAGGTAAAAGATACCCTCATCCGGGATGGCCTCCACATCCTGGGCCAGGCACCTCGAGAGGAAGCCCTGGTAGAAATGCTCCTGGCTTTAACCCGCCTGCCCAATAATGATCTCCCCTCCTTGCGGGAACGGCTGGCTCTGGTGAAGGGATACAATTACGACCAGTTACTGGCTGAGCCGGGGTTCTTCGACCCGGTGCAGGGGCGTACTAACGCTGAAATCATGGACGAAATCGAACAATTAAGCAGGGACTTTATCCAAGCCCTGGCGGCCTCTGGCTTCAGCGAGGAAGCCATACCCGTAGTTGCAGGAGAGATCCTGGGGTGCCGGGATGAAGAAATTATCCGGCTGGGTAAATATATTACCGGCAACCTGGTACCGGCCCTGGAAGCCACGGTAGAAGAAATCGGAAACTCTATTAAGGCCCTGGCGGGTGGTTTCATTCCACCCGGTCCTTCGGGTGCGCCTACACGGGGTATGGCTGATATCCTGCCTACAGGTCACAACTTTTACTCTATTGATCCCCAGGCCATACCTACCCGCGCGGCCTGGGAAGTGGGCAAGAAACTGACAGGGGCTCTCCTTGAGCGCTATCAGCAGGAAAAAGGGGACTATCCGGAAAACGTCGGGATGGTGATCTGGGCCACCACCAATATGCGTACCGGGGGCGAGGATATCGCCCAGGCCTTGTATCTGCTGGGGGTACGACCGGTATGGGAAGAAAAAAGCGGGCGCGTTAAAGGACTGGCGGTGATACCCCTTGAGGAGCTGGGGCGGCCGCGGGTTGATGTAACTATCCGGGCTTCCGGGATGTTTCGCGATGCCTTCCTGAATGTCATCCACCTGCTTGACCGGGCGGTGGAAATGGTAGCCGGGCTGGACGAACCGGAGACAATGAATTTTGTGGCGGCCCATGTAAAAGCCGAAGTAACTGCGCGGATAGCAGCCGGCGTAGAGGAGGAACAAGCCCGGGAGGAAGCCAGGTGGCGTATTTTTAGCGACCGGCCTGGTACCTATGGCGCCGGTGTAAGCAATTTAATCACGGCAAAGAACTGGCAGGATGCTAAGGACCTGGGGGAAGTCTACGTTACCTGGGGTGGCTATGCCTACAGCCGCCGTACTTATGGCAGGGAGGCACAGGACACCTTCCGGCGCCGCCTCGCTACGGTGGCCGCAACGGTAAAGAACGAGGACAGCCGGGAAGTAGACATGTTTGACAGTGATGACTTTTACTCCTACCATGGCGGCATGGTGGCGGCCGTTAAGGCCATCAAAGGAGAACTACCCCTTTCCTTCAGCGGCGACAGCAGCGACCCGAGGCGGGTACGGGTACGTACCCTGGAGGAGGAGACCCAGCATATCTTCCGGGCGCGGGTGCTTAACCCCAGGTGGATTGAAAGCATGAAGCGCCATGGGTACAAGGGCGCTGGAGATCTGGCGGCTTTGGTGGAGCATTCTTTTGGCTGGGACGCTACGGCGGAAGTGCTGGAAGACTGGCTCTATGAAGCCCTGGCGCAAAAGTATGCTCTGGATCCGGGGATGCAGGAATGGTTTAAGGAGGTCAACCCCTGGGCATTGCAGACTATCACGGCCCAGCTTTTAGAAGCCATCGAAAGGGGAATGTGGCAGGCCCGGCCGGAAACTGCTGCTGCCTTAAAGGAACTGTACCTGGATATTGAAGGGGAATTAGAGGCCCGGACGGAGTGAAGGTTGTCTTAACATGACGGCACATAGAGAAAATTCTCTTAAATTGCTTGTTTTACGCGTAACTGATGCCTGTAACCTTTATTGCCGTTACTGTTATGCCCGCGGGGGCGAAAGCAAGAGAGATATGCCCTGGGAGGTGGCCCGGCGGGCAGTGGACTATGTAGCCGCCCGCAGCGGCCATTTTAAAATCCAGTTCTCCGGCGGTGAACCGCTATTAAACCTACCCCTGATCAAAAAAGTAGTCGCCTATGTGCAGGAACGTAACCTGGCTGCGACCTTCCAGTTGCAAACCAATGGTACTTTGCTTACTCCAGCTATGGTTCGGGAGATAAAAAAACTGGGCCTGGCCCTGGGTGTAAGCCTTGACGGTATGCCTGAAGTTAACGATGCCTTGCGTCCTTTTCCTGACGGCAAGGGATCGACCCTGGCGACTATCCAGGGATTACAAAACCTGGCGGCAGAGCGGGTCAAAGCAGGCCTGACGGTAGTTTTAACGGCCGCGAGTACAGAACAGCTTCCCAGGCTGGTTGAGCTGGCTGCTTATTTAGGTAGCGTTCACGGCCTGTCCCTGGACTTGTTTCGTCCCCTGGGCAGGGGTGCGGAAGGTGAGTGCACAGGTCCGGATCCGGACTTGCTCCGCCGTCAGGTCAGGACGGCCCTGGAACGGGCGCGGGAAATAGCCCGCCAGGGTGGGCCGTTGATAAGATTCCGGGAGGTGGAGAGGCTGAAATACCTGCTGACCCATAGCGGGGAACGGCGGTATTACTGTTACGCCACCACCGGCCAATCCCTGGCGGTGCTACCCGACGGCTCTGTTTACCCCTGTGCCTCCCTGGGGGGGTTGCCGGATTTTTATCTGGGTTCCATCCTGGACCCTGATTTTTCTCACCAGGAGGCCATGGTGAGGAGAGCGTGGTGGAGACGCAATGTTGAGAAGATGCAGGGCTGCCGGGACTGCCCGGAGAGGCTCCTCTGCGGCGGGGGGTGTCTAGCCCGTGCCTATGCTTATAGCGGCCGGGTGGATATAGCCTTTCCGGGGGACTGCGAGTTGAGAAAAATATTCATGTTATGGGTGAAGGAGGAGGAATTTTAAATGTTAAGACGTATATCTTATATAAAACCTGGCATGAAGCCATAAGAGAACCATGGAGGTTCTGCGCAAGCGTGGAGCTTTTTCCATGGTTTTTTCTTTTGCCAGATGGCAATTTATTGGGGGGAGAGAATTGTGTACAGGATTACCGCGATAGTGTGGCACAGTCACGCGACAACGCTGCGCAAAGCAGCGGCAAAGGTAGCAGGACAACTTGCGGTTAAGGTATATTCCGCACGCAATTTACAGGAAGGCAAGGAAGACCTGGACAGCGCCCGGGCGGATCTGGCAAATGCCGATCTCGTCTTTTTATACCGTTCTACGGGTGAGACGATCTGGGATGAGCTGGAAGGGGCTGTGCGCGAGCTTTACCGGCCTGTAGTCTGCGTGGCCCACGACCCGGCTCTATGGACCCTTTCTACCGTACCAGCGGAAGTAGTGGCCAGGAGCTACTCCTACATAGTGCAGGGCGGGGAGGAGAACTTTGCCCGCATGCTCCGCTACGTGGCGGCGGTAGCCCTTGGCGCCCCCTTTGCAGTGGAAGAACCCGAGGTTTACCCCTGGGAAGGGATTTACCATCCGGACGCCCCTACCTACTTCACCAGGGTAGAAGATTATCTTAATTGGTACAGGCGCGAGGTTCCGCTGATCGGGCTTCTTTTCGCCCGCAACCAGTGGGTGAATAAGACCCTGGCCGTAGAGGAAGCCCTCATCCGGGCGCTGGAGGTCAGGGGGCTCGGCGTCATCCCGGCCTTCTGTTATTCCCTTAAGGACGAGGGGTTGGGCACTAAGGGTTCAGGTGAAGTAGTCCAGGAGTTTTACCTTGACCCGGATGGGCGGTCGCGGATTGCGGCCATAGTAAAGCTTCTTTCATTCTTTTTGGCGGCCCGGGCGCAAACAGACGACTTTCTCCGGGAGGGAGTAGCCGCCTCCGGTGTGGAGTTATTAAAGCAACTCGGGGTGCCGGTCTTCCAGCCGGCCATTTCCTTCTACAAAACGGTAGAAGAGTGGGTAGCCGATCCCCAGGGGCTGGGACAGGACATTGCCTGGTCGGTTGCTTTACCGGAGTTTGAAGGTGTTATCGAGCCGGTCTTTTTAGGCGCCTCACGCAAAGAGGGGGAGCTAGAGGTCAGGCAGCCGGTGCCAGAACGCGTTGAGCGCATCGCTGACCGAGTGGCAAAATGGGTGCGTCTGCAGCAAAAGCCAGTGGGCGAGCGGCGCGTGGCCTTCATCCTGCACAATAACCCTTGCGCTTCTGTAGAAGCCACGGTAGGCAGCGGGGCGCACCTGGACACCCTGGAAAGCGTTGCTCGTATCTTAAAAAAGATGCACGAGGCAGGTTATGCTGTCGAGTTTCCAGCCAGCGGGAAAGAGCTTATTGACACCATAATGGAGCGCAAAGCCATATCGGAGTTCCGCTGGACTACTTCCGACGAAATTGTTTCTAAAGGCGGGGCGTTGAAGCTGATGCCGGTGGAAGAGTACCGGCAATGGTTCGATACCCTTTCTTCCCACGTTAAGGAGAGGCTGACCGAGGCCTGGGGAAACCCACCGGGGGAGGCCAAAAACGGTATCCCGGCAGCCATGGTTTACCAGGGTCAGATCGTCATTACCGGTGTGCAATACGGCAATGCGGTGGTCTGCGTCCAGCCCAAGCGCGGGTGTGCCGGGGCACGTTGTGACGGGCAGGTTTGCAAGATCTTGCATGACCCGGACGTCCCGCCCCCGCACCAGTACCTGGCTACTTACCGCTGGTTGGAGCGGGAATTCGGCGCGGACATGATTGTGCACGTGGGTACCCACGGGAACCTGGAATTCTTGCCCGGCAAGGGAGTGGGTCTCTCCGGGGAATGTTATCCCGACCTGGCCATTGGCACCTTACCTCACCTGTATATCTATAACGCCGACAACCCACCTGAGGGTACCATCGCCAAGCGGCGCAGCTATGCCGCGCTGGTGGATCACATGCAGACTGTACTCACCCAGGGCGGGCTCTACGACGAACTGGCCGAACTGGACCGTTACCTGGAGGAATACGAGAAGGCCAGGATCGCCGACCCCGCCAGGGCGCATACCTTACAACACTTAATTATTGAGGAGATAAAAAAGACCAACCTGGATAAGCAGGTCCCCCTTGAGGGAGGGCACGAAAACTTTGACTTCATCATTGAAAAGGCGCATGCCGTGCTTTCCGTCATCCGCAACACCCAAATCCAGGACGGCCAGCACATCTTTGGCGAGATCCCGGAAGGCGAGCGCCGGGTAGAGTTCCTAAACGCCATCCTGCGGCATGACGCGGGGGAGGACATTTCGCTCCGGCGGACGGTGGCCAAACTGATGGGCCTTGAACTGGCCGAACTCCTTGATAATCAGGAAAGGGTATCCATTAAACACGGCAAGTCCTACGGGGCGCTCCTGGAGAAGGTTGACAAGGTTTCTAAAGCCTTTATCAGCATCTTCCTCCAGGGGCGGGCTGTTACGGCGGACGATGCGGCGGCAATTCTTGGCGAGGCTCTCCTGGCCCCGGAATATCTTGAGGAAGTGAACAGTCTCTTGCCCCGGGTACTGGACCTCAATAAACGCGTGGAAGCCTCGCGCGAAATTGAAGCGCTCCTGGACGGTTTTAGTGGCCGCTATATCCCCGCCGGCCCGTCCGGGCTCATCACCCGCGGCCGGGATGACGTGTTACCAACCGGGCGCAATTTCTACTCTCTGGACCCCCACCGTGTCCCGACAAGGGCGGCCTGGGAAGTAGGGAAACGCCTGGCAGAAAAGGTGCTGGAGAAACACCTCACTGAAGAGGGGCGCTACCCGGAGAATATCGCCATTTACTGGATGTGTAACGACATCATGTGGGCCGACGGCGAGGGCCTGGGGCAGATGCTTTACCTCTTAGGCTGCCGCCCCAGGTGGCTCCCCAACGGTCGCGTCGGGGGTATCGAGGTTATCCCGCTGGAAGAACTCAAACGCCCCCGCATCGATCTCACGGTACGCGTTTCGGGAATTACGCGGGATAATTTCCCCAACTGCATCGAACTTTTAGACGAGGCCATCCAAACAGTGGCAGCCCTTGATGAGCCGGTGGAAATGAACTTCATTCGCAAACATACCCTGGCGCAACTGGATAACCATTCTGATCCTGGGGCATGGCGCGATGCAACTTTAAGAATCTTTGCTTCTAAACCTGGAACCTACCAGGCGGGGGTCAACCTGGCCGTTTACGCTTCGGCCTGGAAGGAAGAAAAGGACCTGGCCGACGTCTTCGTTTACTGGAATGGCTACGCCTACGGCAAAGGGATATATGGTAAGGAAGCCTTCAAGCAACTGCAGTTAAACCTGAAAACAGTAGATGTTACTTACAACAAAGTGGTAAGCGATGAGTATGACCTCTTTGGCTGCTGCTGTTAATTCGGCACCCACGGCGGCATGACCGCCGCCGCCCGGGTGGCTTCCGGCAAGGACGTACGGACCTACTACGGCGACACCAGGGAACCGGAGCACGTGGAGGTGCGCACCCTGGCCGACGAGATCCGGCGGGTGGTCAGGACCAAACTTCTTAACCCCAGGTGGATCGAGGGGCAAAAACGGCACGGGTACAAGGGGGCCGGCGACATCTCGAAGCGCATCGGGCGCGTATATGGCTGGGAGGCCTCCACCCGGGAGGTAGATGACTGGATCTTTGACGATATTACGAGGACTTTTGTGCTTGACGAGGAAAATCGCAAGTTTTTCGAGGAACACAACCCCTGGGCCCTGGAAGAAATTGCCCGCCGCCTCCTGGAGGCCCACCAGCGCGGCTTCTGGAATGCGGATCCTGAAGTGCTGGCAGGATTAAAAGAGCACTACCTGGAGGTCGAGGGCTGGCTGGAAGAACGCATGGGTGACGTCAGGGGCGACTTCCAGGGCGGCGCCATCGACATCCTCACCGCCGAGGAGGTAGCCGACTGGGGTGCCAAGATGCGGGAGATCAAGGCAAAGCTGGGGGGTTGAAATTTAACTTGTAAGAGATATCAACACCGGGGGTATCAATATCTAAGTTAGGAGCTACATGGATATGAGTCTATCTGCAACCAGACTGGCGGGTGGTATCACTGACCTTGATGAAATCCAGTCAATATACTCGCACCACACGGCCCGCAAGGTAGCCTTGCTGGTTGGTCTGGCATTCTTCCTTGTGGTAACAGGGATGGTTGCCGCTGTCACGGGGGCGGCGGCGATAAGCGTAGGGGATGTCTGGCGGGTTATACTTGCTAAGATTATCCCCGGCCTGCATTTGGCTCCTGCCAACGAACTGGCCGCAACGGTGGTATGGCAGCTGCGGTTGCCCCGGATTTGCCTGGCGGTTCTGACCGGGATCAGCCTGGCCGGTGCTGGTGTGGTTATGCAGGGTATCTTACGCAATCCTCTGGTCTGCCCTTACACCCTGGGACTTTCCAGCGGCGCCGCTTTTGGTGCAGCCATGGCTATTGTCCTGGGGACGGGTATCCTGGGAACAGCGTTTAATATCGTTGGCCGGTATCTGATTATCACCAACGCCTTCTTCTTCGGTTGCCTGACCATGCTTTGCGTCTATGCCATTGCCCGGTTAAAAGGGGCCGTCCCGGAAACCCTGCTCCTGGGCGGCGTGGCTATCGGCTATCTCTTTTCGGCCGGCGTATCAGCTCTGAAGTACGTCTCGCAACATGAAGCCTTAAAGGAGCTGGTAGTCTGGCTGATGGGCGGCCTGTGGGGCGCCAGCTGGAGCACTGTAGCCCTGCTTGTGCCCCTGGTGCTTGCCTGTACGGCCGCCTTCCTGCGTTACGCCTGGGACCTCAACGCCCTGGTGGCAGGGGAAGACGTGGCCACCAGCCTGGGTGTGAATGTAAACCGGCTGCGGTTGGTCCTCCTGATGCTGGCCACCCTTGCCGCCTCGGCTACCATCGCTTTTACCGGGATTATCGGTTTCGTGGGCCTGGTATCCCCCCATATTTGTCGCCTTGTTATTGGTAATGATCACCGGTTCCTAATCCCCTGTTCCTGTCTGACGGGGGGGATAATCCTCTTGCTGGCCGATACCCTGGCCCGGACTGTTATGGCCCCGGCTGAGATCCCTGTGGGGATTGTTACTTCCCTTATCGGCGCGCCGTTCTTTATTTACCTGCTAATTAAAAAGAAAAGACAATGGTGGTCCTAAAAATTTGTATCCGGGGGTATAACAGTGAAGTTAAAAACAATGACACGCAAGGGGGTGTATAAAGGAAGATGCGGCTGGTAGTTAAAGATGTTTCGTTTTCTTACGGTAGTTTCCCCGTACTCCATGGTTTGACCATGGAGGTAGGGGATGGTGAGGTAGTGAGCATTGTCGGCCCCAACGGGTCGGGCAAGTCTACGCTTTTGCGCTGCGCCGCCCGTATCCTGAAACCCCGGCAGGGCGTAATCTATCTGGACGGTAAGGAAATCGCGGCTTTAAATGGAAGTGAACTGGCGAAAAGGCTGGGATATGTCCCGCAGGCCGCGGCAGAGGTATTCCCGTTCACGGTGCTGGAAACGGTGCTCATGGGCCGGAAACCCCACCTTAAGTGGGGAGTAAGCAAGAGGGATCTGGCCGTTGTGGGAGATATACTCCGGTATATGGGCCTCGAATCGATGGCCGGCCGTTGTCTCGACCAGCTCAGCGGCGGGCAGAAGCAGAAGGTTTTCCTGGCGCGGGCTCTGGCCCAGGAGCCAGACATATTGCTCCTCGATGAGCCCACTTCCAGCCTGGACATCAGACACCAGTTAGAGGTACTGGGGTTAATTAAGAACCTGGCCCACCAGTACAGACGCACCATACTGATAGTAATGCACGATCTCAATCTTGCAGCCAGGTTTTCGGAAAAGCTTATTCTCCTCAAAGATGGTTGTATTTTTGCTGCCGGCAAACCCCAGAAGGTACTAACCGCGGAAAATGTTGCTGCGGTCTACGGGGTGGAGGCTGTAGTAAACAATGGAAAATACGGCTTGCAAGTTTTTCCCCTGCGGCCGGTGGCCGGCAGAGAAGCCACCCTGGCGGCCGGTACCCTGTAGAAGATGGACAATAAGTTCAGTATAGAGGGGCCCGGCTGCCAGGCTAGCTTTAATGTGGTAAATACCTGGTACCTCAACTTTGGAAAAGGAGAGGAAGAAAATAATAATGAAGAAGTTCATTGCAATTTTCGGAGTAAGTTTGTTCTTGATTATTTTTTTTACCGGATGCGGGTCAAAGTACCAGATAACCTCATCAACAAAAACAAAAATTACGATCACTGATAGCGCAGGGAGAACTATCAATCTTGACCAGCCCTTAAAAAAGTAGTCGTTTTAACGCCAACTATTGCAGAGGCTATGCACCTGCTGCAGGTTCCTGATGAAGTTATTGTAGGTGTAAGCGATACAGCACAAAACGTCCCTTTTTTAGGACTTAAAGAAAAACCGTGCGTAGGTAAATGGACGGAACCCAATGTGGAAAAAATAGCTGAGTTAAAACCTGAAGCAGTGCTTACCTACGGGAAATATCCCTCGAAAGAAACAAGGGATAAAATAGAATCATTGGGGATTAAAGTTATTGGCATAGATTTTTATTATGCAGAGAAATATGATCAAGATTTACAGATAGTGGCTCAAATTTTCTCCAAAAAAGAACGGGCAGAGGAATTTTTGCAATGGAAGAACAAGAATATGTCTCTTCTTACGGAACGCCTGGCCAAAGTAAAACCCGAAGAAAAAATAAAGGTTTTATGCTTGTGGACGTATTATTTCAAAAAAGGTATATACAAGACCTTCGCTCCAGGCTCTTCCTATGACCAGATTATCAAATTGGCAGGAGGAATTAATCTTGCGGGAGAATTGAACAATTTACCAGAGTCTCCAGAAGTTAGTAGTGAATGGGTAATAAGCAAGGATCCGGGAGCTATCGTAATGGTATACAGCAGCGATATCCTGGGTTATACGACAAATGATCTGCAAGATGCCATACGACTTAAAGATGAAATAGGAAAAAACCCTGTACTTGGAAAAACCGCAGCAGTCTCAAAGGGAAAAGTTTACTTTTTGAACATTTCCGGGCTCGGCAGGTTTGTGGAGAACCTTTATATGGCTAAATGGTTCTATCCTCAACTTTTCCAGGATCTAAATCCCGAGCAAGTGCTAAAAGAGTATTTCGAGAAATGGGTGGGAACACCTTATAAAGGTAAATGGGCTTATCCCGAGCCTTAAGGTGATAGGGGGGCTTTGATTGCTTACTTATAAAAGATTTATCTACCCCTTTACCGCCATTATCGGCCAGGAGAAAATGCAGAAAGGGTTAATCTTGAATGCCATTAATCCTCGCCTGGGCGGGATCCTCATCCGGGGAGAAAAGGGCACGGCCAAATCTACGGCTGTGCGGGCCCTCGCAGCCCTTTTGCCGGAAATAGAAGTAGTCGCCGGTTGTCCTTATAATTGTGACCCTGAAGATTATAACCGCCTATGTCTTAACTGCAGGGAAAAACTGGGACGGGGAGAAAGGTTGCCCAGAGCCAGGCGACGGGTGCCGGTCATTGATCTACCCATATCTGCCACCGAAGACCGCCTGGTGGGGAGCCTGGATTTCGAATACGCCATCAAACACGGGCGGCCCCGCTTCGAACCGGGAATACTGGCCCGCGCCAACCGGGGCATCATCTATGTGGACGAAGTAAACCTGCTGGACGATCACCTGGTAGATGTCCTCCTGGATGCAGCCGCCATGGGGGTAAACATCGTCGAAAGGGAAGGAATTTCCTATACCCACCCGGCAGAATTCATCCTTGTCGGTACTATGAACCCGGAAGAAGGGGAGTTAAGGCCCCAGCTTTTAGACCGTTTTGGCCTCTGCGTGCAGATTGAAGGTGTACACGACCCCGGCCAGCGGGTAGAAATAATTAAACGCCGGGGAGCCTTTGAAGCCGACCCCTTAAGATTTCTCACCCAGTGGGCAGGAGAAGAAGAGCGTTTACGCGAAAAAATCCTTACCGCCCGGCAAATCTTACCCCGGGTAACTATCAGGGAAGAATTGTTGGCATTAATAGCCCGGTTATGCGTAGAAACTTGTACCGCCGGCCACCGGGCTGACATCATAATGACGGTAACAGCGCGCACCATCGCCGCCCTCGCAGGGCGGGAAGAAGTGACCGAGGCTGACGTACAGGAGGCAGCAGAACTGGTCCTGCCCCACCGGGTGCGGGAAGCCCCGGCGCCGCCTCCAGAACAATCCCAGCCGCCTGAAACCCGGGAGGAACCGCCACAGCAAGAAGAAAATCCTGAATCAACGCCGGAGCAGGCGGAAGCCCCACCTGAACAGCCCCGGGAAAACGACGGCCAGGAATCAGGGGAAGAACCTCATGGTGAGGAACATAAGGGGGAGCCTGAAGAAGGAGAGAATTCTCCTGCGCCCCCTCAAGGCCAGGACGTGGTTTTCGCTGTGGGCCAGCCTTTTGCCGTCCGGCGTATTACCCACGGGCGGGACCGCATTTTACGCAAAGGCTCCGGCCGTCGCTCGCGCACCAGGACGGCTACCAGGGCAGGCAGGTATGTCCGGGCGACTGCCTGGCTACAAAATAACGACCTGGCCTTTGACGCTACCTTAAGGGCGGCGGCCCCTCATCAGGTTTACCGGGAAAAGAATGGTATGGCCATAGCCATCGAAAAAGAAGATTTTCGTTCCAAAGTACGGGAAAAACGCATCGGCAATTTCCTGCTTTTTGTGGTGGATGCCAGCGGTTCCATGGGAGCCCAGCAGCGGATGGTAGAGACTAAAGGGGCGATTCTTTCCCTCTTGCTGGATGCCTATCAGAAACGGGATAAAATCGGCCTGGTAGCCTTCAAAGGAAAGACAGCCGAAGTACTGCTGCCGCCTACCAACAGCGTGGAAATGGGATACAAACTGCTCCAGGAACTACCTACCGGCGGGCGGACTCCCCTTGCGGCCGGCCTGCTCAAGGCATATGACATCATCAAAACTCATTTTTATAAAGACCCTAACCTTGACCCTCTTTTAATCCTTATTTCAGATGGCCGCGCCAATGTGAGCATAGGGGAGGATAAGCCCCTCCTGGAGGCACGACGGGTGGCGGAGATAATCCATAACGATGCCAGAATCAAAACTCTGGTGGTAGATGTAGAAAAGGACGGCCTGGTTACCTTTGGCCTGGCCCGGGAACTGGCCGCTGCTTTAGGAGCAGAATATTACCGGATAGACGAGCTAAAAGCCGGCACCCTGGTCCAGGTAGTGCGGGAGATGCAAGGTTCCGGCGCTGTGGCGAAATTAAAAGAAATCTGCTAACCGGGGGTTCCTTAAACAAAAATTTTTCACGACAGGAGATGAGGTGCGTGCAACCCGAAACTATTATTTACCCCTTTGCCGCCCTTGTAGGGCAGGAAGAAATGAAAAAAGGCTTGCTTTTAAACGCCGTCAACCCTAAACTTTCCGGGATTCTCATTCGCGGGGAAAAAGGAACGGCCAAGTCAACCGCCGTGCGGGCCCTGGCGGCTTTGCTACCGGAGATAGAGGTGGTGGCTGATTGTCCATTTAGCTGTGATCCCGCGGATATTACCACCATGTGTTCAAGTTGTCGCCACCGGCTAGAGGCCGGTGAAGAACTACCGCGGACCCGGCGGAGAATGCGGGTAGTAGACTTGCCCGTTTCCGCCACCGAAGACCGGGTGGTGGGTACGCTGGACATTGAAAGGGCTATTAAAAAGGGTGAAAAGCATTTTGAACCCGGTGTCCTGGCCCAGGCCAACCGGGGCATTCTTTATGTAGACGAAGTAAACCTTCTCGATGACCATGTGGTGGATGTGCTACTGGATTCCGCAGCCATGGGTGTAAATACTGTCGAGCGGGAAGGCGTATCCTTCACCCACCCGGCCAATTTCATCCTGGTCGGTACCATGAACCCGGAGGAAGGGGAACTAAGACCCCAGCTTTTAGACCGCTTTGGCCTTTGCGTAAATATCACCGGCATCCTGGATCCCGGGGAAAGGGTAGAAATCATTAAACGCCGGGTTGCCTTTGAAGAAGATCCGGAAGGGTTTATTGCCCGGTGGGAAGGGGAGCAGGAAAAGCTACGCCGGCAAATTTTGACGGCTATAGAGATTTTACCGCAAGTAGAAATGCCGGAGGAAATCCTTTATCTCATTGCGAAGATCGCCATTGAAATGGGAGTAGACGGCCACCGGGCCGACCTGGTGATGATGAAGGCGGCCAGAACTATGGCTGCCCTGGACGGGCGTACCGAGGTAATACCCGGCGATGTCTACGCCATAGTAAACCTCGCCCTGCTCCACCGCATGCGCCGCCAGCCGTTCCAGGAGATGCATGTCGATCAGGCGAAACTCCGGGAGGTACTTGCGCAGTGATTGAACTCCAGGGACTTGCCAAGCATTATGGCAGTATTGTGGCCGTAGCCGGACTGAACCTCCAGATCAAAAGCGGGGAAATCTTTGGTTTACTCGGCCCCAATGGTGCCGGCAAAACTACCACTGTGAGGATGCTGACTATGCTAACCAGGCCCAGCAGCGGCAGGGCACTGATCAACGGCTACGACGTAACGCGGGATTTAGGTAAGGTGAAACAAGCAATTGGCGTAGTGCCCCAGCAGATGAACCTGGACCAGGAACTTACTGCCCGGGAAAACCTGGAACTGCATGGCCGCCTGCATAAGATGCCCGCTAAAGAGCGGCAAGAAAGGATTAATGAACTCTTAGCTTATGTGGAACTGGAGGAGCGGGCGGATGACCTGGTGAGTAAATTCTCCGGCGGGATGAAGCGCCGGCTGATGATCGCCCGGGCGCTGATGCACCGGCCGCGCGTCCTTTTTCTGGACGAGCCTACGGTGGGTCTGGACCCCCAGACCCGCCGTAAAATCTGGGATTTAATCCGGCGGATGAACAGCGAGGGCATGACCGTACTTTTGACCACCCATTACATTGAAGAAGCCGAGATGCTCTGCCACCGGGTAGGCATTATGGACCGGGGGCAACTCATTGCCCTGGGTACGCCCGGCGAGCTGAAGCAAAAAGTAGGGGAAGTGGCTGTAGAGTCCTTTGCGGGTACGGAAACAGGGTATAAACTCTTCTCCTGCCGGGAGGAGGCCCTGGATTATGCCCGCAAAGTAACAGGCAATGTTTTAATTCGCGCTACTAACCTGGAAGACGTTTTTATTGAGTTAACCGGGCGGAAGGTGAGTGATTGAGATGGAATTTTATACTGTCTTCTGGCGGGAAATGATTGTCCTGAAACGTACTTTTTATAAGTTTTTTGCTTCGCGGTTGGTAAGCCCCTTCCTGTACCTGGTGGCTTTCGGCTGGGGCCTGGGCCGGGGCATCCGCATGGACGGGGGCAATTACCTGGAATTTGTGGTGCCCGGCATTATCGCCCTCTCGGCCATGAACACCAGCTTTAACGCCGTGGGCATTTCCCTGAACATCAGCCGCTTATACTATAAAACCTTAGAAGAATACCTGATTGCCCCCTTGAGCGCCGGCTCCTTCGTTTTTGGTCAAGTCCTGGCGGGTACGGTGCGCGGCCTGATTGCTTCATTGATTATCCTGGGCCTGGCTTTTTTATTCGGGGCGAGATTAGCCGTCAACGGCTGGTTTTTCGCGATCATAATTTTAACCTGTTTTCTTTTTGCCGCCTTAGGAGTGGTGGCGGCCATGACCATCAACTCCCATGAGGATATGTCTAACTTCTCTACTTTTGTTATCTTGCCTATGTCTTTTTTGAGCGGTACCTTTTTTCTGCCGGACCGCCTGCCCCAGGGCGTGGCTTATCTCATTGAAGCCTTACCCTTGACCCATACCAGTTATGCTTTGCGGGCCCTGGCCCAGGGCCAGGGCCTCCTGCCCGTCTCCCTGGCCGTGCTGGCAAGTTATGCGGCCCTATTGTTCCTTGCTGCAGTGGTAGCCGTGCAGAAGGTACGATAAGGTTTTAATCGGACGGCTTTTAAGCCGGGTAAACAAATGGTACAATACCACTAAAGGAAATGTCCCGGGAGGGATGAAACATGGCCGTTAACGAGGTTAAATTTACTTACGAGGACTATTGCCAGCTACCGGAGGACAAAAGATACGAACTCATCGGGGGGAAGCTGTATATGGTACCGGCACCGAGTGTCATCCACCAGATGGTTTCCGGGAACCTGGAGTTTATTTTACGCCAGCATGTGGAAGAGCAAAAGATAGGGATAATTCTCCACTCACCTATTGATGTTTATTTAACACCGGAAGATGTCGTCCAGCCGGATATCATCTTTATCAGCAACGAAAGACGGGCTATCATCACTGAAGCCAATATCAAAGGCGGGCCGGACCTGGTAATTGAAATACTCTCCCCTTCTACCGCCGAACGGGATCAAGTAATCAAGAAAAAGTTATATGCCGCCCACCAGGTGCGGGAGATATGGTTTGTCCACCCGGTGGCCCAGACCATCGAAGTTTGCACTTTTACTCCCGGAGGAGATAAAAGAGAGCTCTACACCCGGCGGGGCAAGAAACCTTTTACTTCCACAGTTTTACCCGAGTTAGATTTAGATTTAGACCGGGTTTTTTAAGTTTCAACGGTTTATTGCTGCGGGAGAAGAAGTCCTCTGCCTGGATGGACTTATAACGAAAAGTTATGTTACATATACAGGGTATCGCGGGTAAAAAAAGAATATTATATTATATGGATAGCAGGGGAGACCTGCTGGAAAATAACCCGGCTCTTCCAACCGGGATAGGGAGCGTCAGGGATTAGCGCATGATTTACCTGAATAATGCCGCCACCTCCTGGCCCAAGCCTGAGGCCGTTTACCAGATGGCTGACGTATCTTTACGGCAGTTGAGCGGCAGCGTTAACCGCGGGGGCAATAAAGGTGCCCTGGACGCCGGCCGGGCAGTCCTAGAAACGCGGGAACTGCTGGCAGCTCTTTTCGGCATCCGGGAGCCGGAACAGATAGTCTTCACGGTCAATGCTACCGCAGCCCTGAACCTGGCCCTCCAGGGGTTGCTGGAACCCGGGGACCATGTCATTATCAGCGGCATGGAACATAATGCCGTGGTCCGGCCCTTATACGCCCTGAAAAACAGGGGAGTGGAATTTACCGTCGTTAACTGCGCCGCCGACGGCACCCTGGATCCCCTGGCGGTGGAAAAAGCAATCCAGTCCCGTACCAGGCTGATTTGCCTCACCCATGCTTCCAATGTTACCGGTACCATTATGCCGATTTTTGAAGTTGGCGAGATCGCCCGCCGCCACCACCTCCAGTTCCTGGTAGATACGGCCCAGACGGCCGGAGAAATTCCCATCGATGTTGAAACGGCCGGGATTACCCTGCTGGCCTTTACCGGACATAAGGGGTTAATGGGCCCTCCCGGGACCGGCGGCCTGTATATTCGTTACCCGGATACTATCAGGCCGCTCATCTATGGTGGTACGGGAAGCAATTCGGAGTTGTTTACCCAGCCGGAAATAATGCCAGACAAATTTGAAAGCGGCACCATCAACGCCCCGGCCATTGCCGCCCTGGGTGCAGGGGTAAGATTTATCCAGGAAACTGGGTTAGAGAAGATCCGCCGGCATACCCGGGAGCTGACAGGCCAGCTTTTAGAGGGCTTGCGGCAAATCCCGGAAGTGACTGTCTACGGCCCTGCGGAGCCGGAAAGGCGGGTACCGGTGATATCAATCAATATCCGGGGTATCTCGGCAGGGGAGGCCGGCGCCTGGCTGGCGGATCATTATGAAATTGCAACTCGTTCAGGTCTCCACTGCGCCCCCCTGGCCCACCAGACTGCCGGTACCCTGGCGACAGGTACCTTGCGGCTGAGCCCGGGGTACTTTAATACCCCGGCCGAAATCGAGACCACCCTGGCTGCCGTGCGGGAACTGGTAGGGGTGCTGCGGGATGCCTGAGGAACTGGTATTGCTGACCTTTCCTTCCACCCATTATGCCCTCAAGGCGGAAAAGACCGTCCAGGGAGCCGGACTTCAAGGGCGGCTCATACCAATGCCCCGGGAGCTGAGTTCCTTGTGCGGCCTGGCTCTGGAGCTGGAGCCGGAAATAAGCGTGCACGCCTTAGCCCTTCTTCAGGCAGCAGGCGTCAGGCTGGAAAAAAAGGTGAAGGTGCTCAAAGACCGCGGTCGCATCCGGGTAATAGAGGCAATTGAGAAATATGAAGCAGGCGATTTGCGGGAAGGAGAGGAGAGCGGGTCCTGAGTTGAGCTCAGGACCTTTTAAATTTATACCATGAAATTTATACCACCATGGTATAGCTACACATCTACTAAGCTAAAATTTTTCTTTCCCGGTTTAAAAGGCAGGGGTAACACCGGCCTGGCGGGCGGCATAGCCTGATATCAGAAAGTTGCCCGCCGGCAAGGGATTGCGTGGCAAGCAAAAATGTGGGTTAAGGAAGCCGGGCTATATCAGGTATCAGGTAAGAAGAGGGGAGTGCCAATGAGTACGATCACTAGCCTCAGCAACCTCAGGCCGGGCAGTTCCGGCGAAGTAGTTTCCTTACAAGCATGGGGCCTGACCCGGCGCCGCCTCCTGGATCTCGGGCTGGTACCGGGCACCAGGGTGGTGGCTTTACGCCGCAGTCCCAGTGGTGACCCTACGGCCTTTTTTATCCGCGGGGCGACCATTGCCCTGCGGCGGGAAGAAGGCCGGCAGGTTCTGGTGCGGACGGTGTAAAGCAGGAGGGTGGCCAGAATGGGGCTAACAAACCAGGCAACAGGCTTTCGTACTTTACGGGAAAACTTTCTCCCGGCCAGAACAGGCAGCTACCTGGTAGCCTTGGCCGGGAATCCCAATGCCGGCAAGAGCACGGTTTTTAATGCCCTCACGGGCTTAAGGCAGCATACCGGCAACTGGCCGGGGAAAACGGTTTTGCAGGCCCGGGGCAGATTTACCCACCAGGGCCATACCTTTAACCTGGTAGACCTCCCGGGTACGTATTCCTTGCTGGCCAATTCCGCCGAAGAACAGGTGGCCCGGGATTTTATCTGCTTCGGCAGGCCCGATGTCACGGTGGTGGTCGTCGATGCCACCTGCCTGGAACGTAACCTCAACCTGGTCCTCCAGGTAATAGAAACAACTACCGCAGTGGTAGTTTGCTTGAATCTCATGGACGAAGCCCGGCGGAAAAATATCGTGATTGACGTACCCCTCCTGGCCGGCGAACTGGGGGTACCGGTGGTACCGGCGGCTGCCAGAAAGGGTGAGGGTCTTGGCCGTTTGAAAGACGTCATCGCGGCCGTGGCTACAGGCGCGATGCGCCCGGTTCCCACACCGATAATTTATGATGACGATATTGAAGCGGCCGCGGCCAGGCTGGTAGGGCAACTGCAACCGCATCTTAAAGGCCGGCTCAATGCCCGGTGGGTGGCCCTGCGCCTGCTGGAAGGCGACGCAACCCTGTTACAGGGAATACAACAATTTTTAGGTGTCGACTTATCTGAGCCCGGGATAAAGCTACAGGTAAAAGAGGTGCTGGCATAATGACTGGCCAGAAAACCGACCCGGTACTTGTTGAGGCCCGGCGCCTGGCCGGTGACCCGGAGGATTCTTACCGCGACCGGATTGTGGCGGCCCTTTACGCACGGGCGCAAACTATTGCTTACCGGACGGTTAAGGTGGCACCTGCACCATGCCAGGATTTTGACTGGCGGCTGGATGCCATTTTAACCTCCAGGCTCTGGGGATACCCCATCATGCTGGCTTTGCTGGCCGTTGTCTTCTGGCTGACTCTAAAGGGGGCCAATTACCCCTCCGCGCTGCTGGCCAGCTTACTATTTGCTTTCCAGGATATACTTACCAGCTTATTCCACCAGCTGGGTGCCCCTGCCTGGTTACATGGCATTGTGGTCCTGGGCATGTACCGCACCCTGGCCTGGGTAGTTGCCGTCATGCTGCCGCCCATGGCCATCTTTTTCCCCCTGTTTACCCTCCTGGAGGACCTGGGTTACCTGCCGCGCATTGCCTTCAACCTGGACAATTTCTTTAAAAAGGCCGGCGCTCATGGCAAGCAGGCTTTAACCATGTGCATGGGCTTCGGCTGCAATGCTGCCGGCGTCGTGGGCTGCCGCATCATTGATTCCCCCCGGGAACGGCTGCTGGCCATCCTGACCAACAATTTTTCCCCCTGCAACGGTCGTTTGCCTACGCTAATTACCCTGGCCGCTATCTTTATGGGCGGTTTGCTCACCACGGCGGCCGGGGCAGTGGCAGCAACCCTCACCGTGGCTGGGATTATCTTGCTGGGTATTGTACTGATGTTTTTTACTTCCTGGTTGCTCTCCCGGACCCTCCTGAAAGGTGTACCCTCATCCTTTACCCTGGAATTGCCCCCATACCGGCCGCCCCAGGTGTTACGGGTAATCACCCGCTCCGTCCTGGACCGGACCCTCTATGTGCTGGCCAGGGCTGTCCTGGTGGCCGCCCCGGCCGGAGCCTTTACCTGGGTCCTGGCCAATGTCCACCTGGGCGCTTTCAGTATTATCGACCACATGGCCGGCTGGCTGCAGCCCTTAGGAAAGGCTGTGGGCCTGGATGGCTACATACTCCTGGCCTTCATCCTGGGCCTACCGGCCAATGAGATCGTCATCCCCATCCTGTTGATGAGTTACCTCTCAATAGGCATGCTCACAGAGGTGGATAGCCTGGCCACGCTGGGAGAAATCCTGGTGCGACACGGGTGGACCTGGGTTACCGCCCTTAATGTCATGCTCTTTTCCCTGATGCACTGGCCCTGTGGGACCACCCTGCTGACCATTTATAAAGAAACGAAAAGCCTGAAATGGCCCCTCCTGGCGGCTGTAATCCCGACGGCCCTGGGCCTGGCTGCCTGCTTCCTGGTAAAGCTGCTGGCAGGTCTATTAGGAGCCGCGCTTGGGGGGTAACGATCCCTAGTCGCTGCTGTGGCGGAACAGCCAGGCCCTGAGGTCTTCCAGTTTTTCTCCTTCCGGGTACTTGTTGAGCCGGTTCATGGCCTGGAGTTCCTCCAGGCACTCGGGATGGGTACGAAAATACTGGACCAGGTTGCGGAACAGGCACATGGTAGGCGGCGTGATGTAATGCTCGATGCCTTCTACCTGTTCTTCCACTCCTACCCGGGCATTGAGGAGGGTTAAAAACTCTTTGAGCATGGCGTCGCGCCAGACGAGGAAATACCCCAGCCGTTTTCCTTTATCGGTGAGGGCAATGTGCCGGTACTTTTCGTACTGGATAAAACCCTCTTCATGGAGCTTTTGTATCATTCTGGTCACGGATGAAGGCTGGACGTTCAGGGCTCCGGCCAGGTCGACCGCCCGGACATAACCTTTTTCCTGGGTTAACCTGTAGATCATCTCCAGGTAATCTTCCATGCTTTCCGTCAACATGGCTCTCCCTCCCGGAAGTTTCTTGCCTGCTAAACTTTATGCCGGGAGGCACAGTTTTTTGCCCGGACTAAAAGGCCATGGTACACCTGAAGCCGGTCGCGGCAATAAAGTCCAAAAAACAAGCCGGTTTATGACCGGCTATAGCTCATCCTGCAGGTTTAAACGGGCTTTCCGATCGCCCTCCCCGGCCAGGGCCTTTTCCCCGGCCTTGACCAGCTTGCGCACCATATTGCCGCCGATTTTACCGGCTTCCCTGGTGGTCAACTCATCTCCCGGGTTGGCCAGGTCATCATCCAGGCCCAATTCTTTGGCCGTTTCCCACTTTAATTTCTCGAGCTGTCTTTCCGTCCGCAGCCGGTCATTATCCTTTTTGTGGCCCATTTTAATCACCCCCGCAATATTGTACCGGTACAGGCAGGGAATTATGTACCTGTTAGTAGCAGTCTCACCCTTTAATGTTGCGTATTTTAGCTACCAGGAGCAGCGAGGCCGGGTAGATCAGGTAAGCAGGGAGGAAATAAAACGGGAAAGCGCGGCCGGCAAAGATTAACATTTGGGAAAAATTTTCATAGAGGCTCATGGCTAAAAAGGTTAGCAGAAGGCCTGCCGGTAGCACGAGGGGGCGGTAATCCTGCAGGCCTAGAAGCTGGGCCGAGCCCAGGGTAAAGGTATAGTAGACAACACTCAGTTTTAATAAAATGGTAAAGCTCCATACGAAAATGATGACCGGTTCCAGGCGTTGCAAAAAGTCGCCGATATTAATCATCTGGATGGCTATAAGGCTGGGGAAATTAATGCGCGCCGTTTCGGATGCGCCCAGGACGATGATGTTACGTACCAGTACCAGCGTGGTGAGCAATGTTGCTATGATTACGGCCCGGGCGAAGGGAGCAAAGCTTTTTTGGGGTTCGGTTAAAAAAGGTAAAAGAACCAAAAAGAAGACGGCTTCGCCGAAGGGAAAAACAAAGGCCGGGTAGACCCCGCGCAGGACAGGCAGCGGCCCCCTTTCCATAACCGGGAGGAGGGCTTCCCAGTGAACCAGTCCCGGGACAGATACAGCCAGGGCGGTGAGAACTAAAATGGCAAAGATAATAAAAGGAAGTAGCAGTTCGCCCATCCGGGCCGGGACTTCTATCCCCAGGCGAACGGCGTAGGCGGCCAGGCCGGCAAAAACCCCGGCAACGATTTCCATTGGCGTTTGGGGCAAAACGATCAGCTTGTATAAATCAACAACGTTACGCAAAACCAGGGCCGCCAGGTGCAGGGCGTACCAGAGAAAAATAATATTCAAGCAGGTTCCCAGCCATCGCCCTAAAACCCGGGAGGCATATTGCACCGGTGATTCTCGCGGGAAGCGCCGGCCGAGGGCAGTATAGCAATAGGCCGCACCCAGGCCTATGGTTCCCGCTAGAAGATAAGATATCCAGGCGTCCTGTTTGGCCGGCCCGACAGGGACGATCAGGGTAGAGGTACCAATAAGGTACCCGGTAACGAGCAAAAAAAATTGCCAGAGAGATATCCTGCCTTTTTCACCCACGGTTATTCCTCCTGGTGACCGGACAGTATTTCCTAAATAATATTTCCACTTAAAGGGGAAATATACAACTGCTCTTGGTATACAAAGCCATAGCGGGTTTCATACTAGTTCCATCAAGTTCCACAATTTTGGCTAGAGAAGGTGCTGGCTTTGCTCTGGTTATGGCGTCTTTTATGGCGCGAAGCCACCCCAGGCAAGCAAACTTCAAACGAACACGCCCTGCCAATAACTACCAGGCTTGAAGCTAACATTGAATACCTTAAAAAAACCTTTGGCCGGAGTGAGGACCTGGTCATCAGGGAGATAGAGCTGCCGGGTAACAAACTGGCGCTGGTTTACCTGGAAACCCTGATCGACCGGGATGTGGTCCAGCGGGATATCCTGCGTTCCCTGTTAGCCTTGCAGGCAATACCACTGCCGGGGGATAAAGCAAGATTCAGCCGGTTGATCCGTGCCAGGTTAACCATCGGCGATCTTCAAGAAGAGCGGCTGTGGTCAAAGATAATCACCGGCTTGCTGGACGGCAAGGCGGTTTTAATGGTTGAAGGATATAGCCGGTGCCTGCTGCTCAGTATAGAAGGTTGGGAAAAAAGGCCGGTCGAAGAACCTGTCAATGAAGTTAGTATCCGTGGCCCCCGCGAGGGATTTGCTGAAAATTTAGCAACGAATATCTCTCTCATCAGGCGGCGGTTGCGTGCGCCCGAGCTTCGTTTTGAAGCTATGAACCTGGGCCGGCGTACCCACACCAAGGTGGTTATCTGTTACCTGGAAGGACTGGTATTAAAGGGAATTCTTGAGGAACTCCGCCGCCGGTTGCAGCGCATTGATATTGACGGCATCCTGGAAAGCGGCTATATTGAGGAACTCATTGAAGACGCTCCCAATTCTCCCTTTCCCCAGCTTAACCGCACGGAAAGGCCGGATAAACTGGTTGCCGATTTATTAGAAGGGAGGATAGCCGTCCTGACTGATGGTACACCCTTTGCCCTGATCCTCCCGGGCAGCCTGATATCCCAGTTGCATGCCCCGGACGATTATTATGAGCGCTGGCCTTTAACTATTGGGATACGCCTGTTTCGCTTTTTAGGAATATTTATCGCCCTGCTACTGCCGTCCCTTTATGTAGCATTGACTACCTTCCACCAGGAAATGATTCCGACCCCCCTGGCGATATCTATCGCTGCCCAGCGTGAGCTGGTGCCGTACCCGGCCGTTGTTGAAGCTTTAATCATGCAGGTGCTTTTTGAAATTCTCATTGAAGCCGGCATAAGGTTGCCCCGGGCCATAGGCACGGCGATCAGCATTGTAGGAGCCCTGGTTATCGGTGAAGCAGCCGTCCGGGCGGGGCTGATGTCGGCGGCAATGGTCATCGTTATTGCCGCTACAGCCATCGCTTCGTTCACCATACCTACATTTGGCCTGAGCCAGGCCGTGAGGATGCTTCGCCTGCCGATGATTCTTTTAGCCGGTTTTCTGGGCTTGCTTGGTATTTTTGCCGGCTTGCTGGTCATTTTAATCCACCTGGTGAGCCTGAGGAGTTTTGGTGAGCCTTATCTCAGCCCCCTGGCACCATTTATTTGGGAAGCGCAAAAAGACCTGGTGGTGAGGGTGCCCTGGTGGGCCATGCTCTGGCGGCCCGTTCTCACCGGCTGGCGAGATTTATGGCGTATAAAACCAGGCTTGCACCCTTTTATTACATCTAGAGATAAAAATGCCCAGGATGAATTGGAAACGCAGTTGGGTGAAGGCAATGGGAAAAGCGTTCCAGCCAGGAAAGGGAAAAAAAAAACGGGGAAGCTGGCGAGGAAGAGATAAATTAACTGCCAGAGAGGCCTTATGGCGTTTAGTGGCGAGAACGATTGGGAAGTGGTATATTGGTTTCTAAAGCCGGAAGCAATTATTTTTTATACGTAACCCTTGGCCTGGTAGCCCTTTTGACGGCCCTGTTCTTGAACGGCTGCTGGGATCGCCGGGAGATAAATGAACTGGCCTTCCTGTCCAGCATGGCGGTAGACCTGGCAGGAGAGCAGCGTCTTTTAACCTATGAATTCGTCCGGCCGGGTGCTACCGGTGGGGGCGAAAGGGGAGGAGGGGGAACTTTACCTCATCGCCAGGCTACCCTCCGCAGCGGCAGTGGAAAAACCATTATAGCTGCCAACAGGCAAATTACCACCACCCTCCCCCGCCGGGCTTATCTTGCCCATACTAACGCCGTACTGGTAGGAGAAGAAATGGCCCGCCGGGGCCTGGGAGAGGTGCTTGATTTTATTGACCGGAACCCGGAATTGCGCCGCACGACCTTGATTATGCTCACCCGGGGAACGGCACGGGAGATATTAATAAAAGTGCAGGGGGACATGGAAACAACCCTGGGCAAGGAAATAAGCGGTCTCCGCAAGTGGGTGCAGAGCAGTGGCTACGGTTTTATTCCTAATGTTAACGACGTTTTTTTTGATTTATCCAATGAAGCGGGAACCACTGTCCTGCCGGTTCTGGAGCTTAGTCCCCAGCCGTTCCCGCCCCATATTGGCACGGGTGCGTCGTCAAGCAGCGGCGGTTCCCGGGGAACCGGGAGTACAGAGGGACGGGTAGAGGAACCGGAAACGGTAAGGACGGTGCACCTCAACGGTGCCGGCCTTTTTTACCACGACAAACTGGTGGCGTGGCTGGATAAAGATCAAGTCCGCGGGTGGGCCTGGGTGCGCAATAAAGTACGGCGGGCCGTACTGGCGTTACGTTGCCAGGGAAATAATACTAAGGTTGCCGTAGATATAACTGAAGCCCGCGCAGATGTAAGCGTCGACATGCAAGGGGGCCAGCTCCAGGGTAAGATCAAGCTAAGGGTGGAGGGCGAGCTTCTGGAACAGCAGTGCAACCTGGACTTTACCAGGGAAGAGGCCATTAAATCGCTAGAAAGCCAGATGGCAGCACAGATTACGGCTGAAATCAGCAGTGCCCTCAATCAGGCTAAGATGGTGGGAGCTGATGTTTTCGGCTTCGGCGGCGCCCTCCATCGCCAACAACCTGAACTGTGGCACCAGCTACAGGGACGCTGGAACGAAGAATTTAAAAAGCTGCCTGTTGCCATCAATGTCGAAGCTAAATTAAGACGTACTGGGATGACAGGTCGTCCCTGGCAACCCGGGGCGCGCTAGTAGTTAAAGCAGCCTGCTCCCTTCTGAGACTTGCTATGTAAGGAGTGCCTTAATGGCAGGTTTGTTCATTTTAGTGGTTGTATATACCATTATTTTTCTCCTGGATGTCCCGCCCCTGGTCCGGCGCCGGGCCTGGCGGGAACTACTCGCTTTTGCCGTCCTCTCCCTGATGGGGCTGGCCCTGGGGGTTCCCTGGTCCCTGGGGCATAAAATATTCTTTCCTTCGGAGGCACTCATCAAATTTTTTGAGCCGCTGGCCCGGTTGGTCCTGGACCCCCAGGAATAAGGCAGCTGCTGCTTTCAACTGCCGCGCCGACAGGCGCGGACCGGTAACTGAACTGGTAATCAGGAATTACAGTTAGGGAGTAATGGCCAAATAGCGGCCGTTATTGCCCGAACAAATATTACCTATACCAAAGGCAAACACATAGCGACAGGTTTAATTGGCAACGCCGGTCCCGGTGCGAGCTAATAGCTAAGCTAGGGCTCATGTCGCGGCGAAGTTGAATGTTAATAGTTCTATTCGGAGAAAAAATGAATAATCTTTCCTATGGGGGTGTTGGACGTGAATCCCCTTAGCTTCGCCTTGCTAGGAGCCCTTTGCTGGGGTATAGCTCCGCTTTTTGGCAAAGTTGCTTTACTGGATGTATCCGCCGCGGCGGGATTAATAGCCCGTACCTTTCTGGCCGGGGGGCTGGTAGCTCCATGGGTAATTTACAGGGGGGGCCTGGGCTATCTTTTGGCTATACCCCTCAAATCCTGGTGTTTTCTCACTGCCGAAGCTTTCTTTACTGCTGTGGCCGGTGACCTGGCCTATTACTCCGCCTTAAAACACGGCCAGCCGGCTGAAGTAAATTTAATTATAAGTACCTCTCCCTTTATTACCCTTATCCTGTCTGCACTTATTTTTGCCGAAGAAATTAGCTGGAATAAATTGCTGGGCGGTTTGTTTATTTGTCTGGGGGTTTTTCTGGTAGGATTGGTGGGAAGGTGACCGACCACCTGGCGAGGGGTGTAACCCTTTGCGTATTATTTACTTGATATTATTTATTATTGCCGGGTTGCTCCTAACCTGGCTATGGTTGGACTGGTCTAAAGGCCGGCAGGTGATCCATTCTATACCCTCAGGTTCGTCGCAATATAAAACGGAAAACGTTGTCTCGGGTAACGAAACGCTGCCCTGGGCCGGGAACAGGGAGGTAGAAGAACTTTTAAGAAAGTATGACACCCCTGTTCTCATGGCGTCCTATCACGCCAGTTTACCCGACCCTATTCTCTGGGAAGCATACAATGTGGCCTTGGCTGCCGACAGGCTTGCCGGCACCGTTCTTAAACCCGGGGAAATTTTTTCGCAGAATAAACTTTTAGGACCATATACCAAAGCCCGCGGTTACCGCGATGGTCCCATGTTTGCAGGTAATAAAATCATTCCCAGCGAGGGCGGTGGGGTTTGTAAAATTGCCTCGGTCTTATACAACGTAGCCATCCTGGCCAACCTGGAAATCATTGAGCGTTATCCCCACTCATTAACAGTGCCCTACGTACCTCCAGGTCAGGATGCTACGGTTGCCTATGGCACCTATGATTTTCGCTTTCGCAACAATACCACCAGCCCCCTGGTCATCTGGGCTGATACTTACGGCGATACCCTCTACATTGCCTTTTACGGCCGGGAAAAGCCACCCAGGGTAACCTGGCATCATGAAATTCTAGGGAAAACTGAAAGCTGGACGGAATATAAATACAATCCTTCCTTACCCCCCGGGACAGAAAAGGTAATTTTTCCCGGCCAGGATGGTATTACCGTTCGTTCCTGGGTTACCATTGAACAGCCAAATGGTAAAATTATCCGCAAAGACCTTGGCATTAGCCGCTATCAAGCCAGCCCTTGCCTTGTAGAACGGGGTCCCCTAATTAAGAAATAATTGCGCGCCAGCTGGTAGAAAAATCACCTTGACGTGCCAGGGGTGGGCTGAGCTGCCGACGGGATTGACTTTTTGGCCCTGCACTGTGGTACTACCGTAACCGACTTAGCTGCTGGTTACGACCACATTAACGCTGGCCTTGGCCGCGCCATAAGCGCCTGGGCTGGCGCTGATTACTACACTGCCTCGTAGTAGCGCAAAATGTGATACTCATTATCGCGTTGGGCGGGCCGGAAACCAGCCGCCCGGATGCAGCGGAGGATCTCCTCCTGATCAGCGCGGAAGTAAGCCCCTGCCGCCCGGACGACGTTTTCCTCCAGCATAGTGGAACCGAAATCGTTGGCGCCAAAGAAAAGGGCCGTCTGGGCTATCTTGGTTCCCTGGGTTACCCAGGACACCTGGATATTGGGGAAGTTATCCAGGTAAATCCGGGAAAGGGCGAGTATCCGCAGGTATTCGCAGGCGCCCACCTCCTCACCGCCCAGGTCGGTATTGCCTGGTTGGAAACTCCAGGGAATAAAGGCTGTGAAACCACCCGTTTCGTCCTGAAGCTGCCGGATAGCTTCCAGGTGGGCGATCCGCTCGCCAATAGTTTCTCCCAATCCGAAAACCATGGTGGCTGTTGATTTCATCCCCAGGGCATGGGCTGCGCGCATCACCTCCAGCCAACGGGCCGTTGAAGTCTTTTTAGGGCTAACCCGGTTACGAACACTGTCGACCAGGATCTCCGCCCCTCCGCCAGGCAAGGAATCGAGGCCCGCCTTCTTCAGCCGCTGCAAAACTTCTGCCACCGGCAGCCCTTCCTTCCGGGCCAGGTCATCGATTTCTACGGGGGATAGGGAATGAAGGGTGACCGGATAGCGAGATTTAATCCACGAAAAGAGGTCCTCAAACCAGGCCAGGTCTAGATCGGGATGCAGGCCCCCCTGCATCAGGATCTGAGTCCCACCTGCAGCCAGGGTCGCCTCTATTTTACGGCCGATTTCCTCCCGGCTGAGGACGTAACCTTCCGGGTGACCGGGCGGGCGATAGAAGGCGCAGAAACGGCAAGCATTGACGCAGATATTGGTATAGTTGATATTCCGGTCCACGACAAAGGTGACCGTCCCCTCGGGGTGCAGCTTCTGGCGAACCCGGTTGGCCAGGTAACCAAGTTCCAGCAAGCCGGCCTCTTGATAAAGGCGCCCCGCTTCATGAGAACTCAAACGCTCACCGTCAAGCACTTTGCAAGCGATAGTTTCCTTCATCTTCTCCTCCCCAGATTTCCAGAGCTACCGGATGTAGTAGTAAGCCCTCAGCATGGGCCAGGCGGTAGAAGGTTAAAAGGCCTTCCAGGTGCGGCCAATCCAGGTCATAGTTTAACAGGGTAAAATAATCCTCGATGAATTCCGGTTCCACCCCCAGCATCTGGGCTCCTACTGCCGCCAGGGTCCCCGGGTGCCTTTTTCCCCAGGCCCGGGCTGCCTGTAAAGCCTGCCAGATACCGGCCAGTTCCTCCGGGTACGCAGCCGCAAAGTCCCTCCTGGCGACCCAGAGGGCAAAGACCATTGGCTTGCCGGTTAATTGGCGCCACTCTTCCCCCAGGTCATAAACAAAGGGGTAGCGACCTGCCCGGACAACCTGCAGGGCTTCATCCCCGATAGCAAGCAATGCTTCCGGCTGGCCCCAATCCGGGGGTGTGCCGGCCGGGCGAATAAATAGGTCTGGCGCAACGTGATAAAACCGTTGCAGGAGGATACGCAATAAAACTACGCTGGTAGCCGAATAAGGTGTAAGGGAAAGGGGCCGGCCCCCGAGTTCCGCCACCGGTACCCGGCTCACCAGGACCACGCTGCCAACCTTGCCGTAGCAGGAGATAGATAATCCCGGTAGAACCAGGGCTTCTTCCGCAAACTTCCCGTAAGCCAGGGAAGAGACGGCCGTGACCTCCAGTTCCCCTTGCCGGAAGGCCTTATTTAAAACCGCCGGGTGGTCAGCAATTATTTTGGCCGGTACTTTTACCTGCCCTGTCTCCAGAGCGTAAAAAAGTGGGAGGCAGTTCAGGTAACTCACCCGGCCCAGCCGTGGCCATTCCATGTCCATCCCCCTTTCAGGCATAGCGCCTGATTTCCCTGTACAGAGTATCCCGTTCCACCGGTATCCTACCGGCGGCCCGGATGCTGCGCAAAAAGCTTTCGGCAGGCTGGTACTGGGGCGTAGCGGCTCCCGCGTCATGAAAAATACGTTCTTCCCGTACGGTACCATCCAGGTCGTTGACCCCGAAATGCAAGGCCACCTGGGCTAATTTCGGTCCCATCATGATCCAGAAGGCCTTGATGTGACGGAAGTTGTCCAGGAGCAGGCGGCTGATGGCCAGCATCTTCAGGTCGTCCACCCCGGTGGTTCCCGGCAGGTTGCTAAAGGCCGTGTTGGCCGGGTGAAAGGCCAGGGGTATAAAGGCCAGGAAGCCCCCCGTCCGGTCCTGGAGTTCCCGGAGGGCCAGGAGGTGGTCCACCCGGTCGGCTACTGTCTCCAGGTGGCCATAGAGCATGGTAGCGTTGGTGGGTATACCCAGGCGGTGGGCGGTTTCGTGGACCATGAGCCAGCGCTGGCCGTCAATCTTTCTGGCACAAAGGCGCCGGCGTACCTCCGGGGCAAAGATCTCGGCACCGCCGCCGGGTAGGGAATCCAGGCCCGCCTGCCGGAGCTCCTGGAGTACGTCGGCTACAGGCCGGCCGGCCTGGGTCGCTATAAAGTCAATTTCTACGGCATCAAAGGCCTGGATGCAGGCCCGGGGCGCTACCCGGCGCACCGTACGGATCAGGTCCAGGTAGTATTCATAAGGCAGTTCCGGATTCAAACCTCCGACAATGTGAATCTCGGTGACCCCTGCGGCAGCCGCCGCCCTGGCCTTTGCCTCGACTTCAGCCAGGGTAAGGGTGTAAGCCTCCGGACTACCTGCCTCCCTCCCAAAAGCACATAAATCACAGAGATTTTGACAAACATTAGTATGATTAATGTGGGCATTATTAATAAAGTAAACGTCATCCCCGCACGCCCGCCGTCGAGCCAGGTCGGCGAGGAACCCAATGCCCAGGAGGTCCTGGCTCTCGAACAGGCGAATACCGTCTTCCCGGCTCAGCCTTTCCCCGGCATACACCTTGGCAGCTATGGCCGCCAATTCTCCCCGGGAGAGTTCCGAACGTATTTGGTCAATAATGGCTGACAAGACCTGTCAACTCCCTTCTATGCGGGGTTTATAATACTTACCGATATTTTCCGGGCGCAAAAGGGTGGGTTTACGCAGCGTAGCGCAACCACAGTCCTCATCAAAACTCACTCGTCCCAGGGCCTTCAGGACAATGCGGCCGAAAGCCGGGGCATCCTCAAAAAAGATCTCTTTTAACTCCCTGTGTTCCCAGGGTTTCACCACACCTTCCCCGTAATTTACTACCAGGTAGATGCCGGCATAACAGGCCCCCATTTCCCTCGCCAGGTAGACCTCGGGGCAGAGGGTCTGGCCTACGACATCCGCCCCCCATTGCCGAAACATGTTTACTTCGGCTACGCTCTCAAAGTGGCGCCCATCTGTCACCAGGTAAACGCCGCGGTCAAAGACCCGCCCCAGGGGGGTCTCTCTAGCCGTTTCTACCAAAGTCTTGTGTAGAGAAGGGCAAATAGGCTGGCGCATTATTGACAAGTAGCCCTCCTGGAGCCCAACATCCCGGCGCATGGAAAAATCAATATAATCGGTAACCACTACAATGTCCCGGGGATCCAGGAGGTGATTTACGCTCCCCACACCGCCCTCAGCAATGATCTTCCGGACTTTAGCCTGCATAAAGGCATGGAACAGGCGCTGCGAACTCTCGCCCCAGGAGACTCCGGGAATCCGTCCATGCATCTTGGCCGCCAGCACCCGGCGCGGTGGGTCACCAGTGCGAAAAAGGATTAAGGGAGCACTGGGACCCCAGGGGGTAGCAAAAACCACATCCCGGGCCAGTACCTCTGTTCCAGGATCCTTTAAAGCTTCAGGAAAATCCAGGCTAAAGGTGCCCGAGCCACCGATAAAGCCAATATCCGCCTGCACCCTTTCTTCAATCATTTCCTAAGTCTCCTTCCAGGCGATAACCCAGACCGCGCAAGTTATAGGCTACCAGCTCTTTCCCCGCCGCCGTTAAATCAGCCGGAATACCATCTTTCAGCCAGCTAATGACCACCTGGTAAAAGGTACCTACAAAAGCTAAAGCTGCGACATGGGCATCCTGGGGTGGTAGCTCCTTCCTCTGGATACCCTCTAGCACGTCTTCCTCTACAAGCTTGGTTAGACGGCGTAACAAGTCGTAGAGTTGTTCTGCCACCGCCGGGTGGCCCGCCGGCGATTGGACCAGCATTACCCGGGCCAGGTCACGGTTCTCCTGTAAGACCGCCAGGGCTGCCTCCATAGAGACCTGGAGTTTTTGGCGTCCACCAGTGGCGTTTTTGCGGGCCCGGGCAATACGTTCCAGGACCATCTCGTAGGCTTCGTTGACCAGGGCGGTAAAAAGGGCTTCCTTATTGCGCAGGTATAAGTAAATCGTGCCGATGCCCACCCCCGCCCGGCGAGCGATATCTTTAACCGAAGTACCATAAAACCCGTTGCGGGCAAATTCTTCCCTTGCCGCCTGCATAATGGCCTGCAGGCGAGCCTCTATCTTTTGATCTACCTTTTTCGTCCGCCGGTAAACCAAAAGCCCTTCCCCCCAATTTTCAAGCAATGAACAGGCATTCAACTCTTCAATTGCAATTCTAGAACATTCCGGGGAGGACGTCAATCTTAAATTAAGCTTAAATTAAGGCGTAAAAATTAGGACCAGTCCTGAAATGATATAGGACTAAAGTCATAGCTTAAAATGAGACCGAAGTCCGATGGAACTCCTTTGCTAAATTGCTAAAATTAAATTAACAATTACAAAGGAGGCGGGATAATGCAATTACTTAAGAGGCTTGTTCATGAGGAGAACGGGCAGGGAATGGCTGAATACGGTTTAATCATCGCTCTAGTGGCAATTGTTCTAATTGGTGCTTTGGGACTTTTAAGCGACGGTATTGGAAAAGTGTTCGAGAAAATCGGCGGTACGCTCTCTGATGAAGCAACTAGCACACAATAACTCCCAGGCGGGCCGGCCCTACTTGAGTTCAAGTTCTTAAGTAGGGCCGAATTTTAAAAGGTTAATTGCAACAAAGGGTTGATACCGGTGCTAAAAGACGCGGTGCTGCTTATTCTCCTGCTTACCTGCGCCTATACGGATTTGAGCAAGCGCCTGATTTATAATCGGGTACTGCTACCGGCTATTATATTTGGCTTCCTTTATGCCTGGCTGACCAACGGCATTGGCGGCGTCGGGCAGAGTTTAGCAGGTATGATTTTAGGCTTCTTGCTATTATTGTTGCCCTTTTATTTTGGTGGACTGGGGGCCGGCGATGTCAAGATGCTGGCGGTTATCGGTGCCCTGCAAGGCCCGCATTTTACCTGGCGTGCCTTTTTACTCAGCGCCCTGGTGGGCGGCGGCTGGGCCGTTGTATACCTGGCCCGCCAGGGGAGGTTTTTAATTACACTTAATACCCTGTTGATAAATGCTTATTTTTTATTGCGGGGTCTACCCGTAACATGGCCAAGTTTTAACCTTAATCAGACTAGCCCTGAGGAGACGCTTCCGTATGGCGCGGTTCTAGCACTCGGCACTTTATTAACTTACTTGAGCGGGTGAAAAAGTTGCGGCGGCAAAAACTTCTTGACGGCCGGCGCGGGCAAGCATTGGTGGAGTTAGCTTTAGTCCTACCGCTGTTACTCCTCCTCATAATGGGCAGTTTGGAAATGGGCCGGATTTTACACAGCTATTTGGTTCTAACCAGCGCCACTAGAGAAGGAGCCCGGATAGGGATCGTGGGCGCGAGCGATGACGAAATTCGGGACCGGGTAAAGGAAGTGGCTTTTACCCTTAACCTTACCGACGGCGATATTACCATTGTTCCAGAACAAGGACTGCGTAACCCCGGAACTGCGCTTAAAGTGAAGGTGACTTACGGCGTAGAATTAGTTACACCGGTCCTCAATAGTTTACTACCCAACCCCTTTCCCTTAACCGCCGAAATTAACATGCGAGTGGAATAGGGTGCCATGGTAAGCGGATCAAAGTTTAGCAAATTGTTACGGGAGGAAAAGGGCTTTGCGGCAGTCTTTGTGGCCTTAAATATGGTGGCCATGTTATCTTTTGCTGCCTTAGTTATTGATCTGGGTCTTCTGGCTTTAAACCGTCACCTGTTAATTAATGCCGTTGATGCTGCAGCCCTGGCCGGGGCCAGGGAGCTGCCTGGCAATCCTGATTTGGCCAGGAATACAGCTATTGACTACGCCCTTATGAATGGAGCCACCGAAACAGTTGAGGCGGAAGTTTCGGCAGATGGAAACTTCCTTACCGTAACGGCAAGTAAAGAAGTAAATTATTTTTTGGCCCGGTTAATGGGCTTCGAGCGCGGTGAGGTTAGAGCCAGAGGGGTGGCGATGGTAGCCGGAATTAAGGCGGTAAGGGGTGCAGCGCCGCTGGCGGTTCCAGCTCAAGATTTCCAGTTTGGGAGCAAGTATATTCTCAAGCAAGGTGCCGGCCAGGATTCCCCCCTCGGTCCGGGTAACTACTCAGCCCTGTCCTTAGGCGGGAGCGGCGCCAGCAATTACGAGGACAATTTAAAATACGGCTATGAAGGCAGGTTGGCGGTGGGCGACGTTGTTAATACCGAGACCGGCAATATGTCCAACCCAACCAAGAGGGCCATTGATTACCGTATTGATCTCTGCCGGCATTCGCCTCCCTGTACACCAGAACATTTTGCTCCCGGTTGCTCCCGCATCCTGATTTTACCGGTTTATGAACCCAATTTGGTCCAAGACGGCCAGATCAAGTCGATAATTATTGCCGGTTTTGCCGCTTTTTTAGTGGAACAGGTTCGCGGGGAGGGCAATGAAAACTTTATTGAAGGTTATTTTATTCGCACCGTTGTAGCGGGCGAAGCGGATCCAGGCCAGCGAAACTACGGCTTGCAGGGCGTTAAACTGGTGCAATAGCTAAAGAGGTGTGCCCATGCGCAACAAATTGCTTTTGGTCTTATCATTAGTGACGGCCTTGGTGGCAGCTGCTTTGGTTTACTATTATCTGGATAACTTAAAAAAGACTTATCAGCAAAAGGGAGATTTTATCCAGGTGGTGGTGGCGCGGGTGCGGATTCCGGCCAAGACGCAAATCACCTCCCAGATGATCGAAGTCAAAGAACTGCCGGCCCAATATATCAGTGCCAAGGCCATTACGGAACCCAGGGAAGCCCTGGACAAGACAGTTAAGTCGGAAATCCTACCTGGGGAGATACTGCGCCTTGAAAAACTGGCCAGCGGCAAAGATGCTGCCGACGGTCTAGCTTTTCTTATAAGCCCCGGGAAGAGGGCTATAACGGTGGCCGTAAATGATGTTTCCGGTTTGGCCGGCTTGTTGCGCCCCGGGGATCGGGTCGATGTCCTGGGGACCTTTGATTTGCCGGCGGCAGCCGGTCAGGAGAAAGCCAGCCTTACCTCCTTACTGGTCCAAAACGTAGAAGTGCTCTCCGTAGATCAGACCCTGGCCGCTCCTGGCCAGCCGGTTGGTGACGGAAAAAAGCAAATTGGTTACCGCAATGTGACGCTAATGGTGACTCCTGAGCAAGCACAACCTATAGTTCTCTGCTCGGAAAAAGGCAGCATTAGACTGCTCTTAAGGGCACCTGCTGACCAGGACATTATTTCCCTACCTTCAATAAAAATGCCGCAGTTAGTACGTTAAGGCCCGTCAACTAAATCTATTACCAAATGGCTGCTGCGGCTAACAGTAGTCTCAGATAATAGGGATGGAAGTTTGCGGAGGGGTTTATATGAGCCAGACCAGCGTTTTAATAGTCGACGATATCTCTACCACCCGGGAAGATATTAAGCGCCTGCTTTATTTCGAAGAAGATATCAAAGTGATCGGTGAAGCCAGTGACGGTGAAGAGGCCGTTCGTGCCGTCGAGGCCCTGCGGCCTGATGTGGTTCTAATGGATATCAATATGCCTGGTATGGATGGTATTGCCGCCTCCGAAGCCATTACCAGCCGGGTGCCTGAAACGGCGGTGGTCATCATTTCCATCCAAAAGGAGTCGGAATACCTGCGCAAGGCCATGGCCGCCGGGGCCAGGGATTACCTGGTAAAGCCTTTCACCAGCAGTGATTTAGCCGAAACTATTCGTCGCGTCGGGCGAACCCAGAAACAGCAAATATTGCAACTGAGGGCTCCGGCGCCTAAGGAAGCTCCCCAAACAACGGCACCGGCCAATCGGATGCTCGTCGTGTTTTCCAGTAAAGGTGGAGTTGGCAAGACCACCTTAGCCTGCAATCTGGCCGTCAGCTTGGCCCGGGAGACGAGGCAAAAAGTTGCCCTGGTCGACTTAAACCTGCAAAGCGGCAATGTGGCCTTAATGCTTAATATTCTTCCCCAGGGTACTATTGCTGAGCTGGTTCAGGAAGAAGATCGCGGTGAGATTTCCCTGGTAGACAACTATCTTTATCCTCACCTCTCAGGGCTTAAGGTTTTGCCGGCACCATTAAAGCCGGAACAGGCAGAAGTTGTGGCGGTTAAGGACATAGAAGCCATTCTTAAACTTTTGAAGGGTAACTACGCATATACAGTTGTAGACACTGCTCCTGCTTTCAATGACTTAACCTTAAGCGCCCTGGATTTAGCCGACGATATTTTGCTTGTTTTTACGCCTGATTTGCCGGCACTGAAATGTGCCAAGACAGATCTGGAAGTATTGGAACGCTTAAATCAGGCTACCAAGGTTAAAGCGGTGCTGAACAAATCCACCCTGGAAAACGGCATCTCCCTGGCTGAAATAAAGCAAAGTCTTGGCGTTACGCCCCTGGCAATATTACCTCGAGCAGAAAAGATGGTGCTTGCTTCAGTTAACCGGGGTCATCCATTTGTTCTGACCCACCCGGGGAGCGTCATAGCCCAAAGGGTTAAAGAATTAGCGGAAAATTTTATGCCTGCGGCAATGGGTAAGCGTATTAAAGGCAGGCAGAAAAGATTCTTCTTTCTAAGTAAGCTGCTTTAACCCTTTCTGTTTTAACTATCCCGCCTAATCCTTCCTTAAACCCTTGAAGGACAAGGTAGGAGTAGGCCCTAAAGTCCGGTTTTTACGGTTCTTAGCGTCATATTTATACCTGGTTTCAGGAGGGTTAAGCCCATGTCCCTATTAGCCCGCTTAGAGCAACAAGTAGAGGATGCCAGGGAAAACGGCAACAGGCGGGAAGACCCCTACGCCCAGCTAAAACTTCTGGTGCACAAGAAAATAATTGATGAATTGAAAGCACAAGCCTTAGAAGACGACAGTGAAAACGGGGAGTTAGCTGCTAAGATTGAACAACGGGTTCTAGAGATTTTGGCCGATCAAGGGGAGCCCCTACCGCGGGCCGAACGCCAGCGCCTGGCGCGGGAAATCACCGATGATGCTGTTGCTTTTGGCCCCATTACGCCCCTTTTAAATGACCCGGAAATTTCCGAGGTCATGGTCAACGGGCCGCAAAAAGTGTATGTGGAGCGTAGGGGTAAATTACAGCTCACTGACGTTAGGTTTCGCGATAATGCCCATGTGATGCACATTATCGAAAAAATTGTTGCTCCTCTCGGGCGGCGAATTGATGAGAGTATGCCCATGGTCGATGCCCGCTTACCGGACGGTTCGAGGGTTAACGCTATCATTCCGCCGGTGGCCTTAAACGGGCCCACCATTACCATTCGCAAGTTTTTTAAAGATCCTTTAACTATTGAGGATCTAATTCAACTAGGTACTTTAACGCCAGAGATAGCCAAATTCTTGGAAATGTGCGTTAAAGGCCGGCTAAATATCATCGTATCCGGTGGTACTGGTAGCGGTAAAACAACCACCTTAAACATCCTTTCTTCCTTTATACCCGGTGACGAAAGGATAATTACCATTGAAGACGCCGCCGAACTCCAGTTGCGCCAGGAACATGTAATTACCCTGGAAAGCCGGCCGCCAAATATTGAAGGCCGGGGAGCCATCACCATCCGTGACCTGGTGAGGAATGCTTTGCGGATGCGTCCCGATCGCATTGTAGTTGGCGAGGTACGGAGCGGCGAAGCCCTGGATATGCTCCAGGCCATGAATACCGGCCATGACGGGTCCTTAACAACCGGTCATGCCAATTCACCCCGGGATATGCTCTCCCGGTTGGAGACCATGGTTCTCATGGCCGGAATGGATTTGCCGGTCAGGGCCATTCGGGAGCAAATAGCTTCGGCTATTGATCTGATCATCCACCAGAGTCGCCTCAAAGACGGTTCCCGTAAGATTACCCACCTTACTGAAGTGCAGGGTATGGAGGGGGAGATTATTACCCTGCAGGACATTTTTCTTTTCCGGCAGGAAGGCTATGACCAGGGAGGTAAGGTAAAAGGGCGCTTTTTAGCCACCGGGATTAGACCCAAATTTTTAAGTAAGTTAGAAGCTAACGGCATTGTTTTGCCTCCTGAGATTTTCAGCCCGTCAATTCTTTAGGAGGGGAGATTGTTGACGGTACCAGTCGTAACTGCAATTATGGTTTTCCTGGCAATGTTTCTTTTGACCTTTTACTTAACCGGATTGCGGTACCAGGAGCAGGTGCTAGTGACAGCACAGCTGGAAAAAGTTTTAGGTAAGCAAAGGGCAAGGGTTTGGAGCAACTTTCAGGGCAAGAAAGGTAAAGGTAGCCGCAAAGCTTTGGAATTAATCGGTAAAATGCTGGGAGCCGGGGGCTTGAAGACTAAGCTGGAGGAGGAACTTGCCAGGGCGGATGTCCTCCTTAAAGGGGAGGAATTTTTGGGATTAACTTTTTTATTGCTTTTAGGACTGGGGATTGGATCTTTCTTTTTTTACAAACAACCTGCCTTTAGCGATAACGGCAGCATGCTTGGGCGGGTACCTGCCCTTTTTTGCCGTGCGGGTCAAACAAAATAAACGCCGGATTAAATTTAACGGTCAAATTGGTGATGCCCTGGTGGTTATGGCCAACGCTTTACGGTCTGGTTTTAGCTTTTTGCAGGCCATGGACATGGTGCGACGGGAGATGCCCGATCCCATTGCTAAGGAATTTGGTACAGCGCTCTTAGAGATGAATTGGGGCAGTTCTACCGAAACAGCGCTGCTCGGCCTTACAGAACGAGTAAAAAGCGACGATTTGGACCTGGTAATCACGGCGGTGCTAATCCAACGCCAGGTAGGTGGCAACCTGGCTGAAATCCTGGATAATATCGCCCATACCATCAAGGAGCGTGTACGCATCAAGGGTGAGATTAAAACCCTTACCGCCCAGGGAAGGATATCAGGCCTGATTATCGGTTTATTACCCATTGTCCTTTCTACAGTTATCTACTTACTTAATCCCGGCTATTTAAGCCTTCTTTTTACCACTAAAACCGGCGTCATCATGCTACTTAGTGCCGTACTGGCGCAGCTCATGGGCGTTATCATGATTCGCAGGATCATTCGTATTGAAGTTTAGGGGTGGCGCATATGCCTTTGGTCATTGCCGTAGTGGTTTTTTGGCTATTTTTTCTGCTGACCGTCATGCTTTACCAGCAACTTACCCATACCAGCCCAAGGAAGAGCCGGCGGATAAGCGAGGTGCTGGGCAGCCAGCCGGTTCCTACGGTAAGGGAAAGGGAACTCAAAGCCCCTTTCTACCAACGCGCTATCAAGCCCATACTCGGCATGTGGAGCCAAAAATTGATCAAAATGTTACCGGCCGAAAAAGAAGCCGAACTGGGCCGCAGGATAAATTACGCCAATCTCCAAAGTAAAATAGCGCCCCGGGAACTCCTGGTGATAAAATACTTAGCCGGCGGGTTGGCAGCTGTTTTGGGCGCGTTAGTAGGAACGAGTTTGGTACAACAAGTTCAGAGTATATTTATCCTTAGTTTACTGGGGCTGCTGGCCGGATGGTACGGGCCGGATTTTTACCTGCAAGTCAAAGGCCGGCAGCGACAGCAGGCAATAGAAAAGAGCCTGCCTGACGTTTTGGACCTTTTGACGGTAAGTGTTGAGGCCGGCCTCGGTTTTGACGGTGCTTTACTTAAGGTAGTGGAGAAGAGTAAAGGTCCCCTGGCGGAGGAATTTGGCCTTACCCTGCAGGAGATAAGAATGGGTAAGCCCAGGGCCGAAGCCCTGCGCGATTTGTCAGGTCGTACCGGGGTACACGATCTGGCTTCTTTTACAGGCGCAGTAATCCTTGCCGACCAACTGGGCTTAAGCATCGGTAACGTCCTCCGGTTGCAGGCGGAACAAATTCGCCTTAAACGCCGCCAGCGGGCTGAAGAACTGGCTATGAAAGCGCCGGTAAAAATGCTGATACCCATGGTCTTTTTCATCTTCCCGGCCATTTTTGTAGTTTTGTTGGGCCCGGCAGTAATTCAGATTACGAAGTATTTTATTAAATAAGGGTGTTTAAACGGCCGGTCTAGCCGGATATGGGGTGATTAAAATAATTATATTTAACGTTACCAAACAGGTAGTGCTGGCCAAAGAAGTTCGCGTGGCCCGCACCTTTTACGAGCGGTTGTTAGGGTGGATGGGGCGCCCGGCCGTGGGTGAGGAAGAAGCTTTAGTTTTGTTACCCTGCCAGGCAATCCATACTTGTTTTCTTAAATTTCCCCTGGACGTGCTCTTTGTCGCTGCCGATGGCCAGGTTCTTTTTACCCTGGCCAATTTGCACCCGTTTCGCTTTAGTCCCCTAATCCGTCGCTCCAGGCTGGTGGTGGAACTACCGGCGGGGCGGCTTAAGCAAACTAACACCAGAACGGGTGACAGGTTAGTGTTTGATGATAGGGAGGAGCCGTATGCTTAAAGGAATTAACTTGGCTATTGGTAGCAGGCGTATTTCGGTTATCAACAAAATAGCTCTAGCCTTGGGTTCACTATTACTCTTTATAATCCCCGTGGTCGGGTCCTCTTTTTTTCTTCGTGAACAGGCCTTGATCCGCCGGGAATACCAGGGGAAAGGCCAGGAAATTGCCCGTACAGTAGCTCTGTTTGCTGCCGAATATATTTTATTAGGAAACCTTGATTTTTTAACAGATCTTGTTCACAAGCTTAAGTCTTATGGTAACATAGAGTATGTAATCATTACTGATGGCAGCGGCAGGGTGCTAGCCGCCAGTACTACTAATTCTCCCGCCGGCGGTAAGACAGTTGGCGTCAAGACGGCAGCAGCCGCAAACGAATTCACGGCTCCCATCACGCCCTTTGGGGGCGAGACTATTGGTTATGTTCGCTTAGGCCTTAACCCGGCGCAATTAAAAAATTCCACTTTAGCTATGGCTGTTGATTGGGCTTTGTTTGCCCTGGCCGCTGTTCTGGCCGGTATTTTTTTAGCAGCCATACTTACCAAGCGAATCCTGCAAAAACCCTTAGCCGAATTAACGGCTGCCGCAGAACTGGTTTCTGCCGGCGATTTTTCTTCCCGGGCAAACGTTTTGGGTGGAGATGAATTGGGCGATCTCGCCAATTCCTTTAACACTATGTCTTTTCATTTAGCCAACTTAATCCAGTCAGTTAAAATAAATATTGCCGATGTGCAGAAAGGAATGGAGCAACTCCAGAGTTCCCTCCAAACGGCAGGCCGCACCAATAGCCGTTTCCTCCGCAACCTGGCTTGCCTGAAAGAAAATGCAGAGGAACAGCTAAAGGCTTTGGCGCTGTCAGCTTCCCTGGCAGAACAATTGGCAAATCGCTTCCAGCAAACCAGCGAGCACCAAAACGCGAGTTTCAACCTGACAAACAATGCTTTAGAGGCCGGCGAAAAGGGAGCCACGGTTGTTAGAGCGGCCACCAGCAAACTAAACGACTTTTACCATGAACTGGCTGAAAGCCAAAAATTACAAGCACTACTTTTGGAGAAGGGAGAGCTCTGGTCAGCGGGTATTGCTAACCTGGCGGCGCTTAGCGATCATTTGGCTCCCTTCGTGGTCGAGGTGGCCTTAGAGGCGGCAAAATCGGGGAATGAGGGGTTAACCGCCGCTGCCGAAAACTTAAGCCAGGCACTGCGAGATACATACACTTATCTAAAAGATCTCAGGCTGGAACTCATAGCGCTGATGGATGCTTGCAGGGCTAACCGGGAGGCGCTGGAAAAAAGCCTGCTCCAGGTCGGAGCGTTACAAGACAATTTGGCTACTTCCACTAGGACGTGGGTGGAGCTCAGGCAGATTCTCCAAGGAAAGAAAGAAGTAGAACTCGAAATCCAGGGGGAATTGGAATGGTTGGCAACTGCTTCCCATACCTTAACCAAGGATTTCGGTGATTATCTCCCTGCCTTAAATAAATTGTTACAGGGCAGCTTAAGCAGTGACGGCCAGTTACCCTTAGCCGACTGGCAAGAGATTGATTCCCTGACCAAAAAGCTATTACGGATGATCGAACGCCTTAAAGCTTTAGCCTGGCAGTATAAAACTTAAATCCTGTGGTGCGAGGTGAGCCCATCAGTACCCTGGATCGCATCGTCAAAGAAACTATCGAAGCCATTGAGCGCAGTCAGGCTCAGCTTTATGATATTGCTGAAAATACACGCACTGAGGTGAACCTGGTTAGTAGTGAATTGACAGCAGTCAAGAATGAGTTGAATGCCATTATAACGGAGGTCGATAAGCTGGAGCGGGCGGAAAAAAGAGCCCGGTTGCGTTTGGCAGAGGTAAGTAGAGACTTTAACCGCTATACCGAGCAAGATATCAAAACCGCCTACGATACGGCCTATAATTTGCAAATTGAACTTATTAAGCTCAGGGAAAAGGAAAAAGTGTTGCAATACCGGCGCAATCATTTGGAAATGAGCTTGCGCCGTTTACAAACTACCGTCCAAAGAGCAGAAAAGCTGATCTCCCAGGTAGGGGTGGTCCTCACTTATTTAAACGGCGGACTCCACGATTTGAGTTTAAAACTTGGTGAACTGCAACAAACACAACAAATGGCCCTTAGTATTATCCGGGCCCAGGAAGAAGAGCGCAAGCGTGTTGCCCGGGAAATTCACGACGGCCCGGCCCAATCCATGGCTAACATCGTTATGCGGGCCGAATATTGTCTTAAACTTTTAGACAAGGACCCGGGTAAAATCCGGGAGGAATTGCTGGCCCTGCAAAATATTGTCATGCTCAGTTTGCAAGACGTCCGCAAGATTATTTTTGACCTGCGGCCCATGGTCCTCGATGATTTGGGCCTGGCCCCGGCGTTGAAGCGGTACTTTGCCACATATAAGGAACAGTACGGGCTGGAAATTGAGTTTCTTTTCTTCGGGCAGGAGCGCCGTCTGGATAGCACCGTTGAGGCAGCACTTTTTCGCATTATTCAAGAGGCAGTTAACAACATTAAAAAACATGCCCAGGTCAACAGCGCCCTGGTTAAAATGGAGATGCTGCCCGATAAGATCACAATTTCGATTCGCGATATGGGGAAGGGATTTGATCTAAATTCTGTCCAGGGCGATAAAGATTGTAACGGTTACGGGCTGGTAGGTATTCGCGAGAGGGTCCAGCTCTTAAACGGTGAGATGAAAATTAACACCGCACCGGGTAAAGGTACCCACATTAGCATCTCGATACCTTTGCAGGACCAGGCTTAAACAAATGCCTTCATGCTCGCAGAGCAACTCCGAGGCCAAGGAGTCGGCCCCGAGAAATCTCGAAAATGCGCTCATAGCGCTGATGACTCCTGTCTGGATAATTCAGGCAGGAGTCATTTATTCCCTTTATTTTGGTGCTATTAATATTTCAAAGGAGGTTTCCTGGGGGAGGAACAAAGTAAAGGTAAAAAAATAACCCTCTCGCTACAAAAGGCATTTAAATTTATTATCTTACTCGGGATTGTTAGCCTGCTTTCCGATATGACCTATGAAGGGGCGCGCAGTATTACTGGGCCTTTCCTGGCTGTGCTGGGAGCCAGCGGGGCAGTCGTTGGGTTCGTTACCGGGCTAGGTGAATTGCTGGGTTACGGCGTTGGACTGTTAGCCGTGGTATAGAAGGCTACGGTAAGCGAAATAGTATTTATGCGGCCCGGATGCTAGACCTTTCTTATGACTTGCCTGTGATTGTCGAGGCAGTTGATAGAGCTGAAAAAGTTGCTTCTGTCTTACCGCAGGTACAAGCCATAGTATCCCAGGGGCTGATAACGGTGTCTGATGTAGAGATTATCTTACATGAGGATAACTTATGAAAAAAGCGTTGAAGAGGGAGGGTTAAATTATATTTAATTGTGAAAATAGGCACAAAAGCGGAGTGAAAGCGGAGAGAAAGGGGGGAATAAGGGGGGCGAGACGGGTTAAGTGTAATTTAACGCCGGGATTGAAGGGATTAGATTAGATTGATAGCACGCCCTGCCAGGGCAAACAAAAGACCTAAGATGATGCTGCCCAGTAAATAGGTTAAAGCATTTATAACTTCCCCATCTTCCAGAAGCCGGACAACTTCATATGAAAAGGTAGAGAAGGTAGTATAAGCGCCTAAAAACCCCGTAGCTAGCGCTAACGTCAAGCTGGTGCCAAATCTATGGGCAGATGCCGGTGTGCCTAAAAGTAGTCCTAACAAAAAAGCGCCAGTTAGGTTAATTATTAGAGTGCCTGTAGGAAAATTACCCCTGCTTCTTGCCGATAATGCCTGTCCTAAAGCGTATCGAGTAATGGCACCCAAAAACCCGCCCAGTCCTACATATAAATACTGCATTCCTATCTCCTACCTGTTTCTGCCCCGGTTTGCTGTACTTTAAATGCCGACAAAATTGGTATTCTGGTCAGGATTATTCCCGCCCTCACGGCAGTTAAGCCTCCTAAAGTGGATACCAGAACATAGATGGCGGCATAAGCTTTATGACCGCTAGTTAAAAGGGTTATCGTCTCCACACTAAAGGTGGAGAAGGTCGTAAAAGCGCCAATAAAGCCTGTTGTTATACCCAGCCTTAATTCGGGACTTAAGGTTAAGCGTTCTAAGCTATAGGTAAGAATAAAGCCCATAGCGAAACATCCCAAAATGTTTATTATAAGGGTTCCTAAAGGAAAGGTTGAGGGCCATAAGATAGCAATGAAGCGGCCAAGTTCAAACCTGGCTATGGCCCCCAGAAAGCCAAAAATACCAATATATATGTAGATCAACTTATCACCCCCACATGGAGTTGCAAAACCCATAAAAAAATCCTACCTTCCGGGTATAAAATTAGCCCGCTTTTTGGTAGGAGTCATCACTGCTTGCTGCAGATTTAAGGCGAACTCCATCGCCTAAAACTATTAGCAAGATATGCTAGTGTTATACGACAAGAAGGCGTTAAAATCCTGCCTAGATCAGCAAGATGACTAAATACGCAATAAAAATAATAATCAATCTAAAACAATTACCTCCTGAATATACGGCAGGAACGCCAAAGCGGCTTGACGCTATTGTTTAGAGCCGGTATTCCACGGTTTTTTGCCTGACCAGGACGTCGTAAAGGAAGCTGGCCTTGCTCAATTTTTCCACCTGCACCTTTTCGGGAGTGCAGGCCAGAGGTTCAATGTGTTCCTTTAACCTGGCGATAGCCGTACCCAGGACTTCAAAACGGCTGCTGTTGCTCAACTTTTTCCGGACATTGATGACATATTTTGGTTATCCATGGGTTTTCTTTCAGGATGGTCGAACTTTAGTTTAGAAGGAAATTAAGGATAGGTAGCGAATATAATCAAGAGTAGAAAAGCGGCCGGAGCCGCCGGGCAGCAAAATTAAGGAAGCAAGGAAGAATGATAAGCACCACGAAGGTGTTGAGTCTGCGCGAAGGCAGCATCCAAGTGGTGCTTTTTTCTGTATATGGGCCACGGAGGCCTAATCCCCTTAAAAATGGAGGAGGGGAGGTTCCATGGCTCTTATTTTTGTCCGGGAGTTGGCGAGCAGCAGTGGGGGGTTACTTTCTAAAGCGCTTGGTATTTCTTGGTGTTGTAATGCTAGGGGTTTCCATCATCACCTTCGGACTAATCAACCTGGCACCCGGCGACCCGGCGGAGCTTATCTTACGCTCCGGCGGGGTGGAGCCCACCAGGGAGACTCTGGAGGCCTTACGGAAAGAGCTGGGCTTGAACGCCCCCCTTTACGTACAGTACGGGCGCTGGCTGTGGCGGGTGTTGCACGGGGACCTGGGTAAGTCTTTTCGCACCGGGCGGCCAGTGGCGGAAGAAATTCTGTCCCGCTTTCCGGCCACCCTGGAACTCACCTGCGCGGCTATGGTCTTAATGGTATGTCTTGCCCTGCCGGCGGGGATCCTCTCTGCCCTTTACCGACACGCTTTCCTTGACCACTTAAGCCGCCTAAGTGCTCTTCTGGGTGCTTCGCTTCCTGGCTTCTGGCTGGGGCTTGTGCTCATCTACTTTTTCGGGGTGAAACTGGGGGTGCTTCCGGTAATGGGCCGGGGCGGGCCACAGCATCTAGTGTTGCCAGCGGTAACCTTAGGGTTTGGCATGGCTGCCGTCTACGCCCGGATCTTACGTGCCAGCATGCTGGACGTGTTGGGACAGGACTACATCAAGGTGGCCCGGGCTAAGGGTTTGAAAGAAAAGTGGGTGATCGGGCGCCACGCCTTGAAGAACGCCCTTTTGCCCACGGTGACGCTTTTGGGCATGAGCTTCGGACATCTTTTGGGGGGAGCGGTAATTGTGGAAACCATCTTTGCCTGGCCGGGCGTGGGGAAGTTTGCCGTGGATGCTATTTTCAACCGGGATTACCCGGTGATCCAGGGATATGTTCTTTTTATGGCTGTCGTTTTTGTCCTGGTGAACCTTCTGGTGGATGTATCCTACGTTTTCCTTGACCCGCGCATCCGCCTGGAAAGGGGGAAGTAGCTGGTGGGCCTGTCGAGAAATTTCGGTGCTGGGGTTGCCGGTTATCCCGCTACTGTGGAGTCAGCGGGCCAGGCGGAAACGGTCTCGCGTGGTGGCTCGGCCGCCGCGCTGGAAAGACTCCTGCAGGACAGGTTGGCTCTTTTAGGCCTTATTATCATCCTGGCCGTGATGGCCGTGGCAGTCTTTGCGCCTTATATTGCTCCCAATGACCCCACCAAGGTGGATCTCCAACATCGCCTGGCACCACCGGGTACACAATACCCCCTGGGCACCGACCACCTGGGGCGGTGCCTTTTATCGCGGTTAATCTATGGAGCGAGAGCTTCACTTAGCACGGCAGCTTTAGCTTTGTGGGCTATTATGCTTATTGGTATCCCCCTGGGTACCTTGGCGGGCTACTGTGGGGGGTGGGTGGACAACCTTATTATGCGATTTGTTGATATACTGCTGGCTTTTCCGGGCCTTATCCTGGCGCTGGTCATTGCCGGGACCCTGGGACCGGGCCTTTTAAACGTGATGCTGGCGCTTTCTGCCGTCTGGTGGGTGGGATATGCCCGGGTCGTACGGGGGATGGTCCTTTCGGTGAAAGAGAAGGAGTTTATACTGGCGGCCCGGGCCTGCGGGACATCGGAATTAGGTATTATTGCCAGGCATATCCTACCCAATGTACTCTCCCCGATGATCGTTCTGGCTACGTTAGACATGGGTAAGCTCATCCTGGCCATATCTGGGCTTTCCTTCCTGGGCCTCGGTGCTCAGCCGCCCGCGCCGGAGTGGGGGGCCATGCTAAGCGACGGTCGACCTTACATGCAGGCGGCGCCCCAGCTGATGATTTACCCCGGACTTGCCATCATGACGGTGGCCCTGGCCTTTAATCTCTTAGGTGATGGGCTCAGGGATGCTCTAGATCCGAGGGGGAATACCAGGATTTAGGTTGGTCGACGACAGAAGTTCTTGCAGGCTACCGAATTGAGCAAAGTCAAGATACTAGGATTTAAGTGGTTCACGAACCCTTTCTTGAAAGTAACTTTTTGCTCTTGTGAATGAAAATGGCAGAGCACGCTTTCAATGGATTGTTGTTTTTAAAGAGGGCAGAAAGGGGCTTAGCGGGGTGTCTTCAGCTCCTGTTTTAAAGATAAAAAATCTCTCTACCTATTTTTACACTCGGCTTGGCGTCATCAAGGCTGTGGATAGGGTTAGTTTTGAGGTGGAGCCTGGGAAGCTCTTGGGGCTGGTAGGGGAGAGCGGTTGCGGCAAGAGTGTTACGGCCCTGTCCATCCTGCGGCTAATTGAGCCGCCGGGAAGAATTCTCTCCGGGGAAGTCTGGTTAAACGGCCACGACCTGCTTAAGATCCCCCCAGGGCAGTTGCGGCAGGTACGGGGCAGGGAAATAGCACTTGTTTTTCAGGACCCGCTGACCTCCCTGAACCCGGTTTTAACCATTGGTACGCAGCTTGCGGAAACCATTGTCTCTCATGAAGAGGTCTCCCGGGCTGAAGCGCGGCGTCGCGCGGTGGAGCTTCTTTTTCGCCTGGGCCTGCCCGACCCTGAAAGGCTCATGCGCTTATACCCTTTTCAGCTTTCCGGGGGCATGCGCCAGCGGGTGATGATGGCCATGGCGATCTCGATGCGCCCGAAGGTCTTGATTGCCGATGAGCCCACCACTGCCCTGGATGTTACCGTCCAGGCCCAGATCCTGGCGGAACTGAAGCGGCTGCAGGAAGAGATGGGGATGGCAATCATCCTCATCACCCACGACCTGGGGGTGGTCGCGGCCATGGCCGACGAAGTGGCGGTGATGTACGCCGGATCGATTGTGGAACGCGGTTCGGTGGTACAAATATTTGACCGTCCCGCCCATCCCTACACCCGGGCTTTGCTCCGTTCCGTGCCGCGCCTGGGCAAGGAAGAACTGGTGCCCATCGGGGGACAGCCGCCGGCGCTTCTAAATCTCCCGGCCCATTGCGCCTTCCTCCCCCGCTGCCCCGAGGCGCACACGGAGTGCCGGGGAAAGAAGCCGGAATTGCGGGAGATCGGGCCGGACCACGCGGCAGCCTGCCACCGCATTTCCCGGAGTTGTCCAGGGGAGGCTGGGCGCAGGTGACCCTCTTAGAGGTAAGGGAACTGGTGAAGCACTACGCCGGGAAAAGGGGGATATTTGCGGGTCACCGGGAAAAGGTGCGGGCGGTGGACGGCGTCACATTCGCCTTGGCGCGGGGAGAAACCCTGGGCCTGGTGGGGGAAAGCGGCTGCGGCAAGAGCACCCTGGGGCGGCTGGTGGTGCGGCTGGAAGAACCCACGGCCGGAAAAATCCTTTTGGCCGGCGAGGAGATCACCGGCTGGACGGGGAGAAAGCTGCGGGAGCTGCGCCGCCGCTTCCAGATCATCTTCCAGGACTCTTCTTCCTCCCTCAACCCGCGCCGGACGGTGGGGGCAATCATTGAGGAACCCCTGGCCAATTTCGGCGTGGCTAAAAGGGAGCGCCAGGAGCGGGTGGCCGAACTATTAACCCTTGTCGGCCTGGAACCTGGGGATGCGTGGAAATACCCGCACGAATTCAGCGGGGGCCAGCGCCAGCGCATCAACATCGCCCGGGCCCTGGCCCTGCAGCCGGAACTGGTGGTCTGCGACGAGCCCGTTTCCAGCCTGGACGTTTCCATCCGGGCGCAGATCTTGAATCTGTTGCGGGGGCTGAAAAGACGGCTCAATCTTTCATACCTCTTCATCTCCCACGACCTGGCGGCGGTGAACTACCTGGCCGACCGGGTGGCGGTAATGTACCTGGGCAAGATCGTGGAGATTCTGCCGGCAGAAGGCCTCGTATCACAGGCCCGCCACCCCTACAGCCGGGCGCTTTTGCGCGCGGTGCCGGAGCCAGACCCGCGGCAAAGAACCGGTCGAAAACCGGTGGTACGGGGCGAGACGCCCGACCCGGCAAGGCCTCCTGCGGGTTGCCGCTTTCACCCCCGCTGCCCTGAGGCCCGCGACGTTTGCCGGCAAGATGAGCCCGTTTTGAAGGAGGTGGGGGAGGGGCATTTGTTGAGGTGCCATTTTAGTTGAGGAGTTTTTGGCGGGCAGAGCTTAGAAGGCGAGGAGGTGGTTCTTTGGAGCTGGTACCTATCGGGAAAATCAGTAGCCCTTACCGCACACTTCAAGAGGCACCATTCCAGGGGCGTTTTTCTGACCAGCTGGCAGAGCTGGAGATTTACGCCCAGTTTGCGGAAGGATTAAAGGATGTGGACCAGGCAACCCACCTAATTATTCTTTACTGGTGCCATCTTGCAAACCGGAACACGCTGCAGACCAAAACGCCCTTTGGCCCGGAGATACGCGGCGTTTTTGCCTGCCGCTCACCTTCCCGCCCCAACCCCATCGCCTTTTGTGTGGTTGAGTTGCTGGAAGTGAAAGGAAACCGCCTGCTGGTGAGCGGACTCGACGCTGTGGATGGAAGCCCCCTTTTGGACATAAAACCCTATTCTTCTGATTTGGATAGTATTTCTGGGGTACGTATTGGTTGGTTCAAAAAATAAAAATTTGAGGGGGTTCAGAAAGGACGAAGCCCCTGCTTTTACTGGCGAGAACAGGTAGAAGTTGTATGCCTGCCGGGATATGTGTTGCATGTAGGGATGTGTGGCGAAGGGGGGATGCCTTGCAGCGGAAGAGGTTACGGAAAACGAGTTTTTATACAGTAATTCAAAAAAGGGAGGAGAAATAAATGCGGACAAAGGCATTGAAGGCAGTGGCTATGCTCATTGCCCTGCTGATTACCATCATTATCCTGGGTGGGTGCGGCGCTAAAGCGCCCGGGCAGGATACGGCGGCACAGCAGAAAACCGTTGTCACCGACCTGGCCGGCCGGCAGGTGGAAGTTCCCGTACCGGTAAAGAAGGTGGTGGCCATCGGCCCAGGTGCCCTGCGGCTGGTTTGTTATGTGAACGGCGCGGATAAGGTGGTGGGCGTGGAGAACCTGGAAAAGCAGCAGCCCACTGGCCGGCCGTATATTTTAGCCCACCCAGAATTAAAAAATTTGCCAACCATTGGCCAGGGAGGGCCCGATTCCACCCCGGACGCGGAAAAGCTGGTCAACGTCAATCCGGACGTAATTTTTGTTGCCTACCTGGTAGACAGGTCGCGGGCAGATGAACTGCAGGCCAAAACGAACATTCCGGTAGTGGTGCTGAGCTACGGCAGGCTGGCCACTTTTGACGAGGACGTTTATAAGTCCCTTGAGCTGATTGGGAAAATTACCGGCAGTGAAGAAAGGGCCCGGGAATTAGTTGATTACCTGCAAAAATGCCAGCAGGATTTGCATGATAGGACGAAGGATATCCCTGAAGACAAAAAACCCAAAGTTTATGTAGGCGCTCTGGGTATGAAGGGAGTACACGGTATCGAAAGCACCCAGGCCAAATATCCGCCCTTTGTAGCTGTCAATGCCCGGAATGTGGTTGACGAAACGGGTAAAACGGGGAGTGTCATGATTGAAAGGGAGAAACTTCTGAGCTGGGACCCCGATATCATTTTCATCGATGAAGGGGGCTTCTCCCTGGTGCGGGAAGACTACAAGAAAAACCCGCAGTTTTACCTGTCCTTGAAGGCGGTCAAAACAGGCCAGGTTTACGGCCAGATTCCTTATAATTACTACACCACAAACATCGGAACCGCCATTGCCGACGCCTACTACGCCGGAAAAGTGATTTACCCCGAACAATTTAAGGATATCGACCCGGCCCAAAAGGCCGATGAGATTTACCAGTTCCTTTTGGGCAAACCTTTATATGAACAGATGGCGAAAGATTACGGTGGATTCAAGAAGCTTGATCTTGCTAATCCGTAATACTCGAGGAGATAGAAAAATATGCGGCAGGTAGTAATGGAAAACATCCCGGAAAGTTACCTTAAGTATACCCAAAGAAAAGTTTTCATCATTTGCCTGCTCATCCTTTTGACTGTCCTGCTGGGTGTCTACGCCATCAACGCCGGGTCGGCGGAGCTTTCGCCGGCCCAGGTGCTGCTGACGCTGCTGGGCAAAGCAGAGGGACGTTTAAATATCATTATCTGGAATATCCGGCTGCCCCGGGTGCTGGCGGCGGTCACTGCCGGGGTCGGCCTTTCCGTGGCGGGTTGCGTGATGCAAAACCTCTTGCGCAATCCCCTGGCGTCCCCCTTCACCTTAGGCATTTCGCAGGGTGCGGCCTTTGGCGCCGCCGTGGCCATCATTGCCCTGGGGGCGGGGAGCACCCACAGCACCAGCGCCGATGCAGTCATCATCAACAACCCCTACCTTGTCACCATTTCCGCCTTTGTGGGGGCGATGGCGACGACCCTGGTGGTTCTCTTCCTGGCCCAGGTCAGGGGGGTCACTCCCGAAGCAATGGTTCTGGCGGGGGTGGCCCTGGGCTCCCTTTTTTCAGCCGCCACCATTATCCTGCAGTTTTTTGCCAGCGACGTGCAGGTGGCTTCGATTGTTTTCTGGACCTTCGGCGACATCGGCCGGGCTTCCTGGCGGGATCTGGAAATCATGGCCGCGCTAACCTTTGCCGCGCTGCTCTACTTTATGGCTAACCGGTGGAATTACAACGCTCTGGACGGCGGGGAGGAGACGGCCAAAGGGCTCGGTGTTGATGTAGAGAGAATCAGGTTGACCGGGATGTTCGCGGCCTCCCTGGTCACGGCGGTAACTGTTTCCTTTCTGGGCATCATCGGCTTTATCGGCCTGGTCGGCCCGCACATGATGAGAAGGGTGCTGGGCGGCGATCACCGTTTCCTGATCCCTGCTTCCAGCGTAATGGGAGGGCTTTTGCTGCTTGCTTCCGATACCCTAGCCAGGACCGTTGTTTCCCCGGTTGTTTTGCCGGTGGGGGCGATTACCTCTTTTATGGGTGCCCCCCTGTTCCTTTACCTTCTCTCCAGGGGGTACGGCAAAAGATGATCTTGTCTGTAGACGGGGTGGAATTCAGTTACAGCAGCCGGACCGTTTTAAGGGATATCAAATTTGAAGTCAACAGGGGGGAATTTTTTGCTATACTAGGCAACAACGGCGCCGGGAAGTCCACCCTGCTCAAGTGCCTGAACAGGATTTTAAAGCCAGAAACAGGGACAATTCTCATTGAAAAAGAAGACCTGTTTGCCCTCAGTCCACGGGAAGTTGCCCGCCGCCTGGGGTACGTGGCGCAAAGATACGAAAGCGCCCGGTTTACGGTCTTCGACGCCGTGCTTTTGGGCAGGAAACCCCACATCAAGTGGGGTACAACCGCAAGAGACCTGGAAATCGTCCGGAATGTGTTGAGCATTCTTGGCCTGGAAGAGTTTTCCCTGCGCTACCTGGATGAATTGAGCGGGGGAGAACTGCAAAAGGTGGTCATTGCCAGGGCCCTGGCCCAGGAACCCCGGGTGCTTTTGCTGGACGAGCCCACTAGCAACCTGGATCTGAAGAATCAGTTCGAGGTGCTAACAATAGTCAAAAAAGCTGCCAGGGAGCGAAACATTGCAGTGGTGGTCGTAATGCATGACTTAAACCTTGCCTTGCGGTTTGCGGATAAATTCCTGCTCCTGAAGAACAGGACCGTATTTGCTTGCGGGGGGATGGAAATCATGACTCCGGAAAACATCGCCGGCGTCTACGGAGTTCGGGTAGCGGTGGAAAGACTGGCAGACATCCCCGTGGTCGTGCCCTTGTAAAAAGCAGGCGAACTTGCTTTCCAATATTGACATAGAGCCCGCGAAATCTTGAATGTTATTTTGGTTTGTTATATAATTATTAAAGCAATAGGCAACCAAGGAGGTTGCTAAATCTCGACCATGGAGGTCGTTACGGTATAAACCGGACATCTTCCATGGTTTATTTTATTTTTAACACAAGTTGGTTGACCTGGGAGGGGTGGTCATGGAGATAGACTAGGCCTGCGCAACCGGAGACTTAAATAATTGAAGGAGGAAAAACGTATGCATATGGCAGATGCCCTGCTTTCACCGGCTGTAGGTGGAACCATGTGGGCAGTGACGGCAGGAGTCGCAGCTTATTCAATTAAAAAGGTTCAAAATGAATTAGATGAGCAAAAAATACCTTTAATGGGGGTAGTAGGTGCATTTGTATTCGCGGCCCAAATGATTAACTTTACAATTCCGGGTACCGGATCCAGCGGCCATTTAGGAGGAGGCATGCTACTGGCTATATTGCTGGGTCCTTATGCTGGTTTTCTAACCATGGCATCTGTTTTAGTTATCCAAGCACTTTTTTTTGCCGACGGTGGCCTGCTAGCATTGGGATGCAACATTTTTAATCTTGGTTTTTATACATGCTTTATTGCATATCCCCTGATTTATAAATTGATTATTCGCAAAGGGTACTCAACTGGACGCATATTTGCCGGGTCACTACTGGCTGCAATAGTAGGCTTGCAGCTGGGAGCGTTCAGTGTAGTTCTAGAAACCCTGTTTTCGGGTATAACAGAGTTGCCCTTCAGCACGTTTGTTTTGTTGATGCAGCCCATTCACCTTGCTATCGGATTGGTAGAAGGCCTCGTAACTGCTGCTGTTGTCGCCTTCATTTGGAAAGCCCGCCCTGAAATAATTGAGAAGGCAGCATCGGGTGAGAAGCTGGGCGGTCTTCCCCTCAAGAAGGTCCTTGCCGGCCTTGCCATTGTTGCAATTATAACTGGTGGTGTTTTCTCATGGTTTGCATCTACATATCCCGATGGATTGGAATGGTCTATGTTAAACACTTCAGGTAAAGAGGAACTCGAGGCTCCGGACGGTATTCATCAAACGCTGGCTTCTATTCAGGAGAAAATCGCGTTTTTGCCTGACTACAGCTTTAAGAAAGTAAGTACTGATGCTCCCGAGACTGAAGAGGCATGGCCGGCGGTTAATGCCGGGACTAGCGTATCGGGATTGATTGGCGGCGCAATGACTTTGCTTTTAGCTGCAATAACAGGTCTTATTATAAGATCAATTAAAAAGAGGGAAAAAGCAAGCGCAGTTTAGAGTAAAAGCAACAAGGCGGGGCTTTAAACCCCGCCAAAACTTATATAATATAATTATAATGGGATGATAGGTGATGTCCAATCCGGCGGAATCATTATATAATATAAGAATACTTGACGAATTTGCAGATAAGAAATCTATTATACATGATGTGCACCCGCTTATGAAAGTGTTAACAACGGGCGCATATTTGCTAGTAACTGTATCCTTTAGTAATTACGAGTTAAGTGGTATGTTGCCACTTATATTTTACCCTGTTATTATCATGACACTGGCAGATATTCCCATGGTCCCGGTTTTCAAAAGGGTACTCTTGGCTTTACCTTTGATAATCGGCATCGGATTATTTAACCCCATATACGATAAAAGCCCGATGCTAGTGTTGCCATGGATTACTATTTCGGGAGGCTGGGTTTCTTTTTTTGCAATCTTAATTAAAGGTTTTTTAACAATACTGGCAGCACTCATTCTCATAGCCACCACTGGAATGACGAGAATCGCCTCAGCGCTAAGAACCATAAGGATACCTGGGGTATTTATTATCCAACTTCTGCTAACATACAGGTATATCGCGGTGCTGGTTGAGGAAGCTGGCCGTGTGGTACGTGCCTATTCATTGCGCTCTGCGGGTGAAAAAGGCATCAAATTTAGAGATTGGGGTTCGTTAACGGGACACTTACTTATCAGGTCGATAGAAAGGGCCCAACGTGTTTACCGTTCAATGTGCTGCCGGGGATTTACAGGAGAATATCATACCGGAAGAGAAAAAGGAATTGGTATTGGCGACATCCTGTACTTCGCCGGATGGAGTTTATCTTTTGTAATAATACGCTACTTCAACATTCCGGAGATGATAGGTTGGGTAATGATGGGAGTAAGGAGATAAATGAGCCATCATATTATACAAGCAAATAATTTAAAGTATAAGTACCCTGATGGACGCCAGGCGTTGAACGGAGTTGCTTTCAGGATTACCCACGGAGAATCCGTTGGAATTGTAGGCGCGAATGGTGCAGGCAAGTCGACATTGTTGATGCACCTTGCCGGGGTATTGTTTCCAGATGAAGGAGAAATCAGGATAGGTGATGTGCCGGTAACCAAGAAAACATTGCCGTTGATCCGGCAAAGGGTGGGGATGGTTTTTCAAGACCCGGATGACCAGTTATTTATGACCACCGTTTATGATGATGTAGCCTTTGGGCCGCGCAACTATAAATTACCTGAGGAAGAGGTTGAAAAGAGGGTAATTAGCTCACTCAATACTGTTGGAATTCTACATTTGAAGGATAGACCGCCGTACAAGCTTTCAGGTGGTGAAAAGCGCGCAGCAGCTATTGCGACGGTTTTGGCCATGAATCCTGATATTCTTGTTATGGATGAACCAACGTCATCCCTTGATCCGAAATCAAGACGCCGTTTAATAAGACTTCTTCAAAGCTTTACCCATACGAAGATAATTGCGACCCATGATTTAGACATGGTATTTGAGCTTTGCGAGAGAACAATTGTTTTGAAGGACGGCAGGGTAATAACTGACGGTCCTACAGAAAAAATTCTTTGTGATGCAGAACTGATGGAAGAATGTGGGCTGGAGTTACCCCTGGGTTTACAGGGGTGTCCGGTCTGTGGTACGAAAAAGCCCATTTGAACGTTAGTCCCCTCTATTTTCTTGATTTTCTTGAGATGTTAGCCAGTAATTCTTCCAGTTGGTGGTGAAGTGCAAGAGGATTGATTGCCTGCAGTAGGCGCTGTAATTTAGCCCGGGTTTGAGCGTCTTGTACACCAGCCTCTACTTAAAATCATGCCCCGTCCTCCGATATGTTAGAATGTCTATAGTTATCCAACCGGTTCTAAGTACCTGTCTGCAACCAACTACCTGGGGGTGCTTTACTATGAACCTGATCTTAACTGACCTGAGGACCGAGGCCGGTAAAGCTATAGCTACCAGCGGGGCAGGGGCCGTAAAAGATAGCCGGGGGCTGGCCTGGGAGGTGGGGCAGGTACTCCAGGGCAGAGTGATCGGCCAGCGGGGAACGGGCTATTTTATCCTGGAGCTCGAAGGTCGGGAGATCCTGGCTCGTACTCCCTTTTTCTTATCCCCAGGTGATTTGGTCAGCCTGCAGGTCCAGGAGCGCCAGGGAAGCCTTTACATGGTCAAACTCCTTTCCCGGGCCGGGTTAACGACAAATGACATCCCCGGGGAAATTCTTGCCCGGTTGGGGCTTAAAGACACACCCCTGCACCGTTCCCTGGTGCAAAAATTTATCAACCACAGGCTCCCATTGCAACAAGAATTATTGGGACAGGTAAAACAGGCTCTAGCCCTCCTTGGCAGTGAGGACGAGGAAGGGATTGAAGTGGTTTTACAGGCCCTTAAGCTGGGAGTCTTGCCCCGGACAGACGCCCTCAAGCTCCTGCAGGAGTTTATGCTGGGGGAGAAAGACCCGGGGCAGGCAGGGATGACGCGCCTGGCCCGTTTTATCCCTCTTCTGGCAGATTTAATTGACGGTTTAGCCGGGGAAAGGGGAAAGGAGGCCAGGCTGCTTTACCAGGAATTCAGGACCCTGGTGGCTTCCCTGGTCCTTAAGCCGGAGGAAGGCGAGGTAAAGGTAGCGGAGCAGTTGCGCAACCTGTTATCCTCCCAGTTACCTGCCAGGGACGGCGTCGCCCCTTTCAAGCCCCTCCCTTCGAATGGGCTAATAGAAAAATTGGACTATCTTTTACAGGCCATACGGGATGGTACCCGGCAAACAGGCCAGGATGCCAGCGGCAAACTCCTCGAGACTGGCAAAATGATTGTCAGGCAGCTGGCCGGGCAGCTGATTTTCCAATGGTGCGGTAGGGATAACGAACTCCAGAGCTACCTTTATTTTACCCTGCCCCTGTTGAAAAACAATGAAGTAACTAACTGGGGGCAGCTGGTGATTAAAAAAGAGAGAAGGGGGAACATCCCCATTGATCGCCAGAATTTTAATATCTCTATCCTAGTTAATACGGAGAATTTGGGCTGCCTGTTGCTGGAAATAAGTATCTGGCAGAGGGAGGTCAGGGTCCAGGGAAGGGTGGAGAAGGAATGGGTGGGCCGGTTGATAAATGAATCCTGGCCGGCTCTTCAGGGTGCCTTTGCCCGCATGGGCTACCATTTGCATGGGTATAAATGGCAGCCAGGAATAGTTCCCCGGTGTCTTATACCCTGGGAAATGGCTTCCGGGGAAACCAGCTCCCAGATCGGCTTTCTGGATAAGAGGGTTTAACCTGTTTCACCGGAACGGGGGTAAAGGAAAAGCGCAGCCATGAAGGAGCAGGAAGGGGTAAGAAAGGCGGTAGCCCTGCAATATAACAGCGAGCAAGATAAAGCCCCCCGGGTAGTAGCTTCCGGTAGGGGGGCTATAGCCGATAAAATCATTACCACTGCTAGAGAAGCTGGCGTCCCTGTTCACCGGGACACCCATCTGGCGGAGATGTTAGCGGGGATAGATATCGGGTCTGAGATTCCGGTCGAACTGTACCAGATGGTGGCTGAGATTCTGGTCTTTATTTATTCTTTGGACTTAGGCGCGAAAAAGCTAAAATAGAAAAAAACTAGAGACGGAAGGAGATAGATAGTTACTAGCCTCTATCCCCCGGCTCGCAGTTCCCAGATGCGCGGGTCTTCCAGGCCCAGGCGCCAGACACCGATGCCAGGGAGGTTGTACTCCCGCACCAGGCCTAGCTTTGTGCTAAAGCTCCGCACATCTTCAAACCATACTACATGGGGAATATTATCCTCTACATAACTAAAGGTGGATTCCTGGGCCGCTTGGTCATAATAGATAGTGGCACCCACGCGGCGAGCAAGCTCTACGGCTTGGCTGTGGGAGAGGGTTATTGGAATGGGTGCTCCTTCAGCCCAGTCGTAACCATAAACAGCCATACCGAGACGTATTTTTTCCCGGGGGATAACGCTTACAGCATAGTCCAGTACCCGACGGACAAAACCAATGGAAGCGATAGGGCCGGGTGTAGCGAAATGTTCGTCGTAAGCTAGAATATAGACCTGGTCACTAAGCGCTCCTAGTTCCGGATAACTAAAAGCGCCCGAGAAGGGGTGGCGGGGGTTATCCTCCAGTTCTGCCGGTACGGAAATGGTGGTTAAATAACTTGCCGCGCGGAGGGCTTGGGAGAGTTGACGCATAAAGCCGGTCAAGAAGGGACGATCCTCCGGAGGCACAAATTCAAAATCAATATTGACGCCGGCGAAACCCCAGCGGTACATGAGGGTTAAGATATTGTTTACCAATGTCTGGCGCAAGCTTGGCGTAGTCAGCAAGCGGTGTATCAGGGGCCTGTACTGGGGACTGGAATAGTTGTGGACGATGGCCAGCACAGGGAGATTATATTGCCGGATGGCCGCTAGGCCTTCGGTATCGGCTTGATCCACGAGGCTTCCTGTCTCGGTTACGCCAAACCAGAAAGGTAGGATATATCTTAACTGGCCGCCGTGGCTGCGTAAGGAAGCTAACCCCGGAGGATCAGGAACATAATACCAGTTGTTTTCTACCTGCCGTTCTTGCAAGGCCATACTTAAAACACCTCCTGTTCATATTATATAATATGTTATTCCTGGCAAATGTGTCCAGGAAACCTCGCGGCACGCTGCAACACCTACCTTAGGGAGTGTAAATCATTTTGTGTAAATGGCAAAGCAGCCTATAAAAGGGGGATACTATAAGTGGCTCTTCTCCGGCAGGAGGATAGGGCAATGCTGAGGAGCGACCCGAGCGCCTGCCGGAATTCTGCCGCGGATAATGGTGGAGTCAAGAAGACGTGCCCCCTCACTTCTCCCAGATACCAATTATCCCTGGCAACTTTACTGCAGGTATCCTAGTGGGCCGCAGAGCAGGCTTCTCCTTTAGAACCTCTACCAGTATCGGTTTAAATAAATCCTGCTTGCATTACTTCTTTGAAATTCTTCATAAAACGCAATGGGCTTTTAAAAAAGCTCTGCTCGGCGGCCATATTCTCATGGAGATCGGTGACCGGGTCACCCTTGGACTGGATGTAGGTGGCCGTCCAGGGGGCGCCACTGGCGTTGACAAAGTAGAGGGCGCGGTCATGGTCGGCATAGTACCCGTCCAAGCCGGCCCTTCTTATTTCTTCCAGGGGAGCGTCTTTTATCAGGTTATAGACCAGAGTAGCCACGATCTTCATGTGGGCCAGCTCTTCCGTACCGATGTCCGTCAGAACTGCCTTGGCCTGGGGGAGGGGCATGGTGTAGCGCTGGGTGAGGTAGCGTAGAGATGCAGGGAGCTCGCCGTCGGGCCCGCCGGACTTCAAATTTTGTTATCCAAGACTAACCCCCCAAAAAAGAGAAACAGGTAAAAAACCTTACTCCTGTTGGCAAGAACGGCAAAGCGTTCCTGCCGCTTTTGTTTAAAGCCGGTATTCTACGGTTTTTTGCCGGGCAAGGACGTCATAAAGGAAGCTGGCCTTCCTCAATTTTTCCACCTGCACTTCTTCAGGAGTGCAGGCTAGGGGTTCAATCGGCTGCATTACCCTGGCCAGGGCTCGCTCTTCAAGAAGTTGTTGCAGCGCCTGGGCTTGGAAGCCCATGCCAGCGATCTCAACCCGGTGGCGGTTTTGATTACCAAGGTTTTATTGAAATACCACCCAGGTTTGCCGGCAGGCCTCCGGTTAACCCCGAAACGGACAGGTATGGGGGCTAGGGTAACAGTAACCCTGGAGATAGAAGCTGAAATTCCGGAAGGGTTACCGGAAATTGTAATTAGAACAGTTACGGAAAACTGTCGTACGTTGAAATTTAAGGACTATGGATTTGAAGAAGATGAGTAATGTCAAGGTAGGAAGGTAGGCGCCCAGGTTATTTCTCAGAGAAATATATAACCAGAAAAACCAGTAACAGTAATAAAATGACATCGCAACAAGGCACTATAAGCCCCGGGGAAATCATTATCTGGTATTGTCTGTTGAATGTTTAATTATATTAGTGTAAAATAGTGGAAGAAATGCCTGGTAACTAATATCCCGGGGGGATGGATCTGGTGGATGAAAAAATTATTTATTCTATGGCAAAGCGTATAGAAGAGAAATTTAATCCAGAAAAGATTATTGTTTTCGGCTCCTGGGCTAAAGGAGAAGCAGGGCCAAACAGCGATGTAGATATCCTAGTCATAATGGACTGTGCTCGGGAAAAAAAACGTCAGATGCAGGTGGCAATCCGCAAAGAACTGCGGGAGTTCAAGGTGCCCAAGGATGTTATAGTTGCCAGCCTTTCTGACATTAACAAACATAAAGACTCCTGGTGGACAGTTTATCATCCTGCTCTTAAAGAAGGGGTCGTGATGTATGAACGTTGAGGAAAGGAAACAAGAGGCGCTCAAGTGGTTGAAAAAAGCTAAGGGGGATTTACGGGTAGCCCGGCTGGCTTTTACGGATAGGGAAGGGCCGGAGTATGGCGTGGCATGTTACTTGGCGCAACAATGCGCGGAAAAAAGCTTGAAGGCGTTTTTGATCAGCACAGGAATTGAGTTTGCATATAAACATGACCTTGAGTACCTAATCGAGCTTTTTCCGGATGAAGATAAGGCCGCCTTTGCTGGTATAGAGCTTGAATGGTTAAGCGATTGGGTTACTGAAGGTCGTTACCCTGGTGACTGGCCCGAAGCTACCCATGAAGATGCTAAGAAAGCGATCGCGATGGCAGAGGCTATATACAATAATATCGTTGAAGCTTTGGAAACTGGGGAGGCCTGTAAGTAAAACGAGCAAAGCGGAAGGGTCCAATGATAAAGGAGCCATTTTATAACATTATATAGGGGGGAGGCTAACCCCCATATTTAACTTTAATAGTACTTTTTCCTCTCCAGATACTCATGTACCAGGTTCAACGTCTCACCGAAGCGCTGGAAGTGGACGACTTCCCTTTCGCGCAAGAACTTCAAGGTATCACTGACATCCGGGTCGTCGGAGAGCTGGATCAGATATTCGTAGGTAGAACGGGCCTTCTGCTCGGCGGCCATATTTTCATGCAGGTCGGTGACCGGGTCGCCCTTGGACTGGATGTAGGTGGCCGTCCAGGGGGCGCCGGCGGCGTTGACAAAGTAGAGGGCGCGGTCGTGGTCGGCATAGTAGCCGTCCAGGCCGGCCCTTTTTATTTCTTCCAGGGGAGCGTCTTTTATTAGGTTATAGACCAGGGTGGCGACAATTCCATGTGGGCCAGCTCTTCCGTACCGATGTCCGTCAGAACTGCCTTGGCCTGGGGGAGGGGCATGGTGTAGCGCTGGGTGAGGTAGCGTAGCGAAGCGGCCAAAAAGGTCCTGGTGGACCAGCCACCACCAAAAGGGACTTCTTTCCCTTACGGGACAAGGAAGTCCCCGCGGCTACTTTGATAAGCATTTAGCTGCTCATTTTATTTAGTGCTACATTGTGTTATAATATACCACAGGTGAAATACATTGAAGATAACATGGTTTATCATGCCGCCCGACCGTATTAGGCACATTGCTAAGCACTCCGTGAGTCCTGAAGAAGTGGAGCAGGTAGCCTACGAAGACCGCCACCATATAGTACAGCGGCTTAAGCCTTCTACGTCCTACCCTAGCGAGAATGTTTACCGCTTACTGGGGCGTACAGAAGCAGGACGCTACCTAGCGGTGATATTTATCTACAAAGGTCATGGCCGCGCTTACCTCGTGACAGCGCGGGATATGACACCAGCCGAAAGGAGGTACTATCTTGCGAAGAGACACTAACTTGCCTGGCATTGATGATATAGATAAGCTGGCTGATTTCTTTGATCGCACTGACACCCAGGAGCTAGATTGGGAGGATGCCGATGTTGAATTCAAAAAGCCTGAGCTCGTCCACGTATCAGTACGCTTACCGAAAGAAGACGTGGCCGCCATTAAAAAAGCCGCAAGGAAGAAGGGACTAGGTTACACCACCTACATCCGGATGGCGCTACGGGAAGCTATAAAAAGAGAGGGCTTTAAAAAAGCCCCGTAGTGGGGCTTAAGGCTTTAATAATATTTCTTTCTGTCCAGGTATTCATGTACCAGGTTTAACGTTTCGCCGAAGCGTTGGAAATGGACAATTTCCCTTTCGCGCAAGAACTTGAGAGTGTCGCTAACATCGGGGTCGTCGGAGAGCTGGATCAGGTATTCGTAAGTGGAACGGGCCTTTTGCTCGGCGGCCATATTCTCATGGAGATCGGTGACCGGGTCACCCTTGGACTGGATGTAGGTGGCCGTCCAGGGGGCGCCGGCGGCGTTGACAAAGTAGAGGGCGCGGTCGTGGTCGGCATAGTAGCCGTCCAGGCCGGCGCGTTTGATTTCTTCCAGGGGAGCGTCTTTTATTAGGTTATAGACCAGGGTAGCCACAATCTCCATGTGGGCCAGCTCTTCCGTGCCGATGTCCGTCAAAACTGCCTTGGCCTGGGGGAGGGGCATGGTGTAGCGCTGGGTGAGGTAGCGTAGAGATGCAGCGAGCTCGCCGTCGGGCCCGCCATACTGGGTGATGATTACCTTGGCCAGGCGGGGGTTGGGTCCACCGACGCGTACAGGGTACTCCAGTTTTTTTTCAAAAATCCACATTTAGAATCCCTCCGCCTAAAAAGTTGTTTCCCAGGGCCAGGGTTCGTCGATCCAGCGCCAGGCCTGGGGACTGGGCGTACTGCCGTAATTTGTTAAAGGACCGTAAAGGTTTTCGTATTCCTTTTTTGCCGCCAGCAGGGCTTCGCTGGCGGCATTATATTCCGCTAGCGCCCGGTAGTCTTCGGGATGGGTGTCCAGGTAAAGGTTAAAGTCTACGCAGGTAAATTCCAGGGCCATAATCTTTTTGAGCAGGCTTAAACGTTGTCCATCCATGATTTTACCCCTCCACTACATTGTTTTAAGGTGTCCGCCGGGGCTGGTAAGGCTGGAAGAGTTCGGGGAAAATCGTCCCCCGGGCCAGGCCTTCCATAGGGTCCCACCTGTTAGTAAAACGCTGCCAGGGTACATAGGCCCGGGCCAACTGGTAAGAAAAGGATTGTTTTTCTACCTGCTCGTCGCCGGGACGGACGGTAATACCACGCTTTCCTTGCTGGTCGGCAGTCATAATAGACCTCCTCCCCTAAAAATCGCTAATTTATATTATGATGGATAGGGGAGGAAGGGTTACCAGAAGATAAGCTTGATGCCACCTGTATCCAGGTTTAAGCCCGGTACTCCTGCAACAAGGAGAAGGGAGCGGTATTTCCTAAGGAGGCTAAGGGCATCATCGCCCTTTGGTGGCCCGCGGTGCCGGCCTGGTGACTGGCATTTCAGCTAGTGGTTGACGCCAATGGGTTTCTCGTATATAATTTAATTAAAATCAAAGGGGAGTAGCTCGTAGGCCTTATGGCCTGTTGACCAGGGCGACAGTACGCATCGGTAAGAGCCGCCCTGGTCCCAGGGGCTTAACTTGGGAGCAAGACCTTTGTTTGGTGCTTTTTGCACTGAACAAAGGTTTTTTATTTACATTTTTTAACTTGCTAAGGGTTATTGTAGTGTTAAAGCTCTACACAAACTGGGAGGAGGATTATGAGTTGCCAGAGAAGAAATGGTATGCCATGGAGAGCCATCAGGTCTGCCAGGAACTTAACTCAGACCTGCACCAGGGGCTGAATCAAGAGGAGGCCAACGAACGATTAAAGATCTACGGCCCCAATGTTTTAAAAGAGCCGCCCCCCCGCAGCCTTTTTTCCATGTTTATAGGCCAGCTAAAGGAAATTCTGGTCTTAATCCTGATTGGAGCGGCGATCATCTCGGGTATCCTGGGCGAATGGGAAGATTCTATTGTTATCCTTGTCATCGTAGTGTTGAATGCCGTTCTGGGCGTGTATCAAGAGAATAAAGCTGAGCAGGCCCTTAAAGCTTTAAAGGAGATGACCAAACCTGCAGCCAAAGTGATCCGGAACGGAATGGTAACGCAGGTTGACGCAGGCGAACTGGTCCCTGGTGATATAGTATTATTAGATGCAGGAGATTCTGTACCGGCTGATGCCAGGCTGATCGAGGCGGCTTCCCTACGGGCAAACGAAGCCGCCTTAACGGGCGAGTCGGTACCGGTAGAAAAGGACCCTGCCATGATAGCGGCCGGTGAAGTCCCGGTGGGCGATCGGAAAAACATGCTCTTTATGGGTACTATTATTACCAGCGGACGCGGCAAGGCCCTGGTGGTGGAAACAGGGATGAACACCCAACTGGGTCGGATCGCGCAACTGCTTCAGGAAACGCCGCTGGAACCTACACCGCTGCAGCGGCGGTTGAATGAACTTGGTAAAATTTTGGGAATGGCTGCAGGATTCATCGTGGCCCTGGTGTTTGCCACCGGGTTGTGGCGGGGCGAAGATGTTCTGGAAATGTTTATGACAGCCATCAGCCTGGCAGTAGCAGCAGTTCCGGAAGGCCTGCCCGCCGTAGTGACCATTGTGCTCGCCCTGGGCGTTACCAGGATGAGCCAGCGGCAGGCTGTTATCAGAAAACTGCCGGCGGTAGAGACCCTGGGCACTGCAACTGTTATTTGTTCTGACAAGACAGGTACCCTTACCAAAAATGAAATGACTGTTATCCAGATTTATGCTGCCGGCAACTTCCTGCAGGTAACTGGTACTGGTTACCAGCCTGACGGCCGGTTCCTGAACCAGCAGGGAAATGAAATTGCTCCTTTAACTGATCGGAACCTGGAATTAATGCTCCTTGGCGGGTTGTTAAACAGTGACGCCCGGTTAGAGGCAACAGAGAAGGGTTACCGCGTAATCGGCGATCCCACGGAGGGAGCCCTGGTAGTGGTAGCAGCCAAAGCGGGTTTGATAAGGGAGAAGGTGGAGAAGACCTACCCCCGGCTGGCCGAAATCCCTTTTGATTCCGCCCGCAAAATGATGACCACCTTTCACCATATAGATGGCTCAATCCAATCCTTTACCAAGGGAGCCCCCGATGTATTGCTGGCCCGCTCTACCGGAGTAATGACCGGGCAGGGAATTGAACCTTTAACTGGAGAAATGCGTACCCGGCTTTTGCAAATTAACTCTCAGTTGGCGTCCCAGGGGCAACGCGTACTGGCCCTGGCTGTCCGCCGGTGGCCTGAAATTCCGGCTGGCCTCTCACCGGATACCGCCGAGCAGGACCTTACCTTTGTCGGTTTTTATGCCATGCAGGATCCACCGCGTCCCGAGGTCAAGGAAGCGGTGGCTGTCAGCCGCCGGGCAGGCATCCGGACGGTAATGATCACCGGTGACCACCAGGAAACAGCCATGGCCATCGCGAAAGAACTGGGTATCTGGCAGCAGGGTGACGGCGTCCTGACCGGTGCGCAACTGGACCAGATGGACGACCAACAACTGAAAGAGGTGGTAAACCGCGTCACCGTCTACGCCAGGGTATCCCCTGAGGATAAGCTCCGCATCGTAGCAGCCCTAAAGGAACACAAACATATAGTGGCCATGACCGGCGATGGTGTCAATGACGCCCCGGCCCTCAAACGGGCCGATATCGGGGCTGCTATGGGGATTACCGGTACCGAGGTAGCCAAAGAAGCCTCAGATATGGTATTATTAGACGACAATTTTGCCACCATCGTCAATGCGGTTGAAGAAGGGCGAACCATCTACGACAATATTCGCAAGTCTATCCAGTATCTCCTTTCCTGCAACACCGGTGAGATTGTAGCTATCTTTTCTGCCATTTTACTGGGATTGGGTAGTCCCCTGACTCCCATCCAGATACTATGGTTAAACCTGGTTACTGACGGTCCTCCTGCCCTGGCCCTGGGCCTGGAGCCACCCGAAAAAGGCGTTATGGAGCGTCCGCCCCGTAAACCCAAGGAAGGAGTGTTTGCCGGGGGCATGGGCATTAACATCGTGTGGCAGGGTACCATGATCGGGCTGCTGGCTCTGTTTTCATACTGGCTGGCCCTTAGCTGGGGACGGACCCTGGAGGAAGCCCATACCATGGCTTTTGTAACCATGGCTCTGTCGCAACTGGTGCACTCCTTCAATGTCCGGAGCATGGATCAATCCCTCCTGTCCATAGGATTGGGAACCAACCGCAGTTTGGTGTATGCTTTCCTGGCGTCAATATCTCTCCAGGTGGCTGTAGTATTCATTCCTTTTTTGCGAGGTATCTTTGAGACGGCGGTGTTGCGTACCAGCGACTGGGCGGTGGTCCTGAGTCTGAGCCTTGTCCCCCTGGTGGCTGTGGAAATAAGTAAACTTTTGGGCAAGCTGAAGGTTGGCAAAAAAGGGTAGACTTTGATGCCGGTTAATGTTGAGGCCCTCGGGGCCTGCTCGCCGCTACCCGGACTACTTTGGCGTCCAATTACCTGAGCCAGCTGAAATTCAAGGTCGACGACCAGAAGCCGGGTGCCGGTTTCAGTTTCTTTCCACTCCTTGACCATCAGGCAGGAAAGTACGATAATATAAATTGAGGATTTAATGAAAAGCGGGCTGGATGAGGCCCGCTTTTATACAGGAATGGGGGGTGGGGGAACTGGATCTCGAAACCCTTGCCAGCGCCTTGACGGGGCTGGGTCAGGTACGCTTACGTACTGAAAAATGTATCCGCACCCTGTCGCCCTGGGCAACCTGTCAGAGGTGCTTGGAGGTCTGCCCGGTTGATGGGATTGAGCTGCAAAACGGCCGGCCCGGTTTGAAAGAGTGCCGGCGCTGCGGCCTTTGTGCCGTGGCCTGCCCTACCGGGGCCCTGGAAGATCCAGAGCAAACCCACGCCTTCATTCTCGCCCGGGGTCAGGAGATTATTGCTGCCACCGGGCAAGTAATTTTTTCCTGCACCCGGGGTCAGGAAAAGAGCCTGCCGCAAGGCTTTTTTATGGTTCCCTGCCTGGGGGCAGTGGCTCCGGAAATAATGGTCGCCCTGGCCGCAAGGGGCAAAACAGGGTTTCGCTACCGGCCCGAGGATTGCGCTGCCTGTCCCTGGGGAGAGAAGGGGCAGGAGCTTTTTAAGGCTTCCTTTGCCTGGGCACAAAGGACCCTGGCGGCCCTGGGCCTGCCACACGATCGTCTGGTGCAGGGGACTACCCTTACACCGGCTCCGGCCCCAAAGCATCGAGAAGGCCAGGCATCCCGCGCAGCCCCGGCTGCTATGGGCAGGCGCGAATTTTTCCGCTCCCTGGTACGGGGGATCAAAGTGCCGGGAGTTAAAGCAGCGACACCAGCCCCGGGTCCGGATACGAAACAGGCAGTTTTTCCCGGGGAGAGGATGTCCATCCTCAGGGAGGCCTTACAGCGAGTACGGCCTGAGACAGGCTACCCGGCGAGGGCCCGTTTACCCCTGGCCTCCCTGGAACTGGCCGGTCCCTGCTACCTCTGTAATATCTGCAGCCGCCTCTGCCCCGCCGGTGCTCTGACCCTGGGCGAAGGGGAGTTAAGGTTTATCCCGGCCCGCTGCAACCACTGCGGCCTGTGCCTGGCAGTCTGCCCCCAGCACAGCCTAACCTGGGGGGAGGATATGGCCATAGAAGCTGTGGCCGACGAGGCAAATTTTAATCTGGCTACAGCCGGCGAACACCTTTGCGCGACCTGCGGGAAAACCTTCCAGGCCAGCGCCGGGGCCACTGAGTGCCTGCGCTGTTACCTGACCCGGAACCTGCCCGGGCCAGGGTAGAAGGAGTGGGAGATTTTATGGACAAGGAATTATTACTTGAGTGGCTCCAGGGGCGGGAACTGATTTACAGCTTCCTGGCCAGAATCTACCAGGACGGGCCAGCTGAAGATTTGCTGGCAGCCCTGGCCGGGGAAAAATTCCTGGAGGAATTAGCCGCCAGCAGCCGGAACGAAGAGCTGGCCGCAGGGTGCCGGAAGATGCAGGCCGAGCTAACAGCCCGGGCCAGTGACCTGGAAGCCTACCGGCAGGAACTCCAGGAGGATTATAACCGCCTTTTCTTCGGCCCCGGCCACCTGGAGGCGCCGCCGTGGGAGTCAGTATATCGATCCAAGGAGCATCTCCTCTTTGGCGAGGAAACCCTGGCGGTAAGGGAGTTTTATCGTTCTTTTGGCCTGGAGAGTAAAAAGAAAAACCGGGAGCCGGACGACCACCTGGGCCTGGAAATGGAATTTATGGCCTGGCTCAGCCAGGCAGCAGCCGCAAAAGTCCAGGCCGGTGAAGATGCAAGTGAATTCCTGCAGGGACAGCGGCGCTTTTTGAAGGAACACCTGGAGCAATGGGTACCGGCCTTATGCAGCGATATCCAGGGAGCTGCCCGGACTAAGTTTTTCCGTGGCCTGGCCCTCTTCACTAGGGGCTGGCTGCAGGTCGATGTAGCTGAGATGGAAGCAGTACTGGAGGATTTTTGCGGGGGTGAAAAATCATGACAGTTGCCGACGGCCGGGCCATAATCACTGTTTTAGGCCAGGACAGGGTGGGTATTTTAGCGGGTATAACCGCCGTCCTGGCGGCGGCCAATGTGAATATCCTCGATATCAGCCAGACCATTTTGCAGGAATTTTTTACCATGATCATGGTTGTAGACCTGAAGGGTAGTAATCTTGATTTTTTTGACCTGCAAAAACAACTCAAGGCCAGGGGCGAGGAACTGGGTGTCCAGGTGACAATGCAGCAGGCGGAAGTCTTCAAATTTATGCACCGCATCTAACCGCAGCCCCCATGAGGTTAAATGAGGGTAAGCCCGCAACTAAATGATAAGCCTTCTCCCATTCAAAGATGGAGGAAAACAATGCCGACTTTATTTTCTTTTACACCGGAAGAAATTTTAGAAACCATCCGCATGGTCCAGGTAGAAAACCTGGACATCCGGACCATTACCCTGGGTATCAGCCTGCGCGATTGCGCTACCGGGAGTCTAAAGGAAACCTGCCGCCGCGTATACGATAAGATAACCCGCCGGGCGGAGAAACTTGTTGCTGTTGGCGAGGAAGTGGCAACTGCTTATGGCATCCCTATTGTTAATAAGCGTATAGCCGTAACCCCCATTGCCCAGGTGGGTGAACCTTCGGGAGAAAGTGACCTCACCCCTCTGGCCCGGACCCTGGACCGGGCGGCACAGGAGGTAGGGGTGAACTTCATCGGCGGCTTCAGTGCCCTGGTACATAAAGGCTTCACTAAAGGTGACCGGGCCATCTTTAATTCTCTGCCGGAAGCCCTGGCCACCACTGAGCGCGTTTGCGCTTCCGTCAATGTGGCCACCACCAGGGCCGGGATGAATATGGACGCCATCGCCGAGCTGGGCCAATTGATTAAAAAGACGGCGCAGCTTACGGCTGACAGGGGTGGGATTGGGTGCGCCAAGCTGGTTACCTTTTGCAATGCTCCGGAGGACAATCCCTTCATGGCCGGGGCCTTCCACGGCCCCGGTGAGCCAGAGTGCGTTTTGAATGTAGGCATTAGCGGTCCCGGGGTTGTCCTGGCGGCGGTACGCCAGCACCCGGAGGCCGACCTGGGTAAGCTCGCGACAATCATTAAAAATACGGCCTTTAAAGTGACCCGCATGGGGGAACTGGTGGGACGGGAGGTTTCAGCCCGCCTGGGAGTGCCCTTCGGCATTGTCGACCTTTCCTTGGCTCCTACCAATGCCCTGGGGGACAGCGTGGCGGAAATTCTGGAAGCCATCGGACTGGAACGCTGTGGCGCCCACGGCACCACGGCCGCCCTGGCTTTACTCAATGACGCCGTCAAAAAGGGAGGGGCCATGGCATCTTCCTACGTCGGGGGCTTAAGCGGCGCCTTTATCCCGGTGAGCGAAGACAACGGCATGATCCGGGCGGTGGAGAGCGGCGCTTTAAGCCTTGAGAAACTTGAAGCCATGACCGCCGTTTGCTCGGTGGGATTGGATATGTTCGCCGTCCCGGGTGATACGCCGGCGGAAGTTATTGCTGCCATCATTGCCGATGAAGCGGCAATCGGCATGATTAACAATAAAACCACGGCCGTCCGGGTCATACCTGTACCGGGGAAAAAGCCCGGGGATATGGTAGAATTCGGCGGCCTCCTGGGACGCGCGCCGGTAATGCGCGTCAACAATTTCAGCCCAGCGGCCATGATCCGGCGCGGCGGCCGTATCCCCGCTCCCGTCCAGGCCCTGGGGAATTAGAGGGAGGCGGCCGCCCAGGTAAGAAGGAAAAGATGCTGTTGGGCTCCGGATATACCCGGAGCCCTTTGTTATTCCTCCCGGTAGGCGTAGTCAAGCAAGAACCGGACTATTTCCTGGTGGCTGAAACCCTGGGGAAAATTGCCCCACTGCTCGCCGGTCCGGGGGTCGAAGTGTTCGGCCATCAGGTAAAGGTCAGTAGCATTATCCAGGCAGACCTGTAATAGTTCATGCGCCCGCTCGTAGTTGCCGGAGTGGAGGTAATAGCGCCCCAGCCACAGGGTGGGTAGGTAAAAGGGAATAGCCGCGTGTTCAAAACGGGCGATCCCTCCCCACATATTAAGTCCGCCCCGGCCTGAAGGCTCGCCCCTGGCAACAGGCGCAGGCTTTTCCATGGCGGCTACCGTCTTCTGTAAACGGGGATGGTTGGCTGCCAGTAAACCATAAAATTCCAAGGCCAGCACGGATATATCCAGGGGAGCGTCAGGCCCGTAATGCTGCAGGTAGGCCTGGCGGTCTACCGACCAGCCGTGGATAAGGAGCTGGCGGCGGACGCGACTTGCCGCCCGGTGCCACCGGCCGGCCCACTGCAACCGCCCCATTTCGATAGATAAATGGGAGGCGGCTGTTAAACCAGCATAGCAAAGGATTTTACCATATAGCCAGTGATCCTTGCGTTCGCGGATTTCCCAGATGCCGTTTTCCGGCTGGTCCCAGTAATTTTCCAGCCAGATGGCCGCCCGGCGGATGGCATCCCAGCGGGAGCGGATATATTCCCGGTCCCGGGTGGCCAGGTAGTGGTTCCACAGGCCGTCCAGGACGTTACCGGCATTATCCAGCTGGATCTGGTGCATGGCGGCGTTGCCGAAGCGAATGGGTTTTTCCCCATTGGGGCCGGCTAGGTCTCCGGCGATGTATTCGGTACCACCTCTTCCTTCCACAGGTACCAGGGGCATATACCAGCCCCCGTCGGGCTGTTGTAAAGAAAGGGCGAATTCATAGAAACTGCGTGCTTCCTCATGATAGCCGGCGGCATCAAAGGCCAGGGCGGTGAAATACCCGTCCCGCAGCCAGCAATAGCGGTAGTCCCAGTTGTCGTTGCCGCCGGGTACGGCGGGAAAAGAGGTGGTCGGCGCCGCAATAATGGCGCCGGTACGCTCGTAGGTTAGGAGTTTTAAAACCATCAAGCTGCGGTAGTATGCTTCCGTAACTTCCGGGTTAGCAGTATGGGGCCGCCGGGCTTTCCTCAGCCACTGGCGCCACCAGGTGAGATTTTCTTCCAGGGAGCTGTAGAAGCCCGCCGTCCAGTGCTGGCGGGCCAGGGTTAAACTGGAGCCGTAAGCCAGAACTAGCCAGAAGCGATGCTTTTCACCCGGTTTTAAAGTCAGGGTGGAAGTAGGTCCCGGTGAACCGGCCATGCCGATGCAGGCTGCGCCTTCGGGACCGGAGATAAATTGGAAAGACCCCTGGAACCGGACTTTAAAAGTATGGACACTGGTAACAATGGGCCGGGCCACCCAATCTACCCTAGGCTTTAAAGTTACTGTACCGGTATTTTCTAGAATAATTAGGCGACTTAAATGGTGGTAGCCCCATGGCATAAAGTCCAGAACAGTAACCTGCAGGCCATTACCTCTACCAATAGTTTCTAAAATATTGCTCTCCGGGAGATAGCGCTGGCTTAGAGGCGTTACCCGGGGTTCAATATTAAGGCGAAGACTACCGCCACATTCTGGGCACAGGGCGGCGGCGAAAAGGGGAAAACTGTCAAAACGTGGCACGCACAGCCAGGCGATGGAAAAGTCCGGAGCAATAAGGGCGGCTGTTTCGCCATTGCCGATAAACCCGTAATATGGCTGATGTTTCAAAAGATGTCTCAACTCCCTCGCCAATCTTAGTAAAAATTTTATGTAAGTATTTGAGTAAAGTCAACTGCTGGCATAATTACCCAGCGGTTGACTTTTTACGTATAAACAGGGCTCCCGGCGGTCGATAATATAGCAGAGCGATAAAAATCCGAGGTGAAGGTAATGACTGATAGTACCAGGCAGCCGGGGCCGCCCAAGAAGCCCCTGACCTTGGCGGAACAGGTAAAGCAGCAAAAACAGACCTACGACCAGCAGGCCTACCAGCGCCTGGCCGATAGCGTTAAACCCAGGCCCAGGGTTATTGTTAACGCCCTCAATGCCTTCTGGATCGGGGGTATCATCTCAGCCCTGGCCCAGATCATCACCCTTATTTTTGCTTCTGCCGGTTTAAACCCCAGGGATGCTGCTTCCGCAACGGTAATAGTTATGATTTTCTTGGGGGCCTTCCTGACCGGCTTAGGGATATACGATGAGATTGGCAAAGTCGCCGGTGCCGGTTCTATTATCCCTATAACCGGGTTTGCCAACTCCATTGTGGCGCCGGCCATGGAGTTTAAACGGGAAGGTTTTGTCTTTGGCGTGGCGGCGAGGATGTTTACCATTGCCGGGCCGGTACTTGTATACGGCTTTATTGTTTCCGTCTTAATAGGCCTTATTGCTTATTTCCTGAAGTAGGAGTGACGACCCTTGAGCGCACCTAAAAGGGTAGGGCAACATACCATCCAGTTTGCTAACCCGCCGGTCATTGTGGCTACGGCCTCAATTGTTGGCCCCAAGGAAGGGGAAGGCCCCCTGGGCAACACCTTTGACATGGTTATTGACGACAGCTACTTTGGTGAGGAAACCTGGGAAAAGGCCGAACGCAAAATGCTGGAAGAAGCCGTCAAAATGGTCATTGCCAAGGCCCAGTTAAAACCCCAGGATATCGACTTCCTCCTGGCCGGTGACCTGTTAAACCAGACCATTTCCGCCAACTATGCCGCCCGGACCCTGGGAATACCCTTCCTGGGCCTGTACGGGGCTTGCTCCACCATGTATGAGGGCATGGCCCTGGCAGCCATACTCATAGACGGCGGTTTTGCCCACCATGTAGTGGCCGCCTGCAGCAGCCACTATGATACGGCGGAACGCCAGTACCGCTTTCCTACCGAGCAGGGCGTGCAGCGACCACCGACGGCCCAGTGGACGGTTACCGGGGCCGGGGCCGTTTTAATGGCCCCGGTAGGCAATGGACCCCGCATCACCCACGCTACCATCGGCCGGGTGCTGGATGTAGGGATCAAGGACCCCAACGATATGGGTTCAGCCATGGCCCCGGCGGCCGTCGATACCATTGTCCGCCACTTCCAGGATACCGGCCGGGGCCCTGTTGATTATGACCTGATTATTACCGGTGACCTGGGGCGGGTAGGGCATGAGATTGCCACCAAACTCCTGGGCGAGCAAAAGTACGATGTCTCTAAGAATTACAGCGACTGCGGCATCCTGATTTATGATCATGAACGACAGGATACCCATGCCGGCGGCAGCGGCTGTGCCTGCTCGGCGGTGGTTTTTGCCGGCCATTTAATGGGTAAACTAAATGAAGGTCGCTATAAGCGCATCCTGGGGGTGGGTACGGGGGCCCTGTTGAGCACAACGGCGACCCAGCAGGGGGAATCCATACCCGGCATCGGCCACGGCGTGGTGATAGAAAAATTATAGGCCAGGGAACGAGTAAAAACAAAGCCAGATGGAATTGCGATAGATTTTAAGGAGGTATAACCCGGTGAGTATCGTAATGGCCTTTCTTATCGGCGGCCTCATCTGCCTGGTGGGGCAGCTCATTATGGATCTGACGCCATACAAGGTAACACCGGCCCATATCCTGGTAGGTTTTGTCACGGGTGGGGCGATTTTAAGCGCCCTGGGCCTCTACGGACCCCTGGTGAAAATTGGTGGAGCAGGTGCTACCATCCCCATCAGCGGTTTTGGCCATAACCTGGCCCAGGGTACCCTTGAAGCCGTCCAGGCTAAAGGGCTCCTGGGAGCCTTCAGCGGCGGTATCACCGCCGGGGCTGCAGGTATTGCGGCAGCAGTAATTTTTGGTTTTACCATGGCTGTTTTATTTAACCCCCGGGGCTAGAAGGGGTGAAATGAAAAATAAATGACCATCTCAGGGGATATTGTCAAAGTTGATAAAAAAGCTGATGTCAACGTCGACTGGATTAGCAAGGAGTTAGGTATCGGCGAAAGCTTTGACGTCGTCAGGCGCAATATTACCTTTGCCGGCCGCAAAGCGACATTGTTTTATATTGACGGTCTGGTCAAAGAGGATATCATGACCTATCTCCTCATCTCTTTCTCCCGGCTGGAGCGGGAGGACCTGGCCCCTGATGCTTTTTTTAAGCTTTATAAGCAGTATCTAAGCTACATTGAAGTCGAAGCCCTGGATGACCTGCATAAAGCCGTCGATAAAATTCTCTGCGGCGGCGTAGTAATGATTGTTGATGGCTTTGAAAAGGTTATTTTAATAGATGTGCGGAAGTACCCGGCCCGCATGCCCGAGGAATCAGACCTGGAACGGGTAGTCCGCGGTTCCCGCGACAATTTTGTTGAAACCCTGTTATTTAATACCAACCTTCTGCGCCGCCGCATCCGTGATCCCAAACTGCGAACCGAAATCCTGCAAGTGGGCAGCCGTTCAAAAACTGACGTAGCCGTAGTATATATCAAGGATATTGCCAACCCGCGCCTGGTGGATACCATTAAAGAAAGAATCAAAACTATCAAGATGGATGGCCTCCCCATGGCGGAAAAGTCCCTGGAGGAGTTTATTAGCCCGGGAAGTTTCTGGAATCCCTTCCCGCGGGTGCGCTATACCGAGCGGCCGGATGTAGCCGCCGCTCATCTCCTGGAAGGGCACGTCCTGGTGATGGTGGATACATCTCCCAGCGTCATGATCCTTCCGGCAACCCTTTTCCACCATCTCCAGCACGCCGAAGAATTTCGCCAGGCGCCACTTATCGGTACTTTTTTACGTACGGTACGTTTTTTAGGCGTCGTTATTTCCATATTTTTACCGCCCTTGTGGCTCCTGGTATCCCTGCAATCGGGTCTATTACCACCGGGCCTTTCCTGGATCGGGCCGAAAAAATTAGGGGCCATCCCCCTGACAGTGCAATTTATCTTTGCCGAGCTGGGTATTGACCTTATGCGTATGGCAGCCATTCATACCCCTACAGCCCTGGCTACAGCGTTAGGATTGATTGCCGCTGTACTGATTGGTGAAATTGCCGTCGCGGTAGGTTTCTTTAACCCGGAAGTAATCCTTTATATGGCCATTGCCGCCGTCGGTATCTTTGCCACCCCCAGCTATGAATTGGGTATGGCCAATACATTGATACGGATTGCATTGTTAATCGGCGTGGGGCTGTTCCGCCTGCCCGGTTTTGTGGCCGTGACCCTGGGCACCTTTTTATTACTGCTTACTACCAAATCATTCGGCCTGCCCTATCTCTGGCCCCTGATACCCTTTAACGGTAGCGCTTTAAAAGATATTTTTGTGCGGCCACCGGTACCATTACAAAAATTGCGGCCCCGGGCCCTGCATCCCCTGGACGTGGACCGGCAGCCCTACCCGGAACCGGCCCGCAAGCCCTTAGAACGGGAGAAACGCATCTGGCCGCAATTTATGAAAGACGAGGATGATAACCGTGAAAAATAAAAAGTGGCGTTTGGGGGTGCCGCGCGCCCTCTTTTATTATTACTACGGCCCCTGGTGGGAAACCTTTTTCCAGGCCCTGGGTGCTGAGGTGGTAGTTTCGCCACCGACTTCCAAAGAAATTATGGACCTGGGGGTAAGCCTGGCGGTAGCCGAAGCCTGCCTGCCGGTAAAGGTCTATTACGGTCACGCTGCCTGGCTGGCCGGCCAGGTAGATGCCCTCTTTGTCCCCCGGCTGGTCAGCGTAGAGAAAAAGAGTTTTATCTGCCCCAAACTAATGGGTTTGCCTGACATGCTGCGGGCGGCCTTAAAGCCCTGCCCGCCAATTATTGATACTACAGTTAACCTTGCCCGCCAGCCCGAGGAAGGCCTGGCGGCGGCCGTGCAGGGAATGGCCCGGGCTTTAGGGGTAAAAGGAAGCCGCGTAGACCTTGCCATGGCGGCAGCGGAGGCTCGTTACCACGCCTGGCTGGCCGGGCAGCAGCAGGGAGATAGCATGGCTGCAGCTGACTGCAGAGAGGAAGAGCCGGCTTCAGGAGTTTACCGTTCTAGTTCCAGCCAGGGCAAAGAGAGCCGGGACGCTTTGCAGATAGGGGTTATTGGCCACGGTTACCTTATCTATGACCAATACCTTGGCATGGATATCCCCGGAAAGGTGAAAAGGTTAGGAGGAAAGGTGATTTTACCCGAAAATTTAACCACCCTCCAGGTAGAAAAGGCCTGCCGGCGGCTACCGAAACGCCTCTACTGGACCCTGGGGCGGAAGATCATGGGGGCGGCCCTGTACCTGATGGAACAGGAAAACGTCGCCGGTCTGATTCACCTGACGGCCTTTGGCTGCGGTCCCGATTCCCTGGTAGGCGACTTGGCCGAACGCTATGCCCGCCGCCGGGGCAAGCCATTTTTGCTGCTGACTTTAGACGAGCATACCGGTGAGGCCGGCCTCAATACCAGATTGGAGGCTTTCATGGATATGCTCTACCGGAGGCGATCCGCATGAAGGTAACTTTTCCCCATATGGGCCACCTCTGGCTGGTCCTGAAGGCGGCCCTGGAAGGCATCGGCCTGGAGGTGGTGGTCCCGCCGCCCTGTACCCGCCGCACCCTGGAACTGGGCGTGCGCCATGCGCCGGAATCGGCGTGCCTGCCCTTAAAGGTCAACCTGGGTAATTTCCTGGAGGCAAAAGAACTGGGTGCCGATACCATCGTCATGGCCGGCGGGGTGGGGCCCTGCCGCATCGGGTATTACGCCCAGGTGCAGCGGGAGATCCTCCGGGACATCGGCTGCGACTATGAAATGGTGGTCTTTGAACCCCCGGATGTTCACTTTTCTGAAGTCTGGGATAAGGTTAAATACTTGAACCGGCGGCCATGGCAGGAAGGGGTCCGGGGAGTAATCCTTGCCTGGCAAAAGGCCTGCGCCGTTGATTCCCTGGAACAGGAATTGCAACAACTGCGGCCCAGGGAAGCAAAGCCCGGTCAGGCCGATGCCGTCTTCCAGCGAGCTTTGCGGGAGCTAGACGCGGCCGGCGGCCGCGGGGAGATTAAAAAGATCGTTAAAAAAGCAAAAAGCGAGATGGCGAAAATACCACGGCATACCAGTGGCCCGGTGCTGCGGGTAGGCATTGTCGGCGAAATCTATACCGTCCTGGAGCCCATGGTTAACCTGAATATCGAAAGGCGCCTGGGGGTCTTGGGGGTAGAAGTGGTCCGGGGCCTTTTCCTAAGCCGCTGGATTAACGATAACCTGTTTAAAGGTCTCCTGCCCCTGCCAGGCCACCACCCGGAAAAAACGGCCCCGCCCTTTTTAAACCACTTTGTCGGCGGCCATGGCTGGGAGTCAGTAGGGGATACAGTCACCTTTGCCCGGCACGGCTGCGACGGCGTCATTCAGCTGGCACCACTAACCTGCATGCCGGAAATAGTTGCCCACTCAGTTATGCCGGCCGTCCAGGAAGCCAGGGGCATACCCGTTATGACCATTTACCTGGACGAGCAGACGGGCGAAGCCGGCCTGCAAACCCGCCTGGAAGCCTTCGTGGATATGCTGCGCTGGCACAAGGGGAGGAAAGCGGCGCAAAGCTTCTGAGCGGCGAGGGACATACCCCCGGCAAAAACTATTCTGAGGAGTTGATAACGAATGCCAACGATTTACCTTGGTATAGATGTTGGCTCAGTCAGCACCAATATCGTAGCCCTGGATGAACAGGGTAACGTCCTTAGCTCTGTTTACCTCCGTACCCGTGGCCAGCCGATCCGGGCCATCCAGGAGGGCTTGCGCCAGCTGGTAGCCACTATAGGTACAGATATAAGCGTTGCCGGTGTAGGCACTACCGGCAGCGGTCGATCCCTGGCAGCCGTCATGGTCGGGGCCGATGTAATCAAAAACGAAATAACCGCCCACGCCGTAGCTGCCAGTTACGCTGTGCCAGGGGTACAGACAGTCCTGGAGATCGGCGGTCAGGATTCCAAGATTATCATTCTCCGCCAGGGCATAGTCACGGACTTTGCCATGAATACCGTCTGCGCTGCCGGTACCGGCTCCTTCCTGGACCAGCAGGCGGCCCGGTTAGGGATTCCCATTGAAGAGTTCGGCCGCCGCGCCCTGGAATCCCGGAGCCCCGTACGTATTGCCGGCCGCTGCGCCGTCTTTGCCGAATCTGACATGATTCATAAACAGCAACAGGGCCATCCCCTGGAGGATATTATCGCCGGGTTATGCGAAGCCCTGGTGCGTAACTATTTGAACAACGTCGGCAAGGGCAAGGAAATCCTCCCGCCCGTGGTCTTCCAGGGCGGGGTGGCGGCCAATGCTGGCATGCGCCAGGCCTTTAACCGCGCCCTGGGGACGGAGGTAATCGTCCCGGAACATTATGGGGTCATGGGGGCCTTGGGCGCCGCCCTGCTGGCCAGGGAAATACGGCCTAAGGCAAGCGCCTTCCGGGGCTTTGAGCTTACCGGGCGGGAATTCCGTAGCGGCGGTTTTGAATGCCAGGGCTGCGCCAACCACTGTGAAGTGGTAGAACTGCGGGAAGGGAGGCAAGTCCTGGCCCGCTGGGGCGACCGCTGCGGTAAATGGAGTAACGCAGTGGCAGTATAGAATCCTGCCTCAGTTCGCCGGTCGGGATGGTATGGCCGGCCGGAGGTTTAAGAACCTTCGCCGGCAGCAGCATCCAGATTACCCGGGGCCGAAGAGATTATACCGGCCAGGTATTCCCGGAAGGGGCCGGCCAGGTCCGGCCGGGCCAGGGCGAATTCCACCGTGGCCTGGAGGAAGCCCAATTTATCGCCGATATCGTAGCGCTTACCCTGGAAACGGTAGGCATAAACCCGTTCCTCCCGGGCCAGCAGGCGCAGGGCATCAGTAAGCTGGATTTCCCCGCCAGCTCCGGGTTTTACCTCGGCCAGGAGGGGGAAGATCTCCGGTACCAGGATGTAGCGACCGATGACGGCCAGGTTGGAGGGCGCTTCTTCCGGCCGCGGCTTTTCTACCAGGTCTTTAACTTCAATGAGACGGCCGTTGATTTCCAGGGGTTCGATGACGCCGTAACGGTTGACTTCTTCTCGCGGCACTTCCTGGACGGCAATCACGGCAGCTTTAACTTCATTATAAACCTCCAGCATTTGCTCCAGGCAGGAGGGGGTATTGACGATAATATCATCTCCCAGCAGGACGGCAAAGGGCTCCTGGCCGATAAATTTACGGGCGCAATAAACAGCGTGGCCCAGGCCCAGCTGTTCCTTCTGCCGTATGTAGTGGATATCGGCCAGCTCAGCCACACCTTCCACCAGGGCCAGCAGGTCTTCTTTATCTTTTTCCCGCAGGAGACTCTCCAGCTCCAGGGAACGGTCAAAGTGATCCTCAATGGCCCGTTTGTTTTTCCCAGTAATAATAAGGATGTCCTCTACTCCGGCGTTAACGGCTTCTTCGACGATAAACTGGATGGCCGGCTTGTCGACAATAGGCAGCATTTCCTTGGGTTGGGCCTTGGTGGCCGGCAGGAAGCGGGTGCCCCAGCCGGCAGCAGGAATAATGGCTTTCTGGACCGTTAACAACAAATACCACCTCGTTTTTAGCATGCTAAACTATCTTTATGTTACCAGGGCCAGAATAGACCCGGCCTGGTGTTAAAAAGAGGTTAAAAGCTCCAGGAACTGGACAACTGCTGCCGGGGAGGGTAAAAAATAACGAGCCCGGCTGGCAACCTGTTTACCGATACGGATGGCCAGACCGCCAGCGGGCAAAGCAGAGAAGGCATCTTCATCAGTCCGGTCATCGCCTAAATAGACGGGTAATGCCCGCGGCCATTGCCTGGTAAAGTATGTTACGGCCAGGCCTTTGTTAATCCCCCGGCGGCGAACTTCCAGCACTTTGTGACCGGGAAGCAGTTCGAGATTGTCATTTAAAAAGGGTTTTAGCCCCTGGCGAAACTGCTCCAGGGCTGCCGCAGCAAGCTGTGGGTCAGCCAGGCGGTAATGCAGGGCAATAGCTTCACCCTTATTTTCCACAAAGAGGCCGGCAATACCTGCTACCACCCGGCAGGCCAGCCTGAAAATTTCATCCCAGGGGATATCTTCTTGCCCGGGCGGCAGGAGGCTGGTGATCCGCCCTTCCGGGGTGGCTACTTCCAGCCCGTGCAGGCCGGCATAGTAAAGCCCCCCCACTGGCAGCAGCTCCAACAGGTCCCTTAAACTCCGGCCACTAATAATGGCCAGGTGCAAGCCTGGCCTGGATACCAGTTGCCGTAGCAAGGTCAGGAGGCGGGGGCCGGGACGGGCCAGTTCTGGCCGGGGCGCCAGGGGGACCAGGGTGCCATCGTAGTCACACATGAGGAGCACTTGCGGGTAATCCCGTACTTTAGCTGCCAGCTGAGCCGGAGACATCTGCCGTTTCCTCTTCCCGGGCTATCATGGCCTGGTGGAAACAGGTCAACCACCAGCGGATATCATGGCGGCGCACCTTTTCCTGCAACAGGCGCATCCTTTTTTCCTGCTCGGCCCGGCCCATATTGAGGGCTGTATTTAAAATCATGGCCATGCCATCAATATCGTATGGGTTGACGAGGACAGCACCCTTAAGTTCCTGGGCGGCACCGGCGAAGCGGCTTAATACCAGGACCCCGCTGCTATCACGGCGGGAAGCCACGTATTCTTTGGCCACCAGGTTCAGGCCATCCCTTAAAGGTGTAACCAGCATGATATCGGCCGCCAGGTAATAGGCTACCAGCTCCTGCCGGGGCAGGCCCCGCCAGAAGTAGTGGACGGGGCGATAACTACCTTCGCTGAAGCGGCCATTAATGCGGCCTACGGCAGCTTCTACTTCTTCCTTTAGCCGGCGGTAGGCCGGTACGGCCGTCCGGCTGGGTACGGCAATCTGGACCAGGGCCGCCCGGCCGCGCCATTCGGGTACTTCTTCCAGCAGGCGTTCCCAGGCCAGCAGCCTTTCCAGGATACCCTTGGTATAATCCAGCCTCTCTACACTCAGGGCCAGGTGTTCTACGCCGAACTGGCAGCGCAAGGTTTCAGCCCGGGCCCGGGTCTCAGGGTTCAATGCCTGGCGCTGGAAGGCCTGGTAATCGACACCCATGGGCCAGGCACCGGCATGGATGCGCCGCTGTTGCCAGTAGACAACATTGTGCTCAAAATCCACCCGGGCACCCAGCAGGGTGGCAACGGCATTCAGGAAATTATCGACATAAGATTGCAAATGAAAGCCCACGACATCTGTCCCCAAGAGACCGCGCAAGATTTGGGGCGCCCAGGGGAGGGTGGCCAGGAGATCGTGGTGGGGAAAGGGGATGTGCCAGAAAAAGAACTGCTTTAATTGCGGCTTGCGGTGGCGGATTTGGGCCGGTACCAGGGCCAGGTGATAGTCGTTGACCCAGACGGTATCGCCTTCCCTGGCTTCCATAAGCGCTGCTTCCGCAAATTTGGCGTTAACTCGAACATAAGTTGACCATTCCTGGGAGTTATAACGACACTTTTCTAAAAAATAATGGCACAGGGGCCACAGGGCACCGTTGGTAAAACCTTGGTAATAAAGCTTTATTTCCCCGGCAGTCAGGGGAACCTCCAGGAAGGTATAGGCCGGATCTTCCTGGGGCACCGGTAAACGTACCCCCGGGCTGTTCTCCTGCGGCGCTTCACGCCCGCCCCAGGCAACCCAGACGCCGCCCTTTTCCTTCAAGAAGGGTTCTACTGCCGAGACCAGGCCGCTGATGGCCGGTACAGGTTGGATACCGCTGTCAGTGGCTTGCAAATTGTACGCACCCCGGTTGGAAACCATAATAATTTTAGGAGCCTGTTTTTTAGCCACTTAGCATACCTCCTTTTAGCCTGTGCCTGTTGTCGGGATCCACTTCACTCCTTTAAAATAAAATTAAACCCCGGGGGACCGGAGTATGAAAGTACCGATATATCCCCTTCCACGCTTACGAAGTTAGCTGACGGATTCGGGCTGAAGGTTAGCCCTACCCACCGGCATTGACCGGCGAGATTCACCCCGGTAAAATTGGGTCCCCCGCTCACGGCTGCGTACCGCAATTCAGCGTTCTAGGATATACAAATTTATTATATCATACTGGTAATGAAATGCAAATATTAAGTCCTTTTATTTTTAGGAAGGATATGCCAGGATACCTGCCGAATTCTTACGAAAAAAACCTGGAGGGTAGGATATGCTGGAAACGCAGCTGGATTTACGTAATAACCCCTGCGTTTTTGAACCCCAAACAGAGGTACTTAAAGAGGGGAGTATTTTCGTTATCTCCCTGCCGGATGGTTCAATTATTGACCAGGATAACGGCAGCCTGGGCCTGTATTATAATGATACCCGTTACTTAAACTGCCTGGAACTCCGGGCCGGCGGGCGGCGACCTGTTTTTCTTTCCTCCTCTGTGCGCGACAGCCATTTTGCTCAGGTTGAATTAACCAATCCTGTTTTTGCCTTACCTGATGGTAAAGTAGTACCAGCCCAGACCATCCACCTCCGCCTTTTGCGGCTGATTAAAGGGGCCCTCTATCAACGCTTACGCTTGATCAATTTTAATCCTTTCCCCGTGAATATAAACCTTCATTTCTCCATTGGCGCTGATTTCCGGGATGTTTTTGAAGTTCGTGGCAGCCAGCGCCAGCGCCGGGGAGAGTTGTTGAAAACAGGAGTTCACCCCCAGGGGCTAATCCTCGCCTATCAGGGCCTGGACAAGGTGATCCGGACCACGCAGATTACCTTTGAACCGGCACCGGCCGGTATTGTAGCCCGGCCAGGCCAGGCAGAAGTTACCTATGACCTTACCCTGCCACCCCAGAAAAAGATTTACCTGCACTTAAAGATTGAACCTGACGGGCAAAACCTGTCCCCGGCCACCCATATCAGCGACCTTTTTTCAGCGGCCACCATAGAACTGGCCAGCTCCTACCACCAGTGGCAAAAGGAATCTACCCAGATCTGGACAGATAATAGTTTTATTAACGACATGTTTCAGACGGCTATAACTGACCTGAAGGCCTTGCAAATCGATTATCCCGGGGATGGGAAAATTATTGCGGCCGGGATACCGTGGTATACCGCTCCTTTTGGCCGCGATTCCCTCATCACTTCCTGGCAGGCCCTTATCTTAAACCCCGACCTGGCCCGCCATACCCTGCGTTTCCTGGCCCGCTACCAGGGGAAGCAGGTGGACAAATGGCGGGAAGAAAGGCCGGGAAAAATCCTCCATGAATTGCGGCGGGGCGAGATGACCCGCTGCCAGGAAGTACCCCACAGCCCCTATTATGGTTCCATAGATGCCACCCTGTGGTTTATTATCCTCCTTGCTGACGCCTACAGGTGGACTTTAGATCAGGACCTGTTACAGGAAATGGCCACCCCTTTACGGCGCTGCCTGCACTGGTGCCTGCGTTACGGCGATTTAGATGGTGACGGGTACCTGGAATACTGGCGGGAATCGCCGGCAGGCCTGACCAACCAGGGGTGGAAAGATTCCTGGGATGCCGTAGTCGACCGGGAAGGGCACATCCCTGAAGGCCCTGTAGCCCTGGTAGAAGTCCAGGCTTACTACTACCTGGCCCTCCTGGAAGCCGCCCATTTATTAACGGTCCTGGGGGACAAAATGACGGCGGCTGAACTGAAGTCGCGAGCCAGCAGGTTAAAAATGCGCTTCAACCGGGATTTCTGGCTGGAAGAAGAGGGCTACTTGATTTTTGCCCTGGATGGTAAAAAAAGGCCCCTTACCACCCTGGTCTCCAACGGCGGCCACGCCCTCTTTACCGGTATCCTGGAACCAGAGCGGGCCCGGAGGGTGGCCCGGCGCCTGCTGGCCGGGGACTTTTATTCCGGCTGGGGTATCCGCACCATGAGCAAAAAGGAAAAGGCTTATAACCCCATGAGTTACCATAACGGTTCCGTCTGGCCCCATGATAATGCCATTATAGCTGCCGGCCTGCGCCGCTATCAATGCCTGGAGGAGTTATCACGGCTGGCCGGCGGCCTTTTCGCCGCCAGTTCTTACTTTAATTACCGTCGCTGGCCGGAATTGTTTTGCGGCTTTAACCGCCGGGGCCTGAGCGGGCCGGTGCGTTACCCTGTGGCCTGTGATCCCCAGGCCTGGGCGGTAGGCAGCCTGTTTGCCTTCCTACAGCATTTGCTGGGCCTCGAGTTACGGGATAGTACCCTTTATATATCCCGGCCCATATTAATACCCGGCACCAGGAGGGTGGAAATCAAAAATCTGGCTGTGGCCGGTAGCCGTCTTGATTTAGCTTTTGAAGAAAAGGAGGGGCGAATTTTTGCCCATGTTTTGAAGAAAGAGGGTGCTATTAAAGTCATCATTGAAGCCTGAAGGGTTTGCCCTTTATTGACTTTCAGCAGGGACATTATATAAAATAGAGCTGGTAATTTTTCTTAACAATGGGAGGCTGATGTAATATGCGCATTGCCATGTTACACTGGGCTTTTCCACCGATCATCGGGGGAGTGGAATCCCACCTGGCCCTTCTGTGCCCTTACCTGGTCCAGCAGGGGCACCAGGTAAGCCTCCTTACGGCCACAGCCCCCGGCACCCCGGAGAGAGAAAGCTGGCGGGGAGTAACCATTAAGCGTTCACCCTTACTTGATCTGAACTCTTTAACCCCGGAAACCATTGAGGCCAGGGCTGGGGAAATCAAGCAGCTGCTGGAAAAATTTTTACTGGAATGCAGGCCCGACATTGTTCACGCCCATAACTTCCATTACTTTAGCTTTGTCCATGCTGCCAGTCTCCAGGAAATCTGCCACCGCCACGGCTGGCCCCTCGTCCTCACTGCCCATAATGTCTGGGAAGACGAACTGTGGGCAAGGATGAATACCCTGGCTCAAGGCTGGGACCAGGTTATAGCCGTCAGCCATTACATACGCCAGGAACTCATGGTAAATGGCTATCCCCCCGAGCGGCTGACGGTAGTTTACCACGGTACCGACACGACCACCTTCCGGCCGCCTTCCCAGGCGGATATCCAGGCCATCTATGCCACCTATCCGGCATGGCGGGACCGGCGGCTTGTTTTCCATCCTGCCCGCATGAGCCGGGCCAAAGGCTGTGACGTCAGTATTCGCGCCCTTGATCTTATCCGCAGGGAAATTCCCAACGTTTTACTGATTCTGGCCGGTACTACCAATACCGTCGACTGGGGCCAGAAACAACCGGCGGAAGTAGCCTGGATCCAGGATCTCATTGCCAGCCTGGACCTGGAAGAGAATGTCTTTATCCGCTTCTTCCCCTGGCAGGAAATCCCGGCGGTGTATAAAGCAGCCGAGGTTTGCCTTTACCCGTCGTCTTTCCAGGAGCCCTTCGGCCTGGTAATGCTGGAAGCCATGGCCACGGCCAGGCCCATTATTGTCAGCCGGGCCGGTGGTATGCCGGAGATAATCCGTCCCGGTTATAACGGCTTTTTAGTCTCCATGGGTAACTACCAGGAACTGGCCCGCTATACAACCTTCTTGCTGCGGAATCCGGAGGTAGGCACGGCCATGGGCCAGAACGGCCGCCGCCTGGCTGAAGAAAACTTCACTACGGCCGTCATGGCCCGCAACACCCTGGCGGTATACAGCCAGTTACTGGCCCTGCCCCGGGCCAGTTAGGGCAATAAAAACTGGAATTTAATAAGAAATGAAAGGGAACCGGCCGGGGTTCCCTTAATTTTTCTAGACATAGCAGGTAGCCTCGGTTAAAATGAGAGTATATTGGGTGAAAGGAGTAACCGGTTTTAATGCACTTGCAGGGTACCATGCAGGTAAATGCGCAAGGCCGTCTTACCATCGGGGGCTGCGATGTTGTCGAACTCGCCCGGGAATTCGGCACTCCCCTGTATATCTTTGATGAAGACTGTATCCGTAACAACTGCCGGGAGTTTTACAGGGCCTTTGGCGTGAAAGAAGGCCTGGCCAAGGTTATCTACGCCGGCAAGGCATTTTTGACTACCGCCATGTGCCGGATTATCGCCAGTGAGGGGCTGGGGCTGGATGTTGTTTCCGGAGGCGAACTTTATACGGCCCTGGCGGCCGGTTTTCCGGTAGAAAACATCTACTTCCATGGCAACAATAAAAGCTATGCTGAACTCTGCCAGGCCCTGGAGGCCGGGATAGGGCGGTTTGTAGTTGATAATTTTGCCGAGCTGGAGCTTTTAAGCCGCTTGAGTACGGAACGGGGCCAGGTGGCGCGGGTAATTTTAAGAGTGACACCGGGGATTGAAGCCCATACCCATCATTATATCCGTACCGGCCAGATTGACTCCAAGTTTGGCTTTACCCTGCCCAATGGCCAGGCCATGGAGGCCGCCAGGCGGCTCAAGGATTTACCAGGTATTGAGTTCAAGGGTTTACACTGCCACATTGGTTCCCAGATCTTTGAGCTGGAACCCTACAGTCAGGCGGTTGCCGTCATGCTGGAGCTGGCCGCCGCCATTAAAGAAGCGACGGGATTGATAACCTCCGAGCTTGATCTGGGAGGCGGTTTTGGCATATATTATACTGCTGAGGATCATCCCCGGCCGGTTGGTGCCTATGCGGAAACGATCCTTACCCGGGTCAGGGAGGAAGCCCGGGCCTTAAACCTGCCTCAACCCCTGGTAATCGTTGAGCCGGGCCGCGCCATTATCGGGCCGGCGGGCAGCACTGCCTATACCGTGGGTACCATTAAAGAAATTCCCGGGGTGCGCAAGTATGTGGCCGTCGATGGCGGCATGGCCGATAACATTCGCCCCGCCCTTTACGGGGCTAAATACGAAGCCATCCTGGCCAATAAAGCCAATCTGCCGGCTACAGAGACGGTAGCCATTACCGGTAAATGCTGCGAGTCCGGCGATATGCTCATCTGGGAGGCGGATCTTCCCCGGGTGGAGGCCGGCGATATCCTGGTCATTTCCTGTACCGGCGCCTACGGCTACACCATGTCCAGCAATTATAACCGCCTGGGCCGGCCGGCAGCCGTCCTGGTCCGGGAAGGAAACGCCGACCTGATTTTAAAACGGGAAGATTACAATGACCTGCTGCGTAATGATGTCGTCCCGGCCCGGCTGGTTTGGACCAGGTAAATTATCTGGCAACCTATGAACCCTTACCAGAAACTTTTCCGTCGCAACCAGCTGCGCATCCTGGCCCAGGCCAGGAAAATAGCGCCCGTTAAAGGCCGGCGGGTTTACCTGGTAGGCGGGACGGTCCGGGACCTGCTCCTGGGCCGGCCTGAGGTCGACCTTGACCTGGCGGTGGAGGGCGATGGCCTCCTCTTTGCCCGGGAACTGGCCCGGCAGCTGGGCGGGCGCCTGGCTTTTCACGAACGCTTCCTGACGGCTACCGTCTACTGGGGCGGCGAACGGGTGGACGTAGTCACCACCCGGCAGGAATATTATCCCCGGCCCGGGGCCCTGCCCGAAGTGGAGCCCGCCACTCTGGAGGCTGACCTGGCGCGGCGGGATTTTAGCGTCAATGCCATGGCCCTGCCTTTAATGGCCAGGGACCTGGGGGAAATCCTCGATCCCTTTGGCGGGCGGGAAGACCTGGCCCGGCAAACCTTGCGGGTGTTGCACCGGGACAGCTTTCGCGATGACCCGACCCGCCTTTTAAGGGGGGTGCGTTTCGCCACCCGTTTGAAATTTAGCCTGGAAGAAGAAACCTGCTCTTTAGCAAGGCAAGCCCTGGCAGGAGGTTACCTGGACCTGCTGGAACCGAAACGCCTCTGGCAGGAATTTATCCTTCTGCTTAAAGAGCGGCGGCCGGTAGCAGCCTGGGAAAGTTTAATTGACCTGGGCTGGCAGGGTCTACCGGGGGCCGGATTGCCCGATGTGGCCGCCGGCCGGCGGGCTGAAAAACTCCTCTGCCAGTGGAAGTGGCGGGGCCAGCGACCCCTGGATGCCAGCCTGGTTTATTTTTTAATCGCCACGGTAAAATTAAGGGCAACAGCCCTGGAAGAGGTCCTGGATAGCGTAAACTTCGGCCGCAAAAAGCGTAACCTGATTTATGCCGCCAGGGATTTGTTGCCGGAACTGGCTCCCTGCCTGGCGCGAGGGTCCCTGCCGGAATGCCTGCCGGCCGGCCCCAGGATGGCCCCGGAAGCCTTAATCTTTATCCTGGCCGTGGCGGGCTGGAGCCGGCTCCCGGCCCGGGTATTACCCTGAGGGAAAGGAGACAGCCATGCACCTGCAAAGTTTACCCCAGCTGGTCTTAGGCATCCCGGCTATTTTAATCGCCCTGACCTTCCATGAATATGCCCATGGCAAGATGGCTTACCTGCTGGGCGACCCGACGGCAAGGAACCAGGGCCGCTTAACCTTAAACCCCCTGGCCCACCTGGACATCCTGGGAACCCTGCTCCTTGTTGTGGCCGGTTTTGGCTGGGCCAAACCCGTGCAGATCAACCCCTATTACTTCCAGATGGACCGGCGTAAGGGGATGATGCTGGTGGGCCTGGCCGGTCCGGCCATGAACCTGGTGCTGGCTTACCTGGCTGCAGTTGTCTTGCAGCTATTTCTCCGCTTTAATATCGGCGGCTACTGGCTGGCTACTTTTTTAAACCTGCTGGTGGGCTATAACGTGGTGCTGGCCGTCTTTAACCTCATCCCGGTGCCGCCCCTGGATGGCTCCCGTGTCCTGGCTGGCATCTTACCACCGGAAGGGGCGGCGGCAGTTTACCAGTTAGAAAGCTACGGCACCTTGCTCTTACTGCTCCTGATTGCCACCGGCATTATCGGCCGCATCATGGGTCCCCTGGTGACCCTGGTACTCAACCTGATTATTACGGCCAGCGGCCTGGCGTTTATATAGAGGTGGGAAATTGGAGGTTAGATCTCACTTCCCACGTCCCATATGTAAAGGAGTGTTTAATAGCATGCGTATTTTGAGCGGCATGCGCCCCACAGGGCGGCTGCATATTGGTCATTTGAGCGTGCTGGAAAACTGGGTGCGCCTGCAGGAAGAAAACGAGTGCTTTTACTTTATTTCCGACTGGCACGCCCTGACCACAGGTTACGACAATACCGCAGAGCTCCAGGAGAATATCCGGGCCATGCTCCTTGACTGGCTGGGCGCCGGCTTAGACCCCGAGCGCAGCACCCTCTTCGTCCAATCCCATGTCAAGGAGCACGCTGAACTCCACCTGCTCTTTTCCATGTTCACCCCCCTATCCTGGCTGGAACGCGTCCCCACCTACAAGGACCAGATCCAGCAGCTGGGCAAAGAGGGTAAGGACGTGTCGACCTATGGTTTTTTGGGCTATCCCCTCCTGATGGCCGCTGATATCCTTATCTACCTAGCCGACGCCGTGCCGGTGGGCGAGGACCAGCTGCCCCACCTGGAATTCTGCCGGGAAGTAGCGCGCCGGTTTAATCACCTGTATAAAACTTCCCTTTTCCCCGAGCCCCAGGCCCTGTTAGCTAAAGTCGCCATGTTACCCGGCATCGACGGCCGCAAGATGAGTAAAAGCTACCACAACGACATTCCTATGTCAGCTTCACCGGAAGAGGTTTGGGAAAGGGTCCGGCTTATGATCACCGACCCGGCGCGGATTCACAAGACCGATCCCGGGCACCCGGAAGTATGCCTGGTCCACACCTACCACGAGATCTATAATGGAGAAGAAATTGAAGAGACACGGGTCAACTGCCGGGGCGGCCGTATTGGCTGTGTCCCCTGCAAGAAACGCCTGGCAGAGAAAATAAACGCCGTCCTGGAGCCGGTCCGGGAGCGCCGGGCCAAGTGGGCAGCACGGCCGGAATTAGTTGAGGAAATTCTGGCGGCCGGGGCCGCGAAAGCCAGGACCACGGCAGGCCGGACCATGGCCATGGTCCGGGAGGCTATGGGAGTTTAACTTTAATGGGGTGGGGCGTATGATCGGTAATATTCGGCTGGATATTTTTCAGGGCCCCCTCGATCTCCTCCTCACCCTTATTGAACGCCAGGAAATCGATATTCAGGCCATCCCAGTGGCCGAGGTGACGGCCCAGTACCTGGAATACCTCCATGAAGTAGAGGAGCTTGACCTGGACTGGGCCAGTGAATTTTTAGTCTTGGGCGCCGAACTGTTAGCCCTCAAAGCCAGGTTGCTCCTGCAGCGCCCGCTTAAGGGCGGGCCGGGAGAGGAAGAAAAAGGCGAGGGAGAAGATCCTGCCAGGCTCCTGGCCGAGCGTCTTATAGAATACCGCCGCTACCGGGAGGTAGCCGCCCATCTCGGTGATCTGGCTGCTCAAGGAGCCCTTGTCTTTGGCCGTCCCCTGGACCAGGAAGCCGTCACCCGGGCCCTAGCGGGTGTTAACCCCCTGGCCGGGGTAACGCCCGTGGACCTGGCCCGGGCCCTGGCCAGGGTGCTGGCGAGGCAGCCTGTCACCAACAAGCCGGAAACCCGTACCATTACCCGCCCGGCCCTGACCCTGGTAGGGCAAATACGCACCATTTTGCGCCGCCTGCACCAGCAGGAGGAACTTACCCTGGCCTCCCTTCTAAGTTCCCGGCCTACGCGCCTGGAAGTGGCGCTAACCTTCCTGGCCCTGCTGGAACTGGCCCGCCGGGGCCGGGTAAGCCTTACCCAGGAGGAAGCCTTCGGCAGTATTATAGTGAGGCGGCTTTTTCCCGGTGATTCCGCTGCTGCTCGGGAGTGATCCCTATGCCTTTATTTTTTAGCGAAGACAAAAGGGCAGCCCTGGAGTGCCTGCTCTTTGTGGCCGGCGGGCCGGTGCCGGTGAGTACCCTGGCCGCCTGCCTGGGGTTGAGTAGCGACGATGTAGTTGAGTTGGCTGCAGAACTGAAAACACTCTATGATGAAGAGGGGCGGGGCCTGCAGATCCGGGAAGTAGCCGGCGGCTACCAGATGTGCACCCGGCCCCAGTTTGCTAATTATGTTGAGGCCTTCCTGCAACCCGAGTTGCCGGCCCTGTCCATGGCCGCCCTGGAAACCCTGGCCATCATTGCCTACCGCCAGCCCGTTACCCGGGCGGAAATAGAAAATATCCGGGGGGTAAAGGTAGATGGGGTTTTAAATACCCTGTTGAGCCGCGGGCTGGTCCAGGAAGCAGGTCGTAAAGACGCCCCTGGCCGGCCCATCCTTTATGCTACCACTCCCCGTTTCCTGGAATTTTTAGGCTTAAAGGATTTATCCGAACTGCCGCCCCTGGATGAAGCCGCGGCCGGGCAGGAATAGTATATAAGGCGCCTCCGGTGGAAAAATAGGGGCAAACTGGCTGCCGGGGGTGAAGGAGTGTTCTGGGCCTGGACGGCAGGGATAATTGTGGGTTTCCTTTTATTACTCCTGGTACCGGTGCAACTGGAAGTAGTTTACCGGCGAGTAACTGAGGAAGAATACCTGGAGCTGAAACTTAATTTACCGGGAGACTGGGGCCGGTGGGAAGTGGTATTCTCCCCTCTCCAGGACTGGTGGCCGGGGCAAAGCCACTTACGCCTGAAAACACTGTTGCAGGGGGAAAGGAAAGAAGCAGAATCACCTGCGGAAGTGGCAGGGCGTCCTGCCGGGGGCAAAAGGTGGACTTTCGGCCGGATAGCCCGCTTTATCGTCGCCGGGCCGTTAGGCTACTGGTTGCATAAATTAAAGATTTTAAAGGGCATCTGGCAGCATTTTTTCGCCCGGGTGACCTGCCGGCGTTTCCGTTTATTTTTAACCCTGGGGACAGGTGATCCGGCAACTACGGCTCTTGCTTACGGCAGCAGCTGGACCCTGCTGGCCTGGATGTACCAGAACTTGCGGCGGCGGGCCCGCCTGGATTTGCAAGCACCTGAATGGCAGGTAATACCCCGGTTTGATACGCCGGGCTGGCAGGCCGATTTTAACTGCATATTTACCCTTAAGTTAGGTCATATTATAAGTGCCGGAGTACAATCTCTATGGCTATTACTGCGGATAGTCTGGCAGATGAGGGGGGCAGGGGCAGTTGCCCGAACATCCCATCGAGGCCTTGATGAAGACCGCCATGGAAAGCATCAAGGATATGGTTGATGTCAACACCGTTGTTGGCGATCCCATTGAAACGCCGGATGGTCATGTGATCGTCCCCGTATCCCGCGTTTCGGCCGGTTTTGCTGCCGGAGGTACCGAATACGAACCCGGCCAGGGAGAAGGCGGTGGAAGTGGTAAATCCTTACCCTTTGGCGGCGGCAGCGGCGCCGGTGTTTCCGTCCAGCCGGTGGGTTTCCTGGTGGTTGGTAAGGAGCAAATCCGGTTGCTGCCGGTTGACGGCAACGCTGTTGTGGACCGGATTATCGATGTAGCTCCCCAGGTGCTGGAGAGGATCCAGGAACTCCTAAGTAAAGGGAAGAAGGAAAAAGGTAGCGGTAATAACTCCCCTGCTACCGTACGGACGAAAATGGTTTTACGCCCCCAGGAAGAGGAATGAAATAATCCCCCATATATGGCCCGGGTTCTCAAATACCGGGTTTTTTAATTTGTTTCCGGCCCGTTAACCATTGTTGTTCTAGAAAATGCCCTCCCCTCATAAATGTTACCAGAAAGGTAAATTATGGAGGGGTTGGCAATGGTTAATATCATCTGGTTATTAATGCTCCTGGCGGGCATTATCGTGGCCGGCTTTAATGGCCACATTGAAGTAGTTACTAAAGCCTCCCTGGAGGCGGCCCAGACGGCCGTAAACCTGGCCTTTGAACTGATAGGCCTCATGGCCATGTGGCTGGGGCTTTTGAAGATTGCCGAGGAAGCCGGCCTGGTAGCCCTGCTGGCGCGGCTTTTACGCCCCTTTACCCGTTACCTCTTTCCGGAAATTCCCCGGGACCACCCGGCCATAGGTTCTATAATAATGAATTTAAGCGCCAACATCCTGGGCCTGGGCAATGCCGCCACCCCCTTTGGCCTCAAGGCCATGCAGGAGTTACAAACTTTAAACCCCCGCCCCGGAGAAGCCACCCCCGCCATGTGTACCTTTCTGGGGTTAAACACCGGCTGCCTGACCCTTATCCCGGCGACTATTATCGGCATCCGGGCAGCAGCCAGCTCCACCGACCCGACCATCATCGTCGGCCCTACCATTTTAGCTACCGGGTTCAGCATGATCACGGCCGTGGTTGGCGATCGTCTCTTGCGCCGGTTTTATAACGGGCGCCGGGGGTGAGGAACATTGACTGAACTCATAATTGAAGTTTCGCGCTGGGCGATTCCCCTGGTCCTTTTTTTTATCCCCCTGTATGGGCACCTGCGGGGCGTGCCGGTTTATGAAACCTTTGTTGCCGGGGCAGAAGACGGGTTCAAGGTAGCGGTAAAAATTATTCCCTTCCTGGTGGGCATGCTGGTGGCCATCGGGGTGTTCCGGGCTTCCGGGGCCATGGACCTTTTTGCCCGCGCCCTGAATCCGGTCTTGCACCTCATTGGCGTTCCCGGGGAAGTTCTACCCCTGGCCATCATGCGGCCCCTTTCCGGTGGCGGAGCTCTAGGAATAGCTGCCGAGCTAATCGGTAACTACGGCCCGGATTCCTTTATCGGCCGCCTGGCTTCGGTGATGCAGGGCAGTACCGATACTACCTTTTATGTCCTAACGGTTTATTTTGGGTCGGTGGGAGTGCGGCGCTACCGTTACGCCCTGGCCCTGGGGCTCCTGGCCGATATTTCCAGCCTTATAGCCGCCATCGTTATCTGCCGGTTGATGTTTGGTTAGTTTTTAAATTACCCTCCTCGAAATTCAACAGCCATTTCTTGGTAGCCAGCCCGCCGCCAAAACCGACCAGCCGGCCGTCCTTACCTATGACCCGGTGACAGGGTATAATAATACCGACAGGATTACGGCCGATGGCCTGGCCCACGGCCCGGACCGCTCCCGGCCTGCCGGTGAGCCGGGCAATATGGCTGTAACTGCAGGTGGTACCATAGGGGATTTTTTGCAGGGCTGACCAGACGATCAGCTGAAAGGGCGTACCGCGGAGGTCCAGGCGCAGGGAAAAGGAAAAGCGCCGGCCGTCAAAGTACTCGTCAAGCTGCCGGAGAACCTCCCGGCAAGAGCTGCCGTTTTCATCCACGTTGATAGTCGCGCCGGGGAATTTTTGGGCCAGGTAGCTGCGGGTTGCCCCGGGCTCCTCACCTGGGAAGGCCAGGCGGCAGAGACCCCCCGGGCCTGTTACCACTGTCAGGGGACCAAGGGGAGAGGGATAATGGGTAATGGACAACCAGTCTGCAGGCATGATAGCGTTACCTCCACAGGTTTTAGCCTTCATTCCACCAGGCCAGGAAGAGGGCCAGGATACTCATGCCGGCGGCATAACCGGCCAGAATATCGGTGGGGTAGTGGACACCCAGGTAAAGGCGGCTGAAACCCAGTAAAAGCAAAAAAATAAGGGTAACCGGAACCACACGGCTGCGGCAGCGAGGCGGGCAGGTTTTTAACAACCACAGGGCCAGGAGGCCGAAGAAGACGGTTCCCATCATGGCGTGACCGCTGGGAAAGCTGAAGCCCGGTGCCGGTTCCAGGGGACCGAGACTGGGCCTGGGACGGTGATAAAAATTTTTTAGCCATTCCATAATGCCCCAGGTGATATTCATGGTAATTAACACGGCCCAAAACCCCTGCCAGCGACGCCGGGTATAGTAGGCAAGACTCAAAGCAGCCGTAGCAGGATAAAAAAAGGCCGGGGTGCCGAAGAAAGTAATAAACTTGAAGAAATGGGTAGCCGGAGGCGTTCGCAAGGTCATTAAGCCTGCCAGGACCAGGAGTTCGAGAATGGTCACATGGGGTATGGCAGCAGCCAGCAGGAAAAAGATAAGAATCATAGCAATGGCAAGCAGGATAAGACGGTGGCGGGACAACCTGGAACCCCCTTCGTAAAAAAAATAGTATAGCACTATTGCCTTTATAAGGGGAATTGTGATAGCATAATAACGTTACCGGAGGGCTTTTATGCGTTTGCAAAAATACCTGGCCCGGGCGGGGGTGGCTTCCCGGCGTCATGCCGAGGAGATGATCCGGGCCGGCCGGGTAAGGGTCAATGGCCAAATTGTGACGGCTATGGGTCTAAGAATAGAGCCGGGCCGGGACGAGGTAACTGTTGATGGCCGGCCTGTTACCGGGCCGGGAGAGAAAGTTTATGTCTTACTATATAAGCCGCCCGGCTATGTAACAACGGTCTCCGACCCCCAGGGGCGGCCTAAAGTCATTGACCTGGTCAAGGACATAACTGCTAGATTATATCCTGTCGGCCGCCTGGATTATGCCACCGAAGGCCTTTTATTACTTACCAATGATGGAGAATTGACCTTAAGGCTCACCCACCCGCGCTATCGTATACCTAAAACTTATCTGGCCCTGGTAAAAGGAGTGCCGGATGCTAATACTATTACCCATTTACGCCGGGGTGTCAAGCTGGAAGATGGCCTGACCGCCCCGGCGGGCGTACGGATCCGCCGGGTTAACCAGGGTAATGCCCTGCTGGAATTAACCCTGCGGGAAGGACGCAAGCGAGAAGTAAGGCGCATGCTGGCCACAGTAGGTCACCCTGTAATCTGGCTGAAACGCATAAAATTTGCCTTTCTCACCTTGGAAGGTTTAAAACCGGGAGAATACCGCCGCCTTACACCTGCCGAAGTAGCCCGGCTGTATCGCCTGGTGGGTTTAGATTTTCCTCCTCGCTGAAAGGATACTGGTGTGGTAAAATAAGGTGAAAAAGAGAGGAGGGAAAGCATTTGGCAGGTTTAGAGCAGGGGCTGGTCCAGGTTTATACTGGCGAGGCTAAAGGCAAGAGTACGGCCGCCTTTGGCCTGGCCTTGAGGGCCTGCGGGCACGGGCTCAAGGTACTGATTGTCCAGTTTATGAAAACGCCTGACTACGGCGAACATAAGGCCTTCCCGCGGCTGGCGCCGGAGGTAGAAGTAAAAACCTTTGGCCGCAAAGGTTTCATCCACCGGGGCGGCGCCAGGCCTGAAGATTACGAGCAGGCCAGGGCGGCCCTGGCCTTTGCCCGGGAAGCCATGCTTGGCGGCAGGGTGGACATCCTGATTCTGGATGAAATCAACAACGCCCTTTATTTCGGCCTGCTAACAGAAGAAGAAGTCCTGGCTTTCCTGGCGGAGCGGCCGCCGCAGGTGGAAGTCGTCCTCACCGGCCGCAATGCCCCGGCGGGGATTATTGCTGCCGCCGACCTGGTAACGGAAATGCGCCAGGTAAAACATCCTTACCAAAAGGGGATAAAGGCCAGGAAAGGGATCGAATACTAAGATCAAAAAACGTTGAATTTTACTCCCCGGGCAGGAATTTCCGCGTCAGGTGCGAATATGTAAGTTTAATACATTTTACAGGAGGTGAATTCCTGGCCGGCTTTTTGGGGTCAGGAGAAAAGTGGCCGTAGTGTATTATGATCAGGATGCCGACCTGGGCGTCCTTAAAGGCAAAAAAATCGCCATCATGGGCTATGGCAGCCAGGGACATGCCCAGGCGCAAAACTTAAAGGACAGTGGCCTGGATGTAGTCGTGGGCCTGCGTCCTGGAAGCAAATCCCGGGCGGCAGCTGAGGCGGCGGGCTTAAAGGTCGCGACGGTGGCTGAAGCCGCGGCCGCAGCCGATATTATCCAGATTTTGCTACCGGACGAAACCCAGGCCAGGGTCTATCGCGAGGAGATCGCCCCGCACCTTACAGCAGGCAAGGTACTTATGTTCTCCCACGGGTTTAATATTCACTTCAACCAGATTGTGCCGCCGGCGGATGTGGATGTCATTATGGTTGCTCCGAAAGGACCTGGCCACCTGGTACGTCGTATGTATGTTGAAGGCCAGGGGGTACCGGCCCTTCTTGCCGTTTACCAGGATGCCAGCGGCAGGGCTAAAGAAATCGGCCTGGCTTATGCTAAAGGAATAGGTGCTGCCCGGGCCGGCGTAATTGAAACTACTTTCAAAGAGGAAACCGAAACTGACTTGTTTGGTGAACAGGCCGTCCTCTGCGGCGGGGCTACGGCCCTGGTTAAGGCCGGCTTCGAGATCCTGGTGGAGGCAGGCTACCAGCCGGAAATTGCTTACTTTGAATGCCTGAACGAGCTGAAGCTTATTGTCGACCTCATGTATGAAGGCGGCATCAAGTATATGCGCTATTCCATCAGCGACACGGCTGAGTACGGCGATGTCACCAGGGGACCCAGGATTATTGACGACCATGTCCGGGCCACCATGAAGACCATTCTCAAAGAGATCCAGGACGGCGTCTTTGCCCGGGAGTGGATCCTGGAAAACCAGGCCGGCAGGCCAAGCTTTAATGCTTTAAGAAAAAAGGAACGGGAACACCTCATCGAACAGGTCGGCGATACCTTACGGGAAATGATGCCCTGGCTGAAGAAGTAAAGCAGTCAGGGAATCAAAACGGGGTTAGGGAAGCCCTGGGAATTTCCCGGGGCTTTAATCATTAATTTTCCTTGGTGAAAGGAGTGACTAAGGAATAATTTGGTGATAATAAAAGCGGCTAAAGTAAAATTTTTCGAAGGGGAGGAAGTTTTGTGGAACTCATAGCACCTGTAGCAGGGATATTGGCACTTGTGTTTGCTTTTTACCTCACCAACAAGATTAACAGGGCCGATCCAGGGAACGCGCGCATGCAGGAAATAGCGGCAGCCATCCACGAAGGGGCCATGGCTTTTTTAATGCGGGAATACCGCACCCTGATCTTTTTTGTTCTGGGTATGGCGGCTCTAATCGTAATTACCGGCCTTGTTACCCAGGGCGCTGAAAGCATGCAGCCGGTAACGGCCGTTGCTTATGTGGCTGGAACCCTCTGCTCTATTGGGGCCGGCTATATTGGTATGCAAGTTGCTACCAGGGCCAACGTCCGGACGGCCAATGCTGCCCGCCACAGTTCCAACGCTGCCCTGGAGATAGCCTTTTCCGGCGGCTCGGTTATGGGTATGGCTGTAGTGGGACTTGGCCTTTTAGGCCTCGGCATTGTTAATCTCATTTTTAAAAATCCCAGTATTGTCAATGGCTTTGCCCTGGGAGCCAGCTCCATCGCCCTTTTTGCCAGGGTGGGAGGCGGTATTTATACCAAGGCGGCTGACGTTGGCGCAGACCTGGTAGGTAAGGTTGAAGCTGGTATACCGGAAGATGACCCTCGTAACCCTGCTGTGATTGCCGATAACGTCGGCGATAATGTTGGCGACGTAGCCGGTATGGGAGCGGATCTTTTTGAATCCTACGTTGGTTCAGTTATCTCCGGTATTGCCCTGGCGGCAACTTTAAATATCCCCAATGGTACCCTGGTACCCCTGATGATTGCCGCTGCCGGCATTGTATCCTCCATTATCGGCGCCTTCTTTGTCCGCACCAGCGAGGGGGCCAATGCCCAGAAGGCTTTGAATACCGGCACCATGGTAGCGAGTATCCTGGCGATTATAGGTACATTCCTGGCTACCCGCCTGTTACCTTCTCAATTTGTTGTCGGTTCTGCTACCTATACTTCCCTGGGGGTATTTATAGCCACCATAGCCGGCCTTATTGCCGGAGTTCTCATTGGCCGCATTACCGAATATTATACTTCCGGCGACTATGAACCGGTGAAAGAAATTGCCAAAGCTTCCCAGACGGGTACCGCCACCAACATTATTGAAGGCTTAAGTACCGGTATGTTGAGTACTGTTTTACCCATCCTGGTAATTATCATTGCTATCCTTGCTGCCTATCATTTTGCCGGCCTTTACGGTATTGCCCTGGCGGCAGTCGGGATGCTGTCAACCACCGGAACCACGGTAGCCGTGGATGCCTATGGACCAATTGCCGATAATGCTGGTGGCATTGCCGAAATGGCAGAGCTGGATCCTAAAGTACGTAAGATTACCGATGCCCTGGATTCTGTTGGCAATACTACTGCTGCCATTGGTAAAGGTTTTGCCATTGGCTCGGCAGCGTTAACAGCCCTGGCCCTGTTTTCTGCCTACACGGCTGCTGCTAGGATTACGACTATTGACCTTACTGATCCTAAAGTGGTGAGCGGCCTCTTTATCGGCGGCATGCTGCCTTTTCTCTTTGGTGCCTTGACAATGAAGGCAGTGGGGCGGGCTGCCTTCCATATGATTGAAGAAGTGCGCCGGCAGTTTAAATCCATTCCGGGTTTAATGGAAGGTAAAGCCCGGCCGGATTATGCCCGCTGTGTAGCCATCAGTACCGGAGCAGCGTTGAAAGAAATGATTGTCCCTGGACTACTGGCCGTTGTGGTTCCCCTGGCAGTAGGATTGATCCCGGGCCTTGGTAAAGAAGCCCTGGGCGGCCTGCTTGCCGGAGCTACGGTAACAGGCTTTTTACTGGCAGTAATGATGGCCAATGCCGGCGGGGCCTGGGATAACGCTAAGAAGTATATTGAAGGCGGGAACTTCGGCGGTAAAGGTTCGCCGGCCCATGCAGCGGCCGTCAATGGGGATACTGTAGGCGATCCCTTTAAGGATACATCCGGGCCGGCCATGAACATTTTAATTAAGCTTATGACCATTGTTTCCCTGGTGTTTGCGCCTTTGTTTATGCAACTATAAGGGTTGTGCTAACCGGTAAGAATCGTAAGCGACATCAGCGCTTAAAAGCCCTTATCCCACGTGGGACAAGGGCTTTTTTTCTAGGGAAAAATTACCAAGCACCATTCTCCCAAACCCCTTACCCCCGCCACGTTGTTCGTAAAAATAGAACCAGGATCGTATATATTTCTAAACGGCCAACAAGCATCAACCATGATAGTAAATACTTGGCTGCTGCAGGTAAATGGGCATAGTTCTGGGCCGGGCCGACAGCGCCCAGGCCGGGGCCCACGTTCCCCAAAGTAGCTGCCACTGCACTGGCTGCTTCTTCTAATTTAAGAGGTGTTAAAGACATGAGTAAGGTACCCAGGGCAAACAACAGCAGATAGAACCCTATAAATTGGAGGATATTTAACACTAAAGGCTCCTTTACTATGCCTACATTGCTAAAACGAACTGGGACTACGGCGTGGGGATGAACGGCACGAGATAGTTCTGCGATACCATTTTTTAATAACACCATCAGACGCCCTACTTTAATTGAACCGCCTGTTGAACCGGTGCAGCCTCCCACAAACATTAACAACAAGAGCAAGGTACGTGATAGGTTAGGCCATTGATCAAAGTCCACCGTAGCATAACCCGTGGTAGTAACGATAGAAACTACCTGGAAGGCAGCCATGCGCAAGAGATTTTCTCCCGGTTTAAAACCTGCCAGGGATAGATCAACAACAATAATGATAAAGGCTGCCAAAATTATAGCACTATATAATTTAAACTCCGGGTTAAGCCAGAAATAAAAGGGATTCCTGAGCTTCACGGCCTGGTAATAAAGGGCAAAATTAACACCGGCCAAAAACATAAAGATAATAATAATCCACTGTATAAGGGGACTGTTATAATAGCCAATACTGGCATTTTTGGTGGAAAAGCCCCCTGTAGCCATGGTCCCGAATGTATGGACAACGGCTTCGTATAAAGGCATACCTGAGAATAAGAGGAGTAAAATTTCCAGGGCGGAAAGGATAATATAGGTCAGCCAGAGGATTATCGCCGTTTCCTGAATACGTGGCTTTATTTTCTCTGTAACCGGACCGGGAGCTTCGGCCTGGAGCATTTGTACGCCTCCGGAACCTAACTGGGAAAGAAGGGCAACAAAAAGGACGATTATTCCCATGCCACCGAGCCAGTGGGTAAGACTACGCCAGAAAAGAATAGAGCGGGAATGGGCTTCAATGTCGGTCATCACACTAGCGCCGGTAGTGGTAAACCCGGAAATTGTTTCAAAGATGGCATCGGCAAAATTAGGAAAGGTACCGGCAAAAATGTAAGGCAAACTACCAAAGATTGCAGCTGCCACCCAACTTAAGGCAACTACCGCATAACCCTCACGGCGACGAATCTCGCCATTATGACAGGGCCAGTAACTTAAAGGGAGGCCTACGGCCAGGGTTATCGCGGCACTGTAAGTAAAGGCCAACCAATCCTTTTCCCGGAAATAAAGGGCTAATACCAGGGGAATCAGCAAAGCCAGCCCAATCAAAATTATAACTTTCCCCAAAAGCTGGAGGACCACTCTGCAGCGCATTTTTCACTTCACCTGTTAGTGCCAAAAAAATTTTGGACGGCAGTTACAGCCTTAGGAAGGGCAAAAACAATTACATGATCACCTGGTGCTATATAATCGTTACCCCCGGGAATTATTATCTCGTCTCCCCTGGCAATGGCGCCGATGATAGCATGACGGGGAAAGTTGATTTGCTGTATCGGCTTATTGGCCTGACGGCAATTCTGGGGAACGATAAATTCGATCATCTCTGCTTTATCCTGGCCCAATAAGCTGATCGATACAATTTGACCGCGGCGGACAAATTTTAAGATGGTCGCTGCCGTAAGGAGACGCGGGCTAATTACCACATCAATACCAACCTTTTCCATCAGGCTGGCATAATCAGAACGCCCGACTTTAACAACAGTTTTTTTGGCGCCAAGATGTTTAGCTAACAGGGATACAAGCAAATTTACTTTATCGTCACCGGTAACGGCAACAAAAAGGTCCGCCTGGCCAATATCTTCTTCTTGCAGAAGACCCAAGTCGCTGCCATCGCCATGGATGATGGTAACATGGGGTAGCTTGTGGCTTAAACTTTCACAAATATGGCGGTCCTTTTCAATAATCTTGATTTCAATCTTTTTACCCAACAGCTTTTGGGCCAAATAGTAAGCCGTCCTGGTACCGCCTAAAATGACGAGCCGCTGGGCGCGGGTACGTTTCTGTCCCAGGAGGTCCTCAACGGGTTCCATTTGCTTGGCCGGAGCCAGGACAAATACTTTATCACCACTAAGGAGGCGATCTTCACCCCTGGGAATTAACATCTTTTCACCTCGCTGAATGGCTACAATCAAATAAGGGTTAGGCGAAGGTAAATCCTTCAACATTTTATTTACTGCCTGGGCACCAGGTGGTAGAATGAGTTCTAGCATTTGAATTTTACCACCCGCATAATATTCAGATTCGATGGCCTCAGGAGCTTCAACTAATTCAGCAATAGCGTTAGCTGTTACATAATCGGGATTGATAACAAAATCAATACCCAGGTCTTTATCAAAACCAATTTGATTATTTAACAGGTATTCAGGATTACGTATCCTGGCTACAGTTTTCTTTGCTCCTAGCTTTTTGCCAAACAGGCTGGCAACAATATTGACCTCATCATTTTCAGTCACTGCCACTAATAAATCCGTATCTGCTATACCGTTTTCTTTAAGAACGGTAGGGTTAGCACCATTGGCGCACACAGTTTGGACATCCAGTCTTTCTTCAATAGCCCTGATTCTCTCTGCATCTTGCTCAATAACTAAAACATCATGGTTGCTATATGATAGCATTTCAGCCAGCTTAAAACCCACTTTGCCAGCACCGATTATAGTTATGCGCAAGATTGGCACCTCTTTTGAAAAGTGTTAAAAGGGACCCGTTGGCAAGAATGAGCCTATATATTCGATAACGTACCTCAATATTCGATAACGAACCTCAAGTTTCCTGCTATGTTACCCGGAGAGAAAGTCTAAAACCCGGGTTGCTCCGGCCCGTTTCATCTTCTTGCAGGGTCCAAGGGGATGTATTATAATCGGTATATGGGAAAATCAGGTGGTGAAAAAATGGAATACGGAAGTAAAAAGGTGGCGGCGGTGGCCATAAAGATGGCCCTTGCTGAAAACCGGGAAGAAGAAGCTCGGCTAAAGAAAGAATTTGCTGGCGATGGTATCCGGGCGGCAGCCGTTGATTACGGCGGTGAATTTATCAATTCCGTGCAAAAAATCGTTGAAAGAGCAGTAGTGGCGGCCAAAAGGGAAGGGGTCATTAAAGAAACCCACCCCGAGGAAGGGGCCGTTGCCGGGGCTACCCGGGAAGCTCTGTCCCAGATCATGCCCAAGGCCCTGGGTTTAAATGTAGGTGGTAAAATTGGCATCGCCCGCTGGCATGATCACCTTAGTGTGGCCATATTCTTTGGCATCGGCTTGCTGCACCTGGACGAAGTAGGTATCGGTCTGGGTCACCGGGCCGTCTGAGGGGCAGGATGGCAGGCATCTGGTAAAAAATTGCAGGATGGTAGGGGAGAATTATGGAAGAAAAAATTCAGGGTTTACCCGGAGGCGGAGGTAAACAGGGTTCCGGGGGAACAAAAGTACGGGGCTTACGCGGGGCCGTTGACGTGCCGGAGAATACGGCTGCTGCCATTCTTACGGCTACAGAAGGTTTGCTCCGCGAAATATTGGCCCGGAACAGGCTGGCAGTAGAAGATATTATCAGCGCCATTTTTACGGTGACGCCGGATCTCAACGCGGCCTTCCCGGCCGAGGCCGCCCGGCGCCTGGGCTGGCAGGAAGTAGCCTTAATGTGTGCTACCGAAATACCAGTACCGGGGAGCCTGCCGGGGGTTGTCCGCGTTTTAATCCATGCTTACAGCGACCGGGAACCGGTCCACGTTTATCTGGGCCGGGCAGCACAATTACGCCCGGATTTACGTTGAAGCGAAAACAAAACTATTGACAGCTATTTACTATCCATGGTATGCTGTTAGCAACAAAATGAATATAGCTGAGTTGAGCTGAGTGGAGTTGGAGTTGAGCCTGGAGTATAATGAAGGAGAGTATACCAGACCAGGGCTCGCTTGAGCGCTGGTTTTTATTTTGTCTAAAAGGGGAGGAGAGACTGGTGATCCAGCCTGACCGGCAAACCTACCTGGAACTGGCCCGGAGGGTCCCCTATGTTCCCGTCTGGGCCGAAGTCCTGGCCGATACCGAAACTCCCATATCCCTGTACTTAAGATTGGCCAACAAACCGGACAGCTTTTTGCTGGAAAGTGTTGAGGGCGGGGAGAGGCTGGGCCGCTACTCCCTGATCGGCTTTGATCCCATTCTAACTTTTACAATCCGGGCCGGGAAGGCATATTTAACTGCCCGGGGACAAACTGAGCTCCTCCTAGAAAAGCCGGTGGCGGCTTTACGCCGGTTAATGGCGCAATTATCCCTGCCGCCGGTTGTTGGGCCCCGTTTCTGCGGGGGATTGGTAGGTTACCTGGGTTACGACCTGGCCCGGGAAATAGAGAGCTTACCCGGCCACGCCGTGGATGACCTGCAACTGCCGGATACTTATCTAACCCTCCACCGGGTGTTTCTCATCTATGACCACGTCCTGCGAACAGTACGGGTGGCCTGCCTGGGCCGGGGCGGGGAAGAGGCGGCAGCAGGTTATGAAGAAGCCGTAACCGCAGTCCGGCGCCTCTTGCAGGCTTTTGATAGGCCTGCAAGAACGTGCCGGCAGGACGGTATCCCCCCCTTTACTGCCGGACCCTGGCAGGCCAATGTAACCCGGCGGGAATTTATCCAGGGAGTAGAAAAAGCCAAAGAATATATCGCTGCTGGGGATATCTTCCAGGTCGTCCTCTCCCAGCGCTTGAGCCTGCCCTTTGCCGGCGATACCCTGGCAGTTTACCGGCGCCTGCGCGCCCTTAATCCTTCCCCCTATATGTTTTACCTGAACTTGCCGGAAGTAAAACTGGTGGGGGCCTCCCCGGAAATGCTGGTCAGGGTAGAAGGTGGGAAGATTGACTACAGTCCCATTGCCGGTACCCGGCCCCGGGGCCGCACTCCCCGGGAGGACCAGGAGTTAACCCGGGAGCTCCTGGCCAGTGAAAAGGAGCGGGCCGAGCATCTAATGCTCCTGGACCTGGGGCGCAATGACATCGGCCGGGTGGCAGCTCCCGGAAGCATCCAGGTACCCCGGCAGATGGTAGTTGAATATTATTCCCACGTCATGCACCTGGTATCCAGTATTACCGCCCGCCTGGCGCCGGGCAAGGACGCCCTGGACGCTTTACTCGCCTGTTTCCCGGCGGGTACGGTAACCGGGGCCCCGAAGGTGCGGGCCATGGAGATCATTGCCGAACTGGAGCCGACGGCGCGGGGACCTTATGCCGGTGCCGTGGGGTATCTCGGCCTCCACGGCAACCTTGATACCTGCATCGCCATCCGGACCATTACTTTTACCCGGGGGCAGGCCTTTGTCCAGGCCGGTGCCGGTATAGTTGCCGATTCCGACCCGGCGGGTGAATATGAAGAAACCTTGAATAAAGCCCGGGCTTTGCTCCAGGTTCTTAATACCAGGGGGGAAGAGAATTATGCTGCTAATGATCGATAACTACGACTCCTTTACCTATAACCTGGTCCAGTATTTCCTGGAACTGGGACAGGAGGTGGTGGTCCGGCGTAATGACGCCATTACCCTGGAAGAAATTGCCGCCCTGCAGCCTGATTACCTGGTCCTTTCTCCCGGTCCCTGCACGCCCAATGAAGCGGGTATCTCCCTGGCGGCCGTAACCGCTTTTGCCGGGAAAATCCCCATCCTGGGGGTTTGCCTGGGGCACCAGAGCATAGCCCAGGCTTTCGGCGGCCGGGTGGTACGGGCCGGGAGGCTGATGCACGGCAAGACCTCAACTATTACCCACGACGGTAAAACTATTTATCGCAACCTGCCCAATCCTTTCACTGCCACCCGTTATCATTCCCTGATAGTTGAAGAAGAGACCCTGCCGGGCTGCCTGGAAGTCACGGCGCGCAGCGAGACCGGTGAATTGATGGGCTTGCGCCACCGCCACCTGGCGGTAGAAGGGGTCCAGTTCCACCCGGAATCCATCCTGACAGCGGTGGGCAAGGAATTGCTGCAAAATTTTTTAGAAGTATATGCTAAGCAAGCCTTCATGGAAGCTGGCACCCTTCCGCCTAAAGGCTTAAGTGTAAGTGAAACAAACGAATATAAAGCCAGCTAAACTATCTTTTGCGAGGGGAGAGGAGCAGAGTGTTAAAGTCCCTAATTGGCCAGGTTGTAGCTGGCCAGGATTTAAGTGAGACCGAAGCTGAGCAAGCAATGGATATCATCATGACAGGCGAGGCCACCCCGGCCCAGATAGCTGCCTTCCTTACCGCCCTGCGCCTGAAGGGCGAAACGGTAGAAGAAATCACCGGCTTTGCCCGGAGCATGCGCCGCCGGGCGGCCGGCCTCACCACCCGCCACCAGGTATTTATTGACACCTGCGGGACCGGCGGTGACGGCCGCCATACTTTTAACATTTCCACCACGGCTGCCTTCGTTATTGCCGGCGCCGGGGTGGCCGTAGCCAAACACGGCAATCGTTCCGTATCCAGCCGCTGCGGCAGCGCCGATGTGCTGGAAGCCCTGGGAATCAAGGTTGACCTGCCGCCGGCAGCCGTAGCCCGCTGCCTGGATGAGGTGGGCATGGCCTTCCTTTTTGCCCCGGTATTCCACGGTGCCATGAAGTATGCCGCCGGCCCGCGCCGGGAAATCGGCATCCGAACCGTTTTTAACCTCCTTGGTCCCCTGACCAACCCGGCCGGTGCCCCCTGCCAGCTGGTAGGCGTCTATGATCCTTCTTTAACGGAAACAGTAGCCGCTGTCCTGGGGCGGCTGGGGAGCCGCCGGGCCTACGTGGTCCACGGCAGCGACGGCCTGGACGAAGTCACCACCACCGGACCTACGAAAATAACCTGCCTGGATCACGGTAGCCTCAGCACTTATACCTTTTATCCTGAGGATGCCGGCCTGCCCCGGGCCGGCTTAGAAGACCTGGCCGGGGGGACGGCAGCCGATAATGCTGCCATTACCCGCTCCGTACTGAAGGGCGAAAAGGGCCCGGCCCGGGACGTAGTTCTCCTCAATGCCGCCTTTGGCCTCCTGGCCGCGGGTGTAGAAAATTCCCTCACGGCAGCCCTGGCTACAGCTGCAACGAGTATCGATTCCGGCGCCGCCATGGCCAAACTACAGGATATGACGGCCTGGATAGAAAGCTGGGCTGCCTGATGCTGGCGGAGATTCTGACCCATAAACGCCGGGAAGTGGCGGTTGCCAGGGAGCAAAGGCCCCTGGCCCAACTGGAAAGGGAGGTAAAAAATTTACCCTTGACCAGGGATTTTAGCGCCGCCCTGCGGCGCCGGGGGGCCGGCCTGAACCTAATTGCCGAATTAAAGCAGGCTTCGCCTTCCCGGGGCCTGATCCGGGCCGCCTTTGACCCGGAGGAGCAAGCCCGGCTTTATACAGCTGCCGGGGCGGCAGCCATTTCCGTATTAACAGACTGGCGTTTCTTCAAGGGTAAGCCGGAGTACCTGTCCCGGGTGCGGCAGGTAACCTCCCTGCCTCTACTCCGCAAGGATTTTATTGTTGACCCCTACCAGATTTATGAAGCCCGGGCTTTAGGTGCCGATGCTGTGCTGCTAATTGTCGCCGCCCTGGAGCCGGCAGAACTGCAGGAATACCTGGCCCTGGCGGATAAGCTTAAGCTGGGAGCCCTGGTAGAAGTCCATACGGAGGCAGAAGTTGAAGTGGCCCTCCAGGCCGGCGCCGGGATTATCGGCATCAATAACCGGGATTTACGGACCTTTAAAGTCGACCTGCATACCACCCTTGCTTTGCGACCGCTGATTCCCCCGGGGCCCGTAGTGGTCAGCGAAAGCGGGATCATGAGCCGGGCCGATGCGGCCCTGGTAGCCGGGGCCGGCGTTGATGCCATCCTGGTGGGGGAAGCCCTGATGACAGCAAGAGATGTAAGTGCAAAAATCGCCGAGTTGAGGTATCCTAAAGCATAACAGGAGTGGCGTTAATGGTCAGGGTAAAAATTTGCGGCATCCGGAGCTATGAAGAAGCCCGGCTGGTCCTGGACGCCGGCGTCGATACCCTGGGTTTTGTCTTTGCCAGGAGTCCCCGGCAAGTAAACCCGGAAACCGCCCGGGAGATAATAATGAAGCTGCCACCCTTTACCACGACGGTAGGCGTTTTCGTGAATGAGCCCCGCTACAGCCTTATGGAAATAGCCTCCTTCTGCCGCCTGGATGTCCTCCAGCTCCATGGTGATGAGCCGCCGGAATACTGCCACGGGCTTTCCCAGCGGGTCATTAAAGCCTTCCGGGTACGGGATGCCAGCTTTATCCAGGCCATGGACTCTTACCCGGAGGTACAGGGCTTCCTCCTGGATGCTTACGTCCCGGGGGTTGCCGGCGGCAGCGGCCGGACCTTTAACTGGGAACTGGCCAAAGATGCTGTGGCCCGGGGCCGGCCTATCATCCTGGCCGGGGGCCTGACACCCGAGAACGTTAGCACCGCCATCCGTACCGTGCGGCCCTATGCCGTCGATGTGGCCAGCGGCGTGGAAACAAACGGCCGCAAGGATCCGGTCAAAATAGTTTCTTTTCTCCGGGCTGTGAGGGAAGCTGAAGAGCAGGTCAGCCGTCCAGCCACCGCATCACCCCTAGCGAAGAGGTGAAAATACTGATACGGAGGTAAAAGCAATATGGCATTACCAGACAGCCGGGGGCATTTTGGTCCCTACGGCGGGCGCTTCGTACCCGAAACCCTCATGCCGGCCCTGAGCGAAATCGAAAAGGCATACCGGGAGGCCAGGGAGGATCCCTCCTTTCAAAGGGAATTAAAATATTACCTTGAGCAGTACGCCGGCCGGCCGACACCTCTATATTTCGCAGCCAATCTCACCAGGCACCTGGGCGGGGCCCGGATTTACCTGAAGCGCGAGGATCTCAACCATACCGGTTCCCACAAGCTGAATAACGCCCTGGGCCAGGCTTTGCTCGCCCGGCGCATGGGCAAAAAACGCCTTATTGCCGAAACCGGTGCCGGCCAGCACGGGGTGGCCACAGCCACCGTGGCCGCCCTCCTGGGAATGGAATGCGAAATTTACATGGGGGAAGAAGATACCCGCCGCCAGGCCTTGAATGTCTTCCGCATGGAACTCCTGGGGGCCAGGGTAATCCCCGTGGCAGCCGGCAGCCGAACTTTAAAGGATGCCGTTAATGAAGCCCTGCGGGACTGGGTTACCAATGTCAGGACCACCTATTATCTAATCGGTTCAGTTGTTGGTCCCCACCCCTACCCCATGATGGTCCGGGACTTCCAGGCCGTCATCGGTGAAGAAACGCGGCAGCAGGTCCTGGAGGCTTCAGGCCGCCTGCCAGACCACCTCATTGCCTGTGTTGGTGGGGGCAGCAACGCCATGGGCATCTTTTATCCCTTTATCCAGGACACCGGTGTCAAGCTGTGGGGCGCCGAGGCGGCTGGCCGTGGGTTAAATACCGGCCGGCATGCAGCCTCGTTAACTGCCGGTAAGCCAGGCGTCTTCCAGGGAGCTTACAGCTATATCGTCCAGGACGAAAACGGCCAGATCAAGCCGGTATACTCGCTCTCAGCCGGCCTCGATTATCCCGGCGTAGGACCGGAGCATAGCTACCTTAAAGACAGCGGCCGGGCCACCTATGTGGCCATTACTGACGCCGAGGCACTGGAGGCCTTTCAACTGCTGAGCCGTACCGAAGGCATCATCCCGGCCCTGGAGAGTGCCCATGCCGTGGCCCTGGCCATGAAAGTGGCCCCCGGGTTATCACAGGAGGAAATTATCGTTGTTAATCTTTCCGGCCGCGGCGATAAGGACGTCCAGCAGGTGGAGGCTGTGCTCCAGGAGGGAGGAAAAAACCATGGGTGTTGAAAGGATCGGCGCGACCTTTGCCGCCCGGGAAAAGGAAGGGCGCAAGGCCTTAATCGTCTACCTCTGTGCCGGGGATCCTTCCCTGGAGGTGACCGCGGCGGCCGTTGAGGAACTGGCGGCAGCCGGGGTTGATATCATTGAACTGGGGGTACCCTTCTCCGATCCCGTGGCCGATGGCCCGGTCATCCAGGCCGCCAGCACCCGCGCCCTGGCCGGGGGGACGAATTTAAGGAAGATCCTGGACCTGGTAAAGGATTTGCGCTCCCGGGTGAGCCTGCCCCTGGTCCTCATGAGCTACTACAACCCCCTCCTCCAGTACGGCCTGGCAGCGCTAGCTGCCGACCTGGCCGCGGCCGGGGTAGACGGCCTGATCGTTCCCGACCTGCCCTTGGAAGAAAGCGCCCCTTTGCGGGAAAAATTAGCAGCGGTGAAACTAGCGGCCATTCCCTTGGTGGCGCCGACGACGCCGGCAGAACGCCTGCAGCAAATTGCCGCGGCAGCGCAGGGCTTTATCTACTGCGTTTCCCTGACCGGGGTAACCGGGGCCAGGGAAAGCCTGCCCCCCGGGATTGCGGCGTATCTCGCCAGGGTGCGGGAGACAACGGACCTCCCCCTGGGGGTAGGATTCGGCATCAGCCATCCTGAGCAAGCCAGGCTCCTGGCTCCCCTCTGCGACGGCATCATCGTCGGCAGCGCCATCGTGCGGGAACTCCATGAGGGAGGCCTGCCGGCAGCCGTCAAACTCGTTCAAAATCTACGCCAGGCTATATAAAAATGATAAAAGGCCCCTTGCCAGGAGGGGGGCGTTGTGCTATATTCTAAATTGTAGTATGGTAGGGCACCCTCAAGGCTTACTTAAAATGGTAGTGCGGCAGGACGGCAGGAGAGATGGAAGCCTAAAAACGTCACTCCTGGCGGGGGTGACGTTTTGCTTTTGCAGGGGGGTTAAAAATGATCATTATCATGGAGCCCGGAGCAACTTTAGAGGAACAGCAGGCGGTGATAGCGCGCCTGGAACGGGAGGGTTTTAAGGTGCACCTTTCCCGGGGAGTAGAACGGACAATAATCGGTGCTATTGGTGATAAGACACGTCTGAAGTCTGAAACCCTGGCCGCCCTGCCCGGGGTGGAAAAGGTGGTGCCCATTTTACAGCCATACAAGCTGGCCGGCCGGGACTTTCACCCCGAGGACACCGTGGTACCTGTAGGGGATTTGACCGTCGGCGGCCGCCATGTGCAGATTATCGCCGGACCCTGCGCGGTGGAGAGCCGGGAGCAGCTCCTGGAAACCGCCATGGCCGTCCGGGAAGCCGGGGCGACCATGCTGCGGGGGGGCGCTTATAAACCCCGCAGCTCACCTTACTCCTTCCAGGGCCTGGCCGCCAAAGGCCTGGAGTTCCTGGCCGAAGCCCGGGAAGTTACCGGTTTGCCCGTGGTGACGGAGATCATGGACCCGGCCTTGGTCACTGAAATTGCGCAGGTTGCCGATGTACTGCAAATCGGTTCCCGGAACATGCAAAACTTCGCCCTGCTCCAGGCCGTGGGCCGCACCCAAAAGCCGGTGCTTTTGAAACGCGGCCTCTCGGCGACGATTGAGGAATGGCTCCTGGCCGCCGAATACATCCTGGCCGAAGGTAATGACCGGGTTATCTTATGCGAGCGCGGTATCCGTACTTTTGAGACCTACACCCGCAATACCCTGGACTTGAGCGCCGTACCGGCAGTAAAGCATTTATCCCACCTGCCGGTCATCGTCGATCCCAGCCACGGGACCGGGCGCAAGTTTATGGTCGCGCCCATGGCCAGGGCCGCCCTGGCTGCCGGCGCCGACGGCTTAATGATCGAGGTGCACCCCAACCCCCAGGAAGCCCTCTCCGACGGTCCCCAGTCCCTGATACCGGAGCAATTTGCCCGCCTGGTACAGGAAATCCGGCCCATTATCGCTGCCGGCGAGCGGGAACTGGGGCGCCTGGTATCATGAAGGCAATAGCTTACCTGGGGCCCCCCGGGACTTTTTCCCATGAGGCGGCAGTTGCCTGGGCGCGCCGGGTAGATTGTAACTGGCAGGCAGGGGTAGATCCTTTTCTGGCCTGCCTGAGCCTCCCGGAAGTCCTGGCCGCAGTCCAAAACCACCAGGCAGGAGCAGGGATTTTACCGGTGGAAAACTCCATCGAAGGCGCGGTGAACCTCACCCTGGACCTGATCCTGGAGGAAGAAGGCCTTAAGGTAATCGGCGAAGTAGTATTGCCGGTCTGCCACTGCCTATTGAGCCGGGCAAAAGAAATGACGGCCATCCGGGAAGTCTGGTCCCACCCCCAGGCCCTGGCCCAGTGCCGCCATTACCTGGCCGCTTACCTCCCCGGAGCTAAACTTAAAGCGGTTACCAGTACGGCCGAGGCCGCCAGGGAGGCCCGCCAGAGGCCGGAACTGGCGGCCATCGCTTCGGCCTTTGCCGCCAGGCTTTACCAGCTACCGGTACTGGCCAGCTGCATCCAGGACTACCAGGATAACAAGACGCGTTTCTGGGTCCTGGGCCGGGAGGCACCGTCCCTCCCCGGACCTTACAAGACCTCCCTGGTGGTGGCGGCCCTGGCCAACCGGCCGGGGAGCCTTTATGCCATTTTAAAGGACTTTGCGGAAGCCGGCATTAATTTGACCCGCATTGAATCCCGCCCGACCAAGAAGGAGCTGGGGGAATACCTTTTCTTTATTGACTGCGAGGGTGAGGCGACGGGTTCACCGCTAAAAGAAGTGCTGGCAGGCCTGAAAGCCAGGACGGGTTTATTAAAAATCCTGGGTTCTTATTCCCAGGACAGGGGGGAAACCGCTTGCAGCTAGACCGGGATCCGGTTCCGGTAGCACCTCCGGCCGGGAAAATAAGCGGCAATAAAGGGGCCGGTCCCCTGGTTGAAAGGATGGCCATTATCGGCCTGGGTCTGATTGGCGGTTCCCTGGGCCTGGCCCTGCTGCAGGGAGGGCTGGCCCGGGAAGTGGCGGGCTATGACCGGGAGGAGAAGGCCATCCAGGCGGCCATGCAAATTGGTGCCATCAACAGCCCGGCTTCCTGCCCGGAGGAAGCGGTCGCCGGGGCTGAGGTAGTAATTCTGGCCGTACCGGTAGGGACCTTAAGCCAGGTGGCCGGGGCCATCGCCCCGGCCCTGGCGCCGGGGACCATTGTTACCGATACCGGCAGCGTTAAAGGAGCCGTTGTCCGGGAACTGGAAGGTATCTTCCAGCCCCGGGCCAATTATGTCGGCGGCCATCCCATGGCCGGTTCCGAGCGGGCCGGGATCAAGGCCGCCGACCGTTATCTCCTGGAAAATGCGGTCTATGTTTTGACGCCAACACCGGCCACCGATGCCGGGGCCTTGCAACGCCTGGAAGAGCTGTTCCGGGTGATGGGAGCAAGGGTTATAACCATGGACCCGGAGGAGCACGACCTGGTAGTGGCCGGGATCAGCCATTTACCCCATCTCTTAGCTGTCAGCCTAATGCAAACTGCCGGCGAACTGGCCCGGGAACATCCTCTAGCTTTGATGCTGGCTGCCGGCGGTTTCCGGGATACAACCCGCATCGCTGCGGGCGACCCGGTCATGTGGCGGGATATTTTTCTCCACAACCGCACGGCAATTCTTACTTTGTTAAAATGCTGGCGCGGCCAGGTGGAAGCCCTGGAGGGGATGATTGCCCGGGGTGATGTAGAGGACCTGCAGGCCGCTTTACAGCAGGCCCGCTCTTTAAGGGCCCAGGTGCCGGCGCGGCAAAAGGGCCTGCTGCCCGCCCTCCATGAGCTGGTGGTGACCGTCCCCGACCGGCCAGGGGTCATTGGTGCCATGGCTACGGCCCTGGGTAATGCCGGTATTAATATTATCGACATCGAAATCCTCCGGGTACGGGAAGGTGAAGGGGGCAGCATCCGCCTTGGCTTTACCACAGCCGCCGCTGCCTCAAAAGCCCTGGAAATATTACAAAGCAAAGGGATTAATGCCCGGGTGTTGTAAAACGGCTTGACACCGGTAGATATTCCTGGTAGTTTGGAAGGGGAAACAGGAGGCAAAGCATGCATCTTATTGTGAAGCCGCCACCGTTTCTGGCAGGGAGTTTAAGACCGCCGGGGGATAAATCGATTTCCCACCGGGCGGCCATCATCGGGGCTCTCGCCGAAGGGACAACGGTCATCGAGGGATTCCTGGAAGGAGCCGACTGCCTCAGCACTTTAAGATGTCTTAAGGAATTGGGAGTAGATATCGAGGGCCCCCACGAAGGCCGGGTAGTTGTCCGCGGTAAAGGGATGGGTTCCTTGCAAGAACCGGAAGCGATCCTCGATGCTGGTAATTCGGGTACCACCATGCGCCTCCTCCTGGGGGTGCTGGCCGGGCAGCCCTTTTACAGCGTCATTACCGGCGACGCCTCCCTGCGCCGGCGGCCCATGGGCCGGGTGACCCGGCCCCTCGCCGCCATGGGGGCCAGAATCTGGGGACGCCAGGGCGGGGAACTGGCTCCCTTAAGTATCCGGGGCGGCAACCTGCAGCCCCTTACCTACACCATGCCGGTGGCAAGTGCCCAGGTAAAATCGGCCCTGCTCCTGGCCGGTCTTTATGCCCCGGGGGAAACGGTTATTATTGAGCCGTGCCGTTCACGGGATCACAGCGAGCGCCTGCTCAAAGCAGCCGGGGCTGCTATCAAGGTCGAAGGGCTGGCTGTCAGGATCGCCGGCCAGACCCCCTTGCGGCCATTAAACGTCAGCATCCCGGGGGATATTTCGGCAGCGGCTTTTTTCCTGGTTGCCGGTTGTATCCATCCCCGGGCCACAATCACCCTGAAAAATGTAAACTTAAACCCTACCCGCACCGGCATCCTGGACATACTGGCGGCCATGGGGGGGCAAATAACGGTAACGCCCCGGGGCGAGAGCGGCGGCGAGCCGGCCGGTGATATCCAGGTAACTTCCAGCAGCCTCCGGGGGGTGGAGATGGGCGGCGAACTCATTCCCCGCCTCATTGATGAAATACCGGTCCTGGCAGTGGCGGCCGCCCTGGCCGCAGGGGAAACGGTAATCCGCGACGCGGCCGAACTGCGGGTGAAGGAGAGCGACCGCATCACCATGGTGGCCCGCGAGCTGGAAAGAATGGGCGCCAGTATCCAGGCACGCCCCGACGGATTCCTGATTAGAGGGGTTAAAGGTGGCCGCCTCCAGGGAACGGTAGTGGACAGCCACGGCGACCACCGCCTGGGAATGGCCCTGGCGGTAGCCGCCCTGGTGGCCGAAGGGCCAACGGTAATCAAGGGTGCTGAATGTATGGCCATTTCTTACCCCCGTTTTGCCGACGACCTGGCCCGGCTGGGGGTAGAAGTCAGGGTAGAAGAGTGATGAATAAATTGCACGGCAACATAGCCATCGACGGCCCGGCCGGGGCGGGTAAAAGTACAGCAGCCAGGCTCCTGGCACAAAAACTGGGTTATCTATACATTGACAGCGGGGCTATGTACCGGGCCCTGACCTGGAAGGCCTTACACCAGGGAATAGACCTGGCCGACGAACGGCAACTGGTTGCCCTGGCAGAGGCAACTACTATTAGGCTGGAAAATACGGCTGCCGGCACGGTAAAGGTTTATTGCGATAACGAGGAAATTACTGCGGCCATCCGGCAGGAAACTGTTTCCCACCATGTGTCTACCGTCGCCCGGGTCCCTGGGGTGCGGCGGCGGCTGGTGGAGCTACAGCGGCAGATGGCTGCCTCCAACCGGGTGGTAATGGACGGCCGCGATATCGGGACCAATGTTCTGCCGGAAGCGCCCTACAAGTTTTTCCTGACGGCTTCCCTGGAAGAAAGGGCGCGGCGGCGTTACCAGGAACTCATAGCTTCTGGCCGGCCGGTAGACCTGGAAACTATAAAGGAAGAAATCCGCCGGCGGGATGCCCAGGATAGCCAGCGTGAAGTTGACCCCTTGCAGCCGGCGCCCGACGCCGTCATCATTGATACCACCAATATGAAAGTGGAAGAAGTAGTGGCTAAATTGCTGGAACTAATTCAGGCCCATCATGGGGTTAATACCCCCGCCGGCGAACCATCATGAAAATTTGCCTGCGGAACCTGGAGCCTGTTCATGGGCAAGCGGCAGGCGACGAGCAGCGGTCCGAACCGCTTCGTAGTCCTGCCGGTCGCGGCGCAGGGACATATAATCCCCAGAAGGTACCATTGGCAGTACCCTATTTTCGGAGGAGTCCTCCAGGTGTTTTACCAGTTCGCTAAGTTTGCCTGTTATCTCTTCTTGCGTTTCTTCTGCCGTTGGGAAGTTCAGGGACGGGAAAACTTCCCCCTTGAGGGACCGGTTATTGTCATTGCTAATCATATTTCCTACCTGGACCCGGTGGCAGTCGGCGTAGCTGCCCCCCGGATGGTGCGCTTTATGGCCAAGGAAGAACTTTTCCATATTCCCGTAGTTAACTGGATTATCAAGGGGCTGCACGCCTTCCCCGTCCGCCGGGGGCGTTCCGACCGGGCGGCCTTAAAAGCAGCCCTGGAGGTCCTCCATGACGGCCAGGTCCTCGGCATGTTTCCCGAAGGCACCCGCAGCAAGGACGGCCGGCTGCTCCCTTTCCAGCATGGCGCCGCCCTGCTGGCCTTGAAAACCGGTGCCCCCTTACTGCCGGTGGCTATAAAAAATACCAATAGAGTCTTTCGTGGCGGCAGGATTAAAGTGATTATCGGCCAGCCTTTAAAATTTAAGACTACAGGTCCAAGTACACCCCAGCAGGTCCAGGACCTGACGGCTGCCGCTTACCAGGCAATAGCCAAAATGCTGGCTTAAGGCCAGCTTTTTTTAATGGCAGGCAGGATTTTGCGCCTTTTTCGCGAAATGTAAATAATGTTTGGCTGGAATTAGCAAACTAAATTTTAGCCCTGATCCAGGAGAAGAGCTTTAGTGGATGTGATTGTGGCTGATTATGCAGGCTTTTGTTTTGGCGTCGCGCGGGCCGTAAAACAAGCCAAGGAGGCTCCCAAACCGGTCGCCTCGCTGGGTGCACTGGTCCACAACCGGCAGGTAGTGGAACAGCTGGCCAGGGAAGGTGTCCACCCCGTAAATTCCTTGGAAGAAGTAGATAGCGGCCGGGTATTAATTCGTTCCCACGGCGTGACGCCGGAAATTTTAGCCGCGGCCCGGGAAAAGGGCCTGGAGATTATCGACGCTACCTGCCCCTACGTAGCCCGGGCCCAGCGTTTGGCCAGGAAACTGGCTGGTGAGGGTTACCAGGTAATAATTGTAGGTGATCCTGGACACCCCGAGGTTAAAGGGTTGCTCGGCTGGGCCGGTCCAGGGGCAGTAGTAGTTCCCCATAAAGAAGCAGCAGCAAACCTGCCATTTCACCCCCGGAGGGCGGTTTTAGCCCAGACCACCCAGCCGGTGGAGAGGCTGGAGGAAGTTGCCGCTGTTTTGCGTTCCAATACGGATACTCTGGTAGTACACAATACCGTTTGCCAGGCTACCCGCCAGCGCCAGGAAGCAGCAGTTAACCTTGCGCGCCAGGTAGACGTAATGGTGGTAGTCGGCGGTAAGGAGAGTGCCAATACCCGCCACCTGGCAGAACTCTGCCGGGCTACGGGGACGCCGACCTACCACGTGGAAAGGGCCGGGGAGTTGTGTCGCCAGTGGTTTATAAATGCCCGGAGGGTCGGGGTCACAGGTGGCGCTTCGACCCCAGCGTGGATTATTGAGGAGGTAGTAGTAATGCTGGCTGAACAGGAAAAGGTAATGGTTCCAGAAGACGAAAAGGAACCGGTAAAGGCACCGGAAGGGGCTAATCTTGCACCGGCCGGGGAAAATAACGAAGTTGAGGTGAAACCGGAAGCCTGTCCTGACGTTACAACTGCAGAGGCAGAGGATACCGCGGTAGCAGCAGGAGCCGTAGCCGGCCCGGCAGAACCGGCAATTGAGGAAACTGCCGCTCCCGGAGAACAGCAAGAAGAACAGAAAAATGAAATGCAACAAATGGAAGCTAAAATGCCTGAACTGCGCCGGGGCAGTATTGTCACGGGTACAGTAGTCCAGGTCAACGATAATGAGGTCCTGGTGGATGTAGGGGGTAAGTGCGAGGGGATTATTCCTTTAAATGAACTCTCGCACCGTAATATAAGCGACCCCCGTGAAGTAGTAGCCGTAGGCGATACCATCAATGTCATGGTTTTAAAGCCCGAAAACGAGGAAGGCCATCCCGTTTTATCCAAGCGCCGCGCCGACCGCCGGGCTGCCTGGGAGAAGCTGGAGGAATACCTGGCCAGCGGCGCTGAACTCCAGGGCGAAGTTATCGAAGTAGTTAAAGGCGGCCTGCTGGTTGATGTGGGCGTGAGGGGTTTCGTCCCCGCTTCCCTCATAGAAAGGGGTTACGTTGAAGATTTAAACGCCTACTTGGGTAAAACTTTACGCCTGCGGGTTATCGAACTGGACCGCAGCAAGAATAAAGTTGTCCTTTCCCAGAAGGCCATCCTGGAAGAAGAGTATGAAAAACAACGCCAGGCTACCTGGGACAGCCTGGAGGTAGGCCAGGTCCGTAAAGGCGTAGTCCGGCGGCTGACCAACTTTGGCGCCTTTGTCGACTTGGGCGGTGTTGATGGCCTCCTCCATGTCTCAGAAATTTCCTGGGGCCGGGTGGAACATCCCAGGGATGCCCTGGCGGAAGGCCAGGAAATCGAAGTAAAAATCCTGGGTATCGATAGGGAAGAAGGCAAAGTTTCCCTGGGTCGCAAACAACTCCTGCCCAATCCGTGGGATACGGCTGCCGAGCGTTACCCGGTGGGGACGGTTGTAGAAGGTAAAGTTTTGCGCCTGGCCCCCTTTGGCGCCTTTGTGGAAGTCGAACCGGGTATTGAGGGCCTGGTGCATATCTCCCAGCTGGCCGACCGTCACGTGGAAAAACCCGAGGATGTGGTGAACGCAGGGGAGGTCATCCCGGTTAAAGTCCTAGGGGTAGACCAGGAAGCCCATCGCATGAGCCTGAGTCTCCGCCAGGCTCTCCGGGACAAGGCTAAAAAGCAGCCCAAACAAGTAGAAAAACCCCAGGAAAACCAGGAAGAAATTGGTGTTAAACTGGGTGACCTGTTTGGAGAGCTTTTTGAAGAGGCAAAATGAAACGCGAGGCGTAAGGGGATGCCAGAGATTATCCCGGGGAGGGGCCAGCGCAAGCTGGAGCACCTGCGTTTCTTCCAGCAAGAGGGTTACGGCACCAGCGGCCTGGAGGATGTCCATTTAATCCACCAGGCCCTGCCGGAACTCGACTGGACGGATATTGATCTTAGCTGCCGGTGGCTGGGGAAAACCCTGGCCGCCCCTTTTATTATTAACGCCCTTACGGGCGGCCCTCCCGAAACAAAGGCCATTAACGCCGCCCTGGCCAGGGTGGCCCGGCGAACTGGTATTGCCCTGGCCGTTGGTTCCCAGAAGGCAGCCATAGAAAATAAAGCCTGGGTGGAAAGTTTCGCCATTACCCGCTGGGAAAATCCGGAAGGCTTAATCCTGGCCAATCTAGGAGCTGGTAATTCCCCGGACGCTGCCCGGGAAGCGGTAGCCATGATCGCTGCCGACGGTTTACAGGTACACCTCAATGCAGCCCAGGAACTGGTCATGCCGGAGGGCGACCGTTCCTTCCGGGGCTGGTTGGAGAATATCCAGGCCATGGTAAACTCCCTGGACGTACCCGTTATTGCTAAAGAAGTAGGCTTTGGCCTGTCCAGGGAAGCAGCTTTACAGCTATATCATGCTGGCGTCCGTATCCTGGATGTCGGCGGCCGCGGCGGGACTGATTTTGCCGCTATTGAAAACAAACGCCGGGCCCGCCAGGTTACGGCCCTGGCCCAGTGGGGCCTGCCCACGGCGGTAAGTATCCTGGAAGTTAAGGAACTGGGCCTGCCGGTGGAGATTGTGGCCACCGGCGGTATCCGGAGTGCCCTGGATGCGGCCCGGGCCCTGGCCCTGGGGGCGAAAATTGTAGGCGCAGCCGGGCATTTCTTAAAAATTCTCCTGGACCAGGGCGAAGAGGCCGTGGCGCAGGAGATTTTCAGCTGGCAGGAAGATTTAAAACGCATTTGCCTTTTAACTGGTTGCGCCACCCCAGCGGAACTGGCATCTAAACCACTGGTCATTACGGGGCGGACAAAAGCCTGGCTGGAAGGTATCCAGCGCCGGTAGGGAGCAGGCATTATCTCTGGGTACTAAACACTCTGTGGACCTTCTGAGCAGTGCGGGGCCTATTCAACAACCAGATCCACCGTCCATTATTGACGGTGGATTTTTTATCTCCCGGCCGGTCGCGGTATATTTCTTACCTGACGGGGAAATCTAACCCTGGAAGGTGATTAATCATGACGGGATATACCATTGGTGTTTTACTTTTAGTCATTGTCTTTGGCCTGGTCTATTTTGGCCTGGCCCACCGGGTCCTGGACCGCCTTTATTTAAGCGACCGGGCTGCTCTGGCCCTCATTGTCGCTATGATTGTCGGGAGCTTTATCAATATCCCTATAACTAGCGGGCGAGTAGTTACTTCTGTTAATGTCGGGGGTGGCCTGATACCCTTTGGCCTGGCCATCTACGTCTTGTACCGGGCCGGAACCGCACGGGAAGTAGGGCGAGCTTTGCTGGGGGCAGTAATTACCGCTGCCGTACTTTTTGGCATCAGCCTCGTTACCCGGGGCCGGGAAGCCTGGAATGTTTCCGGCCTTAGCCTCCTGGACCCCCTTTACTATTATCCCCTCATCGCCGGTGTAGTCGCCTACCTGGTGGGCCGCTCCCGCCGGGCAGCCTTTGTTGGTGCCATTCTGGGAGTGCTACTGCTGGATGTCGTCGACCTTTTTTTCTACCTGAGCCGGGGGTTAAGGGGTACGGTAGCCTTCGGTGGGGCTGGCATTATTGATGTTACCTTTATGGCCGCCGTTGTGGCCGTGCTCCTGGCCGAGTTAATCGGTGAAGTGCGGGAAAGGGTCCAGGGTGGCCCGGAAACGACCGGCCATTCCCGTTCCTTACTGTCCAGCTTACAGGGACCATCATTAAAACCTTTAACAGCTAACAAACCTGATACAAAGGATAACGGTGGTGAACAGGGTGAATAAATTAAGCCGGTCCCATAGTTTGCGGAGTGGATTAATCCTACTGGTCTTTGCCTTAGCCCTGGTGGGTGCCCTTACCTTCCAGGAAAACCGGCTGGGAGCTGTCACCAGGGTCTTTAGCCTGGCCAACTTAATAAGTAAAACTCATACCGAAGGCCAGTATTCTATTTTAGTTGACGAACAGGGCCGGGTCCTGGATATGATGGCCCGCCGGGTTTACCTTAACGATGAGTTTATTGCCGCCGACAACCGCCGTTATAAGGTAATTCGCGTGGAAGGCAACAAAGCTATCTGCCGGGAAATAGGCATTGAGCAACTTTCCCAGGGGGAAGGAGAGGTTGATGTTGTGGCCGGGGCAACTGTCCCGGTTCAGGCCGGAGGCAGCCAGGTAATTGGCATTTACCATTCCCATGATGATGAATCCTATGTACCCAGCCAGGGTACAGAGAGTGTACCCGGCCGCGGCGGTATCCTGCAGGTTGGTACGGCCTTTGCCAACCGCCTGCGCAGCCTGGGCTTAACTGTAATAGAAGACCAGACTTCCCATGCTCCCCATGATGACGCGTCCTACCGGCGCTCCCGCCGTACAGCCATGGGTTTACTGCAAAAGGGAGCGGCAGCCATCTTTGATATACACCGGGACGGCGTACCTGACCCCACCTTTTACCGCCGCACCATTAATGGCCAGGATGTAAGTATGATCCGTATGGTCGTCGGCCGGGAGAATCAGAATATGAGTGCCAACCTGGATTTTGCCAAGCGGCTTAAGGCTGCAGCAGATGCCAGATACCCGGGCTTGATCAGGGGGATTTTCATCGGTACCGGCAGCTATAACCAGGACCTTTCACCCCGGGCCATGCTCCTGGAAGTCGGTACCCATACCAACACCCTGCCTGAAGCCGAACAGGGGGCAACTCTCTTTGCCGACGTCGTGCCGCCTGTCCTGGGGGTTGCGGCCCGGCCCACGGCCGCCCGGACTCCCAGCACTGCCGCCGACTGGAAGGGTGTCCTTTTTGTCATCCTGGCTTTCGCCCTTGGCGGCGGCGCCTTCCTGATTATTTCTAGCGGCAGTTGGGAAAAAGCGGTGGCCCGACTTAAGCAGTTTACTTCGATAGAGTGGGTCAATTTACTGGGCTGGCGGCGGTCAAGGCGGCCTTTGCTGACCAGGAAAGCCGGACAGGGACCCGGCAACCAGAAGGAAATGGTGAAGCTGGACAAGAAACCTGCTGCGGAGTCAACGCCCAATGATGAACGGGCCGACTGGCAAAAGGACTAAAATGTTAGTTATCTACCATTGTTTTGGTGGCTCCCATTCTTCGGTTACGGCAGCAGCCATTCACCTGGGGCTATTGCCCCGCAACAGGTTACCTACGGCAGCGGAACTCCTGGCCCTGCCGTATTTTGATGGCCGCAGCCGGGGGGAAGAGGGTGAACTGAAATTTATGGGTACCGATGTTTATGGTAATAAGGTATACGCCGCCGGTAAAAAAAACCTGGGCAGCAGGTTCGAAACTCTACTTTATGACCTGGCCGCCGCCCTGGGGGTACCGCGGCAAGAAATTTTGCTTCTCAATACGTCCCCGCTGGTAAATCTATTAATGCGGCTGGGCGGTTTTACTTCGCGCCGTATCGGCCTGACTGCTCCAGGACGTCCGGTGGTAATCTGGGGCACCAGGAGCGCCTTTTTCCAGCTGGTCGATTTTGTCTCCCGGAACCGCCATTTATGGGAAGGCCATTAGAGTGATTATCATTTACGCCTGTTTTAGCGGTACCCATGCTGCCGTAATTGCCGCTGCCCTCCATTTAAACTGGCTCAACCCGGAACAACTACCGGCCTGGCAACAAGTAAAAAAATTACCCCATTTTGATGTCCCCGAAGGGGAGGGTGGCCTGCGCTATATGGGCCACACGCAAGCAGGCCATGCCGTCTATACTGCTGCCGTCGGCCATGACGGCGCGACAGCCCGGCGGGCCGTAGAGACTTTCCTGGTGGCCCTGGGCCGGAACCAGGGTGAGGTGCTATGGATAGACGTTTCCCACCAAGTTTCCTTTTTATGGTGGGCGGGCGCTTTTTGCCGGCGTTATTCCCGCCTGGCCTGGTTGGGACGGCTGCTGCTGCAATGGAGCGTGGGGAGAGATTACCCCGTCCTGGTTAACCTGGTTAAGGAGGCTCTCCAGCAAGAGCTTAACGTCGTTAAACACGGCAACCCTAACCAGCAGCCAGGCGTAAAACCCCGGCCCCAGGTAAAAACTTGACGGCCGGGGTAAAATATTGGATAATTAAGGCGAAAAAATCGCAGGCCGGGGGTGCCCTAAGCGAGGCCTGCGCAGTGAAGTCAGGAGATGACATCTGCTTGCCTGAACAAAAGGCAGTAATAACTGCCGTCCGGCCGGACAGTATAGCCGCCGAGCTGGGAATCAACCCCGGCGATGTGCTGGTGGCCATCAACGGGGAACCAGTGCCCGACCTGATTGTCTACCGTTACCTTTGCGCCGGTGAAAACCTGGAGGTAGAGATTGAAAAACCCGGCGGCGAACGATGGCTCATGGAAATTGAAAAGGATTACGACGAGGACCTGGGGCTGGAATTTGCCGCACCGACCTTTGATGGCCTGCGCCATTGTAGCAATAAATGCCTTTTTTGCTTTGTCGACCAGATGCCCCGGGGCCTCCGGCCCGGTCTTTATATCAAAGATGACGATTACCGTTATTCCTTTCTCCACGGCAATTTTATTACCCTGACCAACTTAAAACCCCGGGACTGGGAATATATCTTCCGCTGGCACCTCAGCCCCCTCTATATTTCCGTCCATACCACCAATCCGCGATTAAGACGCAGGCTTTTAGGCAATCAACGGGGCGGGGAAATCATGGTACAGCTGAAGAAGCTGGCCGCTGCCGGCATCCAGATGCATACCCAGATTGTCCTCTGCCCGGGGCTCAATGACGGCCCGGAGTTAGAGCGGACGGTAAAGGACCTCAGCAGCCTTTATCCCGCGGTACAATCTATTGCTGTAGTACCGGTGGGTTTGACTTCCCGGCGGGAAAATTTATTCCCCTTGCGTCGGGTGACACCGGAGGAGGCCGCAGCAATAGTAAACCGGATTGCAGCCTGGCAGGCTGGGTTTCGCCACCGCTTTGGGTGCGGCCTGGTCTACGGGGCCGATGAACTCTACCTGCTGGCCAATCTCCAGCTACCCCCGGCTCCTTACTATGACGACTTTCCCCAGACGGAAAACGGTGTTGGCCTCACGCGCCTTTTCCTGGATGATTTTGCAGCTGCCCTGGCTAACCTCAACCGGCATGAAATCCGGACCCGGCGGGTAGTAATAGCCACCGGTACCCTGGCGGCTCCCCTCCTGGCAGGACTCGTCCAGGAGGCTACGGCAAAGGCCGGCAACCTGGAGGCCAGGGTAGTCCCGGTAACCAACCTTTTTTTTGGCCCGCAGGTGACGGTGGCCGGCCTCCTCACCGGCCAGGACCTGTTAAGTGGCTTAAAAGAAGCCGCCCCCTGGATCCGGGAAAAAGAAGGAGTTATTCTCATCCCCGGCGTCATGCTAAAAAGGGATGCCCCGGTTTTCCTGGATGACCTGACGCCGAAAATGCTTGCCGCTGAACTGGGAGTAGAGGTAGAGGTAGTTCCAGCTACGGGAAAAGGGCTGGTAGAGGGAATGCTAACGAGAGGGAAATGAAGATTTACAGTATATTACGGAGGAATCCTTTTTGCCTAAACCGGTAGTAGCCATTGTCGGCCGGCCCAATGTCGGCAAGTCAACCCTTTTCAATCGCCTCACCGGCGCCCGGGTGGCTATCGTTGAAGACACCCCCGGGGTAACCCGGGACCGCCTTTACCGCGACGCCGAATGGCGAGGGCGCCAGTTTACCCTGGTAGATACGGGGGGCATTGCTGCCAGGCCGGATGATCCCCTGGTGGCCCAGGTAAGGCGTCAGGCAGAACAGGCCCTGGAGGAAGCTGATGTTATCCTCTTTGTAGTTGATACCAGGACCGGCCTGACCGCCGACGATGAAGAGGTGGCAGAGATATTACGCCGCTCCGGGCGGCCGGTAATCCTGGTGGCCAACAAGGTCGAAGACTTCAGCGATCCTACCTTGACCCACGAATTTTATCGCCTGGGCCTTGGAGATCCTTTTCCTGTTTCCGCCATTCACGGTTTAAATGTCGGCGATCTCCTGGACAGGGTAGTTGACCTCTTACCGGAGGCTGCCGTAGAAGAGGACGGGATGGCCTTAAAAGTAGCCGTGGTGGGGCGGCCCAATGTGGGTAAGTCTTCTATCGTCAACCGCCTCCTGGGCGAAGAACGGGTCATCGTCAGCGACCTGCCGGGCACTACCAGGGATGCCATAGATACATATATTCGCCAGGGCGAAAGGGAGTACATCCTTATTGATACCGCCGGCATGCGCCGCAAGAGCCGCATCGCCGATTCCACCGAGCATTACAGCGTTTTGCGGGCCCTGAAGGCGGTGGAACGGGCCGACGTAGTCCTGGTAGTCCTGGACGGTACCGAAGGCGTAACCGAACAAGATAAAAAAATTGCTGGCTATGGCCACGAACACGGCAAAGCCTCTATAATAATAGTAAACAAGTGGGATTTAGTGCCCAGGGATGATAAAACAATGGCCCGTTATGAGGAGATGATCCGCCAGGAGTTAAGTTTTATGTCCTATGCTCCTATCCTTTTTATTTCTGCCCTGACAGGGCAACGGGTTGCCCGGATTTTACCCGCCATTGATGCTGTAGGAGCAGAGGCCAGCCGTCGTGTTGCTACAGGAACATTAAATTCCATAGTGCGAGAAGCGGTTATACTCACGCCACCGCCGGCGGTAAAGGGCCAGGCGGTTAAAATCTTTTACGCCACCCAGGTCAAGGTCAAACCGCCGACCTTTATCTTCTTCTGCAACCGTCCAGAAGATGTCCATTTTTCCTACCAGCGTTATTTGGAGAACCAGCTCCGGCAGGCCTTTGGTTTTGAGGGCACGCCGCTGCGTTTATTATTCCGGCGCAGTAAAGGGCAATAATTAAAAATGGAGGGGAAAATATGTGGCTGCTGGCCCTGGTACTGGCTTATCTTATCGGTTCTATTCCCACGGCTTACGTGGTGGGACGTTATGTGTACGGTTTTGATATCCGGCGACGGGGCAGTGGTAATGTCGGCGCCACCAACGCTTTAAGAACCATGGGTACTTTTCCAGGCCTGCTAGTACTGGCAGTTGATGCCCTGAAAGGCATCCTGGCTGTCTGGTTGGGCCAGGCTATGGGTGGTCCCTGGCTGGCAGCCATAACGGCTCTGGTGGCCATTATTGGCCATAACTGGTCTATTTTCCTGGATTTTCAAGGAGGAAGGGGGGTAGCTACGACTGCTGGTGCAGTGCTGGCCATGGCGCCGCCTGTCATCTTCTGGGCCGCATTGCTCTGGCTGGTAATCGTAGTTTTTACTCGCTATGTCTCCCTGGGGTCAATTTTGGCTGCTGCCTTAGCCCCTTTTCTAATGCTCTTTTTTCACCGGCCCTGGCCCTATATCCTTTTTACCTTTGCCGGGGCAACACTGGTTATATACCGCCACCGGCCCAATATCAAACGCCTGCTGGCTGGGACCGAACATAAACTGGGGGAGCGAAGTTAATTGACCGGAACTATTGCCGTTATTGGTGCCGGCAGCTGGGGGACGGCCCTGGCCGTTTTACTGGCCCGGAAGGGCTTGCAGGTTAACCTCTGGGCCAGGCGCCGGGAACTTGTGGCTGAACTGGAAGAACTGCGAGAAAATAAAGCATATTTGCCGGGAGTTAAATTGCCTGCCGGGATCAGGCCAACGACCGATCTGGAATTAACCACCAGGGAGGCAGGCCTGGTGGTCCTAAGCGTTCCATCCCATGCCGTCCGTTTAACAGCCCGGCAAGTAAAACCTTTTTTACCTCCAGGAATAATAGTCGTAAATACTGCGAAAGGGCTGGAGCTGGACACTAAAAAACGTTTATCAGAAGTCCTTACCGAAGAAGGCCTGGCGCAGGTGGCAGTGCTCTCCGGCCCCAGCCATGCCGAAGAAGTCGGCCGCGGCTTGCCGACGACCGTGGTCGTAGCTGCTGCCGACCGGCAGATAGCTGAATATGTCCAGGATATTTTTATGGATCCAACTTTCCGGGTTTATACCAATCCCGACGTGGCAGGGGTCGAATTTGGCGGCGCTTTAAAAAATATTATTGCCCTGGCCACAGGGATTGCCGATGGCCTGGGCCTGGGGGATAATGCCCGGGCGGCCCTTATGACCAGGGGCATGGCTGAAATTGCCCGGCTGGGGGTAGCCCTGGGGGGGAAAGCCATGACTTTTGCCGGTTTAAGTGGTATTGGCGATTTGATTGTCACCTGTACCAGCATGTACAGCCGTAACCGCCGCGCCGGGATGCAGCTGGGGGAGGGTAAAGCCCTGGCCGAAATCCTGTCCGGCATGGGTATGGTGGTCGAAGGTGTGCGGACTACGGCGGCCGCTAGGGATCTGGCCCGCCAGCACCAGATCCGGATGCCCATAACCGAAGAAATTTATAAGGTCCTTTATGAAGGCAAACCAGTGCAGGAGTGTGTGGCGGCCCTCATGGAGCGGCCGCGCACCCATGAGGTTGAAATAGGTATCTGGTAAACCCCCGTACCGTTTCGGTGCCAGTTTCCTCCAATCACTATTCATCGCAGGTTCTTTTCTTGTCCCCGGGCGCATAGATCTGTAAAAGGTTGACCCCTAAAAATGATTTCGGGTCATATTCTGGCTACCAAATCATATAGATGTATTGTTAAAACATGCCAGTCGGGCTGAACGGTAAACTAAATGGCCTGGGGAGGGAGAATACGGGGTGGAAAAGCGGGATATTTTCCGGGATATAGCCGAACGTACCGGCGGTGATATTTATCTCGGCGTCATGGGGCCGGTACGCAGCGGCAAGTCAACTTTTATCACTCAATTCATGGAAAAGCTGGTGTTGCCGAACATCAAAAATCCCAATGAGCGGGACCGGGCCAGGGATGAATTGCCCCAGAGCGGTGCCGGGCGCATGATCATGACCACCGAACCCAAATTTATTCCCAATGAAGCGGTGGAGATTACCATCCGGGAAGGGTTGAAGATGCGCGTGCGGCTGGTCGACTGCGTCGGCTATACCGTGCCCGGCGCCCTGGGCTATGAGGACGGCGAGGGGCCCAGGATGGTCCGGACGCCCTGGTTTGAAGAGCCGGTGCCCTTCCAAGAAGCGGCAGAAACAGGAACGCGCAAGGTGATCACCGACCACGCCACCATTGGCATAGTTGTTACCACCGATGGCAGTATTACGGAGATTCCCCGGCAAGATTATGTCGATGCCGAGGAACGGGTCATCTGGGAACTCAAGGATTTAGGTAAGCCCTTTGTCGTCCTGCTCAATTCCGTCCATCCTCTGGCCGAGGAAACAATTACCCTGGCCGGGGAACTGGAGTCCGCCTATGATGTCCCGGTCCTCCCGGTGGACTGCCAACATTTAAGCGAAGAGGACATCCTGCATATCATGGAAGAGGCCCTCTATGAATTCCCGGTGGCCGAGGTCAACGTCAACCTGCCCCGCTGGGTGGATGAACTGGCAGGCGACCACTGGCTGCGGCAGCAGCTGGAAAATGCCGTCCGGGAAGCAGTGGGGGAGGTCCGGCGCCTGCGGGATATCAATGGCGCTATTGACAGGCTTAACGAAAATGAATATGTTTTACGGGTAGCCCTGAAGGACATGGACCTGGGCACCGGTACTGCCCATATTGACCTAGCAATGAGGGAAGGGCTCTTCTACCAGATCCTGCGGGAAGTCAGCGGCCTGGACATCAGCGGTGACCAGGATATCCTGCGCTGGATTCGCGAACTGGCCGGCATCAAGAAGGAATGGGATAAAATCGCTTATGGTATCCAGGAAGTCCGCAACACCGGCTACGGCGTCGTAACGCCCACCGAAGAAGAAATGGAACTGGCCGAGCCGGAACTTATCAAGCAGGGCGGGCGTTCCGGCGTGCGGCTGAAGGCCACAGCCCCATCTTACCACTTCATCCGCGCCGACATCACCACTGAGGTAACGCCCCTCATCGGTACCGAAAAGCAGTGCGAAGACCTGGTCAAATATATCATGGAGGAGTTTGAAGATAATCCCCAGAAGATCTGGCAGACCAATGTGTTCGGCAAGTCCTTAAGCGAACTGGTGCGGGAAGGTATCCAGAGTAAACTCTACCGCATGCCGGAAAGCGCCCAGGTAAAACTCCAGGAAACAGTAGAACGCATCGTCAACGACGGCGGCGGTGGGCTGATCTGCATTATAATTTAGGAACAACTGCAAGACAACCGGGGTATTGCCCCGGTTTATTTTTTAAGGGGCAACTGGTTATTTACTGCTACCCCGGGCTATGGTACAATGTATAAAGAGGTAAGACCACTTGTCCCAGGGGTAGGAGCGATAACCATTGAGCGATAGTTCAACGGAAAAACTTTTCCAGCCTATTTACCGCAATCCTAAAAGCGTCTATCACCGGGTGGTAGATGAAATAAAAAAAAGCATTTTTGAGGGGCGAATGAAGCCCGGCGACCGCCTGCCGGCCGAACGGGAGCTGGCGGAAATGCTTGGGGTTAGCCGGACTTCCGTCCGGGAAGCCTTAAAAATGCTGGCTGCCGAGGGCCTGGTAAGCATCCGTCACGGCCAGGGGGCCTTTATCAGCGAGCAGGACCCGGATGAATACTTAAAGCGCTTTGCCAGCCACCTGCCGGTGAACAGGGATACGGTGTTGCATCTTTTTGAAGTGCGTAAAGTCCTGGAGCCACAAGCGGCCCGCTGGGTGGCAGAAAGGGCCAGCCAGGCTGATATCCAGGAGCTGGCCAGCATGGTGACCACCACCAGGGAACAGCTGGGACGCCTGCGTAGCGGCCGCCTTTCCCTCCTGGCAGGGCACGACAGCAATTTCCATTACCGTCTGGCCCAGGCCACCGGTAATACCGTCCTGGTGCGCTTGATGCACAGCATGCTCGATCTCCTGGCCGACAGCCGCTCCCGCAGCCTGGCCATTCCCGGCCGCGGCGAACGGTCGGTTGATGAACACTATGAGATTGTAAAGGCTTTAATCAACCGTGATGGCGATGAGGCTGCGGCAGCCATGTTGCGGCACCTGGAAGACGTCGAGGAGCAGGTTGTTGCCGCCTGGCGCCAGGGATAAATATAAAAAAGTGCTTGACACCCTTTGAAACAGGGTTTATAGTTTATATCAAGCTGGCTTAATTGAATACAGGAACTAAAAACTCTTATCAAGAGTGGTGGAGGGACTGGCCCGATGAAGCCCGGCAACCCGCTGTCCCGGTTTACCCGGGGGCGACAGGTGCCAATTCCTGCAGGGCATTTGCCCTGAGAGATAAGGGGGGTAAGCAAGTTAATGCCTCTTCTTATCGGAGAGGTTTTTTTATTCCCCCGCGGCCGGCTAATTAAAAAAGAGAGGGGAATTACCCATGTCCAAGCAGCAGTACCGTTTTGCCACCCTGGCGGTCCACGCCGGCCAGGAACCTGACCCGGCTACAGGAGCGCGTGCCGTACCCATTTACCAGACCACTTCCTACGTTTTCCGGGATGCCGACCATGCGGCGGCCCTTTTTGCCTTAAGCGAACCTGGCAACATTTACACCCGTATCATGAACCCCACTACCGATGTTTTCGAAAAGAGAATGGCCGCCCTGGAGGGCGGTGTCGGCGCCCTGGCCACGGCTTCCGGCCAGGCGGCTATAACCTTAGCCATTGCCAATATTGCAACCGCCGGGCAGGAAATTGTGGCTTCCACCAGCCTTTACGGGGGGACCTTCACCCTGTTTAACTCCACCCTGCCTAAATTCGGCATCAAGGTCCGCTTCGTCGATAGTGCGGACCCGGAAAATTTCCGGACCGCCATAAACGATAAAACCCGGGCCCTGTATGTAGAGATCATCGGTAACCCCAAACTGGATGTTCCGGACCTGGAAGCCCTCGCGGCCATCGCCCACGCGGCTGGTATACCTTTAATCGTTGATAATACCTTTGCCACGCCGTATTTATGCCAGCCCTTTGCCTTCGGAGCCGATATTGTGGTCCATTCGGCCACCAAGTTTATCGGCGGCCACGGTACCTCCATCGGCGGGGTTATTGTCGACTCCGGTAAATTCAACTGGGACAACGGCAAATTTCCCGGCCTGGTGGAGCCGGATCCCAGCTACCACGGCCTCAGTTATCTGAAAGCTTTTGGCCCGGCGGCCTATATCGTCAAGGCCCGGGTACAACTCCTGCGCGACCTGGGACCGGCTTTGAGCCCGTTCAATGCCTTTCTTTTCCTCCAGGGCCTGGAAACCCTGCCCATACGCATGGAGCGCCACGTCCAGAATGCCCTGCAGGTTGCCCGCTGGCTGGCAGAACACCCGGCCGTAGCCTGGGTGAGTTACCCCGGCCTGCCCTCCCATCCCTCCTATGAACGGGCGCAAAAGTACCTGCCCCGGGGAGCAGGGGCGATCTTGACCTTTGGCATTAAGGGTGGCAGGGAAGCTGGGAAAAAATTTATCAATAGCCTGGAGCTGTTCTCCCTCCTGGCCAATGTCGGTGACGCCCGTTCCCTGGTCATCCACCCGGCCAGCACTACCCACCAGCAGTTGACGGCGGAGGAACAGCTGGCTTCAGGAGTAACCGAGGACCTGGTCCGTCTCTCCATCGGCCTGGAGGATGTCGACGACCTCATTGCCGACCTGGACCAGGCCCTGAGCAGGAGCAGGTTATAGTATGGGCGATGTCGGTATTGTTGCCACCCGGTTTTATGACTGGCCAGGAAGCCTGCAGCTGGAAAGCGGGGCCCGTTTGGGCCCCCTTACCATAGCCTATGAAACCTATGGCGAGCTGAATGCTGCCGGGGATAACGCCATCCTGGTCCTCCATGCCCTTACCGGCAGCGCCCATATTGCCGGCCGCCATTCCCCGGACGACCGGCTGCCCGGCTGGTGGGACCCCCTGGTGGGGCCGGGCAGGGCCCTGGACACCCGGCGTTATTTCGTGGTCTGCGCCAATGTCCTGGGCAGCTGTTATGGGACTACAGGACCGGCTAGCATAAACCCTGCCAGCGGCAGGCCCTATGGCCTGGATTTCCCAATAATTACTATTCGTGACATGGTGCGGGCCCAGAAAATACTGCTGGATTACCTGGGCGTCAAGCACCTGGTAGCAGCCATCGGCGGCTCCATGGGCGGCATGCAGGTGCTGGAATGGGGCTTCCTTTACCCGGAAATGGTCAGCGCCATTATTCCCATTGCCGCCTGCGGCCGGACGACGCCTATGCAGATAGCCTTCCATAACGTCCAGCGGGAAGCCATCTACGCCGACCCGGACTGGCAGGGCGGCGACTACTACGGCACCCCGGGACCCCGGCGGGGACTGGCCCTGGCCCGGCGGATCGGAACCATTACTTATAAGAGCGACCCTTCCTGGACCATGAAATTCGGCCGGACCGTGGTGGACCCGGAAAAATACTACCACCTTGAGGGCCAGTTTGAAGTGGAAAGCTACCTGGCTTACCAAGGGAGAAAGCTGGTCCAGCGCTTTGACGCCAATGCTTATCTCTACCTCACCAAGGCTGTTGATCTCCATGATGTCAGCCGGGGCCGGGGAAATTATACCGAAGTGTGGAATAATTTACCTCCCTGCCTGGGGATAGGCATATCCAGCGACTTTCTTTTCCCTCCCTACCAGGTCAAAGAGATTGTCCGGTTAATTAAGGCCGGCGGTGGCCGCGCCCGGTACCGGGAACTCAATTCTCCCTATGGTCATGACGCTTTTCTTATTGAATTTAAACAGCTGGAAGCTATTATTAAACCTTACCTGGCTGAGTTACGCCCCGACCTGTCTGGATAAAAAAGTATTGCCCAACAGGGAGGGATAAGGTAAAATTGAAAGGTACGAGGAGAGTGAGGGTGTGTCAGGACCAATAAATATTGGCCTCCTGGGCCTGGGGACCGTTGGCAGCGGCGTGGTCCGGCTCCTGCAGCAGAACGGCGGTGCCATCGCCCAGAAGCTGGGCCGGCCTTTAAAAATCAGCCGCATCCTGGTGCGGGATAGGCATCGAACCCGCCAGGTAGAAGTTAGTCCCGACTTGCTTACTACCGATCCGGAAACGATCCTGGCTGACCCGGATATTCCCATTATAGTCGAGGTGATGGGCGGCACCGGCGCGGCCCGGGAATACATCCTTAAGGCTATCAGCCAGGGTAAAAGCGTGGTTACGGCCAACAAGGATCTCCTCGCCCTTTACGGCAAGGAGCTTTTTGATGCCGCTGAGGCCAGCGGTGTTGACCTTTTCTTTGAGGCCAGTGTGGGTGGGGGTATTCCCATTATCCACCCATTGAAGGAATGCCTAGCCGGCAATCGTATCCGCCAGGTCATAGGCATCGTCAACGGGACCACCAATTATATCCTCACCAAGATGAGCCGGGAAGGGCGGGATTTTGCTGAAGTCCTCAAGGAAGCCCAGTCCCTGGGTTATGCTGAAGCTGATCCTGCTGCCGACATTGAAGGGGACGATGCCGCCCGCAAAATGGCCATCCTGGCTTCCATTGCCTTTGGTACCCGCATTACTTACCCGGATGTTTACCGGGAAGGCATCAGCAATCTCACGGCCCAGGACATCAGTTACGCTGCCGACCTGGGTTATGCCGTAAAGCTCTTAGGGATTGCCCGGGAGGACGAAGAAGGAATAGAGGTACGGGTCCACCCGGCCCTGGTACCCTTAAACCACCCCCTGGCGGCAGTCAGCGATGTTTTTAATGCCATTTTTGTTGAAGGCGATGCCGTAGGGGAAACCATGTTTTACGGCCGGGGTGCCGGTTCCATGCCTACGGCCAGCGCCGTGGTGGGCGATATTATGGAAGCGGCCCGCAACATCCAGCACAAAACCCGCGGCCGCATATCCTGTACCTGCTTTTATGATAAACCCCTGAAACCCATGGGAGCCATTATTACTAAGTATTACTTAAGACTGGTAGTTGTCGACCGGCCGGGGGTCCTGGCCAGTATTGCCGGTGTCTTTGGCGAGCGGGAAGTCAGCCTGGCTTCGGTCATCCAGGAGCGAATGCTGGGGGAACTGGCCGAACTGGTCCTCATTACCCACCGTGTGCGGGAGCAAAACATGCAGGATGCCCTGGGCGTCTTAGCCGGTTTGCCGGTTGTTAAAGAAATAGCCTGTGTTGTGCGGGTAGAAGGAGGAGAAAGTGGTTGAGCTGGCCGGGAGTTATTCGCGCTTACCGGGAGTTCCTGCCGGTGACGGAGGCAACTCCCTTGATTACTTTACAGGAGGGCAACACCCCCCTGATAGCCGCTGGGAATCTTTCCCGGGAGCTGGGTATAAAACTCTATTTCAAGTATGAAGGACTTAACCCCACCGGGTCCTTTAAGGACCGGGGCATGGTCATGGCGGTGGCCAAAGCCATGGAGGCCGGGTCGAAGGCCATTATGTGTGCCTCAACTGGCAATACCTCGGCTTCGGCTGCTGCCTATGCCGCCCGTTGTGGCTTAAAGTGCAGTGTTCTTATCCCGGAAGGCAACATCGCCCTGGGAAAACTGGCCCAGGCCCTCTTTTATGGTGCCAGGGTAATTGCCATCCAGGGTAATTTTGACGACGCCCTGGACCTGGTACGCCGGATTACGGCCAAACATCCCATTACCTTGGTCAATTCTATTAACCCCTTTCGCATTGAAGGCCAGAAAACGGCCGCCTTTGAGGTTTGCGATTGGCTTGGTGAGGCCCCGGATTACCTGGCCATTCCCGTAGGCAACGCCGGTAATATTACTGCTTATTGGAAAGGTTTTAACGAGTATTACCAGGCCGGCCGCAGCCATTATTTACCGAAGATGATCGGCTTCCAGGCCGAAGGCGCGGCCCCGATAGTGAGGGGAGAAGTGGTGCCCAACCCGGAAACGGTGGCCACAGCTATCCGCATTGGTAACCCGGCCAGCTGGCAGCCGGCCGTCCGGGCGGCTAAAGAATCCGGTGGCTTTATCGACTGTGTCAGCGATGAAGAAATCCTGGCGGCCCAGCGCCTGCTGGCTACGGCAGAAGGCATCTTTGCCGAACCGGCTTCGGCCGCTTCCCTGGCCGGTGTGATCAAGTATGTTAAAAAGGGTTATTTCCATTCCAGTGACCGGGTCGTCTGCGTCCTTACCGGTCACGGTCTGAAGGATCCAAATATCGCCATCAAGCAGGTGGCCGAGCCCATATCCTTGCCACCTGAGGAAGCCAAGGTATTAGAGGTAGTATTGTAGTAAACAGCCATAACAAAGGGCAGAGTACCTTAAGGGTCCCGCCCTGGAGATGGAGAAATGAAGGTAGGATAATTTATGCCACTGGTGCGGGTGCCGGCTACTACGGCCAACCTGGGGCCGGGGTTTGACACCCTGGGGATGGCCCTGGATCTCTACGATGAACTGCTAATCGAAGCAGCTCCTGCCCTGGAGATTACCGTGACGGGTGAAGGCGAGGCAACCATCCCCCGGGGACCGGAAAATATCGCTTACCGGGCCGCCCTGGCCGTCTTTGCCCGGGCCGGGCGGCCGGCGGTTAATTTGAAAATAGCCATGTATAATAGCATCCCGGTGGCCCGGGGACTGGGCTCCAGCGCGGCAGCCCTGGTAGGGGGGCTGGTAGGGGCCAATGCCCTTCTGGGTGAACCATTAAGCCGGGACGAACTAGTAAACCTGGCCACGAATCTGGAAGGGCACCCCGATAATGTAGCCCCGGCCATTTTAGGCGGCCTGGTGGTAGCCGCCAGGGACGGGGATAAGGTCTACTGCCGGCGCCTGGAACCGCCGGCAGGGTTAATGACCGTGGTAGCCATTCCCCAGTTTACCCTGTCAACAAGGGTATCCCGGGGTGTCCTGCCAGCCAGGGTGGCCTTAAGTGATGCCGTCTTTAACCTCAGCCGGGTGGGTCTCCTCCTGGCTGCCGTCCAGGCCGGTGACCTGGAGCTAATGGGCAAGATGATGGAGGATAAACTGCACCAGCCCTACCGCTTACCCCTGGTGCCGGGGATGGGGGAGGTTTTTGCCGCCGCCCGGGAGGCCGGGGCCCTGGCGGTCGCTTTAAGCGGTTCCGGGCCGTCGGTAATTGCCTTTTGCCGTGGCCGTAAGCCTGAGGTAGGACCGGCCATGGCAGCAGCCTTTGCCCGCCACGGGGTGGCCTGTACCGTGAAAGAGCTGGCCCCGTGCCCCCAGGGCGCATTGATCGTTTAATATCCTCTCACATCTCTTTTACAGGAGGTTCTTTATGGCACTTATAGTTCAAAAATACGGCGGAACTTCCGTTAATGGCCCCGAACGGGTCAAGAATGTCGCCCGCCGGGTGGTTAACACCCGCCGGGCGGGCAATGAGGTGGTGGTCATTGTCTCGGCCCCGGGAGATATGACCGACGACCTGATCGCTATGGCCCACGAGATTAGTCCCAACCCACCAGCCCGGGAAATGGACATGCTCCTGGCTACAGGGGAGCAGACATCCATTGCCTTGCTGGCCATGGCCATTCATGAACTGGGGGAACCGGTCATTTCCCTGACGGGTCCCCAGGTGGGCATTTTAACCGACAATGTCCACACCAAGGCCCGTATCCTGGAGGTTAGCTGTGACCGCCTGCACCGGGAACTGGCGGAAGGCAAAATCGTCATTGTCGCCGGTTTCCAGGGCATGACCTGCGATAACGAGATCACCACCCTGGGCCGGGGTGGTTCGGATACGACGGCCGTAGCCGTAGCTGCCGCCCTGAAGGCTGACGTTTGCCAGATTTATACCGACGTGGACGGGGTTTATACGGCTGACCCCCGGGTCGTACCTGCAGCCAGGAAACTCCCGGTTATCTCCTACGACGAAATGCTGGAACTGGCCAGCCTCGGGGCCCAGGTGCTGCAGCCCCGCTCAGTGGAGTTTGGCAAGCTAAACCATGTGGTTTTAGAGGTACGTTCCAGTTTTAACGACAATGAAGGAACCCTGGTGAAAGAGGTGACGGAAATGGAAAAGAAAATGGTGGTCAGCGGCGTAGCCGGTGACCGTAACGTAGCCCGGATAGCCCTCCATGATGTTCCCGACCGGCCGGGGATTGCCAAGGCCCTCTTTGTCGCCCTGGCCAGGGAAAGCATTAATGTCGATATGATCGTTCAGAGCGCCATGCGGGATGGGATTAACGATATTGCCTTTACCGTCGGCCGCGACGATCTCCGCAAGGCAGTGGAGGTTACCGAAAGGGTGCGGGCCGAGATCGGTGCCAGCAAGGTAACTTATAATGATAAGGTAGCCAAGGTATCCATTGTCGGCGCCGGTATGATCACCAATCCCGGCGTGGCCGCTGAGATGTTTGCCTGCCTGGCGGAGGAAGGGATCAATATTCACATGATCAGCACCTCCGAGATCAAGGTTTCCTGTATCATTGATGAGGAATACCTGACCCGCGCCATGCAGTCCCTCCACAGCCGTTTCGGCCTGGAGAAGGAATAAGCCGTAGTACCTTTCTTTAAGCCCACGCATAAGATGCAGGAAGAAAACCTGTAAGGGGTGATTATGGGTGGGCTTATTCCAAGTACCCTGCCCGTCCGGCCGTTACTGGCGGGTGGAGGCAGGGGATACCCTGTATCTAATAGCCTTGCGTACGGGTACTACGGTAGCCGAACTGGAACGCCTGAATCCCGGGGTTGATCCTTATAACCTCCAGATTGGCCAGGTGCTCTGCCTGCCACCTGAACCGCCCTGTCCCTCGGGCGTGTACTGGCAGGTAGCTCCCGGCGACACCCTGTACAGCATTGCCCGGGCCACCGGGACGACGGTAGAAAAGTTGCTGGAACTAAATCCCCATGTCGATCCCTACAATCTCCAGGTCGGCCAGAATATCTGCCTGCCAGGGTAAATTGCTGAATTTGTGCTTGCAAAAAATTTAATTGTGGTATATATTAATAGCAAGGGGCAAGGGTGTCCTTAAACTTATTAAATCAAACGGCGATGCATGCCAGTGTGAGCAAAGACGCTCCAGGGGTAAAACCCCGATGGGGCGTTTTTCTTTTTCCTGAAGCAGGGGGAGGTGGAAGGAATAGCTTGTTCCTGGGAGGATGAAAATGGTAGTCCAAGACTATAATTTAATAATGAAAGGGGTTTCTCCATGAGCATGACGGCAAAAGAAGTGCTCGCCATGGCCAGGGAAAACAATGTCCAGATGGTTGACCTTAAATTTATCGACCTGCCCGGCACATGGCAGCATTTCACGGTCCCCATAGAACAGTTTGGGGAAGAGGTTTTTACCAGCGGCGTAGGTTTTGACGGTTCCAGTATCCGCGGCTTTAAAACCATCAATGAGAGCGACATGATCCTCATTCCCGATCCGGGAACAGCCTTTATCGATCCATTTTGTGAAATCCCGACATTAAGCCTGATCTGCAACGTGTATGACCCGGTTACCGGTAAAAACTACAATCGCGATCCCCGCTTTATAGCCCAGAAGGCGGAGGCCTATCTCAAAGAAACGGGTATTGCCGATACCAGTTTCTGGGGCCCGGAGGCCGAGTTTTTCATCCTTGATCACGTTCGTTTTGATCACAGCCAGTATGCCGGCTACTATTTCATTGACTCCATAGAAGGGTTCTGGAATTCGGGAGCGGAAATGAACGGCCATCCCAACCTTGGCTACCGGCCGCGTTACAAGGAAGGGTATTTCCCGGTTCCCCCTACTGATACCCTGCAAAACCTGCGTACAGAAATGGTGTTACTGCTCAAAGAGATGGGCATCGCCGTGGAAGCCCACCACCATGAGGTAGCCACGGCCGGTCAGGGTGAGATTGATATGAAGTACGCTCCCCTCACCCGGATGGCCGACCAGCTGATGATGTTTAAATATGTGGTCAAAAACGTAGCCATCAAGCATAACAAAACGGCTACCTTTATGCCCAAGCCGGTGTTCCAGGATAACGGCTCGGGAATGCACGTCCACCAGAGCTTGTGGAAAGACGGCCGGCCGTTATTCTTTGACGCCGGCGGCTACGCCGGTCTAAGCGAACTCGCCCTTTACTATATCGGCGGGCTGTTAAAGCACGCCCCGGCCCTGGCTGCCTTCTGCAGCCCTACCACCAATTCTTTCAAGCGGCTGGTGCCCGGCTTTGAAGCCCCGGTAAACCTGGTTTACTCCCAGCGCAACCGCAGCGCGGCCATCCGTATTCCCATGTATTCCAACAGCCCGAACTCCAAGAGAATCGAATACCGGCCGCCCGATCCTTCCTGCAACCCCTACCTCGCCTTTGCCGCCCTTTTAATGGCCGGTATCGACGGGATTAAAAACAAGATTCATCCGGGTGACCCCCTGGATAAAGACATCTACGATTTACCGCCGGAAGAAGCAGCCAAGATAAACTCTCTGCCCGGCTCCCTGGAAGAAGCCGTTGCTGCTCTGCAAAAAGACCACGAGTTTTTACTCCAGGGTGGCGTCTTTGACGAGGACCTCATCAATAGCTGGATTGAATACAAAACGAAAAAGGAAATCAGCCAGATTAAACTCCGGCCCCATCCCTACGAGTTTGTCCTGTACTACGATATTTAGGCAAAGTTCTTCACCCTGCCCTGCTGCCAGTAAGGGCAGGGTTTTTTGTCCCCGACAGGCAGCTTTAAGTCAATGCTTTAACTTAATAAAGATGCGGCCAGGGCCACCAGGAAAATGCCGTCAAAGACGCCGGCGCCGCCGATGCTGACCACCTGGGAGCGCAAGCTGCGGATGGCGCCGAGGTTTAAAATGTCGGCTCCCAGGAGGGTGCCCAGGGCTCCGGCAATGTAGGCCACCGGGGCGGCATTATGGGGAGAAACGATAATGGCGGCCAGGGCGGCGACAATGGGCGGGATAAAGGTAGGTATGGAAATACCCACTCCCGGTACTACCCGGGCCAGGATCTTGGCCACAATGGTAACAATAAGCGTAGCCTGCAGGGCCGGAAGTAACGGCGCCCGGGTGGCCAGGAGGTAGAGGGAAAAGAGGACGGGGATCACCGCCCCGCCAACGTTAACGCACAGGAGCTGGTAGCTCACCTGGGGCGGGTAATAGAAAAAAAAGGGGAAGCGACCGAACTGGGGTTGTTCAACATAAAGACGCCGGCGGGAAATAGGGATATTAATGAGCCCGCCGATAATTGAGGCTGCAAGTAAAGTAAAAGCCCCTGCCGGTGTCAGTCCCAGCCGGGCAAAGGAAAAAACGGCTAAATTGAGGAACAGGGAAGCCAGCAGCATGGGGATAAATAAAAAAAGGAATAGTAGCGACCATAACATTTTATCTCACCTCAGTGGTAGTTGTACCCGGTTAACCTGGCTAATCCATTTTATAACCGGGCCCTGGTAAACATTCTATCATAAAAAGCCTTGACGGATCTATAAAGTATGATATAATAACTGCAAAAGTCGGTGACCGGCAAAATGGCTTAAACGGGAGCAATGGTGTTCCCAAAGGGGTAAAGAAGCCCTCTGAAGCTATGGAAAGTAGTAGCTTAAGAGGGCTTTATACTTTTGGGGAAAAATTTTAACTGGAGGATTTTTGATGGTAAATGAAAAACTAACCAGGGAGGATATTCTCCAGCGGGTAAAGGAACTTAACGTCCGTTTTATCCGCCTGCAGTTTACCGACATCTTCGGGGTTTTAAAGAATGTTGCCATTACTACCAAGGAATTAGAGAAAGCCCTTGACGGCGAATTAATGTTTGATGGCTCTTCCATCCACGGTTTCGTCCGCATCGAAGAATCCGATATGTATCTCAGGCCCGACCCCTCTACCTTTGCCATCTTTCCCTGGCGGCCGGCAGATGGAGCGGTGGCCAGGCTTATCTGCGATGTATATAACCCTGACGGCACCCCCTTTGCCGGTTGCCCCCGGGGAGTGCTTAAAAAAGTCCTGGCCGAGGCGGAAGCCATGGGCTATACCATGTATGCCGGCCCCGAGGCGGAATTTTTCCTGTTCCATACCGATGGCCGTAAGCCCACCCTGGAAACCCATGACCAGGCCGGTTACTTTGACCTGTCACCGGTTGACCTGGGTGAAGACGCCCGCCGGGATATGGTCCTGGCCCTGGAAGCCATGGGCTTTGAAATCGAGGCCTCCCATCATGAGGTTGCCCCGGGCCAGCATGAGATTGACTTCAAATACGATAACGCCCTGGCCACGGCCGATAAAATTGCTACCTTTAAATTCGTTGTCCGCACCATCGCCCAGCGCCATGGCCTTCATGCCACTTTTATGCCGAAACCCGTAGCCGGCATTAACGGTTCGGGCATGCATACCCACCAGTCCCTGTTCAAAGACGGGCAGAACGCCTTTTATGATCCGGGAGATCCCTTACAGTTAAGCCAGACAGCCTATTACTATATTGGCGGCCTGATGCACCATGCCCGGGCTTTTGCCGCCATTACCAACCCGACAGTTAATTCCTACAAACGCCTGGTACCAGGTTTTGAGGCCCCGGTCTATATCGCCTGGTCCCCCCGCAATCGCAGCCCCTTGATTCGCGTGCCGGCCAAGCGCGGGGCCTCAACTAGAATAGAATTGCGCAACCCCGACCCGGCCTGCAATCCTTACCTGGCCCTGGCCGTCATGCTCAAAGCCGGCCTGGACGGGATAAAGAAGCAGATCCAGCCCCCTGCGCCTGTAGAGCGCAATATCTACGAAATGACGGCAGCCGAACGCCGCGACCTGGGTATCGGCAGCCTGCCGGGGGACCTGAAGGAAGCCCTGGATGAGCTTTCCCGTGATAAAGTAATCAGAGAAGCCCTGGGCGACCATATCTATGAACGCTTTGTCGAAGCCAAAGAAAAGGAATGGGACGAGTACCGCGTCCAGGTCCACCGGTGGGAAGTAGAGCAATACTTGACCATGTTTTGAAATCAGCATGAGGTGCCGCCAATTTCGCGACCAGGGACACGCCCGGGTTGTTACACACAAACCCATACCCGGACCGGCTTATACGGCGAGGCCGGCCCGGGTTCCGGGGCAGGTGGAGTGGTAATCTCAATACGTGAACAGGCAACCTTGACCTGTACCTCCAGGCGGCCCGGTCCGGCGGAAACAAAGGCCCGCTGCCAGCGGGGCCCGGACATCAGGGTAATGGTAGCGGTGTGGCCGGCAGCATCGGCATAGGTCACAAGAATTTCATAATTGTAGAAAGCCCTAGCCAGGGCATGGCTGCCGGGGGGAATGGGCACCAGTTGCTGCCTGGCGGTAATATTTTTAACCCCGCAGGCAATAATTTTAACCGGCACGCCTGGGGTAGGTGAGGAGGAACTATAAGACCACTGGAATAAGTTTTCCGTGGCCAGGTAAACCGAATCCAGCACCCTTTCCGCAGTGATTAATTCAATATGTCGCGGCTGTAGTTCCTCATATAATAAAGGCCGGCCGGCATGGGCAGCAAGCGCATTTACAGGCGGACTTACTGGCTGTATTCCCCAGGCTGGAATTAACAACAAAGCTGATTGCACGATATTAAAGACCACCCATTCCTGTACCGTTACCAGGATAATCGGACTGGGACCGACATGGAAGAGGTTACCTTTATTGGCCACAGTAGGAGCTGTAAAGGGCACATACCTTCACCCATCCGGTGAGTCCAAAACCAGACAATTAGCGAAAGACTGTTTCCAGGACCCTGGCCCAACGCTCAGCCCATATCTTACGGTTGAAAGTCATAGCGACTTCCCGAGCCCTCTGGCCCATGATCTGCCTTTTAGCTTTATCCCGGGCCAAATCTTCGATGGCCGCCACCAGATTTTCCACAGTCGGTTTAATTAGATAACCATTGTAGCCGTGCAAAACAATATCGCTCAAGCCACCTGCCAGGCCGGCAATTACCGGCCGGCCGCTGGCCATGGCCTCCAGGGCGGCCAGACTCGTGCCTTCGGTAGAGCGTGAAGGGATGATGACAATATCCGCCTGGCGGTAAACCTCAGGCATCATCTCCAGGGGCTTCCAGTAGTAAAAACAACGTTCCTGGGTAGCAATCCACTGGGACATGAGCCTTTCGGCGTTGTCATCATGGCCGCGTCCACAAAAATGAAATTCAATCCAGGGATAGCGAGCCGTCAATTTTTCTGCTGCCCGCATTGTTTCATTAATCCCGCGAACGGGAACCAGCCGGCGGGGGAAGAGGACACGGATGGTATCCGTGCTATTTTTTTCCTCCTCAGGTGGGTGAAAAAGGTCAGTATCAACATAATTAGGGATGTACTCCCATTTGTGATAAAAGCCGGGGAGGGTGGCATTGAAGAAGTTAATGGTGTTGGTATCTACAGAGATTAATTTTTGTGGCCCTGTCAGGGCAATACCAAGCCGCCTTAACCATTCCTGGCGTTCCTCCAGGCGTCCGGCCATGAGGTCGAAACCCGGCCAATCCCAAAAGATCCCGTGGCTAATGGCAATGCTTTTTTCCCGGGCTATGGGGTAAGCCAGGGTAAGGATGAAATAAATGGCGTAATCAAAGGCCATGGAATTCTCGTAAAAGGCTGTGCTGAGATCGGGAAAGGTATGGTATTCGCTTCTAGAAACCGGGATGCTGCGGATACGCACGCCATCGAATTCCCGGGTCCAACCGCTGCCTATCTGCCAGACCTCAACATAAAAACCTAGTTCGCGGAGCAGGCGGCAGAGGTCAACCTGGTAACGCTCTGCACCGCCCATAATAATTCTTTCGTTAGTAGGGTGAAAAAAGTTAGTCGTTAATAAAGCTACCTTTTTAGTCGTCATATCTCTTTATCACCTTCTTGCAATTAGCTCTACAAAGTTAAGCCCGGCCGGGGCCGGGCTATGCTTTAAGCGAGGGGGGAAGCCTGGGCCGTAAAGACCAGATCGACGCTCAAGTCCAGGTTCTGGGCTATGGTACCCGTATTACTAGGCAGGCTGACGACGAAAGTCAGCAGGTCATCATAGGGCGAAACTAGCAGGCGCCCACTAGAAGGTTGGTTGTATAGACCGGAAAGAGTGCCATTATAGAGGACTGTTGCTGGGCTGGCTTCGATATAAATGTTTAAGCGGTCGGCAAGTAACTGGGCCTCGCGGGGAGTAGTAGGGCTTACTTCCTTCCAGTCAGCAAAGATAAAGTAATACTCGTCCACGGTACCGGTATTTGACACTTGCAGCTGGGGCGACCCGACAGCCTGGCCGGGAACCAGGTTGGCCGGGGAAAAAAGGGCCGTGGTCGGGCTTAAGGTTAGAGCTACATCGGCAGTTCCTGCCGTACTGCCAGTAACAGTGGCACTGGCGGTTAGAGCCATGCAGATCACTCCTTTTACAAGCTTTTCTCTTTCCCCTATGCCTTTTGGGTATTGGCAAAGAGGGTCTTTCCTTTTTCTGGATTAGTATTACTATATGCATCTTAGCACGGAGAAGTTATCTAGTCCTGCCATTTTTCGAGCTTAATTTTATCCGCTGGCCAGAGGATGCTTTCATAATGTTCCCGGGGCATATATTTAAAGGTCGGATCCTGGCTAACGGCGCGCTCGTATTTAGCCCGGATATCAGCCGGGTTGGCCCAGCCGAGGTGTTTGATCCTTAGATCGCTTTCCAGGTGGGGCAGGTGGCGGTAGGCTAGAGGCAGGCGGCCGCAGTGAAATTTTTGTAATGGCCAGGCGGCATCCAGCCAGGGCTGGTACTTGACAAGGTAGATAGAAAAACCACGCAGCCAGGGATTCCAGAGGCCGTCGACGCGGTAGTAGTCTTCCCTGCCCCAGCAATCAAAAAGGCGAAAGCTAATGGCTGGAAAAAAATCCTGTTTTAGCAAATAAGGGAGTTCCCGGACTGCCCTAGTCTCCAGGAATTCATCGGCATCAAGGGCCAGTATCCATTCGGGGTTGGTAGCTACGGTATAGTGCCAGAGTTCGTGGCGCAACTGGGCTTCATCCTTAAGAAATAGCGGGGTATCGCGGCAATAAAGTTTAACCATGGGGAAACTCAAACAGATCTCAGGAGTAGCATCCGTAGAGGCATCGTCCAGGATGACCAGCTCATCAACATAGTTAGTCAAAGCTTTAAGGCAGCGCTCCAAATAACGATTGGCTTCATTACGGACGATCATCATGGCCGTAACCTTGGGCATAGAACTTACTTCTCCTCCGAACTATAGCCTTTCCAAAGGATAAACCTTGCTGATATACTGGCGCCAGCGGGCTTCCCAGAGGCGACGGTCAAAGGCCCGGGCGGTAGCAGCGGCGTTGGCACCGAGGCGCAGGCGTTCCCGGGGGTGATCAATTAAAAAGCGCAGGGCTTGGGTCAGGTATTCCCTGGTGGGATGGATTAACAGGCCATTATAGCCATCGATAATCAGGTTGGTAAGTCCGCCAACATTGGTGGCAATAACGGCCTTACCCATGGCCATGGCCTCCAGGCATGAAAAGCTGGTACCCTCCGAATAAATACTGGGAATAACAACTATATCGGCAGCGGCATAAACCTCCGGCATAGCGTTAAAGTCTGGATGACAGTAAAGGACACGCCCGTTATGGGCCTCCTTTTGCCGCCAGGCATGAAAAATCTCCAGGTACCGGGGGGTATTTTTATCAATGGCAAAGTGAAATTCCAGGTCGGGGTACTCAGCCAATAAAGGAGGGATAACCTCTTTCAACAGGTCAAAGCCCCGTTCTGGGGCCAGCCGGCGCGGGTACAAGACGCGTACCCTGGGCTGTTGTTCCTTTTCGCGGGGATAAAATTGCGTTAAATCGACAAAGTTTGGGATTACCCGGACCTTCTGGTCGGCCAGATTAGGGTAGATGGCCCGAGCAACATTAAGAAAGTTGTAGTCGCAAGATATGATTAAAGTGGCCTGAATAAGGGCTGCAGCGACATAGTTTTCATAGGCAGCCCGGGCGTGGGCCGGACTGTAACCCGGTAGTTCCCACCAGACGCCATGGGAGATGCAAATAGAACGGGGTCGGTAATAGACTTGCTGGAGAATAGAGGAATAAAGCACTCTCCCGCGGACAGTTTCCTCCATTCGTTTAACAGTTAAGTGCAAATGGTGCTGATCGGCCTGGTAGCCGTATACCGGCCAGCCGCGGAAAGTAGTTTGAAAATCCCGGTGGGCGTTCTGATGGAAGGAAACTTCATAACCCATCTCTGTCAGGAGTTCTGCCAGGGCGTGGAGGTATCTTTCCAGGCCACCGATTACTGGTTCTTGACCATTCCAGGCCAGCAGGTTGGGTGTAAAAATAGCTATTTGCCGGTCCAGGAGTATCACCCCGTTTTTTCTTCTTTTTTACTCATGTTAACTTATGCTTTTGTTCCATGAACAGTTACTAAAAACCCTTCCCAATGCTACCGATCGGGAAGGGTTTAAAGCTTTAGCTTGCTTTTATCAGAGTTTCAGGAAATTCAGAGGCATAGGTCAAGATCCGCTGCAGGACCTCCTGGCGTTTGGCGTTAATAGCCTCAAAATTCATGGCCGGTATATAGAAGGTCTCCATATAATCATGGGTTAACTTGGCCTGGCGGATATAGGCCACGGCCCGGTCCAGGCAGGCCTGATAGCGGTAGGCGGCGCTGCCGATCTCGTGGGCGTAAGTTGCCAGCTTATCCCGGTCGATATAGGCCGACAGGTTAAGTTTCATGGCCATAAGGTCCGGTAAAGACGAGGGATCGTAGGTATGCGGCGGCTGGACGTTCATGGCCGCTGCTTTTATTTCCGGTATAATAACCAGATCGATATTCCGAGGATTGAAGGGGCAATGGTAAATCTCCGTATGCAGTCCTTTTTCATGGGCCAGGTCGGCGATACGGGCCAGCACCTGGGGCACGCCGGAGCCGGGCTCGCCAGAGATGGTATATAGCTGCTGCACATCCTGGAGCAGGGATTCTACATGGCCGGTAATGATGCCATCAGGGGTAATAGCCGTGGCAAAGAGGTGGCGCACCTTGGCCGGCCGGTCATAGCGTGGCGCTACACCGCTGAAAATGGCATGAAGCAGGTTGGCCACAGCCTTGTTTACCTGACTTTCAATCATGCACTCGGAAATATAGCTTTCCCACTCATCGCGGATAACCTTGGCTTCCCGGAGGGCACTGTAGGCTATCTGGAACAAGCGCGCCACCCGTGCGTTGGCTTTAAGGATTTCCTCTTTATGGGCCCGCATTTTGCTTTCATCCCAGTAGTCTCCCAGGTGAATAATCTCATCTACAGCACCGGGGTTCTTAGGATCAACGATATGGGGAGCCGTACCATCGATTAGAGCTACTTTAATGGCCGGGATGACCACGGCATCCAGGGAATTGTTATCGGAGGAGCAGCAGTGGAATTCTACATCATAACCTTTAGCCAGCATGGTTTCGCCGATTTTGCGCATGAAGGTGGACTTGCCCACCCCCGGGCCGCCTTTAACGACGAAGATCCGGGTGGCATCTGGTTCGATAATGTAATCATAAAAAGAATAAAAGCCCTCACAGGTATTGCCGCCGGGGAAAACCCTTCGCAACTTGCCCTGGCCCATGTTTTAACCTCCCTGTAAAATTAACTTACTTAAATCTTATGCTTACGGTCCTATACTTTGCTATAGCTTCAATTTTTTCCATCTGGCTACAGGAAGGCGTGAAGCGCGAGCAATGGTTGAGATCAGGACGTTCCTTGTGGTACAATTTTACAAATAGCACTGTTGTCTCTATACAGGACGTTTATGGAGGTGAAGGTGTTGCTAACCCCTGAAGTGAACGCGGATGAACTGAATTTGCCGGCAGAGGTAGCGCGAAAACTGAAAGGTAAGCGAGTAACCATCGTGGAGGTGCGCGAGGGATTTCTTCTCAAACCCGTGGAAGATCCAATTCGTGAGGCACGGGGGATTTTGAAGGGAAAGGGCTTTAACGTAGAAAAGTACCTGCAGTCCAAGTAATTGGAAAAGGATCGCTGCCAGCCTTGTAACTGCGGATCACCATGAGTTCGACCTTATTGCTACCAGGGAAGATATCGCGTTCCGCTGGATAAGGTGATTCCTTACTCCAAATAGCCTTTGTTTCAACACTCCTCACTGTTCAGGTGAGGGGCTTTTTTATTGCCAAAAAACTATCTTGCTGGGGAAGAGTCTGGTATACGTTTCCGCCGTCAGTTCATTTCCCATATTCTTCCTTAATTACTGTTTTTACCTTTTCGTTAAAGCGGAACCCATTCTGTTCCAGACTATCGAGGATTGGGTCGGTAGCTTCTCTGATTTCTTTCACACCGGGAAGTTCAGTTCCCTTTAGTACCACTTCATTTGATTAACAGTTCTTTTGGCAACTCGAGATCAATCCTTATAGTTTGGTCCGGCATTTTATCGCCTTCCGGTAATACTAACTTTAGTAAAATCATACCATAAGAGATACACGTCCTCAACTTTATGTTTATTATAATCCATCTGTGATATCGTCACCTTGAAAAAATCTGTAACAGAATCAATTCCCGATTTACGACTCGTATGCGGTTAAGATGCTCACATACCATTTGAATGGGAAAGGCAGGGAAGGGCTCTCGTATAAGCAGTTTGCGGCGGGCTTTTCAGCGTTGAAGGATGCCCTGGATTTTCCCGTGACCACTCGGCAACTCGACCGGTACCTGTGGTTGGCAGGCCAGGGCGGACCATCCAGGAAATGCTCATTGAAATCGATAGACAGCTGAGCATAATCGAAGAAACCGTAAGCAGAGGCTCAAGGCACCCCTGATCAGGAAGAATTTCCATCAAAAACCGTGTGTCACAGAAAGGCCGGAGTTCCCTTACGGCGAAAAGGATAAAGACGTGTCACACTAATTTTGCGGATTCCCCAGAACACCTGATAGAAAATATTTTCTAAGACGCCGCTTGTGTATGGTAATCTAAAAGTGACCCACTTTTAAGGAAATGGTAAACAAAAAGGAACCCACCCCCAACAAATCGAATCCTGCTGCTAATGGTCAGTAAACTTAGCAGCGGGAGAAAATCGAGGTGTTGGAGATGTCCAGCTAGATTATATCAGGGAGAGGTGACGACGTGCGAAAATGTTATCCACCGTCATTTTCCGCGGCGCGTGCTGAAACTGGTCATTCCCGGCCTGGTTCTGTTTCTCCTTCTCGGTCTGGCGGCGAAATCCGGCAGCATGGTTGTGGAACGAGTGGAGGTGCAGCAAACATTCTTTTGCGAAGATGATACAGGGCATACCTGCACCTGATGGCGGAGCTTAATCCCGTCCGTGCAGGGCTGGTAGAAGAGGTCTGGCAGTATCCTTTGAGCAGTGCCGCGGCGCACCTTGCGAACGGATCCTGCGGCCGCGCAAGAGCGGACCCAAAGGACCCCGGCGGACGAGGAACTGAGCAGATTGAGTATGGTGTCCCCCCTGATTTCCAATTATTCTTCGGCTTACAAAATGCAATATTTTTGATAGAATGTCAACCGGGGTGAAAAGGTGATGGTCAGAGAACGGCTCAGGCTGGCCCGGCGGACCGCTGGACTGAGTTTGCGGGAATTAGCCAACCGTGTGGGTGTGTCGCCTCAGGCCATTTCAAAGTATGAAGGAGGCTTAGACATACCAAGTTCCGGTGTCCTGCTCCGTCTGGCAGAGGCGCTCGGGGTCAAGGTTGAATATTTTTTCCGGACGCGTAGGGTGAACCTTTCCGTGCCGGCTTACCGTAAAAATTCTGCGCTGCGCCGCAAGCAAGAACAAACGGTCCTTGCCCAAATCCAGGGGTGGCTTGAACGATATCTCGAGATTGAAGCGCTTTTCCCGCCCGGCGACGCCGTACGCGGCTTTGTTTTACCGGAGGGCGTAAATCCCAGGATTACCGTGCTGGAAGAAGCGGAGCGGGTGGCGGAAGAGCTAAGGGCGGCCTGGCAGTTAGGCTTGGCCTCCATCGAAAACCTGACCGAACTTCTTGAGGATAAAGGGATCAAGGTTGGGTTGGTAGACGGTGTGGATGGCTTTGACGCCTGCACCTTCATGATGGAGGACAACACCCCGGTCATTGTTATGCGGCGTAGTCTTGCCGGCGACCGCCAGCGCTTCAATTTGGCCCACGAATTAGGGCACATTATTCTCCGGCCCGAAAAAGGGGCGAGTGCAGAGAAAGCGGCGCACCGGTTTGCCGGTGCTTTTTTAGTCCCCGCACTGGCGGCGCGCCGCGAATTGGGGGAGCAGCGGCAGGCGCTTAGCCTCTACGAACTGCATCATTTCGGAAGCGCTCGCCACGAATTTGTTCCGCGAATTTCGCCGCCGTGGTTGGGACCAGAAAGAACCAGGCGATGCTCTGCCCCCCGAGGAACCAAAGCGGATGGAACGGCTCGTGATGCGTGCGCTTGCGGAGGATCTGATCTCAGAATCCCGTGCCGCCGAACTGTTCGCCAAATCCCTGGCTAAATTTTGGCGGGAGGTGGCCGAGCGGCATGGCGGATTCCCGGCGGATCCACGCGAATGACACGAACATCTGGATTGACCTGTATGCCGGCGGGATTATTCACGAAGCGTTCCAACTGCCGCTTCGGTTTATCGCCCCTGATGTGGTTATTGCCGAATTACGGGTGCCCGATGGACAAACCCTGGTATCCCTCGGATTGCAGCAGGAGGAACTTGCCGGCGACGGGGTCCACCTTGTCATTCAATTAGCAAGCCGGTATCCCGCGCCCTCGCGCGTGGACCTTTTTGCCCTGGCGCTGGCCAAAGCAAGGGGCGCTGTTTTGCTAACCGGTGACAGGCACCTGCGGAAAGCCACGGAACAAGAGAAAGTATCAGTGCACGGGACGCTTTGGATACTGGACGAACTGGTTCGACAGCGGATCGTTACGCCCCAATAAGCGGCTCGAGCGCTGGAAAAGATGCGGGCGATGGGAAGCCGCCTGCCCCGCGCCGAGTGCGAACGTCGGCTGAGAAAATGGGGAAGAAGAGACGGTTGACGCTGTAAGGGCTTCGGCAGGAAAATGGCGGCGATTGGAGAATAAAACAAAAAACGGCCGTTACGGCAGTACGCTCCTTTACGGTTTGAACCTCTAAAAACCGGCTGTTTGGTAAACTGTTCATCCTGCAGGAGAAGGTTATGGCGAAAAGGAAAAGCGCGGTAAAAAACGGCAACGGCGACCTCGAATTCGCCAACCGGCTCTGGTCGGCGGCCAACCGGCTACGGGGCACGGGGGAGGTAGCCGAATACAAGCACATCATCCTCGGGCTGCTCTTTCTGAAATACCTCACGGACGCTTTTGAAAACCGGCACCGGTTCCTGACGCGCGCCGTTACCGACCCGGCCAATACGGAATACTACGTCAAGGAGGCGTCGGCGGAATACATCGCTTCCGTCGCTGAGGACAAGGACGAGTACCTGGCCGCCAACATCTTCTGGATCCCGCCCCAAGCCCGCTGGTCTTTTCTTTTGGCGAACACGCACCAACCGCATCTCGGTCGGCTGATTGACGAGGCGATGGCCGCCATCGAAAAAGAGAACCCGAAGCAGTTGCGCGGCGTGCTCCCGAAGATCTACGCCCGCGCCGCCATTCCGGCGCAGACCTTAGGGGAAACTGCTGAACCTCTTTTCGGCGGTTGACCTGGTCAACGGCGATGCCGTGGCGCGGGATGTTCTCGGCCGGACCTACGAATACTTCATTAAGATGTTCGCCAAAGCCGAGGGGCACCGGGGCGGCGAGTTTTACACCCCGCAGTGCGTCGTGCGGCTGCTGGTCGAGATGCTGGAGCCCTACCGGGGGCGGGTCTACGACCCGGCCTGCGGTTCCGGCGGGATGTTCGTACAGAGCCGCAAGTTCGTCGAGGCCCACAACGGCAACCCGAACGACATCTCCATCTATGGGCAGGAGCGTAACGAGGCCACCTGGCGCATCTGCAAGATGAACCTAGCGATCCGGGGCATCCCCAACGAAAATATCCTGTTAGACGATACCTTTACTAACGATCTGCATAAGGACCTGCGCGCCGACTTCATCATCACCAATCCGCCCTTTAACATGAAGGAGTGGGGCGGCGAGCAGCTGCGCAAGGACAAGCGCTGGATGTTCGGCTCGCCGTCACTAGAAAGTATGCGACCTTTTTGGAGGAAAGTTTGATATGGAAAACGGCCAACTGACCTGGATCACCAATTTCATTTGGGGCATCGCCGACGACGTGCTGCGCGACCTCTACGTGCGCGGCAAGTACCGTGACGTCATTCTCCCGATGACCGTGATCCGACGACTGGATGCGGTATTGGAGCCCACCAAGCAGGCCGTGCTCAACATGAAAGCTTCGCTAGACAAAGCGGGGATCGTACACCAAGACGCTGCTCTGCGACAGGCCGCTGGTCAAGCCTTCTACAACACCTCCCCCTTCACGCTACGCGACCTCAAGGCGCGTGCCAGCCGCCAGCAACTGGAGGCGGATTTTCGCGCCTACCTCGATGGCTTCTCGCCCAACGTGCAGGAGATCATCGACAACTTCGAGTTCCGCAACCAAATCCCCCGCCTGGCCAAAGCCGACGCCCTGGGCACGCTCATCGAGAAGTTCCTCGACCCGTCCATCAACCTGAGTCCTTACCCTGTGCTCAACAGCGACGGCACCGTCCGGCTGCCCGGCCTCGACAATCACGCCATGGGCACCATCTTCGAGGAGCTGGTGCGCCGCTTCAACGAGGAAAACAACGAAGAAGCCGGCGAGCACTGGACCCCGCGCGACGCCGTGAGGCTGATGGCCCGCCTGATCTTCGAGCCGGTCGCCGACCAGATCGAATCCGGCACCTACCTGCTCTATGACGGCGCCTGCGGCACCGGCGGGATGCTCACGGTGGCCGAGGAAACCCTGTTGCAAATGGCGAAAGAACGTGGCAAACAGGTCTCGGTGCATCTTTTCGGCCAGGAGATCAACGCCGAGACCTACGCCATCTGCAAAGCCGACCTTTTGCTGAAGGGCGAGGGCGATGCCGCCGACAACATCGTCGGCGGACCGGAGCATTCGACCCTATCCAACGACGCCTTCCCCGGCCGCACCTTCGACTTCATGCTCTCCAATCCGCCCTACGGGAAGAGTTGGAAGAGCGACCTGGAACGCATGGGCGGCAAGGCTGGCATCAAGGACCCGCGCTTTGTCGTGCAGCACCGGGGCGAGGAGCTTTCGCTGATCACCCGCACCAGCGACGGCCAGATGCTGTTCCTGGTGAACATGCTCTCCAAGATGAAGCATGACACCTCGCTCGGCAGTCGCATCGCCGAGGTGCACAACGGCTCGTCGCTGTTTACGGGGGACGCCGGCCAGGGCGAGAGCAACATTCGCCGCTGGATCATCGAGAACGACTGGCTCGAGGCCATCGTCGCCCTGCCGCTCAACATGTTCTACAACACCGGCATCGCCACCTACGTCTGGGTGCTCACGAACAGGAAGCCCGAGCACCGCAAAGGCCGCGTGCAGCTCATCGATGCCACGCAGTGGTACAAGCCCCTGCGCAAGAACCTGGGCAAGAAGAACTGCGAGCTGTCCGAAGAGGACATCCGTCGCATTGTTGATACCTTCCTCAAATTCGAGGAGACCGAGCAGTCCAAGATCTTCCCCAACGCGGCCTTCGGCTACTGGAAGGTGACGGTGGAGCGCCCCCTGCGCTTGAAAGGTATCGACCCCGAGCGCGCCTACACCCCCAAGGAGATCAAAGCGCTTCGGGAAACGGCCGAGCGCGCCGAGGATGCGCCGCCGGTCATCAAGAAAATTCACAAGCCTGGCACAGCGCCTGATCCTTTACGCGGGCTGTTTGATGTTGTCATCGGTGGCAAGCCGCGTGTGGTGGAATACGAGCCGGACACGGAGCTTCGCGACAGCGAGCAGATCCCGTTCCTCGAGTGCCCCGCCTGCCATCAGCCTGGCTACCTGCCAAGCCCGGAAGACCAGCGCACGGCCATCGAAACGTTCCTGCGCCGCGAGGTGCTGCCCTACGCGCCGGATGCCTGGTACGACCCGGCCAGCGTCAAGGTGGGCTACGAGATCAGTTTTAACCGGTACTTCTACAAGCCAAAGGCCCTGCGTTCACTCGAGGAAATACGGGCAGACTTGCTGGCGGTGGAGAGAGAGGCTGAGGGGTTGTTGGAGGAGATTTTGGGGAGGAACGAACCATGAATAAACCGCTCTGGCCCTATCCCGGTTCGCGGTGGTGGAAGTTCGATTTTCACACCCATACGCCGGCATCAAGAGATACATACTGGGCGAAAAACAACATTAATTTGTCGCCAGAAGAGTGGTTGCTCAAGTACATGGTCGCCGAGATCGATTGCGTGGCCGTGACGGATCATAATAGCGGGGCGTGGATCGACGATCTCAAAAAGGCCTATGCGAATATGAAGGCGCAAGCCGAGGCCGGCAACCCGCCCGAAGGCTTCCGCGAGTTGACAATCTTCCCAGGAGTGGAAATCTCAGTACAGGGCGGCATTCACCTATTGGCGATTTTCGAACCTGACGCCAAGACCGGCGACATCGACACATTGCTTGGCAAAGTGGACTACGATGGTACCAAAGGTGACAGCGACGGCGTTACCAGGAAAGGTATCGCAGCGGTTTTGGAAGCCATTTTAGAAAGTGGAGCTATTCCCATCCCTGCACACGCAGATGCGGACAAGGGTTTGCTGGCTGTTAGACCTGGCACCCAGGAAAGTTGTATTGATGTATACACCGTCCGCCAAGCGCTGGATGTAGAGGGCGTTCTCGCTGTGGAATGGGTCGATTCGAATAAGGCCTATCCCACTTGCGTAGAAAAACAAGCCAAGAAACTCACGAGTATACTCGGTAGCGACTGCCACACCTTTCATGGCAACGCAGTCCCCGGCAGCCGCTACACCTGGGTCAAGATGGCCAAGCCCACGCTGGAGGGCCTAAGGCTTGCGCTGCTGGATGGGAACGGCGTTTCGATCCGCCGCAGTGACGAGGGCACGTTCGACCCCTTCAAGACGCCCGCGCATTTCATCACTGCTATTGAGATTGGCAGTGCCCGCTATATGGGAAACGGTCAGGCCGAGCGGATCGAGCTCACACCTTTCTACAACGCCCTGATCGGTGGACGTGGAACCGGAAAATCCACCTTCGTTCATGCCTTGCGCCTGGCCTATGGACGCGACGACGAGCTGAACAGCTTGAGCGGCAATGCAGAGCCTTTGCGTCAGTTCGAATCCTTCCGCAAGGTGCCTAAAGCGCGCGATGACGAAGGCGCGCTACGTAAGGAGACCGAGATTTGTGTGGAACTGATGCGCGAAGGGCAACTGTCCAGGCTACGCTGGCAGAACCCCGGATCACCACAAATCATAGTCGAAGAGAAGGACGCGAACGGGACTTGGTGCGAGTCAGGAAGCCAGGCTGTTAATCCCGAGCGCTTCCCAATCCGCCTTTTCTCCCAGGGCCAGATTGCGGCCATGGCGGGTGAAAGCCGTCAAGCGCTCCTGTCCGTGATCGACGAGGCAGCCCAGGTCGGAAAACTCAAACGAGAATTTGAAGAGGAAAAACGCAGCTTTCTCACCCAGCGGGCGCGCCTTCGCGAGCTGGAAGGAAAGCTTGCCGACCGTCACGAGGTAGAACGAAGGTTAAATGAGGTGGTTAGGAAACTCGACGCTTTTGCCCAGGCACATCATGCCGAGGTCCTGAAGGCCCATGCGCATGCCCAGAATCAGCGAAGAGAGGTCGAGCAACTCCTTGAACAAATGCGCGCGCTGCCTGGGCGAATTGAAGAGGTCGCGCAAGACCTCATCCTTGACGACTGGCCTTCTGGCGTTTTTGATGACGCGAGTGATGCGGACGTCCTGAAGTGGCGCAAGAAGGCAGATGACGCCGTGCGGCAAGCGAGGCAAGCCCTTGAGCAAGCAAGCCGCGCCTTGGCCGAAAGCGCGCGACTGCTCGAACAAGACCCGCTGCTCGCCGCCTGGCGCAAGCGCACCGACAAGGCCCGGGCAGATTTCGACGCCTTGCAGCAAGCCTTGGCCGCGCAAGGCGTGAACGACCCACAAGCCTTCGGACAGCTGGTGCAGGAGCGTCAGTACCTCGAGGCACAGCTCAAGCGCCTCGATCAGATCAAGGCAGAGCGGGACACGCTCGAAGAGGCGATCGCCGCGCAATGGCAAAAAGTCGTGGAAGCGCGCGAGGCCATCACCTCAGCGCGAGCAGAATTCGTCAAGAAAACGCTGGACGGCAATCCCTACGTGCGCATCGAAGTCGTGCCTTTCGGCTTCGACGCGCGTGTAATCGAGCGCAGTCTGCGCGAGCTTCTCGAGGCCACGGATGATCGGTTCGAAAACGACATCTTGGCGATGGACGCGGCGGGCAATCCCACGGGTGGCCTGGCCTTCGAGATCGCCCAAGCCGATGACCGCAAGGCAGCTCTGGATAGTTCAAAGAAACAGCTGCAGACAATCGCAGATGCATTTGGTGGCCACTTCAAGAACTACCTCAAAAAGAAACTGGAGAGGCCTGAGTTTGCCGACCACATCCAATGCTGGTTCCCCGAAGACGATCTGCGCATCGAGTACAGTCGCAGGGCCAACGGCACCGACTGGGCGGCCCTCACCCAGGGATCGCAGGGCCAACGCTCGGCGGCACTGCTTGCTTTCTTGCTCGCGTTCGGCGAGGAACCTTTGGTTCTGGACCAGCCCGAGGACGATCTGGACAATCATTTGATTTACGACCTCATCGTCCGCCAAATCCGCGAAAACAAGCTGCGCCGGCAACTCGTCATCGTAACTCACAATCCTAATATCGTTGTCAACGGCGACGCTGAGCTGGTGCACGTGCTCGACTTTCGAGGCGGGCAATGCCGTGTGGTCGAGCGCGGTGCACTTCAGGAGAACTCAGTACGCGAAGAGGTCTGCCGCGTGATGGAAGGCGGGCGCGACGCCTTCGAGCGGCGCTGGAAGCGCCTGGGAAGGAGGGTGTGAAATGTTTTCCAGGCGTGCCGAATTGCTCGAAAAAAATCCGCCTCGGGAAGGAGAACGCGTAATCAGTACCCTCAAACCCTACCCCGCGCACAAAGACTCCGGCGTAGAATGGCTCGGCCAGGTGCCGGAGCATTGGGAGGTGTTGCCCGGGCGTACGGTGTTTCGTGAAATCAATGACCGTGGTCACCCTGACGAACAGATGCTGTCGGTAACCATCACACGCGGCGTACTGCGTCAAGCAGACTTGCTCGCGGACAGTTCCAAGAAAGACTCCTCGAACGAGGACAAGTCCAACTACAAACTCGTTCAACCGGGTGACCTGGTGTACAACAAGATGAGAGCCTGGCAAGGGGCGGTGGGCGTCTCGGCTTACCGGGGGATCGTGAGCCCGGCTTACATCGTCCAACGGCTAAGAAGCGCCGAGAACTTGGCCCGCTACATGCACTTTCTTCTTCGTACACCCCTTTTCGCTTCGGAGGCCGAGCGATGGTCGTATGGCATTACTTCGGATCAGTGGAGTTTGCGGGCAGAGGAATTCAAGTGTATCTACTTCTCACTTCCACCCCTCCTCGAGCAAACTGCCATCGTGCGGTTTCTGGACTGGGCGGGTCGGCGGATTCGGCGGGTGATCCGGGCGCGCCAGCGGCGGATCAAGCTGCTGGAGGAGTACAAGCAGGCCCTCATCCACCGCGCCGTCACCGGGAAGATAGACGTCCGCACCTGCCAGCCATATCCGGCCTATAAGCCCTCCGGCGTGGAGTGGCTGGGCGATGTGCCGGTTCATTGGGACATCGTGCCAAACCGTGCAGTGCTCCGACTAAAGAAACACTTGGTTGGCAAGGCATCTACAGATTACACGTTGCTATCTCTTACGAAAGGCGGCATCGTTGTTCGCGACCTTGAGAACCCAGAAGGCAAATTCCCGACGAGTTTCGATACTTACCAAGTCGTTGAGCCCGGTGACATTATCTTTTGCCTATTTGATATCGATGAAACACCCCGAGCGATAGGTCTATCATCACTCCATGGCATGATTACGGGTGCTTACACGGTATTTGAGTGCACTGATCCAGTCGTCAGGGCTTACGTCTATTTGTTCTATCTGGCAATGGACAACGGGAAATTCTTAAAGCCTTTGTACACAGGACTCCGCAAGGTCATCACCAAGTCCGCATTCTTGACGGCCAAGATGCCATTACCGACCAAGGAAGAACAAACCGCTATCGTTGAATACCTCGACGCCCAGACGGCCAAGATCGACACCGCCATTGCCGCCGCTCGCCGCGAAATTGACCTCCTGCGCGAATACCGCACCCGCCTCATTTCCGACGTGGTCACCGGCAAGGTGGATGTGCGCGAGGTCGCGGCGCGGCTGCCAGAGGAGCCAAGCGAAGAAGACGCCCCTTGGACGGACGAAGAAGAGAGCGCGCAAGACGAGGCCCTGAATGGAGAAGGTGATCACGCTGCTATATCAGAGGAGGATGGATAATGGATCTCATGTATATTCAGAACGTTGCCTTGTCAGATGTCAGGATATGAAAGCGCGGGTCGCAGGATAGGAAAATGCGGGTCGCAGTATAGACTTCCTATAAACAAATTTTCGAATGGAGACTGAACATGAACAAAGTCAACTTTACACGCGGTATCAATGGCAAGCCCGCCGCCTCTCAGGCGCTCGAAGAAACCTTGACCACCATTGAGGGGCTATCGGGAGAGTGCTTTTTCGGCTATCCATTGATCCCAACGCCGGAGGGCAGGTATTTCGCCGATGCTATTCTGGTGAGCCGCGAAAAAGGTGTCATACTCTTCGACCTGGTAGAAGGTACAGAGGTAGGCGACTACGCGGCGCGGCAGGATGATCTTGCCAACAAGATTGAAGCCAAGCTGAAGCTACACAAGGAGTTGGTCAAAGGGCGACGTCTGATCCCGCCGTTAAACGTCATCACCTTTGCACCTGCCATCGACGCCGTCGACAGGTTGGCCAAAGAGGACTATCCGCTCGCCAACGAAAGGGACCTCGCAAAAATCCTTTCGGCCTTTTCTTGGCAAGATAGCTCGGACGACCTGTATCGAATGACACTTTCTGCCATCGAAAGTTTGTCGTCGATCCGCAAGAGCCGCTCCAAGCGCGAGGTGAGCAGGCCTGATTCTCGAGGGGCGAAGCTCAAGAAACTAGAGGACTCCATCGCCACGCTGGATCGTCGGCAAAACCGCGCGGTCATTGAAACCGTCGAAGGCGTGCAGCGTATCCGCGGCCTGGCCGGCTCCGGCAAGACGATCGTACTGGCTCTCAAGGCTGCGTATCTCCACACCCAGCATCCGGACTGGCGGATCGCCGTCACCTTCCACACTCGCTCGCTAAAAGGACAATTCAAGCGCCTCATCAACAATTTCTGTGTTGAGCAAAGTGGTGAGGAGCCAGACTGGACCAGGATCCGTGTCGTGAATGCCTGGGGTGCGCCCGGCGGTGACGAGCGTGACGGAATTTATTACGAGTTCTGCCGCGTCACAGGGCAGGAGTTCCATGATTTCAGGTCCGCCAGCAATCGATTCGGTGGCGGCGATAGGGCGTTCGATGGGGCTTGCCAAGCGGCCTTGACCGCGGTTGCTACTCCCCCAGAACTCTACGACGCGATCCTGGTTGACGAAGCGCAAGACTTTGCCCCGAGTTTTCTGCGCTTGTGCTACACAATGCTCAAGCCGCCGAAGCGGCTCGTTTATGCCTACGATGAACTCCAGAATCTGTCGGGGACCTCACTGCCGCCACCCGAAGAGATCTTCGGTACCGATGATCGAGGTCAGCCATTGGTGTCCCTTGGCGACGACCCGCGCCGAGACGTGATCTTACAGAAGTGCTACCGCAACTCGCGGCCCGTGTTGGTGACGGCCCACGCCCTCGGCTTCGGCATCTACCGTGAGCAGCCAAAGGGCGCCGAGACAGGGTTGGTACAGATGTTCGACCAACCTGCTTTGTGGGAAGAGATCGGATATCGGGTGCGAGAGGGACGTTTGGCTAAGGGAGAGCACGTCGTCCTCGAACGAACCGACGAGACCAGCCCCAGGTTTCTAGAGGACCATTCCCCGATCGACGATCTGGTCGTTTTTCTGCAGTTCGGTAACGAAGCCGAACAGAACGCGTGGTTGGTCGAGCAGATCAAGAAAAACATCAAAGAAGACGAACTGCGGTATGAAGACATCATCATCATTCATCCTGATCCTCGTACTGCCCGTGAGCGGTTGGGGCCGATCCGTAAGGCACTGTTCGAGATTGGTATCCAGAACCATCTCGCCGGCGTCGACACAGATCCCGATGTGTTCTTTAAAACCGAGACATCTTCCGTGACCTTCACCAGTATCTACCGGGCCAAGGGCAACGAGGCGGGCATGGTCTATGTGATCAATGCTCAGGAGTGTGATGGCGTCGGCGCAGGGCTGGCCAGCCTACGTAACCGCTTGTTTACTGCCATCACCCGCAGTAAAGCCTGGGTACGGGTAATCGGTTACGGGCAGGGGATGGCTAATCTTATTCACGAGTTCGAATGCTTGAAACAACGCAACTTCAGACTCGACTTCACGTATCCGACCGATGAGCTCCTCAAAAAGCTGAGGATTGTACACCGAGATCTCTCGCCGCACGAAAAGCAGCGCTTAGAGCAAAAGAAGACTCGTGCCCTCGAGTTAGCTGATGCCTTGGAGCGAGGCGAAATAACACCGGATGACTTGGATGCCGAAACCAAGCAGAAACTGCTTCGGCTGCTCGGAGGTGGCAAATGAAGAAGCATCTTAAGAAGGCGCAGGCCATCAAGCGCGACTTAGAAGGACTGCTCGCGTCATTGATCGAGCGAGGGGTCGCAGATGATCAGAACTTTCCGGTGCTGTGCCATACATCGAACAGTGTATGGGAGGTTACTTTCGGCGGCGCCGAGCATGTGTCAATTGCGATGGATGATATCGATTACGCAGCGATCCATAGAGAGTTCTTGGAAAAGAGGTCTTATACCGCAAAACTGATTGACGGGGGATTGTTGCAACTGATGTATCGCTTTGAAGACGAGCGCCTCGTCCGGCATCGCTTGGCATATTATCCTTCACCGAATCTTCGGCCGTTCCATGAAGACCCTGATGCGTACCTGCGTGATGAGCTGTTCCTCGACATCGTATCTAGACGCATCATTCCTTTCCCACTACGATTTGACTTCGATGAAGCCGCCGCTCGCGATGTCGTTCACCCTTGTTGTCATCTCACTTTGGGAGATGTCAAAGGCTGTCGCATTCCTGTTTCGGCACCACTGACCCCACGCTGGTTCGTCGAATTCGTCCTGCGGAATTTCTATCAGACAGACAAGCACGACTTCGTCAGCGCTCTACCAAATCATCGACTGCACTTCAGTTCGACTATAACGGCGAACGAAAGTCGTTTGATCCATATGGTCGTTCCGGCGAAGGCTTGTACATGACGGTGCATATCGAGAAAACGAAAGTCGACCGGAAAGAAGCTTGGCTCATCCAAAGCACGAGTCGAGCGACCTACATATTAACGGTCAAAAATACAACCGTCATAGATGGCAGCACCTCTTGCAGTACCATCCGATATCTCACTGAAACTAAAATCATCGTTGCATCTGGTGCTGGCACGGAGGCGATTTCCGAGGAGGTCACACCATGAAACCAACCGACACCAGCGAAGCCGGGCTCGAAACTCTGATCTGCTGGGCACTGACTGGCAGCGACTGCGTACCCCGACCTGCCGGCACTTCGGCGTTCGTTGCCGAGACGCCGGCACCCTACGGCGGTGTGGGTTGGCTCCCCGGCGATCCGGCCGATTATGACCGGGAGTACTGCGTCGATCTGGTTCAGCTCGCGGCGTTTCTGCACTCGACGCAGCCTGAGGTCGCCGAAGCGCTCGATCTGGATAACGACAGCCCCACGCGGCGCAAGTTTCTGGCGCGTCTTCAGGGCGAGGTGAGCAAGCGCGGAGTAGTGGATGTGCTGAGAGGCGGCATCCAGCACGGGCCTTACCGCATTGAGCTCTTCTACGGCACGCCTTCCCCCGGAAACGAGCAAGCGCGGGCGCTCTATGAGCAGAACCGCTTCACCGTCACGCGCCAGCTCCGCTACAGCCGCGACGAGACGCAGCGGGCGCTGGACCTGGTGCTCTTCATTAACGGCCTGCCGGTCTTCACCTTCGAGCTCAAAAACCGCCTCACCAAACAGACGGTGCATGACGCCATCGAGCAGTACAGGCGCGACCGTAACCCGCGCGAAAAGCTCTTCGAGCTGGGCCGCTGCGTGGCGCACTTCGCGGTTGACGACAACGAGGTGTGGTTCTGCACGCACCTTGCGGGCAAGGCATCGTGGTTTCTGCCTTTCAACAAGGGATGGAACGACGGTGCGGGCAATCCTCCCAATCCGCAGGGGCTCAAGACCGATTACCTGTGGCGGGAGATACTCACCCGTGAGAGCCTGACCGACATCCTCGAAAACTACGCTCAACTCGTTGAGGAGAAAGACCTCAAGACCGGCAAGAAACGGCGACGGCAGATCTTCCCCCGCTATCACCAGCTCGACGTGGTGCGAAAACTTTTGGCGGACGCGGCGACGCACGGCGTGGGCCGGCGCTATTTGATCCAGCATTCCGCCGGCAGCGGCAAGTCCAACTCCATCGCCTGGCTGGCCCACCAGCTGATCGGTCTCGCGAAGGACTGAAGACCCGTTTTCGATTCCATTATCGTGGTGACCGACCGGCGCATCCTGGACCAGCAGATCCGGGACACGGTCAAGCAGTTTGCCCAGGTGAGCGCCACGGTGGGGCACGCCGAGCATTCCGGCGACCTGCGGCGATTCATCGAGAGCGGCAAGAAAATCATCATCACGACGCTTCAGAAGTTCCCGTTCATCCTCGACGAAATCGGCAACGAGCACTGCGGGCGCCGTTTTGCGATCATCATTGATGAGGCGCATTCGAGCCAGGGTGGCCGCACCTCGGCCAAGATGAGCATGGCCTTGTCGGAGGCCGGTGCCGAGGACGAAGACGAGACCTTCGAAGATCAGATCAACCGGCTAATGGAGGCCCGGAAGCTTTTGCCGAACGCCAGCTACTTCGCCTTTACCGCCACCCCTAAGAACAAAACGTTGGAGATGTTTGGTGAACCCGACCCGCAGCCTGACGGCACGGTTAAACACAGGCCGTTTCATAGCTACACCATGAAACAGGCCATTCAGGAAGGGTTCATCCTGGATGTGCTGGCCAACTACACGCCGGTGAAGAGCTACTACAGGCTCATCAAGACCATCGAGGACGACCCCGAATTCGACGTCAAAAAGGCGCAGAAGAAGCTGCGCCGCTTCGTCGAGGGGCACGAGTACGCCATCCGGCTCAAGACCGAGATCATGGTGGACCACTTTCACGAGCAGGTGATCGCCAAGGGCAAGATCGGCGGCCAGGCGCGGGCCATGGTGGTGACCGTCAGCATCGAGCGAGCTATTCAGTACTTCCATGCCTTTAAGGCGTACCTTGCCGAGCGCAAAAGCCCCTATCGGGCGATTGTGGCCTTCTCGGGTGAGCACGAGTATGGCGGTCAACAGGTCACCGAGGCCAGCCTTAACGGCTTTCCCTCGAACCAGATCGCTGACAAGATCCGGGAGGACCCGTATCGGTTTTTGATCTGCGCCGATAAGTTCCAGACCGGCTATGACGAGCCGCTCCTGCACACAATGTACGTGGACAAGGTGCTCTCCGGGGTCAAGGCGGTGCAGACACTTTCGCGCCTCAATCGCGCCCACCCCCAGAAGCACGACACCTTCGTCCTCGATTTCGTCAACGACCCGGAGACGATCCGGAAGGCCTTCGAGCCCTACTACCGGACGACCATCCTCGCCGACGAGACCGACCCGAACAAGCTGCACGACCTTAAGGCCGACCTTGACGGCTACCAGGTGTACGCGCCTGAGCAAGTTGATGAACTGGTGCGGCTCTACCTGAGCGGGGCCGACCGCGACCAGCTCGACCCGATCCTCGACGCCTGCGTCGCCACCTACATGGAGCATCTCGACGAGGACGGTCAGGTCGACTTCAAGGGCAAAGCCAAGGCGTTTCTGCGAACCTATAACTTTCTGTCTTCAATCCTCCCCTACACCAACACCGAGTGGGAGAAGCTATCGATCTTCCTCAACTTCCTGGTACCCAAGCTGCCGGCGCCGAAAGAGGAAGACCTCTCAAAGGGCATCCTCGAGGCGATCGACATGGACAGCTACCGGGTCGAAAAGCAGGCGAGTATGAGGATCGCGCTTTCCGATGCGGATGCCGAGATCGAACCGGTGCCCACTGTGGGTGGTGGACACAAGCCCGAACCGGAGCTCGACCGTCTCTCGAACATCATCAAGGCTTTTAACGATCAGTTCGGCAACATTCCCTGGACCAACGCCGATCGGGTGCGCAAACTGATCACCGAGGAGATTCCTGCACGCGTAGCGGCTGACACGGCCTACCAGAATGCACGCAAGCATTCCGACAAACAAAACGCACGCATCGAGCACGACAAGGCCCTCGTTCGGGTGATGACCGCGCTACTCAAGGATGACACCGAGCTGTTCAAGCAGTTCAGCGACAATGAGTCGTTCCGTCGCTGGCTGACCGATACGATATTCGCACTGACCTACAGCGAACCAGGCAGCGCGAGGTAGCCAGTACGACGTCATCGACGGCTTAGACCGGCAGCTACGCGACGCCGTGCCTTACTTCGAAAGGCGAATGGAGGTTTTAGACGGTAAGGCCATGGTCGTCTGCATGAGGAGATGGCCTTTTACGACGCGGTGGCTAAGGGGCAGGAGCATATCACCGGTGACGAGCAACTGAAAACCATCGCCCGCGAGCTGGTGGCGGCGATCAAGAAGAACCTGAGCATCGACTGGACCGACCACGAGAATGTGAAGGCGAAGATCCGGGCGACGGTGAAGCGGTTGTTGCGCCGCTATGGGTACAAGCCGGCGGCGTGCGAGACGCTGATGGTCGTGATTATGGAGCAGGCGTAAAGCCTCTACCGCGACTGGCCAGAGGCGGCGTAGGGTTTCGGAAGGCCAGAGGTAAAGGATGGTGAAGCATCTTGGATATCACGCCGGACAAGAAAAGGTTACTCGACCTGGTGGAGCGGGCGAGGAGCGGGGAGATCGCCCTGCCCGAGTTTCAGCGCAACTTCGTCTGGACGCGGGATGACGTAAGAGACCTTCTGACCTCGGTGCTGAAGGGCTACTTTATTGGTTCGTTCCTTCTTTTAAAAGTGGATGCGGAGAGCAGCCCCTTCGCTTTCCGGGCCGTGGCCGGGGTAGAGAAGCCGGCGGAGCAGCTCAAGCCAGACTGGCTGATTCTCGATGGCCAGCAACGCTTAACCTCCCTGCACTACGCTTTTGCGGCGCCGCCGCTTCCTTTAAAGTGGACCAAGTATCCTTACCGTTTTTTCTTAGACTTGGGTAAGATCACTGCTGGTGACATGGATGCGGCCATCTTCAGCGAACGAGCCGACCTGAGCGGGCGTTACCTGGACAAAGACTACCAGTTTGAAAACCTGGTTGTTCCGTTCACGGAACTGCCGCGATGGGAAAGCTGGCTCAACTATTACGAACGCTGGCTGATTGAGCGCGATCAGGAGCGGTACTTCAACGAGTACTTTAAGGTGCATAAGCCGGTGTGGAACCGCGCCGTTGAGGTCATCCGGCAGTTTTATGTGCCGACGATTGAAATCCCGAAGGTAAAGCCAGACGATGCTGACGGCATTGCCGAAGTATGCGCCATATTCGAGAAGCTCAACAGTACCGGGGTGGCTCTTTCGGTATATGATCTTTTGACTGCCCGGTTATACCGTTTCGGTGTTGACCTGCACCGGCTCTGGCAGCAGGCGGTGGAGGATAATGAATTGCTCCGCCAGTTCTCGGGTGGAGATCCAGATATTTACGGGGTTCTGGTGTTGCGTACATTAGCGCTTATCCGGGAACAGGAGGTTAAAAGTAAGTCCCTAATTAACCTGCGGCCGGAAGGCTTCGAAAAAGACTGGCACACCGCCGTACTTTACATGGAAAAAGCCCTCAAGCGGACCACTTCGACGAGTCAGGACGGGTTCGGCGCGTTTGCGCAGAAGTGGCTCCCGTATTCGACAATGATGCCGGTACTGGCTGCTCTTCTCTATAGGATCGACCGGGATAAACTGGATAATCGGGCCTACCGCGGGGTGAAAAAGTGGTACTGGGGGTCTGTTTTTCTTGAACGTTATGCCGGGTCGGTGGAGAGCATCACCCTCGCCGATTACCGGGATTTGGTCCAGTGGTTCAGCGACCCTGGCCATAAACCGGCTGTTTTCGAACAAATAGACCGTAATATCCTTCGCAATTCTAATTTTTCGCTGCGGGATACGGCGCGGGTCAACGCCGTTTACCGGGGGGTCATCAACCTGGTGGCCATTCAGGGAGCAAAGGATTTCCAGGCCGACGACGCAATCGAATTTCACGCGCTGGACGACCACCATATTTTCCCGCGCGCCTTCTTGGCGTCGGTGAAAGACGCTGAAGGTAAAAGTAAGTACCAAAACCCGGACATCAATACGGTGCTTAACCGGACGCTGATTTCCCAGGCCACCAATCGCCGGATCAGCCGGATGAAGCCGAGCGATTACCTGGCCAAGTTGGTCCCGCTGGAAAGGAAGCAAGAAATTATGGCTACCCATCTGATTGACGAGGCGGCGCTGATGGCGATGGAACGCGATGATTACGAAGGCTTTTTACAGGCGCGGGAGAAGCGGATTATGGCGGCGTTGGCGGCCTATCTGATACTTTAATCTGGGGAGGAAACGCATGCCGGCACGGGTGATGCGCCAGAACGAGGCGAACAAAGAGGTTTTCCGCCGCAAGATTCAGGAGAAAGTGGCCCGCGAAAAGGAAAAGATGTTCAGGCGAATCGATGACGAAACCCCTTCCTGGATTGCGTGGGCCTTGAAACCGGTTGCGGGTATATCCTTTGACATGCAGCGCCGCCGGAATAATAACCTGGGTGAGGGCGGCGAAAGCCGCGCCGCTTTTAATTTCTGGTTTTTTCTGTCCAAAGAATGGATACTGGTTAACGATGTGGTTTTAGAGCCCAAGCCGGACGAATTCATTCAGTTAGACCACGTCTTGATCGGGCCGCCGGGGATTTACCTGATAGAAACCAAAGCCTGGGAAGGTGCTTTCACAGGGTATAAAGATAACTGGCGGCGGAAGGAAGGCGGTTCGTGGGTGCGGTGTGAGAGTCCTACGAAGCAAAATCAGCGCCACCGGCGCCTTTTTAAGCACTGGCTGGAGAATACGCTGGGCGACACTATACCGGCCGAAATAGAGGCGTGGCTTTTTCCGGTGGTGCTCTTCACGAGGGCGAAGTGGCTCAGGGTCGAGGAATGTTCCATGCCGGTATTCGAAAGTGGCATAGCTCTGGCCTGGCACATCCGCCGGCAGGGGAAAAATACGGTGCTTCGCCCGGAACAGGTAGAGGCTATAGCCGGAGCCCTGGTCGGTGCCGTGCCGCTCAGCGGTCAGGGAACACCGTCCGGGACATGGGATGTTCCGCCTGAAGGTGCGGCCGCAAACGGAAATCCTTGCGGTTGCCGCACCGAAACCGGTAAGACCAGGAACGGCCGCTCTTATGTTAAAGTTTACGGAAAGAGGGAGGACGCCGAAGAGGTACACCGGAACTATAAAGCAGAGGGGAAAGATCCGGGTCCGCTTAAGCCGGATCGTTTTACAGAAGGTGCTTGGTTCTTCTACTTTACGGATGGGACGTCGGCGGAAAAGCAGCCGGATGAAGAATTAGTTTAAGGAAGGCGGGGCGGCGTTTTTACCCGGTTATACTGGTCATTATGGAGCAGGCGGAGAGCCTCTACTGCGACTGGCCGGAGACGGCGGTTCCGCCCGCGGTCCGGGCACGGGTTAACAGTCTACGGGGCGCAACATCTATTTCGTCATGCTGGCCCCGCTCGACCCGCCGACTTCCGCAGCGTGGCAGATCGTGAGCATCGGGTCGGGGCCGTAGGACCGGGAACGGTTGCGCCGAGTATAAGGGGACTTCCGGGGAGAGGTGGCGATGTGCGAAAACGTTATCCACCGCCTTTTGCAACGCCGCGTGATGAAACCGGTCATTCCCGGCCTACTTCTGTTTCTCCTTCTCGGCCTGGTGGCGAGATCCAGCAGCATGGTACGAGTGGAGGTGCCGCTGCAGGAACTTCCGGCGGAACTTGATGGGCTGACCATAGTTCATATCAGTGACCTGCATTATGGTTCCGGCCGGTTCCGCAGCGAGGATTCCGTGGTGCAGATAACGAGGCTCATCTCCTCCCTTCATCGTGACCTGATTGTTTTTACGGGAGACCTTTTGGACCGTTCGGCGGACCCGGCTCTGGCGGACCCCTGCCATTGCAAGGGCTTAAGGCACCCCTGGGTGTGTACGCCGTCCCGGGCAATCACGACCACCACTTCGGCAAAAAAATAAGCCCGCTCCCTTGCTGACTCTGGGGTGGAAGTGCTGGTCAACCGGAGCGTCCGCGTCGAGAAGGGCGGCCGGCGTTGGCCTGGACGATCCACTGACCGGCGACCCCGACCTGGTAAAGGCGGTGGTTCCCATACCGCCCGGGGACTTCAAAATCCTCCTGGTTCATGCTCCGGCCTTCGCGCCTCGCGTGGCACGTGCGGGGATTCAGCTACAGCTTTCCGGCGACAGCCACGGTGGCCAGACCCGGTTGCCGGGGGTTAGGGCCCTGTACTGTCCACCCCTCGGGTGCGAATGCCCGCTCGGCCTGCGCGAGGTGCCGGGAAGCTCTACGCGGGTCTACAGCAATCGCGGGCTGGGCAACACCGTCCTGCCGCTGCGCCTCTTTTGCCCGCCGGAGGTGGCCCTGCTGACACTACGCACCGGAACGGGAAACTGTGGTGGAAATGGTTTCTCCGCTCTGGGTCAAGGATTTGCCGGACGGCAGAGCGCGGGCGCTGGGCGCCGGGGAGAATACTTCTCGCCCCGCATGGTCGCCGACGGGCAAGTGGCTTGCCTTCGAGCGGTTGAAAGCAGGTGAGGGCGAACCCGGCTACGCCGGCATCTGGAAGGTGGCGTCGCTTCGGGCGCCGTGGCACATGTCTACACCTCCTACCTGCGCTTCGACAAGCCGGCGGTGGATTTCCGGGTGGATAAGCTTGAAGGCGGCGATAAGCCCAGGCCTTACCTCCGGTTGCGGGTTGTCACCGATTAGGCAAGGAACACTCCTGAGGACCGGTTCCTTGATTTAAACGGCAGGGTGATTGGGACGGAGATTTTGCGCCACCTGGACGAGGAGACAGTTTTTGGGGCAAAGGTGCCCTATCTGAATCCGGCATTCGGAGTGTGCCTTGAATTCCCGCGTCACTGGCAGCCGCGCACGGGTTACGGCGATGTTGCGGGTATCCCGGAAAGCTACGGCGGCGATGATGGCTTCTTCCTGGTAAATGTGATGAACGGGGAGGGCTGGACGCCCGAAGAGGTGGCGCGGCAAGAGGCCTTCCACAAGCTAAAGCCCTACGGCGAGAAGCCGCGGCTGGAGAAGACCACGGTCAACGGGAGGGAAGGGTATTTCGTCTTTCCCTCGCCGGAGCTGGGCGCGGGGGGCCGGAGCCTGCTGCGTGGTGCGCTACCCGCGGCCCGTGGCGATCATGGGCGAGAAATACCACTACTTTATTCTGTATTCTGTACGCAAACGCAAAACACATCCAGGATCTCGCCGCCTCGCTGCGGTTTCTGTAACCCGTCTTTTGAGGAATTTGCGGGCAGGGTGCTGACAGAAAAAGTTAAATGTGTCCAGGCCTTGCAGCCGGGCGAGTTTTCACAAAATGTTTTCTTCGACAGGATTTGTAAACCTTCATCTAAACTCGCGCCGATCGTTTTCTAGCGGCGCTTGCGTAATGGGTCCTCTAAACTCACTGCCGAAAAAACTTGCTTGTCCCAGAATATTTGTCTGAAACATGCCAGTAATGAGGAAGCGCCGCAAACCTTATTTAAAAACCACCACCTCGAAGGCTTGTCCGCTTTCTTGGGCAGACACGACCCTGTGGGGAGCCGTACCATCGATTAGAGCTACTTTAATGGCCGGGATGACCACGGCATCCAGGGAATTGTTATCGGAGGAGCAGCAGTGAAATTCCACATCATAACCTTTAGCCAGCATAGTTTCGCCGATTTTACGCATTTTCACTATGCGAAAATATTTTTTGAAATACTGGATACATCAGTTTTGCCTATTGTCAATTCAGTGTTTTTCCTTTATAATTGTGCCATACCAAATGAAAAAGCATTTCGCAGGGCAAAGGGGTCCTTGAAGCAGCTACAATGGTGTAGCGCGAGGGGGCAATGATTAAATTTTATGCAGCAGCCCAAAATTTTTATTGCCAGTTCCGACCCATCTACCCGGCAAAACTTGAAATACATGCTGGTGCGGGAAGGTTACTTGATTGCCGGGGAAGCCCCGGACGGCAGCCAGGCCCTGCGGATGATCCGCACCCTGCAGCCCAGCCTGATAATTCTAGATAGCGAACTCCAGGGTACCAATGCCCTGGAAGTAGCCAGGATTATCGAGGAAGATGGGGTAGCACCGATTATCCTCCTGGCTTCTTCCTGGCACCGCAATCTGCTTACCCGTACGCGCGATTTTCCGATCTTTGCTTATTTAATTAAACCGGTCCAGGAAAGCACCCTGTTGCCGGCGGTAGAAGCAGCCCTGGCCAATTACCAGAAAATGAGCCGCCTGCAACAAGAAATTAGCAAGCTGAAAGAGACCCTGGCCGCCCGGAAAATAATTGAGCGGGCCAAGGGCATTCTCATGGATACCATGGGGCTAACGGAAGCCGAGGCCTACCGGCGCATGCAGCGCCAGAGTATGGACCGCTGTGTCCCCATGAAAAGCATTGCGGAAGCCATTATTGTCGCCCATGAACTCCAGGGTGGCAGCAATAAGGCCAAAAAGACAGACTAACCCTTTAGGGCAACGGCGTCCTGAAGCAGGGGCTTTTATACCTTGCGGGGCGCTTTTTTTCTTTAAAAAGTTTTAGCAGGAGGTTTATGCTGATGGATGACAAAGAAAAACGGGCGGCTGTCCTAAACCGGGCCGAGGAATGGGGGGTAAAATTTGTTCGCCTCCAGTTTACCGATATTTTTGGGGTATTGAAAAATGTAGCCATTCCGGTGGACCAGTTACCCAAGGCCCTCAATAATGAACTCATGTTTGACGGCTCTTCCATTGAAGGCTTTGTGCGCATTGAGGAGTCGGATATGTACCTGCGCCCCGACCCAGACACCTTTGTTGTTTTTCCCTGGCGGCCCCATGAGGGGACGGTAGCCCGCCTCATTTGCGACGTATATAACCCCGACGGCACGCCCTTTGCTGGTTGTCCCCGCTGTACCCTGAAGAAGGTTATGGCCGAAGCAGCAGCCATGGGCTTTACCATGAACGCCGGGCCGGAAGCCGAATTCTTCCTTTTCCATACCGACGCTTCCGGCCGGCCGACCCTGGAAACCCACGACCGGGCCGGTTACTTTGATCTTACCCCGGTGGACCTGGGGGAGGACGCCCGCCGGGACATGGTCCTGACCCTGGAGCAAATGGGCTTTGAAATCGAAGCCTCCCATCACGAGGTGGCTCCCGGCCAGCATGAGATTGACTTTAAATACGCCGAGGCCCTGACCACGGCTGACCGCATTGCCACGTTTAAATTTGTAGTGCGGACCATTGCCCAGCGCCACGGCCTCCATGCCACCTTTATGCCCAAGCCCATTTACGGTATTAACGGTTCGGGTATGCACGTTAATATTTCCTTGTCTAAAGACGGACAGAACGCCTTTTACGACCCCAGCGACAAGCTGGGTCTAAGCCAGACCGCCTACCAGTTTATCGCCGGCGTCATGGCCCATGCCCGCGCCCTGGCAGCTGTAACCAACCCGACGGTCAATTCTTATAAACGCCTGGTTCCCGGTTATGAAGCGCCGGTCTATATAGCCTGGTCGCCGCGCAACCGCAGCCCCTTGATCCGTGTGCCGGCCAAACGGGGCTCTTCCACCCGCATTGAAGTGCGGCACCCGGATCCTTCCTGCAACCCCTACCTGGCCCTGGCTGTACTGCTGAAGGCCGGGCTGGACGGGATCAAAAAAGGCCTGACCCCGCCGCCGCCGACGGATAAAAATATCTTTGCCATGACCCCGGCCGAACTCCAGGCGGAAGGCATCGGCGTCCTGCCGGGGAGCCTGGATGAAGCCCTGGAAGCCCTGGCCGCAGATGAGGTTATCAAGGAAGCCCTGGGTCCCCACATCTATGAGCGCCTGACCCTGGCCCAGAAACTCGAATGTGAACAGTACCGTACCAGGGTGCACCAGTGGGAGATCGACCAGTATTTGACCAAGTTTTAATAGAGAGAGGGAGTGAGCAACGATGCTCAGGGAGGGAGAATACCGGATACCTTCGGGATGCGCCATCAGCGGCTTTATCAATAAAGACGGCCGCCGGGTTGACGGCAGCGCCATCATCCAGTCTATCGCCCTGATGCAGGAGCGGTCCAACGGCCTGGGCGGCGGCTTCGCCGCCTATGGCATCTACCCGGAATATCAAGATTATTATGCCCTGCACCTGCTCTTTGAGGATAAGCTGAGCCGCAACCAGGTGGAAGAGTTGATTAAGGATAATTTTTATATTGAAGCCGAAGACCGTATCCCCACCCGTCATGTCCGGTCCATTGGCAAAGCGCCCTTACTATGGCGCTATTTTGTAACCCCGAGGCTGTCGAAAATTGAAGAATCCCAGGAGACAGAGGCCGACTTCATGACCCGGCTGGTCATGCGCATCAATGATAGCGTCAACGGCGCCTATGTCGTTTCCAGCGGTAAAAACATGGGAGCCTTTAAAGGAGTGGGTTACCCGGAAGATATTGGCGAGTTTTTCCGCCTGGACGAGTACGAGGCCTACAGCTGGATTGCCCACGGCCGCTTTCCCACCAATACCCCCGGCTGGTGGGGAGGCGCCCATCCCTTTACCCTGTTGGACTGGTCGGTAGTTCATAATGGGGAGATATCTTCCTACGGGGCCAACCGGCGCTTTTTAGAAATGTACGGTTATAAAATGACCCTGCAGACCGATACCGAAGTAGTGGCCTATGCCATAGATTTACTGGTCCGGCGCCATAAACTGCCCCTGGAACTGGCGGCCAGGGTCCTGGCGGCCCCCTTCTGGCAGGAAATTGACCGCCTGCCGGCAGCGGAACGCGACCTTTATACCCGCCTGCGGGTAGTTTACGGTAGCCTCCTGATGAACGGACCCTTTTCCATCATTGCCGGCTTCAGCGGCGGCATCATGGCCCTGAATGACCGCATCAAGCTGCGTCCTCTGGTGGCCGGTTCTAAAGGTGCTACCCTGTATGTAGCCAGTGAAGAAGCAGCCATCCGGGAAATTTGCCCTGACGTGGAAAGGGTCTGGTACCCGCAGGGCGGCGAGCCGGTCATCGGCCGCCTGGAGGAGGAATCCCAATGCCGACTCTCAGCCTGATGCCACCTGAATTCAGTGTCGTCCGCGATGACAACAAATGCATTAAATGCCTGGCCTGCGTGCGCCAGTGCGGCTTTGACGCCCAGCAGTATGACGCGGAAGACGACCGTCTCTATGCCATTGATGCCAACTGCGTCAATTGCCAGCGTTGCGTCAGCATCTGCCCGGCCGGGGCGCTGACTATTTATAAAAACCCGCCGCCCATGCGGCCCAATGCCCACTGGACGGAAGGACACTTACGCAACATTGTCAAGCAGGCGGAAACCGGCGGGGTGCTCCTCACCGGCATGGGGAACGACCAGCCCTTCCCCCCTTATTTCGACCGGCTGCTCCTTAACGCCAGCCAGGTGACCAATCCTTCCATTGATCCCTTAAGGGAACCCATGGAACTGCGGACTTACCTGGGCAGCCGTGCCGAGCCGGTAAGCAGGGAGGAAAGCAAAGATAAAACCAGGACCCCCCTGGTGCCCATAGAGACCCCCATCATGTTTTCCGCCATGTCCTACGGGTCCATCAGCCATGAGGCCTTTGAATCCCTGGCCCGGGCGGCAAAAGCATTCGGCACCCTGTTCAATACCGGCGAAGGCGGCCTGCCCGAGGATCTCTACGAGTATGCCGATCACGCCGTAGTCCAGGTGGCCTCGGGCCGCTTCGGCGTCCACGCCGGTTACCTGAATGCCGGGCGCGTGATCGAAATTAAAATCGGCCAGGGAGCCAAACCGGGCATCGGCGGCCACCTGCCGGGGGAAAAGATTACCGCGCCTGTGGCAGAGACGCGGATGATACCTGAGGGTACCGACGCCCTGTCACCGGCTCCCCATCATGATATCTACTCCATTGAAGACTTGAAGCAATTAATCTTTACTTTAAAAGAAGCAACCCGTTACCAGAAACCGGTCTCCGTCAAAATTTCGGCCGTCCATAACGTGGCGGCCATTGCCAGTGGCATTGCCCGGGCCGGGGCCGATATCATCGCCATTGACGGTTTTCGCGGCGGCACTGGCGCAGCTCCTACCATGATCCGCGACCATGTGGGTATTCCCATCGAGCTGGCCATTGCCGCCGTGGACCAGCGCTTGCGCGAGGAAGGTATCCGCAACCGGGTATCCCTGGTGGCTGCCGGGGGCTTCCGCAGCAGCGCCGATGTGGTGAAAGCCATAGCCCTGGGCGCCGATGCGGTCTACATCGCCACCGCCACCTTGATTGCCCTGGGCTGCCACCTCTGCCAGAAATGCTATACCGGCAAGTGCAGCTGGGGCATCGCCACCCAGGATCCCTACCGCAGCCGGCGCCTGAACCCGGAAATCGGCGCCGAACGCCTCTACAACCTGCTGCGGGGATGGTCCCACGAGATAAAAGAAATGCTGGGCGGCATGGGCATCAACTCCATTGAAAGCCTGCGCGGCAACCGCCTGCACCTGCGGGGCGTTGGCTTGAACGAAGTGGAACTGAAGCTCCTGGGTGTCAAGCATGCCGGCGAAGCTATGTAGCAGGGGAGGGAATACCAGTGAAAAAAGTATACGCCCGGCCGGCCTACTGTATGAACTGTCACCTCTGCGAAGTGAACTGCATTGTAGCCCATTCCCGCAGCCGCGACCTTTTCCGGGCCTATAAGCGCGAGAATTTAAGGGGTACGGCACGGGTTATTGTCGAAGAACGGTTGCCCCTCTCGGTAGCCGTCCAGTGCCGCCACTGCGATGATCCCCGCTGTGTGGCCGGCTGCATCTCCGGGGCCATGGTCAAAGATTCGGAGACGGGTATTGTCTATTGCCAGGAAGATAAATGCGTGGGTTGCTGGACCTGTGTGGCCGGCTGTCCTTATGGCGCCATCCGGCCCGGGGAGAAAAACGGCCGCCCGGTGCCTTTGAAATGCGACCTCTGCCGGGAGGCAGGCGAACCCGCCTGCGTGGCCGGTTGTCCCAACCGGGCCCTTGTTTTTGAGGAAAGGAGGGCAGGGGCATGAACTACGTCCTTATCGGCAATTCCGTAGCTTCCGTCAACGCTGTCGCAGGAATCCGGGAGTATGACCGGGAAGGCTCCATTACCATCGTCTCGGCGGAAAACTATTATGCATATGGCCGGCCCCTGATTTCCTACTGGCTGGAAAAACGGGTCCAGGATCAGGATATGCCCTACCGGCCGCAAGAGTTTTATGAAAAAAATTGCGTCCGCGTCATCCTGGGACGCCGGGCCGTAAAACTGGATCCGGAAGCCCGGCAGGTGCACCTGGACAACGGTGAAAAACTACCCTTCGACCGTCTGCTCCTCGCCACCGGGGGCCGGCCCTTTGTGCCGCCCATTGCGGGGTTAACCGCGGCCAACTATTTTACCTTTATAAACTATGACGACGTTCGCCGCCTGGAGGCTTTTGCCATCCCCGGGCGGGAAGCCGTCATTCTGGGGGCCGGGCCGACGGGCCTCAAGGCCATGGAGAGCCTGGTGCAGCGGGGCGTTAAAGTAACGCTGGTTGAACTGGCCGACCGCATCTGGGCTCCGGCCCTGGACCCGGAAGCGGGAGCTTTAGTAGCCGGCTTCCTGCAGGATAATGGTGTCAACCTTTATTTAAACGATACCCTGACCAGCATCCGCCAGGAGGATGATGGACGCCTCCTCATAGAGCTTAAATCCGGCCGGGAACTCAAGGCCGACATCCTGGTAATCGCCATTGGCGTCCGCCCCAACGTGGAATTGCTCACGGGATTACCCGGCGTCACCATTAACCGTGGCGTTGTCGTCGGGCCGGACCTGAGCACCGGCCTACCCGGCGTTTACGCCGCCGGGGATGTGGTGGATGGCAACCCGCCCCTGCTGCCCCATGCGGCCATCCAGGGGAAAATAGCCGGGCGCAATATGGCCGGAGCAGGGGAGATCTATCAACCCTTACCGCCCTATAACGCCCTTGGTTTCCTGGGGCTGCACATTATCAGCATGGGTAACAGTGCGGCCACCGGTGAGGAATATGAACTCCTGACGGAAGTAGACCCTGCCGCCCTGGTCTACCGCAAGCTGGTCTTAAAGGATAACCGCTTGAGCGGTGCACTGCTGATCAATAAAATCGACCGGGCCGGCATCTACCGCCAGTTGCTCGAGGAAGGCATTGAGGTCACGTCCTTTAAAGATGAATTGCTGCGGCCAGATTTTGGTCTCTTAAGTTTACCAGAAACCATCTGGCAGCAACAGCTGGCAGTGTGAGGTGAAGGGGATTTTATGGAAACTTTAAATGCCCGGGGCCTGTCTTATCAAGCCCTGAATGAGTTTATCAGGACCCTCCTGGATAACGGCTGCCGGGAACTGGTTTTAAAAAATGTCAATGGCCAGCGTTATATCGGTGCCGGGGTCCAGGGCCGGGCCCGGCTGGAGGTTTACGGCGTGCCGGGCAACAACCTGGCGGCCCTTATGGATGGTCTGGAAATAGAGGTTTTTGGTAATGCCCAGGACGGCGTAGGTAACACCATGAACGACGGAACGGTAATTATCCACGGTAACGCCACCGATATTACCGGTTACTCCATGCGCGGCGGCCGCATCTTTATCCGCGGCAGTGTCGGCTACCGGGTGGGTATCCACATGAAGGCCTTCCGGGATAAAAACCCCCTGATTGTCATCGGCGGCAAGGCCGGGGACTTTTTCGGCGAGTACATGGCCGGCGGTACCCTGGTCCTGCTGGGCCTGGATTTGCAACCCGGGGAAGCCATGGTGGGTAATTTTGTAGGCACCGGGATGCACGGCGGCGAGATCTTTATCCGCGGCCAGGTAGATTCCTTCTACCTGGGTAAAGAAGTTAAAGCAGTACCACCTACAGCCGCCGACCAGAAGCGCCTGCGGGAAATTGTTGGCGATTTTGCCCGTTACTTTGACCTGGAGGCCGAAAAGATCCTGGCCCGTCCCTTTACCAAGTTGGTACCCTACAATAAACGGCCATATGGCACGTTGTATGCTTATTGAGTGGAATGAACAAAAAGCCATCTGCGTGAGACAGATGGCTTTTGTTGATCCAGAGGGGGCAGCTATCAAATTCTCTCGAAGGCTTCTTTCCCGGCACCGCAGATGGGGCAGGCCCAGTCACCCGGCAGGTCCTCAAAGGGGGTGCCGGGAGCAATGCCGTGTTCCGGGTCGCCTTGGGCCGGGTCATAGATATAATTGCAGATAGTGCACCGGTACCTGGGAGCAGTGGTAGCCGGCCCGGCTTCCACCCGGGCGACCGCGAAGGTAGGCGCCGTTTTCGGGGTCGTGCCGCGCTTGACCTGGTGATAGTAGGCATAGGTCATGGGCTCACCCTGCTGGAGGACGGCGGCATCCGTTAAAGTGCCGATAAATATGCTGTGGGTGCCGGCGTCAACCGTTTGATTTACTTTTGCTTCCAGGTAGGCCAGGGTGTGTTCAGCTAGGTAAGGAAGACCTGACTGCGTTAGCTTGTAGTTCAACCCGGCAAACTTGTCTACCTCATGGCCGGATTTGAAGCCAAACTGGCCGATGAGGGAAAGGGGGGCCTCCCTGGCCAGGACCGAGACGGCAAAGCTCCTGCCGGCCTGGATAAATTCATGGGTCAGGTTTTGCTTGTTGATGCTAACGGCAACCGTCGGCGGTTCCGAGGAAATCTGAAAGACGGTGTTGGCAACCTGGCCGTTTAAGCGGTCACCCTTTTTTGCCGTAATGATGTACAGCCCGTAAGAGATGGTATGCAGGGCTTTGGTGTCCAAAAATGCTACCTCCTAAGTTAATCCTTAATTCTGGCCGCCATTTCCCGCCCCAGTTCGTAGCAACGCTGCAGGTCTTCTTTCTTGGGCACCCACTTCACTGTGGGGCCGGGCTCGGCAAAAAGCTCGATTTTGGCGGCCTTCAGGCGCTCCTCCAGAATCTTCTGGGCGCCGCCACCCCAGCCGTAAGCACCGAAAGCTAGGCCGATTTTATTTTTCGGTCTTAAGCCTACCAGGTCATCCAGGAGGGGAGAAACCACCGGCAGGATGTCGTTATTGATGGTCGGCGAGCCCACCAGGACGGCGCGGGCATCGAGGATCTCCTTGATAATGTCGTTGCGGTCGGATACGGAGAGCTTGAAAAGCTTGACCTCGCAGCCCCCGGCCACCAGGCCGTCCAGGAGGGCATAAGCCATCTTTTCCGTACTCAGCCACATGGTATCGTAGGCAATAACGGCCTTCGCCGTACCTTTACCATCAGCCCAGCGGGCGTAGGCCTCTATGATTCGGTTGGGGTCCTGCCGCCAGATAATACCGTGGCTGGGGGCAATAGTCTTAATAGTCAAGTTCATTTTCTGAATTTCTTCCAGCTTTTTAGTAATCAAGTTACTAAAGGGCATAAGGATGTTGGCGTAATACTTGGCTGCCTCATCCATGACAATTCCTACATCTACTTGATCGTCGAAGCGAACGCTGGAAGCGAAGTGCTGGCCGAAGGCATCGTTGGGCAGCAGCAGGGCCTCTTCGGGTATATATGTAAACATGCTGTCGGGCCAGTGGAGCATAGGGGCTTCAATAAATGTAAGGGTTCGTTTGCCCAGGCTGATGCTGGTTCCCGTTTTGACGATGGTATACTGGAAATCAAGATACGGGTAATGATCCTTCAGGCTCTCATAACCACGCTGGGTACAGAGGACATGGGCGCTGGGGCAGAGGTCCATGATGGCCGGAAAGGCGCCGGCATGGTCGCTTTCAGTATGGTTTATCACCAGGTAGTCGATTTTCACCGGGTCCTTGATCTGCTTCAGTTTGGCGATCAATTCCTCTTTAAAGGGTCCGTAAACGGTATCCACCAGGGCGGTTTTTTCATCGACAATATAGTAGGCATTATATGTAGTACCCCGGTGGGTGGAAAAGGCGGGACCGTGAAAGTAGCGGATGTTCCAATCGATGGCCCCTACCCAGTAAATACCTTCCGCAATGGTAACGGGCTGGCTCATGGATTCTTAATCATCCTTTCGGTTTGTTATTTGCCATCATCGCCTTATATAGGAGCCAGGTCAACTTTGATTTTATCAGTAAAACAGGGCGGCTACTTAATCATCCAATGCCAGCTTTATTACCTCAGCTTTTACCCGGCCCAGAGAGTTAAGCTCGTCCTTTAGCTGCTGGACCTGGACTTCGGGGGCGCATAACTGCAGGATAATCAAGCCTTCGTCGCTGCAGGCCTCAGTTTCGTGAAGGCCAAGGCGCACCCGGATAATACAGCCATACTTGGTTAAAATCTCCTGAACTTTAGTCGCCGTTTCGCGCCGGTTGTCAATCAGGATGGCCATAATTGTCGGGCAGGACATAAGGCCATCACCACTCCTCAATAATTTTCCGCTAGTAGTTCAAAGAACGCCTGGGGATGAGCACACGCCGGGCATATTTCTGGGGCCGCGTTGCCCTCGTGTATATAACCGCAGTTGCGGCAACGCCAGGTCACCTTTTCTTCCCGCTTAAAGACACGGTTATTTTCTATATTGGCCAGCAGGGCGCGATAACGGTCTTCGTGTCCCTTCTCGGCGCGGGCAATGGCCCGGAAGACAGCAGCTATCTCTTGAAAACCTTCTTCTTCGGCTACCCGGGCAAACTCGGGATACATGGTGGTATGTTCGTAATTTTCCCCGTCGGCACTGGCGGCCAGGTTCAAGGAAGTAGTGGCAATGGTACCGGCCGGGAAAGCGGCGCTAATTTCTACTTCGCCGCCCTCCAGGAATTTAAAGAGACGCTTGGCATGTTCTTTTTCGTTATCGGCAGTTTCTAAAAATATAGCTGCTATTTGCTCATAGCCTTCCTTTTTCGCCTGACTGGCATAGTAAGTATAGCGGTTGCGGGCCTGGGACTCGCCGGCAAAGGCCGTCAGCAGGTTTTTTTCCGTCCGAGTGCCTTTGAGACTGGGCATAGTGCTCACTCCTTTATAAGATTTCGACCCCATTTTACCTTACCAAAGTTAGGAAGTCAAGGCAGGCATCAGTTGGTTTAAGCAATTAAAAGGCAAATTTTTTTTGAAAAACTTTTATAACCGGCAGGAAAAAAGGGGAATTATAGCGAATATTAATTGTAAATAGTAATCCTTACTAAAAGGGGGAATTTCATTATGACGGCAATCGGCCAGGTTTACAGGTGCAATGTTTGCGGTAATATCGTCGAGGTCCTTCATCCCGCTGTTGGGACCCTGGTCTGCTGCGGCAAACCCATGGAGTTATTGACGGAGAACACCGTAGACGCCAGCAAGGAAAAGCATGTCCCGGTAGTTACTAAAGTTAATGGTGGTTTTAAAGTGACCGTTGGCAGTGTTCCCCATCCAATGGAAGAAAAGCATTACATTGAGTGGATCGAACTGCAGGCCGGCGGCCAGGTCTTGCGACAGCACCTGGATCCCGGCGACGCCCCCGAAGCGGTATTCGCCACTGCAGCCAGCACTGCTACTGCCCGCGCCTATTGCAACCTCCACGGTCACTGGCAATCCAACAATTAGAGCAGGGAGTGTATTCTTAATGGAAAACGAAGATTGGGTTTGCCCGGTGTGCAGCGCCGGCAAAGAGATGTTTGAACCTGAAGCCTGAAAACGCTTGTTAAGCGGAAGGCCTACTATAATGGCTGGTTGTATTTGCAATAACGCCATAAAGGCTCGCCGGGCTAGAGACATAAGGAGGCATATTGGCATGAATAAATGGCGCTGTTCCGTCTGTGGTTATGCTTTTGAAGGGGAAGCCCCGCCGGAAAAATGTCCTTCCTGCCAGTCAACCTGTAGTTTTGTCGATGCCAACTGTTATATCCCTGATTGCGGTGGCGGCTCTATATAGTTAACACGGCAATTGATAGCAGGTATTATACCTTTGAAGGGGGCAAGTTATGTTCCACGCCAGTGAAGTCTTTGCATTTGCCCGGGCCATTGAACAAAAGGGCCAGGCCTTTTATCAAGCCATGGCTGCCAGCGCCCGGGATGATAAAGTCCGAAAGCTTTTCCAACGTTTGGCCTTAGAAGAAGGCCAGCATATCCTGGATTTTGATCAACTAGCTTCGAAAGCAACTCCATATGATCCCCCGGAGTCTTACCCGGGGGAATATGAGGCATACATGCAGGCCCTGGTGGATAGCAATGTTTTCCCTAAGGACCTGCATCCTGAGACCCTGCCCAAGCAGATTACTACTGATATAGAAGCCCTTAATTTCGCCATCCAGTTTGAAAAGGATGCCTTGCTATTTTTCAGCGGTTTAAAGAACCTTGTTTCTGTAACTGAGACAGCCATGATTGATGAGTTGTTACGCCAGGAAAGGCGGCACCTGTGCGAGCTGCACAGCGCCCTGCAGAATAAATAATTTTGCTTGCCCCGGGCTGCGCCAGAATCGCCCCTTGACAATGCCGTTCGTCAGGTGATATACTTTTCCTTGCACAGAGGAAGAACGGGGCGTAGCTCAGTTTGGCTAGAGCGCTACCTTGGGGTGGTAGAGGCCGCTGGTTCAAGTCCAGTCGCTCCGACCATTTTTACAGGACGCCATAACGGCGTCTTTTATTTTTCACTTCTTAAGATATGGCCGTTGACTGGTAAAAAAAGTAACGATACAATGTAATACAGGGAGCGGGAGAGTGAGAGGTAAAATTTGGTGAGCTTAAATTAAGAAAGGCGGGGAATCTGGTGCTGGATGACATTAGTACCATGCGGAAGACCTGGCAGCGACGGGTTGAAATAGAAAAGCAGGCTGAAATAAACCGCCGCCAGGAAGCGCTAATCAAGGCTCGTCTGGCTGCCAGCTGGTTAAAAGAGAAATACCAGGTTAAAAAGGTCTACCTTTATGGTTCCCTGGCCTGGAGTGAGTATTTTACACCCTATTCAGACATTGATTTGTTGGTAGAAGGGTTTACAACTAAAGAACTTTACTGGCGTATGTGGTCGGAAGTAGAAGCCATCACGGCACCTTTTCCACCCAGTATTGTCTTGGCCGAGGATGCAGTACCGGGTTTATTGCTAGAAGTCCAAAAAAGGGGACAGGAATTATGACCGGTGAACAATTCCTTGTTTTAGAAGGCCGCATACGCAGCTTACCCGCCGATCCGGAATGGCACCGCCAGTTGTTGGTACAAATGACCCTCGATTTACCGGAACTACGCCCCCATGTAATCCGGAAAGAAACAGCAGCCTTGCTGGACGAATACCGCGGTTTCCGCCATGTTTTTCGTAACGTTTACGGTTTCAACCTGGCAGCCGAACGGTTAGAAAGACTGGTCCAGAAGCTGCCGGAAACGCTGGTAGCCTTACGCTGGGATCTCCAGGTATTCTTGGAGCGTATGCGTGAAGTTATAGCAGTTAAATAGTCTTCCCGTGTTGGTACCACATCAGTAAAGGTTATATTTACTTACTTGCTTCTATACCCCGGTCCGCCCGGGGTTTTAATTTTTGCTTCTCAAAATTTAAATATTATGTTATCCTATTCTCGTGAAAAAAATTTTCTCCAGAAAGGAGGGGCCTAATGGCTCCTAACAATGATACGCCTGCTCAAGGCGGGCTTTTGCGTTTGCGGAGCATTTATCCCAGCCTTACCGCAGCTGAGCAGAGGGCGGCCACCTATATCCTTGAGAACCCAGGAGAGATAATTCATCTGTCAATTACCGAATTGGCCGAACAGGCGCAAACGGCCGAGGCCACTATTTTCCGCCTCTGCAAGCGCCTGGGTTATCGCGGCTTCCAGGCCTTCAAAATTGCCTTGGCCAGTGAAATGGTAGACCCTGTACAGAATATCCATGAAGACGTACAGCCGAGTGATGACATGTTGATTATCGCCCATAAAGTATTTCAATCTAATGTCCAGTGCCTTCAGGAAACCCTGAAAATCCAGGAGAAGGAATCCCTGGAACAGGCAGTAGAAATGCTACTCAACGCCCGGCGGGTAGAGTTCTATGGTTCCGGCGGTTCGGGTGCCATAGCGATGGATGCCTATCATAAGTTTATGCGCACCGGGATCTGGTGCCAGGCTCATACCGATGCCCATTTGCAGGTCATGGCCGCTTCTCTTCTCGGCCCTGGAGATGTAGCGGTGGGCATCAGCCATACGGGGGCCAATAAAGACGTCTATGAAGCCTTGAAAATCGCCCGGGAAGCAGGGGCGAGAACCATCGGCATCACCAATTTCATGAAATCCCCCTTGACCAGGGTAACCGACATTTGCCTCTTTACTTCCGCCCGGGAAACACGTTTCCGCTCGGAAGCAATGTCTTCTCGGATAAGCCAGCTGGCCATCATCGACTCCCTGGTGGTAGGTGTATCTTTGCGGCGTCAGGATGAAGCCCTGAGTGGATTGCAAAAAATTCGCCGTGCTATCGCCAACAAACGCTTTTAATTTACACTAAGAAAATTTTTTTCTATCCAGCAGGAATTGAAGAAAATATGTAGAATACATTATATGAATTTAAGAGGAGAATAACATGAAAAAAACCTGTCTATTTATTGGTGTAGATCTGGGAACTACCACCACCAAAGCCGTAGTCTTCGATCTCCACGGCCAGATACGAGGGCAGGCCGCCAAAGAAAGCGGTTTCGACCAGCCTCAACCCGGCTGGGCCGAACAGGATGCTGAAAAAATTTTTCAGGATACCCTGGAAGTAATAGGGGTAGCTGTCAGGAGGGCGGGTGCCCGTCCCGGGGAAATTGCGGGTGTCGCCTTTAGTTCGGCCATGCATGGTATTATGGCGGTGGATGCCGGGGGTAATCCTTTAACTCATTGCTTGATCTGGACAGATAACCGGAGCGCCCCTATTGCCCGGAGACTGCGTCACGACCAGAAGGGAAGGGAGTTATATAATCGGTGCGGCGTACCTCTTCACGCGATGGTACCTTTATGTAAATTAATCTGGATGAGGGAAAACCGGCCCGAGGTATTCAAGAAGAGCGCTCGTTTTATTTCCATAAAAGAATATATCTTTTTTCGCCTCTTTGGTACCTATGTAATCGATTATTCCCTGGCCTCGGCCACCGGCCTCTTTAACATATACAACCTGGCCTGGGATCAAGAAGCTCTGGAGTTAGCAGGCATTAACGAGGAACAACTATCCCGGCTGGTGCCTACGACTTACATTCTCCAGGGATTAAAAACAGATTACGCTAACACTATGAGTTTAAGCCCTGATACACCTTTTATAATTGGCGCCAGCGACGGCACCTTGGCTAACTTGGGAGTTGGCGCGATAGAGGAGGGGATGGTAGCCATATCCATTGGCACTAGCGGCGCCGTCCGTATCCGGGTTGACGCGCCGTGCACCGATATCAAGATGCGCACCTTTTGCTATGCGCTAACGGAAAAAGACTGGATAATTGGCGGCCCCATCAATAACGCCGGTCTAATCTACCGCTGGCTGAGGGATAAATTTTTCCAGGCCGAAGCACAAGCGGCGCAGGAAGCGAGGGTTGAGGTCTACGACCTTATGAACTCATACGCCGCCAGCGTCCCGGCCGGCAGCGACGGCCTCATCTTCCTCCCTTTGCTTGCGGGGGAGAGGGCGCCGGGATGGAATGATAATGCTCGAGGCGTTATTTTTGGACTGGATTTGCATCACGGCCGGGAGCACCTGGCGAGGGCCGTGATGGAAGGGGTGTGTTTCAGGCTCTACAGCGTTGCCCTGGCCCTGCGGGAATTAAGCGGACCGTTCAAAGAAATTCGCGCTACCGGCGGGTTCACCCGCTCGCCGTTGTGGTGCCAGATCCTGGCAGATGTTTTCGGCCAGCAAGTTACCGTAACACCAGGAGTGGAAGGGGCCTGTCTTGGGGCGGCGGTTCTGGGAATGGTTGCCATGGGACGTGCAAGCGATATTAACATCGTTTATCAGTTATTGCAAGAAAGGAAGCAATATCACCCCAATTGGCCAAATACCACTAAATACCGTTTTCTTTTTGAAATTTACGAACGCATCTACAAAAAAATGGAAAATGAATTTGCTGCCATGGCAATGTGGCACGATCAATATCAATCATGGGAGGGTTAACTGGTGAGCACGCCTAAAGAGAATTTTGAGGCAACAGTTAATTTCCAGGAACCCGAGCGACCTTTATTTGTTATCTGGAATACTGCACCCTTTGGTACCAGTTTGCTTGGGGTTAAACAAAAAGATTTTTATTTTGATGCTGAGTTAAAATTAAAAGCCCAAATGACTATACAGGAAAAATTTCCCGAGGCTCTCCTCGTTCCGGGACCTTGGCCCGATTTTGGTGTGGCAGTGGAGCCATCTGCTTTTGGTTGTAAAATTGAATGGCCTGATAATGAACCCCCTTGGGCCAGACCTGCTATTGAAAGTATTACCGAAGTTAGATATATGAGAAAGCCAATTCCCGGTAAAGACGGTATAACCGGTTTAATGCTTGAACAATACCGGTATATGTGGGATCACCTTGATAAAAAGTATATCGATGAATACGGTTTTCTAGAGGGTTTAGGTTATATACTGGGCCCATTAGAGACTGCTGCTTTAGTTGTAGGTTACGGTCAAATTTTATTCGAGCTATATGATCACCCCAAAGAAGTCCACAAATTATTGCAGATTATTACTGAGTTTGAGATTGAGTGGCTTCACGAACAGGAGAAAATCAATGGCAAACTAAAAAGGCTGTATGTACCTGAACATTTCCCTACTCAGGTTTCCCCAGACCATTTTGAGGAATTTTGTTTTCCTTATATATCACAGATCTTTAATGAGTTTCCGTACGCTATTGGTTTATACCATAATGAGGGTAACGTCAGCCATATCATGGAACGAATTCCAGACATGGGTGCAAAAATCTTTCACTTCGGTAATAATATCGATTTAAGGAAACAACTTGGAGTAAACATCACCCCAAGTTGTTTCCAGCACCATTTTTTATTTCGTATCATTAACCTTTTGGACTAAATCCGGATCCTGATTTAGAGCCATTCCGCCAGGCTGTCAAACCTCTTTATGCTGAATGGGGTGAAAAAGTAGGTATCGGAGAGGTGAGAGATTGTGGAACGCAAATGTTTTTTTGAAAACTGGGTGGAAAATATTATAGCTATGGGTTTTGCTGCTTTTGTAATCATTGTTTTTGCCCAAGTTATCTTTCGTTATGTATTAAATAATTCCTTAACCTGGGCTGAGGAATTTGCCCGCTACGTTTTTATCTGGATTGTCTTTTTAGCCGGAGCTATTGCTGTTAAACGCGGTTCTCATATGGAACTTGATTTATTTGTTAATTTTCTGCCGCGTTTACCCCGGTTTATTGTTCATTGTTTCTCACTAGTTGTAGTTATGGCCTTTAGTGCATTTATAACCTATGAAGGCTGGCTATTAGCCCAAAAGACCTGGAACACTCCCTCCCCTGCAATGCAGATTCCTATGGGGTTAGTCTACCTTTGCCTGCCAATCGGAGGAGTAGTTATTATTATTTACTCGCTTTTTGCTATTAAAAATTTAATCATCAGTTATAAGCAGGGGGGATGCTAATGTTAACAATTATTTTACTTTCTTTCGCTGTCTTGTTGGTCCTGGGTGTGCCTATAACCTTCAGTATGGGTTTTTCCGCTGTATTAGCATTTGTTTTAGGTCATAGTCCGATTCCCTGGCTGGTAATTCCCCAACGCTTATTCGTCGCCATGGATTCTTTCCCCTTAATGGCTATCCCCCTTTTTATTCTCGCCGGTGAATTAATGAATACTGGCGGCATAACCAGCAGGATCGTTCAATTTGCTAGCAGCTTGGTACGCCATATCCGAGGTGGATTTGCTCATGTAACCATTGTTGCCAGCATGATCTTTGCCGGTATTTCCGGTGCAGCGGCGGCTGATGCCTCAGCCATAGGCGCCATGATGGTCCCGGCAATGGAGAAATCAGGTTACGATCGTGATTATGCCGTAGCAGTTACGGCCAGTGCTGCTACCATTGGCCCGATTATCCCACCCAGTATTTTAATGATTATTTACGGGTCAATTACAGGTTTATCTATTGGCGGCCTTTTTCTAGGAGGTTTTATTCCTGGCATTCTTGTGGGTCTGGCTTTTATGCTGGTGGCATATATTATTGCCCGCAAAAGGGGTTACGGTTCTCAGCCTCGGGCTTCCCTAAGTGAAGTTTGGTCGTCGTTTAAAGGCGCTTTAGCTGCCCTGCTTATGCCGGTTATTATTTTAGGAGGCATTTTGTCGGGTGTCTTTACAGCAACCGAAGCGGGAGTAATTGCTGTAGCTTACGGCTTTATAGTTGGCTTGTTTATTACCCGTGAGTTGAAATTTATGGACATAAAAAGAATCTTGGTAGATTCGGCTGTTGTTAGTGCCGTTACCATGCTTATCATTGCTGCGGCGCAAGTAATGGGCTGGATTTTAGCAATTGAGCAGGCACCACGGCTGGCTGTCAATGGCCTATTGTCGTTATCTAATAATGGCCAGGTAGTATTAATGTTACTATTAGCCTTTCTTTATGTACTAGGTTTCTTTTTTGACGGGACAGCAGCAATGATCTTACTAGTACCCCTCTTTCAACCAATTGTTGCCCAGTTTGGTTTTGATCCCATATTTTTTGCAGACTTAGTTATAATAACCATATTAGTCGGCTGTATTACCCCGCCAGTAGGAATAACCTTGTTTATTTCCTGTAGTATAGCTAAAGTAAAATTGACCGAAGGGTCTCGAGCAATCTGGCCCTTTGTTGCTGCTATGTTGGCCGTAGTTGCTCTGATTGCTTTCTTTCCTTCTTTAATCACTTTCTTGCCAAATCTCATCCTGAAACATTAGGGGTGTAAAGATTGCCTGAAATGACTTCACTTGAAAGGGTATGTGCTGCTGCCAATAGGATGGAACCCGATGTCGTACCCGTGGGACCTTATATGGGTAACCATGCTGCAAAGGTAGGCGGGGCGTCATTTATTAGAGCTGGCTGCGAACTGGCTTATTACACCCCCCAGGAAAATGTCAACGCTATGATCCGGGTAGCTAGGGAGAATCGTTACCCGTTATAAGCGGGAGTGGCAGTGGAGGTATGTATAAAAATGAAATTATCCCACAAAGAGCGCGTTTTGCGCAGTATCGCCCGCAAAGAAATTGATCACTTGCCGATCCAAATCGAGTTTACTCCGGCAGCTCTGGACAAAGTTACAAAAGCTTGGGGCGTGCCAAATAATGAAGAGTATTTAATTGAACGCCTTGATAACCACCTGGTCTATGCATATCTTAATGACCCGTTCGGCAAGATCCGCAAGCGTATTTTTACCCCTGAGGAAAAAATCCTTTACGATGAATGGGGGGTAGGCTGGGATACCCAGCAGGAGGGCACTTTTATTGCTTACCATCCTCTGGCCAATCTAGAAAAGTATAAAGATTACCAGTTCCCCGATCCTTATTCGCCGGATCTAATGGATTTTGCCAAAGAAACGGTAGCAAAATATGCCGGTGAGTATCTAGTGCCTTCCTATCAAGTGACCTGTCTCTTTGAACGCGCCTGGGCATTAAGGGGTTTTGAAAACTTCCTTATGGATATGATTCTTAACCGAGATTTTGCAGAAGAACTTTTAGAGAAAATAACTGATTATCAGGTGGAGATAGCCAAACGATATGTAGAAACTGGAGTTAATTGCGGCCGCACTGGCGATGATTATGGTGGTCAGAATACCCTTCTTATGTCTCCCAATCTCTGGCGAGAAATGATTAAACCACGCTTAGCACGTATCTGGGCCGTATATAAGGAAGCGGGCCTACCGGTTATTCACCATACGTGTGGCGACGTGCGTTTAATTCTCGATGACCTGGTCGACATGGGCCTGGACATCCTCCATCCCGTTCAGCCCCAGGCCATGCCTATCGAAGAATTGGCACAACGCTATGGGAAGAATTTGACCTTCTATGGTGGCATCTCCACCCAGGTTACTTTGCCCTTTGGTACTCCGGAAGAGGTTCGCCATGAAGTAAAGCGTTGTATCGAAGTCCTCGGCGCCTATGGTAGCTATATTATTGCCCCTTCTATCCAGATTAGCTCCGAGGTTCCTATGGCTAATATTGAAGCCTTAATCCAAGCTGTGGAGGATTATAAGGCTGGTAAATTATAATACTAAGAAATGGTCACAGTAATATTTTTTCTCCGAGTGATAATTCATACATACCTAAAGGGGGATGTAATTTTGCGTGTCGGCATAATAGGTTTAGGTAAAATGGGTTTGAACCTGGCCCTCAATATGCTGGAGCATGGTCACGAAGTGATAGGGTACGCCCGCACGAGGTCGACAGTGGAAAAGGCTGCCGCCCAGGGGGTTAAAGGTGCCTACAGCCTGGAAGAGCTAGTTGGCGAGTTGGTATCTCCGCGCCTTATCTGGTTAATGATCCCTGCCGGCAAAGCCGTGGACGAGGTTATTGAACAGCTATTACCCCTGCTTGCTCCAGGCGATATTATCGTCGACGGAGGAAATTCTCATTACCGGGATACCTTACGCCGTTATCAATTTTTAAAGGAAAAGGGTATTCGCTTCGCCGATTCCGGTACTAGCGGCGGTATAGAGGGAGCTCGCTATGGCGCCTGCTGTATGGTGGGAGCCGAAGATGAGCTCTTTACCTACCTGGAGCCTTTGTTTAAAGATATTACCGTTCCCGGTGGTTACCTGCACACCGGCCCCCCCGGCAGCGGCCACTATGTTAAAATGGTCCACAACGGCATTGAATACGGTATGATGCAGGCCATCGGCGAGGGTATGGAAGTCCTGGCTAAAGGGCCCTTCAAACTGGATCTGAAGGCGGTGGCCAGGGTTTGGCGCCATGGTTCGGTAATCCGCGGCTGGCTAATGGACCTCATGGAAAGTGCCCTTAGCAAAGACGCTACTCTGGAAAGCATAAAAGATATCGCTTATTCTTCCGGTGAGGGTCTCTGGACGGTAGAAGAAGCCCTGCGTCTTAAAGTGCCGGCACCGGTAATCACAGCCGCCTTGCTGATGCGTTACCGCTCCGAGCAGGAAGAGAGCTTCGCCACCAAGGTGGTGGCCGCCCTGCGCCACGAGTTTGGAGGCCACGAGGTGGCCCGGAAGTAGAAAGGTTACTTAAATGTAACTTTATGGTTTCTACGTTCATATAACGGAGTGGGTACGGAAATGATACGGTGATGTTCGTACTTGTTAGTTAAGTACAATTAAAACTGTCGGGATGGAATTGAATTGGATGGCTAAGAAGCGGCATGGTTTGGTACCAGGCCGCTTCTTATAGCCTCCGGAGACAAGCCCTCAACTTTATCCGACATCTACTGCGATTTTTAGTTGACAATAAGGGGGAGTGGGGTTACAATTGGATTTGATTGATGTCATGCCCCACTTTTATCCTGGAGGAGGAATGATAATTGCGCGCATTGGGCCGTCATGTTTTAGCTGAGGTTTATGGATGCAGCTTCGAGATCTTAAACGACATCAAAAAGGTCGAAGAAATCATGGTCAAAGCCGCTCTAGAAGCCGGTGCCGAAATCCGGGAAGTCTGCTTCCATAAATTCAGCCCTCAGGGTGTCAGCGGCGTGGTGGTCATCTCCGAATCGCACCTGGCAATCCATACGTGGCCGGAGTTAGGGTATGCTGCCGTTGACGTTTTTACCTGCGGCGAGAGGGTAAATCCCTGGGATGCCTGCAGGTATTTAACCGAGCAGTTCCAGGCAGGCGAAGTCCACGCCACCGAAATTGAACGGGGCGTGATGGAACCTCCTCGGGCGGCAGCGGTAAATCTGTAGGAGGGATATTTATTTTATTACCTACAACTAAAGGTAGTAGCGATGGTAGTAGCTGACAGGCCTTGCAGGGAGGAAACTTGCAGGGCCTGTAGCGTTTTTTACGATAAAAAACCAGCAGGAATATGCTTTAAAGAATAGAATATCAAAAGAAATACTCATTTTCATTTATAGGAGGGCTGGAGGTTGACCGCCCTGTTTAAATTATTACAACCAGAGCTGGAAATAGTTCGCCAGCGTTTGATAAAGGAAACCCGCATGCAAGGGCGAACGTTACCCGGGCTTACCTGGCCTGTTTTGAATCATTTAGATCAAGATTTTCTACCTGCTCTAGTCCTTTTAAGCGCTCATACTCAGGGTTACTTTGGCCCCAGGGCTCTATCCCTGGCTGCCGTTTTTCAATTTATTTTCCTGGCCTCATTAATTCATAACAATGTTAAGCATGAGGTAGCCTTGGAAACCCTGGTGGGAGATTATTTCTACACCCGATTTTTTGATCTCCTGTGCCGCGATGGTAATCTGCAATTTCTGGCACCCCTTTCCCAGTTGATTTGCCAGATTCACCTTGATGCTGCCCGGCAGTTAGAAAAAGCCAGGGAAGGAGCAGTTACTGCCCGGGGAAATTCTTTTCTCGAAAAACTTCATACCAGGGAATACCTGGCTGCCGCGGCAACTTACCTGGGCAGCCAGTTAGGCCAGGCCGAACCAAGGGTAGCCCAGTTCTGGCAGGAGATAGGCTTACTTTTAGGCAAGCTGTGGAATGGCCAGGCAGTAACCGTTAAAGCCACCGAGGCCGTAGAAAGACTTGCTCCTGGAACGGTAAGGGAACTCCTTGGCGAACTGGTCATACAATTAGGCGATGAGTTGCCTGTCAAACGGGTGATGGCCCTGTGACCAAAGAGGAATATGTACGTGGCATTTTTAACAACATTGCTCCCCGTTATGACCTTTTAAATACAATTCTCAGTTTTAACTGCGACCGGGGCTGGCGCCGTTTTACCGTAGCCCAGGCAGGCCTTGTACCTGGGAACAAGACCCTGGATGTCTGCTGTGGCACCGGTATGCTTTCTCTGGAGCTTGCCCGCGCCGTAGCCCCTGGGGGGCAGGTAGTTGGGTTAGACTTTGCCCCGGCCATGCTTGAGGTGGCCCGGCGCCGCCTGGCAGCCAGTACCTATGGTCACCTGGTGCAGCTGGTAGAAGGCAATGCCCTGGACCTCCCCTTCCCGGATAATACCTTTGATTGCGCCACCATTGCCTTTGGCCTGCGCAACCTCCCTGATATCAAACGGGGCCTGGCGGAAATGATGCGAGTGGTACGGACGGGAGGACGGGTGATTTCACTGGAATTAGCCAAACCCTCCCGGCCCTTTTTTAAGCAGCTTTATTACCTGTACTTTGACCACCTGGTGCCTTTAATAGGACGCCTGGGAGTAGGAATGGAGGGCCCCTATAGCTACCTGCCCCGTTCCCTTAAGGGCTATCCCCACCAGGAAGAAATATTACAGTACTTCCGCGACCTGGGCCTGGCCAGGGCATGTTATTACGAGCTGACGGGTGGAATTGTAGCCGTCCATGTGGGGATAAAGAAATAATGTTGCCTTGCTATGCTATGACAAGGGCGGTATAATGAAACTAGCCATAAACAGGTTAAAAGGAGGTGGAGCGATGGAAGATAAGTCTATGACCCTGACGGAGCACCTGGAAGCTTTGCGACGGGTACTACTGGTATGTATTATCGCTCTGGTGATCGCAACTATCGCTGTTTATTTTGGCTTCCGGGATCAGTTGCTGGTTTTAATCATGAGACCCATTAAGGAAATAGGCATAAACCCGGTCTTTATCACTCCCTGGGAAGCCTTTTTTACCACTATAAAAATTTGCTTCGTGGCAGCTATCTTCCTGGCTCTACCGGTGATCCTCTGGGAGGTCTGGAGCTTTATCCTGCCGGCCCTGCACACCCATGAACGGCGCCTCGTTTATATGTTAATGCCGGCCTCAATAGTGCTCTTTGCCGCGGGAATAGTCTTTGGTTACCTGGTAGTTTTCCCGGCAGCCCTTCGCTTTTTACTGGTAACTGCCAGCGAAGGCTTTACGCCGCTGATTTCCATCTCCCGGTATTTTAGTTTCTTGACCATGTTTATTTTACCTTTCGGGGCCGTTTTCCAGTTGCCCCTGGCTATTATGCTCCTAACCCATTTAGGGCTGGTAACGCCAAGGTTTCTAGCGAAAAACCGTAAATATGCTATTTTAATTATCTTTGTTCTGGCAGCCATTCTTACTCCAACGCCGGATATGATTTCCCAGACGCTAATGGCTTTACCGGTAATTGCCCTTTATGAAGTCAGCATCTGGATTTCTTACCTGGTACGACGCAAGCGGGAAGAAAAGGCCAAGGAAGAAGGTATTTAAATTTAAAGGAAACAGTTGTACAATTAACTTAAACAGGAGGTGAGAAGGATGTTCGGTTTGGGAGCTCCTGAATTAATCTTGATTTTAGTCCTGGCGTTGATTATTTTTGGCCCCGGCAAGCTACCCGAGGTGGGCCGCGCCCTGGGTAAGGGCATCAGGGAGTTTAAGAATGCTACTAATTCCGTAACTGAGGAAATCAAAGAAGCGGCCAGAATAGATGACGGCGACAGCAGTGCCAATAAAGAGAAGGTCACTAAACAGGCCAGTTAAAAAGTGGTAAGCTACGGGAGATAAACTCCCGTTTTTTTCTGGGAAGATTCCCCGGCCAGCGCCCAAAAGAGTACGGATTTTCGTAAGAGCGTGGCCTGCTTTTTGCTTTACAGGGAGGTGAGTTATCTTTGGAAGCAACACCAAGGGGGAACCGCCTGCATATTGCTATCTTTGGCCGCCGCAACGCCGGCAAGTCCAGTTTAATTAACGCCCTGACCAACCAGGAACTGGCGGTAGTCTCCAGCGTTCCTGGCACGACAACCGACCCGGTCCTTAAATCCATGGAAATTTTACCCCTGGGTCCCGTCGTCCTCATCGACACAGCCGGGATTGACGACGTGGGCGAACTGGGCGCTTTAAGGATTAAAAAGACCATGGAAGTCCTGCGGCGCACTGATCTGGCCATCCTGGTCCTGGACCCGGCAGCCGGGGTTGGACCTTACGAACTGGAACTCTTGCAGCGACTAAAGGAACAAAACCTGCCCCTGGTGATAGTTTTAAATAAAATCGACCAGGGCGGCCGGGAACTATTGCCGGACCTGGAAAAAACCCTGGGACAGCGGGTCCTGCCGGTTAGCGCCCTGACCCGCCAGGGTATCGAGGAATTGAAAGGGGAGCTGATTAAAGCCGCTCCTGCCGACTTTGAGGAGCCTTATATTGTTGCCGACCTGGTGGGGCCCGGAGAAATGGCCGTCCTGGTGGTACCCATCGACCTGGCGGCACCGAAAGGGCGCCTGATCCTGCCCCAGGTACAGACACTGCGGGACTTGCTGGATCACGATGCCATGGGCCTGGTGGTAAAAGAGCGGGAACTGAAGCTGGCCCTGGCTAAGATCCCGCCCCCCAAGATTGTTATTACCGATTCCCAGGCTTTCTTGAAGGTGGCTGCCGACACGCCGCCCGGCGTCTGGATGACTTCCTTTTCCATTTTATTTGCCCGCTATAAAGGGGACCTGGTAGAGCTGGTGCGGGGCGCGAAGGCTGTTAAAAATTTGCAGCCGGGCGACAGGGTTCTCATTGCTGAGGCCTGTACCCACCACCGCCAGGCTGATGACATCGGTAAAGTGCAGATACCCCGCTGGCTGCGCCAGTACGTGGGTGGTGATTTACAGTTTTCCTGGTATTCCGGCACCGGCTACCCGGAAGATGTGGCCAGTTATAAGGTGATAATTCACTGCGGCGGCTGCATGATCAACCGCCGGGAAATGCTCTACCGCATCCAGCTGGCCAAGGAAGCGGGCGTACCAATAGTTAATTACGGCGTCCTCCTGGCCTTTATCCACGGAGTCCTGGAACGGGCCCTGGAACCCTTCCCCCTGGCCCTGATGGCATGGCGGGAAGAAGAGTAAAATATAATTGGCAGGAGGTTGTCATTTGCTCGCAAGGCAAGAACAGAACCCCGTCCAGGTGCGTTACTGGCAGGTCAATGGTAAGCAAGGTTATGATCTCCGGGTTTTATCTCCTGAGGCCAGCATAGCTGATTATATTACCGCCGTGGAAGGACTGGACCCATCCCTCCTTTACCGCCCCTATACTAACGGCGATTGCCTAGGTTGCGATCATTGCTGTGGCGGGCGCCTGCCCCTGACCAGCATTGACCTGCATGTATTGCAACAGGGCCTGGAGGAACTTACTGGTAAAAGGTTTTCCCTCCCGGAAATGCTGGAGGAGTACTGCCAGGTCCAGGTGAAGGGGCGGGCGGTAGATATTACTTTGCGGACTGACGCCGAAGGTTACTGTATTTTTTTAGAACCGTACCGGCGTCGTTGCCGCCTGTACAAATACCGTCCCCTCATCTGCCGCACCTATTTTTGCTGCCCCCTCACCCGGCGGGCCAGGGTTTTACGAGAAACCCTTGTCAACCGCGGGGAAGATGAACTGGTGCGGTACTGGCTTTCCTGGCAGCCAGCGGTACCAGCAGGGGTGCGCCGTCATGACTGGCCGCCAACCCCTTTCGCCGGCTGCTTGAGTTTTGCCGAAGTCCCTTTAAAGTCCCTTTGTTCACTGGAGCTGTGGCGGCAGCTTCGCCAGTAGAAATCTAAGGTAAAATATTTCTATAGTAGAAGGGAAAAGCAATTTTTTGGTGAATATTTGTAGTCAAGGCTCGTTGAAAAGATTAAAATAAGGCTGGCCTGTTACGAGGGCTAATATGAATTTTGGAGGATAATTTATGCGCATCGCTCTCATAGCCCACGATCGTATGAAAGATGAACTGGTCAACTTTGTCGATGAGCATAAACATATCTTTGCCGGTCACCGCCTGGTAGCCACAGGGACTACCGGTACCAGGATCATGGAACGAACCGGTCTAAAGGTCCACCGTCTCATGTCCGGGCCCATGGGGGGAGACCAGCAAATGGGTTCCCTGGTGGCCAAAAAACGCCTGGACCTGGTAATTTTCCTGCGGGACCCACTGACGCCCCAGCCCCATGAACCGGATATCAGCGCCCTCCTGCGCATTTGTGACGTCCACAACGTTCCGGCGGCCACGAACCTGGCTACAGCAGCTATCTTTCTCGAGTATTTAAAGAGCAGAACAAAAGAGTAAAAAAGCATCCAGGGCGGGTTTTAACAATCTATAAAGAAAGGAGTTTTCCCATGGCTAAAGTAACTGTAGAATCCGGCATCTGTGGTTTTACCACCGACATTCTGGCGGAAGCACCGGATATGTTTTCCTGCAACCTGACCATCAACACTACCTGTCCCAACATCCAGAAGATTGCCGCTGAACTGGGCACCCTCAATCCCCTGGACGAGATTAGCTTCAAAGGCAACAGCCGCCTGCGTAAATTATTCTTTCAACATTGCCCCCATGCCGCCTGCCCGGTACTCCCCGGCATGGTTAAGGCCGTCGAAGTAGCTGCCGGCCTGGCCCTACCCCAGGATGCCCACATCTATGTCCAGAAATAATTTTGTACCTCAGGAAGGCGCATCCAGCAATAGACGTTAGCTGATGGACGCAGACTGCCCCTCCAGGGCGACTGGCAATTTCTATGGCCGGTCGCTTTTTACTTGCTCGTATTTCCTGGCCGTACTTGGTTTGCTACAATAGAGTCCAAAGGAAGGGATCATCTATGTCTACCCGCCAGGAACATGATCTCCTGGGTACCAGGGAAGTGCCCGCCAGCGCCTACTACGGCATCCACACCTTAAGGGCAGCGGAGAATTTCCGCGTCAGCCGGCATCAAGTCCATCCAGAGCTAATTAAAGCCCTGGCTACCGTCAAAGAAGCGGCCGCCCGGGCCAACCTCGACCTGGGCTACCTTCCCCGGGAAAAGGGAGAGGCCATTATTGCTGCCTGTCAGGAAGTAGCCCGGGGTAAACTGGCCGATCAGTTTTTTCTCGACGCCTTCCAGGGCGGCGCCGGTACTTCGACCAATATGAACATCAACGAAGTAATCGCCAACCGCGCCCTGGAAATCCTGGGACTTCCAAGGGGTGATTATGCCACAATCCACCCCAATGACCACGTTAACCTGCACCAGTCCACCAACGATGTCTATCCTACCGCCATGCGTATAGCGGCCATCCGCCTTTTACTGCCCCTGGCCGAGGAACTGGCCAGGCTCCAGGAAGCCCTTCAGGAAAAGGAGGCTACCTTTGCCGGGATACTTAAAATCGGCCGTACTGAATTCCAGGATGCCGTTCCGGTAACCCTGGGACAGGAATTCGGTGCCTATGCCCAGGCCGTGGCCCGGGACCGCTGGCGGCTGTACAAGGTTGAGGAGCGCCTGCGCCAGGTGAACCTGGGCGGCACAGCCACCGGCACCGGCCTCAATGCCCCCCTGAAATATATTTACCTGGTTAATGATTATTTGAGGCGCCTCACGGGGCTGGGCCTGGCCCGGGCGGAAAACATGATCGATGGCACCCAGAATATGGACGTCTTTGTGGAAGTTTCCGGTCTCGTGAAGGCCGCCGCCGTAACCATGCATAAAATCGCCGGCGACCTGCGCTTCCTTTCTGCCGGTCCCAGGGGCGGTCCGGCGGAAATCAACCTGCCCCCCCGGCAGGCCGGTTCTTCCATCATGCCCGGCAAAGTCAACCCGGTGATCCCGGAAATGGTCAACCAGGTGGCCATGCAGGTCATGGCCAACGATATGGTAATCGCTATGGCCGCCAGCCAGGGCCACCTGGAACTCAATCCTTTCGCGCCCCTTATCGCCCATGCCCTGCTGGAATCCCTGGAAATGCTGGCGGCAGCGGCCCGGATTTTCCGCACCGGATGTATCAGCGGTATAACAGCCAACGCCGGGCGCTGCCGGGAAGTGCTGGAGCAGAGTCCCGTCCTGGCCACAGCTTTACTGCCATATCTCGGTTACGAAAAAGCCACAGAGGTGGTACGGGAAGCAGAAGCTTCCGGCCGCTCGATTAGAGAAATCATTTTAGAAAAAGGGTTTTTAACCCCGGACGAACTGGAAAGCATCTTAACCCCGGCAGCTATGACGAAACCCGGTACAGTTAAGACCATAAATAGGCTGCAACAGGGCCAGGGCTTGTGTAATTAGCAATTTACGCCATTAGCCATGGTCACCCCCGGAGCTTAAGATCAACTTAAAGCATATCTTAGATTGGGGGTGGTTTTTATGCCCAAAATTGGCATTGATCCCGGCCATGGTGGCAGTGACCCCGGGGCCGTCGCCGCCGGCGGCCTCCAGGAAAAGGACGTCACCATGGCCGTGGGCCTGGCGTTGCGCCAATTGCTCCAGGAAGCAGGTGTAGAAGTGGTGATGTCCCGGACAGGCGACCAGGACGTTTCCTTGGCTGACCGGGCGGGTCTCTTCAACCGGGAACAGGTAGACCTCATCATCAGCCTGCACGTCAACAGCGCCGGTACTCCAGCCGCCAGTTACGTTAGCACTTTTATCCTGGCTCCTGGTGGCCAGGCTGAAAAGATCGCCCGCTTGATCCAATCCGAACTGGTGGCTGCCACTGGCTGGCCGGACGGGGGTGTCCGCGAGGCGAATTTCTACATCCTGCGGGAGACCGATGCCCCGGCAGTCCTGGTGGAAATGGGTTTTATCAGCAACCCGGAGACGGCAGCTCAACTGGCTACGCCCGCAGTACAGCAAGCCCTGGCCCGGGCCATTTTTCGCGGCCTGGCCGCCTACCTGGGCCTGAAGCCAAACGAGCCCCGCGACATCCAGGGTCACTGGGCCGAGGCGGCCATTCGCCAGGTCATGGCGGCCGGGATTATGAGCGGCTATCCGGACGGCACCTTCCGGCCCGACCAGAATGCCACCCGGGCTGAATTAGCTACCGCTTTGGCCAATCTTTTAGCCAGGTTAAATTTAATACCTACCAGGGCCGGTTAAAATTAAACCGTGTAATCATTAAATTTAACCGGGTTTGACCGGTTGAGTGGAGGTACTTGGGCTTGGCTTTACTTATCAAAAATGCCGAATGGATTATTACCCTGGATAGCGAGGGCCATCGCTACCAGAAGGCCGATCTTTTAATAGAGGGGCCGGCAATTAAGGCCATTGGATTCAATCTGCCTCCTGGGGATGGAGACGAAATTATTAATGCCAGGGGTAAGGTTGTTTTGCCCGGGCTGATCAATACCCATCACCACCTCTACCAGACCCTGACCCGCAATATCCCGGCAACCCAGGATATACCCCTGTTCCCCTGGTTGGTGACCCTTTACGAGATCTGGCGTGAACTGACGCCGGAAGCAGTTCGCCTGGGAGCCATGGTGGGGTTGGGGGAATTGCTGAAGACAGGCTGTACCTGCTCCAGCGACCATCACTACGTCTTTCCCCGCGGGCAGGGGAATGAACTTATTGATATTGAAGTCCAGGCGGCCCGGGAACTGGGGGTCCGCTTCCATGCCACCCGGGGCAGCATGTCCCTGGGCAAAAGCCGGGGTGGCCTGCCACCGGATGAAGTAGTTCAAAAAGAAGACGAGATATTAGCTGATAGCGAACGCTTGATCCGGCAGTACCATGAGGCTGGACCCTTCGCCATGTGCCGTATTGCCCTGGCCCCCTGTTCACCTTTTTCTGTAACTCCCGGACTGATGCGAGATAGTGCCGACCTGGCGCGCCGGTACGGGGTCATGCTCCATACCCATCTGGCCGAAACCATGGATGAAGAACGCTTCTGTAAAGAAAAATTTGGCCGGCGGCCGGTGGAGTACATGGCTGACCTGGGCTGGCTGGGGCCCGATGTATGGTTTGCCCATGCCATACATTTAAGCGATGCCGAGGTAGCCCTGCTGGGCGAGACGAAAAGCGGGGTGGCCCATTGCCCGGCTTCCAATATGAAGCTGTCATCCGGGATCTGCCGGGTGAAAGACCTGCTGTCTGCCGGGGCCCGGGTGGGGCTGGCCGTGGATGGCAGCGCCAGTAATGATTCCTCTAATATGTGGAACGAAATGCGTATTGCCTATCTCTTGCAAAAACTGGCTTACGGTAATAACGGCCTGACAGCCGAGGAAGTCTTGCGCCTGGCCACTACTGGCGGTGCCCGTGTTCTGGGCCGTGAAGATATAGGTTATCTGTCGCCGGGAATGGCAGCAGACCTGATCCTGGTTAACTTTGAGGAACTGGGGTTTGCCGGGGGCCAGCATGACCCGGTAGCGGCTATTATTACCTGTGGTGATAGCCAGCTGGTGGATACCACTATTGTTAACGGTGAGGTCGTAGTCCGTGAAGGGCGATTGGTAAAAATTGATGAAATTAAGATTGTTCGCCAGGCCAACCGGATATCAAGGGAGATGCTGGCCCGGGCCGGGAGGCGTACAGGTACCAATTATTATGCTTACCCAAAACGTTAATCACCCCCATAATTAAGCGCCCCTGGAGGGGCGCTTTTTCGTCACCTATAACCGGCCGGTTTCATACCCTATACTAGCAAATCATGCCATCAAGGAAAGGAGACCGGCGTTATGAGTGACGAAAGCAAGAAAGCTGAGGCAACTGTAAGTGAGGCGGCAGCCCAGCACATGGTGCCCCCGTGTCCCCATGGCTTCCATTATACCGTCAAAAGCGGCGACACTATGTATCTTATCGCCCGGCGTTTTGGTATAACCCTGGATGAGCTTATTGCTGCCAATCCCCAGGTACGGGATCCCAACCTGATTTATCCTGGGCAGGTACTTTGCATCCCGGGCAGACCCGCGATACACTGCCCGCACGGTTTCGTCTATATCGTCAAACCCGGCGATACTTTAAGCGGTATTGCCCGAAAGTTTGGCATTACTGTGGAGCAGATCCTGTCGGCCAACCCGCAAATTACAGATCCCAATTTGATCTATCCCGGCCAGCGCATCTGCATTCCCATCATGCCTCCAGTAATGCCCCGGCGCCACTGTTTTATGATGCATCCCACCCATCATTGCCCCAGCGCCATGGGTATGGGCATGATTGATATAGAAAAACGGGAATTGCTGGTCGTTGCCCGGGGAATTCCTGATCCCAGGCATTTCGATATGGATCATGTCGTTTTAATGGTTCGCTACCGGGAAATGGAAGAGTTTAGGGTAGTTGAAATGATGCCCATGGCCGATGGTATGATGATGAGCCATCATATGATGGATGCTGAGATGGATAAAGACCCTGTTTTGTTAATCGGCGCTGCCCGCAGGTTCCCCTTTTTCTTTGGTCCTTTATTCCTGGGTGTGGTGGTGCCATTTATTATCTAGAATCATTGCTTAAAAGGAGTATTCCTGCTGCCGGGATTTACAAGGACCGCCCTGCATAAAGAAAAAAGAGGCTCAAAATTGATTACCAGGGGCCAGTCCGGCTCCAGACCGCTGATCTTGGTGAAAACTACCTGCCTGGTGGAGGGGCCATCTGGCCCCTCTACAGCTTTAATCCTGGCCGGAAAAAAGAAATAGGCGCTCTGGGGTGGTGACCAGGTACTGCCGCCGTCCTGGGAGAAGCAAAAAGCCAGGCGGTTGCTGGACGTCCAGAGGAAAAGCAAGGTTTTTTCCTTAGCCAGGAGTACCGGCCGGTCATCGGGAAGATCAACCATTGTTCCCGGGCAGAGCCTCAGCGAGGTGTTTTTTTCCGGGTCAACTACGTGGAAATAAAGCAAGTAGTCCTTTTCCTGCCTGTGCCAGGACAACAGGTAAAGATACCCCTGAAACCAGTAAGCATAAATTTTATTACCAGGTTCTACGCCGGTAAGGGGACGGGGCACCTGCCAGCCCGTGGCAGGATCAAAAATTGTTAAAAATAAATGCTGCCTTCCCCTGGATGCATCCTGCCCGGCAAAAAAAAGCCGCCCACGGAGCAGGGGTTTAAATAGTAAGGGGGGAGCCGTAAGGTTAAAAGGTAAAAACTGCCTTTGCCAGCGGTTACCGGCCAGGTAGAGATGGACATTTTCCGGCCTGCAGGATTCCTCTAATAATAGGTGCGGTTGCCTGCGGGAATCGAGGACAAAGGCCAGGACGGAACCATTTGCCGGCAACTCCCTGCTCTCCCAGCGGTGCCCCTCCCAGCGGGCATAAATTAAACGCTTATTAAGCAACGTTGCCAGTATATGCAGGCGACCGTCAGGGTCAATAACGGCAGTAGAGGCGCTCAGGCCGGCCATGGGTTCACCGGTTGCGGTATAACTGTAATGTAATATGCCCTGGCGCAAAACTAACTGCCAGCTATCACCTGGTGTAGCTAAATAATTTACCATGGCCATCACCTCCCCGGACCAGGTCTACCTAACTAATGCATATGCTTTCCTGGCAGAAAAAATATAATTTTGATTGCCGGCAATAAATTATGTTTTCCCGGTAACATCCACCCGTTGAGGTCAATATTATATACCAGGCATTAACCCGAAATATTTGCTCTAAGGAGGTAAGTTTAAACATGGCTGATGAAGCGAGCGTCAAGCAGGCCGTCGTTGCTCCCGGCCAGTGCCCGCCGGAAGGATGTCCGCCCCCGACTCGTATCGAGTGTATCGTCGTTGACAAGGTTTATGACAGCTGTTTCCAGGTGGAAAGCCGTACCCGGGATACAACAGTAACGACGGGTCTTACTGGTGAGTTTGCTACCGGGACTTTTACCGTAGGGCAAGCTATCCCCTGTGCCCTGAATGGGACCATTTCCTGCAGCGTGATTAACCGGGTACCAGCTACCGGCAATTTTGCCACTTTAACCATAGTCGTCTCTGTTCCAATAACCCTGACCAACCCCAATGCTCCAGCTGAAACTGCCAATCGTGTCTTTACCTTTACCAAAGTCGTCACCCTCTGCGCTCCTGAAGGAGTAACCGTAGATTGCTCCGAGAGTACCTTGCTTTTCTGCAACTGCGTCGTCTCGGCCGTAGGTGTCGGTAACATCACCGTTACCTGTGACTTCCAGGTATGCGTTGTCATTAAGACCATCCTTTCCGTCCAGCTCCTGGTGCCCAGCTACGGCTTCTGCGTGCCGGCTCCCTGCACTGTGGCTCCCGGCGTCTGCCCGCCGGCGCCACCGGCTCAATGTTTCTAGTATAACAGTTAACGGGCCCACCATTAAGAAGCACCGTCAAATTGACGGTGCTTCGCTCTTTAGTGGTTCTCCGGGCTGTTCCGGGGCCAGGATGGCGGCACTCAGGTTTTTGAGCGCCGCCAGGGTATTATCATTTTTTCCGGTTTCCTGGGCTACTGTACCCGTCCCGATCACATCTGTCCTGATTTGGTTAAAGTTAAGAACCGGGGGTTTTACTGCTCCCTGCTCAGGGGCCTGCCGGGCAGCGAGGCTGGCCATGGCCGTATTCGCTCCGGTAGAGGAAAGGTATTTACGCCATTGTTCTCCTGTCAGGAAAGTGCTCTGGAGGGGCAGTGGTGCCATACGTTCCAGTACTTCCTGGGTAAACAAGGCAGGAGCAAGGCTGGCTTCCAGGGGCCGCTTAAAGATAAACACCGGCCCGTCACCGGGAGGGGGAAATGGGTTGCCCCGGTGACGGCCTTTACCCTGCCGGGCATTCCGGACCTGCCCGGAAGGTGCCGGCGGAGAAGCCAGGCTGCTGGAAACTGGATCCTTTGCCGCCGTTGCCCTTTGGTTTACGTCCCCTTCCGTTGCCAGGAGCTCATGTTGGGGTGGTATCTTTGCTTGCCCTGCCGCCCCGTCTCGCCCCTGTATTTTACCCTGTACCGGCAGTCCATCCTGCACCTGCATTGCGCTTCTGCCGGGTATGGCTACCTCTTGCGGGGTCGTTGTAGCTCCTGCCTCCGTTCCCTCTCCAGGGCCCGTTATAGCCCCTGACTCTGTCATCTTTCCCCCAGTCTCTCCCCGGGCCGCGCCCCCTGTGGTTTCTGCTCCTGCGTCCCTCTTTTCTCCGGTCTGAACAGGGTTCTCTCCCGGCCTGGCCGGCGTCATAGTTGCCGGTTCCCCTTCCGGAGGCGCAGTTTCCTTCTTTTCCTGGTTTGTTGCGGGAACCCGGTACTGCGGTTCCCTTAAACAGGCATCCCGGAAGCGCTGCAACAGGGATTGAAGCTTGAAAACCGTTTCTTCCGTAAGCGGTTTCTGGAAATACCAGGTTAACCCGCCAACCAGCCACATCGTAATGTTGTGAATAAATTCCGGGTCCAGGTGAACCTGGCAAAATTCAATTAAGACCGATGGCACTTCTGCATTATTTAAAAGGCGGCGGTAACGGAAGTTTTTAAAATGCTCCCAGGATCCGGGGATGGTATAACCCAGGGGTCTTCCTGAACGGAGCATAGCCTGTACCAGGGCAGCAATTAGACCCAGGCTTTCCTCGCGCTTTTTGGGTGCGTAAAAAAAGCGTAAGGCTGGTTCTGGAGCGGGAGCGGCACCATCCCTTTGCGAGAAAGCAAAAAGGACTTGGGTCTGCCATAGCCTGAAAAGCTGCCCGTCGCTGGCGGTAGCTGGAACAATTAAAACATTGGCCCCCTGTCCCTGCAGCTCCTGGCTTAAGGTAGTTAGCAGGGCCGTAAAGGTTTGATCCTGGCCGGCCAGCGGGCGTAAAACAATCGTTTTATTAGCCAGGGGCGGATTCAGGATAAAGTTTCCTTCACCGTCTTCTAAGAGACTTACACCCAAACTGCGGCACAGGATTGGAAACAAGGCTTTGCTGAAAGCATCAAGTTCCCATGATGATAAAGCAATATCTCCCAAAAGGATTTTGGCCATCTTTCACCCCTCATTTCATAGAATCACTATTACAGCATATGTTGGTGAATGGAGGGATGAACCTAAAATAGGCGGCAAAAGGCGAGTTGATGCATAGAATATAGGGCAGGGCCCTGGAGGTGGCAAGGACATGGAACCGAAGGTAAGAATGTGGATTGACGCCCGCCAGGAAAAATTCCAACCTGGACGGCACCAGGAAGTCACCTACATTATACCCAACCTTGAAACGCCGGTCATCAGGGAAACAGTCTATTATACCCTGGCAGCCCTGGTAAAGGAGATCCAGTTACCCCGGGAGGGCCAGGTCGATATGATGAAAATAATCTATGACCCGGAAAGGATTACACCTTCTTTTATAGACTATTTGTTACAGCAAAAGGGGGTTGAGTTCCGGCGACTGAGTCCCTGAGGGGAAAACGGGTGAGCAGGATGCTCATCAGCAATTAAAAGTTAAATATGGTAAAAGGAGGTTAAATAGATGAGCTGGTACAGCCAGCGGGCCGCAGAAATCCTGGCCGGGCAACAGTGGCAAAATTTGCGTTATGGTTACACCCCTGAGCTCCGGCAGGTAACCATGACCCTGATTGTAAGCGACATGCGCACCGGGGAAGATGCCAAAAAAATTACTAATGCCCTGGGCAGCCTGCCGGGTGTAATTAACGTCAATGTTGTCCTCGAACGTCGCTGGGTGGTGATTACCTATTATTTGCCCCAGATAAGCCTGGAAATAATTGGTCAGCATATCACCAAACTCGGTTACCATTATATCCATAAATCATGAAGGAGTTGTTCTTAGGGCCGGTCAGGCCCTTTTGACATTTACCCGTCATAAGGGAGGAATGGCAGGGATGCGGGTTTACATATCCGCCGATATGGAAGGCGTGGCCGGGGTAACTGCCTGGGAACAAGTGGAAACCATAGGTGGGGTGGAATACGCACGCTCCCAGAGACTAATGACGGCTGAAGTCAATGCCGCCATCCGTGGCGCCCTTGAAGCCGGGGCTACCAGCGTAACCGTCAATGACGCCCACGGCAGGATGCGTAACATCCCGCCGGAAGACCTGCACCCCGGGGCCCAGCTCATCAGCGGCACACCGAAAAAACTGGGTATGATGGAGGGTATAGACAGGGGCTTTGCTGTAGCCTGTTTCATAGGTTATCATGCCCGGGCCGGCAGCCATGGCGTCCTGGCCCACACCTACAGCGACGTAGTCCACCGCCTGGAGGTTAATGGACAGGAAATGGGGGAACTGGGCCTGAATGCCCTGCTGGCCGGCTATTTCGGTGTCCCGGTGGTCCTGGTGAGCGGCGACCAGGTCCTGGCCGGGGAAGCAAGGAAAATCCTTGAAGGAGTAGAAGCCGTTATTGTTAAAGAAGCAGTTAATTACCACGCCGCCAGGTCGCTCCCGCCCCGGCTGGCCAGGGAAAAAATCCGCCTGGGACTGGTCCGGGCCCTGAGCAAAAAAAGTTATCAACCCCTTGCGGCACCGGCCCCGGCAACGGTAACGATTAAATTTAACGACCCGGCCCGGGCGGCGGCAGCAGCTATCCTGCCCCGCAGCCGGTTCCTCGATGCCGCTACCGTAACTTACACGGGAGCCGATTACCTGGAAGCCTACCAGGCAGCAAGGAGCCTCATTACCCTGGCCAAAAGCAGCTAATACCGGGACAGGGTTTTCCCGGCGTTCCAAAACGGAGTAAATTAAGGGTTCATCAGGTTATTATTCGCCATATATATTGACAGCGAATTATGTAAGTAGTATTATAGTAAAGTCGAAAAGCATTTATAAAGCTCAACAATGAAAGCCAGACTTACTACAGGCCAACAGGCGAAGGAGGCATTTGGCATGGATTACCAAGACATCAGCTACACCGTGACAACTGAAAAAAATTTTGACGCCGCCGTGGCTTCCGTGGAAGAAGCTACTGCCGCGCAAGGCATGAAGGTCCAGCATATCCACGATGTCCAGGCCACCCTGAAAAGCAAGGGCTACGCTTCTGAACCACTGAAAATCATTGAAATCTGCAATGCCCGCTACGCCCACGAAGTCCTGGCTAAAGACGTCCTGATCAGCTTGATGATGCCCTGTAAAATAAATGTCTACACCCGGGACGGCAAGACTTACATCAGCGCCCTGCGGCCCACCATGCTGGCCAAATTTTATCCCGAAGCCGGCCTGGAAGAAATAGCCTCACAGGTGGACGCTAAAATCAGGGCCATTGTGGATGCAGCCCGGTAAGCATTAAGCTTCTACCCCTCAAACACATCGTCCGCCAGGGAGCGGGCTTCTTTTTTGCGCCGGGCAGTGGCTTCCGGATCCAGGACGACGGCGAGTTTAATCACGTCACCCTCTTTGGCGGCCCGGGGCAGGAGGGAGCGGGGCAGGGTAAAGGTGCGGCGGCCGTATTCAATTACGGCCATGTCTTCTTCAAAACGATCAATGACCAGCAATTCCCGGCGGGGCATTATTTTACTCCTTTCACTTTTACTTTGCATCAGGTCGCTATAGATAGCAGGAATGCTACCGGCCTGGCCGTACAATGCTACTGTATAGTCACCTTCTGGCCGTCGGAGACGGCCGTTATGGTACCATCCTGGTCGGTACGGTAGATTTTAACCCCGGCTTTTTGTAGGCGTTGCAGGGTCTGGGCATGGGGATGGCCATAGTCATTCCCTTTACCCACGGAGATAACAGCATACCTGGGAGCCACAGCTTTGAGAAAAGCAGTGCTGGTAGAATAACGGGAGCCGTGGTGGGCTACTTTGAGTACATCAGCCTTAAGAGGCCTGCCGCCGGCCAGCATTTCCTCCTCGGCGGTAGTACCGGCGTCACCGGTAAAGAGAAAAGCCGTTTGCCCGTAGGTGAGGTGCAGGACGGCGCTATAATCGTTTAGATCCTCATAATTACTTTTCGCCGGGCTGACAAAAAGAGCCTGGAGGCCCCCATCCATGGGCAGCGCAACGCCGGCTTTAGCCTCCATGGCCTTGAGGCCCTTATTTTTTATAGCCAGCAAGAGGTCCCGGTATGAATCAGAATTATGGGTCACCCGGGGAAGGTAAACTTTACCCACCTGGAAGCTGTTAATTACCACGTCCAGGCCGCCTATATGGTCCTCATGGGGGTGGGTGCCAATGACAAAGTCCAGTATCTCAACACCGTACTGCTGCAATTCCTGTACCACCCCCGGCCCGGCTTCACTGGTGCCACCGTCGATTAAAATGTTCTTGCCATCGGGCAACTGCACCAGGATGGCATCCCCCTGGCCGACATCCAGGTAATGGACGCGTAGCTTGCCGGTTTCAGCCGGTGGGGTTGAGGAGTCGGGAGGCTTTTCTTGAGATGTTGAGGTGCCAGGCGCTGCTCCTGGTGCAGGCGAAGCTGTTTGCGCTACCGGCTGCCGCGACTGGTTGGCCGGGGAAGGGGGCTGTTCCCCGGTAAGGTTACCACAGGCAGTAGCCAGGAAGAGGGTAAAAGCGAGGACGGCATAGATGGCCTGGCGTTTGGCCTTTTTCCCGGCCCGGCGCAAAGCAAGCCACCCGGTACTAACCGCGAGGAGAACGGCAGTTAAAAATGCCAGGATGCTGATGGTTGCTACCTGTACCATTAAATTCACCCTTAATAAAAGTGCTGGTTCAAAAATCCTCTTTAAAGAATAACACCTGAAGACCTCCATCGTCAAAAGATCTCGTCAAAAATATAGATTAAGGGTTACAATAAAGACTGAAGTCTCCTGAAATGAGGTGTAGTTCGTATGTATCGGCCAATAGTTATGGGTACCAACGGAATGGTGGCAGCGGCCCACCCGCTGGCTTCCCTGGCAGGAGTTAATATCCTCAAGCGCGGTGGTAATGCTATTGATGCTGCCATTGCTATCAATGCCGTCTTAAATGTTACCCAGCCTCATATGTGCGGTATTGGTGGTGACTTGTTTTATCTTATTTACCTGGCCCGTACGAGAGAAGTAATTTTTCTTAACGGTTCCGGCCGGGCGCCCCGAAGAGCCAGTCTGGAATTTTTCCGGGAAAAAAGAATGGTTAAAATACCACCCCGTAGCGCCTATGCTGTTACTGTTCCTGGCTGCGTCGCTGCCTGGGAGGATGCACGAGAACGTTATGGTACTATGCCCCTAGCTGATCTCCTGGCCGAGGCCATTACCTATGCCGAAGGGCATCCTGTGAGCCATAAACTGGCCTGGTACATAACCGAACACCGGGAAGTTTTGTCCCGCTACCCGGATACAGCGGCCATCTTTTTACCCGGCGGGAGGCCACCCCGACCGGGGGATATTTTACGCCAGGATGACCTGGCTGCCACTTTCCGCCTCCTGGCCAGGGAGGGAAAAGCCGCCTTCTACCAGGGGCCAATTGCTGAAGCAATAACCAGAACCGTTCAAGAAGAGGGTGGTTTCCTGGCCCTCGAAGACCTGGCCGGCCATACTTCGACCTGGGGCCAACCGGTAGCCACTACTTACCGCGGCTATACCATTTACGAAACAGCGCCTAACAGCCAGGGTTTAACGGCCCTGTTGGAATTTAACTTGGTGGAAGGTTTTGACCTTAAAGCCATGGGCCTCGACACGTCCACCTACATTCACCACCTGGTAGAGGCCAAAAAGCTGGCCTTTGCCGACCGGGATGCCTATATTAGTGACCCGGATTTTGTGCAAATTCCTATCGATCATTTGCTCTCTAAGGATTATGCAGCCAAGCGCCGCCGTCTTATTGACCCGCAGCAGGCTATGGAAATAGCTGCCGGCAGCCAGTTGCGAGGCGATACCACCTACTTTGCTGTGGTGGACAGGGAAGGAAATATTGTTTCTTGCATTCAGAGTATTTATTTCCCCTTTGGTTCCGGCCTGGTGGCCCGGGGTACCGGTATTTTACTTCAAAGCCGGGGTGCTTATTTTTCCCTCGACCCCAGCCATCCCAACTGCCTGTCACCTGGTAAACGCACCCTCCATACACTGATGGCAGCCATTATCACTAAGGGCGACAAGCCCTGCCTGGTCTTCGGTACCATGGGGGCCGACGGGCAGCCCCAGACTCACTTGCAGGTAATATCCCGTTTCCTGGATTTCGGCTGCAACATCCAGGAGGCCATTGAAGCACCACGCTGGATCCATGGTAGGGCCTTGGGAGACGGACCGCCCAGCCTGAACCTGGAAAATCGTTTTGATCCTACCGTAATTGAAGACCTGCGCCGCCTGGGTCACAAAGTAACCCTTTTACCGGCCTGGTCAAATGAAACAGGTCATGCCCAGGGGATTGTAATCGACTATCAAAGGGGTGTCCTTATGGGTGGAGCCGATCCCCGTGGTGATGGTTATGCTCTGGGGTGGTAGAAAAAAGCCCCCCGGCAGCCACCGGCTATCGTTTGCCCCCGGCTATCTTTTTATTTTAGCAGGAAAAGGATAGGGAAGCGGCGAATGAATAGGTAGACATGACGTGAAAGGGGTCTAGCCATGGCACGGAGCAAAAGAAAGACCGGGGCAGCATATATAAAAGAAGCACATAGAAAAGGCAAAGTAATCCCCTTAACAAGTGCCATCAAGGGCGGGAAAAATCAAACGGTAAATAACGCTGAAGATAACCTTGATACTAATACGCGAGTAACCCCCTGGCGCCGCGCCAAGGAAAAAAACAGCAGCGGGGAGCCCTTCTGGCCGTCCGGGGGCAACCAGACTTTATTTCTTCTGGCCTTTACTGGCCTGTTGTTGCTCCTCTTTTACCCGCCTTTTTTTCGCGGCCTCTTTTTCCCGGTAGAGCAGCGCTGGACCTTACTTTTTGCCGCCGTCCTGTTTTTCCTTACTTACCTGTGGAAGTTGTCCCGCCGGGAAGTAGCCTTCCTTAACCGGCCCCTGGATTTTGCAGCCGCGGCCCTGGTAGTAGTTTATATCCTGGCTGCCATCAAGCCGGCCAGCCGTAGCCTGGCCGTAGCTGAAGTAGCTAAGGTCCTCCTTTACTTTTTAACCTTCTGGCTGACTTCCCGCCTTGGCGGCCAGCGCCGTACCCTCTACCTGCTCCATGCCCTTTACCTGGCCGCAGTTGGAACCGCCGTGGCGGCTTTGCTCAGTGCCACCGGGATTGTTTATATTAAAGATGGGTTTGTCGGCGGGCGTTTCTTTTCCACTTTGCAGTACCCCAATGCCCTGGCCAGTTACACCGGTGCCGGCAGTATCATCGGTTTTTACCTCTGGGCCCGGGCCGGCAGCCGCCAGCGGTATTTATACGCAGCGGCCAACTACCTGTTGCTCATGGTTTTCCTGGGGACAGGCTCCCGGGGCGCTTACCTCGTTTTCCCCCTGGTTATCTTCCTCTACTGGCTGCTGGCGCCAAAAGGCTACCGCCTGAATACCCTGGCTCACCTGGTGACCAGCAGCGCTGCCGCCCTGGCAGGCAATGCCCGGTTTATTCCCCTGGCCGTTGCTAAAGCCTATGGCCCGGCCTGGAGCTGGTTTGCCCTGGGCCTACTGGTAGCCCTTGCCGGCCAGCTTATTATCCAGGGAGCCGGCTGGAGCCTGCGGACCCCCAGGGCGCGCATGGCAGCCGTGGTGGCCGCTCTGGTCCTTCTCATTGGCGGCGGTATTTTCCTGGTCCAGCACCAGCTGGCGGTCACTCCGGTAGCAGGGGGCAGGCAACCGGCCAGTCTCCTAGCCCGGATCCTGCCGCCCCAGATTATGGCCCGGCTCCAGGATATCAACCTGGAGACCAAAAGCAGCCGGGAACGGCTGATCTGGACTGGGGATGCGCTGAAGATGGTCCGGGAACGCCCCGTCCTTGGCTTTGGCGGTGGTGGCTGGGAAGCAGCCTACCGCCAGTACCAGAGTTACTTTTATAATTCCACCCAGGTGCACAATGATTACGCCCAGGTAGCCGTAGAAACCGGTCTGGTGGGCATCGCTGTACTGGGAATTGTATGGCTGTTTTTCCTCCTGACTGCCCTGGGTAACTACCGTTCTTCCCGCGGCATAGAACGCCTCCAGGCCCTGGCTATAGGTATGGCTGCCTTGAACCTCGGCCTCCATGCCGCCATTGATTTCGACCTGGCCCTGGGAGCCGTCTCCATGATGCTCTGGGCCTGCTTCGGCCTGGCCAGGAGTATTGAAGGCCAGCGCCTGGGACCGGAGCCGGCCCTGGCCGCGGCAGTATTTAAAAATAAGCAGGCGGCTTACGTTACAGGAGCAGCCCTGGCAACCCTGGTCATCGTCCTTTTCAGCATTTCTTACCTGGCCGGGGTGACTAGCGCCCGCCAGGCGGCTGCTGCCCTGCAGCGCAACAACCTCCGGGCTACGGCCTCTTACCTGGAAGAAGCCAGCCGTTATGACCCCTTCACTGCGTCCTACAACAGTGACCTGGCCGGTATTTACCTGAAGGAAGGGAAAACTAAGGAAGCCCTGGCCCTGGCCCTGGCTGCCAGCAAAAAAGAGCCCTACAACCTGGCTATCTTAAACCGCCTGGCCGAAGCCTACTGGCAGGATGGTATGGTAGAGCAGGCCCTAGCGATCATGGAACGCGCCCGTCAGGTTGCTCCCTGGGTAGGCGCCAGCTGGGAGAACCTGGGGCAGGCTTATACTGCCGCCGGTATTAACTATCTACAGGCCGGCCAGCAGGACAAGGCGCGGCAGGTGTTCCAGCAGGTAGCGGCCTTGCCGGCAGCCGTAAAGGAAAAAGTGGATAGCCTGGGAGAATTCAAAGACCTGCACCAGCCCGGCGGGGTGACCCTGAGCCCGGCTATCCAGCTCCGGGCGGCCATTGGCCAGTATTTCCTGGGGCAGGAAAGGGAAGCGGCAGCCAATCTTAACGCCGCAGCTAAAGATGCAAAAATAAAGGCTGAAGCCCAGCTCTGGCAGGCAATACTCGCTTATTACCAGGGAGATACCGGCCGGGCCAACCAGCTCCTGGCCCAGGTGGAGAAGGCCGATGCCGGCCTGGCCAAACAATACGACCAGTTTAAAAACCTGCCGGTTCTTGCTAAATAGGTAGAGGCTCACCTGAGCGGTAAGTATCTGGTAATGGGGAAAAATACTCGGCAAGAACATTTACAGGTGGTATAATGTAATTATGAAAGAGTTACCCCTCTGGCAGGAGGTACAAGCCGATTTACAAGAGGTAGAGGCTGAATTATTGCGCCAGGTGGATGCTCCCGACCCGGTCTTGAGCCAGGCAGCCCGGCACCTAGTCCAGGCGGGGGGAAAAAGACTGCGCCCGGCCTTTGCCATCCTAGCAGCTAAATGCTGCGGCGCCCCCCTGGAACGGGTCCTGCCCCTGGCCGTGGCCCTGGAAATGATTCATATGGCCACCCTGGTCCATGACGACGTCATCGATGCCTCGCCAATCCGGCGGGGGCGGCCGACGGTGTGGGCCCGCTGGGGCCAGGAGCTTTCTTTGCATACAGGGGATTACCTTTTTGCCCGGTCCCTGCTCCTGGTGGCCACCTATGACGATCCCCGTATCCCTTCGATCCTGGCTTCCACCAGCGTCAAAATGGTCCAGGGGGAACTGTACCAGCTGGCCGGCACCTTTGACCTAGAGGTTACCTTGCGGGATTACCTGAAACGTATTTACCGCAAGACGGCCTTGCTAATTGCCGCCAGTTGCCAGCTGGGGGCCATAGCTGCCGGGGCCGGGGAGGATTTTATCCGCCACCTGTACCATTATGGCCGCAACCTGGGGATGGCCTTCCAGATCACCGATGACGTCCTGGATATGGTGGCCGATCCGGAACGCCTGGGTAAGCCCATAGGTAGCGACCTGCGCCAGGGGGTTATTACCCTGCCGGCCATCTATGCTTTACGCTGCTCTCCCAAAAAGCAAAAGCTGGTTTGCCTGCTGGCCAAAAGGGATAAAACAGCTACGGAAATTCTGGAAGTCATTGACCTCATTAAAGATTGTGGCGGCATCGATTATGCCCTGGGGCTGGCCGAGCGTTACCTGGCCCGGGCCAGGCAGCAGGCCATTTTCCTGCCGGAAGGACAGGCGCGGGATACTTTAATGGGCCTGACGTACTTTGTGAGGACGCGTGGTATATAATGGGCTTTTATTCTATGGCTGTAGAGCTAACAGACCGTCCCTGCCTGGTAGTCGGCGGCGGGCAGGTGGGTGAGCGCAAGGTTCTAAATTTGCTGGAAGCAGGCGCCAGGGTTACCCTGGTAAGCCCGGAGGTCACCCGCGTCCTGGCCGACCTGGCCCTGGCCAGGCAACTGGTATGGTGGCGGCGTGAATACCAGCCCGGCGATATTACGGGGATGACCCTGGTTTTTGCCGTCACCGGTGACGCCGGTCTTAATACCCGCGTGGCTGCCGACTGCCACCAGGCCGGCATTTGGGTCAATGTCGCCGATGCGCCGGAAAAGTGTACCTTTATGGTCCCATCGGTCGTCCGGCGCGGGGATTTGCAAATAGCCATCTCTACCGCCGGGAAAAGCCCGGCCCTGGCCCGCCAGTTACGCAAACAGCTGGAGGCTGAAATTGGACCGGAATACGGCCCCTGGGTGGATTTTTTAGGAGAACTGCGTCCTTTTCTTAAAAAGGTCTGGCCCCATGACCAGAAACGCCGGGAAGAATTACTGCGGCGGCTGGCCGGGGATGAGATATTATTTCGCCTGGTAGCCCGGGGCAAAGAAGATTTAGCAAAGGAGCGGGTGAAGCAGTGTTTGTCGTTGCCGCCGGTTTAAATCATCGCACGGCGCCGGTAGAAATCCGGGAGCAACTGGCTTTTGCCCGCCACGGTTTGCCGGCGGCCCTGGAACAGCTACGGGCCGTGGCCGGCGTTGAGGGTTGCGTGATTTTAAGTACCTGCAACCGGACGGAAATATATGTGGCCTGCCAGCAGGAGGAAACCGGGATCAGGGCGGGCAAAAATTTCCTTGGCCAGTCCTGCCGGATGGACCCTAAAAACCTGGAAGGCTATCTTTACACCTTGAATACGCGCCATACTGTCCGCCACCTGTTCCGGGTGGCTGCCGGCCTGGATTCCATGATTCTCGGCGAAGACCAGGTTTTAGCCCAGGTGGCCGAAGCTTACGAGATAGCCCGGGAAACAGGAACAACTAATAACATCCTCAACACCCTGTGGCAGCAGGCCATTACCGTTGGCAAGAGGGTAAGGACGGAAACGCGCATCGACCGCAACACGGTATCAATCAGCTACGCTGCCGTAGAACTGGCCCGCCAGGTTTTTCACGGTAACCTCGAGGGGCGGACCGTTTTAGTAATCGGTGCCGGTAAAATGAGTACCCTGGCTGCCCGTTACCTGAAAGATAAAGGCGTGACCACGGTCCTGGTTTCCAATCGTTCTTATGACCGGGCTGTAGCCCTGGCTTTTAAGATTGGCGGACAGGCCGTGCGCCTGGACGCCCTGGAGGACTACCTGTCCCGGGCCGATATCGTTATCAGCTGTACGGCGGCCAGCCACTATATTCTTCACCGGGAACAGGTAGCCCGGGCCCGGGCGGCACGGCCGGACAGCCCCCTGATGCTCATTGACATTGCCGTGCCCCGGGATATTGAGCCATCTGCAGGCGACCTGCCGGGGGTGAAACTGTATGATATCGACGACCTGCAACAGGTGGTCCTGGCCAACCTGGAGGAACGGCAGCATGCCGCCCGGCAGGCGGAAGGTATCATTACGGCTGAAGTCGAGGCCTTCTTCCGGTGGCTGGGCTCCCTGTATGTGGTGCCGACTATTATTGCCTTGAAGGAAAAGGCCGAAGCCATTAAACAGGCTGAACTGGAGCGGGCCTGTAACCGGCTGGGAGAATTGACACCAAGGCAGCAAAAAATAATCGGCTCCCTGGCCAACTCCATTGTCAACCAGCTCCTCCACGACGCTGTCGTGAACTTAAAAAAGGCCGCCCTGACACCGCGGGGACATTTGTATGCCGAAGCCCTGCATGAACTTTTTAACCTGCCTGTGGAAGGGGCTAAGTCCCGGAAAGAAGCGGCGGCAGTGGAAGGAGGAGGGCAATAAATGCTGGAAGTAAAGGTGGGCTCCAGGGAAAGTGAACTGGCCCGCTGGCAGGCCCGCTGGGTCATAGAGACCCTGGAAAAAGCCTGGCCGGATCTGACCTGTCGCCTGGTTACCCTTAAAACTAAGGGCGATAAGATCCTCGATGTGGCCCTGGCGCGGATTGGCGATAAGGGCCTTTTTACCAAGGAACTGGAACTGGCCCTCCTGGACGGAGTTATCGATATGGCTGTCCACAGCATGAAGGATATGCCGACCAGCTTGCCAGAGGGCCTGATTATCGGTGCCATGGGGCAGCGGGAAGACCCGGCTGATGTCCTCATCTCCCCGGCGGGCTATACCCTGGCGACTCTACCAGTCAAGGCCCGGGTGGGGACAAGCAGCCTGAGGCGCAAGGCCCAGCTGGCCAATGTCCGCCCCGACCTGGAACTGGTGGACCTGCGGGGCAATGTCCCCACCCGCCTGGCGAAAATGGAACGGGAAGGGTTGGAGGCCATCGTCCTGGCTGCCGCCGGGGTGAAAAGGTTAAACCATGGCCGCCTCCTGGGGGAACCCATTCCCTACCACCTCTGCCTGCCGGCTGTAGGGCAGGGGGCCATCGGCGTCGAGATCCGGGCCGGGGATGAACAAATCGCGCAGCTGGTGGCCGCCATCAACCACCCGCCCACGACAGCGGCCGTGCGGGCGGAAAGGGCATACTTACGCGCCCTGGAAGGAGGCTGCCAGGTTCCCATAGGTGCTCTGGCTACCGTGGAAGGCGAAGCCCTGGTCCTGCAGGGTATGGTAGCCAGCCTGGACGGCAGGCAAGTGTTAAGGGATTTTACTTCCGGGAGCACGGCCAACCCGGAGGCCGCTGGCCAGGAGCTGGCCCGGAAATTACTGGCCCAAGGCGCGGAGGCCATTTTACAGGAGGTAAGACTGAAGGGTGGCAATTCCCACAGGTAAAGTATATCTGGTCGGTGCCGGCCCCGGTGACGCCGGTTTATTAACTATCAAGGGACACGAATGCCTGGCCCGGGCCGACGTGGTGGTCTATGACCGTCTGATCAACCAGGGCCTCCTGGATTATGCACCAAATGGGGCCGAAAAAATCTATGTCGGCAAAGCCCCCTACCGCCATGCCCTGCGCCAGGAAGAAATCAATGAACTCCTGGTAGAGCTCGCCCGGCAGGGAAAGCAGGTAGTGCGCTTAAAAGGCGGTGACCCCTTTGTCTTTGGCCGCGGCGGGGAAGAAGCCCTGGCCCTCAAGGCCGCCGGGATACCCTTTGAAGTGGTGCCGGGGGTCACGGCGGCCATCGCCGTACCGGCCTACGCCGGCATCCCGGTCACCCACCGCGGCCTGGCTTCGACGGTAGCCTTTATTACCGGCAATGAAGATCCGGGTAAAGAAAGCAGCGCCATAAACTGGGAAGGCCTGGCCGGCGCCGTCGATACCCTGGTTTTCCTCATGGGCATGGCCAACCTGGCCCCGATTGTCAGCCGGCTGCTGGCCTGTGGCCGTCCACCCGGTACCCCGGTGGCCCTCATCCGCTGGGGCACCAGGGCCGAGCAGGAGACTCTGGTCGGTACCCTGGCCGATATTGAGGCCAAAGCCCAGGAGACCGGCTTCAGCAATCCGGCCATTATCGTCGTCGGCCAGGTGGTCACCTTGCGCTCTACCCTGGCCTGGCTGGAAGGCAAACCCCTTTTCGGCCGGCGGGTGGTAATTACCCGCCCCCGGGCCCAGGTGGAAGCAATGGCCCGGCGGCTGGCCGAACTGGGGGCGGAAGTGCTGGCCTTCCCGGCCATTGAAATCGAGCCACCGGCCGACTGGAGCCCTGTGGATGCCGCCCTGGCTAAGATTAAAGATTTCGAGTGGTTAATTTTTACCAGTGCCAACGGTGTCCGTTATTTCTGCCGGCGTTTACAGGAAAGGCAGCTTGACATCCGCACCCTGGCTGGGATAAAAATTGCCGCCATCGGCCCGGCGACGGCCAGGGCCCTCCAGGAACGGGGGTTGCTCCCCGCCTGGCAGCCGGGGGAATATGTGGCCGAAGCCGTAGCTGCGGGCCTGGGACCTTTACTTCAGGGCCGGCGGGTGCTCCTGCCCCGGGCTGATATTGCCCGGCCCTTCCTGGCTGAAGATCTCCGCCGCCAGGGGGCACAAGTGACGGAAGTAGCCGTCTACCGGACGGTTAAAAGGGAAGGCGATGCTTCCGCTTTACGGGAACTTTTAGCCGCCGGGAAAGTAACGGCCGTTACCTTTACCAGTTCTTCTACGGTCAAGTCTTTCCTTGAACTCCTGGGGAAGGATGCTCTTACCCTCATGGAGGGCGTCGATGTTTTTTGCATCGGGCCTATTACGGCAGCCACGGCCAGGGAAGCGGGGCTGGCGGTAACAGCTACGGCCGGGGAATATACGGAAGCAGGCCTGATCCAGGCCATGCTGGACTATTATGCCGGCCGGAAGGCAGGTGAGGAGAACTGATCAGCCTGACTAAACTGCTTTTTAATGATAGTTATTTCGGGGATACGTTGCGCTACAGCCAGTCTGCCTTTGGCGCGGCAGCGGGAGCGCGCCGGGATAGTGGCCCGGTAGTAGTCTGGAATTGTACCCGGGCCTGCAACCTGAAGTGCCGCCATTGCTATGCCAGCGCCGGTCCAGGTGCAGGCAGCGAAGAGATGGATACCCGGGCCGCCCGGGATTTCCTGGAGCAACTGGTGGCCTTCCGCGTGCCTGTCCTTCTCCTGTCCGGGGGTGAACCCCTGGTGCGGACGGATATCTTTGACCTGATGGCCACTGCCGTGAAAGGGGGCCTGCGGGTCACCCTGTCTACTAACGGTACCCTTATTGACCGCAGTACAGCCCGGGAATTGAAAAAAATCGGCGTCAGCTATGTGGGGATCAGCCTGGACGGCGTGGAGGGCAAGCATGATGCCTTCCGGGGGCAAAAGGGAGCCTTTACGGCGGCCCTGGAAGGCATCCGTAACTGCCTGGCTACCGACCAGCGGGTAGGTTTACGTTTTACCATCAGCCGTGCCAATGTCGACCAGCTGGAGGAGATTTTTTACCTCATCCGGGAAGAGAACATTCCCCGGGCCTGTTTCTATCATTTAGTTTACAGCGGCCGGGGCAGTGAGCTCGCCGGGGAAGACCTGAGCCATGAAGAAAGCCGCGCCGCCATGGATTTGCTTATCGAAGCAACCAGGCGCCTGAAGGAACAGGGCCGGGAAGTGGAAATCTTAACCGTCGATAACCATGCCGACGGCATTTACCTTTATTTGCAACTGCGCCGCCAGGACCCGGAGCGGGCAGCAGCCGTGCTGGAGTTATTGCGCTTGAACGGGGGTAACCGCAGCGGGATCGCCATCGGCGCCGTCGACTGGGCCGGTAACGTCCACCCTGACCAGTTTACCATGCACCACACCCTGGGTAATGTCCGGGAACGGCCCTTTGGTGAAATCTGGACCGATTTGAGCCATCCCCTCCTGCAAGGCCTGCGGGATCGCAAGCCCCTGCTCAAAGGCCGCTGCTCAACTTGCGCCTGGCTGGACCTCTGTAACGGCAACTGCCGCGCCCGGGCGGAAAGCCTGACCGGCGACTTCTGGGAGGCCGACCCCGCCTGCTATTTAACGGAAGCGGAGATTGCAGCCAGGTAAAAATGCCCCTGTTTGGCTATGTCCCTCACCGCTCACGGCCATGCCCCCAGGATATAGCCATAATCAACATATTTGCCGAGGTGATTTTTCATGTCCGGTTTTCCCGTGCGCCGGCCGCGCCGCCTGCGGCAGAATGAAACCTTGCGGGCCATGATCCGGGAAACGGAAATTAACGTCCGCGACCTCATTTATCCCTTTTTTGTCATCCACGGCCAGGGAATAAAAAACCCGGTACCTTCCATGCCGGGCGTATACCAGCTCTCCATCGACAACCTGGTTAAAGAAGCCGCAGGAGTAGTCGCTGCCGGCATCCCGGCTGTCCTCCTCTTTGGCATCCCGGCAGTAAAAGATGAGGTGGGCTCCGGGGCCTATGACCCCCGGGGCATTGTCCAGGAAGCCGTGCGGGCCTTAAAGGGCGCTTACCCGGGACTCCTGGTCATTACCGACGTCTGCCTGTGCGAGTATACCAGCCACGGCCACTGCGGCCTGGTGGATGGCGGCCAGGTTTTAAACGACCCCACCCTGGAGCTTATCGCCAAAACAGCCCTCTCCCATGTGGAGGCCGGGGCCGATATCGTAGCCCCCTCGGATATGATGGACGGCCGGGTAGGGGCCATCCGCCGCCTCCTGGATACAGAAGGCTTCACCCACACACCTATCCTGGCCTACGCGGCCAAGTTCGCTTCGACTTTCTACGGTCCCTTCCGGGAAGCCGCCGGTTCGGCACCCCGGTTTGGCGACCGCCGCAGCTACCAGATGGACCCGGCCAACAGCGACGAGGCCCTGCGGGAAGTGGAACTGGACCTCCAGGAAGGGGCCGATATGATCATGGTCAAACCGGCCCTGCCTTACCTGGATATTATCCGGCGGGTTAAAGATAACTTTAACGCCCCCCTGGTAGCCTACCAGGTCAGCGGCGAGTACGCCATGCTCAAAGCCGCCGCTGCCAATGGCTGGCTGGATGAAGAAAGAACCGTGCTGGAAAGCCTGACGGCCATCAAGAGGGCCGGGGCCGATCTCATTATCACCTATTATGCCCTGGATGTAGCAAGGTGGCTAAAATAATGCTCTTATCATGGAATACGACCAACCAGTGCAACCTCTACTGCGACCACTGCTACCGGGACGCCGGCGCTAAAGTGGAGGATGAATTAAGTACGGCGGAAGCAAAGAATCTAATCGATGAGGCCGTTAAAGCCGGTTTCCGGATTATGATCTTCAGCGGTGGCGAACCCCTGTTAAGGTCCGACTTGCTGGACTTGATAGCTTATGCTGCTACGCGCGGCTTAAGGCCGGTCCTGGGGAGCAACGGTACCTTGCTCACCCTGGACCTGGCCCTGGAATTGAAAAAGGCTGGGGCGCGGGCCATAGGTATTTCCCTGGATAGCTGCGATCCCGCCCGCCATGATCGCCTGAGACGCCAGGAAGGAGCCTGGCAGCAGGCCGTGGCCGGTATGGCAGCTTGCCGGGAAGCGGGTTTGCCCTTCCAGGTGCATACCACCGTCTTTGACTGGAACCAGGACGAGCTGGAAAAACTCACCGACCTGGCGGTGGATCTTGGTGCGGCGGCCCACCATTTCTTTTTCCTGGTGCCCACCGGCCGGGCGGCGAGCATTGAAGCGGAATCCTTACGGGCCGAGGCATATGAGGCAACTTTAAGGCGCATCTTACAAAAGCAGCAGCAGGTAGATATTGAATTAAAACCGACCTGCGCGCCCCAGTTCATGCGCATTGCCCGGGAAACCGGAGTGCCTGTACGTTACAGCCGCGGCTGCCTGGCCGGCATTGCCTACTGTATTATCAGTCCCCGGGGGGATGTACAGCCCTGTGCCTACCTGAACCTGCCCGTGGGCAATGTCCGGGAAACGCCCTTTAGCCGCCTCTGGCAGGAGAGTGAGGTTTTCCGCATCTTACGCACGGAAAGCTACGGCGGTGGCTGCGGCCACTGCGGCTACAAAAAGATTTGTGGCGGTTGCCGCGCCCGGGCCTGGTATTACCACGGTGACTATATGGCTGAAGAGCCCTGGTGCATCTACCAGGGCCGGAAGGGGATGAAGGTTGGATAGCCTTGACCGCCGTTTATTAAATATGATCCAGGAAGATTTCCCCCTGACGGAGGAACCGTACGCCGAAGTGGGCCGGCGCCTGGGCCTGACGGAAAAGGAAGTCCTGGAACGCCTGGCTAAATTAAAAGAAGAGGGGATCATTCGCCGCATCGGCGCTGTCTTTGACCTGCGGCGGCTGGGTTATACCAGTACCCTTTGTGCTATGAAGGTCCCTGAAGGGCGCCTGGCGGAAGTAGCGGCAGTGGTTAATGCCTTTCCAGGAGTTACCCACAATTACCTGCGGGAAGATGCTTATAACATGTGGTTTACCCTTATCGGCCCCTGCCGCCGCCACCTGGAAAAGGTTATGGCCAGCATCGAAGCCAGGACCGGCCTGCCAGTACTGGAACTCCCGGCGGAAAGCTCCTACAAGATTCGAGTAAACTTTAACCTGGAAGAAGGGAACCCATAAAATTGCCACGTCCTTTAACCGACCTCGAAAAAGAACTGGTGCGCCTGCTCCAGGGCGACATCCCCCTGGTTTCCCGTCCTTTTTTACCGGTGGCCCAAAAGCTGGGCCTCAGCGAAGCGGAAGTCCTGGAGCACATCCGCCGCCTCCAGGCCGAGGGCATTATCCGCCGCTTCGGTGCCGCTCTGCGCCACCGGGAAGCCGGTATAACTGCCAACGCCATGGTAGTCTGGCAGCTGCCGCCGGAAGAATTAAAAAGGGCAGGGGAAAAACTGGCCACCTTCCCGGAAGTAACCCACTGTTACCAGCGCCAGCAGCGGCCCGAATGGCCCTATAACCTGTATGCCGTCATTCACTGCCACACCAGGGAGGCCTGCGAGAAACTGGCGGCCCGCCTGGCCGCAGCCATTGGCCATAATAATTACCGCCTCATTTTCAGTACGGCCGAGCTAAAAAAAGAGAGCATGCAGTATTTTATTCAGGAACCCCCCGAGTGTCGGGAATAGAAAAGGAGGAAGTACCCGGTGATCGAAGCCTGGCCCAAATCAGCTGCCGCCTATGCTGAGGCTGTTAAACTCATGCCCGGGGGGGTCAACAGCCCCGTCCGGGCCTTTAAAGCTGTAGGCCTGACGCCGCCCTTTATCCAGCGTGGTGAAGGGGCCTATCTCTATGACATTGACGGCCACCGGTATATCGACTATGTCGCCTCGTGGGGGCCTCTAATCCTGGGGCACCGCCACCCGGAGGTTATAGCTGCCCTGGAAAACACCTTACATACCATGGGGACCAGCTTTGGCGCTCCTACCGAACTGGAAAATGAACTGGCCCGGGAAATCACCGCCGCCGTTCCTTCCATCGAGATGGTGCGCCTGGTCAATTCGGGAACGGAGGCGACCATGAGCGCCATCCGCCTGGCCCGTGGTTATACCGGCCGGGAGAAAGTTGTTAAATTTGCCGGTTGTTACCACGGCCATGCCGATTATTTTTTAATCCAGGCCGGCTCCGGGGCCCTGACCTTTGGCGTCCCCGACAGCCCCGGCGTCCCGTCTGCCACGGCCGCCAATACCATCGTTGCCCCGTATAACGATCTGGATGCCGTCGAGGCTATCTTTAAGCAGGCCGGCGAGGAGATTGCCGCCGTCATTGTCGAACCTGTGGCCGGCAATATGGGCTGCGTCCCGCCGCAGCCGGGGTTCCTGGAGGGCCTGCGGGCCATAACGAAACACTATGGAACCCTGTTAATTTTTGATGAAGTCATGACCGGTTTCCGGGTAGCCTACGGCGGTGCCCAGGCCCGCTTTGGCGTCCGGCCGGACCTTACCTGCCTGGGTAAAATCATCGGCGGCGGCCTGCCGGTAGGGGCCTACGGTGGCCGGCGGGAGATTATGGCCAGGGTAGCTCCAGTCGGGCCGGTCTACCAGGCCGGGACCCTGTCCGGCAACCCTCTGGCCGTCAGTGCCGGCCTGGCAACTTTAAAAATCCTCAAGGAGCCCGGTGTCTATGAGCGCCTGGAAACCCTCTCAGCCCGCCTGGAAAAGGGCCTCAAGGAAGCCGCCAGGGAGGCCGGTGTACCCGTTACCTTTAACCGGGTGGGAGCCATGTTCACAGCCTTCTTTAACCCCGGCCCGGTAACCGATTACACTACGGCCACGGCCAGCGATACCAAAGCCTTTGCCGCTTACTTCCAGGCCATGCTGCGCCGGGGAATTTACCTGGCGCCGTCCCAGTATGAAGCTGCTTTCATGTCCCTGGCCCACACTGAAGCAGATATTGACCGGACCGTTGAAGCTGCCCGGGAGGCCTTCCAAGAGATCGCTGCCTGAAAAAACCGTGTGAGTATCAATCCTTTAACCTTCTAGGGGGTGTCTGTGGGACGTCCCCGAAAAATATTTTGGTAGCTATGTATAAGATTGGCCGGGGAGGTTATAATAGGAATACACACTCACTTCTTCAAAGACCTCCTTGAGCCAGCAGGGCCTTGAGCAACGACGTTCAAGGCCCTGCCGGTTTTTCGGGGCTCACCACCGGTTACCAGCTATAACGGCCGGATATCGACCCGGTGGTCGTAAAAGGTACTGCCGCCTCCCAGGTCGGTCAACTCGTCGCCAATGACGCTGTTAATGTTGCGTTTGCCGGGGGAATGCTGGCACCACCAGACCCCGGGAGCCACGGCGACACCCGGAGGAACGTCGCTGCTGGCCCGCACTTTGAGGAGGCAGGAGCCGCGCTGGTTGTAAACCTCAGCCAGGGTGCCATCCACCAGGCCTTTTTTACGGCAGTCATCGGGGTTGAGGAGAACCTGAGGGCCGCCTTCCCGTTCCCGGAGGGGAGCCAGCTGCCCGAAATTGGAGTTGAGGGCAAAATGGGCCGGGGCCGTGAGGAGGTAGAAAGGATAAAGGCCGGCCCGTTCAGTATCGCCCGGCGGCTCGTAGCCGGGGAGTTGGGCACCGGCAGCCACAAGTTCGATTTTACCTGAAGGGGTGGCAAATCCCCGGGCCGGTTTTAGTTTAACAGCCCTGCCGGCAGCCAGGGCTTCGCGGTCTACCTTGTCAAGGGGTATCTCTGCCGGGCCTGCTGGACCAGGGAGAGGAAATGGATACTGGTAGAGGCCGGGTTCATACCCCAGATGATTACCAGGTCCGCATCGACAACCGTCTCCGGGGCTTCCGTCCAGGAAATAGGCGTAAAAAGGCCGCTGCCTTTGGGACCGCTACGCTTTAAGGGCGTCAGAATCCGTTCCGGGGAGTGAATGAGTTGCGGGTAATGGCGCATTTTGGCGCAAGTATATCCCCTCGTGTAGGGGTGCTCCGGGTCGCCGCTGACTTTAGTCACCCGGCCGTCGTTAACTTCAATGAGCAAGCCACAGGCATCGGGGCAGTCGAGGGGACAGACGGAACGATAGGTAGCCATAGTTAAAAACCTTCCTTTCAGTGCTGGACCAGGACCATGGCCAGCATGCCGGTTAAAATGGTCAGGGCCATGCTGCGGGTCTTCAGAGCTACTATCCCAGTGGGGATGGCAGCCAGCAGGTAGGGGTTAGCGGTCAAAGCCAGCTTGCCACCTGGCAGTAGCAGTCCCGGCGCCAGCAGGGCGGCCAAGACGGCCGCTGGAACATAACTTAGCCAGCGTAAAAAAACCTCCGGTAACCCCATGCGACTCAGAACTACCAGGGGGAGCATCCGGGGCAAGTAGGTTACCAGGGCGGTACCGAGAATAATAATTAAAATTTGCCTGTCCATGGTTCCAGGATCACCCCCAGGGTGGCGGCTATCACCGTTGCCAGGATGATGTTCCAGCTGCCGGGCCAGAGGAGGGCAATAACTACCGAAAATAGAGCCGCCAGGGCAGCAACCACCAGGGTCTGCTTATCCTTTAACTGCATGACCAGCAGGATGATGAACATGGCCGGCAGGGCAAAGTTGAAACCGAAACGGGCCGGATCCCCCATCAAATTCCCCGCCAGTCCGCCCAGCAGCGAGGCCAGCACCCAGGAAAAATGGGCCGTCAGGTTAAGGCCGAAATGATAGGGAAGATGGGCCTCGTGGTCGCTGTAGTGGTTGATGGCCACGGCAAAGGTCTCGTCGGTAATTTCCGCTGCCAGCAGGGCCAGGGCGGCTGGACGGAAACGCCGTAAATGGGGTACCAGGGAGGCACTGAAGAGCAGGTGGCGCAGGTTGACCAGGAAGACGGTGAAAATAATGGCGGCCGCTGTCACGCCGCTGCCAAACATGCTAACGGCAATAAACTGGCCGGAGCCGGCATAGAGCAGCACCGACATGAGTACTGTCTCCCAGAGGTTAAAGCCCGCCTCCCGGGCCAGGACACCGTAGGCAAAGCCGAGGGGTAAATAGCCGAGGACGATGGGCAGGGCTGCCCGGACACCTTGCCACATAAGGGGGGCAATCTCTACAGGTACGGTAACATCGCGGGGCAAAACTTCATCCTGAGGTTGCATGTCTAATCTCCTTTCCGCAATGATTCTATAACACTTGCCCCGCCGGTGCAATTAGAAAAAGCCGGCCACCAGTAACATCCTGGTAACAACTGGCATAGCTTATAACATAAGAACCCTTTTATGGAAGGAGTAATAGTATGAACGGTTCCTATCATAAAACTAAAAGAGCCCTGGAAATCGACCTGGAAGAGATCAGGCTCCTGGCTGAAGCCGCGGCGGCAACACCTTCCTTTGGCGTCCGGCATACCCTTTTAAACCACATCCTGGGTGAAGTAGAAGAAGCCATATTCTGGAACCACCACCTGGCCCATTTAATGGCCTACGAACCGCCCTATCAACCGCCTTACCCGCCGCCTTATAAACCGCCAAGGCCGCCTTACTATGATGACCCTGTCCCTTACAGTGAAAAACCTGCGGAAGAAAAGAAATAGAAAGGAGAAAGAACTATGCACTGGTTGGATAAACTGCGCCAGGTCCTACGCCTTGATGAGGAAGAGCTGACCCTCTGGCCGGAAATTGCCTCTACAGCCCCGGATGGAGTCAAGCAAATAATTAACAGTATGCTGGAGCGGGAAAAGAAAGAAATGGAAGACATAAAGAAGATCCTGCAAATGTACGGCGGGGCGCCAGGTTATCCTGACCCCTATAGCGGCTTTGCTGAGGGAGAAAAGAAATAGGGTAGTGACTAAGTGACCCGGGATTGAAACACCCGGGTAAATTTTTGCTACTTCCTGCCGTGGTTAATTTACAAAGCAGGAAAAGGCCGGCTTTTACCAGAGGGAAGCAGGATTTTACCTGGACAGGGCGAATTTTGTAGGAGGGAGGTGCTGCAATGGCTGAAGGCCCGGTTTTTGCCCTGGATGTGGGGACCCGCAAAGTCGCTGGCCTGGTACTGGCCCCCGGGACAAAGGGTTACCACATCCGGGCGGCAGCAATAGTTGAACACCAGCAGCGCGCTATGCTGGACGGCCAGATCCATGATATTCCCCAGGTAGCCCTGGCCATCCAGGCGGTTAAAGAACAACTGGAAAAAAAGTTACATATGCCTTTAAAAGAAGCAGCGGTAGCCGCTGCCGGCCGGGCTTTAAAAACCCAGCGGGCCACCGCCGAGGAAGAAATATCGCCGGCTACGGAAATCAGTGGCCAGGATGTGCTGGCCCTGGAGGCGGCAGCCGTCCAGGAAGCAGAAAAACGTCTCCTGGATGGTAGTGAAAATCAATTGGCCTACCACTGTGTGGGTTACAGTGTGGTGGGCTACAGCCTCGATGGTCATCCCATCGGTAACCTGGTTGGCCAGCGGGGCCAGCGCATGGCTACTGAAGTTATAGCCACCTTTTTGCCCCGGGTGGTGGTAGATTCCCTGGTGGCGTCCCTGCAAAGGGCAGGGCTCACCATGGCTTCCCTTACCCTGGAACCCATTGCCGCCAGCGCCGTGGCCGTACCGGCAGCCATGCGGGGATTAAACCTGGCCCTGGTAGATATCGGCGCCGGCACTTCCGACATTGCCATTACCGGCCAGGGCACCATTACCGGCTACGCCATGGTACCCTCAGCCGGGGATGAAATTACCGAAGCCCTGGCAGGGGCCCTCCTTTTGGACTTTCATACAGCCGAAGCAGTCAAGCGCCAGTTATTAAAAAATGCCAGTGTGACCTTTACCGATATCGTCGGGCAACAACGCACCCTACCGGCACCCGGGATTATAGAGGCCATTAAACAGGCGGTAACTGAGCTGGCCCGGCAGATCGCCACCCAGATTATCTTGCTCAACGGCCGCGCCCCCCAGGCCGTCCTGCTGGTAGGGGGTGGTAGCCTGACCCCGGGACTCCCTGAGGCCCTGGCCGGACAGCTGGAAATACCGCCGGACAGGGTGGCCGTGCGCGGCCGGGAAGTTTTAAATGGCATCAGCGGCGCTAAAAATTTGCAGGGACCCCAGGCCATTACCCCTATTGGGATCGCCATTACAGCCTTAAAGCAGGAAGGCCTGGGCCTGGCCCGGGTAATTGTCAACGGCCGGCCGGTGCATTTCCTGGCCGGGCAGCAGATGACGGTTACCCAGGCCCTGCTGGCAGCCGGCATCCCAGCGCGCCTGCTTTACGGCCGGCCGGGTAAGGGCCTGGGGGTGGAAATTAACGGCCGCCTGACCTTTCTCCGCGGCCAGCCCGGGCAGCCGGGAACCATCCTGGTGAATAATTCCCCAGCCACCCTGGATACCACCGTCAGGCCCGGCGATGAAATCCAGGTGATTCCGGGCCGGGATGGCGCCGATGCCCGGGGTACAATAAAAGACCTGGTGCCGGAACTTACTCCTAAAACAATTACCTTTAACGGCCGCCAGGTTACCCTGGAACCCCTGATTATCATGAATGATAACCAGGTGGATTACCATACCCAGGTAGAAGATCAGGCCCGCATCACCTATGAACCCCTGGATACGGTAGCCCGGGTCCTGGCTAGGCTGGGGGAGTCCCTGGAAGGCACTATTCTTTTAAACGGCCAGCCGGTCCGGCCCGAAGCTCCCATCAAAGATGGCGACAACCTGGTCACAGGGGTAGAGGCTACCGGCCGGGCCATAACTATCATCTTAAATGGCCGCCCGGCTACCCTCAAAGTCCAGGCAGCCGATGTTTTATTTACCGATGTTTTTAATTACCTGGATTTCCCGTCAACACCGCCGCCGGGCCGGAAAAGGCTGGTAATGGAGGTTAACGGCCGTCCGGCCGAATTTACTACCCCCCTGGCCGAAGGAGATCAGGTTACTTTACGCTGGGACCCTTGACAGGTAGCCGGTGGGCTGCTATAATTAATCTTGCTCCTGAAGGGAGCGATTGCGGGCGGCAGTGGCGGAATTGGCAGACGCGCTAGATTCAGGTTCTAGTCCTGGTCTACAGGGTGGGGGTTCAAATCCCTTCTGCCGCACCACTGATAGAAGCGAGACCCTTGACATCCTCTGTCAAGGGTCTCGTTATTTTTAATTAAAATTGGTCATGGTATTTGTGTAATAAAAAAGGAGTTTCCCTTAAATAGTAGAAATATAAAAGGTACTTATTTCGATCCAGATCGACATTATAATCGATGAAAGGATGAAGGAAAACCTGAATGCTCAAGACGCTGCTGGACCTTTTTATAGGTTTTGGGCGGGCGACCTTGCTGGGCTATGGGGGAGGACCGGCCATTGTACCTCTTTATGAGCACGAGGCAGTTGATATTTACCACTGGGTAACCCAGGAAGAGTTCGGCCAGGTATTGGCCTTTAGTAACGCCCTCCCGGGACCCATTGCTACCAAGTTAACCATGCTCATCGGCTATAAAGTAGCTGGCTGGCTGGGTGCTACCGTTGCTTTGATCGCCGTAACCATCCCTGTATTTATAATCTTGATTGGTTTCTTCGCCTTTCTGGAGAAATTCAAGGATAGCCCCTTCTTAAAGGGCATGGTGGCCGGCATCAGACCCGTGGTTTTCGTGATGCTGGCTATGCTGGCCTGGGACTTTGCCAAATATGCCTTTGTGCCCAAAAACACGGGCCCCCTCAACTGGCTCCCCTTTGGCATTGCGGCCGCTTATTTTATCCTGGTCCATTATCTCAATTTAAACCCCATTTTAGGTGTAGTTGCTTCTTTGATTCTCGGAGGGATTTTTCTGCGATGAATGACAGGTTTTTTATAACTGCGCCGGTCATCTATGGATAGCTTTCAGCTGGCCGTCCTGACGGCCGCCCGGTATAATATCTTACCGCTGACTTCCAGTTGTAATTTACGCTGCCTTTTCTGTAGCCACCGCCAGAATCCTCCGGGAGTGGAAACGCGATACCTGCCCCCTTTAAAGCCGGAACAGGTTGACACCCTCCTGGACTTTCTAGATGGTACCCGAAAAATCGTCATTGGCGAGTCAGCTACCCGGCTCATTGAAGGAGAACCCCTGACCCATCCCGATTTTCTGGAAATCCTGGTCAGAGTGCGGCGGCGTTTTCCTGCAACCACCCTGGAGATTACTACCAATGGGACTTTATTGACCCGTGAACTGGCCAGGGCCCTGGCTGATCTGGGGCCCCTGGAAATAAACCTGTCCCTCAACAGCGCCAGCCCGGCAGGCCGGCTAAAACTCATGGGGGATAAGCAACCTGAAACGGCATTGCAGGCACCCCTGACCTTGCAGCAGGCCGGGATTACCTACCACGGGAGCCTGGTGGCCTTACCCTGGATTGCCAGCTGGCCGGATGTCCGGGAGACAATCCTTTACCTGGCCCGTTCCGGGGCCAGGACCATCCGCATCTTTTTACCCGGCTACACCCGGCTGGCGCCGCCGGAGTTACGTTTTCCAGGAACTTTACGGCAGCAAATAGAAGCAGAATTGGAGCACCTCCGTAAGCAAACGGACGTCCCTTTGCTGCTGGAACCCCCTTGCTTAAATAATCTAACGCCGGTAGTAGAGGGGGTTATCCCCGGTACCCCGGCTGCCAGGGCCGGCCTCCAAAGGGGCGATATCATACTGGCCGTAGACGGGCAAAAACCCCGTTCCCGGGTAGAAGCCTATCGCCTGATTAACCGGCCAGGCAGGCGGCATTTAGTGGTACAATCCCGTACCGCCGCGGCAGCACCTTTCAGGAACGAAACTACCGGTTCCGGTCCGGATACGTCGCTTGCCGGGTATAAAGAACAAAGGCATTCTCTTGCCTTACTGGTGGAAAAGGACGGTAGCGGCCTTACCTTTAGCTGGGATTTTGACCCTGACATTCTCCAGGAAGTTGAGCAGGCCTGCCGGCATCACCATGCCCGGCGGGCGCTGATTATGACTTCTGAACTGGCCGGTAACGTAATAAAGGAAGCCGTGGCTGGGTTCCCCTGGGACCTGGAGGTAATAACTGCTCCCAGCCGCTTTTTTGGCGGCTCCATCGCCTGCGCCGGTTTATTAACCTTAGGGGATTTTAAGATTGCCTGGCAGGAGTGGCGTCAGGATCACAACCCCGTTGACCTCATTATCTTACCTGCCATAGCCTTTGACTACCGGGGCTTCGACCTGACGGGGCAACATTACCTGGACCTGGCAAGTGCTACCGGCGTCCCGGTAGTACCGGTATAAAGGGAGCCCGATTATCTGGACTCCAGGCTTCTCCACCGCTTATAAAAAAATAACCCCGCTATCTGCGGGGTTCTACCGGTTAACTGCTAATTATCACCAAAGAAGAGAAGGATCAAGATCAGGAACAGGATAAAGATAAAACTGCCGCCAGGAAAAGTAAAGCCAAGGCTGCCATCCTGTGCGTTTTTTTTCGGTCCGAAGATGCTGCCGCCTTCCTCAGCCATTAGGTACACCTCCAATGGGATTTAGTCTACTGTAGCTTATTCAGGAGGACCTTAAGATGTCACTCTCTATAGCCAGGAAAGCCGGCCCAGATTTATAATATAGAAAGCAACGCTTGATCCGGGAGAGGAGGAAATCCCTTTGCTTAAAGGGAACTGTGTCATTGCCCAGTCGGGTGGCCCTACGGCTGTGATTAATAACAGCCTGGCCGGAGCCATCGAAGCCGCCTATCGCGGTGAAGCCATTGGTGAAATTTACGGCGCCCGCAACGGCATCATGGGGATCTTAGCAGAGAATTTTATTGATTTACGCCGTCAAGATGCGGCTACCATTCAAGGCCTGCGTTTTACACCGGGAGCAGCCCTCGGCTCCTGCCGGTACCAGTTAAAGAAGAAGGAAGACTATGATAAACTCCTGGCCGTCTTCCGCAAATTTGATATCCGTTATTTTTTCTACATCGGCGGCAATGATTCTATGGATACGGCCCATAAAGTCAACCAGCTGGCGCAGGAAGAAGGGTATGAGCTCCGGGTAATTGGCATCCCCAAAACAGTAGACAATGACTTACCCCTAACCGATCACTGCCCAGGTTATGGTAGCGCCGCCAAATATCTAGCCGCCATTGTCCTGGAGATGGGGATGGATATTAAAAGCATCGTCACCTCTACCAAAGTAGCCATCGTGGAAGCCATGGGCCGTAATACCGGTTGGCTGGCGGCAGCTACGGCCCTGGCCCGGCGTGCACCAGGAGAAGCTCCCCATTTAATCTACCTACCGGAGGTAGCCTTTGACCTTCAGGCTTTCCTGACCGATGTGGAAAAAGCCTACCACCAATACGGCACGGTCCTGGTAGTTGTTTCCGAAGGCCTGGTTGATAAAAATGGGAACTATATATTTAATGATGCCGCCACCGTAGATGTTTTCGGCCACCAGCGCCTCGGTGGTCTAGGGCAGTTCCTCCTTAATAAAATTGAAGCTGAACTAAAAATCAAAGGTCGCTTTATCCTCCCGGCCACCAGCCAGCGCAGTGCCATGCACCTGGCCTCCCGGACCGATGCGGAAGAAGCCTATAACGTAGGCCGGGTAGCCGTTGAGGAGGCCCTCCGGGGAGCCAGTGGCCATATGGTAGCCATCAAGCGCCTGGAAGGGGAAGAGTACCGGTGTACTTATGAGCTCGTGGAACTTGATAAGGTAGCCAACCAGGAAAAGAAGGTACCACGGGCCTGGATCAACGCGGCAGGAAACGACGTTACTACCGACTTCATCAATTACGCCCGGCCTTTGATTCAGGGAGAAGTTAACGTGCCTTATCATAACGGCCTGCCTGCTTATGTAAACCTGGCCCAGTAACCGGCAAAGAAATATGATTTAAAAGTACCTGTTAAACAGGCTGTTAAAAGGCAAACTAATATCTGATCTGCAAGACATACAGGGTTAGCCACCTGGAAGGATGTCCCGGTAGTAATGTACTAAATTTAATGGGGGAATGTTAATGACCTCTAAAATCGCCCGCGGAGCCATTATAGCCGCCCTCTACACGGTGGTAACGATTATTCTCAAGCCCATTAGCTTCGGTTACCTACAGGTACGGGTAGCCGAAGCTTTAACCCTTTTACCCATCCTTTACCCAGAAGCCATCCCGGGGCTCTTTCTCGGTTGCCTGATAAGCAATATTTACGGTGGCCTGGGCCTCATTGACATCGTCCTGGGCAGCCTGACCACTTTGGCAGCCGCCTGGTTGACCTACATCTGGCGGCAGAGCCCCCTGGCTTACTTACCACCCATTATCTTGAATGGCCTCATTGTCGGTGCTTACCTGTCATATTTACTTCATGTTAATATTTTCCTCTCCATAGCTACAGTTGCTCTGGGCGAGGCCATCGCCGTCCTGGTTCTCGGCATCCCCCTGGTAAAGCAGCTACGGAAATTAAATCCACAATAACTTTAGGCCCCGGCGGAGAGCTTGACGGCCACATTAACCCCGGCTTCGAACCGGGGCGAGCCCGGGACACCGTATATTTTTCCTGTATCTGGTTGAAAAGAGGGGGGAAGTACAGTACAATAGAAAGCCGAGGTGATAACCTATTTATGTTTACAGGGTCTAAGGTTATTACCTTGCTGAATTTCGATGATACTTTAACTCGGCAGGAAGAATTACGGCGTTTTCCCTATGAATTAATCGAACTGCGGGACATCAAGGGTACCAGGCTGTATTGCGACCAGGAGGCCCTGGACCAGGTCGCCGCCAGGCTGAGGAAGGGAAAGAGGGGTATTACCTTTATCGGTAGCGGGGATTTCCACTATGTATCTTATCTTCTCGCGGCGTCCATAGCCAGCCCCTTTACGTTAATCCTTTTTGATCACCATAACGACCTGCACCATGCCCCCCAGGGGGTGGCTATTTCCTGCGGTTCCTGGGTGGCCAGGGCTCTGGAGCTGCCAACTTTGCAAAAAGCCGTTATTATCGGCCCACGGTCGGTAAGCCTGCAGGGGATTGCTCCCCATTACCTGGCCAAGTTGGTTTTCCTCCCCGGTGCCCGGGTATCCATGATCCGGTAGGTATTAAAGAAAACCAACGGGACGGTTTATATCAGCATCGATAAAGATGTGTTAAGCCCGCAGGAGGCGATCACCAACTGGGAACAGGGGTCAATGACCCTTGGGGAGCTTTTACCTGCACTGCGGGAAATTACGCTGCAGAAAAATGTGGCCGGGGCCGACGTATGTGGCGAACCCTACCTGCACCCCCTAGACTATATGTGTCCTGCAGGCCAGGAAGCCATCCGCAAAAATGCCCGCGCCAATATTATGATCTTGCAGGCCCTGTTGTCAGCCCACAGCTATAAAAAGGCGTCTTGAACGGCCGGCCACTGTTGATATGCAACCCTGTAGCCTCAGGGGCCAGAGGTAATCCGGCTCCATTTACTAAAAATTTAAGCGGGAGAATAGAGCCGCCCGGGACGAATAAAATAGCATCGAGGGCAGGTGGTAGAGGGGGGCAGTTTAATGACGGCTAAAGCCAGCATGGTCTGGACCACCCTTTTAATCCTGGCAGGCATCTTCAGCCTGGCCTTTATCTTTTTTACCCTCTTTCCGGGCCAAGTACCGGATGCTGCCTGGCAATATTTCACCCCGGCCGAGGTGGAAAGGGCGCGGCATTACCAGCAGACCATGCGTCTGGTAAGTATCCTGGCCTTCCTGGCCCAAATAGCCTTCCTGGTCTGGCTGGTCGCCAGTACCCGGGCAGCCGCCTGGTCGGATGGAGCTTTATGCCTGACCGGCGGGCGCTATTATCCGGCCCTGGTAATCTATTTCGTCCTTATCTGGCTGTCGCTAAAAGCAGTGGCTTTACCCTTTAATTTTTACAGCAGCTTTATCGTCCAGCACCAGTGGGGCTTCTCCACCCAAACCCTGACTTCCTGGTGGCTGGATTACCTCAAGGGTGGCGTCCTCGATCTAATCCTTTCCGGAGCCGGGGTGCTCCTCCTTTTCTGGGCTACCGGGCGCTGGCCCCATACCTGGTGGGCCGCCGCCGGCCTCTTTCTGTCCGGCTGGCTCTTTATCTCCGCCTTCCTCTGGCCGCTCCTAGTCGCGCCCCTCTTTAACCGCTTCCAGCCTATCCCAGAAGGCCCGACTAAGACTATGGTTACGCAGCTAGCCGGCCGCGCCGGGTTGAAGGTTAAGGAAGTGTTAGTAATGGATGCTAGCAGCCGGACCACCAAAGCCAATGCCTATTTTACCGGCCTGGGGGCTACCAAACGCATCGTTCTTTATGATACCCTGCTGGCCGATTATCCCCCTGATGAAGTAGAAGCCGTAATCGCCCACGAAATGGCCCACTGGCAGCGCGGCCATATTCTCCGGGGATTGCTGTGGGGTATCGTGGCTAATTTCTTGCTTCTGGGATTGTTATATGCCGTCCTGAAACTAACCTTCACCTACGAGATAGCCCGGCCGGGGCCATACCCGCCCCACCTCCTGGTAGCCATGCTCCTCTTTATCCAGCTGGTGTCCTTCCTGGGCCAGCCGGTGCAGAACGCCATCTCCCGCTGTTATGAAACTGAAGCCGACCGGGTGGCCCTGGAGCTTACCGGTAACCCCGGGGCCATGATCAGGTTGCAAGTGGACCTGGCGCGGAAGAATCTCGGTGATGTGGCCCTGCCGGCCTTTATCGAGTGGCTCTCCTCATCCCACCCCTCACCCCTGGCCAGAATCCAGGCGGTGGAGAAGCGGGGGAAATCCAAATAAACCTCCTCCTTGGCAAACCGCGTTACTCCCGCGGGCAATAGAAGCCGCAGGCCTGCCTTTCCGGCCGGACCTTCTCCACAGCCTTGACCAGGGCCTCTTTACCGGCCAGCCAGATAAAGTCCCGGGCCTGGAGTTCCCCCGGCACCCGGCGTTCCCCGGTAAGATAGAGATCCAGGGTGGCCAGGCAGGCCGGTTTATTTTCCTCCCGACCCAGGATCAGGACATAGTAGCGGCAGCCCCGGCAGGTAGCCGTGGCCCGATCTTTGAGCCCCGGCAGCATCAACCGGTGGCCTTCATACAAAGCGTTAGCCCCGCGCATAGAGGACACCTGCCTGAGTTAGGGATGCCGCCCGGTGGATGACCCTTTCCCCGTAGCGGTTTTTTAACCGGTCGCAGGCCCGGTCCAGCCGGGCCTGTTTTTCCACCCGGCCGAAAAGGTCTTCCTGGCGTGCCGCTGACGGTACCAGCCCGGACAGGTTCACTCCCACCAGCCGCACTGGCCGCCCGGGCGGCCAGTGGCGGTGGAGGAGTTGCCGGGCCGCCGCGTAAATATCGGCAGCCGTATCGGTATAATAGGGCAGGGTGTAAGAACGTCCTAGCCAGTTAAACTCAGCGTCTTTAAGGCTGATGGTCACCGTACGCCCCAGGTAATTTCCCAGGCGCACCCGCCGGGCCACCAGCTCGGAAAGCTCCAGTAAAATCACCTCAATATCTTCGTAGCTGTAGTAATCCCGGGGGAGGGTGATCTGGTGGCCGACAGATTTAACTCTATCCAGGGAGTGAGGGTCCACCGGGCTGTAGTCGATGCCGAGGGCGCACTGGTGTAAAACCTGCCCCACGACACCGAAGCGCCTGACCAGTACCTCGACGGGAAAACGGGCCAGGTCGCCGATGGTATGGATGCCAAGTTTGGCCAGGTGAGCCTCCATGCGGGGACCGACGCCAAAAAGTTCCTTCACCGGCAGGGGCCACATTTTTTTAGGGACATCCGGGTAATCCAGGACCGTCAGGCCATCGGGCTTTTGCATCTCAGCCGCCATCTTGGCCAGGAGCTTGGAAGGCCCCAGGCCAACGCTGATGGTAATGCCCACTTCGTCTTTAATCCGCTTCTTTAACCGGCGGCAATGGCCAGGGGGGAACCGTGGAGTTCCCGGCAGCCGCGGACATCCAGCCAGGCTTCATCAATGGAGAAGGGCTCCACCAGGGGAGTAAAGTCCCGCATGATGCGTAAAAGGCGGGTGGAAAATTCGATGTACAGGTCATGGCGGGGAGGGATGAAAATGCCTTCCGGGCAGAGGCTACGCGCCTCCCGGGCGGTCATCCCGGTTTTAATACCGTAACCCCTTTTGGCCTCATAGCTGGCTGCCAGGACAATGCCGTGGCGGGTGGTCTCCCGGCCGGCGACGATAACCGGGCGCCCGCGTAAAGCCGGATCCAGGGCCTGGTGGACGGAAGCAAAGAAGCTGTTGGCGTCGCAGAGGAGGATGGTGCAGGAGGAAGACATTTAAGCTCACCGCCGGAACAAATGTTTGGATATATTATAACTCCGGCGTCGGGGAGGAAGCAAGGGGGAAAAGAACAAATGTGCGGTGGAAATTTCTGCTGGCAGGGGATACATATAGGACTCTGCCAGTTAAGCGAAGCGCCTTGAAAGGCCGATCACTTTCCCCAGGATGGTCACTTCGCGGGCTTTTATGGGTTGAATTTGGCTGTTGGCCGGCACCAGTTCAACATGGTCTTCGTAGCGGTAGAAATATCTGACGGTGGCTTCCTCGCCCAGCAGAGCGACGACGATATCACCGCTTTCGGCGACAGTTGTGGTTGGGCCTGGTTCAACGATTTCGATAGCCCGAGAGCGAAGGGGGTCCCGGCGGATGTAGCCCTTTTTCTCCAGGCGGCTTAAATGGCCGTGGATGGTAGAAGTGGAGCGCAGACCAGTGGCTCGGGGCGCAGTAGAGGATCATACTGAGACTCGCTCGGGCTAAAGTTGGAAAACATAAAGCCTGGTAAAGAGCCCCGGTGGTAACTACCGGGGCCTGCACCTGCAGGTCGCTTTAGCGGTCTTCTCCTGAAGCAGTATTGAGAGTTGCGACACCGGCGTTATGTTGCCCCGCGGTTTTCCCGGTGATAAGGCTCAAAACGACGGTGCTGATCACGGCTATTACCACGGCAGCATAGGTTTCCGTAAAGGCGGGATGTACGGGGAAATGGCCATATTTGGCCTTATAAAAGACCCAGAAGAATCCCGCCATGGCGGTGATAACCATCGCATAGACGGCTCCTTGGGGCGAGGTTTTGCGCCAGTAGATGGCAAACAGGAGGATGACAAAGAGGGAACCCCGGATGGTATAGGCGAAATAAACCATATCCAGGATGCGAGTACTGCCGTACATTAAGAGGGCTAGAAGCAGGCAGGCGATCCCGGCAGCACCGGTGCTTATCCGGGAAACCAGCAACAACTGCTTTTCACCGGCCTCCGGGTACCAGAGGCGCTGGTAGAGGTCTTTCGCAAACATCGTCCCGGCAGCCAGGATAATCGGCGCTACAGTCGAGAGGATAGCCGCCATTATAGAGGCCAGAACAATGCCGCCGACTGCCGGGTTCAAGTGCATCATTAGGGTGGGTAAGGCCAGCTTGGCATTGGCAAGCTCCGGGAAACGTACTTTAGCGGCCATGCCTAGCAGGGCGGTGAGAATACCGAAGGGGGCGACGACAAAAGCAGTAATAAAGGCCCCTTTTTGGGCTACCCGGACGTCCTTTGCCGCCAGGATGGGCTGGATGCCGGCCTGGGCGGTGCAGGCACCGAGGACGGATGCGATAATCCAGGAAGAGATATGAGACCAGCCGATGCCGGTCCAGCTAAAGTAAGGCTGGGCGGGCAGGTGACTTTTGAGGGAGGCCAACCCACCGATGTCGGCCAGGACAAAGACCACGGCCAGGACGGCGCCACCGTACATGGCGATCAGGTGTACTAGATTGGTATAACCGATGGCCGTCATCCCCCCAGCCAGGGTGTAGGCGATAAACCCGATTCCCAGGATGACAACAGCTGTCTCGTAACTGAGGCCCAGGACCGAGACGCCCAGGGTTCCGGCGGCGATGACCTGGGCGGTACCGACGGTGATCATGACGAAGATAAGTAAAACGCTGGTAACGACGCGGGCGTTGACACCGAGAAATTTTTCCACAATCCCCGGTACGGTTACAGTATCTAGGCTACGGTATAATTTAGCAAAGAATAAAGCCAGGACAATGACGCCGATACCGTTGGCTATGGTATACCAGGCCCCGGAAAGGCCGGCAATAAAACCGTATTCCGAGATACCGGTAGTCGAAGTGCCGCCAAGCCACTCGCCGACCCCGACGACGACCACCATCAGGACACCCAGGCCGGCCCCGTGGAAGGATCTGGCGCTGCTGGTCTTTTTCCGGGCATAAAGGCCGATGGCGATGGTCAGGGCAAAATAGGCTAGGATAATCAGTAATTGCAAGGACATAGGGTTGTTGCCCTCCTGTAATAGTGTATAAACAAGGCCCGAGATAGGGGCTCAATTATGACAATTACGAAATTACTCCGCTTCCGTTCCTCTAATTAACAGGCCGTTCCCCAGATTTATGAGTGCCGGGAGGCATATATATGCCTCCCGGGTCAAGAATAGCGATGAGTTTAGTCCACCGGCACTTCGATATCAAGAAGGGGTGCATATTGCTGGCAGCCAAATACATCGGAATCTCCCGGGCTGCCGCTGGGCCGCCGCCGGTAGATGGTGAACTTGATGGCATAAGCCGGGTCAAATTCAACGAAATCAGCGATTCTTTCCGGGCTGATAGCATAAAGTTTGCAGATGGTTTCCGGGGTCAGGACCCCGCTTTTTTTGACCAGCTCGTAGTTTTCCTTTTCCCGGAAAATGATATCAAAGGTAATTTTATCAGTACCGGCATTTTTGCTGCGGATGGTTTTCGCCAGGTTGATCAGTTTTACGGTAGCCATTGATATTACCTCCTTACTTCCCTGCTTCCGTCAGGTAGGTGGGGAACAATTCTAACGGGTCATCCAGGGTGACGGTGTGGTTTATGGTCCACATATAGGCGGGTGACGCCGGCAGTACTTCGTCGATGACAAAGGCGACGCCGCCGGCAGTGCCTTTAACCTCTGGCAGGCGGGCATAAAACATCTGCCGGGTGCCGATCATGGCGACTTCCTCAGCCATGGCCTTTGTAGGGGCGACACCCTCGACGACGACGCAGAGTTCATGGGAGCGGATTTCTTTCACCGGTTCCAGGTCACCCATGACTCCGTTCCTGCCAAAAACATGGTAATGGAGTTCATAACCAGTATCGCCGAAGCGTTCCCGGGCCTGGGCCTTCGCCCACTCAATGACCTTGTCGATGTTCTGGATGGTATAGGGGTCGCGGATACCGGCTATTCCGATATAGCGCTCGCCCACCTTACCGGAACCCTCCAGTTTCACCCGCCATTCATTTGAAGGAATAAACTTAGGCCCGGTAATGCGGCAGGTCTTCTCGTCATACTGCTCATAGCGGCAGTTGCTCATATCCAGCATGCCACCCAGGACGTACTCGTAGTAGGGATTGGATCTTTCATACATGGCGTGACCAGCCACCGAGGCCACGGTGCAGCGCTGGTCCGGGTGCATGGCCGTGACCAGGACTTCCGTTTCGGTAATGGTGCCGATGACTGTCTCCTTACCACCGTAGGGTTCAGCACAGAAGGAGGCACACTCCAGGACCTTGCCCAGGTAGTAGGCTAGGTCCTCCGGGAAACCGGCGCGGATGGCCGGGGCGGCAAAAATAACACAGTCACTGGAGCGGCCGCCGATGATGACGTCGGCACCCATATCTAGGAGTTTAATGTAGGGGTGGACGCCGGCCACGGCGACGATGCGATCAGTCTTCTCCAGCTCTTCCCTGGTCAGGTCGGGGCGGCCGTCCAGGCCCTTGATGGCTTCGCCCTTTTCCATTTTGCGGGCCAGGTAGTCCTTGCTTATTTCGGAGTAGAAGTAACCGATTTTAAATTTGGGAAGGTTGTGTTTCTCGGCAAGCTCTTTAATAATATTGACGTAACGGTCGACGCGGCTGTTGGCACCAGTGTCGCCGGCGGAGCCGATGATCATCGGCACACCCAGCTTGCGGGCGGCGAGCAACATGTGCTCCAGGTCGTGTTTTTGCCATTCCAGCGGGCTGGTGGAGGTGTCAGCGCCCAGGGGCCCGGGGCCGATGTCATCGCTACCGGAGTCAGCCAGGATGAAATCGGGCTTGGTTGCAACTCCCCGGTAAAAACTGCCCGTCTTGATTGGGGCAAATCCCAGGTGACCGTTGGGGCAGAGAAAGCGCAGCGGTTTCCTTTCCATAACTCTTCCCTCCAAGATGTTATCACGTGTTATAACGTGTTAATTTTTCTATTCTACATGGGTGTCGTTTTTCCTTCTGGTTAAAATAAAAAATATAAGATTTTAGAGGGACAGGTTTAAAGGGCCGGTCATAAATTATCGTTAATATTGATTTTAACGCCGGACTATGCTAGTCTTGTTATGACAACAAGGCTGCAAGTTATGGAGGATTTAGCTATGCCTGAAAATACTTTGCCATTAGAACCCGGGGAATGGGAAATATCACCGGAAAAATCCAAACCCCTTTATCAACAATTAAAAGATGTCCTGGCAGGTCAAATTAAAAACGGCATCCTCAAGGCGGATGATCGCCTGCCTTCGGAAAAGGAACTCTGTGCCATGTATAATGTCAGCCGGATTACGGTGCGCCAGGCCCTGGCGGAACTCACCAGGGAAGGGCTTATTTATCGCAGTCACGGTAAAGGCACCTTTGTCGCCCGACCCCGCATCCAGCAGGAACTAGTAAGGGTGACCCCTTTTGAGGAAACCCTGCGTAGCAAAGGACTGGAACCCTCCACAAAATATTTAGGCGCCAGCTTTATACCGGCCGACTATCACCTGGCCACTGTGTTGGCAATTCCCATTTCCACCGATGTGATGCGGATGGAACTCCTGGGCCTGGGAAACAATGAACCCATGGTATATTACCTTTCCTACTTCGCCGGCGAGCTGGGGCAAAAATTATGCGATCTGGCCCGCGAACTTTCCCAGCAAAGAGTTGCTTTTTCTACTTTTGATTTGTATGAAAAAGCAGGGATACCCGCACCTGCCATGTTGACCCAATCCTTTGAGGCCATTGCCGCCAGGAGGGAACAGGCCAGAATATTGGGCGTTAAACAGGGGGAACCTCTGCTCCTGGTAACTTCCCTGGTTTATACGGCCGAAGGCCGCCCGGTAGAATACAAGCAGGCCGCCTACCGGGGCGACAAATATAGCTTTTATATAACCCGGCCGGTTAACCAGGGAAAAAGGTTATAACTGGTATTGACAATTGGGGCGATAATGGTATAATATCATTGTAAATAAAAGACTGTGCAATGAAGCCTGATTCTGGCAAAGAAGCCCCCGGAGTACTACGAACACCCCGGGGGCTTTATCGTTGTATATGATGTATTTCTCTGTTTCGGCAGCAGGAAAACCGAGTTGCGTATCCAATAGTTATAACAAGTTATAATCAAAAATGAAAGGAGGGTATAACAATTAGATGCGTTCCACTCGTGTCGGTATTACTACCGGATGGGAGCAGGGCAATGTTGTCCCGGGCTGGTCCCTCATCTACACAGTCAAGGCCTGTGTAGAAGCGGTGGAGAAGGCTGGTGGCATTCCTTTATTGCTACCGGTAGTCAACGACCCCGAAATTCGCCGGGAGACTTTAAACAACATTGACGCCCTTATCGCCGCTGGCGAGGTCCTCAGTGTCAAGCGCAATGTTTTAAAAGGGGACCAGGCTAAAGATTTAGAAAGCCAGAACCCTCTACGCTTTGCCAATGAAAGGGACTACCTGCTGGGTGCCTTGGAAAGGAACATGCCTATCTTCGGCATCTGCCGCGGGCACCAAGTTTTAAATGTTGTTTGCGGCGGGACCATGTACCTGGATGATATCCACCTGCGGCCGGAGAATAGCGGCGTTGTCCACCAGCAGGGGAGCAGGCCGCCGACAGAAACTATTCATAAGGAAGTAGAGCCATCAGCTGGTCTTTCTACATCCATAACAAGCAGGCAACTTTTTACTAGGAGGTGAAAGTAAAATAACGGGCATACGCGATTTTTCTGCTAGTTTTCGGTTAGTGCAGAAATTGTCTGCAAATTAGCTATTAAGAAGGGGGATTGTAAATTGCTGAAAAGGTTATTGCTGCTTGGTTTGGCGCTCTTTCTAACGGCCGGCCTGCTGACCGGCTGCGGGGGGAGCAAGCCCACCGCGGAAAAACAGGGCGAAAAGACGCTTTCCCTGGTTTTAGACGGCGTAGCTTCGCGCCAGCATGAACTGGAGGCGGTGGCGCAGTATTTGAAAAAGGTGGGCGTGGATGCCCAGGTGCGCGTGTGGGAAAAGAACGCCCTGCTGAACGAAATTAAGGCCGGCAACCGTCAGGCCTATGCCCAGGACTGGGGGAGCGCCATTTTCGACCCCTTTGACCTGGCCGTGCCGAAGCTAAAGACGAACGAACGCGGTAACTACTCTTTTTACAGTAACGCGAAGTTCGATGAACTGCTCGAGAAAGGCGCCTTTGGGGATAACGATCAGGAGCGTGAAAAGGCTTACAAGGAAGCCCAGCAGATCCTCTACCAGGATGCGCCCTGGATTTTCGGTTATTATCTGGACATCATTCATGGGGTTGCGGCTAACGTGCAAGGGTATAAACCGGCCATGGACAACCGGATCAACCTGCACGACGTTTCTTTAAGCGACGGCAAGGACACCCTGGCGGTGGGCCTGAATATCGACCGCATTCCTTCGCTGGACCCGGCCAACCACCGGGAGCGGGAAGCAGAAACGGTAATCCGCAACATGTTCGATGGGCTGGTCACCAGAACACCCGACGGAAAGGTTGTGCCGGAAATCGCCGAATCCTGGAAGCGGCCCAGCCCGACGGTTTACGAGTTTACCATCCGCCCCGGCATTAAATTTCACAACGGCGATCCTTTACGGATTGAAGACATTGTGTTCACCTTCGAGCGGATCCTTTCACCCACCGGGATAAACGGCAAGCAGTCGCCCCGGGTAGGCCTTTTGGGCCCCCTGAAGAAAGTGGAGAAAGTAGATAACCGAACCGTCCGGTTCACCCTCGATAAACCGTGTCCGCAGTTCCTGCAGCTGCTGGTGCACACGCAGATCGTCCCGGAAAAGTATTTGAAGGCGGTGGGCGACCAGAAGTTTGCGGAAAAACCGGTAGGCTGCGGGCCGTTCAAACTCGTGGAGGCGAAGCTGGATTCCCAGATCGTCCTGGAGCGGTTTGACGGCTACTACGGCGGCTCCCCCGACCTGCCCCCGGTAGGCCCGGCCAAGCTGAAGAAAGTGGTCTTTAAGATGCTGCCGGAACCTTCCACCCGGGTGGCGGCACTGAAGGCCGGCGAGATCCAGATTGCCGAGGATATTCCGGTGGATGTGACCAAAGATCTGCAAAACGATCCGAAAGTAAAAATTGTCACCACGCAAGGAACCCGCTGCTATATGATCGAATTAAATAACAAAAAGATTACCGATCCCAAAGTCCGCCAAGCGCTAAATTACGCCGTGAACTGGGATGAACTGCTGGGCGCCATCTACGGCAGCCACGCCCACCGGTTGAGCACGGCTTTTCTGCCTAGCGGCTTTGGTTTCGACGACAGCATCAAACCTTACCCGTACAATCCGGAAAAGGCGAAGCAACTGCTCAAGGAAGCCGGGTATAAGACTCCGTAGGTTCGCCTGCCGGTTTTGAAACAGCGTCGTCAAAAGGACGAAAAGAAGACTGTCGCCCCAACGACTGACGACCGACGAGCGGCAGTTCCGGTGGGGTGCGTGTTGTTCGCGAACCGCAGGCGGTGCCTGAACCGCCTGCGGTTCGGCGGGCAAAGCCGCCGGAAAGCCGTCTCCAAAAGAAAGGTGTCTTGTCCAAAGAAAGTAAAGGTGTCTAAAGAAGGGTGAGTCGATGAAAACCATCAAAGTCGTCCAGCGCCTGATCGAAAGTATCCCGCTGTTTATCTTGACCATTATTGCCGTATTCTTTCTGGTTCGCTTCATGCCGGGCGACCCCGTGGATATTATGATGGGCAGCGGGGGAAACGTTACGCAGGAGCAAATCGAGCAGATGCGCAGCCAGCTGGGCCTGGATAAGCCGATTGCCATCCAGTTTGCCGACTTTGTCCGGGGGGCGGCGCAGGGGGATCTGGGCTATTCCATCACGCAGAGCAAAAAGGTGACCGACCTGCTTGTGGAGACTTTTCCCGCCACTATTGAACTTGCCCTAGCGGCCCTTTTGTTTGCTCTGTTGATCGGCCTGCCGGTAGGGATTTACTCGGCGGTCAAACAAAATTCCTGGGTGGACCGCCTAAGTATGGGCTTTTCTTTCCTGGGCATTTCCATGCCGGCCTTCTGGTTAGGCATTTTAGGAATTCTGATCTTTTCGGTAAGCCTGCACTGGCTGCCTACTTCCGGCCGCCTCGACCCGACCCTGGAATTGCGCCAAATTACCGGTTTGTTTCTTTTGGACAGTATTCTCACGGGTAACTGGGCCGCTTTGCACAGCGCGTTTACCCATCTGGTCTTGCCTGCCGTCACTCTGGGGGCGGAATTGCTGGCGATCGTGGCCCGGATCAGCCGCTCCAGCATGGTGGAGGTGCTGCGCCACGACTACGTCCAGCTGGCCCGCTCGAAAGGGTTGAAGGAGACCGCGGTTATTTTCAAACACGCCCTGCCCAATGCGCTGATCCCCACGGTCACCGTGGTGGGCCTGCAAATGGGCGTTTTACTGGGCGGAAATATGATTGTGGAAACGGTGTTCGGCTGGCCCGGCTTAGGGCGCTTGGTCGTCCAGTCGATTTTAAACCGGGACTACGCGGTGATTCAGGGAGCCGTAATGCTTTACGGAATCACCTTTATCCTGGCCAATTTGCTCGTGGACATCGTTTACACCTATTTAAATCCGAAGATTTCTCTGTGAAAATTATTATCCCGCGAAAGGGGGTCTTCGATTGCAGGAGTTGTCGACTGCGCCGCTGCCCGCACCGCCTCGTGCGGCAAACGCCTCCCCCTGGAAAAAGACCGTGCAGGAACTGGCGGCCCACCCGTCCGGCCTGATCGGGGCGATCATCATTTTGCTCTATTTGGTGGTAGCGGTTGCGGCCCCGTTACTGGCACCTTATTCCCCGACGGAAATGGATTTGCGGGCGCGGTTTCTGCCTCCCGCTTGGGCGGCCGGGGGCTCTTTGCAGCACCTGCTGGGAACGGACCAGCTGGGGCAGGATCTTTTGTCCCGGATTATTTACGGGTCGCGGGTTTCGATCAGCGTCGGGCTGTTTTCTGTGTTGATTTCGCTTCTGGTGGGGAGCGTGCTGGGCAGCATCGCCGGTTATTACCAGGGCTGGTTTGACCGGATCGTTTCCCGGGTGGCCGATCTTTTAATGGCCGTCCCTTACCTTTTATTCGCCATTTTCGCCATGGCCATTTTAGGACCGGGCGTGCTTAATTTGATCATCGCCCTGAGTATCAAGGCCTGGATTGAGTTTTACCGGCTGCTGCGGGGCGAAATCATTTCGGAAAAGACTAAGGAGTACGTGGAGGCGGCCCGGATGCTGGGGCGGCCCGGCCCGGTGATCATCGTGGCCGAGGTCTTGCCCAACGTGATTCATTCCCTGGTGGTTTTAGTCACGCTGCGCATCGGGTACATGATTATTATGGAAGCTTCTTTAAGCTTTTTGGGTTTGGGCGTCCCTCCGGAGGTGCCAGCCTGGGGCTCGATGATCGCCGCCGGCCGGGACACGTTGATAAACGCCTGGTGGATTTCCACCCTTCCCGGCCTAGCCATCCTGTTTTTAGTGCTGGGCATCAACCTGCTGGGCGAAACGCTGCGGGATATCACCGATCCCCGCCTACAGGCCCGGGAGTAAGTAAAAATTGTCCAGATCATTGACAAGAAGGTGATTGGGCGCATGTTGGATATCAAGCATTTATCCGTAAAGTTTAAGACCAGGCACGGCATGGTCCGGGCGGTGAGCGAAGTTTCCCTGCACCTGGATAAAGGCCGGATCCTGGGCATCGTGGGCGAGTCGGGATCGGGGAAAAGCACCGTTTTAAACGCCATCTTGCGCCTGCTTCCGGAAAAAGACGTGTTGCTGGAGGGCCGGATTATTTATGAGGGAACCGATTTGTTTGCCCTTTCGCCGCAGGCGATGCGTGCCGTGCGCGGGAAAGAAATTTCCATGATCTTTCAGGACCCCATGACCACCTTGAACCCGGTCTATAATATCGGTAACCAGATTGCCGAATCTTTAAAAATTCACGGTCTGTATCGGGGCCGGGAGAGAGAAAGGGTCTTAGAGCTGATGCAGGAGGTGGGCATTCCTTCCCCGGAAAACCGCGTCCTGGAATACCCGCATCAGTTCAGCGGCGGGATGCAGCAAAGGGCGATCATCGCCATTGCCCTTGCCTGCGAGCCCAAGCTGCTGCTGGCCGACGAGCCGACCACGGCTTTAGACGTGACCATCCAGGCGCAAATCGTGGAACTGCTCCGGAAGATCAACCGGACGCACCATACCTCGATCATTCTGGTGACGCACAATCTGGCGCTGGCCGCGGATCTTTGCGAAGAAATCGCCGTCATGTACGCTGGACGCATCGTGGAAAAAGGTCCAGCAGAGGTAATCCTACAGGACCCGCGCCATCCCTATACACGAGGACTGCTAAGCGCCGTGCCCCTGCCGGGGATTACGCACGGCGCCCGCCTGACCACCATCCCCGGAACGGTCCCTGACCTAGCGGATTTGCCGCCTGGCTGCGCTTTTCACCCCCGCTGCCCGCTGGCCGGAAAGGAGTGCGCCCGCCTCGTTCCGGAGCCGGTGGAAGCGGGAGACCGGCACGTTTTGTGGTGCTGGCGGGAGCTTAATTAAGGAGGGAGCGGCATGAGGGCCGGAAATTTGTTAGAGGTGAACGGCTTAAAAAAATATTTCCCGGTCCAGCGCAGCCTGGCCAGCCGCCTGTTCGGGCAGCGCCCGGGCTGGCTGAAGGCGGTGGATGGCGTGGACCTGTTCATCCGGGAGGGGGAAACCCTCGGCCTGGTGGGGGAAAGCGGATCGGGGAAAAGTACCCTGGGGCGCACGGTAGTGGGTTTGTACGAAGCAACGGCGGGTGAAGTGCGGTTTGAGGGGAGGCCGGTAAAGGAGCTGTCCCCTCAGGAGCGCAAAAGCTTCCGGCAAAAGGTGCAAATGATTTTCCAAAACCCTTACTCTTCGTTGAACCCCCGTAAAACGGTCCGACAGATTCTGGACGTGCCCCTGCGGATGAGGGGGGTACCGGGGCCGGAGCGGCCGAGCGAAATGGAAGAGCTGTTGGAACGGGTGGGCTTAAGCCGCTGGCATTTAAACCAGTACCCCCACCAGTTAAGCGGCGGGCAACGCCAGCGGATCGGAATTGCCCGTGCGCTGGCCGTGCACCCCCGGTTTATCGTCGCCGACGAGCCGGTATCCGCCCTGGACGTATCTGTGCAGGCGCAGATTATCAACCTGCTCATGGACCTGCAGGAACAGTTCCGGCTTACTTATCTTTTCATCGCTCACGACATCAACGTGGTTCACCACATCAGCAACCGGATCGCCGTGATGTACCTGGGGCGGGTGGTGGAAATCGCCGGCAGCGAGGAACTGCTGACCGCCCCGCGGCATCCTTACACAAAGGCGCTGATTTCCGCCATTCCGGAAATCAGCAAAATCCGGCGGCGCGAGCGCATCCTCCTGGAGGGGACGATCCCCAGTCCGCTTAACCCGCCCCCGGGCTGTTGCTTCCAGACCCGCTGCCCGGAGAAAAAAGACCCCGTCTGTACCCAAATCGTGCCGACGCTAAAAGACGTGGGCGGGGACCATTTCGTCGCCTGCCACCTTTATTAAATAAGTTAAGTACCTGGCACTTAACTTATTTTCGAGGGGAGAGAAAAGTTTTGCTTCCTATTATCGGAATCACGGTGGCTTTTGAAACCATCCTGGAAAATTCCCCGGTGCCCGGGGCCGATCTTTACTATACTAACCGGGAATACGCCCGGGCCGTGGAGTTAGCCGGGGCCGTGCCCGTCATGCTGCCGGCGGTTAAAGATGAAACGGTTTTGCGGGGTCTGCTGGATCGTCTTGATGCACTGGTGGTCACCGGCGGGGTGCGGCCGCTGCCCAAGGACATGCTGGCCGAGCCGGTTTTGCCCGGCCTGAAGGAACAAAACCCGGCCCGCTACGCCTCCGACTACCGGTTGATTGCCGAAGCTCTGCGCAGGGACATGCCCCTGCTGGGAATTTGCCGCGGCCACCAGATGATCAATGAGGTAACGGGCGGAAACCTGTGCCTGCGCCTCCCCGAACCACACCCGCACTGCCAGACAAGTCCCCCCGCCGCGCCGGCCCACGCGGTGGAGATTGAACCGGATACGTTGGTCCACCGGATTGTGGGGCAGCGGCACCTGCCCGTGAACAGCCTGCACCTCCAGGCTGTGGAAAAGGTCGGCCCGGGGATGATCGTGGCGGCAAGGGCGGAAGACGGCGTGGTCGAGGCCATCGAAAGCAAAAACCACTCCTTTGTCTTGGGCCTGCAGTTCCACCCGGAGAAAATGACCGACGAGTCCATATATTTGAACTTTTTTAAAGCCCTGGCAAATCAGGCAAAAGCCTACCGAAGCAACGCTTTACGGTAAAAGTTCATTTTCCTCTTCGAAGCTTAAGGGATCAAGAGTGGGGGGCCTTGTCCGCCGGCTAACCGCAGAGGCTATATTTCGATTGCTCAAAGTAACCACAAAAGCTTCCGGATACCGTTTAAGCTTAAATATTAACCGTTTAGGATAAAATATCAACCATTCACGGATGGAACCTACATTCCGCACCATTGGATATAATTGCCACTCATTTTTTGTAGTGCGTAAAACTTCTATCCACTACCGTGAGGTGGAAAAAGATATATTTCCTTACCGAAGCCGGCAAGTTCAAGAGCTCTAATCACCTCCGGCCCCTGATAGTTGATTAACGCCCGGTCCGAACCCTGTTTAACTACCAGGAGATAATCGAACATCTCCCGGAGTGCCCTGGCTGTAGGGTTAGTGCTCTTACGTTTCCCCGGCAGGATTAAGGAGGACTCCTCTTGATCCAGACTTTTTCTGACCCGATACTCCAGGTAAGCTGCCACCAGAAGAGCTAGCTGAAAAACAAAAGACATGGCTTCTACCCGGTTTTTGTTTTTAAGGAAGATGGGTCCCAGGAGGACCGGCTGTTTTAAGAAACGGAACTGTCTCTCAACAGCATCTGTTCCTTATACTCCTTAAGTACCTCCCGGTCGGGGTAAGCTTTGGTATCCATGAGGTTGGTAATGAGGACAAAGGTGGAAGCAAGGTCTTTTTCATGGGCCATTGCTTCCCGGTCTTCCTCTATCTGGATGTGGGCATGGTAGACAATTGTGTTTAATGGCTGCTCTCCTTTCCTGGGCCGCCCCCGTTTGACATAGTTACTCACTATTTCTTGCGTAACCGTGCCTTTCAAGATGAAAGGTTGGTGGCGGTATTCCTGGCAGAAGAGTTCTATGGCTTTTTTGGCGTCGGCCTCACAGGCGAAGGGACGCCGGGAAAGATCTTTGGCGGCCTTTTCCAGAACTTCTCTTTGCTTGGCCCACTTTTTCAAGAGACTATTCTCTTTGCGCTTATCCAGGGTTGTGGAGTGGACCACGATTAACAGGTAACCGCGGCCGTCTATTTCCCGGACAAAGCTCTGGCTTTTATAGCAGGCAGCATCTTTCTTTGGGCTCAGTTTCCCGATCTCCTGCCAGAAACCGGTGCGGAAGGCCTCGGCCTTAATTTCCTTGTTAAGGCCGAAGTTCTCCGGTAACAGGGAGATAAACTGGAGGGCAGGTTTGTTCTCCTGAACTAAAAGAGCCAGGTTATCCTTAGTTACCAGAGCGCAGTCCGCCACAAAAATAATCCCTTTAAGCTTTGCCGGGCTGAAGGTTTGGACCAATTCCTCGATAACCTGGGGGTACCAGGACTTATCACTGGTATTGCCGTCCAAGCTCTGAGCCAAAATGGGCAACCCATCTCTATTTACGGTCAAGCCGATGAGAAATTGTTTGAGGTTGGGGCGATGATCTTTGCTAAAACCGAAAGTGATGTCTAAATCTCCTTCGCCCTCATAGGCGCCATGCACGGATATAGAGGTGGTATCCACATGGATGCCTTCAATGAGCACGCTGTGGGTTGCGGCGGCAGTTAAGGCAATGGTCGAAAAGAGCTTTTTTAACTGGCCGCTGGCGAAGAGTTTATCCAGGGCCCGGCCCAGGGCATCATCGTTAAAATCTTCAGGCCGGAGCTGTTGTTCAGCGCCAAACAAGACCTCCAGCTCCTGGTTCTCATAAAAGCGCTCCACATGATAAAGAGCCTCCCGGTCAACCAGGAGATTAATTATCAGCGCCTTAACCCGATTTCCCGGAGAAAGATGACACTGTACCGGGTCCCAGTCAACTACGGCATCTATGATTTCTGCTATCTTCAGGACGTCACACAGCCTGGCGATAAGGGCGGCAGGACCGGCCCTGAAGAAGCGCATATTATCGATTGCTACAGGCATCGAACATTCCTCCAGAACTCTCTTAGAGGAATGTTTCGACATGAAATGTTTGAAGATTCCCTCTACTATTATTTCTTCCTGTACCCTGTAAAACTCCTATAAAATTATTTTGGGGTTGCTCACAGGGTGCGGAAGATAGGATGGAATATTGTTTGTTCGAAAAAGTCGTGGTAAATAACTCAAGGCAAATTTATGCTGCTGCCCGGGTTAACAAGCGTTTTTTAAAAAACTCCGGCAGGGATTCCATAAAGCTGTCTAATATTTCTTCCAGCACGTCATCAGGTAAGTACAATTTATCCCGAAGCACCTGCGTAAATAACTCAAGGAGAATGACGAATGCTTTTGCAAAGCTAATGTTTTCAATCTCTTCGCACATTTCGTAGAAGATTCCGCCCCAGGAAGGTCATCCTTGCTTTCTTCGATTTTCGATACTGAGCAGTATGTAGCGGACACAGACCAGGGTGGTGTGGGCAACCATGGCGTCGTAGTCCCGGACCTGGAATTCTTTGGCCAGACCCAGAAACGACTTACACATTTTGAAGTAGACCTCGATGTCCCAGCGCATTCCGTAAATCCGAATGATTTCTTAATTCCGAAATGGTGGTATTGGTCGACAACAGGGCTAACCATCATAATGCACAACGGCGACGATTGAATAACCGTTTAGTTTCTTGATCCTGGCCTCTTTTAAGCACTCCTTGACGTTAAAGCGCTTAAAGAAACTACTAATTCGGGTCTGGATCTAGATATTTTCGGATAACTCTGTTATAATGGGAGGCAAGCAAAACACCTTTCCTTTCGGTTGATGAGTTATTTGCTGGTTCCATGTATACCAGAAAAAGGGTATTTTGCCTATTATTTAATAAAACTTTATTTTATCACGGTACTCAAAAAGATCAACTGCGAACGTTGAGTTAATTAACATTATATTAGCGTTCATTGGCGGTCTGCCAGGTGGTGCCGGTTATGTCTCCCTTTTTGGCAGTTGCGCCCTAGCGACCATGACGGTACCGGACCGGGCAACGTCGCGGCTACCGGTGTTTTTACCATCCCGGCCATGATCCGGAGCGGTTTTCCCCGCCACCTGGCAGCAACGGTGGAAATGGCGGCCAGCATGCTGGGTAACCAGGTTGGCCCCGGTTTAAATCTGGTCGCTTTTGCCATATTCTCGACTTTATACCCCGATAAATATTCCCTTTCTACTTTCTGGCTGGGGCTATATATTGTTTTCGGCTGGTTGATTCTACAACGCTGGCTCACCCTGCTGGCCTTTTGCAAATATTACAGGGTACAGCCCGTACCTAAAAAGGAGCGGCCCAACCTGGCCCAGGCCCTCAAAGAAGGCTGGAGCGCCCTACTAATTCCGGTTTTTATCCTGGGTCCGATTATTATCGATTCAGTTTTTAAGACTACCCTTATAGCCCGCTATGGTCCTGATGGCGCCAAGGCCTTTTCCGCTTCGGTGCTCCTGATGGCGGCAGGGTTCTGTACCTTCTACACCATTATTGTCGGACGCAAGGAGATTCCCGGTGGCTTTAACCTGAATAGCGTTTTCGCCATGTTCCGGGATAGCTTAAAAGGGGTAGTACCGGTTTCGGCTACTATTTACCTTGCCTACGCCATTGCCCTGGTGTTCCAGAAAGTAGAAATGAGCGAAGCAATTAAGACCTGGTTCTTGAGTTTCGGTCTGGGTAAAGCAGGCTGGGCCTTACTGATAGTCGTCTTTACCGCTTTCCTGGGGATGGTTTTACCCGGATCTTCCCAGGTAGCCATCCTGGGTTCAGCCATTATCTCTACCGGTGCGGCGGTAGGCCTCGATCCTTTCCTGGTAGCTGTCGTTATGCCGGCCATTACCGGAGTAATGGAAGGTATGACCCCGCCCCTGGCCCTGGCCATGTATACGGCTATGGGGATTGCCCGGTCCAAGTTTTGGGAGACGGCTAATGACTTACGTCTGGGTATTTGCTCACCTTATAGTCACCTTCTTACTCCTTATCGGCGTCTTACCTATATTTATTAAATAAGTTATGTAGGTCTCGTAAACCTCCAGAAAACCCCAAGTAAAAGAAGGGGCAAGCTTCTGACCAGACTTAAGTCTATCCTTAAGTTTCGCCAAAAAAGGACGCAGCTTAAGGCGGCGGTCACGAATTTTCGTGCTATCCTCCAGCTAACAGCGGTGGAAGAAATCATAAAAAGTACCGACGCCAGGCGTCTTATGCGGTTCGAAACCCGAAAGGATAGCCAGGACCTTATCCCGTATGAGCATCGAGACCCATTGCGAAATACCAGCGATCTTCAAATTAGTCATCAATACCAAAGAACGCAGCAAGTCAACCGGCTCGAACTCAGCTGAGCGGCCAAAAGCAGAATAACGGGATAACAAGAAAGGGATGGCTGGGTCCAGATTAAGGAGCCAGACCCTGGCAACTGGGTGGAGAAAGACAACAACCTTTCTGGCTCCGAAAGAGCCAAAGAAAGCAGTCTTTCCCGCAGGAACTGTTGGAAATCAGAGTGGCAGCGACAGGTAAGGAGCATAAACAAAACACCACCTCAAATAGGGTATTGAAAAATACTTCTACCCAAATTTTGGTGGCGTTTTGAAAAAGTCAAAGGTTAAAATTTGCCGTAATGGATGGAATTAGAAGCAATACAATCTAAATCGCACACGTACTAACTCAAACGCCTATTTTCGGCACCTATTTATCCCTATACCCCATAGGAGCTGGGGAGAAAAAATAAAAACCCTTCCTGAAGGGTTTGAGTACCAACATTTGGAAGTTTTCGAGAACGTACAAGTATCTGGCTAGGAGGTATTGAAATGAATAAAGCATTGGTAGACCTTTTTAACAACCTTTTTGGCATCTTTGTTTTAATTGCCGTCCTCATTGGTGCGCTGGTGGCTTTCATGTTTGGTGCGGGATTTCTCATAGGCGGCCCGGCAGCCACCCAGATAGCCTTGATTGGTAAAAAATTCCTCGATTACGCTATAAAAATAGCTGCTGTCGGCGTACTGTTCGGGTTATTTAGCTTCTACACCAGGGGAATTCATGAGCTAACCTTAAGTAATGATCATCAAGAAAGCGAAACCAGAGAGTTAGCATAGAGCAGACGCAATAAAAGAAGGCATGGCATCTACTTTTCGGGTAGCATAGGGCTTCGACCCCGGTTACACGGGCCAGGTCGCCGATGGTATGGATGCCGAGCTTGGCCAGATGCGCCTCCATCCGGGGACCTACGCCGAAAAGCTCCTTCACCGGCAGGGGCCACATCTGGGGCCACATCTTTTTAGGAACGTCAGGGTAATCGAGGACCGTCAGGCCGTCGGGCTTTTGCATCTCGGCCGCCATCTTGGCCAGTAGCTTTGTAGGCCCCAGGCCGACACTGGTGGTAATGCCCACCATCGCCCTGCTTGCCAAAATAACAAGGGGTCTGCGAACAGATGTTAGCGGCTCCTGGCCCTGCGTGCCGCCGGTTTGGTTCAGGTTCCCTAACCCCATCTTTAAAACTTTAGCAGGATTTTAACTGTAACAAGTCGAATTATAATTATACTTCGTATATCCTCAGCAATACGGCCTGAGGGTTTCTACCAGGCAACCGCAAATTGCCCGGCTACGAAGTTAGTCCTTCGTTGCTGCGCTACGGTTGCCTGGTTTTTTATAACTACCGGAAGGAGGTTTAACATGCCGATTATCGGCACTTCCCCGCCCAGGGTGGATGCCCGGTCTAAAGTCACCGGCCAGGCCATCTACCCGGCTGATGTTAATTTCCCTGGGATGATCTACGGCCAGGCCGTCCGCAGTCCCTACGCCCATGCCCGGATTATCAATATAGATACCTCGGCCGCTCTGGAGGTACCCGGGGTCCTCTGCGTCCTTACGGCCCGTGATATTCCCGGCCATAACGGCCAGGGCGTCGTCTACCAGGACATGCCCGTCCTGGCCCGGGACGAGGCGCGCTCGGTGAATGACGTCGTCGCCCTGGTAGGTGCCACCACCCCGGCCGCCGCTCGGGCCGGGGCCGCCAAAGTAAAGGTAACTTATGAGGAACTCCCGGCCCTTTTAGATCCCATCGCTGCCATGCAGCCATGGGCTCCCAGGGTCCATCCCGACCGGGACAACGTTATTTACCACCTGCCCATCCGCAAAGGTAATGTCGAAGCAGGATTTGCCGCGGCCGACGTGATTGTGGAAAATACCTACCGCACCCAGCTCCTGGACCATGCCTTCCTCCAGCCGGAGGCCGCCGTGGCCCGGGTGGATGAGCGCGGCCACTTGGTAATTTACGTGGCCACCCAGTATGTTCACTGGGACCGGACAGAAGTAGCCCGGGTGCTGGGCTGGAACCAGGACCGCATCCGCATCGTGGCCCCGGCCGTGGGCGGTGCCTTCGGCGGCCGGGAAGATATGACCCTGCAGACCCTGGTGGCGTTGCTGGCCGTGCATACCTCGCGGCCGGCTAAAATGGTCCTTACCCGGGAAGAATCCTTCCTGGCCCACAGCAAGCGCCACCCCATGATCATGCGCTATAAGACCGGGGCCACCAGGGATGGAAAGTTAACGGCGCTGGAGGCGGAAATCATCGGCGACAGCGGCGCCTATTCTTCCTGGGCCCCTAACGTTTTGCGCAAAGCGGCCATCCATGCCACCGGTCCTTATGTCATCCCCAACGTCAAGATTGATGCTTACGCGGTCTATACCAATAATCCCTTTACCGGCGCCATGCGCGGTTTTGGTGCCACCCAGCCGCCCCTGGCTTACGAAAGCCAGATGGATGAACTGGCCAGCCGCCTGGGGATCCATCCTTTTACAATCCGCTGGCTCAATGCCTTCCGCCAGGGGGATATAACTGCCACCGGCCAGGTCCTGGAAAGCAGTGTCGGCCTTATAGACACCATGCTCCAGGCGGCCCGGGCCGCAGGCTGGTCGCTGGAAGAGTTAATACCGGGAGGGAAGCAGGATGAGTAAAAAACGCGGTATTGGTATGGCCTGCTTTTTCTACGGTACCGGCTACGGTAATGGTTTTCCCGATGTCTCAACGGCTACGGTAGAAATCCACGATGACGGCACGGCCACCGTCCGCACCGGCGCAGTAGATTGCGGCCAGGGTTCCAGCACCGTCCTGGCCCAGATTGCTGCTGAGGAACTCGGGGTGCCCTATGAATGGGTAACAGTAATCACCGCTGACACCGATACCACCCCTGATGCCGGCACGACGGCGGCCACCCGCCAGACCTATGCCTCCGGCAATGCCGTGCAAATGGCCTGCCGCGAGGCCCGGGAAGTCCTTTTTGAGTACACCCGGACCATCTTAGGGGTCAATACCATTGCCGGTCTGGTAGCCCGCGAAGGAATAATTTACGTCAAGGGTTACCCCAAGAAACAAATAACTTATCCCGAGGCTGCCGCCCGGGCCCGCCTGGCCGGCTGCCGCCTGGTAGGGCAGGGGACCTTCGTCACCCATACCACAGCCGTTGACCGGGAGACCGGCCAGGGAGCGCCCTACTGGCCCTATGCCTTTGGTACCCAGATTGCGGAAGTGGAAGTGGATACGGAAACGGGCCAGGTTCGGGTCTTAAGATTCATCGCTGCCCATGATGTCGGCCGGGCCGTTAATAGGAAAGGGGTAGAGGGACAGATTGAAGGCGGTATCGCCCAGGGCCTCGGCATGGCCCTGCTGGAAAAGGTCCACCTGCAGCATGGCCGGATCGTTAATAATTCCTTTTCCACCTATTTGATACCTACCACCCTGGATATGCCCGAGGTTCAACCCCTGATTGTGGAAACTTATGAGCCCACCGGCCCCTATGGCGCTAAAGGAGTGGGTGAACCCGCCACCATCCCCACAGTACCGGCCATTATCAATGCCATTTATAACGCTGTAGGAGTTCGCATTACGGAGTTACCGGTTACACCGGAAAAAATCCTGGCCGCCCTGCGGGAAAAAGAAGGAGAGCAGAAATGAGTATTTTAATCAAGAACGGTACCCTGGTCACCATGAACCCCCAGAGGGAAGTATTCCAGGGCGATATCTACATCGAGAACGACCGCATCGCCGCCATTGGCCGGACGCCGGTCACCGCCAACCGGATCATCGATGCTACGGGCCAGCTAGTCATCCCCGGCCTCATCCAGCCCCATATCCACCTCTGCCAGGCCCTCTTCCGCGGCCGCGCCGACGACCTGGAACTCCTGGACTGGTTGCGCCTGCGTATCTGGCCCCTAGAAGGAGCCCACGATCCCGAGTCCCTTTATTATTCCGCCCTGCTGGGCATCAGTGAGCTCTTCTTAAGCGGTACGACCACCATCGTAGACATGGAAAGTGTCCACCATACGGAGGCGGCCATTGAGGCCATCGCCCAAAGCGGCATCCGGGCCATTACCGGCAAGGTGATGATGGACTTTGGCGATGATGTCCCGGCCAGCCTGAAGGAAAGTACCGAAGCCTCCCTGAAAGAGAGCGTCAACCTACTGGAGAAATGGCACGGTTACGACAATGGCCGCATCCAGTACGCCTTTGAGCCCCGTTTTGTGGTTTCCTGTACCGAGGAATTATTATTAGAAGTCCGGGATCTCGCCCGCCATTACGGCGTTAAAATCCATACCCATGCTTCGGAAAACCGGGGTGAATGCGCCCTTGTGGAAAAACTCCACGGCCGGCGTAATGTCCTCTACCTGGACGATATCGGCCTCACTGGCCCCGACCTCATCCTGGTCCACTGTATATGGCTCAGCGAAGAAGAGAAGGATATCCTGGCCCGCACCGGTACTAAAGTGGTCCACTGCCCATCATCCAACTTAAAAATGGCTTCCGGCATATGCCCGGTACCGGATCTTTTGAGCCGGGGGACGGTAGTCTCCCTGGCCGCTGACGGTGCGCCCAATAATAACAACCTGGACGCCTTTATGGAAATGCGGCTGGCGGCGCTGATCCAGAAGCCTATCCATGGTCCCACCTCCATGCCGGCACCCCTGGTCTTTGAGATGACCACCCTGGGCGGGGCCCGGGCCATGGGAATGGAAAAGGAAATCGGTAGCCTGGAAGTAGGGAAAAAGGCCGACCTGGCCATAGTTTCCCTGGCGGGCCTCCATACCCAGCCTGCGGCTGGCGTCAACGTCTACACCCAGCTGGTCTACCAGGCCCGGGGTTCTGATGTTACCATGACCATGGTGGACGGCAAAATCGTCATGGAGAAGGGCGAACTGAAAACTATAGATGCCGGTGAGGTTCGGAAGAAGGCTAATGAGGCAGTCTTGCGCGTTGCCCAAAGGGCCGGGCTGGCATAACTTCTATCAGGCAAAAAATCATCAGGAATCTAAGAACACGTTTAAACCCCCTGGACATCCTATCCAGGTTATGATAGAATAACCTTAAAGTGAATATGTTCCAGGCAAATACGGGAAGTCAGTGCAATTCTGACACGGTCCCGCCACTGTGAGGGGGAGCAAGCACCAATAAAGCCACTGGGTAATACCTGGGAAGGCGGTGCTGGAGCCATGATCCCGAGTCAGGATACCGGTTGTCTGGGAACCTTTACCCCTACGCCGGATAGGGGGTGGTTGGCCAGAGTATGGCAAGCAAACCCTCTGCTTTTGTAGGAGCAGGGGGTTTTATCATGTTGCTTCTCAGTTGTTTGTTATCTAAACTTATCCTTCAATGGCTTTTTAAAATGCATACAGAATGGGTGCGCGGTCTCGAGAAGACCGGGCTTAAATTAGCCGCCGGCAGGGGAGAGGTTGCGCAAAACGCCGCCTGGAAGCGGGAACTTGCAGCGACCGATGATGCCTGGCCAACAGGCCAGCCTATCCTGATGCCACCAGGGCCTTAACCCGGGGAGGTGGTGTATTTAGGTATGCCTGTTTAGCGGCACCACCGGTTCCCCCGGCAAAGTAGCCGGGGTTTTTAGTTTCTACAGGGAGGACAGCGCGTTTTGATTTTAGTGGTAGGGAGTACCGGCGAGGGACGGCAGTTAATCCGCAGCCTCCGGCAGGCAGGCTATCAAATTGTTACCTGGACCGACAGTGCCTATGGCGAACAACTGGCCCGGCAGGATGGTGCAACGTTAATATTAACATGTCCCTTAACGGAAGGTAATTTAGCTACCCTGGGGGGTAGCAGGCAACTGGAAGCAGTCATTGACGCCACCCTTCCTTATCCCAACCAGCTATCCCGGACCCTGGAAGCCTGGTGCCAACAACAACAGCTATATTACCTGCGGTTCTTACGGCCTGAAACCCTGTTGCCAGATGATAGCCTAATATACCAGGTGGCAACCTGGGAAGAAGCCGCCCGGACTGCTGCCAGGCTGGGGGAGACTATCTTTTTAACTACCGGTACCAATAACCTGGAAGTGTTCGTCAAAAACCCTTTACTTAAAGACAAACGAATTGTTGTCAGGGTTTTACCTGAACACCAGGTAATTAAAAAATGCCAGGACCTGGGTTTAACGCCCCGTGACATTATAGCCATGCAGGGACCCTTTTCTAAAGAAATGAACAAAGCCATGTTTAAAGCATATAAGGCCGGCGTTATCATCACCCGGGATGCCGGCCCGGCCGGCGGTACCGAGGCGAAAATTGCCGCCGCCCTGGCTCTAAAAATACCGGTGGTCATAATTAAAAGGCCGGCAATCCAGTACCGTTATCCGGTCTATTCAGTGGCGGAAGTTATTGATTTATTAAAAAAGATAGCACCGGTAAAAAGCGAAGAACAAGGATAGGTCTTACTTCTAAAATGTAAGGAGGGTACATACAATGTTCCGCCGTACAACTTGGCTAACCCTATATCTCCTGCTGGCTATGGCCTTACTGGCCGGGCCGGCCTTTGCCATGCATATCGCAGAAGGCTTCCTCCCGTTTAACTGGGCCGCCTTCTGGTTTGTCGTCGTCTTGCCCTTCTGGTTCTGGGGCCTGCGGTCCATCCAGCAAACTGTAAAAAGCAATCCCGGCCTGAAAATGCTTTTAGGCCTGGCCGGCGCCTATGCCTTTGTCCTGTCGGCCCTGAAAATCCCTTCAGTAACCGGTAGCTGTTCCCATCCCACCGGGGTAGGTCTGGGGGCCATCCTCTTTGGCCCGGCAGCCATGAGTATCCTGGGTGGTATCGTCCTCCTCTTCCAGGCCCTTTTGCTGGCCCACGGCGGCTTAAGCACCCTGGGTGCCAATACCTTTTCCATGGCCGTCGTCGGACCCTTTGTGGCCTATGGCCTTTACCGCCTGGTACGGAGGCTCAATGGCTCAATGGCCGTAGCCGTCTTCCTGGCCGCTACCCTGGGGGACCTGATGACCTACGTCACCACTTCCCTGCAGCTGGCCCTGGCCTTCCCGGCCCAACCCGGAGGGGTGCTAGCATCCATGCTAAAATTCATGGGTATCTTTGCCGTCACCCAGTTACCCCTGGCCATTAGCGAAGGTATCTTAACCGTCATCGTCTTTAACTTGCTGGCCACTTATAATAAAAACGAATTGCAGGAGCTATCTATTTTAGATTAAGAAGGCCCTCTGTATCTGACATCCAGCAGTTAATGGAGGTGTACAAGTAATGAGTACCGCCCAGAAAAATATCTTCTTACTCTTGATCGTTATTCTCCTGGCAGTGGCACCCTTTTTCCTTCACCGCAGCGCTGAATTTGCTGGTGCTGACGACCAGGCGGAAGAGACTATTACCCAGATCCGGCCTGATTATGAACCCTGGTTTAAACCTGTCTGGGAACCCCCCAGCGGGGAAGTGGAATCCTTCCTCTTTGCCGCCCAGGCAGCCATCGGTAGCGGTATTGTTTGTTACTTCCTGGGCTACAGCAAAGGCAAGAAACAGCGGGAGCAAAAGTAAATGTTCAGCATTGACCAGTATGCCTATAGCAACCGGTTGAAGAACATCCACCCGGGCGAAAAAGTAGCCTTTGCCCTGGTAACCCTCCTGATCGCCCTGGTGGCGCCCCGGCCTTTAATCCCGGCCATCATCATTGCCCTGATGGCCGGGGCTACCATTGGGATCGCCGGCATCCCGGCCCGTTTTTACCTGCAACTTTTCCTGGTTCCCTTTTCTTTTTTAGTAGCGGGGGTGGCCATGATCGCCCTCACCATTACCAGCCAGCCCCAGGCCAGTCTTAAGGGCGTGACCCTCCTGGGCTGGACTTTAGGCTTCACCCCAGCCGGTATGCACCTTGCCGGAAAAATTTTTCTCAAGTCCCTGGGGGCCGCTGCCTGTCTTTATTTTCTTTCCCTAACGACCCCCATAGTGGATATCCTTACCGTCCTCAGACAGCTCCGCGTCCCCGCCCTGCTGGTGGATTTAATCAGCCTGACCTACCGCTTTATCTTTGTCCTACTGGCGACCGTAAACGACATTTATACCGCCCAGGCTTCCCGCCTGGGCTATGCCTCCCTACGCACGTCCTATCATTCCCTGGGCCAGCTGGCGGCCAACCTTTTTATTAAGACTTACCGCCGTTCCCAGGAATTATTTACCGCCCTGACAGCCCGGGGCTACCATGAAGAGCTACAAGTACTGGAGGTTGCTTATCCTTTCTCCTGGCCCTTTTTATGCCTGGCCGCCATCTTTGACCTGGTTTTAGTTATTTTAATGCTGCTTACATAAACCGGCCGTCTTCAGACCGGCTCCTCCTCGTGTCTTTTTGACCCCAACCTCAATGCCGACTACCGGAGGTGGACCTTTTGGCCGCCCTTTTAGAAGCAGAAAGGGTTTCCTTTACTTACCCTGACGGTACCCAGGCCCTGCAGCATGTTACCTTAAGCATCCCTGAGGGTAAGAAAATTGCCGTCCTGGGTCCCAATGGCGCCGGCAAATCAACCCTTTTCCTTCATTTTAACGGCATCTTAAGGCCCCAGGAGGGGTGTATCTACTTTGCCGGGGCCAGGATTAATTACAGCCATAAAGCATTAACAGATTTACGCCAGCAGGTGGGTATCGTCTTTCAAGACCCCGACAGCATGCTCTTTTCAGCCAGCGTCCGCCAGGAAATTTCTTTTGGACCATTAAACCTGGGCCTGAGCAGGGAAGAGGTGGGGCAAAGGGTTGAAGCCGCCATGGCGGCAACGGGTATCACCGGCCTCCAGGATAAGCCAACTCATTTCTTAAGCTATGGCCAGAAAAAGCGGGTGGCCATTGCCAGCGTCCTGGCCATGGAACCCCGGCTTATCATCTTTGATGAGCCGACGGCCTACCTGGACCCGCGCTCAACCCGGGATGTGATGGCCTTACTGGAAGATATCAGCCGCCAGGGTAAGGCGATTATTTTATCCACCCACGACGTGGACATAGCCTATACCTGGGCCGACTATATTTACGTCCTGGCTGGTGGCCAGGTAATTGGCGCCGGGACGCCAGCCGAAATCTTTAGCGATGCCACCCTCCTGGAGGCTGCCGGCCTGGCCCGGCCCTGGCTGCTGGATGTCTACGAAGACCTGAAAAATAAAGGCTGGCTGCCGGCAACGGCACCAGTCCCGAAAAATAAAGATGATCTGCTGGGCCTCATTCCGTATCGTTCTAGGTCTAAACTGGCCATTTAAGTTATTTCACGGCCGCGTCGTAAAACAGTCCCCCCTTCATTTTTCTTGCCTGTGTGTTTCGACTTTCTTAACCGGCAGGAGCTGCAAGGTGGCCATCTGGTTACGTAGGCGAATGTTTTCCTTGAATTCAATCAGGATCGACAGGATTTCATGGAGGAAGGGACTGCCAAAGGTAGACATCAGGCCCACGGCAACCATATTAATCAATGAATAAAGGCCAGGATAAGCAGCCTTCAGGCCGGCAAAGGCATTCAGTCCCATCAGAGCAAAGACATCAATCGAGGCCATACCGGCCAGGAGGGCGGCGATAACGGCGTTAAATAAAATCACCCATAGCTCCCGCTGTTTTTCCTCCCGGGGATCATCCCTTGGTTCCCCCAGCCAGGGCCAGCGGGCCTTGACCTGGTCAGTAATGCCTTTGGCCGCCGCAAAGACCGCTCCGATAACGGTAAAGAAGCGACTGAGATCTTCCAACTGTATCCCCCCCTTCAGCACGGCCGTTCCATACATATCCTATGCTTGGTGTTGGCCGGTTGCTAAAAGGGGATGAGTTTATTCCGGAAACGGTTAAACCGGCACGGTTAAATTTGACTTAAATGACTGGTCCGGATCATCTCCCTACTATCTCCGCTTCATCTCCGTTTTTAGAACTATAGTTAAATAAAGTGTAATTTAATTGAGGGGGAGGGAGTTTTGTTGCTCTGGTCGCTGGCTCTGGCAGGCACCTTGCTGGCCTACCTGGCCGGTTCCCTGGCCGGTGGGCATATTGCCGGCCGCCTCTGGCACCGGGTGGATGTGCGCCGGGTGGGCAGCGGTAACGCCGGTACCATGAACGTCCTCCGCAATCTGGGGGTGATGGCAGGTATTGCCACCTTCCTCTGGGATACGGCGAAAGGTTACCTGCTGGCGACCCTGGGATGGAAGTGGGGTGGAATAGAGCTGGCCGTCGCCATGGCCCTGGCAGCCGTGGCCGGGCATAACTGGCCCCTCTACTGGCAATTTCAAGGCGGGAAGGGCCTGGCCACCAGCCTGGGTGCAGCCCTGGCCATTTATGCACCGGTAGTCCCGCCGGCGGCCATTGCCCTTGGCCTGCTGGTATTCCTCACCCGCAACAGTGACCTGGCAACCATGGTCATATTCAGCTGCCTGCCATTTTATTTCTGGTGGCGCCTGGGACCCGGCTGGTATTTTGTCTTCGGCCTGGGCCTGGCGGTGATTATGCTCCTACGGCATGGACCCCTGGTAATTGGTAAGCTTGATTAACTGCATCCAACTTCTTGCCCCCTTGCCTGGAGGCTGCTACTTCCAGGCTTTACTGAAATAGGGGTCCAATCACTATGGCTTAATTCAAATGGAACTTCTAATTCTAAAGGTCGTTTCGCCCTTTGGCTCTTCATACTGGATCCTCATTTCCTGGACTTCGGCCAGGGCGGGCCCCCGCCGGCAGTGGTCCAGGAACTCTTTCACCCTTTCAGCCGGTCCTTCAACTACCCCTTCAACGCTGCCGTTATAGCGGTTCCGCACCCATCCGTTTAACTGCAGAGCCGCCGCCTGCCGCAGGACAAAATAACGAAAACCCACCCCCTGGACCAGGCCCTTCACCCAGAAGTGCGCCCGCACAATGGACAAAGCAAAGACCTCCCTGGCAAAAATCTAAGGAAAAGATAGCATAGGCCCTGGAAAATGACAACTGATAGTTAGGCAGGAAGAGCCCCCAGGTAGAGGTGCGGCGGCATGGCTAAAAATCAATAAAAACCATTTCTGGTTGGGCAAGGACTTTTAAATCCTCCAGGGGGTTACCCCGGACGGCAATCAGGCAGGGCCGGTAGCCGGGTTTTACCTGCCCCAGTTCCCCGCCCAGGCCCAGGGCGGCTGCAGCTGTAACCGTAGCCGCCCGGAGGATAGCCACCGCCGGGACGCCGGCCCGGTGCCAGTACAGCAGTTCGTCCAGATAAGATTCCCCGTGGTAGACACCGGGGGCACCGGCATCGGTACCTACGACCAACTTCACCCCAAGCTGGTAAGCCCGGGCAATCATCTGCTGCTGGGATTCCTGGGTCCGGCGAATAATATCCCTTTCCCCTTCCGGGTAGTCATCCCTTTTTGTGGTAAGCAGGCGATTGGCTATAGCGGCGACAGTCGGTACCCAGTATGTACCCCTGGCAGCCATGGTTTCCAGCTGGGCCGTGGTGAGAAAATAGCCGTGTTCGATACTATCCACCCCGGCGGCCAGGGCCAGGTCCACGCCGGCGGCCGAGTTGACATGGACCATCACCGGCCGCCCGGCCGCATGGGCCGCCTTTACGGCGGTAGCCAGTTCGGCAGCATCAAATTCCAAACTGCCCACCTCCCCGTAACGACGGAAGGTAACCAGGCCGGACACCACAACTTTCACCTGGTCGACATTCCGGTTTACCAGGCCGGCAATCAACTCCCTGATGGAAGCCGGGTCGGTGGTGCCGGGACCAAGGAAAGAACCGTATTTTCCTTTTTTCGTTACGGCCATCCCGGTGGCCACCACCCGGGGACCCGGGTATTTGCCAGTCCGGACCCATTCCCGCGCCTGGAGGTTGAGACCCTCCCGGTCGCCGCCGTCTCTTATAGCTACCAGGCCATGCTCCAGGGATGCCCGCAGGGCCCGGGCCAGGGCCGCTTCCCTGGCCGGCGGGTCCTGCCAGCGGGCCAGGGAGGCCTGAAAATCGATGCCGTCCAGGGCCAGGTGGACGTGGGCGTCGATTAAGCCGGGTAAGACCGTCAATCCGGCAAGGTTGATCTGCCGGGCATTTTTTTCTGTAACGGCCGTTTCCTGTGGCCGTACAGCGGCGATGCGGCCCTGGCGGATGCTGATAACTACTTGCTGCCGGCAATCCTCGCCCCGGCCGTCCCACAGGCTGCCGGCCAGGAGGTCCAGGTTTGTCTCCGGGTTAATATAGACGAGCTTCATAGCTACACCCCCAAACAATAACTATCCTACACCTTTAAAGGGGCAGGAGGCAAGGCAGTCCCGGAGAATCCAGAGCAGGCAGGTTGCTTCCAGGGTCTTAATAAAAATGCACTGCGCCAGAGCCGGCGCTTGCCTGCTGGCAGGATTCCCGGCATCAACGGCGAATAAATCTTCGTTATAAAAAATTCCCTGGTTTTCCTGGACCTCAAGACCCGCATCCTGGAGCAGATCCGGGAAGAGGGCCTGAAGGCGGCCGCCATGATGCCGGCCGGGTGCGGTTAAGAAGTCCCGTTCTGGGAGTTACCCCCGTGCGCCTCCCAGGCGGCTAGCCTAGAAATAAAGGATGGAGGTCAGCCATGGCTAACAGGCGCCTGCCCCCGCAAAGTTCTGCCCGGCTGGTCTGGGAGACAAAACCGGCGGGGGAACCACGGGCGGGTGAATTTATTTTCCGGGCGCAAGAGATGGTCATCCCCCAAGCAGGCCATGACGACATGCCTCAACAAGAAATCGCCGCGGGAAATCCAGATCTCAACCGTCTTATTTACGGTGACAACCTCCAGGCCATGCTCGCCCTCCTGGCCGAAGGGTATGAAGGTAAAATTAACTTGATATACATCGATCCTCCTTTTTTCAGCCAGGCCAATTACAGCTACCGGGTTCCCATTTCCGGCGCGTCAGCCGGTCTGGAAGTCCCGGTAATCGAACGCCCGGCCTACCAGGATACCTGGGCCGGGGGTATAGATGCCTACCTGGATATGCTCTACCCCCGCCTCCAGCTCATGAAAAAGCTGCTGGCGCCGGACGGCAGCATCTATGTCCACCTGGACGCCAGCATCAGTCATTATATAAAGGTTATTATGGATGAGATCTTCGGCCCGGGCTCCTTCCAGCGGGAGATTATCTGGCGGATTGGCTGGATTTCCGGGTACAAGAGTGCTGTGCGCAACTGGGTCCGCAATCACGACACCCTGCTTTTCTACGTCAAAAACCCAGGGAAGTTTACCTTTAACAAAGAATACATACCCTACCCACCTGGTTACCGGCGCCGCGGTGGCCAGGAAACAACTGGGAAAGGCTATCCCATAGAAGATGTATGGAACGCTAACCCCTTTGAATTTCAACTGAAAGGGGAAGGGAGCCTGGATTCTATCCAGATCAAAAGCTTCTCCAGGGAAAAGACCGGCTATGCCACCCAGAAAAATAAAAGCCTCCTGCGGCGCATCATCAAGGCTTCATCCAATCCTGGGGACCTGGTGGCTGATTTCTTCTGCGGTTCCGGTACCACCCTGGTGGTGGCTGAAGAGTTAGGACGGCGCTGGTTGGGCTGCGAGCTGGGCCAGGTGGGAATCCAGGTTACGCGCAAGCGCCTGGTAGCGGAAGAGGCCAGCCCTTTTCTTATTGAAACTATCAGGCCGGCCCGGGCTGATAGCAATTTGCTGTCACCCGTCTTCCCTGCCGTATCTGCAGGCGTAACTGCATCAGACAGAAGACCACATCTGAGCTTAAGCAAACCCGCGGTAACCAGGCTGGCCAATGGACAGGTGCAAATAACTGTAGGCCTGGAGGGTTATGCCCTGCCTGGAGGGTCGGATAACCATGCATATTTTAAGAAGGGCCAGTGGGAAGCTTTAATGGCTAAAGCGCGAGAGAACTTTGCCTTCCTTATCGATTATTGGGCCGTTGACTGGAATTACGACGGCCAGGTTTTTAAAAGCCAGTGGCAGGCCTGGAGGGATTACGGCAAAAATGAACAAAACATACCTGTCCGGGCTACGGCCATCCTGGAGCCTGAGCTATCAAGAACCATTGCAGTTCAAGTAATTGATGTCCTGGGAAATGAGGTTATTGCTATTGCGACAGTAACTCAAACATAAACAAACAAAAAAGCCTCCGGGATAATCCCCGGAAGCCTTGAAATTCTGGAGCCAACGAGGGGATTCGAACCCCTGACCTACTGATTACAAGTCAGTTGCTCTACCGGCTGAGCTACGTTGGCACAAAACGCTGGTCGGGATGACAGGATTTGAACCTGCGACCCCCTGCTCCCAAAGCAGGTGCTCTAGCCAAACTGAGCTACATCCCGGCAGCATTCATATTTTAACATGCCTGCGTCCGGCAGGCAATACCTTAGTGACCGGCCGGGGGTAAATTATCGCTCCTTACCAGGGAGGCCATGGCACCGGCGGCAGCCAAGCAAGCACCAACTAGGAAGGCGGCCTTTAACCCGGCCATAAAAGCCATGGTTGTGCCGGCAGGTCCCAGGAGAGCCAGTTTGGTCGCCCGTTGCCAGGTAAAGACGCCGCTGCTAACGGCTATCCCCAGCACCATACCTACATTGCGGACCGTAGCCAGGACGCCGGAGCCAATACCCAGCCGGTGGCGGGGGACACTGCCCATCACGGCGCTATTATTGGGGGATTGGAAGATACCCGTGCCAAAACCAAAGAGGCATAAGCGCCAGATAATATCCAGGACCTGGGAAGTAACTTTTAAACCGGCCATCAGGAAAAGGGTCATACTGACGATAGCCTGCCCCGTAAAGGCCAGCCAGCGCGTCCCCAGGCGGTCCGATAAGGCCCCGCTAACAGGGGCGATTAAGAGAGTCACCAGGGGAGAAGCCGTTAAAATTAAACCGGCCTGCCCGGGAGTGTAGTTCAATATTTGTTGCAGGTAAAAAGGGATCAAAAAAATCATGGCATACTGGGACATAAAGTTCATCAGGGCCGCAAAGTTGGCCGCAGTAAACACCTTATTATGGAACAGGGTTAAATCCAGCATGGGTTGTTCAACCCGGCGCTCCCAGCGGATAAAGGCCCAGGCACCAACTAAAAACACCAAACCCAGTATTAAGGTGACCGGTGAAGTCCAGCCCCATTCTTCACCATAACTGCCGGCCAGCAGGAAAGCGCTCAAAGAGAAAAAACCTAGGGCCGCACCGGTTAAATCAAACCGCTGCGGTTGCAAATCTTTCGTCGCTGGTACTACCTGCCGGCACAAGATATAACTAAGGATACCAATGGGAATATTAATGATAAAGATGGCTTGCCACCCGGCTACCGTGACTAGCAAACCGCCCAGGGTCGGTCCCAGGGCCAGGCCGGTGGCAATAATCATACCGTTGGTCCCCAGGGCGCGCCCGCGTTCGTAAGGTGGGAAAACTGAGGTTATAATGGCTGGCCCCATGGCCATAAACATCCCGGCACCAATGGCCTGGATGGCGCGAAAGGCAATTAAGATCCATATATTGGGGGCCAGGGCGCAGATTCCGGAAGCTACAGTAAAAATGGCAATTCCCATTAAAAGCACCCGGCGAAAACCGTACATATCCCCAAGGCGACCGTAGGTTAAAATCAAACTTCCCAAAACTAAAAGATAGGCCATGGCCACCCAGCCTACCGTATTTAAATCGGCATTAAAAACCCTGCTAATAGTTGGCAGGGCCACATTTACTACGCTGCCATCAATAGGCCCCATTATGCCGGCGGTCATGACGGCAAAAAGGATGAGCCACCGCCGGGGGTGGGGAGCGGAAAGGGTATTACTTTGGGTAGACAAGGCAAGAACCTCCTTGACTGCAGATATTTATATTTTTTCACACCTGGTGTACCAAGTCAAGGTAATTTAAACCTTGACAGGAAGACCCGGGGCAGCTTATAATCATATCAGTAACTATTATTAGAAAGGCAGGTACAAGCCATGGCAGTCTGGCAATGCACCCAGTGCGGTTATGAAAAGGATGCCCGTTGCAAACCCCGCAAGTGCCCTGAATGTGGCGCCAAAGATTCCTTTACCAAAAAAGATGCCCCTACCCCTTAAGCTCCTTTAAGGAGCTTTTTTATTAAACCCGAAATATAACCCGGCCAGAATATGTTATAATAATCCAGGAAGGTAATTCAAAACAGGGAGGTAGTCAAGGATTATGCTGGATCTCATGCGCAAAGTTTTCCTCGCCGGCCTGGGAGCCATGTTCCTGACCAAGGAAAAAGCGGAAGAAGTAGCCGAAGAGCTGGTTCACCAGGGGGAATTGCGGCGGGAAGAAGTAAAAAATTTCGTTGAGCAACTTCTAAACAAAGGTAAAGAACAGCAGGCCCTTCTCCAGGAAACCGTTAGTAGAGAAATTAATCGCTTACGCAATGAATGGGGCCTGGTAACTAAGGCCGAAATGGCGGCCCTGGAAAAAAAGGTGGCTGAATTGGAAGCAAAACTGGCGAATAAGGAAGAACAGTAAAATTAGATAATAAGCTTATTAAGCAAAATTATTGTATTAAACTATTGACACAAATAAGGCCTGCCGTTATGATAAAAGTCAATATGTAATGGCAGGCTTTTTCTTTTGTGAGCGCATTCTTAATTAACAAAAATTATTCCATTTTTGTATCAAATGGTTTATAATATTGGCCGAATAGATGAAATAACCGGTTTAAAGGTGCAGGAGCAGTTAAAATTAAGTTAAATGATTTGTTGCCCGGGATGAGAAGAGAGCAAAAATTAACAAGCAGTTCAGGGAAAGGGTAGCAGGAAAAACGGACTTTGTGTAGAAGTTCACTAATGTAACCGGAAAAATGTATGTCCATTTTTTTGAACAAAGGAGGTGTTCGAGTGAAGCTGGCCATTTCCGGGAAAGGTGGCGTCGGCAAAACCACCATTGCTGCCGGTTTAATTAAATATTTTGCCCGGCATGGTTACCAGGTATATGCCGTCGATGCTGATCCCGATACCAGCCTGGGGATGGTCCTGGGGCTCCCTGAGGAAAGGCTGGGTACCCTTAAACCCATTGTGGATATGCGACAGTTGATTGCTGAACGCACCGGCGGTAGCGGCGCCTTCTTTTCTTTAAACCCGGAAGTAGATAACCTGCTGCAGGATTATACCATAAGGAACGGGAATATCCTTTTTTTGAAAATGGGGGCCATCAAACCCGGGGGATCTACCTGCTATTGCCGGGAAAATGCCGTCTTGAATGCCATGGTCAATTCCCTCATCCTGAAACGCCAGGAAATGGTGATCCTGGATATGGGTGCCGGCATTGAGCACCTGACCCGGGGTACGGCCCGTGGGGTAGATCTGATGCTGATTGTTACCGAGCCCACCTTGGTCAGTGTCCAGACCGCCCGGGTCGTGCAAAAACTGGCCGCAGAACTTGGTATTGAGCAAATAAAATTTGTGGGCAATAAATTGCGTCAACCCAAGGATGAAGAATTTATCCTCAACCACCTGCCGCCAGGCGATGTCATTGGCCTGATTCCCTTCCAAACAGAAATCTTAGACCAGGCTGCCGGTTTTACCGGTGAGCAGTCTTTTACCGCAGCAGGTATTACCGAGCTGGCTACCAGGTTGCTAAGCTAGCTGGATGTTGCCCGGGCATATGCAGGAGAACCGGAGTTCTCCGTAGAGATAGCTGTTGCATTAAAAAGGAGTAAAAAAACCAAGGAGGTAAGAATATGCCCAGGTTCCGCGATATTACCCACACTTGCAGGCCCTCAGAGGCCCCGCGGGTTATGGAACCCAAAAACAGGGACCGTACCGTCGACCCGGCAGCCCTGAAAATGCTGGCTAAAAGCAGAGACGACAAGGTAATAACCGCCTTTGATCGCTTTGTCGCCCAGCAGCCCCAGTGTAAAATCGGGTATGAAGGTATTTGCTGCCGTTTTTGCATGGCCGGCCCCTGCCGCATCAAAGCCGACGATGGTCCTGGTAGCCGCGGCATTTGCGGCGCTTCAGCCTGGACTATCGTTGCCCGTAACGTTGGTTTAATGCTCCTTACGGGAGCTGCCGCCCACAGTGAGCACGGCAATCATATTGCCCATGCCCTGGTAGAAATGGCTAATGGGAAAGCGCCGGACTATACTGTCAAGGATGAAGCCAAGTTAAAGGAAGTCTGCCGGCGTGTAGGTATTGAAGTAGAAGGCAAAAGCGTTATGGAACTGGCCCAGGAAGTAGGGGAGAAAGCCCTGGAAGACTTCCGCCGCCTGAAGGGTGAGGGTGAAGCCACCTGGCTGATGACAACTATAACCGAGGGCCGCCGGGAAAAATTCCGCACCCACAATGTTGTACCTTATGGTATCCATGCCTCTATTTCTGAACTGGTCAACCAGGCTCATATGGGTATGGATAACGACCCCGTTAACCTGGTCTTCAGTGCTATCCGCGTCGCCCTGGCTGACTATGCCGGTGAACATATTGCCACTGATTTTTCCGACATCCTCTTTGGTACCCCCCAGCCGGTGGTCAGTGAAGCCAACATGGGCGTCCTGGACCCGGATGAGGTTAACTTTGTCCTCCACGGTCATAACCCATTGCTAAGTGAAATTATCGTCCAGGCGGCCCGGGAAATGGAAGGTGAGGCCAGGGCTGCCGGCGCCAAGGGTATCAACCTGGTGGGCATTTGCTGCACCGGTAATGAAGTCCTGATGCGCCAGGGTATACCTTTGGTCACCTCCTTTGCCTCCCAGGAACTGGCCATCTGCACCGGTGCCATTGACGCCATGTGCGTCGACGTCCAGTGCATTATGCCTTCCATCAGCGCCGTGGCCGAATGTTATCACACCCGGATTATTACCACTGCCGACAACGTCAAGATCCCCGGCGCCTATCACCTCGACTACCAGACGGCTACAGCCCTGGATAATGCCAAAACCGCCATTCGCATGGCCATTGAAGCCTTCAAAGAGCGCAAAGAAAGCAACCGGCCGGTTTTTATCCCTCAAATCAAAAACAGGGTGGTCGCCGGCTGGAGCCTGGAGGCCTTGCAGCAGCTCCTGGCTACCCAGGATGCTGAAAATCCCATCCGCGTGCTCAATAAAGCCATCCTTGACGGCGAGCTGGCCGGGGTGGCGCTTATCTGCGGTTGTAATAACCTGAAAGGGTTCCAGGATAACTCGCACCTGGTTGTTATGAAAGAGTTGTTGAAGAATAACGTCTTCGTCATCGCTACCGGGTGTTCGGCCCAGGGAGCGGCCAAAGCCGGTTTAATGGACCCGGCCAATGTAGAAACCTATTGTGGCGATGGCCTAAAAGCTTTCCTCAACCGCCTCAGCCAGGGAGCCAATATTGAAATCGGCCTGCCGCCTGTTTTCCACATGGGTTCCTGCGTGGATAACTCCCGGGCCGCCGACCTCTTAATGGCCATGGCCAACGACCTTGGCGTTGATACCCCCAAGGTGCCCTTCGTTGCCTCAGCCCCGGAAGCCATGAGCGGTAAAGCGGTAGCCATCGGCACCTGGTGGGTATCCCTGGGTGTACCGACCCACGTCGGTACCATGCCGCCGGTGGAAGGCAGCGACCTGATCTACAGTATCCTCACCCAGATTGCCAGCGACGTTTATGGCGGTTACTTTATGTTTGAAATGGATCCCCATGTAGCTGCCCGGAAGATCCTTGACGCCCTGGAATATCGCACCTGGAAGCTGGGCGTACACAAAAATGTTGCTGAGCGTTATGAAACCAAACTCTGCCAGGGTTACTAAAGGAGGTTCCAGGCAATGACTGATTTTGATAAAATCTACGAAGGTGCTATTCCAGAGGGTAAAGAACCTGTAACCCTATTCCGGGAAGTTTACCATGGCGCCATTACGGCCACCAGCTATGCGGAGATCCTTTTAAACCAGGCTATCCGGACTTATGGTCCCGACCATCCCGTCGGTTATCCCGATACCGCCTATTATTTGCCGGTTATTCGTTGCTACAGCGGGGAAGAAGTAAAAAAACTCGGCGACTTGCCGCCCATCCTCAACCGCAAGCGGGCGCAAATAAGCCCGGTGCTTAATTTTGAAAATGCCCGCCTGGCAGGAGAAGCCACCTGGTACGCGGCCGAAATTATCGAGGCCCTCCGTTACCTGAAATATAAGCCGGGAGAGCCCCTCTTACCCGAGCCCTGGACGGGCTTTATCGGTGACCCGGTCGTCCGCCGTTTTGGTATCAAAATGGTAGACTGGACCATCCCCGGGGAAGCCATTATCCTGGGCCGGGCCAGGGACTCCAAGGCCCTGGCCAAGATAGTCAAGGACCTCATGGGTATGGGCTTTATGCTCTTCATCTGCGATGAGGCGGTAGAACAACTGCTGGAGGAAAACGTCAAACTGGGCATTGACTACATCGCCTACCCCCTGGGTAATTTCACCCAGATCGTCCACGCCGCCAACTACGCCCTCCGGGCCGGGATGATGTTCGGCGGCGTAACGCCGGGCCTGCGCGAAGAGCAGCGCGACTACCAGCGGCGCCGCATCCGCGCCTTCGTCCTTTACCTGGGCGAGCACGATATGGTCAAGACAGCCGCAGCCTTCGGCGCCATCTTTACCGGTTTCCCGGTAATTACCGACCAACCTTTGCCGGAAGACAAGCAGATTCCCGACTGGTTCTTCAGCGTTACCGATTATGACAAAATAGTTCAGATAGCTATGGAAACCCGGGGCATCAAACTTACCAAGATTAAGCTCGACCTGCCCATTAACTTCGGTCCTGCCTTTGAAGGGGAGAGTATCCGCAAGGGCGATATGTATGTCGAAATGGGTGGTAACCGGAGCCCGGCCTTTGAGCTGGTTCGTACTGTTTCCGAGGCGGAGATTACCGACGGCAAGATCGAGCTTATCGGCCCGGATATTGACCAGGTGCCGGAGGGCAGCACTTTACCCCTGGGTATCCTGGTGGATATCTATGGCCGTAAAATGCAGGCCGACTTTGAAGGGGTCCTGGAACGGCGCATCCACGACTTCATTAACTACGGTGAAGGTCTCTGGCATACCGGCCAGCGCGCCATTAACTGGCTCCGGGTTAGCAAAGAAGCCGTGGCCAAAGGTTTTCGTTTCAAGCATTATGGTGAAATCCTGGTAGCCAAGATGAAGGAAGAATTCCCGGCCATTGTCGACCGCGTCCAGGTAACCATCTTTACTGACGAAGCCAAAGTTAAAGAGTACCTGGCCATCGCCCGGGAGAAATACAAAGAGCGTGACGACCGCATGCGCGGCTTAACCGACGAGTCGGTGGATACTTTCTATTCCTGCGTCCTGTGCCAGTCCTTTGCCCCTAACCATGTCTGTATTGTCACCCCCGAACGGGTAGGCCTGTGCGGCGCCGTCAGCTGGCTGGACGCCAAGGCTTCTTATGAAATCAACCATGCCGGGCCCAACCAGCCGATAGCTAAAGAAGGGGAGATTGATCCCGTTAAAGGTATCTGGAAGAGCGTCAACGACTACCTCTACACGGCTTCCAACCGCAACCTGGAACAGGTTTGCCTGTACACCCTCATGGAGAACCCCATGACCTCCTGCGGTTGCTTTGAAGCCATCATGGCCATCCTGCCGGAGTGTAACGGCATCATGATTACTACCCGCGACCATGCCGGGATGACCCCTTCAGGAATGACCTTCTCCACCCTGGCCGGCATGATCGGCGGCGGCGTCCAGACTCCCGGCTTTATGGGCATCGGCCGCACCTATATTGTCAGTAAAAAATTCATTAAGGCCGACGGCGGCATCGCCCGTATTGTCTGGATGCCCAAAGCTTTGAAGGACTTCCTCCGTGACGACCTGATCCAGCGCAGCATCGAAGAAGGCCTGGGCGAGGACTTTATCGATAAAATTGCCGATGAAACCATAGGCACCACCGTTGATGAAATCTTGCCCTACCTGGAAGAAGTGGGCCACCCGGCCCTGACCATGGATCCCATTATGTAGGCTCTACCCCTGCTGCTGGCAAGGCCGGGTATATGCCTCTTTGCATATACCCGGCCCGGAATATTTAAACCTTAAAGGAAAGGAGTTAACAGTTATGGCTTTAACGGGACTGGAAATTTATAAACAGCTGCCCAAAAAGAATTGTGGCGAATGTGGTACGCCCACCTGCCTGGCCTTTGCCATGAACCTGGCGGCCGGTAAGGCCAGCCTGGACTCTTGCCCTTACGTTTCCGATGCTGCCCGGGAGGCCCTCAATGCCGCCGCGGCCCCGCCCATTGCCAAAGTGGTCCTGGGTACAGGTACGGCAACAGTGGAGATGGGGGATGAGACCGAACTCTTCCGCCACGACAAGCGCTTCTACCACGAAACAGCCATTGCCATCCTGGTAAGCGATAACCTCAGCAACGAAGAGTTAACGGCTAAAGTTGCCGCCATCAACGAACTGCAATTTGACCGGGTGGGACAGCATTATACCATCCAGGCCATTGCCATCCGCCACGACGCCGATGACCCCAATGCCTTCCAGGCAGCTGTAGCTGCGGTTGCTGCTGCTACCCGGCTAAACCTTATCCTCATGGCTGACGATGCCGCCGTCTTAAAAACTGCCCTGGCGGGAGTAGCCGACCGCAGGCCCCTGTTATATGCGGCCACTGCTGCCAATTACGAGGCCATGACTGCCCTGGCAAAAGAGTTTAATTGCCCCCTGGCGGTATATGGTAACGGCCTGGAAGAACTGGCCGGCCTGGTGGACAAAATCGTCGCCCTGGGCTGCAAGCAGCTGGTCCTCGACCCCGGAGCCCGGGAAACTTCCCGTGCCGTTGCCGACTTTACCCAGATCCGCCGCCTGGCCATTAAAAAACGCTTCCGTTCCTTCGGCTATCCCATTATTGCCCTGACGACGGCAACCGATCCCCTGGCGGAAATCCTCCAGGCTACGAACTATATCAGCAAGTATGCCAGCCTGGTAGTCTTGCGTACCGCCGCCAAAGAACACCTGTTGCCCCTGCTGTCCTGGCGCCAGAATCTCTATACCGACCCGCAGGTACCCATCCGGGTAGAGGAGAAACTCAATGAAATAGGAGCCGTTAATGAGAATTCACCGGTTTATGTGACCACCAACTTCTCCCTGACCTATTACTCGGTAGAAGGAGAAATTGAAAGCACCAAGATACCCAGTTACCTGCTGTCCGTCGATACCGATGGCCTGTCCGTGCTGACGGCCTATGCCGACGGTAAGTTTGAGGCTGAAAAGATTGCCGGGGTCATGAAAAAAGTTGGTCTCGAAAATAAGGTCAAGCACCGCCGGATTATTATTCCCGGAGCAGTGGCCGTCCTGAAGGGCAAGCTGGAAGACCTGACGGGCTGGGAGGTACTGGTAGGACCCCGGGAAGCCAGCGGTATCGTGGCCTTTGCCCGGGCCAATCTAGCATCCTAAACCATCTCTATTTTAGCTAAGAAGGGGAAGAAGCCCGTGAATCAGTGTACTGTTACTTTTTTACCAGCCAATACCACCGTAAAGGTAACGGCAGGTACCACCGTCCTGGAGGCGGCCCAAAAGGCCGGCCTGCCCCTGAAAAGTACCTGCGGTGGTGCCGGTACCTGCGGCCGCTGTATCATTAAAGTTCGCCGGGGAGAGGTTCAGGTTAAAGGAGGACACCTGCCGGCCAAATTGAAGGAAGATGGTTATACCCTGGCCTGCCAGACCATCATCCAGGGCGATGTAGCCATCGAGATCCCGGCAGAATCCCTCCTCAGCAAACACCAGGTGCTCCTCCAGGACAAGGGGCGGCTGCAGGACGGCCTGACTGATTTACTGGGTTCCTATCCCCTGGAGGCTGCCTGTGAAGTAGTAACCTTGCATCTCGCCGAGCCTACCCTGACGGAAAACACCAGTGATACCAGCCGCCTGCTGGCGGCCCTGCGGAAAGAAAAAGGGGTAGAGGGGCAGGTGAGCTTAGCCCTTCTCCAGGATTTGCCGGAGAGCTTGCGCCAGGCCGGCTGGCAGGTTGATGTCACCCTGGCCAGGGCTGATAACCGCCTCTTACGGGTTACCCCTGCCGGGTCAGGCAGGAGCTTCGGCCTGGCCATCGACCTGGGTACCACGACGGTAGTAGTCTCCCTCCTGGACCTACGTAACGGCCGGAGGATTGGCCAGGGCGGTAGTTATAACCGCCAGGCGGTATATGGAGATGATGTCATTTCCCGCATCATCCACGCCACCAGTAACCATGGGGGCCTGGAGGAGCTGCGCCAGGCGGCCCTGGCCACCATTAATGAGATAAGTAATTCTTTACTGGCCAACCACGGGATTAACCAGGCGGAGGTGACGGCAGCAGTCATTGCCGGCAACACTACCATGAGCCACCTGCTGCTGGGCGTAAATCCCAAGTATATCCGCCTGCAACCCTATATCCCTGCTGCTACCGAGTGGCCGGCCCTCACTGCCGGGGAAATCGGGCTGGCCATTAATCCCCTGGCTACCGTCCAGGTCTTCCCCAGCGTAGCCAGCTATGTGGGCGGCGATATTGTCGCGGGTGCTCTCTTTACCCGCCTTGCCCGGGGAGAAGAACTGACCCTCTTCATTGACATTGGCACCAACGGGGAAATGGTCCTAGGGAATAAGGACTGGCTCATCGCTTGCGCCTGTTCGGCGGGGCCGGCCTTTGAAGGCAGCGGCATCACCTGCGGTATGCGGGCCATGGAGGGAGCAGTTGAAGGAGTAACCATCGACCCGGAAACCTGTGAAGTTGAGCTGGAAGTAATAGGCGGCGGCCGCCCGGCCGGCCTGTGCGGCAGCGGTTTAATTGATTGCCTGGCGAAGCTCAGGCGGGCCGGCATCATCGACCGGACCGGTAACTTCCAGGAAGTAGCCACGCCCAGGTTGAGGCGTACCGATGAAGGCTATGAGTTTGTGCTGGCCTGGGCGGCAGAAAGCAGCCACGGCAAGGATATCGTCATTACCGCCGCCGACATCAAAAATCTCATCCGCTCCAAGGGAGCCGTCTTTGCCGGCATCCAAAGCCTGTTAAAGACCGTCTCCCTAGAACTGGAAGCAGTCGACAGGATTATCATTGCCGGCGGTTTCGGCAATTACCTGCACGTTCCCAATGCCGTTGAAATCGGCCTCTTACCCGATTTGCCGGCGGAAAAATACGTCTTTGCCGGCAACACTTCCCTCAAAGGCGCCGAGTTAGCCCTCCTTTCCCGGCCGGCCTGGGAGGAAGCCCTGGAACTGGGCCGCAAGATGACCTACCTGGAGCTTTCCGCCGGCAACCTCTTTATGGAGGAATTTGTCTCGGCCCTGTTCCTGCCCCACACCCGGCTGGAACTCTTCCCCTCCGTGACCACTGGGACCAGCCTGGAAAGGAGGGAAGGCTAGTGGCCCGCCATATTGCCGTTGCCGGTAAAGGGGGTACAGGAAAGACCACCTTTGCCGCCCTGCTGATACGCTACCTGGTTGAGAACCATAAAGGGAGCATCCTGGCCGTGGATGCCGACCCCAACGCCAATTTAAACGAAGCCCTGGGCGTTAAAGTCGATACCGTTATTGCCGATATCCTCGATGCCACCAAAAACCCGCGGGCCATCCCCGCGGGCATGAGCAAGGATATGTTCATCCAGTACCAGCTGGCCCAGGCCCTGGTGGAAACGAGGGAATTTGATTTATTAACCATGGGCCGGCCCCAGGGTCCGGGCTGTTACTGTTACCCCAATGACCTCTTGCGCAAGCACCTGGAAACCTTAAGCGCCAGCTACGACTATATGGTCATTGACAGTGAAGCCGGCCTGGAGCATATCAGCCGGCGGGTTATCCAGAATGTGAAGGACCTCTTCGTCATCAGCGACGCCTCCGTCCGGGGAATTCGTTCCGCCGGTAGGGTACGGGAACTGGTCCAGGAACTGCAGCTTGCTATTCCCAATATGTATCTGATAGTAACCAAAACTACCGGTGACCAGGGTCCCCTCCAGGAAGAGATGGAGCGGGCAGCATTGCCCCTGGCCGGGACGATTCCCTATGATGAGCAGGTCGTCGCTTTTGATACCTACGGCAAACCCCTTTTTGAGCTACCGGCAGAAGCCCCGGCCGTCCAGGCAGTCAGTGACATCCTGAGCAGGTGCCGTATTTAACAATTTATGGAAGGAGTGTTTTTCATGCCCGTCCAGGTTTTACGTGATCGGAGCCGCGCTACGGTACAAAAAGTTGTCCTGGGTGCCACCAAAGAGCAAGGCGGTACCCGCAGCCACACCATTGTTGTCGGCGGCGATGCTGCCCTTCCCTTCCACCATTTTGAAGGAGAGGTTAGCCGCCCCGTCATCGCCATGGAAGTCCAGGATATCGTTCCCGACTGGCCGGATGTTTTGAAGGACCCCTTTAATGATGTAATCAATGAGCCCGGCCGCTGGGCGCAAAAATGTGTGGCTGCATACGGCGCCGACCTGATTTACCTGAAACTAGACGGTGCCGATCCCGAAGGGGCCAACCGCCCGGTAGACCAGTGTGTGGCTACCGTCAAGGAAGTCCTGCAGGCTGTTGGTGTTCCCCTGATTGTCGTTGGCTGCGGCGATGTGGAAAAGGATCATGACGTCCTGGAGGCAGTAGCAGAGGCGGCAGCAGGGGAAAACCTGCTCCTGGGTAACGCCGAGCAGGACAACTACAAATCCCTGACAGCGGCCTGCATGGTGCACAAGCACAACATTATTGCCCGTTCACCCCTGGATATCAATATCTGCAAGCAGCTCAACATCCTCATCAACGAAATGAACCTGGGCCTGGACCACATTGTTATTGACCCTTCTATTGGCGGCCTGGGCTACGGGATAGAATACGCCTACTCGATTATGGAGCGCATCCGCCTGGGAGCCCTCCAGGGTGATAAAATGCTCTCCATGCCGGTGATCTGTACGGTTGGATATGAGGCCTGGCGGGCCAAGGAAGCTGTGGCTCCGGTAAGTGAATACCCCGGCTGGGGTAAAGAAGTGGAGCGGGGTATCCTCTGGGAAGCCGTTACCGCCACCGCCCTCCTCCAGGCCGGCGCCCACATTCTCCTCATGCGTCACCCGGAAGCTGTAGCCAAAGTCAAGGAAAATATCGACCAGCTTATGGTTAACAATGCTTATTAATCGAAGGAGGTCTAAAGCATGCTTATCATTGGCGAAAGGATTAACGGCATGTTCAATGACATTAAACGGGCCATCCAGGAACGGGACCCGGCCCCCGTACAGGAATGGGCCCGCCGCCAGGAAGAAGGCGGCGCCCGCGCCCTGGATCTAAATGTCGGGCCGGCCGTCCAGGATAAGGTCAGTGCCATGGAATGGCTGGTAGAGGTCACCCAGGAAGCCAGCAGTCTAACCCTGTGCCTGGATTCCACCAATATCGCGGCCATCGAAGCGGGACTGAAAAAAGCCAAAAATAGGGTTATTATCAACTCCACCAATGCCGAACGGGAAAAAATAGAAAAATTGTTCCCCCTGGCCGTGGAGCACGGCGCAGCCCTCATTGGCCTCACTATGAATAAAACCGGCATCCCTAAGGATAGCGACACCCGCCTGGCCTTTGCCATGGAACTGGTGGCTGCGGCTGATGAATTCGGCCTGCCCATGGATGACCTGTATATTGACCCCTTGATTCTCCCGGCCAACGTCGCCCAGGATCACGCTCCTGAAGTTTTAAAGACCCTGCAGCAGATTAAAATGCTGGCCGACCCGGCTCCCCGGACCGTACTGGGCTTGAGCAACGTCTCCCAGAACTGCCAGAACCGGCCCCTCATCAACCGGACTTTCCTGGCCATGGCCATGGCCTGCGGCCTGGATGCCGCCATAGCCGATGCCTGCGACGAAGCCCTCATGGAAACGGCGGCAGCAGCAGAAATTTTGCTCAACCAGACGGTTTACTGCGATTCTTTTGTTAAGTTGTTTAAAACCAGGTAGGATTTTTATAAAAAATGTCGAAGGATATTACGGGGTAACTAAAATAGTGAAATTAAAATTAACAATAGCGAACAGCGTTACAGGAATACGTTGATACCTGGGGGAAAATTACCGCAGTAAAGTGGAGAGAGGTACCGGCGTATTGTCTAAACGCTGGTCCTCTCTTTTTTAGGGCAGGAAGGAGGAAGGGGATTGGCTGAGCAACAAATTATACCATCCTACCAGCTTGTTGCTCCGGTGGCCAGGCAATCGGGTCAACCTGTCAGCCGTTGTTACCAGTGCCATAAATGTACTGCCGGCTGTCCGGTCACGATGGCCATGGACCTGATGCCCCACCAGGTAGTACGCTTTGTGCAGCTTGGTCTGGAAGAAGAACTCTTAAAAAGCAAAACCATCTGGCAATGTGCTGCCTGCCGGACCTGTGTTTCCCGTTGTCCCAACGGCATCGACATTGCCGCTATTAACGACGCTTTGAAGCAGCGGGCCCTGGCTAAAGGTATCCAGCCGGCCCTGCCGGAAGTGGCTGCTTTCCACCAGGCCTTCCTGGCTTCGGTTAAAAGCAAGGGTCGGGTCCATGAACTGGGGATGATCATCGCCTTCAAAATGAAGACAGGTACCTACTTCCAGGATGTTCCCCTGGGGCTGAACATGTTCCGCCGCGGTAAACTACGGCTTTTACCCGAAGGGCTTAAAAATAAAGCTCGCTTCCGGGCCTTGTGGCAAGGAGAAAAGGGGGGACAGGCATGAAACTAAGTTATTACCCGGGCTGTTCCCTGCACTCGACGGCGGCTGAATTTTCGGCCTCCACCGAAGCCGTATTTAAAACCCTGGGAGTGGAGTTACAGGAACTGGACGACTGGTGCTGTTGCGGCGCCACCTCCGGCCATTCCCTTAACAGTTACCTGAGCCATGCCTTACCCCTGCATAACCTGGTCCTGGCTGAGGCTGCCGGTAACGATTTGCTGGTACCCTGTGCTGCCTGTTACAACTCCTTAAAAGCGACCCAGGCCTTTATGGCCGGCGGCAGCCAGGAAGCCCGGGAACTCAACCGGCAGGCAGGTCAAATCCTGGGGCGGGAATACCGGGGAGAGGTGCGGGTGCGCCATGTCGTAGACATGCTGGCCGATGCCCGCCTCCAGGCTCTGCTGGATGGGAAAGCAAAAAAAAGCCTGGCCGGCCTCCCCCTGGCTGCCTACTACGGTTGCCTGCTGACCCGGCCGCCGAAAGTAGCCAGTTTTGAAGCTAATCCTGAACAGCCCCGGCTGATGGACCGGCTCCTGGCCCGGTGCGGTGCCACTCCGGTAGGCTGGACCCATAAAAACGAGTGTTGCGGGGCCAGTCTCGCCATTCCCCAGCCGCAACTTGTGGAGCAACTGGTGGGAAAAATTGTAGCTGCCGCTCGCTATGCCGGAGCTGCAGCCATAGTGACGGCCTGTCCCCTGTGCCAGACTAACCTGGACAGCCGCCAGCCGGCCGGCGCAGAACCTCTACCCGTCTTTTTCATTACCGAAATCATCGGCCTGGCCCTGGGGCTGGATGCCGCTCCCTGGTTAAAGAAACATTTAGTAGATCCCCTGCCCCTTTTACGGCAGCAGGGGTTGCTGGTAGCCTCCTAGCAGAAAGGTTGTGAGACGCCATGAATGAAAAGCAGGAAAATGTCCCGGCCGTAGGTTCGGTCCTAGTCCTCGGCGGCGGTATTGCCGGTATGCAGTCGGCCCTTGACCTGGCTAATGCAGGCTACCTGGTGCACCTGGTGACAGAAAGTTCTTCCATAGGCGGTCGTATGGCCCAGCTGGACAAAACCTTCCCCACCAATGAATGTGCCATGTGCCTGCTGGGGCCCCGGATGACGGATACTTTAACCCATCCCAATATCCGCCTGCATACATGCGCCTCCCTGGAGAAAGTAGAAGGGGAAAAGGGTAATTTTACCGTCCAGATCCGGGAAAAACCCCGCTACGTTAATATTGAGGAATGTACTGCCTGCGGCGACTGCGAGCAGGCCTGCCCGGTATCTGTTCCCAACGAGTATAACCAGAATATGGGCAGCAGGAAGGCCATTCACAAGATGTTTCCCCAGGCGGTACCCAATAAATACCTGATTACCAAAAGGGGTACGCCTCCCTGCCGCAGCGCCTGCCCGGCCGGTACCAATGCCCAGGGTTATGTGGCCCTGATCTCCCAGGGTAAATTTGCAGAGGCCCTGGAGGTAATCCATCGCCGCATGCCCTTTGCCGGCATCTGCGGCCGCATCTGCCACCACCCCTGCGAAACCGAATGCAACCGGGGACAGTTTGACGACCCCATTGCCATTGCTACTTTGAAAAGGGCGGCCTATGACTATGGCTGGGAAGCTGAAGCAGCCCGGGAAAAGGAACAGAGGCCGGAGCTTCCCGCCAGGCAAGAAAAAGTCGCCATCATCGGCGCCGGGCCGGCCGGCCTGACAGCCGCCCAGGACCTGGCCCTGGCAGGCTTCCAGGTTACCGTTTACGACGCCTTGAGCCAGCCCGGCGGCATGCTGCGAGGCGGTATCCCCCGCTATCGCCTCCCCCTGGAAGTAGTCGACCGGGAAACCGGGCGCATCCTCGCTTTGGGGATTAAGTTTGTGCCCAATACCGTTATCGGCAAAGATATTACCCTGGCGGAACTGCAAAAGCAGTACAACGCCGTTATCATCGCCACCGGCCTGCAACAGAGCCGGATGTTAAAGCTTGAAGGTGCCGATTTAAAGGGTATTCTACCGGGAGTAGCTTTCTTGCGGGAAACCGCCCTGGGCGGCCGGCCCGAAGTAGGAGCAAGGGTTGTCGTCATCGGCGGCGGTAACGTAGCCATTGACGTAGCCCGGACGGCCCGGCGCCTGGGGGCTAAGGAAGTCCACCTGGCCTGCCTGGAATCCCGGATTGAGATGCCGGCCCACCCCTGGGAGATTGAAGAAGCCCTGGAAGAAGGCATCATCATCCATCCTTCCTGGGGCCCCAAACGTTTCCTTGGCGAAGGAGGCCGGGTCACCGGTATTGAACTAATGCAGTGTACCCGGGTTTTCGATGCAGAACGCCGTTTTAATCCCCAGTATAACCCGGAAGTTACCCAAACCCTGGCTGCCGACACCATTATCCTGGCCATCGGCCAGGCTGCCGATCTTTCTTTCTTAAGCGAAGACGGTAACATAGCCACCAGTCGCGGCCTGATTGCTGCCGATCCCCTGACCCTGGCTACCAGCGTGCCTGGCATCTTTGCCTGCGGCGATATCGTCCGCGGGCCCGCCTCGGTAGTGGAAGCCGTAGCCAGCGGCCACGAAGCAGCGGAATCCGTTAAACGCTACCTGCAGGGCGAAGACCTGGCTGCCGGCCGTTCCCTGGAAAAAGAACCCAAGCTGGACCCGCCGCCCAATGTTATACCCTTCCCCGGCCGGCGCAAAATCCAGGCCATGGCCCCGGTAGCAGAGCGCATCCAGGATTTCCGGGAAGTCTACCAGGGCTTTACCCCGGAAGAAGCCATAGAAGAGGCCAAACGCTGCCTGAACTGCGGCATCTGCTCGGAATGTCTCCAGTGTGAAGCTGTCTGTAAAAAGAAAGCTGTAGAGCACTGGCAGCAGGAAAAGGTAGTGGAACTCAAGGTTGGCTCCCTGGTCCTGGCCCCCGGCTACGAACTCTTTGATGCCACCCTGGCCGGCGAATACGGTTACGGTTATTATGCCAATGTGGTGACCAGCCTGGAGTTTGAGCGGCTGCTCAGCGCCACCGGCCCCACGGAAAGCCACGTGGTACGGCCTTCCGATCACCGGCCGCCCAAAAAGGTGGCCTTCATCCAGTGCGTTGGTTCCCGGGATTGCGAGGGGGAAGGCAGCCCTTACTGCTCAGCCATCTGCTGCATGTATTCCACCAAAGAAGCCATTATTGCCCGGGAACATGACGCCAATATTGAGCCGACCATTTTTTACCTGGATATCCGCGCCTACGGTAAAAACTTTGACCGCTACGTCGAAGCGGCTAAAGCCGCCGGCGTGCGTTATGTGCGGGCTATGATTTCCCGGGTGGAAGAAGACCCGCAGACCAAAAACCTTATCATCCAGTACTATGCCGACGGCAAGATAATCCGGGAAGAGTTTGACATGGTTGTTTTAGCGGTAGGCGTCAGGCCACCGGCCGGCGCGGAAAAACTGGCGGCCGCTGCCGGTATTGAGCTTAATCCCTATGGCTTTGCTAAGACCTTACCCTTCCAGCCGGTAGCCACTACCCGGCCGGGCGTTTATGTGGCCGGCGTCTTCCAGGGTCCCCGGGACATCCCGGAAACGGTAGTCAATGCCAGCGCTGCCGCATCTTTAGCCGGTGCCGCCATAGCCTCGGGCCGTAATACCTTGGTCACGCCCAAGGAATACCCGCCGGAGAGGGACGTGAGCCAGGAAGAACCGCGGGTTGGTGTCTTTATCTGCCACTGCGGCATTAATATCGCCGGCGTAGTCGACGTCAAGGCGGTAGTTGAGGCTGCCGCCAAATTACCTGGCGTAGTCCATGCTGAGGATAATCTCTACACCTGTTCCCAGGACACCCTGAAGAAGATTAAAGACGCCATCCAGGAATACAACCTGAACCGGGTAGTAGTGGCCTCCTGCACCATACGCACCCACCAGCCCCTTTTCCGGGAAGCCTTAAGGGAGGCTGGCTTAAACCAGTTCTACTTTGAAATGGCCAATATCCGCGACCAGTGTTCCTGGGTACACCGCAACGAACCGGCCAGCGCCACTGCAAAAGCTATTGACCTGGTACGCATGGCCGTGGCCAAGGTCAAACGCCATGAAGCCTTGCACCTGCAGCCGGTACCGGTAGTCCAGAAGGCCCTGATCATCGGCGGCGGCATAGCCGGCTTGACAGCAGCGTTAAATATCGCCGAACAGGGGTTTGACGCCATTATCGTCGAACGGGAAGCTGAACTGGGTGGACAGGTCCGGCATTTACGGACCACCCTGGAAGGGGAAGACCTCCAGGCCCTGTTAAAAGACCTGATCGCCAGGGTCCGGGCCAACCCCCGTATCCAGGTGTACACCAGTGCCCGCCTGGAAGACTTTGGCGGCCACCAGGGACACTTTACCACCACCATTTCCCTTGGTGAACCTGGTAAAGAACACCTGCGCCGTACATGTAAGCTGGAACACGGCGTGGTGATCGTCGCTACCGGCAGCCAGGAGTTAAAAACCGGCGCCTATCTCTATGGCCAGGACGAGCGGGTGGTAACCAATACCCAGCTGGAGCAGGCCCTGGCCGACGGCCACTGGGATGCTGAGAAAAACAAACAGGTGGTCTTCATCCAGTGCGTGGGCTCCCGGGATGGCGATCACCCCTACTGCAGCCGCACCTGCTGCGCCCAGACCATTAAAAACGCCCTGGCCATAAAAACGCGCAATCCTGAAGCTTTAGTTTACGTCCTTTACCGGGACATCCGCACCTATGCCTTCATGGAGGATTATTACCGCCAGGCCCGGGAGCAGGGCGTCCTCTTTATCCACTATGAGCCGGAAAGACCACCTGAGGTGCGCCGGCGGGACATCGGCCTGCTGGAGGTTTTAGTTAAGGATTCCGATTCCGGCAAAGACCTGGTGCTCTGGCCCGACCAGCTGGTGCTGGCCACGGGTGCCGTGGCCCCGGACGGGGTGGAAAAACTGGCTACCATGCTGAAACTGCCTTTAAATGAAGATAAATTCTATGTCGAGACCCATGCCAAGCTGGCGCCCATTGACTTCCCCTCGGCCGGGATTTTCCTCTGCGGTGCCGGTCATGCGCCTAAATTCGCCAGTGAAGCCATTGCCCAGGCCGAAGGTGCCGTGGCCCGGGCCTGTACCATTTTGAGCCGGGAAAACCTGATGGTAGGCGGCGTGGTAGCCGTGGTCGATGAAAACAAGTGCGCTGCCTGCCTGACCTGCGTCCGGGTCTGCCCCTACAGCGTCCCGCGCATTAATGAGCGTAACGTGGCCGAAATCAATGCCGTCCAGTGTATGGGCTGCGGTACCTGTGCCGGTGAATGCCCGGCCAAGGCCATCCAGCTCCAGTTCTATAAAGATGACCAGCTGCTGGCCAAGGTAGCCGGCCTCTTCGGGGAGGTGTAGTCAATTGCAGGAGTTTGAACCAAAAATTATAGCCTTCTGTTGCTACTACTGTGCCTATTCAGCCGCCGACCTGGCCGGATCCTTGCGCCTGCAGTACCCGGCCAACATCCGGGTAATTGAGATGCCCTGTTCCGGGAAGACCGACGTCCGGGTCCTGCTGGAAGCCTTCGAAGACGGTGCCGACGGTGTCTATGTCCTGGGCTGCATGGAAGGCGATTGCCACTTCTTGAAGGGGAATTTCCGGGCCAAACGCCGGGTCCAGCAGGCGAAAAAAATCCTGGACGAGATCGGTATCGGTGGTGAGCGCCTGGAGATGTACAACCTCTCGGCGGCCATGGGACCGCGTTTCGCTGAAATTGCCCGGGAGTTTACCGAGCGTATCCGTAAATTAGGTCCCAGCCCGTTAAATAAAAAATATGCATCTGCAAATTCGAGGAAAGCAGGTGAGCAGGAATGATTATCGCTGAGGGTAAACCCCTGGCCGAGGTTGCCGGGTTGATTCAAGGAGCCAGAAAGGTGCTGGTAGTCGGTTGCGGCGGCTGCGTGACCGTTTGCCTGGCTGGCGGGGAAAAGGAAACCGGGATCCTGGCCGCCGCTTTGCGGCTGCTGAGGCAAAAGGAAGGCAACCCCCTGGAAACAGTGGAGGTTACCCTGACCCGCCAGTGTGACCCTGAATACGTGGATATGCTGGAAAAATACGTTACCGACGATGTCGATGCCATCGTTTCCCTGGCCTGCGGTGTCGGCGTCCAGTTCCTGGCCGAACGCTATAATAAATGGGTGGTACCGGCCTTAAACACCAAGTTTGCCGGCGGCACCGTTGAGCACGGCGTCTGGGAAGAGCGCTGCGGGCTATGCGGCGAGTGCATCCTCTATAAAACCGGGGGTATTTGCCCCATTATCCGTTGCTCCAAGAGCATTTTAAACGGGCCCTGCGGCGGTTCCCAGAATGGCAAGTGTGAGGTTAACCCGGAAACCCCCTGTGCCTGGCAGCTCATCTACGACCGGATGCAGGCCCTAGGTAAACTGGATCTCCTCATGGAAATCCAGCCACCCAAGGACTGGTCCAAGTCCCGGGACGGCGGTCCCCGGAAAGTGGTACGAGAGGATGTGAGGCTGGCATGAAAACAGAAAGCAAACTGGAAAAACTCCTTTCCCAGGGTCATTTTGTGGTCAGCGGTGAGATCGGCCCGCCCAAACACGCCAACCCCGAGGGCATCAAAAAACATACCGCCCAGTTAAAAGACTATGTGGATGCCATGAACCTGACGGACAACCAGACGGCCATTGTCCGCCTCTCCAGTATTGCTGCCGGTGTCCACGTCCTCCAGGCAGGGGGCGAGCCTATTATCCAGATGACGGTCCGGGACCGCAACCGCATCGCCCTGCAGAGCGACCTCCTGGGGGCCTATAGCCTGGGAATGCGCAACGTCCTCTGCCTGTCGGGGGATCACCAGTCCTTTGGCAACCACCCGGCGGCCAAAAACGTCCATGATGTGGACTCCCTGCAGCTCATTAAAATCGTCAAGGACCTCCGGGACGAGAAAAAATTCGCCTGCGGGGAAGAACTGAAGGGCAATGAACCAAGGTTCTTCATCGGCGCCGCTGCCAATCCTTTCGCCGATCCCTTTGAGTTCCGGGTCTTGCGGCTGGAAAAGAAAATCAACGCCGGCGCCGACTTCATCCAGACCCAGTGCATCTTTGATATGGAGCGTTTCGAGCGTTTCATGGCCATGGTCAGGGAAAGGGGCCTGCATAAAAAAGCCCATATCATTGCCGGCGTCATGCCCCTGAAGTCTGCCAAAGCCGCTAAATATATGCAGCAGTCGGTAGCCGGGATGATCGTTCCCGATGAAATTGTTAACCGGATGGAAAAAGCTGCCGACCCCAAGGCCGAAGGGGTGGCCATATGTGTCGAACAGATTAAACACCTCAAGACCATTGAAGGGGTAGCCGGCGTACACATCATGGCCGTGATGTGGGAAGAGATCATCCCCACCATCGTCAAGGAAGCCGGCCTTTACCCCCGGCCCAAGGCGGAATAAATTTTGACCCCGGGTTTGCACCCCGGGTTTTTTACTGGCCTGCAGTTCTTGCCGGTAACCTGGCCGCATATATTGATGGGAGGAAGAGCTGCCAGGAGGTGGGGAGATTGCGCAATAACCGGCTGGAAAATGAAATCCTGCAGCGTGTCGATGAACTGGTTCAATGTGCCATATCCATAAGCCTTAAAGATGAATCCGCCCGCGTAGAACAACTGGCCCGCGGTATCGCCATGGTTCAGGAAATGGGTGACTTGCTCCTGGAAGTCCTGGAAGGACGGGAACAGCATCTCCAGGCTTTACTTGAGCAACTGGTTGCCCAGCGTCTACCAGACCGTCGTATCCTGCAGAGCTTTGGCAACTTTCCCCGGGACATACAATATATAATCAGCGAAGGAACAGCCCGTTACTTTAAGGCCCGGGAGGAAAAGGGAAAGGAACATGCTCCCGGTGAGGAAAGTAAACCTGCTGCCCCGGGTGAAACAGCTGAAGCGACACATCCGGCATGCCCGGCTGAGCAAGCAGGGGTAGTAGCTGCGGACCGGCCTCCGCTACAAGCAACACCTGGCGATACATCCGGAGAACCGGTAAATGAACCGGTTCCCGGACCCGCAGGTATCGGTGAAGATGACGTGCTGCTGATTGGCCGGGAAGACGACATGACCTCTCCGGAGGAAGCGGAAGCGGCCCCTCCCTTCCCGGCTGTCGTCGATCCCCTGGATCAGGCTATGAAGGCCCTGCGCCTGGCCCTCCTTCAGGCGTACCCGGACGAAGAAGTAATTACCAACTATGAGACCCGGGGGGGAAAAATTCCCTTTTTCCTGCCCCGCCTGCAGCTGGGCTTTGAACCGGACGGTATGCGCTATGACTGGCGCCATGAATTTTACTGTCGCCAACAGGGGATCAGCATCCGCAAAGTGGCCGCCGATGAACTGGCCAATCCGGCCTATTTGGCCCGCCGCCTGCGACGGGAAGCCAGCTGGCGCCAGCTGACTTAATTTTTTATTGACACAGCAGCCAGGCCAGTGCTACAATAGCATTAAAATTTACAGCAAGGTTAAAGGCAGTGAAGGGAAGAGTAGGCAGGCCCCCTGCTCGTAAGCGAACCGGGGAGGGTGCAAGCCCGGTAGCAGACCTGTCGAAAGCCACCCCGGAGCCGCCGCGGGAAGGAATTTATCCTTAAGGCAGGACGGATTGGCCCCGTTAACGGCCAAAGCGCATTAACAAAGGCGCTACAGAGCTGGGTCGTACGAGACCAATGAGGGTGGTACCGCGGGAATTAACCTCCCGTCCCTTTGCGGGGCGGGAGGTTTTCATATATCATACGGAGGTTTATCCATGCGTAAAAAAATACTCGAACTCCTGGAAAATAACGGTAAATTAACCGCTAAAGAAATAGCCATTATGTTAGCCTTGCCGGTAGACCAGGTAGCTAAAGAAATAGCCGCCATGGAGCAGGAAAAAATCATTTTACGCTACCATACCCTGATTAACTGGGAAAAGGCCGGCGCAGAAGAGGTGGCGGCCTTAATCGACGTTAAGGTAACGCCCCAGCAGGATGTCGGCTTTGACGAGATTGCCGGCCGTATCTACCGTTACCCGGAAGTAAAATCCGTTTTCCTGATGTCCGGCAGCTATGACCTTTCCGTCCTGGTCCAGGGAAAGAGTCTCAAGGAAGTGGCCACCTTTGTCTCCCAGAAGCTGGCTACCCTGGAACACGTCCAGAGTACAGTGACCCACTTTATCCTGAAAAGGTATAAACAGGATGGGGTTATTTTTGAGGATCAAGAAGCAGACCGGAGGCAGGTGTTGCAACCATGACCATTACCTGCGGTTTTGAGGCCCAGCGCTTTATCAATCCTACTGTTAAAAATATACCACCTTCCGGCATCCGTCGCTTTTTTGACATGGTAGCCAGCACCCGCGGGGTTATTTCCCTGGGCGTGGGGGAACCGGATTTTGTTACCCCCTGGCACATCCGGGAAGCCTGCGTCCAGTCCCTGGAGCGAGGTTATACCATGTATACCTCCAACTACGGCCTGCCCGAATTACGCCAGGCCATCGCCGGCTACTTAGCGGAACGTTTTGGCTTAAGTTACGATCCCCAAAAGCAAGTCATGGTTACCATAGGGGCCAGCGAAGCCGTCGACCTGGCCTTAAGGACGGTCATCAATCCCGGCGACGAAGTCCTGATCCCCGAGCCCTGTTATGTTTCCTACCGGCCCATCACCCAGCTGGCCGGCGGCGTTCCCGTCACGGTGCCAACTACCATGGAGGATGAATTTGCCTTGACGGCGGCGCGGCTGGAAAAATATATCACACCCCGTACCAAGATCCTGATCCTGTGTTTTCCTAACAATCCCACCGGTGCCGTCCTTAATGAGGCCGAAATGCAGGCTATCGCCGCCCTGGTAAAGAAGTATAACCTGCTGGTGATCAGTGACGAAATCTATGCCGAACTGCGCTACGACGGCCCGCCCCGGTCCTTTGCCGCCCTCCCCGGCATGCAGGAACGGACCATCCTGGTCAGCGGCTTTTCCAAGGCCTTTGCCATGACCGGCTGGCGGGTGGGTTATGTGGCCGCCCACCCCGACTTACTGGCCGCCATGGTCAAGATCCACCAGTATACCATCCTCTGTGCCCCGGTGATGGGACAGATGGCCGCCCTGGAGGCCCTGCGCAACGGGCGCCAGGATGTGGAGCGGATGGTGGCCGAGTATGACCGGCGCCGCCGCCTGGTCGTCAGTCGCCTGCGGGAAATGGGCCTGGAGTGTTTTGAACCCCGGGGCGCGTTTTACGTTTTCCCATCCATTAAAGTTACGGGTTTAACGTCCACCCAATTTGCCGAAGAACTCCTGAAAGAAGAAAAGGTGGCCGTCGTCCCCGGCCCGGCCTTTGGCAGCAGCGGGGAAGGCTTTATCCGCTGTTCCTACGCTACTTCCCTGGCCGAGCTGACGGAAGCCATGAACCGGATGGAACGCTTTGTCGCCCGGCGCCTGGCCTTCAAGCACCGGGCTGTGGCCCACGCTTAACGGAGGTTGGAGACAGGAAGTCAGAGGTCGGCAAAAAATTAGAACAGGGAGAGGAAAGATGATCAATTTACATTTCTACGGTGCTGCCGGGACGGTAACAGGCTCCTGCTACCTTCTCGATAACGGGCGGCACCGCCTCCTTATTGATTGCGGGCTTTTCCAGGGTTCCAAAGCCATTAAAGAACGCAACTATGGACCTTTTCCCTTTAATCCGGCCAGTATCGATGCCCTGGTCCTCACCCATGCCCACATCGACCACTGCGGCCTGATTCCTAAGCTTTACCTGCAGGGCTTCCAGGGGCCGGTATTTACCACGCCGGTCAGTGCCGAGCTGGCCAGCGTCCTGCTACCGGACAGCGGTCATATCCAGGAAATGGAGGTCGAGCGCAAAAACAGGAAAAACAGCCGCGCCGGCCTGCCCCTTTTAACCCCCATCTATACCGCCGCCCAGGCGGCTGCTTGCCTGGAGCATTTTCAGGCCCTGGATTATAAAGAAGAAAAGGAAATTTTACCGGGTTTTCGCCTGCGCCTCCAGGACGCCGGTCATATCCTGGGGTCAGCGATAGCGGAAATCTGGGTGCGCGATGGGGAGCAAGAAGTAAAGGTTACCTTTTCCGGCGATTTAGGTAACCCGGGACAACCCATTGTCAATGACCCGGCGCCCATTGAGGCCACCGATTACCTGGTCATGGAGTCTACCTACGGCAACCGCCACCATAACGTCCAGGGGGACAAAATTGAGCGTCTCAAAGAAGTAATTAACAGGGCCATGAAAAAGGGAGGTAACCTGGTTATCCCCGCCTTTGCCGTAGAGCGTACCCAGGACCTCCTCTATGCCCTTAATATCCTCCTGCGCCAGGGAGCCATCAAGGTAGACAAAATTTTTCTCGATAGTCCCCTGGCAGTGGCGGCCACCGAGATTTTCTGCCGCCACCAGGATTATTTTGATGCTGAAACTAAAGAGTTAAGTAATGACGGCGCCACCTGTCCCTTCTACCTGCCGGGGCTGCACTTAAGCCGCACCGCCGAGGAATCCATGGCTATCAATAAGATCCAGGGAGGAGCCATCATCATTGCGGCCAGCGGCATGTGCGACGCCGGCCGCATCAAGCACCACCTGAAGCACAACCTCTGGCGGCCGGAAAGTACAGTCCTCCTGGTAGGCTACCAGGCAGCCGGTACCCTGGGGCGGCGCCTGCTCGACGGGGAGAAGCGGGTACGCATCCACGGTGAAGAAATTGCCGTACGGGCTGAAATTGTCAGTCTTGACGGCTTTTCCGCCCATGCCGACCAGGCGGGTCTATTAAAATGGCTTAAATCCTTTGCCCGCCCCCCCCGCAAAGTTTTTATAACCCACGGGGAAGAAGAAGCAGCCAGGGATTTCGCCAGCCTGGTAACCGCTGAGCTGGGCCTGGCCACAGAAGTCCCCCAATGGCTGGCTACCGCCCAACTCCTGCCGCTAGCGGAAAGCCTGCCGGCAGCCTCGCCGGCTACCCTGACGGCCAGCGCCGCAGCCGCCGAAGCCGAAGCCACCTACCAGCGCATCCTGGTGCAGCTCAAGGCCCTGGTAGAAGCGGGTTTTGCCCGGCAGGATTATGCCGGCGTCAATCATAAACTGCAGCAAATAGCGGCTATTTTAAACCAGAACCTGGATGAAAAAGCCAGCTAGAGCCGGTCATCGGTAAATTTAATCCCGCGAACCGTAATATTGACAGCCTCAATTTCCAGGGCTGTCATATTTGTAATCATTGATTTTACCCGTTTTTGCGCGGCCCGTAAAAGGGGAGGCCAGTAAACACCGTAAGGAGCGGCAACCTCCAGGTTTAACACCAGATTGCCATTCCTGTTTTCCACCTGGACGCGGGGGTTGGCCAGCCCGGCAGCGGTTACCAGGTAAACAGCCAGCTGCGCCACTGCATTATGGGCAATATAGAAATGGCCCAGGGAGTTAAAGGTCGGCCGGACGGTGGTCTGTTCCACCCACAGGTTTTTCTTTTTTCCCGGCGGTGCCTGGCGCCGGCGCAAAAAAGTTTTTAACGGTTCGATAAAAGGCCCGTTAAAGCGCGGCTTGACTTCCACGGTGGGTGCCGGGATGACGTGTTTCCCCAGCTGGCTACGAATCTGCCGTGCGCGGGCAATCTCTTTCGGCGTAGCCACTTCGGTGATATCCACCCAGATGGAGGGCGGCGGCAGCTGCAGGCGGCTGGTTATGCGCTCTGCCATTTCCCGGGAGGTGCTGATCACCAGGAGGCGCCGGGGAGTAATGGCCGCCAGTCTCTCCTGGACTTCCCGGGCGTGGTCAGGGTCGCTGAAAAGGGCCGTTCTGATGGCCCCTACCCGCGTCGGCTGTTCCTTGGCCGAAACTCCCGCCAGAATACGACTCCCCTGGATAAGCAAACCGTCGTCAATTATGGCTTCGGCGGCATAATCCCGGGCAACTGCCAGGGCGCGGTGACTTTTGCCGCTGCCGCTGGGACCAATGAGGGCAACCACTTCCATGGGATTTTACCTCCATTTAACTAAGATAATTATAATCTATAATTAGCTATGAGCAATGCCCCTAACAATCCTTGATTAAATTTGGCCGGGAGTATTGTCGATGGTATAATAGAAGTACTGCTAGGAGTTACCAGGGGGGAGGGGCAGGTATGGCCAGCAATGATGGTTACCAGGCGCTGGCAACAGCCATGTTAGAAGCAGGCAGTCTGGTTATCCCTGACCTGCTCGTCAAGTTTTACGCCCGGTTGGGCCTGACAGAAACGGAAATGATGGTTTTAATCCACCTCTTGCACTGGCGCCAGGTGGAGCAGGAACGTTTTCCCACCCCGGAAAAGATCAGCCAGTACATGAGCCTGGACAGCGAAGAAGTTAAGAATCTAATTGCTTCTATTATTGAAAAAAAACTCCTGGCGGTCGAACCCTATTACCATCCTTCCCTGGGCCGCTGGCAAAATACCTTTTCCTTTACACCCCTCTGGACTAAATTAATTCAACTGGCTCTAGGGGATTACCATACAGTTACTGAGGTAAAAAAGGAAACGGCTGCCACTGCAGCCCGGCAGGGAGAGTTGTACCGGACTTTTGAAAAGGAGTTTGGCCGTCCCCTGTCTCCCCTGGAAAGCGAGCAGCTGAAAGCCTGGTGCCAGGATGACCAGGTGCCGGTCGAATTATTACAGGAAGCCTTGCGCCGGGCCGTATTAAGGGGCATCGTCAACTTCCGTTATATCGACTCCATTTTAAGGGACTGGCAGCGCCATAATATCCGTACCGTTGCCGAAGCTATGGCCTATGATGAAAAGGTAAAAACAAAGAAAACCCGTTCTACTCGCCCTGCCAGTTCTTCTACCAGGAAGGATAAATACCGCGATCTTTACCGGCTTAACCCGGAAGGTTAAGGGAGGGTTACAGGCCTGCCCATGGAAAGGATACATATTCCAGCTCAATTAATTATGAAAAATAAAGGCCAGGAAGGGCCGCTGGAGTTGCCGGCTTACCAGTGCTCCCTGTGCCAGGACCGGGGCCTCATCATCCGCGACGGCCGGGCTTACCGCTGCCGTTGCATGCAGCAAAAGGCCTGGCAAAACCGCCTGCGGGCAGCCAACCTGGCACCCCAGTTGAGCAGGTACACCTTCCAGAACTTTGACCTGAAGTATTACTCCCGTACCTTAAACGATGAACTTACGGGTACTACTTATTACGAAAGCGCGCGCCGCTGCCTGGAAGCAGCCCGGCGTTTCGTCGCCACCTACCGCCAGGAAACCCGTGGCCGCGGCCTCTTTATCTTCGGGCCAGTGGGTAGCGGCAAGACCTTCCTGGCCGCTGCCATTGCCAATGCCTTAACGGCCGCCGGTCGCGAAGTTCTTTTTACCGTTGTTCCTGATTTGCTGGATGCCATCCGGGCCACCTATGACCGCCGGCCCCAGGACGGCAGTCAAACGGAACTGGAACTCATCGATACGGCCCGTAAAGTAGCTGTCCTGATCCTTGATGACCTGGGTGCCCACAATTATACCGACTGGACCTGTAATAAAATTTATTCCTTGATAAACTATCGTTTAATCAACGAACTGCCGACGGTGGTAACCAGTAACCTGGACTTAAAGGCCCTGGAAGATTACCTGGGCGAGCGGACAACTTCCCGCCTGGTCCAGCTCTGCCAGTCCTATCACTTACCCGTGGCTGAAGACATCCGCTGCGTTATCAGCCGCGAAGGCGTCACCAAAAAGTGAGCCTTTTTTCTTTGCCACCCCATTGACATTGATTCTCATTTGCCGTAAGATATTTATAGAAGCTCATTGATAATCTTTATCAATTACTTGGCTGGCATCAAGCAAAAATTCTCGCATAAGAATTTAGGGTAGCAGGGAGGGAAAGATCATGACCCTGGATGAAGCTAGAGAAGGACAGCGTTGTCGCATCCTCGCCCTGCCAGGACGGGGCATTCGCGCCCAGGCCATCCGCTTCGGCATCAGTGAAGGAGAACTCATCACCTGTACCAGCGTCATTCCCGGGGGCCCCATTATTGTGGCCAAAAACCGCCAGGAAATAGCTATCGGTAGGGGCCTGGCCCAAAAAATCACCGTTGAACCTGTCCCCGCCCCGCATCCGGTTAAATCCCCGGCAAGGAGGCGTGCCTATGGCCTGCCACGATCTTAACCGTGAGTTAAATATACCTGCGGGCGTCCGCAAGATAGTCCTGGCCGGTAATCCCAATGTCGGCAAATCGGTCTTTTTCAACGCCTTCACCGGCCTGTACGTGGATGTTTCCAACTTTCCCGGTACCACCCTGGAAATCAGCCATGCCCGGGTAGGAAATGACTTTATTTTGGACACGCCCGGTGTCTATGGCGTTTCTTCCTTTAACGAAGAAGAAAAAGTAGCCCGGGACGTCATCCTGGCAGCCGACATCGTCATTAACGTCGTTGATGCCGTCCACCTGGACCGGGACCTTTTCCTCACCCAGCAGATCATTGATATGGGTATTCCCATGGTAGTCGCCCTGAACATGATCGATGAAGCGGCCCGCCAGGGGATCAAGATCGATGTTCAGAAAATGGAGGAGCTGCTGGGGGTACCGGTTATCCCTACGGTAGCGATAAAAAAGCAGGGGTTTGAGGAGATCAAACAGGCCGTTGCCCGCGCCCGCAAAGGCCATAGCCTGCCCGAGCTGGAGGAAATGTTGCCCCTGCTGGAAAAAAAGACCCGCAACCGGGCTGAAGCTTTACTTATCCTTGAAGGTGACCCTTTTGTCGCCGCCCGCCACCGGGTAAAACCCATGGACAGGCAGGAAGAGATCTACCTGGCCCGGCGGCGCCGGGTTGATGCCATAGTAGCGGCAGTGGTCCAGGAAACTAATACCGGGGCTTCCTGGAGCACCCGCCTCAGCCGCTGGATGATGCTGCCCCTGACGGGTATTCCCCTGCTGGCTTTAACACTATGGATACTCTATGAATTTATTGGCGTCTTTGTGGCCCAGACAGTGGTGGGCATCACGGAAGAAGGCATCATGCAAGGCTATTATGAACCATTTATCCGTAACCTTATCGGTTCCTGGCTACCACCATCTTCCATCCCAGGTGCCCTTTTAATAGGTGAATTTGGCATCCTTACCATGACGGTAACTTACATTCTGGGCCTGTTGCTTCCCCTGGTCCTGGGATTTTACCTGAGCCTGTCGGCCCTGGAGGATTCCGGTTACCTGCCCCGGATAGCCGTCCTGGTGGACCGGGTCCTCATGCGCCTGGGGTTAAATGGCCGCGGTATTATCCCCATTATCCTGGGGTTTGGGTGTGTCACCGCGGCTACCATTACCACTCGTTTGCTGGCCAGTCAAAGGGAACGCCGCATTGCCACTTTCTTGCTGGCCATGGCCATACCCTGTTCAGCCCAGCTGGCGGTAATTACCAGCATGCTGGGACGCCTGGGACCCGGTTATACCTTCCTGTATGTCATTCTGGTGGCCAGTATTTTAGTTCTTGCCGGGACGGCCTTAAACTGGCTTTTACCCGGTAAACCCAGCGATCTTTTAATTGACGTGCCGCCCCTAAGGTTGCCCCAACCTGTTAATGTCCTGAAAAAGACGGCTACCAGGACGAGAAACTTTATCCAGGAAGCTACCCCCTTATTTGCCGGCGGTGCCCTCCTCATCGGTATTTTGCAGGTTACCGGCCTTTTAGACACTTTGCAAAATTGGCTTTCGCCCCTTACAGTCAACTGGCTGCAGCTTCCTAAAGAAACGGCCACCGCCTTTATCATGGGTTTTGTCCGCCGGGATTTCGGCGCTGCCGGTCTTTATAGCCTCCCCCTGACACCGGCCCAGTCCCTGGTTGCCCTGGTGACCATCACCATCTTTGTCCCCTGTATTGCCTCGGCCCTGGTAATCTTTAAAGAGCGCGGCTGGCGGGAAGGGATCATCATCTGGCCGACAATCCTCTTCCTGGCCTTCCTGATCGGTGGGATAATATCCCGGATTTTGATTTAAGACGGTAAGGAGGAAAGAGATATGGTAACCAGTTGCTCCCAGAAATGCCCCCGCTGCGGCTACCCTGTTAGTGACCCCCGGCAGGTACGTTGCCCCCGCTGCCGGACCCTGCTCGCCGGCACCTGTCAGGGTCACTGCCAGGGTTGTTTCTTAAAGGGCCGGCCAGCCAAAAAGAAGGTCACATAAATTTAAGATTGCGAATATATACCATCCCCCCTTGCGTTTTCCGCCGAATGGTTCTATAATGAGGTTGAACGGTTGATATCCGGTCCTGAATGGTTGTTATGGACAGCCGGGATGAGTAAGGGGGAGGAGTTAAAATGCAAGAATTCCTGCTTGAAACGCCGGTAGGCGTATCCGGGCGGCATGTGCATCTCACCAAAGAACATCTCCAGGCTCTCTTTGGACCAGGCTATGAACTAACCAAAGTAAGGGATCTGGGCCAACCGGGTGAATTTGCTGCCAAAGAAACAGTTACCGTAGTAGGGCCCAAGGGTGTCCTGGAAAAGGTGCGGATCATCGGTCCCCTCCGTTCTTACAGCCAGGTAGAATTATCCCGGACCGATTGTTTTAAACTTGGTGTTAACCCTCCCGTTCGCGACTCAGGAGATCATGAAGGTTCTCCCGGATGTGTCCTCGTCGGGCCAGCAGGGGTAGTTACCCTTAACCGGGGCGTCATAATTGCCCTGCGCCACATTCATATGCACACTAATGATGCCAGGCGTTACGGACTAAAGGATAAGGATAGGGTAAATGTCCTGGTAGGAGGCGAACGCGGCCTGATTTTCCAGAACGTCCTGGTACGGGTCCATCCCAATTACCGCCTGGAGTTCCATGTCGATACCGACGAAGCCAACGCCTGCCTTTTAAATAATAACGATATCGTCCAGGTGCTGGCACCCGCGGCAGAAAAAGTCCTGACCATGGCCGGTTAATACCAGCTTGGTGATAAATGTCGCGTTAAACCATCGTTCGCAAAGCTCCTCTAAAGGGGCTTTTATTTTTTACAGGACTGGCCGGCCACCGGCAGGATTTTACAGTGTAAAAGCGAAAAAATAAATGTAAAGGAGGTGCGGTCAGTTATGAAGATACCAGTTTGTGACCGCTGCAAAGCCAGGAACGTCGAGGGCATTATCTGTCACCATTGCGATACTGCCTATTGTTACGACTGCCTGGAAACAAATCCCCCTGACATGCGCATCTGTCCCACCTGCGGCCTGTTCCTGTGCAACGAATGTTATGAGGGCATGATTGAATGTGACCTTGCCACCCGCAAATAACCCGCTGAAAGCGGGTTTTTTATTTCTTTCCCTTGACATCGCTCCCTAAAGCAAACTAAAATTAAAACATAGTGAAAACCCTTTTCATCATTTAAAAATAAATGCTAGATATCCTATGGTAACCGGCAGTATATCTAGTTGCAAAGGAGACCATTCATATGGCCAGAGAAAAAGTCAACGGTGAAGAGAGCAAGACCGTCCAGGCAGTTGAAAGGGCTTTAGCCATTATGGATGCCCTGGCCGAAGCCGGTGTACCCATGGCCATCAGCGACCTGGCCGATAAGGTCCAGTTAAATATAAGTACCGTCCACCGCATCCTCAGCACCCTCATTGTCAAAGGTTACATCGAGCAGGAACCGGATACAAGCCGTTACAAACTGGGCTTAAAACTCTTTGCCATGGGGAAAACCGCCCTTTATGCCCAGGACCTGCAAACCATCGGCCGGCCCTTCCTGGAAGAGCTGGTACGGCGCTGCAATGAAACCGCCAACCTGGCCATCCTCGACGGCCGGGACGTGGTTTACATCGATCAAGTGGAATCCAACAATATCGTCATTGTCCGCATGTTTGCCAGGGTGGGCAGCCGCGGCCCGGCCCACGCTACCGGTTCCGGTAAAATGCTCCTTAGTTCATTAAGTGATGACGAGCTGGATAAACTCTTTGCCGGCGTCCAGCTGGAGCAGTATACGAGTGAAACAATCACCGATGTAGCCATCCTGAAAAAGGAACTGCAGCGCATCCGGCGCCAGGGTTATGCCATTGACCTGGGGGAAAGGGATGAAAATGTCCGTTGCGTGGCTGCGCCTATCCGTAACCATGAAGGTAAAGTGGTGGCCGCCATCAGCGTTTCCGGGCCTGATACCAGGATTACCAATTATTATTTAAATAATGAGCTGGTGGATATCGTCCTTAGCGTAGCCCGGGAGATGTCCAAACGTTTAGGATACGCAGGTGAAGATTAGGGTTTAACTCCAGCGCCAGTAATGTATACAAGATTCCAGGCACTTCGTTTTTTTCACATAGTGAAAAATCCTTTCGTTGACAAGTATAATCCCCCTAACTAAAATTAAATCCAGGGGCTGCGAAAATGGCTTTCACCATATGATAAGGGACTATCGCTGCGGTGGAAGCAAAAATTTATTAGAAGTGGGGGATTAACAAGAGATGATTCAGTGGCCAAAACAAAATGATGTCCTGGGAACCGTTAACCGCGGTAATCCGGCAGAATCAGGTTTATGTACATTGTGCCGGGCAGATTGCCAGGGGAAATGCGAGACCTGGATGTCCAGTCTTGTTGGGCGCAAGCTCCTCTATCCCCGGGATTTTGGTATTGTTACGGCCGGAAGCTCAAACACAACCCATGTAGGAATTTCTTATAACTCCCTGAGAATCCTGGGATACAACTACGGCGCTTACGGCCTGACAAACGGCCTCTCCAATAGTGCTGACGACTGTATTTTCCCCAATGTAAATGTCGAAACCGAATTTGGTAGTGAGGTTAAAACCAAAGTCAAAGTCCCGATCATGACGGGAGCGTTAGGTTCCACCTTTATCGCCGCCAAGTACTGGGATTCTTTTTCTATCGGTGCTGCCTTAGTGGGCATCCCGATTGTTATTGGGGAAAATGTTGTCGGGATTGACAAGGAAGCCGTTATTGAAAATGGTAGGATTGTTAAAGCCCCGGAATTGGATCGGCGTATTCAGACCTACTTGAAATACTATGATGGATATGGCGCCATTATCGTCCAGATGAACGTAGAAGACACCCGCAACGGTGTTGCCGAATACGTCATTGAGAAGTACGGCGATCAGGTTATTTTAGAGCTGAAGTGGGGCCAGGGCGCCAAGGACATCGGCGGAGAAATTCAGGTTACCGATCTCGACTATGCTATCTTCTTGAAGAACAGGGGCTATGTAGTCGATCCGGATCCGACCGTTCCGGAAGTGCAAGAGGCCTTTAAGAGTGGAGCTCTCAAATCATTCGCCCGCCACAGCCGCCTTGGTTATACAGATCTCACCAGCTTTGAGCAGGTAAGAGAAAACTTTATGACAGCCATTGAGTATCTCCGTGGGCTGGGCTACAAGCGGATTACCTTGAAGACCGGTTCCTATGGAATGGAAGCCCTGGCTATGGCCATCAAGCTCGCTACTGATGCGAAACTTGATTTGCTTACCGTGGACGGCTCAGGCGGCGGTACCGGCATGAGCCCGTGGAACATGATGGAGACCTGGGGCGTCCCCTCTATTCTGCTTCATGCTAAAGCCTATGAATATGCCAGCCTGTTAGCTGCCAGGGGTAAGAAAGTTGTCGATATGGCCTTCGCCGGCGGATTGGCCAGGGAAGACCATATCTTCAAAGCTTTAGCTCTGGGTGCGCCCTACGTTAAACTGATATGTATGGGTCGAGCCTTAATGATACCGGGCTTTGTCGGGTCCAACATTGAAGGTGTGCTCCATCCTGAAAGACGCGCAAAAGTAAACGGTAACTGGGATAGTCTACCCAAGACTGTGGCCGAATTAGGTACGAAAGCTGAGGAGATTTTTGCCGGCTACTATGATGTTCAAAAGAAAGTCGGCGTTGAAGAGATGAAGAATATTCCTTACGGTGCCATTGCCTTCTGGACACTAGCCGACAAGCTAACGGCAGGATTACAGCAATTAATGGCTGGAGCCCGCAAATTCTCCTTGGATCAGATCAGCAGGAATGATATCGCTTCCGCGAACCGGGAAACTGAAGCCGAAACCGGCATTCCCTTTATCACCGATGTTCAGGACGAATTTGCCAAGAAGATCCTGCTAAGTTAATTTAAAAAAGGTGCCGGGGAAGTCGAACGTATCTTAGAAGGTTAATCTTCAACAAGGGGGAGTCGAGTATGCCGGTAACCAGGGTTAATAAAACAAGGGGCGTACAGGCCGTTGACCGGGCCCTGGCCATCTTGGAAACCCTGGCCAGGGAAGGCTCCCCCATGATGCTCTCGGCTATCAGTGCAGAACTCCGGCTGAATATAAGCACTGTCCACAGGTTGTTAAATGCCCTGGCGGCCCATGGTCTGGTTGAGCAAGAACCTTACCAGGGCCGTTACCGTTTGGGGATCAAGGCCTTTGAGATTGGCAACCGCGCCCTCTACAGCCTGGACATCCGGGCCATAGCCCGGCCGGCATTACACCAGCTGGTAGACGATTTTAATGAAACGGCCAACCTGGCGATCCTGGATAAATACGAAGTCGTTTATATTGACCAGGTCGAGTCCAGTAACATCATAAAGATGCTGGCGCGACCGGGTACCCGCGCCCCGGCTTACTGTACCGGCGCAGGGAAAGTCCTCCTGGCCTACTTAAGTGAAAACCAGTTAAACATGTTCCTCCAGGAAGTTCCTCTCTTCCCCTATACGGCCACCACAATCATCGATCCTCTCCATCTGCGGGAAGAATTGCAAAAAATCCGCCGGCAGGGCTTTGCCCTGGATCACGGGGAGAGGGAGGAAGGGGTTCGTTGCGTTGCTGCCCCTGTGTTTAACCATGAAAATAAAGTGATAGCCGCCGTAAGTGTTGCAGGTCCGGCGAACCGGATGCCGCCAGAGTTGATGGCAGGAAAACTGGCTACCGCTGTTGTTCAGGTTGCCCATCGAATTGGCCGGCATTTAGGTTATCAATGCCGTTAAATTTTTTATGTTCATCGCCAGAGGTATTTTACGGGGTTAATTGGGTGATACTAACATCAAACCTGAAATTATCCAGAGGAGGGTTTGATGTTAGTGGAAATTTATCGTGCCCGCCGGTTTAACCGTAACGCCAGAGGTGAGTTAAGCGTATCCAGTAATGGTATCCGGCTCCGCGGCGCTGCTTTCCAGCATTTACGTGGCAGTCAATACATTATGATTGGCGTTGACGGTAAAAAGTTAATCTTAAAGAAGAGCGAGGACCCGGCCAATTTAAAATTAAGGCTTGCGGCCCAGGGTAAAATCGGTGAAATAGGAGGCAAACACCTCACCCAGTGGCTGCTGGAACGGGGCTTTCACAAAGGCCAGTATCAAGTCCAGCTGGATGCAGACCAGGTTGTTGTCAATCAGGAGTTAGCTTAAAGTTAGCTTGTAAAAGGACCCGCAAGGGTCCTTTTCTTATGTTCATGTTCAGGTAAAGAAAGATTAAGTACAAAAAGGAAAACGGCTATTAACGGCGAATATGGTATACCATAAATAAATTGAGAAAGGGGAGCTGGGCGATGGCTGAAATTTTTGATCATAAAGCCAGCGATTATGACGACTGGTACAAGCGCCCCCTGGGGGCCCTGGTCGACCGCGTGGAAAAAGAACCCGTTTATGCTTATTTAGAGCCCCGGGCCGGGGAACATATCCTGGATGTCGGCTGTGGTACGGGGAATTTTTCCTTAGAACTGGCTCGCCTGGGGGTCAAGGTGACTGGCATAGACATTTCCGAGCCCATGCTGGCCACCGCCCGGTGCAAGGCGGCTGCAGCCGGACTGGAGATTGAATTTCTCCACGCCGATGCCATGAATCTGCCCTTTGCCGATAATACCTTTGATAAGATAGTTTCAGTTACGGCCCTGGAATTCGCGCCTGATTTACAGGCCGTCCTCGCTGAGAGTTACCGGGTTTTAAAACCAGGCGGCCGCATGGTCATCGGCCTCATTGGCGGCAACAGCCTGTGGAGTCGCCATTACGAGGCCCGGGCCGCCCGGGAACCGGACTGCCTTTTCCGGTACGCAAAATTTTACACCCTGCCTGAACTCCTGGCCGCCATGCCCGGAAAAGACGTTAAAGGTAAAGCCGTCCTCTTCTTCGGCCCCGACTTTGATGGCACGAAAGTAGAAGAGGCCCTGGCCATCGAAGCTGCCGCCGCTAAAGAAGGCCGCACCGATGGCGGGTTTATTGTGGCGGTGAGTTATAAAAATTAAAATGGCCAGGCAATGATTATCACCCAAGTATTACCCCTTCTAGAATACTCCCACGGAAGGGGGATTTTTTTGTCTCCTGGGCGTTGTTTAATCTTGACCCCTTTGCCGTTATGTATTAAAATATTAGTGCACTAATGTAATAGTACGCTATGGCTATCTACATTGAAAGGTGAGGAGGCCGATGCAATTTGATAATTCCCGTCCCATTTACATGCAGATTATGGAATTTATCAAGAAACAGTTAGCCCGGGGCGAGCTCCAGCCGGGCCAGAAGATCCCCTCCCAGCGGGAGATGGCCGCGGAACTGCAGGTTAATCCCAACACCGTCCAGCGGGCCTACCGGGAGATGGAGACCATGGGCCTCCTGGAAACCCTCCGCGGCCAGGGAACATTTATATCCAACCGGCCCGGTCTGCTACAGGAGATCAAGGTCGAACTGGCCGGTAGCATCCTCAAGCGCTTTATTGTCGAGATGCGTTCCCTGGGTTTAAGCGCCGTGGAGATTCGCAATCTGGTGAACCAGGCATTGGACCAGGAAGAGGAGGGTAAAAGTTGTAAGGCCATCAACCCGCGAGGCACGTGCCAGCCACATTGGTGATGGTAAATTTTTTATCTCCGCCGTCGAGAATGCTTTCAGGAACCATACCGCCGTCCGGGGAGTAAACATATCTAAAAATTATCTTGACACCATAACCTGGGCGTGATATTAATTTTCTTAGCCAAATTGCATAACGCCTTACGGCTTATTGTGTAAGGTGGAGGGAAGGCCCCGATGAAAGCCGGTAACCACGGCATTAGCCGGAAGGTGCCAAGTGCCGCAGGAAACCTCCTGGAAGATAAGTTGACCCTTGTCCAACCTCTTCTTAAATCCGGGAAGGGGTTTTTATTTTACCCCGGGGTGGAAGATCTCGTGAATTGTAGTTATGATTGGTGGGGGAGAACTTTTGCCCGGGACGAAGTGGGGCCCCTGGGAGGGGAGTATAAATGGGGGAAGCAAAATTTGAGCTAAATGATGTAACCCTGAAGCGTCCCGGCCGTAATGCCGCCGGGGAGGTAACGACCGTCATTATCCTGAACAGGATAACTACATCCTTTCTTAAAGGGAAAATCACCGCCGTTCTCGGGCCCTCCGGTTCCGGTAAATCCAGCCTGCTCAGGCTTTTAAACCGGTTGGAGGATCCGGCTGCCGGCCGTATTACCCTTGACGGCCAGGACTTGAAGAGCCTCAATATATTTACCCTGCGCCAGCGGGTGGGGATGGTCTGGCAGCTACCCACCCTCTTTCCCGGCACGGTGCTGGAGAACATCAGCTACGGTCCTCGCCTGCGTGGCATCTCGCTGTCCCGGGCCAGGGCCGAGGAATTAATCCTGATGGTTGGCCTGGGGACAGAACTCCTGGACCGCCGGGCGGACAGCCTCTCCATCGGCCAGCAGCAGCGGGTCTCCCTGGCCCGCACCCTGGCCAACGAACCGGAGGTTTTGCTCCTTGATGAGCCGACGTCGGCCCTCGACCCCACGGCGGCGGCCAATATCCTGCACTTGATGGTCGACCTGAAATCCCGTTTAGGACTAACCATTATCTTTGTTACCCACATCCTGGACCAGGCTCGCCAGGTTGCCGATGAAGTCCTTTTTTTGCATCACGGCGAAATAGTCGAGGCAGCTCCGGCCCAGCAGTTTTTTACTGCCCCGCAAGAACCCCGCAGCAGGCTTTTCCTGTCCGGGGAGTTGGAGGGATAAGGATGCAGTATATCAATATCGGCTACGGTGATCTCGTCCTAGCCCTGATCCTAGTAGGGATTACCCTGGCCGTTTCCTTGTGGCAGCGCCTGGACCTCCATGGGGATCTATTTGTCGGTACCCTCAGGACTTTTGTCCAGCTCACGGCCGTCGGTTACCTTTTGCAGGTGATCTTTAACCTTAACCGCTGGTACCTGGTCGTCCTGGCCTTAGGTATCATGTTACTGGTGGCTGCTGCCAATGCCTATCGACGGCAACAGGAGCGCTGGCCCGGCTTATTCTTCATTATGCTCCTGGCCATAGCCCTGGGCGGGATTATAACCCTGGCCATTGTCATCGGTATTGTTTTAAAGGTAAAACCCTGGTATCAGCCCCAGTATATTATCCCTATCGCCGGGATGATTGTGGGCAACGCCATGATCGGTGCCGCCCTGGCCATCAACCGCCTGACGGGGGAGATCAAGGCCCACCGGGGGGAAATCGAGGCAGCCCTGTCCCTGGGGGCGACTGCTTACCTGGCGGTCCTGCCTTACCTGCGTTCGGCTTTGCGGGCGGCCATGTTACCGACCATCAGCACCATGATGACGGTGGGCATCGTCCAGTTGCCGGGAATGATGAGCGGCCAGATCATTGCCGGGGCCAGCCCGGCGGCAGCCGTCAGGTATCAGGTGGTCGTCACCTATATGGTGGCCGCCGCCACAGCCCTGACTACCATTATGGCCACCCTGCTGGCCTACCGCTATTACTTTACGCCCAACCACCAGCTAAAACCTCCGGCGCAAAATAACAAAACTTAAAAGCCAGATTGGGTGTTTGCCGTAACCCGTTAACCCTAAACAGTGTAGTGGTAACAAAGACTAGGTTTCGGGCTAGATGGTGAAGCTTATTTCGAAAAAATCCTACAGTGGCTTGACACTCTCGCCATTTAATTTCTTCTTGACACCTTAACCCTGGCATGATATTAATTTAATAGCAAAATTGCATAACGCCTCACGGCTTATCGAGAGCAGGTGGAGGGAAGGCCCCGATGAAACCCGGCAACCCCGGTATTTTGCCGGAAGGTGCTAAATGCCGCAGGAAGACCCTGAGAGATAAGTTGATGGCTATTCAACCTCTTCTTATACTTTCGGGAAGGGGTTTTTTATTTTTTAGAGTAGCGTTTTAGAGAAACCCGCATAGTTCAGGGAGGGAACAGCAGTGGCAGTGGAAAAGTCCCTGGCTGAAATCAACGCCAGGATAAAAAGCGGCAAGGTTGTAGTCCTGACAGCCGAAGAGGTCATTCCCCTGGTCCGGGAAAAGGGCGTCCGGCAGGCGGCAGCTGAAGTTGACGTCGTGACTACCGGCACCTTTGGTACCATGTGCTCATCGGGCGCCTATTTCAATTTCGGCCATACCAAACCCAGGATGAAAATGAGCAAGGTATGGTTAAATAATGTCCAGGCCTACGCTGGCCTGGCCGCCGTTGATGCCTTTTTGGGAGCCACCGAAGTCCCGGATAATGATCCTTTGAACAGCATCCACCCCGGGGAATTTCGCTACGGCGGCGGCCATGTCATCCATGACCTGGTAGCCCGGAAACCGGTAAGCTTAAGGGCCATTGCCTACGGTACCGATTGTTACCCGCGCCGGGAAATCAATACCGTCATTACCATTGATGACCTGAACCAGGCCGTCCTTTTTAACCCCCGTAACGCTTACCAGAATTATAATGTTGCCGTCAATCTATCCGACCGGACGATATATACTTATATGGGTGTTTTAAAACCTCATATGGGGAATGCCAATTACTCAACCTCCGGGCAGCTAAGTCCGCTCCTGAAAGATCCTTACTTTCGGACCATCGGCATCGGTACCAGGATATTCCTGGGCGGCGGTACTGGCTATGTGGTCTGGCAGGGTACGCAGCATTGCCCCGGCCTGACGCCCCTGGCTGAAGGTGGCCAGCTTGTATCCGGCGGTACCCTGGCGGTGATCGGTGACCTCAAACAGATGCGCCCGGAGTGGCTGGTCGGCGTTTCCTTCCTGGGCTACGGCGCTTCCCTTACGGTAGGCCTGGGTATACCCATCCCCATCCTCAACGAAGAAATCATGTACTGGGCCTCCCGCAGCGATGAAGAAATCTACGCCCCGGTAGTTGATTATGGCCTGGACTATCCGGCAGGTAATCCTCAACCCCTGGGTTATGTAACTTACGCCCAGCTAAAGTCAGGGACCATTAACTTGCAGGGACGGGAAGTACCCACGGCGCCCCTATCGAGCTATCCCCGGGCACGGCAGATCGCTGCTATCTTGAAAGATTGGATTCGCGAAGGCGGTTTCCTCCTCAGTGAGCCGGTAGCCCTGTTACCTTCTATTAATGAAGCTACGCCTTTAAAATCCTTGCAGGAAAAAGAAGCCTGAGCACCTGATTCTGAGAAAGGAGGGTGGGGAAATTGTCCCCCAAACGGGTAGTCCTCCGTTTCATGGCCGAGACGGCCGATAAACCCATCATCTACCAGCTAATTCGTAACTATGACCTGGTGGTCAATATCCTCAAAGCCAACATCAATCCCCACAAAGAAGGGATGATGGTCCTGGAAATCCAGGGCGAACCGGAACAGTATACCCGCGGCCTGGAATACCTGCGCTCACTGGGTGTTACCATCCAGCCCTTGAGCCAGGATGTCCACCGCAATGAAACCGTCTGCACCCATTGCGGTGCTTGCATTAGTGTTTGCCCTTCCGGAGCCCTATACCTGGAACGCCCGGATATGACCGTTAACTTTGATGAAGATAAATGCGTAGTCTGCCTGATGTGCGTCAAGGCCTGCCCTTATAAGGCCATGGAGGTCCGTTTCTAAAGTTGGCCTACGAAGAGAGAAGCTACCGCCGGCTTTTTGCCCAGGAAGACCTGGTCCATTTCCAGGTGGCCTATAAAGAAACCGACCTGGACATCGGCATCCCTAAAGCGCAGTTTAAACCGGAACTGGTCAGGCAGGCGGAAGAGATCATTCGCCATTATCGCTGGCAACTGGAGGCTTATCTCGCCAGGGACCCTGTTTTTGCCCGTACCCTGGTACCCCATGATGTACCGGAGGAAGCCCCGCCTATAGCCAGGGAAATGGCGGCCGCAGCCAGTCTGGCTGGCGTTGGACCCATGGCGGCGGTAGCCGGGGCCATGGCCCAGTATGTTGCCACCGACCTTGTAGGGCCAGGGGGAGAAATCATTGTGGAAAACGGCGGCGATATTTATTTAAACAGCAGCCGTTCCCGGCTCATCGGCATTTTTGCCGGTGCTTCACCCTTCAGCCACCGCCTGGCCTTAAAGGTTGAGCCGCGAATGTGCCCTTTAGGCATCTGCACCTCTTCCGGCACCGTCGGCCCTTCTTTGAGTTTTGGGCGGGCCGATGCGGCCGTTATCCTGGCCACTTCCGCAGCCTTGGCCGACGCCGTGGCCACAGCTGCCGGTAATACCGTCCAGGAACCCGCTGATGTGGAAAAGGCCGCCCGCCTGGCCGCAAAAATTCCCGGTGTCCTGGGGGCGGTAATCATTGCCGGTGATAAACTGGCGGCCTGGGGCCGGGTAGATCTGGTTCGTATTGAAGGACGGGTATAGTTGTTAATTAAAATACGGAGATTTTGGACCCGGCCTGGCCTTGACTTTAGCTGTAATCCGTACTATAATAACTTTTGCAGTTGTTAAGCGCCCGTAGCTCAGGTGGATAGAGTAACGGAATCCGAGTCCGGAGGCCGCAGGTTCGAATCCTGCCGGGCGCGCCATCTATGCGCCAGTAGCTCAGTTGGTAGAGCAGCTGACTCTTAATCAGCGGGTCGTGGGTTCGAAGCCTACCTGGCGCACCAGGAAAATCAAGGGTTTGCGGGTTTAGGAGGGTACTACAAAAGAACGTTTTACTACTACCCTACTACTACCGGCCCTAAAAAATAAATTTGCCGGGGATAATTACCCCGGCATTTGTTTAAGTCAAGCGCCTTTTTTCTATTCCTCCGTTTTGTCGGAGGAATTTTTCTTTACCTCAAGGATCTTATCAAGTTTTTCGGCCGCCCGACGTTTCAGATCCATGCTCGCATGGGAATAGGTATCCAAGGTCAGGCTGATTTGGGAATGGCCCAGTAGGTCCTGTACTACTTTAGGATGCTCGTCAGCTTCCAACAACCGGGTGGCAAAGGTATGCCTCAAAGCGTGGGGATTTATAGGCGGTATTCCGGCCTTCTTTGCCATTCGGTAGAAACTGCGATTAAAGTTACGTGGATTAATCGGCTTCCCTTCAGCCGTGGCAAATACTAAATCGTTATCTTGGTATTTCGAACCTGCTTGCAATTTTTCCTGATCCTGTCGAATCTTATGGGCTTTTAGTTCTGTCAGGATACTTTTAGGAATTGGTATCGTCCGCTTGCTTTGTTTAGTCTTTGGTTCTTGGAGCATAAGCATAGTCTTTTTGCCTTCTTTGTTGCCAGTCCTAACTTCAACCAGGGACTGGTTTACAGTAATAGTTCCTTCTTCGAGATTTACGTCCCGCCAGCGCAACCCTAAAAGTTCGCCACGCCGCAAGCCAGTGCGACGGGCACGGCCCGGCGGTCGTCCGCGAGGCCAGGGCCGCCAGCGAAAGCCCCCTGGCCGCAGCCCTTGCGGCGGCCCCAATCCCGGCGACCGTGGTCATCGGCCACGTCCGCCTGGGCACCACCAGCGGCAAGTGGTCGCTCCGGAGCACGACCAACGCCCACCCGTTCCTGTTCCGCGTCGGCGAGGCCGATTGGGCGGGCGCGCACAACGGCTACATAAGGATGGGCAGTCCTACCTTCCGCCGGCCGGAAGGGACTACCGATTCTGAAGCCTTCTTCTGCGCCATGGCTGACGAATTGGAGACCAGCAAGGCAAAACTGACCGAGGAAAAAATGGACGCCGTCTGCCGCGTGGCCGGAAAATACCAGAACAGCGGCAAGCTGAATTTCCTCCTTTCCGACGGCGAAAACCTGTTCTTTTCCGCGAACCACCCGGCGGCCGCCGGCGGGTTGTATTTCCGGGAAGTCAAACGCTCCGACCAGAGGGCGTTAATCGTCGCCACACGGCCGCTCTTCACGGAAGAAGGCTGGGAAGAAGCCAAGCCGGGGTGGCTGTACGTGGCGAGAGAAGGGAGGGTGGTGAAAAAGCGGCGTATCGTACCCGCGTTCGCCGGGAAAACGCAATTGACGATGTTCGCCCGTGAGGAAGAGCCGCGGGCGGCCGCGTCCCAGGAAAGGAAACGCCGTTACCGTTCCTACATCGATTACTGGGAAGAGCAGGTTGCCAAAAAGAAAGTGGCAAATTGTCACTAAAATTTTAAACGAAAGGGGAATCAAATTTATGAACCTCCAGGAAGCCGTAAGGCAAGTCAACGAAGCATCGAACAGCGAATTGGGGTTCCTCCGCGACCGCGCGAAGGGCGACGTGAGACACCTCATCGGGAGGGAGGTTATTTTCGAAGACGTGGCGGTGGTGACGAGCAAGTATTATAATAATGAAAATATCCTTTTCACCATCCGCGGCGACAACGCCCATTACTTCCGCATCTGCTCCGGACCGGTGGTGGAATCAGTTAAAAAACTGATGGAGGGTTTGACTAATGATGGCAAGGATTGGGATGCAATAGCGGTAACCATCAATGAGGTCCGGTCCCATCAGGGCCGGAGGTATTACGTGTTGACGGCACGTATTTTGGAAGAGGCGGAAGAACAAATTGCCCTTTAGGCGTTGTACGGGGCGGGCTGGCGCCGGAAAGCCGCCCGCCCTTTAACTTCTCCTGCCGGGAAGTCCTCTTCCGTAAAGTTGGGATGAAAGGCAGCTACCGTGGGGACCACGGGAAGTTACGCCTGCAAGAGAGATCTACTCGATGAAGCAGGATGCCCCTTCCATAAAGAAGGGGTAGTTCACAGTTTGAATAAGGCGGTGTCGCATATCTATGCTAAAGCAAGAAAAAATACCCATTTTCGTCTACGGCACCCTGATGAGCATACACAGCAACCGCATGCGAAGCCTCGGCGGCGATGGGCCGTACCTCGGCGTTCTGCACGGCTACGCCATATACCAGGTAGCGTACGATTTTCCGGGCATCGTCCCTGAGCCCGGCGGGAAAGTGATGGGCGAAGTGTTCTATATTCCCCAACAAGCGTTTGCAAGCCTGGACCGCTACGAGGGCGTCCCCGACCTCTACCGCCGGGAGGAAGCCGAAGTGGAGATGGCTAGGGGCGGCACGGTGCGGGCACAGGTATACGTCTGGAACGGCGGGCCGGAGGGCAGGAAAATCCCATTTAGTGAACAGCCCTGGAGGCCAAAAGTTTAGGCTCCTGAAAAGGAAGGATGTGTTTCATGTCTTCAACCTACAAAGACCGCTTCCCGTACATCGACCGCCGCGTCGTCGAGGCCACCCGCCGCTTGATCGCCGCCCGGCCCTGGCGGGGCAACCCCGGCCGGGGCGGCCGCGCCGAGTTCGAGGCGGCCTACGCGGCATGCCGGGCGTGGCTGGAAGAGGCGAGCGCGGTCTACTGGCTGCGGGTTCCATTTTTAAGAATAAGATCGTTAATATTAATCAAACACCCCTTCGGCTGCTACGACCCTGCGGTCAATACCATACATCTCCCCAAGTTTTCCGTCACCACTCTGGCCCACGAGTTCAGGCACGCCTACCAGCATCAGACGGGCTGCCCGGACGGGGATGAAGAAGACGCACGCGGTTGGTCGGTGAGCTTGATTTACCTGGCCGACCCAGCCTTTTACCGGCGGGCGGTGGAGCGGGGGTTGCTATTGTATTGGTAGAAAGGAAGGGATACGCCGCTATGCAGGAAGTCTTAACATTGCTCGATCTCGCCCTGGCGGCCCTTCGGGAGAAGAAAGAAATCTTCGCCAGGTTGGAACGGGAGCCGGAACTTATTCTCACCGATTTGTTCGACCCCTCGTTGACTCACCCGTACGACGAATTCCCGTTTCGCGTCGTAGAACACTCTGAAGAACTCGGAACACCACGGATGCGCTATCATCAGATGCAAGAACGATTGGTGAATATAATTGCTTGTTATCTCGGCAATTTGGATTCTGAAGTAGAGATTTCTCTTAAAAACAAAAATTATTATCCCTCATCTTGAGTTATACGTTTCCACGATTATCCAATCGCGGAATTTGATTTTTACCAGCACACTTTTAAAGATTCACGTAAGGAGTATGTTGAATACTTAGAACGAGCATTTGAATATGTTTCAAAAATAACAAACGAAACCCAGGAGGAATTTATCAAATGGACTAAATGGTCTTCCGACCCAGCATCGATGTTCGACGGCGGCGGATGGTGAGAAAAGTTGTTTTTCCTGTTTCACCGCAAACGGATCATTGCGGCGGCACGTTCCAAGGCCGAAGCGGCCCGTGCCCGCCTCACATTGGACGAAGAAATGGCCGCTAAAGCTGGGGACAAATTGCGAAAGTACAGGGAAGTCCAACCAGAATTGGACCGTAAATACGATTTTTGGGAAAGCTATTTTGTGGGGAAGTTGGGGTACAGCAAATTAAAATAGGGTCCCAAAAGTTTCGTGGCAAGGGATGCCGTTTCGCTTTACAAAATGATTTTTTCTTGCCAGACCGTGCCTTTGTAAGTTATGCTAAATAAGGAAAGAGGAGTTAAAAATGGGCGATTGGAAGATGCTGGATACCGGCGGGCATGTATACGTCAGCATAAAAGACATGGTTTTAAAAGGCAATAAAGGAAAGAGGGCCGTCGGCGTGACCGCCGATGCGGGGTGCGTTTATGGCAAGCTCTATGATAATGAATGGAATTTTTTTGAGAACGAAGACAGAAGCTGGCCTGTAGGAACGTCAGAACAAATAGCCGATTTTATCGAGAGTTCTAAGGACATTTTCAGCAAGGAGCAACAGGAGGACATACTGGAACAGCGGGATAGTTATTATTAAAAGATAAAAGGAGAATTAACGGTGCCCTTTCAAATAGGTAAAGCTGGAGCAGGGACAAGGGAAATAGCCAGAAAGAGGGCCTTGCGGATTTGTTTGGCTCTCCTGGCTCTTATCGTAATTAGTAGTGTATTAACGTTGACAGGAAATAAACTTCTGCACCTTAATACGTGGGTTACTTCCTTATTAGGATATTTAACAATTGGAATGGGAATAGGCTTTCTGATTTCCGTTATCAAAGTTTCGACCGGGAAAGACGGGAAAGAAATCGAGACTGCCATCACGCGGGCAGTTAAAGGGGCTAAAGCCGAAGAAAAGATTTCAGAAATCCTCGATGGGCTACCGAAGGAATTTGCCGTCTTCAACGACTTTCCCTGTCCTATGGGAAATATAGACCACATCGTTGTGGGCCCGACGGGAGTCTTTGTCATCGAAACAAAAAGCCACACAGGCGAAATAACCACCTCACCGGAAGGAAAATTGCTACGGGATGGGAAACCTCTGGAAAAGGATTTTCTAAAACAAGTGCTTGATCAATGCTTCTGGCTCAAAGAAAAGATGTCCGGGCGAGGCATAAAAGTGCCCTACATAAATGCGGTTGTTGTATTCACGCGGGCATTCGTAAAGGTGTACCAGCCTGTCAAGGGCGTTCGAGTCGTAAACAAGAAATGGCTTCTTAATTATATAACCGAAACTAAAAACAATCTTGGCATAGATGAACGTCGTCAGGTTTTCTGGCACCTTCTCGCAATAAAATCCACGGAAAGCGATGCTTTTCATAGCGGGCAGTAAAGACTTTTTGACGACGAAGATGGATCAGTTTTTTAGTTGAAGCCAATCAATTCGCCACCTTTTGTCTTTCAGAAAACTCCTCTATAGTAAGGATCACCTGTAAAAATATCTCCACAAGCTTCGGGTCAAATTGCATGCCTGCACACCGACGTATTTCCTCCAAAGCTTCTTCGACCGTTTTAGTCCTTCTATACGGCCTATCGGAGATCATGGCGTCAAAAGCATCGGCTATGGCTAAAATACGGCACTCTATGGGTATTTCATCCCCTTTGAGGCCCAAAGGATACCCAGTGCCGTCCCATTTTTCGTGGTGTTTTAAGATTAAGTCGGCGATCCCCGCTAAATCCGGTGAGGCCAAAGCGATCCGGTAGCCTTTTTCCGGATGCTGGCGCATAATCTCCCATTCTTCATCTGTGAGGGGGCCTTTTTTGAAGAGTATTCTGTCGGGTATACCGACCTTACCTATGTCGTGGACCTGAGCCAGAAGAGAAAGGTTGGCCAGCTGTTGCGGCGAAAGCTCCATCTTTTCTCCCAGGATCCGGCATAACTGCTGCAGGCGCCGGCCGTGCCCTTCAGTCAAATGGTCGCGCTCCGACAGTGCGGCAAGCAAGGCATTGACGATCTTGCTCCGAGCGCTGGTGCCGAGGTATAGTTTTTCCCGGTACATAAGATCGTCTGCCCTTTTATAGGTTTGCTTTAAAAGCTCCTCCGAATTGTACGCTGTAGCTATGCCGAAGGAGACGCTCAAAGGAAGCCGGGGATGTTTTCGATTGTATTGCTCAATGGATAAACGCAGGTGGTGCAGTATATTTGAACCTGCAGCTTCATCGGTGCGGGGCAGAAGGGCCACAAATTCATCTCCTCCCACTCGTGCTACAATATCCGAAGGGCGCAGGGCCTTCTTAAGGATCTGAGCGCAAGCAATCAAGAGCTTATCGCCCTTATGGTGGCCCATGGTATCGTTGACCAGCTTTAGGCCGTTCACATCAGCTACTATTATGCTGATGGGATATTTGTTGCTCTTACCCAAGCGCTTGAGCTGTTCTTCAAAAAATGTGCGGTTGTAAAGACCTGTCAGCTGGTCATGGAGGCTAACATATTCCAGCTTCTGGGCAACCCTCTTTTTCTCAGTGATATCCATTATGTTCCCTAGTGTCACCCTCTGGCCCTCGTGCTGCAGGGAAGCCACCGTCTCCTCGACCCACTTAATTTCACCACATTTGGTAATAATCCTGAACTCGTAGGGCTGGGCAACCATGCCTTTTAACATCTTTACGGCGTTGCGTCGCACGGCCTCCCTGTCTTCCGGGTGTACGAGGCTCAAGGCTTCTCTGCCGATTAGTTCTTCCTGAGAGTAACCCGAGAGCTTTTCAAACCGGGCGTTTACCAGCCGAAACCTTCCTCCGTCGACTATGTACATCCCTATAGGGGAAAGACTAAAAATACTTCTCAATAGCTCCTCTTCGCGTTTGCGTTCGGTGATGTCCCTCACGGTGGCTAGTATTGCATCTTTGCCCGCAAAAGTAATTTTCTTCAAACATATCTCCGCATCAAAAACTGTGCCGTCCACCGGCCGCCTGGCTTTCCATTCAAACCGCGGACTTTCTCCTTCTACCGCTTTTTGCCACCATTCGCGGAGCTGTTCCAGGGGATTGTCCGGGCTGGAGTAATCTTGGGCGATGGACAGCTTTACGGCCTCTCCTTTTGAGGTTATACCGTACATGCGCAACATGGTTTCGTTAACATCCAGTATTTCCCCTTCAGGTTCATGTATAAAAATAGCATCGTGGACGCTGTTGAAAATCGTCCGAAACGCTTCCTCCGCCTGGATCCGTTCGGTGACCTCGAAACATACTTCTACTATACCCTCAATTATTCCTTTCTGGCTTTTTACAGGGTAACCCCTTACAAAAAATTGCTTGCCTTCGTGGGGCGTCACTATGCCCTCCTGAGGCACGCCGGTCTTAAATGCGCTGATAACGGGACATCCGGCGCACGGTTCCTTCCTGCGGTGTAATATCTCATAGCAAAGACCGCCTGTCAGCTCCTCACCCCTTTTTTCCGCGTACTTCGCTGCTGAGGTGTTGGCCCACAAAATGCGGTGCTCTGCATCCTGGTAGATCAACAGCTCCACTATACTGTCCAAAATGGTCTTCTTTTCCCAGTCTGATTCTTTTATTTTATTTTCCATTTGTTTGAGCGCAACCATATCTTCGATGCGGCGGGCAAAAATGTTGAATAGCCTTTTTTCCCGACCGGAAATCCGTGCTGAAGCTTCCAGAAATATTAAGCCCCGCACACCATGGGACATCAAATAGACAAACCCGCTCTCGCCGGGGTTCTTGATCCTCTCCGTGAATTCCTCGCCTTTTCTAAAACCCCATTTCCCCAGACATATAAGCCTGCCGCCCTCATCAAGCATTATGGCAAGGCGGCGTATTCCGAGAAGCCGGCTTCCTTTCTCCACAATTTCTTGTATCAGATCTTCGTATCGCTCCGGGAAGGAAAAATTTACTATCTCGTATAAGGTCAAAAGCTCAGCAACATCAAAGGACACTATCTACCACCCCGCGGCCGCAACGATCGTCTTGTTATAAAACAGCGGAGTCCCTGAGACACTGCTTATTTCTCCGAAAGAAAGCATCCCTAAAACCGGGATCTCGGGTTTAAGCCTCCGGGATATTGCCTCCATTTCCCTGGAAAAATCTTTACCCAGCAATAAATAGCGGGATACACAATCAAACAAGATAAGAACTTTGGGAGTGACCGGGGTATTTAAGGCACCTTCCGCTACCCTCCCGGCGGCAGCAATTAGACTTTCAGCATCACCTTCCATGATAGTAGCAATGGTGTTTTCGGGAATTTCTGTAACAAATAAGATGCTTCCGTCTTCCTCTGCTTTCAGCGGATCCCGAATGATAAATTTTCCCCCGGCAGCGGGCAAGCCCAGGGGGTATTGCATTCCGTAGTAAGGAAATCCGTTTCTGGTACAGCTGCGGACCAGAGCCGTATACCTCTCAAATGCCGGAATTCCGTCAATTTCATAAACTCGCCTGCCCTCCGCCCTGGTTATAGTAAAAGGCTCGCCTGCGGGGATCCACCCATGGTCCAGCTCCACTTTAAAGTTTATCCCCCTCAACACTGCCGCGGCTACAGCATCACTGCCCACCCCTTCTTCGGTAAATTGGTAGGTGCTGTTGAACCGCAAATTGTCCCCGCTGCCTCCCCCTATATACTGGAAGTCCGGTCCCATGGCGTTATATAGTCCCCTTAATAGTTCAGAAATGTTGGCGTTAGATCCATCCGGAAAAAGCAAAACAGTTCCGGGGCTGTCTCCGCCTTTTTTTAATAAAGCCTCGCCCGCTTTTTCACCTTTGACAAAGGGACCTGCCGATATAATTCTTTCCAGGTGAGTTGCCGCCTCTATTCCTTCTCCGCCGATAGCGCAGACACTTACGCCTCTGGCGTATACTTCAAAGCCAAAGATAATACCCGGTACCCAAGCGCCTATCAGGGGGGAATTACCTACCACCCTTACGGCGCCTACAATCACCTCTTCGGGGTCGTAGCCCTCAGTGGTCAAAACCAGCGTCAGGGCTGGTCGTCCGGTCCGGCCCAAAGCCTGCTCCAGAGCGCATTGTACGGCGGCCCTGGCATCATATTCGTTGCTGAAGCCTAACCCCACACGCAAATCAGGTATTCGGGTCACCGGCCAATATGCCCCTCCTATCTTCTCCCTATAACTTGCGGAGCCATTTCCGGGCGGCGTCAACTCAACTATAAAGTCTTTAATTCCAAAGAATCCATTCCGGGAAAAGAAGGTTTAATGTAATCCCTGAAAGGAATCTTTGCTCGGAACGTCTTCACGTAACAAAAATAAAGTTTCGACAACATACCTATAGTTTCCTTGTCAAACAATATAACTTATTATCGAAAATAAGATAAAAAGAATTAAAACCGGATCTTTCCGGTCCTTAAAAGATTATTCCCTTGTTAAGCCGTTATGCAGCTAAAACCTAAAAGCTTGTGAAACTTCTCGTTCTAATTTGGTATGTTTTGCCAACCGATATAAGATATTCTTACTATGTCTGTCCGGAAAGTTAGCGACAGTAACTCATTTATGCTTTGCTACCGTGGTTCCTTTCTGGACGTATGCTTGGAGCAAGGCCTTCCCTTCTCGGCCGCGAGAACAATGAGCACGTTACAGCGGCCTCCTATACTGCTCGGGCAGGGATTTATACACTATAACCGCTATAACTCCTCCCACCAGGGCCGTAAGCAATTGGGGGATCTGAAAAGCCTGCGCCAGTTTGGGGGGCAAGACCAGGATGAATTTCAGCGCCAATACGAAGACCCCATACTTGCATACTGCGGCAGCAACGACGCCGACCCACGGGTTAAACCTTGCCAGCAGGCTGAAGACTATCACCAGCGTAGCGTTGGCCGCCATTATGAACGGCGTTACGGGCTGGGCGAGCGGGGGCACGATGCCCCGCATGAGGGCGATCCACGGCGTCAGGGCGCCTATGACGACACCGCCCCCCATGCCTACGGTTAAAGTCGCCAGGAACAGCATCGCGTTTACCAGCGGGCCTGTCACCGGCTGTGGGAGCCCGACCATCTGGACTGCGACCGTCAGGGCCAGCAGCAGGGCGGTCGTAGTCAGAAACCTTGTATTTCGTCGCATGACTTATCTCGCCTCCTCAGTTTTTTCCGGCTGCGTTCCCTTTTCCGCCAAACGCCTGCAGCAGCGTTTACACTTCATCCCTCATGTACCGCTACTGCCCCGTGGGCAGGAGGACAGGGATCAGGAAGCCCTCCTACTACTAATTCCAAAAAATGCGCTTGGTAATACGGAAGATGCCGGTTACCGCGCGGGTCAGCAGGAGTTCGTCGTGAACGGTGGGTATGGTCCATCTCTCCTCCAGCGCTTTTATTCTATGGGCTTCTGCCTTTACCCTTCCTGTGGAGGAAAATTTTGAGCGTAAAACCGAAGGCAACACATCAAGGCAATATGCCTTGCATTGATGCAGGTCCCCTTCATGCGCCGGGGATGCCGCTGATAACGTCGGGCTAAGACGGGGAAAAACGCTCAAGGCAACGCGGAAGGCCTCCGGAAAGACCTGCCTTCCACTACAGGTGGTAGTGTCAATAAAAAAGTTGACCACCGTGGTACTTAGTTACCCCTGAAAAAGTCCACTTTTTGCATCACATAGGGGAAAATGTTATTTCCGGATTGTAGTTCGAGTAGAATTCTAACTGTTTCATCCATTATGTTATACCATTGTTGCCAACCGGTGTAAATTATAGGCCAAAATTCCATAACCGACCCAGGTGGTGGTACCCTCATATCCCCTGGAAAGGCTACGGCGTAATCCATATTTGCGCTTCAAAAGACTAATAGTAGCCTCCCCTCCAGCGCGCCAGCGTTGGAGGCGTTTGAACCAGCTTTGGGATTGATAGGCTTTGCGAGCTTTGCTGATTTTGCCTTTCGGGGGTAAGCTGACCTGCTTTACCCCAAATTGATGACAACTTGTTTCATTCTTTGAACCGCCAAAACCTCTATCGGCAGCAAGGGCACGGGGTGGATGTTTGAAAGTCTCAGTATGATCCTCAACTGCGCCAAGGAGTAAGGTGTCATCCGCGGGGTTCCCCCGCAACACCTTATAGCCGGTGATGATCTTGTGTTCCGCTTCTTGTAGCAGCACCTTATAGCCGAACTCTACCGGGGCATTGGCTTTACCCCTTTTAATGGGCAGGGCGTCAGGGTCAAAGATACTCACCAGCCGGTCGGGAAGATGCAAATTCCCCTCCTGGACGGCTGCCGTTTGGGTTACAATCTTTTCCGTGCGGCTGATAGTTTCTTCTAACGTCTGGACCAGGGCACGGGTTTTCCCTTTAACTTGATCCCCTTGCTGCTGGAGGGTGTCCTTGGCCTCCCTGACTATACTGGTAGCTTCGGCAATAACCTTCCGGGTGGTTTTAAGAATTGCACCTGTAATTTCCCGGACTTCTTGATAGGCTTCGTTACTGCGGCGTTTCAACACTTTATTGATCTCATAGATGCGTTTTTTAATGGAGCGTTGCCGGTTATGAAAGGTCCCCGCTATGGCTAGACCTGCTTCCTGAATCTTTTTCACGGTACGGGTGATAACCCGTACTCCATCGGCTAAAAGGCTTGCGTCCGTAGGATGGTGAATGTTAGCTTCGACTACCGTGGTGTCCACCTGCAGCTTGCGTCCCCGGATAATCTTTTTCTCCCGGGCTTCCTGAACCAGGGCTTTATTGAGTTCTTCTACAACCCCGGGGCCACAACGTTTGGTGAGTTTAATCAAAGTAGTAGCATGGGGCACCTTTTGGGTTAAGGGAATACGGCAGAAACGCCGCCACTTAATACTGTCATTTACCTCCTGGACTAAAACTTCATAACCCAGGCCGTAGCGGTGCTTCAAGTACATCATGCGCAGGTAGGTTTCTATAGGGATAGTTGGCCTGCCCAGGCGCGCCTCAAACCGGCTGATGAATGGAGCCATAAACCTATCGTCATCTAGTAGTTCATCCACCCTGGCCAGTTCTGGGTTTAGTTCTATCACCTCAGCTGGCAACAGGGCATCCCACAGGGTGAGTTGCGGATCTTTTAGCCTTAACATGAGATCACCCGGCAGGAAAAGGAGGTGGTGTGGCGAATGTTATTCATAGGAGTTCCTCCTTCTGGGTTTTCTTGTTTTCTCGTACTTACAAGATTCGATCCAGAGGATGGTAACTCCTTCTGCTTTGTTAAATAATTATCCGGTTTCCTGAAAAGCTAAGGCTTTTTGCCCTGAGTTTTTCAGGGGGAACTACGTAGGCCCTTAAAGTCAGGGGTAGGTGGGCCAGGTTAACTGGAACAGAGTAACGGTTGCCATCGAAGTGGATGAAGGCCTGACGGGTAGCCCGCACGGACCGGAATATGGCCGGCTCAAAGGGTACTTCTGGCAAAGGAAGAAGCGATAGCTTCTCTTTGGCCAAAAGTTCGCCTACAGTAGCCTCTTTATCGGGCAAATATTCTTCCAGGTATTTTAAACACCACCTCTCCAAATGCTCATTAAGTTCCTCCAGGCTGTTTACTTTGGGTATGGGAACGAAGGAGTTATGCCGCACCAGGCGTACAGCATTTTCCGCCAGCCCCTTTTCATGAGCTTCATAGGGAAGGCAGAATTCCGGCTGAAAGAGATAATGGAGGCGCAAAGCTTGAAGGTATTTGCTCTCTTTGCGGCGGCGGCCAGAGAAAATTTGCGCCACCAGGGTTTTGGGATTGTCGTAAGCAATATGGGTAGGTACACCGCCAAAGAACTGGAAAGAGCGCACATGGGCATCTAAAATAGCTTCGGCATTTTCCTTAAGATACGCACGGGTAAAAAGGGCCCTGGAACCGCATAAACGCATAAGAAAAACGTGGACTGTAATAACTGTACCTTGGAGTTCTACTAAGGCTTCAAACCAGTCACTTTGCGCCCAGCCGTTAAGACCAAAATCCATGGGGAGAAACATTTCCTTGGGCTGTGCCTGGCGCCAGAGGCGCACATAGCGGCGTACGGTTTCCTCGCTGCCTTGGTAACCATATTCCTCCCTTAAACGTTCAAAAATACGCCTGGCCGTGTGCCGCTGCTTGGGTGGGCGCAGTTGATCTTCCTCAAGCCACTGGTGTATGATAGGGAGGAAGGGACCAATAACCCATTTGGTTTTCTCCTTTGTTAAGCGGTACTTGGGAGGTTCGGCGTCAGCCAGAGCCCGCTTAACGGTTTTCCGGGCCACCTTCAGCATCCGGCTTATGGCCCGGATGGAGTACCCCTCCTTAAAGTACAGCTCTCTAATGCGTTCTTTGGTGTCCACCCTGATCATTCTCCTTTCAACCTCCTGTACGCCACCTAAAGTGTGACTAAGTATAGCGTACAGGATTTTGGTCCGGGTGGGCACCTTTTTATTTACCACAGTGGTTCCCTTTTATTTTACCACTACCAACAACAGGACGACGGCGGCAAAAATGCTTGGGCCTATAATACTTGATAAATATTTCACATTCTTACCTTTAACAGCGGTGGAATAAAAATCTAAAGAAAAATTGGGTTAAACGCATATTTTCTTAAGGCAGCCCCTGTCGTTTGGCGCAAGCGGCCGATTTTTGTCGAAGGCATAAAATTATTTCCCGGGCATAAATGACCCTTCAGAAAGCCAGCAAGCGGCTTTAAAAAAGGTTATACAGGGTTGATATTTCCTGGAAAACTCCTGGGAAGACGAGGGCAAAATCGCCGGCAAAGGGCCGCGCGGCTCCGACAAGTTATAATAACAAGGTCCGCCCCGGTGGATAATGCGGGCCTTTTCCTGAATTTACGGCCAGCAAAAAATCACTGTTCCAGCTGTTTCTTCAACACGGCGATCTCGTCCGGAGTAAGCCCCGTAGCTTTAACAATGGTCTCTATATCGACGTTGAGCAGTAGCAGGTTCCGGGCTACTTCTCGTTTGCCCTCCAATTTTCCTTCCAATTTCCCCTTCTGTTCGCCTTCTTTTAAGCCTTTTAACAAAGCCTGCCGCTGCATCTCTTCCAGGGTTAATTCCAGGTTGTAAATCATCCGTTCCACCTCCCAGGGATTGCTTGCGTCCAGGATGCGGTCAACTTTTTCCCTAAAATTTTCAGGCATTCTGGGCTTGACAACGTTCTTCAGCCAGGTCGTGAAATGGCGGAACTCATCAGGCGTAAGGCGCTTTAAGACCCCCGCCAGTCTCTGCAACCGTCCAACCAGGTCTTCCGGGCGCATCCTCCGGTCCAAAAGGAAAATACTGGCGATTACATTGGCTGCTTTGATGAGTTCTTCGTCGCTGTAGCGGTTGACGTCAAAGAATCTTACTTTATGATCATATAGTCCATAAAGCGGAGTGTAAGCGGAGAGAAAGTGGAGAAAAACCCTTCCGGCCATTTAAGTCACATTTAACTCCCGCCCTACCTTTGCCTCTTAAGGGCCTATGTCTGAAAGGCAGAACTGCGCCTGACCTGGCCATCACCTGGTGGCCAGGTTTCTTACGGCAGCATCAGGGCCAGGCGCCGGGCTACAGGGAGAACCAGCGGCCAGATTTGTTCGACGACCAGGCTGGCTATAATGCCCACCGCGGCGCCGCCGATGACATCCGAGGGATAATGGACCCCTACGTAAACCCGGGCGACCATTGTCAACAGCGACAGGGCCATCATGCCGTAATACATCCCCTTAGCCCGGGCGCTCCATGTCAGAGCCCAGGCCAGGGCGGCATGGTTGCTTTCTTTGACGTAGAACAAGCCATAATACCACGGCCAATCCTACCAGGGCGGTTAACGGCCCGAAATATTTTGCCAGCAGTGCCTGGGCCATAGGGCCGAAAAGGATGATAAAGAGGGCTTCGGCAAAAAAGCGCAGGCCCCTGCCAATTAATGAAGCGACTACCAGCGGCCGGTAGGCAATATGGAAGACCCCGGCGGCTATGGTGAATACTTTATAAGGAATAGGAGTCAGGGCAGCCAGAAATATGGCCCAGCCACCGTATTTTTGGAACAGGCTTTCCACTTTGCGGATGTTTTCGCCGGAAGCCACACGGTCTAACAGCGGCCTGCCGGCTTTGAGACCGATCCAATAGCCAAATACCCCCCCGATGGTAGAAAAGAGCGTAGTTACCAGGGCATAGAATAAGGCCTGACGGGAATTGATGATGGCCATGGGGATGAGCAGGGCATCGGGCGGTATGGGAAAGAAAGAGGCCTCCGCAAAGGCCACCGCAATAAGCCCCCATACGCCGTAATCTTCTAGCAGAGTAGTCAATTGGACTAGCAAAAAAATACCTCCTTTGGGTTGGGTTTGAAAGATTTTTTGCCCCGGTTCCTAATATACCCCCAGGAGATTAAAGCTCCATTAAAAGGCTTAACAGACCAGGTTATTTTTTAAATTAAGAGCGTATGGCCTTCCTGCCAGCAGGCTTTAAACCTGGTCCTCACCCACAAATTAAAAGGTGCTTTATGATAACTTTATAAAAGCCCGCCCCCGAAAACCTACCCCCTTGTAAGGAACCGCCTGCCAGTGGAACAAAAAACAGTAATACTGCGAACCCTGGTAGTACTACCAGTTAAACGCCTGGCAATAGGCCGGGTAGTCCTGATAAATCGAGTCAAGTGAATAATTCATAAATGGCAAATAAAAGGCCTGCCTATAGCTGAAAGGCGGGCCTTTTGGCTATTTTGACCGGGAAAATTGTTTTTGTGATTTACATCATTTTCACGGGGACGCATCTGGCTTACAATGATAACCGGCGAACAAAGCTGGCTCAAGAAAGATTCATTTTCGGGGGAGTGAGATATGGGTTACAAATTAACGCCAGCAGGATTTGGAGCTCTGTTGGACGAACTGGCCACCAACTACCAGATCTTCGGTCCTGTAAGGTATGCCGGCAAAGGCCGCCTGGCTGGCACGGATTTAACCACTTACGGCCCAGTGCGGAGCGTATCCGACCTGGTGTGGGATGCCAGGACGACCTTTGCGCCCAAGGAAGTATTCTTCCCGGTTAAAGAGAGCCTTCTCTATTTTTCCGGGCAGGAAATAACCGAGCCATCCTTAGAAATGAAGGAAACCCTGGTTTTCCTGCGGGCCTGCGACCTGAACGCCGTCTCCCGTCTGGACAAAATTTTCCTGGCAAACGGGCCCGAACCGGACAGCTATTACGCCCGGCGGCGCCAGCATATTCACTTTGTTCTCATGGAGTGCCAGGAAGGCTTTCCCGGCTGTTTCTGCGTTTCCATGGGAACAAACATGGCCACCGGCCACCAGGCCGCCCTGCGCCTGGAAAACGACCATTACCTGCTCCAGGCCCTGGCTGAACCCTGGATTGCCCTGGGTGAGCGCTACGGCCAGCCCGCCAGGGTAGAACCTGTCTGGGTGGAGAAGAATCCCCTGACCGTCAGGGTACCGGAACGGGTAGATATCGCTCTTTTTCAACACGAACTCTGGCGGGAGTATGCCTGCCGCTGTATTGCCTGCGGCCGTTGTACCCTCTCCTGCCCTACCTGTAGCTGTTTCTCCGTTCAAGATGTGATTTACCGGGATAACCCGGAACGAGGGGAACGCCGGCGGGTCTGGGCTAGTTGCCAGATAGATGGTTTCACCGATATGGCCGGCGGCCACCAGGTGCGGGCGGACCGGGGCGACCGGATACGTTTTAAAGTCCTCCATAAAATTTATGACTTCCGCCGGCGATTCGGGATTAATATGTGTGTCGGCTGCGGCCGCTGCGAAGAAGTCTGCCCGGAATACATCTCCTTCGCCCGTTGCGTCAATACCTTAAACCAGCTAATGGAGGTGCAGGGTCGTGATGCCTAACCCCTACTTGCCCGTACCGGCGAAAATTTTAGCCATTCAGCCCCAGACCCCCGTGGATTATACTTTTAAACTGGCCACAGATATAGAACCCGCCTGGGGGCAGTTCGTGGAAATCTCCCTGCCGGGTTACGGTGAGGCGCCGATTTCTATCAGCGACGCTGGGGCGGGCTATATCGAGCTTACCATCCGGAGGGTGGGCCAGGTAACTACCGCCTTGCACCGGCTAAACCCAGGGGATACGGTCTACCTCCGCGGCCCTTACGGCACCGGCTTTCCCCTGGCGGAATTCGCCGGGCACCAGCTTGTCATCGCCGCCGGCGGTACCGGGGTGGCCCCGGTGAAGGGCTTAATCAATTACTACGCCAACCATCCGGGAGAACTGGAGGGCCTGCACCTCCTCCTGGGCTTCAAAACACCGGCCGATATCTTGTTCCGCGCTGATATTGAACGCTGGCAAACAATCTTTCCCACCATCCTGACAGTCGATCAGGGGCCGGGAGGCTGGCCGGGCAGGGTGGGCCTGGTAACGGAATTTGTCAGGGAGATTCCCCTGAAACCTCACGCCCGGATAATTGTCGTCGGACCACCCCTGATGATCGAGTTCACAGTAGCAGAATTTATAAAGCACCAGGTAAATCCGGAGCAAATCTGGGTTTCCCTGGAACGGCGCATGCACTGCGGCCTGGGCAAGTGCGGCCACTGCAAGATCAACGACTTTTATGTCTGCCTGGAAGGCCCGGTGTTTAATTACAGCCAGGCCCGGAACCTGGTTGACTGAAGGAGGCGGCGGTTATGAGTTATAATACGAAGGAACTAATCAAGAATGCCTACCGCATCACCAGCCAGCGGGGCTTTACGGCCCTGAGAATCCGGGTGCCGGGTGGACACCTGGAGGCAAGTTATCTGGGTTTAATTCAGGATATCGCCCGGCGTTACGGTAATGGCACCGTTCACCTGACGACCCGTCAGGGGTTTGAAATACCAGGTATACCCCTCGACAAAGTGCCGGAGGTGAACCGGTTGCTGGCGCCGTTGCTGGAAAAAGAGGCCGCCCTAGGGGTGCCCATTGAGAATTTTCAGGCCGGTTACCCGGCGGCGGGAACCCGGAACGTTACCGCCTGTATCGGCAGCAGGGTCTGCCCCTTTGCCAACTTTGACACCATAGCCCTGGCCCAAAAGATCGAAAGCCTGATTTACCCCAACCACTACCACGTTAAAATCGCTATAACCGGCTGCCCCAACGACTGCATCAAGGCCCACCTCCAGGACATCGGCATTATCGGCCAGGTGGAGCCGGAGTACGATCCCGGCCGGTGTATCGCCTGCCAGGCCTGCGTGAAGAACTGCCGCCAGTTTATCGTCGGCGCCCTGGAGATGGACAATTACCAGGTGCAACGTGACGGCAAGCGCTGCCTGGGGTGCGGCGAGTGTATTCTGCAGTGCCCCATGGCGGCCTGGACCAGGGGACCCCGGTACTACCGGATTGTTGCCCTGGGACGAACCGGTAAAAAGAGCCCGCGCCTGGCGGCTACCTTCCTGGAATGGATCGATGAAAAGGCCGTCCTGCAGGTAATAGCCAACCTCTACCGCTACATTGACCGCCATATCGATCGCTCCCTGCCCAAGGAGCATGTCGGCTATATTGTCGACCGTACAGGCTACCAGGTCTTTAAAGAAGAGCTCCTGGAGGGGGTCGATCTCGGCCCTAAAGGCCGGGTGGCCCGGGAATTGCCCTTTTACGGTTATAGCTACGACCGCAACCTGTACATGGAGGGTTAACCGGCCCCCAGCCCTAAAGGATTAGGAAGGGTAGAACGGGCATACGTTATCCCGCCCCGCGGTGGGGCGGGATAACGGTGAATGTTTCACCGCTTTTCCCCGGCCGCGCGGGGAAACGGCATCCGGTTTGAAAGTAGAAAACTGTCTGGCTCCTCGGCAAAGGGCCTTTAATCGCCTTAGTATGGCCGGCGGCAGCCCGATTTTTTCATCTAATTTTAATCTTATTGTGTTACCATAAGATTTAAGGGGGCTCCCTGCCTTTAACCTACTCCGGGATTAGGCAAATCCAACCTGGGGGGAGGGAAAGCCTGGTCATGGGGAGACCGGCTGCAAGCCTTTGGGTACCAGGCGGCGATATGCGGATTCTGGTCGTTGAGGACGAAACCACCCTGGCCAATACCCTGGCCCGTTGCCTGCGGGAGGAAGGATACGCCACCGACATAGCTTACGACGGCGAAGAGGGTGTCGCCTTCGCGGAAACAGTGGTCTATGATTTGATAATTCTGGACCTCATGCTGCCCCGGCTGGATGGCATGGAAGTTATCCGGCGCCTGCGCAATGAACGCATTGATACGCCGGTCCTCATGCTGACGGCGCGGGATACGGTGGCCGACAAGGTCAGGGGACTGGATGCCGGCGCCGACGATTACCTGACCAAGCCCTTCGCCCTGGCTGAACTCCTGGCCCGCGTCCGGGCCCTGCTGCGGCGGGAAAGCGCCAACAAGAGCACTGTCCTGCAGGTCGGGGACCTGGTGATGGACACGGTATCCCGCCAGGTACGCCGGGGAGACCGGGAAATTAACCTTACCAATAAGGAATACGCCCTGCTGGAGTACTTAATGCGCAATCCCAACCGGGTCCTGACCCGCACCCAGATAGCCGAACACGTCTGGGATTATGACTTCAGCGGTATGTCCAACATAGTCGATGTCTATATTCGCTACCTGCGGCGCAAGATAGACGATAATTTTGAACCCAAGTTACTGTATACCGTTCGCGGCAGCGGCTATTGCCTCCGGGAACCTGGTAAAAGCTAGGGCCAGAGGGGCATGGGAGGCTTAAACTTGCGGCAGAAATTTTCCACCTGGCTCCGCGGTATTCCCCTGCGGTGGCGGCTGACGGCTTGGTATGTCTTCTTGCTGGCCCTGATCCTGGCCGGCTTCAGCGCCTTTATTTACTTTAACATGTCCCGGAGCCTGAAACAGGGCCTGGATTCTTTATTATTCTCCCAGGGGGAACAGGTTTTAAGCAGCCTGGACAACGAGAACGGCCTGCCACGCCTGGACCCTAATTTGCCCCTCCTGCCCGGTACTTACTTTGGCCTTTACGACACCGGAGGTAAAGTCCTGGATACAAACATGCCGGCGGACCTGGCTATCGGCTTCCAGGTGAAGGGCTTAACGGCCAGCCGGCCCGCAACAGTGGAGATTAAGGGGGTCGAATGGCGGGTGCTCCTGGTCCCGGTAAGGGAAAAAGGCCAGCAACCCTACTGGGTCCTGGTTGTACGCTCGGTCGAAGAGACCGAAGAACCCCTGGACCGCCTACTGTTATTTATCCTTATTGCCATCCCCATGACCCTGCTGGTGGCGGCGGGAGGGGGTATTTTCCTGGCTCGGCGGGCGTTGCAGCCTATTGATAGAATTGCCGCCAAAGCCCGCCAGATCAGCGCTACTGACCTGAGCCGGCGCCTGGACCTGCCCCATGGTAACGACGAGGTGGGGCACCTGGTGGCCACCCTGGACGAGATGCTGGATCGCCTGGACCGGGCCTTTCAGCGCCAGCGGCAGTTTACTGCCGACGCCTCCCACGAATTTCGCACCCCCCTGGCCGTCATCCGCAGCCAGGCCGAAGCGGCCTTACAGCGGCAGCACTCGCCGGCAGAGTACCGCCAGGCCCTGGAAATAATCCGTGATCAGGCGGAGTGGATGGGTAACCTGGTCGCCAAGTTATTGCTTTTGGCCCGGAGCGACGACAGGATGGAACAGATGGAGATGGAACCCCTGGATTTGGGCGAATTGGTGGAAGGCGTCACGGCCGAATTCCAGGGGATGGCGGCGGAAAAGGGCTTGAGGCTGGTAAAAAAAATTAAGGAAAACGTGGTCGTTCGCGGTGATCAGACACGCTTGACCCAGCTTCTGGCCAATCTGGTGGATAATGCCATCAAATATACGCCGGAAGGGGAGGTGGTCATCAGCCTGGAACGGCGCGGCCGGCAGGCCCTGCTGCAGGTGCAGGATACGGGAGTAGGTATCCCGGAGGAACACCTGGCCCATATCTTTGAGCGATTCTACCGGGTCGATAAAGCCCGTTCCCGGGCGGAAGGGGGCTTTGGCCTGGGACTGGCTATCTGCGACTGGATCGTCCGCGCCCATAACGGCAAAATTGAGGTAGAAAGTGCGGTGGGGCGGGGAACAACCTTTAAAGTATGGTTGCCGTTGAATGAAGGGTTACATTAAAAAACTCTAATCTTCCATTAATAACCCTTTAATTCAAAGGTCTTATTCTATAATCGTCGGGTACCCGATAGATTAAATTTACGAAAGGGGAAAGGTAAGGATATGAACAAAAAACTCCTTGCCTCGCTAACGACAGGTGTTATGTTGCTGGGTGCGGCCACTGGAATTGGCGTATTTTCCAACCAGCCGGCAAAAGCGGCTGCTGCCTCCATCCCTGCCATAGCCCAGAGTGCCGCCACGGTTAATACGGCGCCGGCTAACGGGCAGCAGCAGGTGCAAGCCAACCAGCATCAGCCTGCATACAACGCTAGCATCAAAGTAGCCAACCCGCAAAATGATAATGGCACCGAAGTTAACGAGGCCACCGAAAAACAGAACGAAGCTGCCGAAAGCCAGGCCCTGCAGGCCAGGGCCAAGATTACTGCTGATGCTGCTAAAAGCGCAGCCTTGAAGGCAGTCCCGGGAACGGTAAAAAAAGTTGCCCTGGACAATGAAAATGGCAACCTCGTTTACAGCGTAGAAATCCAGGCTGCCAGCGGCAGCATAGACGTAAAGGTAGACGCCGGCAACGGCCAGGTGCTGACCCAGGACCGGGATAGCGGCCAGGATAATGAAAAAGGAGCAAAGGGTATCGATAACGATAATATTCAAGTGGAACAGTAAAGGTAGAAGAGTGAAAGGTATATAGGTGAAAGCCAGGAAGGGGATAGCCGGGCCGGGTCCTGGTTATCCCCTCATCCGTTTTTGCCCAGGAAACCTGACAAAACCGGTTGAAACCGGGTTAACTTGTTCAAAATTGTATGGTAATACTTTAACTGAAAATAAAAAAATCAGCAAACAAAGGTAGTAGAATAAAAAGGTGAGCAAGGTGGGAGAACATGATAAATTGCAGAGGACATTAAATATGTTAAGTAAACTGAGGACAGGTTTCAGCCCTGGTAATCAGGCGTAAGGAGCAGGCGAGGAGAGCTACTGAAAGTTAGAAAGTAGCGGTATAATTTGGCAAATAAAAAAGAAAGGAGATGTGACTTGAGCAGGCTGCAAAGACAGCTAACCCTGGACCTGGGGCTCGTACTTTTGTTTATCTTCCTGATCGTCGGCCTTTACACCGGGTCGGCCCAGCGCCGCGAGATTTACACCATGGCCCACGAGCAGGCCATGACCATTGTTACAGCCCTGGAAGCAGGGATAGGTTCGGCGTCGCAAATGCAAGATACCAACTTCCTCCAGGGCCTGATTGAACGCATGGGCCAGGGAGGACTCATTAAAGGGCGGCTCCGGAGGATATCCAGGTAGCCGAGCGGGACCAGGTGGTCATACTCGAAAAGGTAGAAAACGGCCAGCACGTGATGGATATTACCGCCCCTTCCATGAAGGCCGGCAGGTGATCGGCGCCGCCGGCATCAAGATCAGCATGGACGCCATTGACCAGAAGACCACAGCCCTGTTGCACCGGATAGTCTTTACCATGGCCCTGGGCTGGCTGCTGGCCCTGGCCCTCCTGGCCGCCCTGACCCGCCGGCTGGTGATTAAGCCGGTAAGTAGCCTGAAAAATGTAGCCGCTAGAGTCGCCGCCGGGGATCTTGCCGTTACCTGGAAACAAGGCGGTCAGGCCAATGAAATAGGCGAACTGGAGGATGCTGTAGCCCGGATGCTATCCTTCCAGCGCCAGAACGTCGCCAGTATTCGCCAGAAGGCTATAACCCTCGAGGGTTCCAGCCGGCAAATGGAAGAAGGAGTAAAGCAGACGGCGGCGTCCGGGGAGCAACTGGCTCAGGTCCTGGGTAAGCGTAAAATAGCCCCCACCTTTGCATCTGAGGTGGGGGCTAAAACAAGCTTAATTATTCATCCGGCAAATAGGAGGCAAAGTTTCCGACCACGGCAGGAGTTGATCCAGGGCATCTTTGTCCTGGAGGTCCAGGTTGGGAAGTTTTTCGAAAAGGTAAATGAGATAGTGGAAGGGATTTAACCCGTTTTCCTTGGCCGTTTCTATGATGCTGTAGGTAATGGCGCTGGCTTTAGCACCACGCTGGGTGTTGGCAAATAACCAGTTCTTACGGCCGATGACGAAGGGCTTGATGGAGCGCTCACTGCGGTTGTTGTCGAGTTCCAGACGCCCGTCTTGCAAGAAGGCTACGAGTTTATCCCACTGGCCCAGGCAATAGTAAATCGCCTGCCCAAAGGAACTTTTGGGCAGTACCCGGGCTTTTTGGTTTTTAAGCCACGCCAAAAAGGCGTCCAGCACGGGCCGGCTGCGCACCT
>NZ_LTBC01000003.1 GCF_001594015.1 Moorella mulderi DSM 14980
CGCTTCCTGGCGGGTTTTAAGGGTTATTTGCACGTTGACGGCTATGCTGGCTACAATGAGCTTCCGGATGTCACCCTGGTCGGCTGCTGGGCCCATGCCCGGCGCAAGTTCGACGAAGCCTTAAAGGCCCTGCCGGAAGATAAACGCAACAAAGCAGTAGCCGCTCGGGAGGGGCTGGAGTACTGCAACCGGCTCTTTGCCATCGAGGGCGAGTTGAAAGATAAAACGCCGGAAGAACGCTATCAAATCCGCCAGGTGCGCAGCAAACCCGTGCTGGACGCCTTTTTGGCGTGGCTAAAAACCCAGAAATCCCGGGTACTGCCCAAAAGCACTTTTGGGCAGGCGATTTACTATTGCCTGGGCCAGTGGGATAAACTCGTAGCCTTTTTGCAAGACGGGCGTCTGGAACTCGACAACAACCGCAGCGAGCGCTCCATCAAGCCCTTCGTCATTGGCCGCAAGAACTGGTTGTTTGCCAACACCCCGCGGGGTGCTAAAGCCAGCGCCATTACCTACAGTATCATAGAAACGGCAAAAGAAAACGGGTTAAATCCCTTCCACTATCTCATTTACCTCTTTGAAAAACTTCCCAACTTGGACCTCAAGGATAAAAACGCCCTGGATCAACTCCTGCCGTGGTCGGAAACTCTGCCTCCTGTCTGCCGGATGAATAATTAAGCTTGTTTTAGCCCCCACCTCGGTGATAGGTGGGGGCTATTTTACGCTTACACTGAAGCTACATACTTACCCTATGGTCGGCTCCTTTCCTTGTGGCCACAGTCATGACTTGTTGGATCCTAAATAAACATCATCCTTAAATGTATTTTACCATAAAGCAGGATAAAAACATACTTATAACCCAACTTTGACACCGCTTCTTTAAAATCAAGGGGTCTATAGGGATAATTGTCACTACAATCCCTTTCTGGAGCTCTTAGAGGCTACCTGAGGGGTAAAATTAGAATGTAAACACGGCTGTGGGGTCAGGCAGGTCGAGGTGCCTCGGGCTTGTCAGGATCATAGGTTTACCCTCTTGTTTGAAGCCCGTCTCATGCGCTTAGCCAAAGATATGCCTGTGGCTGCCGTAGCCAAATTGTTAAACGAACATAATACCCTATTGTGGCGGGTGTTAAAGCATTATGTGCGCAAGCAGGGCCAGGGCTGACTTTAGTACCGAAACCGCATCGGCATCGCTGAAACCTCCGCCCGGGGAAAGCCTTGATAGCGACGATGACGGATTATAATGGTCGAGTAGAAGTATGCCTTGCGGCATACCACCCTCACAGAACCGTGCTGGCGCAATTAACGCACACGGCTCCTCAAGGAATCCTTCACGCAATGTATGCCGACGGCAACCGAATGTCCATGATATTCACATATATCCTTGGACTTGGTAGTGGGAACTTTTCCAGGAACTCCTGAACTTCTCCCCGTCAAAGCTCTTCCTTTGGCTCCTACGATTTAGCCACTTGAAGAGTGTACACCATACAATGTAGTGGAATGCCAGGATGCGCTTCCTATTATCAGTTATCCCATAATAGTGATAATAGCCCTCGAGTTTCCTCTTGAGAAGGACCATTAGCACCTTTGCTGGCAGCATACGGTTCTCTTTTATCCATTCCTTCATCCTCTGCACGCTCTGCCGGAACTTCTTCCGGCTTGTGCGTCTCTTGACCCTGAATTTGCCCTGATGGCTGGTGCTGCAGTAATGGGTAAAGCCCAGGAAATCAAAGGTGTCTGGCTTGGTCCTACCCATCCGTTTGCACCATTGGGTAGCAAAGCGGCCAAAGGGAATTATTTTGGTCTTTTCTTCGGCTACGGAAAGGGAGAATTTGGCCAGCCTTGCTCTCAGTACCCTGTAGAATGCCTCGGCCTCATGTTTGTATTGAAAACAGTAGATGAGGTGAGTAGCCCCGGGGAATTTCACCCCGAGGCCCTCTCAGAACCAGACTTGAACCTCTCAGCTCATCCGGCTCCCATCATCCAGCCGCAGGACGTATCCCCATTTGCCAGTGGACGAATAGTTTAGAGTCGCGTCTGGCAATCCTACCAAGCCAATAAATCGCCCGACGGTGATGTCGTTCGAATTTCTTGTACTTTCGCCGCACCAGCGGACCAAGGCTCGGTTTATATACACGAGTACCGAGTAAAGTTCCGTCTATAGAGGGTACCAGGTGGTTAAAATCGAGGGCTCTGGACACCCCTGTCCGCCTGGTGTATAAGGTCACGGAGCGCACGATATTGGGCAACGGCCAGCTTCTCCTGGTCCCTGAGGTCGAGGTGGAAAGCTATTGGACCACATTACCCGACCCTGTGGATGACATTATTGCCCTCTACCACGACCACGGCACCAGCGAGCAATTTCATAGCGAAATCAAAAACGATTTAGACCTGGAGCGGTTGCCCAGCGGCAAATTTGCCACCAATGACCTGGTGTTGCACTTGGGTGTTTTCGCCTACAACATTCTAAGGCTTCTGGGGCAGTTTAGCCTCCCGCTAAAGGAGGTTCCTCTGCGCAAGAAAGCACAACGCCGCCGGCTGCGTACCGTTATTCAAAACCTTATTACCATAGCGTCCCGGCTGGTTCGCCACGTTAGGCAAATCAAGCTGTGGTTTGGCCGGCACAGTCCCTGGTATCCAGCTTTCCGGTACCTGTATAAAGCGTTGGCTTAATACAGAACTTCCGGCTCCCGGCAGTTATTTAGGTACAGGCTTCAAACATCTAAGACAGGAGGCCTGCTTTGCTATACCCATACAAAGGAGACTGAGGTTAAGGATTACTTTTCCAGATAATCGTGTAGCTCATAGTTAACTTTTAACCTATACGCAAGGTCCTCAGAAACCATTTACTGTAAAATTGGGCTCAACAGTTTGTTGTTGTCACGGATTCAGGTTCAAGGTTCCACCACCAAACAGGCGAGCAGGCGAGACGAATAGGAACTTCTTTCAGACAGCAATCCCGAATAAACAAGCTCCCGGTGCAGTAACTCCGCCGCCCGTCCATTAATGAGATTGGCGACCATATCCAGAGCTAGACGAGTTTCCAAACGGGACGGATGGAACCTTGAAATATCTTCAGCGAGCCGCTCCAGGTAGGGAGACCGCTTGCCGTCCGCCCTGATGCCAAGCCGAACTATCCTTTGAATTATTTGGCCATCCTTTCCTTGAGCTGTTACCTGCCACACAGTGATTAAACCGATCGCCTCGCTGTTCCCGTCCACGTTTCCGATTAGAGCCCGCTGCTTGGGTGATAGGGAGGAATATTTGTCAAGCCAAGCCTTGATGACAGGGTGTTCAAGACCAATAAGGTTAAGGTCGTCGCGCTGCAAAGCCTTCCCGCGATCCGTCGTGAACAGGAGTTTCTCTCTGCCCGGTTGGAGGAGCTCATAATTCCCTTCTTCAAGCTGGCGAAATTCGCCGCCGTCCACATGGGCCGCCCGCTGTGCAAATGCCACCAGCCGGCGCATACCGTAGCCTTCGTCATCAATGCTCTTATACTGGCCGAGGTTAAATTTCTCGAGATCCTGGAAAAGCTCGAAGACTACTTCCCGGGCCAGATTAGCATTAGCCAGAGCGACTTCGAGTTCCTGCCGGCTACGCTCGAGCGAAGGATCAAGGATAGCTTCCTGGTAAAGCCGATCGTAACTGAGGTGGCTGCCTAGCTGCCCTAGAACCTGTGCTCGAAAGTCCTCGGCGACCTGGCCCTGTTCATCAATTTTCCCAAGGGTTTTAGCGATACCCTGTAGTTTCTCTTCTAATAGCAAGAAAATACGGCCTTCGATGGTGTCAGTAGCTACTAGATTGTATACCTGGGCTGTATGGACCTGACCGTAACGGTGAATGCGGCCGATGCGTTGCTCGAGATCCATCGGATTCCAGGGCAAATCGTAGTTGAAAAGTATGCTGGCAAACTGCAGGTTAATACCTTCGCGACCCGCTGCCGTGCATAGGAGCAACTGTGGTCCGTCCTGGCGACGGAAACGGCGCTGGGCCGCCAGCTTCGCCCCGTGGTCGCCGCCTTTGAGCACTTCTACTCCTTTGTCGGGGAACGCCCTCTCAATGGCGTCTTTCAAGGCCTCTATACTGCCTAGGTAGGTGGCAAAGACGATGACCTTTTCGCTCGGGTTGATGTGCCACAGTTGCTTTAGAGCATTGAGGAGCACGGCAGTCTTGGTTTCCGTCTCACACGGAATTTTTTGCAGGAGGTCCCGGATTCTTTGCCTTTCCCATGGCAGGGCCACAGCGACCATTGTCGCAACCGATTCTTCGCCGGCTGCGGCCACAGTTTCGGTAGTATCATAGGATTCGGTGGCCGACGTAAAGGCCATCACCTCCCCGCGCTTCTTTAGCAGTTGGACCCTGGCCTCCGCGAGGAATTGATCCACCTGAGCCCGTCCTACCGCATCGTCGGGAAGCCCGTGCATGTCCTGGATAAGTGCGCGAGCCTCCTGCAAGACCCGATCGCGGCCTTCCACGTCCAGAAGTTCATCTCGTTCAATGGCCTCCTGGATCGTAAGCATCAACAGGCGCCTCTTGAGGGTAGCTTTGACGGCGGCAAAACTACTCGCTGCTATCTTTTGGAAAACCGTCATCACAAAGCCCAGCGCCCGCCCCTTTTTCCCTTGCTTGGCTGCCAGTTTGTACCCTTCGTACAGGTAGTCCAGCAGTGCCTCATAGAAAGCCCGCTCGGGCGCGGAAAGGGTGAAACCTTGAGTATATACTACCCGCCGGGCGAAAAGTGGGCTCCCGTCAGCCGCACAGGCCTCGGCCTTGGTGCGGCGGATTACCACTGCGTTCAAGCGGTGGCGGTTCTCAACCATATCTTTTTCATCTTCAAACAAGGTAGGGTTAAGCAGCCGGATAAGCATCCAGAATCGGAAATGATCTCCCTGGTGGGGGGTGGCGGACAGCAGTAGAAGGTCGCGACAGCGATTCCGGAGGGCTTCGGCCAGCTTAAAGTTCTCAGTTTTCCTGACCTTCCTGCCATTCCTGTAAGCGCTGAGGTGGTGTGCCTCATCGAAAACCACCAAATCCCACGGGGGAGCTTCCAGCAGGCGCCTGACGCGGTTACGTTTTTTCAGAGTGTCGATCGAAACGATAAGGCGGTTATGCCTGACAAAGGCATTTGATTTCCGGTCCGTAACATCCCCCTCGGAGCCAAACACCTCAAAATTCAGATCAAAGACTTGGTTAAGTTCTTGCTGCCAGTTATCTACGAGGCCGGCTGGTACGATCACCAGCGCCCGCCTGAGTTCGCCGCGAAAAGCCAGTTCTCGCAAGATCAGGGCGGTTTCGATAGTCTTCCCGAGCCCCACCTCGTCGGCAATGAGAAACCGCCGGGGTTGAGCATTGGCAACGCGGTGGACCAGGACAACCTGGTGCGGCAGTAGGTCCACCTTGGCTGCGGTCAAGGTGGCAACACTCTCCAGAAGCGGCAACTCCACGGCCTCAACCGCTAACCATAACCGCTCCAAGGCGTCGGGTGTAACCGGTCGCAGCCCGGATATCACCCGGTCGGGCCAGCTTTCCACTTGCTGAAGGGCATCTGTCGGTACCTGGCGCTCTCCGAGGGAGCGGAAAAATACGCGGGCGAACCCAGTAGGTCCGACGCCAATGATGACACCTTCGCCCAGTTCCGGGTGCATTACCTTCTTCCCCGGTTGCAATTGATCAGGAGATCCTGGCAACATGGTATCCCACCGTAATCCGTCTGCCGGTTTGAGGCTCGTCGCGTACCAGCCGGGTAACATCCAGGGTAGTACTGCCATCCCAGAGGGCAAAGGAGAGGTGAACCCGCTTGCCGTCCCGTCTCAAGAACAGGACTTCTTCGTCAGCAACCGTGACCTCGAAGGAACGCTCCGGGGCGGCAAACCCAAACACCAGGCCGCACTGGTCCCACCGGTACTGGAACTCCATGATCAAGGGCTTGACCCTCTTACGCAAGAAGGCCTCCGCTTCTACCGGGTCCAGCACCTCCAGAAGGGTTTCCAGGCCGCTGACGAGCACGGTGTTCCTCCCAGCCGGTGGCTCGACCGGCCATGCCTTCAACCATGCTAGCGCCTGCCGAAGCGAAACCAGACTGGCGGACTCGATCAGATGACCAAGAACATATTTGTCAAAGACCACGCTAGATCCGCGCCGCAGCCATGCGCTGCTGAACATCTCCCTCATGGCGCTTCCTCCGCTTCCAAACGGTCGAACAGCGTCATTTGGCTGACCCCCTCATTTCTGGTTGGCCTGGCCCGCCAGTGACGAACCAGGTCAAGGGCCAGACGCGCCGCCTCTCGGATGTTGGCATCCGGGTCGGTCTCGGCGTACCACTCCAGAATGGCATCTACGGCCCTCTTGAGCTGAAAGGTATGTCGGTCGAGTTCATCCATGACATTGACCCCGCTACCGGGCTGCGCCGCCCCAATAAGGAAATGGGCCTGATCGAGGTCTGTCTTAATCACCTTACGGTTGCGGCCCGGTGCGGTAAAATAGCGGAAGCGCTCGGCAATGGGCACCCCATACACCGTAGTTCCCGCAGACCTTATCCACCCCCGCGCCTCAAGGTCATCCTGGGACACGCCGGTGCCGCGCAACATTTTGTGCAGGTCGTCCCGCGCAAGGGACGTGCGCCCCTGGAAGATGTACAGAAAGAGCCGTGTGGCGGGCTCGGCCACGTCGGACGGGCGGCGCCTACCGTTATCGCCTTCGCCGTGGAGTAAGTCATCGAGTAGTTGGTTGATGCCCAGGAGGGCCTCCTGGACGGTAAGCACTTCGCCTTCGCCGGTATAGACCTGGCTGTAGTGACGGCTGTAAAACTCCAGCGCCTTGCCGCGCAAGACTACGCGTAGATCTGCTTCCGATAGCCCCTTGCCGTGGGAGTGCTCAAGCAGCTCTTTGAGTCGCGCGGTTTCCTCTTTCACCCAGCGCCGCATCCTGGCCCAGCTTACCGGTTGCGGTGGTTCGAGGCGCTTGCGGCAGACGTGGATGATGTCGTACTCGATTTTCTGGCTACCGAACTGCGCCCGCTCGCCCTTGGTCTCGTCGCTACGTATCGGGTATGTGGCAACCAAGATGAACCCCGCGCCGAACAGGGCCTCCAGGACGTTTACCCAGGTCTCATCCTCGTTGTGGTGAAAGGTAAAAGCCATGAGGCCCCCGGGCTTAAGGAGGCGGTTGGCCTCAGCCCAACAGGCCATAAGGGTTTGTTGGTAGAATTCGGAGGATGGTTCGGGACGGTACAGGGGGTTGCGTTCCTTCTCTTTTAAGTCCGGATTCCCAGTGAGCTCCCGTACCCGGGCAAGAACCCTACGGGTAATGGTAGGTTCCCTTTCCCATTTCTCCCGGTCGTCGGGGTGCTCTACGGGGTTATCCACCGCCTCCAGGGCGTGGGGCGTGCGCTCCGGCTCGAAGTAAGCCCGCTCGGGCAGATCCGTATACCACCTCAAGAGCGGTATGCGGAGCCAGACATAGAAGAAGTCAGCCAGGTCGGCATAGAACACGTTGTCTCCAAAGGGCGGATCGGTAATGACGAGATCGAAGGGCTCATGGCCGATCATGGACAGGTCGGTAGCTGACCCGCAATAGGCTGCGGTAATACCCTTTAGCGGGTCGCCAGGCTTGACCTTCCCAGATTTTTTCCCGCCGTCTCCTGCCGCCGCGCCAACAACAAATAACTCCCAGGGGTCTGATGACCATTGGACGGCCTCGACCACTTTCTGGGCAGATGAGATCCAGTTGCCGCGACCAAGTATATTGAAGACACAGTTCTCAATTACTTGCTGCTTGGGATGGTAGTTGGGATTCGAGAACATAGGTTCAGGCGTATCACGCTGTGGATTCCAAAATGCAAACATATTCTGGTTCCGCAGGTATTGCTGGAACGCGCCAAGCGCCTGCTCGCGCACGTCCAGGGGCCACCGTTCCTCCGGGGCTTCGGTGATGGCCCGGAGGAGCTGGGCGTGCACCAGGAGCTGGCGGGGATTGAACATCTTCCACCAGTGGGTATAGCCCCACCGGTCCAGCGCGTCCCTCTTATGTGTTCTCTCACCATAAGCTATTTCTTGCCGCGGCCAGTAGGCCGCCAAATCGGCATCCCGGCGCGCCGTCCATTCCCATTCCGCCCAGGCTAGGCGCCTCAGATCTTCAGCGTCGGGAGCCTTGAAGTACCGCCCGCCATAGTTATACCCCTCCGCCTCGCACTGCGGGCAGTAGCACTGCAGAGCGTAAACAGCGACGGGCTGTGTTTTACCGAATTCCGCTGTGCTATCGAATATCGACTGCTGCCGTCCGCAGTGATAGCACCTAAAGGTAGCCTTTGACGGCACTGTGCCAACTCGTGTCTGGATCCTGGTGCCGTCGGCAAGGGTGATTTCGCGCGGCAGGCCGTATTTCTTGCGGTCGGCAGTTTCTTCTTCTGTTTCGTCCCCGGTGTCCTCTGGGTTTTCCTCTTCACCTTCCTCTTGGGCAAGAATCTCCTCTTCCGCCAGCTTTATCCGGCCCCGCACCTCAATAAGTCTCAGGCCTTCCAGCCGCTTCTCGAACCAGGCAATGCTGGACTCAGGGTCGGCCCCGGCGTAACCCCCCATTTCCGTCCCGTGGTCCCAAGCGCCGGAGCCCTGAAACCAGTCCGGGTGAATGAGAAGGAACATGTATACGGAGCGGCTCTGGATACCGAAATCCTGTTTCTTCAAGTCCCTGACCCGCCGTGCCCTGGCATGGCTGGAAAGGACCTCCTTGACCTTGTTGCCCGCAAAGGCACCGCACTTCGGGCACTGCAGGCCCGGCTCGTGATCCACGAGGGCAAGGAGTTCCCCTACCCGGCCGAACCGCTCCTCGGCGTTACCTTTAGAATAATCGTTTAGCAAACGGGCAAAGGCCTGGGTGGTCTCGGTAAAGCTTGGCTCGGTATCAAGCACCACCCGCTCGGCACCGGGAGCTAGGCGGGTCTCGCCCAGTTCCACGTTAAAAGTGTGGCCGCAGGAAGGGCAGGTCGTTTCGATATAAGCAGTGGTCAGTTTCTTCTCGGCTATAACCGGGTTTTTGAAAATCGGGGTGCGGTGGCCGCAATCCCGGCTCTGGCACGTCCCGTGCTTGCCCCAGAAAGTGTAAATAACCTCGGGGCCCTCCCAGCGGTAGCGCTTCCGATCTTCCGAGGAAAGGTTAAGGGGGTCCACGTCGGCACTCTTGCCGGTTACCGTATCAATCCAACGGCCACGGTGCCCGCGTGGGCAAGTAGTAACATAAAAAGGCTGGACGAGGGGCTTAACCTCCGCTTCAATGTGATCAAAGAAGGCCTTGACCTGTTCAGGGTCGCTACATGCGAGCTCATTTTTGCTGACAAACCAAGCCACAGGGTTAAGGTCTAAGCCCACCACCTGGAAGCCAAGCCGCTCTCCCTCGACCAGGGTAGTGCCACCACCCATGAAGATGTCCAATACACGTAACTTCTTAAAGGACCCGGCCTTCTGATGGTTGGTGTAGTAGTGCTCCCAGACCAGCTTCGCCGCCTGAGCCGGATCCTGGGGAGCCTGGGTGGCAGCCGCGATCAAAAGGCTCCGAAACACGCTGGAACGGCGCCGCGCCCACCATTTCGACATCTGGTAAATGGGTTTTCCGGCGTTACCCTCGAGTTTAGAGAGGGCGTTGATAGGCGTAATAGGAAAGTCTACCTCCAGGCAGACCGGCGATCGCTGGGGATCGTTAAAGTCGGGTACGGGCAGTCGCACGGCCTTGCCGAGGTTGGGTGGCTCGTTTGCTCTACGCATTTTCAGTTCACCTTCTCATCAAAGCGGGGGAAATTCTACAAACGGCACTGCCACTTCGAGTAGACTGAGCCCTCCGTGGATCAGGTGGGGAAAGCCGCCCTGAACCTTCCATTTGCGCTGCCCCATGACTACATGAAAATCGTTTTCGGTCAGCACTATAGGTGGCATAAATCTGGCCAGCCACGGCTCGGATGCCACCCTGTATCGGGAGGCACCAAAAGTTTCGCGCAACGCTTCAACTACGTCCGGCTCGGTTTCCTCGCTTGAAAATAGCCGGCTTTCGGCATACCCGTGGTCGGCCGTAATAACCAATTTTCTTCCTTGCCGTAAACGATCCACGAATCCCCAGAAACCGTCGTCCTGCAAAACGTCCGAAGCGGCTTTGACAATCTGCTCGGGGGACTTTTTGTGAACATGAATAAGATCGTCCAACCAGGTATGCCAGATGAAGACGTTTCGCACGGCCGGAACGCTCGCCATGCTATCTTCAAAGGGCATTCTAAGAACATCAGTAAAGACCAATTCGTCACGGAACGCGAAGGTAGCGGGAGCGCCATTGTTGACCAACTTGTGACGGGCTAGTACTCCTAGAGCCCCGGCAAACTGGTCGGTATCCGAAGGTACTTCTGATCCCGTTACCCTTACGGCTGTTGGCAAGAGGCCTCGAGCCTGGGCTCCCTTCAGTAGCGGGACAAGCTGCCGTAGAGAAAAGGCATCCAGGATAAGGACAGCCCGGCCGAATGGCGTAGGCTCGGACCACCATTGGCGTAGCGCTTTTGAAGTTCGTGGGGCCTCCCTTTGATAGGCCATCCAAAGCTCCCACGCACTTTCCGCAAGTAGCCGGTCTGCGGCCACGGTTTGGTTATGAAGCTCCGTCGGCGTCATGCCGGCCAGGGTCAGGTTTCTAAGCTGCCTAAAGATCGCCTTCCATGCTTCTGAAGCTGATGGGGAATCAAAAATTATCTCCACCCAGGGACAAGCGGTCATCGTCCTTCCCTTCTTCCCTATATGTAACCTCCAGTGAAGCCCGGACAAACGATGGTAATCGCTGGAGGATTTGCTTCACCTGCTGCACCGTAAGGCCTTGGAACTCGAGCTTTACCTTATCCAGGGTGTGTTCAGCCGAGAGACGCCATTTCTCAAAATACCCGCAAAGATTGATCCCAGTATTCGGCTCCTCAGCCAAACACGTTTTCTTCTGCACACCTGAGGGTTCCGTTTCAACAGCAGGCCCACCAACTGGCAGCTGGATGGCCCGGCCAAAAGATACGGGGGCTGTCTCCCTGAGTACCGACGTTTCTTGAGCCGATGGTATAGTCGCGGTCCCGGCTGGTGGCGCCGTTACTGTCACCCCGCCAACAGAGGAAGGGAGGCCTAATTGCACCTCGCGCATTTCCAGCCCGGAGCGAAACGCTTTTGAGCGGACATAGCGGAGTGCCTCTCCGTCGTCGACATGTTCCGGCAGACGCCCTACCCAGGTGCCACCGACGTTGACCACCAGCTTGCCCCTAGCAACTGCCTTGAGAATCTCCTCGTAAATCCTGGTATCGCCCAGATAGGGAATAGCTTCGCGAGTCTCGGCTGGTGGAGGCTCAACCAGCTCATCCAGGAGCTTACCCACCAGAAACGACTCTCCGGCTCGCTGCATGAGTAGCTCTTGAAATGCCTCGGGATCGAAAAGGTCCTCCGTAATCCTCTTTTCAACTGCAGACGGTATCTGTTCACCCTGGGCGTTGATCCGTTCCACCTCAAAAATACACTGCTCGGGATTGCGGTAGTCCCAGCTCTTCAGGATCGCGAAACGGTCAAAGCGCTTCTTAAGGGCCTCCCTGAGCGGTTTATCAAATTCATCTTTTAGTGCCCTGTATTTCGGATCATTTTTCCAGGCGATGGACGTTAGATAGGAACACCGGGCGCAGAATAAGAGCTCGGCATCCCTATAGAGGCCCTTACTTCCCAGCTCGGGGAGAAGAAAGCGTACAGTGTTACGCCGGCTGGAAACGTGCCGTGCCAACCACACACCCAGTTCTTGAATTCTCCCCTCGCTTATCTGGAGTGGATCGGGCACGAGGATAAGTACCGGACGCTCCCAATGGCCGGGCCTATCTGTCTCATCAATGTCTGACCAGGGATTGTTAACCCAGTCGGGGCCCAGAACAATTACCCTAGAAGGAGGTTCGCGGTCAGCCGGGACAAGAATGTGGCGGAGCGTATTACGAATATGTTCGATATCCTTGCCCGGATAACGCACCTGCCCTGCTACCGAGGCCGGGCCAGGCTGCCAAAACCTGTCATTCCTTGCCGTTGCCCTTACCCTGGAACGCGGGTTTTCTTCAATACCAAACCGCAGCCGGCCCTCCGGGCTTTCCTCCCCGTGGATGTTGATACTGTTCTCTATTAACTGTACGATCTCGCTCTGAAAGGCGTTATCGTCAATAAACTCTCGGCGGGTGATGTCAAGGTGAAGTTCCTGGCGCGTGCCACCCGCATTTGACCAGGGAGACATAGACCGCACCCACAGCGCGCTTACCAGTTCTCTGGCATGAGGTATCACCGTACCTGCGGCCTCGATGGTCTCCAGGTTCCGTCTGGCAATTTCCCGTAGCCGCTCGTGATGTGCGCTGGCAGATATGGAATCAAGCAGGGATTGGACGCCACAAGAGTCATCGTCAACGAGGAAATCTGCCGGGGTAATAATCGGAACTTCTTCGCCCCTAGCCCGGTACACCTGGGCCAGAATGCGGATAAGGTCCCTGTTTTGCTGGGCCGCCTCAGCCATCAATATCTGGTCCTCCAAGAGCTCCAGTAGCTCTGGAGAGAAGGGCCAACAGGCTACCACTTCCTCAGCGACTCGCCCGCGCTCGGATTCCGGCAGGTGGGAGAACAGCAGGCGGTAGCGCTCGGCTGCATAAGGGGCAGTCAGATGCCTGATATCAGAGGTCGGTATGTTCTCCCTGTTTTCAAAAAGACGGTAGATTACCAATTTCTGCCGATCCTGCTTAGCTGTCGGCCCCCGGAAGTCAATAAGAACCGGTCCAACCCGGTGAACCTGGCGAAACGCCTCCGTGTTGTTGTTCAAAACTGAGATCACCAGAATCAAGAGATCAGGCCGCTCTTTAGAGATTTCCGAAAGGTTTTGAATGAAATTTTCCGCCCATGTTCTGTACTTTATCCCCTCCGGGCCAGGTTCGTCGCGCAGTCCATCGAACCATTTCTGGAACTCGTCCAAGATCAGGGCCACTGGCTGGACTGTAAGCATTTCCTCGATGAGCGAGCGCGGTGGATAAGGATACCCAATCTGCTGAAACCTACCTCGGAATAGTTCTCCCTTGGGATGCCTATCGAACAAGAGTTCCCAAAGCAACGGATACTCTTGATTGTGCACCGGTTCGGAAATAGCGCGAAATCCTCTTTGTAAAACCAGGTTCTGCAGAGCGCCTATGCTCAATCTTTCTCCCCATTCTTTGGCCCAGGTCTCTACGCGATCTGGCGATTCAATGGCGTGATGCATTACCGACATGATGTGCGACTTGCCACGGCCCCGCTCACCCAGAAGTACGATCGGGTGTCCGGCACGCTCCGCGCTTATCGCCCGCAATGCTACCTGGACATCTGCAGTAGGATAGGTGATGGAAAGAATACGGTCAGGGCTTTGCTGAGTGGAACCGGTGTTATCCGGTCTGCGCAGCATAATAGTTGTACCAGGCATTTGCGGGCCAAGGAATTCGTCTCTGAGCCTAAGGCCTAACATTAGGATGACCCTGCCTTCTATGGTTATTTGGTCATTCTGTTTCCCAAATTAGTTAATTCCTTGACTTGCGGGCCACTACCGCGATAACCAATTGGGGTTGTCCTAGATTTCGTAGAATTTGAAGGTGGCGGCCACCTGCCCCTGTATGGTATAACAGGGGTGGAAGAAATAACTTAAGGAGGTACCGCCACCCATGCCATTATATCACACAATTGACCCTAAACGCCAGAATAGAGCAACCAAATTTTTAGCCCATTGCCCCGAACCTGTCCAGATTTTATTAGCCGAGGTAATAGGGGCAGCACACGTCCTCGACCACCTGCCCGCAGTGGAGCAACCCTGGGTGGCGCGCAAGATGGATGCCGCCTGGCAGGAGGAAGACCCTGAGCAAGCCTTAAAAAGCCTCAAGCCCTTGCTACTCAATAAGAAAAAGCCCACACCGGCGCCGCCGCCAGCCTCCGCGAAGGGATGGAAGAAACCTTCACTGTTAGCCCTCTGGGATTACCTGAAAAACTAACCAAAGTCTGAACTCGACCAATATCATCGAATCGGCCAATGACCGTGTACGTACCTACTGCCGCAACGTTAAAAGGTGGCAGAGCAGCGAGCAGATACTTCGCTGGCTGGCAGTCTCTTATCTCGAGGCCGAAAAAGGTTTCCACTGGATTAACGGTTATCGTGAACTGCCCATACTGAAGGGGCGATGCGCAAGAAGTTGTTCCCAGAATCATCCACCACCATGCAAAACACTTAAAAATCATGAAAATGGCTGTCCCAAAAATCTGCGAAGAGCGTGACAACCCCAACCAATTACTTCATGAGTTTTTGTAATATGACCGGCGGTAGGATTTGTATTAGTCCGAAAATAGCCTTTTACTTATTTTTTATTATTGGTTGCACCTGCCAGGCAGAGACGGTTGTAGGTATTTTCTGCCTCCCGAGCCTCCCGCTGGAGCTTTACAAACAAGTCCGCACACTTTACGTTGGGCGCGACGGTCATCACCTGGGCTATGCCGTTAGGCAGCCCGGCGTTGAATATCTAGGCCCGGACTTCAGGCTCCTGCCCGGTTCCTGGCGGGGAAAGCCAGACATACGCCAGGAACCAGCCATACTTGTCCCGCTTGATAATGTCCAGCGAAAAGGCTGAAAATAGCCTAGTCTGGTGAAGAAGGGTACTACCAAAATTCGCTATGTCTCGGACGTGGTTACTGGTCTGGGCGAAGGCGCATAAACCGTAGCCGACGCACTCTGAGGATGATGATCGATTCAATTCGGTCTAACTTCATAAATACGTATCCACATTTCTGACATGACCAATTTCTCCCTCAGATGGCCTATAACTTCACAATCAACGATTTCCCCGACAGAGTTAACAAATGTCCCTGGGTGCTTTTCTATGTATCCCTTATTTATTCTACAAGTATCCCCGGGCGCAAGGTTGAAGAAATCATTGAGCCGATTATCTGGATTCTGGAAGTAGGTTGCCATTTCCTTATCTGTAACATATACGAAGTAACGTCGAATGCTTTCATTGGCCGGTTTGAACCGAGCTAGTCGGAAAATGTCCGCAAAGACTTTCCCTGCCTTTTGAGTTTTTGGGGGATTCTTACCACTCGGGCTCTCTCTATCAAATTTGCATTCGAATGCTAACCCTGAGCGTTCATTCTTTGGTGGAATATATGTATCTATTTCGGCTCCGCGAATCTCAGGATGAGGATATTCAAGGATTATGTCCGGAGGACGAATACCGACGTAGTTGGTTAGGCAATAGAATAACGTATATCGTACGGAATCCTCGGTGGTATACACCTGCTTGGAGAACCTTTCTTCCAATAACTTACTAAATTGTTCAAAGACCTTAGTAATGGTTACATCATTACTCATGATTCACCCTCCTGACCATCTTCGATGTTATTAAATCCTTTGCGGCTGGCTACCTGAGCACACTCTGACTACCAGCAGCTACCCGCTTCGCGTGGAGGCCGCCCCAGGGGAACGGGACCGGAAATCCGGCGAATAGCACTCAGGCTCCGACCTCCAGTTGGGTGAAAGCAGATGTCGCTTTAAGAGATAGATCGCTGCCTGATTGCGCGCCGTACCGTACTCCTTGTTTCCCGCGGTAAAGCATCCGCCAGCCATCCTGTCACCCAATATCGGAGCTAAATACCCCGAATTAATGAGGTTCTGGCCAAGCCTTAGACCGAGTAGGACCTTTGGCACGTTCCCCTCTACCCGTCTTCTACCCAGCACCCCACACGAAGAAACTGCTCCCTCAGTTGAAGCCTCTCTTCGACCGCCAGGCCTCCCGTTTGTATTAGTTGTTGGTAGATTTTTTGCACTTCATGGCAATGGGGAAACGGAGAGGGCGCTTCTGAAAGAAGATGAATCATCAACCTCGCGGTATCCTTGGGATATTTTGTGGCCAGACCTTCATCGACCAATCGAAAGTAGAAGCTGCCCCTTTCGAGCTTTGGCGCCGGGCTGGAAACGATCATATCTACTACTTGGGGAAAAACTGCTCTTAAATGCACCGACCAGTCCAGCATAACCTTCATTTCTTCAGGCGTTAACGGCGCCGGAATGCCGTTGATGCGGTTTACCCAATAACGCGCCATCCATTTGTCCCATAATAAGGCTGTTCCTTCTTCAGGCATAGAGGCCAGCTCGCGCCAGACAGCTTGCGCCCACCCCACCCTGCCCAACTCACCGAGAGCCAAGAGGCACTTGTTGAGCCAGCCACCCTGCAACGGATCGGCGATGCCGTAAACAGCAATGGCAGCAAGGTGCTCATGGAGATGCCGCCGTATCTCATCGGGCCCCCTCTGAAGTTCACAGCAAGCCTGCTCGTATAAAGGGAGCAGGTCTGGTAGCGGGGGTTCGCTCAACCTTCCATACCACAGATAGCCATGCCACGCCTGCTCGGCGTGCTCCCTGTCCGCCGCCCAGTCCAGCAAGGGAATGACATTTTCCCGCGTCCAGCCGCGGTCTAAGGTGAACAGGAAATGCAATTGGTTCGCTAGTATGACCCTGCCCATCACGGCCGCGGCGGAGGTGCATGAAATGATACGGGCTAACCTTTCCTTGTAGGGTCCCGGGAGGCCAACCCGTTCTTTCCCTTTCCCGGCCTGGCGTCTGTAAAGGGCATAGACCCAGAACTCGGCAAGCCTGCCCCCTGCATGACTGAATGCGCTCAGCAGCCAATCTCCGCTTGCCCTGATCATCTCGCTTGTGGTTTCTGCGACTTTCCAGAGCTGGTCGGCAAGGGCCTCAAGGCTGGACAGAAAAGGTCTCAGCCCCTCCTCCCAGTTTTTGACCGCCTTCAGCAGTAGTTCCGCCAGGGCACGGGTGAACTGCAGGACCTCCGGGTGGTTCTTGGATAGCTTCAGCAATCTCTCCCACTGGGCCGTGTTGAGACCTGATTGTGCCCAGCCGCCGAAGATAGCTTCCCAGATATCGGGGTTCCATTCTCCCCTGGCCGCAAATTCCAGGGCTAGCCTCCAGCTCCAGTCAAAGGACCTGGCCGCAGCCTCCCATGTAGCTGGTAAAAAGTCGTTCAACCCCGGTCCTCTGCGGCCGCCTGCCCGGCGCGCCAACAAATGCTCGGCAGCCTCCCGCGGCGCCCTTGACAGCAACTGGTCGGCTGTGACCGGGCTTTCTGGGCTTACGGAAGTCTCCGTCCATGCGTCCAGGTCTGGATAGCTCCTGGGCTCAAATTCCGGGCATCTATCCTGAACCACCCGGAATTTGCGGGCGGCCAGTGCGCAGTCCGGGGCCACCCGGGTTAGCCAGCAGAGGAGATTGTACATCTCATAGGCCCGCGTCTTGTGATCGTCTTCCTCGCCGGTCGCCGGGTAGCGTTCGGCCGCTTGCAGGATGGGTAGCCGGTTAGACTCGCCAGCCTGAGGGTAGGCCACCTTGATCACCTGGAACACTTCATGCTTGAGGTCGTACGCAAAAAGCCATCCTTTGGCCAGAAGCCAGTCCAGCTTTTCCTCCGGCGACAGGTAAGGGCTTACTGCAACCCCGTGAACGACCAGTCTCTTCAGGAGAGGGACGCCTGATGACGCCCATTCCTCGATGACGCCCTGGGCCCGCTCGGGGTTGTTTTGGACCAGCCATTCTAGCAGATCCCTAGCGGCGTCAATAAGAACATCCTGCCCGCCCCGGGCGTCGTCCTGCTCGTGTGGCTCAATAGCCGAGCGCCTAAAGCTTACCGGGTCCCACTTATCGTCGGCGGTCCCCACGCTGCGCAGCAAGAGGTGAGCTTCCTTGAGCTGGCCAACGACGATTGTTTCCAGCTCGGCGACCAAGGCCCCAAGATTGGGCTTGAAAAACCTGGTCCATGCCCTTTCCAGCCGGTGATGCTCCCCCTGCACCGTCACCTCAAAGCTCACTTTTCTACCGAGTTGAACGTTAAACATAACAAGATGAGGCTTGAGAGGTGCGGGGCGGTCAGTTCTTTGAACAGCAAGAGCGCAACGTCCCGATCTTCCGGGTAGCGGCATTTTTCCAGGAGATCCTCCAGAAACCACCTCTGTTCAGCCACAGGGGGAGGGGATGAGAGCAAGACTGTAACCCATTTGACAAGCGCTGCGGGGTCAGACGGCTGCTGGCTGAAAGCCAAAGCACGGGCTATGTGCTGCCAGAGCAAGGGGTTTAGGACGGGACCTTGCCGCTGTATCACGGCAAGCGCGTCTTCGGGGTGCCGGAGCACGAACTTGTCCGTAAACCAGCAGGCAAGAATTGGGCTAACGTGGTCGTCTCCTATGCTATTCTGCTGGAACAGCGGTTTAAGAAAGCCCCCTTCTTCTAACCAGTGCAGCCATTCCGGAGTGTCCGCATACCTGATGAAGATCCCGGCTGTAGCCGGATCTCTCAGGGCCTCCTCAAGGTAGTTAGCTTTTTCCGGGTCGTGAGGCGGTCTGGATTCTGCCACAATTCTTCGGTTCCGCTCTTCGTGGTCGAGCAGGCCCATCTTGGCCCGCTCTGCCCAGGCGTTTACAACTTCAACGAGGGCCTCGTGGTTGGTGTCTCCCTCCGTGGGTAGATAGGGGACGGGGGTAATTCCACGGTAGAACCATTTCGCGTATGGATAAAGGATAATTCCTCCGGTTTGTTTCTCCCGCTCCTGGGACACCAGGGCAAAGCGCGGCGAACCGGGGAATAACCCCCGAGCGAGGTATTCCATGATCAAGTCATTATGGCTGTAGCCTACGAAGAGGACTACGTATTGCGTAAATAAACCTTTTAGAAAGTTCGTGGCCCACCCCTCGGTGAGGTACGCGCAGCCAAAGTCACCGTCTGTAAGAACAAGCTCCCCGGGCTCTTGGTCTACGCAGCCGTGCAGGTAGACTATGCCGTGAAAACGGTGGCCTACGGGCAGCGCCGGGGCTCGATATATCGGGAGCTTCTTGTCAAAAAGTTCTGCGGCCGCTGTGGAAAAATGCGTGTCTAAGTTGGTGGTGACCAGCCTGACCATTTCGGGGGTACGGAAGATGGACAAGAGCCCGTAATGCAGCCTGTTGGGCCTGGAGCCCGGAGGATTGAGTATTTCCTGCACTATCTTGTGCACTTTCGGCCCCATCTTTTCCAGCCTGCCGAGGAAGCGATCCGCCGGCTCCCCCTCTTCCCGGCTCAGCATGCTCCCCGTCCGCTCTATTACCCCGCGAACCAACCCCTCAAAATCCGGCAGCCCGGAAGGGCTGCCCCGCGACACGCCGGCACCGGCGAAGATCACCAACTTGCCATCTTCTTGCGCTTTAATAAGCTCTTCCGGAAGGTCGACGCTCTTGATCCACATGGCGGCTGAGCACCTCCACTATCGATTCAGGCTCTTCCCGCGGCAGTGGCGCAGCTGGCGGCCGCCCGGCGTGCGCCTCCAAGGCCCGACGGCCGGTGTTACGGCCATGAGGTCGACTACCAGACGGCGAAGGAAGGGCGGGAAAACTCTGGTTGTTGAGCTGATTAACCGGCTTAAGTCACCACAACTGGCTACGAGTAGGGAGATGAGCGGGAGGGCAAATAAAGTTGCGGCCCATAAGCGCTTCGGGACTAACTCCATTGCCTACTCGCCTCCTCCAGCCGCAACACGGCGCTACGAGAACTGGCAGGCCCGGTGTGGCAACAGTTGCCTGACGCAGGTCGTCATTATCTCTACACTCTCCCTGGTACTGTTCGGGAAGCACCGCCGTCTTTCTCCAAGCTTACTGACGGTACCGCTATTCCCCGGATAGAACAGCACTCTCTTCATAGTGTTGAACCGTCGCGCTTCTGCAACCTCAAGCAAGACCCGGTAGCCGTTATTTTACGCCTCCGCAAGGAGCCACTCCTCCGCCGCGGTGGGGTCAATGGGTTGATCCGATTCCAGCAGCTTTAACAGGATTTGCCTGAGGTGCTCCTGGGTCTGCGCAGCCTGTTCCCAAATTTTCTTTTCTTCAATTGGGCGCCCGTGCACGATATCCGATCTCACCTTATAGGACTTTTTCATCTGTTTATAAATCTCCAGCTTCTCAGTGCCGGAGCCGCCAAGCAGGGCGGCCGTTCGGAGGGCAGCGCGGAAAGTGACTTCCTGGCTGGAATCAGCAGTGAGTAGCGATTCCAGGGCGATCCAGTAGTCGATTAATCTATCCGCGGGAGAACGTCTCTCGAAGGAGTTGTTCCACCGGCTTAAAGCCAGCCTGACCTTCCCTGCGTTTGGGCTACCTGTCATGCGTTGCCACAGGCCTCGAAGCCGTTCAGTGAGGGCTTCATCGATTACCGCTGGCTGGTCGGGCAAGCAAACACCTGCCCTCTGGCTTCGATAGCTCCTGAGTGGGTAGGATATCCTGTGCACCGTTGTTTGGAAGAACGGCGCACATACGTTGCGGCCGCTAGTCAGTCTAAGGGCGGTTATAACTCCATCCGTCCGCGCCTGGGCATCTGTCTGGCCGATAGGTTCTGACTTTTGCTGTGAATACCGGGCCTCAACACAGCATTCGATGGCAATTAATTGATAGAAGGGGACGGGAAGGTCGCCGGGGAGGAAAGCCTGGTTATCGTTCAACCAGCTCTCGAGTTCCTCCTCACTGACGGGGCGGAGTATCAAATCGCTGGTGAACTCCACCTGCTGGACACTTTTCATTGAGGCGTTAAGCAGTGGGGCCACGAGCGTAAAGTCCACTACGGGTAAGGCCGCCTCACGCGCAGCCTGCAAGGCAACCCGCTCGGCGAGGTTGTCATCGTAGACAAAGGCGCCAGCCTGCCTAAGATAGACACCTATCACTGGGACGAGAAACCGGCTTGTCAACCATCGTTCGGCATCGCGCTCGTCATGTATCGACTTCCCGGCGGCGTCGGTAAGGAGAGAGGCGGAGATTTCCGGTCGCGCCCGTGCAACTTTATGGAGATATTTAACAGCTGGCAACGCGTTAATGGCTTCCATAAGCTCAATCGCTACCAACTCTGAATCCGGGCGCATTTCCAAGGGGAATGTCGCTCCACCGTCTCCCGTTCTTAGTACGCGATACCAAGGACGCAAGGGAAGTGGACGACCCTCGAAGCCCCTGCAGGTATACTCTATTACCTCCTTGACCAAGTTCTTGATATCTTCGGGCACCGTTTCAGCCTCCTCAGCTATGTCTGTTTTCGTACACGCCGTCTCTCGTGCGGGGACAATCCACGTATTTATTTGCGCCGGGAACGTCCTGTGGCCCACCAGTTTCACAGGACGCTCCCTGGCATTTGTTAATATTTTCTGCACCTGGTGGAAAGTTCCTGCTGAATACCCTTATAAATCGGGTATGAGGGGGCGGTGTCCCCCCACAACCGTATGTAGTTCGGTATTCGGTGGTTCATAATGCATTACGAAGTTCCAGTACCGCTCGACTAAGCTCCTAAGCCTTTGGTCTCGCCAACAGGTGAGTCCGAGGGCTTTGTAGTTAGGGAGTGTTAGCTAGTCGCCAGTATCCCTTACGGGAACCTCCTATCAGGCTCGCCTATTCCTCAGGTATCCCTAAGACTACTAAGTTACGTCGTTAGGTTTGGAGTTTATTAAAAGTTGAAGTCTGGTGGGCCGGACAGCGAGCTTGCTGCATCTCTACGTTATCTCACCCAGCGCTACACCATACCCATCCCCCAGGCCAAGGCAGTTTTGGCGGACATCGGCACGGAAGAGCTGGCCCACATGGAGATTGTCACCGCCCTGCTATAACCTAATAAAAGACGCTCCCCTGGAAGAAATAAAACGTGCCGGCCTGGATGGCTATTATGCCGATCACGACCGTGCCCTCTATTTCGTCAACGCCAGTGGCGCCCCCTGGACGACCACCTACATCCAGTCCAAGGGTGACCCCGTCACCGACCTCTATGAAAATATGACCGCCGAGCAAAAGGCTCGCTCCACCTATGAATACCTTATCCAGCTCTCCGATGACCCCGATGTGAGCGATACCTTAAAGTTTTTGCGCGAAAGGGAAGTCGTTCACTTCCAGCGATTCGGTGAAACGTTAAACCTTGTGTATGATTACTTGGAGCGTAAAAAGTATTATTAAAGCAGAGCCCCGGTAAAGGGGCTTTTTTAAGTAAGTCACTTATCGGATTAGATTACTAAGATGAGTTTAAAAAATTAGTGTTGGCCTTTCTTACAGAATGTGGTATCATATGGGTGAGGTGTTGTGGGTGTCGCCAGAAGTCAAGGAATGGATGGAGCAGGCCGAATACGATTTTTCCACCGCTAAGGCTATGTTCCACGCTAGAAAATACCTTTACATGATTTATATGTGCCAGTTAGCTCTAGAAAAAGTCCTGAAAGCTGTCGTTGCTCTGCGAACAGATAAAACCCCTCCTAAAACGCATAAGTTATTACTCCTTGTGAAGTTAGGGCAGGTTAATTTAGTAGAAGAACACCTTGAATTTTTAGGAACGTTGGATGCCATAGGTTCGGGGGCCCGTTACCCTAAAGACCTTGCTGCCGCACGAAAAACTTATTCCCGTAACGTTGCTCAAGATTATCTTGTTAAAACAAAGGAGATACTGGAATGGATAAAGAAAGACCAGATATTCAAGCAATTATAGAGCAGTTTGCTGATGCTCTAAAAAATCAAGGTATCCAGATCGACAAGATCATTCTGTTTGGCTCCCAGGCCAGAGGCGATGCTAGAGAAGATAGCGATATAGATTTACTGGTAGTATCATCCGATTTTGCTCAAATGCCCCTGTATCGCCGCTATGAAGTGCTGGGCAAAGCCCTGGCCAGGGTAATGCAGCCGATTGAACCTCTAGCCTGCACTCCTGAAGAAGTGCAGGTGGAAAAATTGAGCAAGGCCAGCTTCCTTTACGACGTCCTGGCCCGGCAAAAAACCGTGGAATACCGGCTTTAAATTGACGGACATCAGCACGGAAGAGCTGGGACATAAGGAGATTGTCGCCGCCCGTGCCAGGGGCGACTTCTCTCTTGACGCAGGGCTAGACCGGTCACCGCCCATCTCCATCTCCTTGGATGGCTGTCATGCCAATTCCGATGTTAAATTACATGGCTCAAACTAAACTGCTGTACCAGGGCGTTTTCTGAAGGAAGCTGCTCGCGGGGAGCGATATCGCCGCGCCGGTTCATTTCTTTCAGGTATTCTTTTAGCTGATAGTACTTGGGCAATGGATTATTGGGGTCTAACATTTAGCTTCACCTGCTTGTCTGGTTGTGCGTACATATCGAATGTTTTTCTTATTCGACACGCTTGAGTTTCTCCTGCAAAGCTATTAAAAAAATATACCTGCTTACTTGAAGCAGGTATGCCGGCCTGTTTGCCAAGGTGCTTCCGGGTTATATCATCCTGATAGCAAACTGCGGGCACACCTCGGTGCAGTAACCGCAGAGGAGGCATTTGGCGCGGTTGATCCTGGCCTTACCGTTAACCATAGTTATGGCGTCGTTGGTGCAGGCCTTCAGACAGGCGCCGTCGCCGATGCAGACAGTCTCCACCACGGTAAACTCCTTGGCGGTAGTTTGTATTGTTCCGGGGTCTTCGCCATTAAAGTAGCGCAGGTTGTAATCCACCTCCGCCTCGCTGACCATGCCTACGGCTACAGCAGCAATACCCGGTACCCGGCGGGCAAAGGCCATGGCTTCCTGGTAGTTATCCAAGAGGTTCCCCCCGGCCAGGGCCTTCATCAGGTAAACCCCCTTGCCGGCAGCCACAGCTTCCGAGATGGCGGCCAGCATGTCTTCGCGGCTGCCGTCAATGATGCCCATGCCCTTGATATTTACCAGGGGAAAGATAACATCTATTTCTTTTTCGGAGGCCGCTTTCCGCACAGCCGCCACGCCGTGGGTGGAAATACCCACAGCCCCGATCAGCCCTTTCTCCCGGGCATCGAGGAGGCAGCGCAAAGCGCCTGCCCTTTCCTCAAAAATTCGCTCCGTTGCCCGGGCGGCATGCAGGTGGAAAATATGGATATAATCCAGCTGGAGCTTCTCCCGGGCCTCCTGGATAGCCCGCTCCATATCATCATAGGTGGCAGCACTGGACTTGGTGGCAATAATTACTTCACCGCCATAGGCGTGAATGGCCCTCCGGATAGGCTCATAAGTTTCATAAACTTGAGCCGTATCGATGAAATTAACCCCGCCCTCCAGGGCCCTTTTGATAATCCCGGTGCAGGTATCTACATCTAAATTTTTCTGGCGCGGCCCCATGGGCAGAGCGCCGAAACATAGCTCGGAAACCTTCATCCCCGTATTACCTAGCTGGCGATATTCCACAGGTTACTCCCCCCGGATTGAAATCAAGGAAACCTGAAATTGGTCCTGGAAAAAACATTTGGTTTTACCATTAAGTTTTATGTTAACAAAATAGGACCTTCATGCTACAATAAAAATGCCATCAATTCCATCCTTTCTTCCACCAGATCGCCGAATTTCCTCGGTGGGAAACGGGGGAACCATTTCCAGGGGGTTAATCCGCGGGTCACCGCGGTAGGGCCATCCTTGGTCCGCACCCGGCAGCTAACCTCGTAGGCGTGGAAGGAGGTGGAATTTTTTTTGCCCTCTACCAGCCCGCTTCATTACCTGGGCGTAAATTTCCCCGGCGTCCATGGTCTTTACTTCCCCGGCGGCCATGAGAATTTTCCCGTTAACAATTACCGTATCCACATCGCTCCCCCGGGCGGCATAAACCAGGTTGGCTTCCACATCATGGGGCGGCATTAAGTGGGGCTGGTGCTTGTTTACCAGGATCAGGTCGGCTTTTTTCCCGGCCTCCAGGGTGCCAATTTCCTTTTCCAGGCCTAAGGCCCTGGCGCCGTTCAGGGTGGCCATAACTAGGGCCTGGTGGGCGGGAACTACCGTGGGGTCACCGGTGATCCCTTTGGCCAGCAAGGCGCAAGTACGCATTTCGGCCACCATATCCAGGTTATTGTTGCTGGCGGCGCCGTCGGTGCCGATGGCCACGTTGACGCCGGCGGCCAGCATCGCTGCCACCGGGGCCACCCCGCTGGCCAGCTTCAGGTTGCTTTCGGGGCAATGGGCCACCCCCACTTTTTTTTCTGCCAGGAGGGCAATTTCTTCTGTGGTCAAATGGACACAGTGGGCCGCCAGGGTTGGTAGTTCAAACAGGCCCAGTTTAGCGGCCAGGGCTACCGGGGTGTAGCCGTACTGGGCGCGGACATTCTCCACTTCTTCCTTAGTTTCCGCCAGGTGGATATGTAGCCCTACACCGAGCCCGGCTGCCGTCTCGGCTACTTTAGTAAGGTATTCCGGCGGGCAGGTATAGGGGGCATGGGGGCCCAGCATGGTGGTAACCCGGCCGTCACCGGCACCATGCCACTCTTTCACCAGGCTGACGCCGGTGGCCAGGCGCTGGCCGCCGCGGTCCTGGAAGCCAATGAGCCCCTGGCTGAGGCAGGCCCGCAGGCCGGCTTCCACTACTGCTTCGGCCACGGCATCCATGTGGAAATACATATCGGCAAAGGTGGTGGTGCCGGAGCGGATCATTTCCAGCAGGGCCAGTTTGGTGCCCCAGTAAATATCCTCCCGCTCGAGCTTTGCTTCCCGGGGCCAGATCTTTTCTTCCAGCCACTGTTTCAGGGGGAGATCGTCGGCGAAACTCCTGAGCAGTGTCATGGCCGCATGGGTGTGGCTGTTGACCAGCCCCGGCAGGGCGACCATGTCCCCGGCCTCGATGACGGTATCCGCCTGCCAGCCGGCCGGCACCCCCCCTGCCGGGCCGACATAATGGAGGCGGTCGTCATTGATGGCGATGACCCCCTCCTCAATTACCGGACCGCTAATTGGGACAATGGTACAATCCTTGATTAAAATTTTGCCCATGAAATTTATTCCTCCTTGTCCCCTGCCAGGCCGCTGAATAAAGCGGCGGCAAAGTCCCGGGGTTGAAATTCCTTTAGATCGTCCAGGCCTTCGCCCAGGCCCACCAGCTTGACCGGGATCCCCATTTCAGCAGCAATGGCCAGGACCACGCCGCCCTTTGCCGTACCGTCGAGCTTGGTCAGGACGATACCGGTGACGCCCGCCGCCTCGCTGAAGAGCCTGGCCTGGGAAAGGGCGTTCTGGCCGGTAGTGGCGTCCAGGACCAGGAGCACCTCATGGGGCGCCCCCGGCAGTTCCCGTTCAATAACCCGGCGGATTTTCTTCAGTTCTTCCATCAGATTAACTTTGGTCTGCAGGCGACCGGCCGTATCCACCAGCACCACGTCCGCGCGGCGGTTGCGGGCCGACTGTAAAGCATCGTAAACTACTGCCGCCGGGTCGGCCCCGGCCTGGTGACGGATTAAGCTGGCTCCCGCCCGCCCGGCCCAGATGGCCAGCTGTTCGCCGGCCGCAGCCCGGAAGGTATCGGCTGCCGCCAGGATCACTTTTTTCCCTTCCCGGCCCAACTGGTAGGCCAGCTTGCCGATGGTCGTCGTCTTGCCGGCGCCGTTGACCCCCACCACCAGGATCACCGTCGGCGGTGACGGCGCCCAGCTTAAACGGGGCACCTCTTCTCCCAGCAGCCGGGTAACTTCCTCTTGCAAAAAAGTACCTACTGCGGCCGGGTCGGTTATCTTGCGGGCCTTGACCTCCTGGCGCAGCCTCTCCACCAGTTCCAGGCTGGTTTTGGCGCCGACATCGGCCGTCAGCAATATTTCCTCCAGCTCGTCAAAGAAATCGTCATCCAGGCGGCTGCTGGCGGCCAGCAAAGTACCCAGCCGCTGGGTCAAATTCTGCCGCGTCTTATTTAAACCTTCTTTAAGCTTGCTGAAAAGGCTCAATGGTAATCCCCCTTGCGCAAACGTCAAAAGGCCTCCCCTCTAATTTACCAGAGGCGAGGCCTTTTGTCCAAGGTTGATTTAACGCTGCTGTAGTCTAGAACTCAAAAAAGTTTAGCGCTACCGTGAGTTTAAACATCCCGCCGGTTAAAGATGTAAACTGCCGCCGCCAGCAGGATGCCTATATATACCAGGGTGTAAACGAGCATCCAGTTGCTGGGGGTGGACTGGCTGCCGAAGGGACCCAGCATCGACTGGGGATTGATAAAGCGGGGAATATCCTGGCCGTTGCCGGCGGGGAGCCGGTCGACCACCGTCGCCACCAGCCGGCGGTAGACGGCGTCCGCCGGCAGGATGAGGCTGGTGACCACACCTGTATAAATGGCAGCGGTGCTCTCCACCAGGGCGCCGATCTGTTCTATCATACCCCCGACTACGGCCAGGGCGTAGAGGGCGAAGGCCAGGACGCCGTTACCCAGGGTACTTAGCCTGGTGGTCCCCAGCATGGTGACGGCCAGGAGGACCAGGGGCTCCAGGATAAAGAGGCCCAGGGCCGGCACCAGCCCGGGAATGACCAGGCCCGTTTGCCAGTACACCAGGCCGGCCAGGGCCAGGAAAAAGAGGGCGGCGTAGGTGACCAGCATGGCCGCCAGGCCCAGGAATTTGCCCAGGAGCAGGTCGCGGCGGGACAGGGGCCGTACTGCCAGGGTGTAAAGGGTGCCGTTTTCGATTTCCCCGGCGACGCTGCCCACGGCGGCCAGGACGGCCAGGCCGGCCGCCAGGAAACTGGCCAGGTAGATCCCCAGGACAAAAAGGGTAACCGCCTGCATCATGGCATAGTAACTGGCGGCGGTGGCGGTGGGATTGGCGGTATTCACCATGTCCCTAGTAATAAAGTGCAGGCCGGTGCCGTACAGGATGAGGAAGGCCAGGGTGAGGGCGCCGGCTATGAGGGCCACCTTTTTCCGCCAGGCCTCCCGGAAGGTAAAGAGGGCCATCAACCACATACCTGCTCCCCCTCCCGCACCAGGTGGACAAAGACGTCTTCCAGGGAACTATGGCCGGGCCTCACTTCATAGATGCGGCAACCCCCGGCCACCAGCCGGGCCACCAGATCGGCGATTTCCTCCCGGCCGCCCAGGGCCAGGGTGAGCCGGTCACCTTCCAGTTGTAGTTCGGGGTAACGCCGGCGTAGTTCCGCCACCAGTTCTCCTGTCAGGCCAGCCAACCTGATGGCGACCGTCGCCGGGCCGGCTTGAAGTTCATCCAGGCGGCCGGCGGCCACCACCGTACCCCGGTTGATGATGGCCACCCGGTCGCATACCTGCTCCACCTCGCTCAACAGGTGGCTGTTTAAAAAGACGGTCTTGCCGGCTTCCTTCAGGGCCAGGAGGATCTCCCGCACCTGGCGCCGGCCCAGGGGATCGAGGGCCGAGGTGGGCTCGTCCAGGAAGACCACCCGCGGGTCGCCCACCAGGGCGGCGGCCAGGCCCAGGCGCTGCTGCATCCCCTTGCTGTAATTGGCCACCAGCTTCCGGCCCTCCCCGGCCAGGCCCACCAGTTCCAGGACTTCATGAGCCCGCCGGCTGGCGGCCCTGTTGTCCAGGCCCGCCAGCCGGGCGTGAAAGGTCAACAGCTCTTCTCCCTTCATCCAGCCGTGGAGGCGGAAGTTCTCCGGTAAAAAACCCACCTGGCGCCGGCCCCTGATGTCCTGGGGCGCGTAGCCGGCAACCTTTGCCTCCCCGGCCGTGGGGTAGACCAGGCCCACCAGCATCTTTACCAGGGTACTCTTGCCGGCGCCGTTGGGGCCTAAGAGGCCAAAGATCTGCCCTTCCTCTACGGAAAGGCAGATCTCCCGGCAGGCTACTTGCCGGCCATAGATTTTGGTCAAATTCCATGCTTCAATTACGGCCATTATTTGACCTCCGCCGCCACCCGCAGGGCTTCATCCAGGGATAGGCCGGTGATAGCCCGCCAGCTATTACCCTGGCGCCAGGCCAGGATAATCTTGCCGTTAGTAGCGCCGTCGCTAAAGTATACCCCCTGGTTGCCGTTGACCGTGATCTCCCGCGCCGCCATACCCTGGGTCTGCGGGATGGGCAGGGTGTGCTGCCAGTCGTTGATGGCCGCCAGTTGCCGGCGCAAGTTTTCGGGCAGGAAGGGCAGGTTGAGCAGGGCCTCGCGCAGGGCTACCAGGTCGACCCCCTGGGGCGCGTCGATTGTCAGGTCGCGGGCGGCGTAGAGGGTAAAACCTTTGCCCGGCTGGCCATAGTCGGCTATGACCAGGGGCGGGATGTTCAGGGTGAAAGACTTGCCCGCCAGTTCGGCCGGCAGCAGGACGCCGCCGTGTTTCCGGAGATAGCTGTTCAGGTTCTCCACATCAGGGGTGAAGGTGATGGTCGGGGCCTGCTCAATGTATACGGCCGCCCTTGTCCGCCCGGCCAGGGTGGCGGGCAGGTCCAGTTGTAAACCGCTGAGGGCTGCCACCTGGTCCGGCTCCACCTGTTTCACCCTTAACTCCGCCCTATCTGGCTTTTGCACCTCTACCCGGCCAAAGTTCTTGATGTCCACTTCTCCCCCCTGGCCGCTTAAAAGTTTATCCAGTTGGGCCATATCTTCGGGGGTGATCTTCACCACCTGGATTTTCTCCATGCGGAAAACGTTGAGGAACTGGGCGGCCAGGCTGCGGCCCGGGGCCCAGCTTAAGAAGACGGCCAAAGCCAAGGCGGCCGCCGCTGCACCGGAAAACCACTTGTGCTGCCGGATCATGTCGCCGATCCTCCTTGTTTTAGTCAGGGGTCGTTTGCCACCGGACGGGAAGCTCATGGGGGGAACCCGTACAGGACGACCCACGGCCTCGGTTTCCAGCCGGTAAGGCGCCAAGACGGCACCGGTGCCCGCTGCCAGTTTCTCCAGGCCGTGCAACCTTTCCCGGCAGGCGGTACATGCAGCCAAATGGCCCGCTACCCGGCTTGCCATATCCAAATCCAGTTCGCCATCAAGATAGGCCTGAAGAATGCCCTCCTCCGGACACATGGTCGTCCCTCCCTTCCAATTCGCTGTATAAAGCTATGAAGTGCCGCCGCGCCCGGGCCAGGATGGTACCCACCGAGTTTTTATCCACCTGGATGACCGCGGCGATCTCGGCGTAAGTATGACCTGCGTTCTTTAACAGCAGGCAGATGCGGTCCCGGGGCGGGAGCTTGGCCAGGCATTGATGGACCAGCCGCGCCTCCTGGCTGCGGATGACCGCTTCCTCCAGGGGGATAACGCCGCCCTCCTCCCTGGCTTGGTTCTCCTCGCGGCGGCGGCGCCGCTCTTCGCCGCGCAGGTAATTGTAGGCCAGGTTGGCGGCCACCCGCAACAGCCAGCCGCCCAGGTTGCTTTTTTCCCGGGGCGGCTGGTAGTACAGCTTGAGGAAGACTTCCTGGGTCAGGTCCTCGGCCGCCGCCCGCTCCCCCAGGAGATAATACAGCCGCCGGTACACCAGGGGATAGAAGCTTTGAAACAGGGCTTCAAATTCCGCGGATTTGATGGGAACCTCCCTCCCTTTAAAACCCCTGCTGTAACTATAACACCGGCAAAGAGGATTTTGTGACAGCGCTCGAACCCTTTTTACCGGGTATTTATCATAATCGCATCCCGGGAAAACAATTTCAAAAGCGGCCCGCCTTCGCCAACAGTAGCCCTGGCCATCACTTCTGGTTCCGGTTGATTGTACGGAGGCACTGGTAATTTCTGATCCGAGGGGGCCGTAGAAGTTAACCTGTTTTGAATCTTCCAGTTAATATTTCCCTGAAACATTTCGGCAGCCCGGGAGTAAGCTTCAATTTGAACGTTTATACCCCGATTTAACGTCACCCGGATAGGCCCCGAGTTAGTAATAGACCAGTCTGCTTCCAGGTAATCCAAAACCATCTCCAGTCCTGCCCCAATCTTATCGCCAGCTACCTCTACTGCCAAACCAGCAGGGAGAATCAAGGTGCTGCCTGATATCCTGGCAGAAGGCCCAAATCCCTGGTATAAAGGTACCTCCCTCAATTCCAAAAAGAGGGTATCGCCAACCTGGCGGGTAAATAAGCCAGCATTGCGAGCCATCTCCCTTGCTTCCGCTTCAGATGTAGCTGTAACCATCGCCTGGCCAAAAAATACTATTTGATCGTCAGAACTACCCGAACGTAGCTGCAGGTTATGCCACTCGCGTCCCGGCCCCTGGACTGCAATTTTCTTCACTCCTTCCGCCACAGCCAGCCTTTTTTCCGGCAGATCAACCGTATAGCTTGCCGCGCCAAGGGCCTGGGTCAACCTGGCAGCCAAACCGCTGCTGTTGAAAACATAAATTACCAGACTGATAATTACTATCACGAGGACAAGAATTAAAGCCAAAAAATCATATTTTAGCCGGGGTACATCGTCGCGGCAAAAATAACCCGCCAGAAAAATTTCCAAACCCAGCAATATGAGCACCACCGGCCACCAGTTATTTATTAATTGGGGAACATAGCCCGGCTCGTGCCGGTACACCATGGTAGCCACGCCAAACAAAATCAGCGCCAGTGCCGTGGAAAAGGAACCTACCCGCCATTGCCTTATGGATTTTCCCTGTGATTGCATCTTTCACCCTCCATCAATTCATTATCTGAGGATACTCCCGTCTTTTCTTCTGTCGCCGGCAGGTCAATCTTACTTCCCAGAGCCAGCCTTAAGCCCCCGCCGATAAATATTGCCGCTATAAATCCCGTTTTGATGAGGTTTATTAATTCATAGCTAAGGTAAGGAACAACCATGCGGTCAAATATAATAAGAATGCCCAGACCAATTAAAACAAGACCCACCCAACGTTGTCTTTCTAACAGCCAGGTAAAAAAACCTCCTTCGCTGGCCGGAACCGATATGTCGTTCGAAACCAGTTGCATAACATCAAAGAAACTATACAGCCAGATCACCGGTAGCATGAAAAAGAAAAGGCTTAAGCGCAACCATTCCATAAGAAACATGGCCAGGAAAAATGTAGACATAAACCCCAGCCCCCGCTGCTGCCAGCCAAGGTACATATGCCCGGCGCCCGGGATAATGCTAAACAGCAACGCCCATAACCTGCTCTTATAACCGTTGGCTAAACTCTCACTCAGCTCCGCCAGGGGGGAACTATCGGAAACCGTTTCCCCGGATTGGAGGCGACCGCACAGTTGGACGGCGTCAAATAAACTGTAGAGCCAGATAAGGGGGAGTAATATTAACAGCGCAATAAAACCGTTGAACCCGGTGATGACGCTGGCCAATATTACCAGCGCCATCCAGCCGAAGAACGTTGCCATGAAGGCTATACCACGGTTCATCAGACCCAGGTAGAAATGGCCAAGGCCGGGAAAAAAGGATAATATAAAACTTATTAATTTGCTTTTACCCATCTAATTGGCAACCTCCTTATCGATAATTTCCGTAAGTTTATCAGTAGCGTTTTCAAACAGGCGCTCGGACCATCCGAAGGAAATTTTCTCCTCGAGGGTCTGCGCGATTCTTGCTACCCGCACCTGGCTATGCATGGCTTCTGAAACCATAAAGTCGAACCATCCTCCGGCCAAAAGCAGAAGGGTAACGGCAGCCGCTATGGTATAATACTGGATGGCCCTGGCAAGCCAGTTACCGCCCGGACCCGTCTTATACTTTTGCCGGGCGCCCATTCTGGCAACCCTGCGGGCAACTCTGGCGGAAAAATCAGGGGAAAGGATTCCGGCAGCCGCCGTTTCATCCTGGGACCCGAAGGCAGCCAGGTAATTTTCAAGGCAAGCTTCACAGTGCCGCAGGTGATCCTCCATGGCCCTCCGTACCCCTTCCGGTAACAGTTCGTCCTTGTATAACCGCCATTCCCGGCGACTGTAATGCGGCACCACTTAACCCCCCTTTAACTTCTCTCTTAGTATTCTGCGAGCGCGATATAAACGCGATTCCACCGTTTTTACTGTAACGCCGGCTTCAGCTGCCAATTCTCGATAACTTTTGCCGTCAAAATAATAGCCCGTAAAAGCATGGCGATAACTTTCGGGTAATTCCCGGCATAAAGACTGTAAGTTGGCTACTGTTTCCCTGTAAATTACTTCATTTTCCACAGAAGTCAGCGGGGCAACCTTGAATACCTCCAACTGCCCGGGGTATTCTACTATCATCTCTAAATCGCTTTTTCCTTTGCGTTTCCAATCAATCGCTTTATTGATAGCAATACGGGCCAGCCAGCGTTTCAAACTACCGCCGCGAAAGGTGTGAAGGGAACGGTAAACCTGAATAAAAGTCTCCTGTAAGATATCCTCCGCTGTTTCCTTGCTACCTACGATTGGTAAGATTACCGCCAGAAGGAAGGGACTAAAAAGTTCTACTACCCGCGTGAAGGCCAGTTCATCTCCAGCTGCAGCCCGTCTGATTAAATCTTTTTCCAGGTATATACCCTCCCCTCCTGTTTACTGGCTTCTCTATTTATTAAGACGTAAAAAAATAAAAATACCCTGCCATTAGTTTATAGGGTATTTCTCGGCCAACAAAGGGAAAACTAATCCTTGCTTGGAAACTTTTCCTGGAGGTGCCGTTATGACGGATAAAGAAATCAGCGACCGTCAGAAAACTTTCCGGCACGAACTCATACGCGAGGAATCCCCGGAAGAGTTGTGGAACTTGGAGGCAAAGGGAGAGGTTTTACGCGAAAACCCGTACAAGACGCCGCCTAATAATTTGACTACGAAAAGGGATAAAGAATAGCCGTGGACACAAGAAGCCCCGGCCAGAACGGGCGGGGCTTCTCTGTGTTTAAGCCGGCAGTTGCTCCAGCCGTACCGAGACCAGGCGGGAGACGCCCTGTTCCATCATGGTCACACCGTAAAGGACGTCGGCAGCAGCCATAGTGCCCTGGCGGTGGGAGATGACGATAAACTGGGTCCGGGCGGCAAACTGGCGCAACAGCCGGGCAAAGCGCTCCACATTGGCTTCATCCAGGGCCGTATCCACCTCGTCAAAGATACAAAAAGCGCTGGGCTTGACCTTTAACAGGGCGAAGATAAAGGCTACCGCCGTCAGGGCCTTTTCCCCGCCGGAGAGAAGGGCCAGGTGCTGGGGTTTCTTACCCGGCGGCCGGGCAACAATCTCCAGACCGGCGGCCAGGATATCCTCGCTGCCGGTCAGCTCCAGGCGGGCTTCACCGCCATCGAAAAGTTCCTGGAAGATGGCGGCAAAGTGTTCCTGCACCGCGGCCAGGGTAGCTTTGAGTTGCCGGGCCATTAACCGTTCCATCTCGTTAATTACCTGGTGCAAGGCCGCCCGGCCTTCCTCCAGGTCCTTTTTCTGCTGCTCCAGTTCATCAACACGGGCCTTTAAGCGTTCGTAAGCCGCAATGGCCCCCGGGTTAACTTCCCCTAAGCTTACCAGCCTTTCCTTTACGAGTTCCCGTACAGCCGCTGCTCTTTTTTGCAGGTGAGGCCGGGGTTTTTGCAATTCCGCTTCCCACTGTGGACCAAAGCGTTCCTCCAGTTCGGCGAGACCGGCGGCCAGGGCCGTTTCCAGACGGGCTAAATTGATCTCTTCCTGCTGCCGGCGGGCAAGCAGTTTATCTTTTTGCGCCTGTACTCTATCCTGTTCCCGGGCCAGTTCTTCCTGCTTATCAACCCGGGCAGAGGTCTCGTCTTCCAGGCGCGTCAAGCCTGCCATGGCCTGCTGGCAGGCCCCCTGGAGCCAGTCCTCTTCCCCGGCCAGCTTTTCCAGGTTAGCTTTAAGCTCATTTTCCAGGGCAGCTGCCGCCGCCCTCCGGGCAGCCAGTTCTTCCTGTTGCCGCTGCCAGTTTTCCTGCTGCCGGGCCAGTTCCCTTTCCCGGAGATTTAACTGTTCCCGGGCGTTGACCAGGGCCTGGAGGCGGGCTTCATTGACTGCCAGTTCCTGCCGGCAGGCAGCGAGATGCTGCTGGCCGGCCGCCCCTCGCTCCTGGAGGCCGCTCAACTGGATGTTTAACTCCCCTTCCCGTTCCTCCAGCCGGGCCAGGAGTTCTTGCTTTTCCGCCCGCTCTTTGCCCAGGTCCAGGGAACCGCCAGCGCCCTGGACCAGTTCTTCCTCAAGGACGGCAATCTTTTCTTCCAGGCGGGCCAGGTCTTCTTTACGCTCGCTCAGGCGTTGCAGTAAATTGTGAATCTGGCCCCGGCAGGTAAGAATCCCTTCCGTTACCTGGTGGTGCTCCTGCCGGCTCCCTGCCAGCATCTTTTGCAGCTGTTCGTGCTGCTCCCGGGCCTGCTTTATTCTGTTTGCCAGGTTGGCCAGTTCGGCCTCACCTTGCTGGATAGCCAGGCGCCGCTGAAGATAACCGCCCTGCTGCCTGGCCACCCCGCCCGTCACCGGTCCCCGGGGCTGGATTACTTCCCCTTCCAGGGTGACCAGGCGCACGGGCGGCCGCAGGCGCTCCCCTAGGGCCAGGGCGCGGCGGATGTCGGCTACAATCAGGACCTGCCCCAGGAGATACTCCACCGCCGGCCGTACTTCAGCCTCGCATTGGACTAGGCCGGCCGCTATCCCCAGGACGCCGGGCTCCTTTAAGACCCAGCTGGCCCAGGCCGGCCAGCGGCGCGGCTCCAGCCAGGCCAGGGGTAAGATAGTGGCCCGCCCCCGGCCCCGGGCTTTAAGGAACTGGATAACTGCTTCCGCCTCGGCTGCCGTCCTTACCAGGATTTGTTGGGCCGCCCCGCCCAGGGCCACTTCCACGGCCCGGGTGAGTTCGGCCGGTACCGCCAGCTTTTCCACCACTACTCCGAGAACACCGGTACAGGCAGCCTCGCCCCTGCTCCTGGCTTGCAGGATAAACTTCACGCCTTCGGCGAAACCTTCATAGCCGGCCTGGGATTGACGTAAAACCTTTAATTGTACGGCCAAGGCACGTTGACGTTCTTTCCAGCCGGTCAGTTCCTTTTCGCAGGCGGCGAGTTCTTCCTCCTTTAGCTGCAGCTCTATTTCCAGGCCGGCCTTTTTCTCTTCCAGCCTTTTTAGTTCCTCTTCCAGCTGCTGCAGTTGTTCCTGACCGGCCTGCAGGTGGTCCAGTAAATGCTCCCTTTCCTTTTGCCATTCCTGGAGCTGGCGCCGTTTTTGCTCTAAAAGCCGCTCTACAGCCGCCTGCTTTTCCTCCAGGCGCACCAGTTCATTATGAAAGCCGGCCCGTTCATGGGCTACTTGAAAGAGGTTGCTCCTTACTTTTTCAATCTCTGCGGCCAGCTCCCGGGCTTCCGCCTGGAGTTTTTCCTGCTCCTCCCGGCCTTTTATTATCTCCTGCTCCAGCCGGGCCTGCTCCTGAATCTTCTCTTCCCTTTCCCGGGTTAGCGCGGCCAGGGCGGCTGCTAAACTGGCTTTTTCCTCTTCCAGGTGCCGCTGCCGGGTAGAGTCTTCCTCCTGTTGCCGGGCCAGCTCGGCCAGCTTTTCCCGGACCAGGTTTATTTCCCCCCGGGTTCTGACCAGCTGTTCCCTTAAACTTTGCAGTTCCGCCTGGTAACGTTGCCTCTCGGCCTGGTGCCTCTGCTGCTCTTCCTGCAGTTCCCTGGCTTTTGCCTGGAGTTGCTGTTCTGAAGCCTTTATCTCCTCCAGGGCGGCCGCCAGGGCCTGTAAACGTTCCTGGCTGCGCCGGTGGCGGCGCCTGGTTTCTTCCATTTCCCCGGCCTTGAGGAGCAGTTCCACGAGATTTAAAAGCCGGCTTAATTTATGGTAACGCCGGGCCCGGGCTGCTTCCGCAGCCGCCGGTCCCAGCTGTTCCTTTAGCTCGCTGATTAAATCATTTAAGCGTAATAAATCTTGCTCGACACCTTCCAGGCGCTGCTCCGCTTCTTTTTTGCGCCACCGGTAGCGGGCAATGCCGGCCGCCTCCTCGAGCACCGCCCGCCGCTCCTCCGGCCGGGCGGAGAGGATCTCTTCCAGGCGGCCCTGGCCGACAATGGCCAGGCTCCCCCGGCCGGAACCGGTATCTAAGAAGAGCTCCTGGATATCCCGCAACCGGCAGGGAACCTTGTTGATATAATACTCGCCCTCGCCGGAGCGAAAAAAACGCCGCGTAACGGCTATTTCCTCAAACTCCAGGGGCAGGCTGCCGTCGCTGTTATCGAGGTGTAAAGTTACTTCCGCCATACTCACCGGCCGCCGTTTCTCACTGCCGGCGAAGATCACGTCGTCCATGCGCGCCCCGCGTAAAGTCCTGGCGCTCTGTTCGCCCAGGACCCAGAGGATGGCATCGGCAATGTTGCTCTTGCCGCTGCCGTTGGGCCCGACGATGGCCGTCACCCCGGGGCCAAACTCCAGTCTCACCCGGTCGACAAAGGTCTTGAAACCCTGGATCTCAACACCCTTAAGATACATTTTTGCCTCCAAGAAATAAATAAAGAAAACTGCTCGGAGAGCAGTTTGCCGTTACCCTTAGCGGGGTTCGACAATAAATTTAATTGCGGTTCTTTCTTCACCATTGATGTTAATTTCCGCAAAAGCAGGAATCATTACCAGGTCGATGCCATTGGGGGCAATAAAACCCCGGGCAATGGCTATGGCCTTGACGGCCTGGTTAACTGCTCCTGCCCCCACGGCCTGGACTTCGGCCTTACCGTATTGACGGAAGACGGCTGCCAGTGCTCCAGCTACGGCTTTGGGATTGGACTGGGCCGAAACCTTTAGGACCTCCATTGCTTCCTCCTCCCTATCTTTACCGCCCTTTAAACCCATATGTTATTCGACATGAGAGCCACCAATTCCTTCCTGAAAGAATGGACTGAAAAAATTAAATTGCAAATTAACCCTGGATCTTTATTAATGCCAGGGCGGCCCGGGCGGCTTCCTGTTCGGCCTCTTTCTTGCTGTGCCCTTCGCCGGTAGCCAGGAGGCGGTTCCGGTAAAATACGCCGGCCTTATAGTGCTTGGCGTGGTCCGGCCCCCATTCCTCCAGAATTTTATAGGTCACATTGTCCGGCCCCCTTTGCTGGATAAATTCCTGCAGGGCCGACTTGCTGTCAATAACGCCGGTATCCTTAAGTATCTCCAGGGCAGGGGTAAAGATTTGCAGGATAAAATCCTGAGCTGTTTTTAACCCGCCGGCCAGGTAGAGGCTGCCAATCACTGCCTCCAGGGCATCGGCCAGGTTGGAAGAGCGCCGGCGACCCCCGCTGTTCTCTTCTCCCTGCCCCAGGAGAAGCAGTTCCCCCAGGTTGATCTGCCGGGCGACTTTAGCAAGGCTCGCCTCACAGACAATGGCCGCCCGCATCCGGGTCATATCCCCCTCCGGCAGGTGGGGATATTCCCGGTAAAGATAGGTAGCAATTACCAGCCCCAGGACAGCATCGCCCAGGAACTCCAGCCGCTGGTTGTCGCGGGGCAGCTGGTGCTCATAGGCGTAGGTAGGATGGGTCAGGGCCGTATTTAGACCTTCCAGGTTGTCAATATCCAGGTGAAAACGGCGTAAAAACTGTTGCAGCAGCTCCCGTCTTTTGTTATCCAATGCTTTTTTAGCCTGCCTTTAAATATCTTCGCTGCTTACGGCGATATACCATGGTCTCGGGCAGCCATAGCTATATTTTGCGCAGCACGACGGCGACGTTATGGCCACCGAAGCCAAAGGAATTGGAGATGGCCGCCCTGACCTGCCGCTCCCGGGCCACATTGGGCACATAGTCCAGGTCGCAATCGGGATCGGGTTCTTCGTAATTAATGGTCGGCGGGAGGACACCGGCGTGCACGGCCAGGGCCGTTGCCACCAGCTCAATGGCCCCGGCAGCTCCCAGGAGATGGCCGGTCATGGACTTGGTCGAACTGACGGCCAGCCGGTAGGCATGATCGCCGAAAACCTTTTTAATGGCCAGGGTTTCCTGGCGGTCGTTGAGTTCAGTAGACGTACCGTGTGCATTGATGTAATCAATATCTCCCGGCTGCAGGCCTGCATCCTGGAGGGCCAGGGCCATGGCCCGGCTGGCCGCCGCCCCATCGGGGGCCGGGGCCGTAATATGATAGGCATCGGCCGTGCAACCATAGCCGGCCACTTCCGCATAGATGCGGGCACCCCGGGCCGCAGCATGTTCCAGGGTTTCCAGGACCATTACCCCCGCGCCCTCGCCCAGGACAAAGCCGTCCCGGCCCCGGTCAAAGGGGCGGCTGGCCTTTGCCGGCTCTTCATTGCGGGTGGAGAGCGCCTTCATGGCAGCAAAGCCGGCCACCGTCAGGGGGGTTACACTGGCCTCGCTGCCACCGGTGATAATTACATCGGCGTCACCCCGCTGCAGGGTGCGGAAGGCCTCGCCGATGGCGTTGGCCCCGGAGGCGCAGGCATTGACTACCGTAAAGTTTACCCCGCGGGCGCCTAAATTAATAGAGATTTGCCCGGCGGCCATATTGGCAATCATCATGGGGACAAAAAAGGGGCTGACCCGGTTGGGACCTTTTTCCAGAAGAACCCGGGTTTGTTCTTCAAAGGTTTCCATGCCGCCGATACCCGTAGCAAAAATAACCCCTACCCGGTCCCGGTCCTCCTTTTCCAGATCGAGCTTTGCGTCTTCTACCGCCATGCGGGCTGCGGCTACCGCATACTGGGTAAAACGATCCATGCGCCGGGCTTCTTTGCGATCAAAGAAGGCTCCCGGATCAAAGTCCTTTACCTCACCGGCAAAGCGGACAGCCATTTCCCCGGCATCAAAGCGGGTAATGGGGCCAATGCCCGGCTGCCCCGCAACTAAGGCCTGCCAGAATTTATCTTTTCCGGTACCCACGGGGGAGATGGCTCCCAGGCCGGTGATAACGACACGCTTTTGCAAAGCTATCCCCCATTCTAAGGGGAAGTCCCGTTAAAGCACGGGACTTCCCTTCCAGGTTTTATTTGCTGGTATGTTCTTTAATATAGGCTACCGCGGCCCCTACTGTCGTCAGCTTTTCTGCATCCTCATCGGGAATTTCCAGGTCAAATTCCTCTTCCAGGGCCATGATAAGTTCCACGATATCCAGGGAATCGGCATTTAGATCTTCAAAGGAAGTTTCCATGGTAATTTCGTCTTCCTCGACCCCTAGTTGTTCGGCCACAATTGCCCTGATCTTTTCGAAAACCTCCACTGACCTCACCTCCTTCCCTTGTTAAACCGGCTTACAGGGCCAGGGTCAGGCCCCCATCAACAGTTAGCACCTGACCGGTAATATACCTGGCCGCTGGCGAAGCCAGGAAAAGAATAACTTCGGCTACTTCCTCCGGCTCGCCGGGGCGTCCCAGGGGGATATGGCGGTAAAATTCTTCCCGGGCCGCCTCGTTTAAAGCCGCCGTCATTTCCGTAGTGATAAAACCCGGGGCGACGGCATTGACCAGGATACCCCGCGAGGCCACCTCTTTAGCCAGGGCTTTGGTAAAACCGATAACCCCGGCCTTGGCTGCGGCATAATTTACCTGGCCGGCATTACCGCGCAGGCCAACCACAGAAGTCAAGTTAATTATCCGTCCCTGGCGCTGGCGGAGCATGGGCTTTAAGGCAGCCTGGCAGCAATTGAAAACGCCGGTCAGGTTGGTCTGGAGAACGGCAGCCCAGTCTTCCGGTTTCAAGCGAGCCGCCAGGTTATCCCGGGCTATACCGGCATTGTTGACCAGGATATCCAGCCGGCCGAAATGATCCAGGGCTGCCTGGATTAAATTCCTGGCCGCTTCGTAATCGCCCACATCGGCAGCAACGGCTACGGCCTGGCCCCCGCCGTCCTGGATGGCGGCCACTACCTCCGCCGCCGCCTCCGCCTGGCGGGCATAATTGACCACTACCCTGGCACCGGCCCGGGCGAGTTCCAGGGCCGTGGCCCGGCCTATCCCCCGGGAAGCCCCGGTGACAACTGCTACCTGGCCTTGCAATTCCATTTTATTTAGCCTCCTGAAGTAAAGCAAGGGTTTTTTCCAGTGTCTGGATATTTTCTACCTGGCTGATGGTTGCCTGGCGGTCAATGCGCTTGATGAGCCCGCTTAAAACATCGCCCGGTCCTACTTCGATGAACGTACGGTAACCGTCCGCCAGCAGGCGGCGCATACTCTCCTCCCAGCGCACCGGGCTGGCTACCTGCTTAATCAGATTCTCCTTGACCTGCGCCGCCGTGTAGACATAGCCGGCTGTGACATTGGTTACCAGTGGCACCTGGGGATCGGCCACGGGAACCTCTTCTAAAACCCGGGCCAGTTCCCGTGCCGCCGGCGCCATCAGGCTGGAATGGAAGGGACCGCTCACCTGGAGGGGCACTACCCTTTTAGCTCCTGCTGCTTTAGCCAGGGAAGATAGGGCCGCCAGCCCCTCCCGGTCACCGGCAACTACCACCTGGCCCGGGGCGTTGAAGTTCGCCGCCTCAGCTATACCTTCCTTTACCTGCCGGCAGAGGGCGGCCACTTTTTCTGCCTCCAGGCCCAGCACGGCCACCATGCCGCCCTGGCCTGCCGGTACAGCCGTGGCCATGAGCTGCGCGCGTTTGGCCACCAGTTTGACTGCCTCGCTAAAGGTAAGGCTGCCGGCAGCCACCAGGGCGCTGTACTCCCCCAGGCTGTGGCCGGCTACTGCCCCGGGCCTGACCCCGTGGGCCGCCAGGACGCGGAAGCAGGCAATGCTTACCGTCAGCACTGCCGGCTGGGTGTTTTCCGTCCGGGTGAGTTCTTCCGCCGGCCCTGTAAAGCAGAGCTTATCCACCGGCCACCCCAGAGCGGCTTCAGCTTCTTGAAAGACGGCAGCTGCCTCAGGATACCGGCCGGCCAGCTCCTGGCCCATACCTACATACTGGGACCCCTGGCCGGGGAAGACAAAGACTATGCCTGACATAAAGAACTCCTCCGAAGATATTTTTACCTCACCAGCGTGCCCAGGCGGGAGATGATCGCTTCTGCTTCAGCCATTATTTCTTCGATAATCGCAGCCGCCGGTTTGATTTCTCGCACCAGGGCCGCGCTCTGGCCGGCCATGAGGGACCCATACTCCACGTCCCCTTCTACTACTGCGGCCCGGAGCTTGCCGGTGCCCAGGCGATCCATCTCCTCCCAGGAGGCACCCCGGGCGGCCAGCTCTTCAAACTGCCGGGTTAATTTATTTTTCAGCACCCGGACATAGTGCCCCGGCATGCCGGTAACGACGGCGTCCCGGTCCCCGGCCTTCAAGACGGCCTCTTTATAATTAGGATGGACGGTACACTCCTCGGCGCAGATAAAGCGGGTCCCCATCTGCACGCCGGCCGCCCCCAGGGCCAGGGCTGCCGCCAGGCCGCGGCCGTCGGCAATCCCGCCGGCGGCAATCACGGGAATATGTACGGCATCAACAATCTGGGGCACCAGGGGTATGGTGGCGATTTCCCCGATATGGCCGCCGCACTCCATGCCTTCGGCTACCAGGGCATCCACCCCCAGCCGTTCCAGCCTTTTAGCCAGGGCCACTGAAGCTACTACCGGGATTACCTTGACGCCGGCGGCCTTTAATCTGGGCAGGTGTTTGCCGGGATTGCCGGCACCGGTTGTAACCACCGGCACCTTTTCGGCGCAGACCAGATCAATGAGTTCTTCCACATAGGGTGACATATAGTATATATTAACGCCAAAGGGGCGGTCTGTCTGTTCCCGTACCTTGTGGATCTCCCGGCGCACTGTTTCCGGCGGCGCATTGCCGGCCCCAATAATCCCCAGACCCCCGGCCGCTGAAACTGCTGCCGCCAGTTCGCCGGTAGCCACCCAGGCCATGCCACCCTGGATAATGGGATAGGTAATCCCCAGGAGATCGCAAAGGACTGTCCGCAGCATAAAACTCAACTCCTTTCCGGGCTTGCCAGGCTCCAGCTTAAGACGGCGGCCCCCCAAGTTAGACCGGCGCCAAAGGCCACCAGGACTACTTTATCGCCGCGCTTCAGCCTGCCTTCCCGGTAAGCTTCATCCAGGGCCACCGGGATGGAAGCGCTGGACATATTACCATAGCGGTCTAGATTAACGTACACCTTCTCCGGCGCCAGTCCCAGGCGTTTGGTGGCCGCTTCGATAATGCGTATGTTGGCCTGGTGGGGGATTAAAAAGTCCACCTCTTCTTTCCTTAAACCCGCCTGCTCCAGGGCCTTCAGGGAAGCCTCTCCCATGACCCGCACGGCAAATTTAAAAACCTCCGGGCCGTTCATATGGATGGTATGCAGATGCTTCTCGACGGTACTGGAACTGGCCGGCAGGCGCGATCCCCCGGCAGGCATGCTGAGAAGGGAACCGCCGCTGCCGTCGGCCCCCAGGTGCAGGCCCAGGAGCCCTTCCCCCGCCGGCACGGCTTGGAGAACGACGGCCCCGGCCCCGTCCCCAAAGAGGACGCAGGTATTGCGGTCCTGCCAGTTGATAATCTTACTCAGGATCTCGACACCGATCACCAGGGCCGTCTGGTAAACCCCGGCAGCGATAAACTGGCTGGCGGCTGCCAGGGCATAGATAAAACCGCTGCAGCCGGCTGAAAGGTCAAAGGCGGCGGCGCCCCTGGCTCCCAGGCGCTCCTGGACCAGGCAGGCCGTAGCCGGGAAAAGGGTATCCGGGGTTACGGTAGCTACAATGATTAAATCCACGGCCTCTGCTGTGAGCCCGGCCATTTTCAAGGCCTTTACTGCGGCCGGGACGGCCAGGTCGGAGGCAGCCGTATCTTGACTTGCTATCCGGCGTTCCCGAATACCGGTGCGGCTGCGAATCCATTCATCGCTGGTATCTACCATTTGCTCCAGCTCGGCATTGGTCAGGACACGTTCCGGCAGGCAGGATCCCGTCCCGACAATCCCTACAGGCCTTAAGAGGGCTGGCATTTGACTACCTCCCCTTCACCGTTGGCTCCCGGCAACTGCCCCAAACCTGCCACCAGTCCCTGCTCGACACAACGGACGGCCACCTTGATGGCATTTTTTATGGCCCGGGCGTTGGAACTGCCGTGGCAGATGATGCTGATGCCCTGGACGCCCAGGAGGGGGGCGCCGCCGTATTCGGTATAATCCACCTGTTTCTTCAAGCCCCGTAAAGCAGGTAACACCAGGGCGGCACCGAGCCTGGCCCGGAAGCTGTTTTTAATTTCCCGCCCGATCATGGTAAAGAGGGCCTGGGCCATACCCTCACCAAATTTCAACAGGACGTTGCCCACAAACCCGTCACAGACGATGACATCCGTATCGCCGGCTAAAATATCCCGGCCTTCGATATTGCCGGTAAAGTTTAAGGGCGATCCCTTTAACAGGTTATAGGCCCCCAAAGTCTGTTCATTTCCCTTGCAGGCCTCGGTACCGATATTGAGTAATCCCACCCGGGGCTCACGGATACCCATTACCCTGGCGGCATAAAGATTGCCCATTAAAGCAAATTCATAGAGGTGTTCGGGCCGGCAATCGACATTGGCCCCGGCATCAAGTAAAAGCTTTGGCCCTTTAAGGGTAGGGATAATGGTGGCAATGGCTGGTCGCTGGATTTTGCCGCTGCGGCCTAAAATCAGGAGGGCTGCTGCCATCTGGGCCCCGGTACTACCAGCCGAAACAACGGCTGCCGCTCGCCCTTCCTTGACCAGGCGGGTGGCAACGATTATTGACGCTTCCCGCTTGCGCCTCAATGCCAGGGCCGGCTGTTCATCCATCTCCACAACCTGTTCGGTATGGACAATTTCTAAACTGGCGGGGGGATGTAAGGGCTTAAGTTCTGCTTCCAGCCGCCTTTTATCACCTACCAGGATAATACCCGCTATCTTTTCCCTGGCGGCGGCCACCGCTCCCCGGACAATTTCCCCGGGAGCGTGATCGCCCCCCATGGCATCAATAGCTATTTGCAATCAGTCACGCCTCCACTTATATTCTCCGGAGTTATGATTATAAACTGGCCTTTAAAGACGATCTCCCCGTTAACCCGGGAATGAACTGATACCAGGCAGGTTGAATCCTTGTTAACCTTAACCATGGCCCTGGCAATAACCCGCTCGCCGGCATAAACCGGCCGCCGGTAGCGGACCCGGGCGCTGCTGGTTAGGACGACCTCGGCGCCAACAGTTGCCAGGGCCAGGGAATGGGCCTGGGCAAAAAGATAATGGCCACGGGCAACGCCGGCCGGCTGGACCAGCATCTGGGGAGTGACCTCCAGGATGGAAATGCCCATCACTCCTGGCTGCAGCTCGACCAGTTCGCCCATCAGTTCTTCCGCCGTTACCCCCCGCATCCGCGACCTGGCTTCCCGGGCCATGGCCATGATGCGCTCCCTTACCTCAGGGATCCCTAGGGCCAGGCGGTCCAGGCGTATGGTGGGTACGCTGACTTTAAATTTTTCCGCCAGCTCTTCATCGGTGGCGAAGGGGTTGTTGCGCAGGTAGCGGCGCAGGGCCTCCTGGCGCTCTTCCTTGTTGCCTTTCCGGCGTACCAAAAATCTCACCTCATACCTGGTACCAAATAATATTACCAGGCCATAGTTATAGTATAATGGCCATGGTAGATTTATGCAAGTAAAAAATAACCGGCAATAATTGCCGGTTGCCGTTAAAGCATATTTATGACTCTGCTACTTTGATTACTTCCCGCCCCTTGTAGTAACCGCACTTGGGGCAGACCCGGTGGTTGAGCTTTAACTGGTGGCACTGGGGACATTCCACCAGGGAGGGAGGTGCCATCTGGCTCCAGATGGAACGGCGTTTATTTTTCCGGGCCTTGGAAACTCTTCTTTTCGGTACTCCCAAGCTAGTTCTCTCCTTCCCTTTTGCGTAGCAATTCTTCCAATGCAGCCAGGCGCGGGTCAACTGGCCGGGTATCGCACTGGCATTGCCCCTCATTTAAATTCTGGCCGCAACTAGCACACAGCCCCCGGCAGCTTTCCCGGCAGAGCCATTTCATGGGCAGGGCCAGAATCAGGGCTTCTTCTACCGCTGGCTTCAAGTCGATAAAATCTCCTTCCAGGGGCCGCACTTCACCGCCTTCCTCATTTTCCCCTACAGCGGCTTGACCTACGGCCGCCCCGGCATATTCCTCTTCCAGAGACGCCACTACGGAATACCTGAACTTTTCCAGGCAGCGATCACAGGTTAATTCCAGGGTGGTGGCTACCTGTCCTTTAACAAGCAGGATCTTCCCGGTATTGGTAACCGTACCGCCCACACGTACCGGTGCTACGATAGGTATGTTGCCGGTAGCTGTAGCTAAATAGGACCACTTTTCCTGGGCCTTAAATTCGAGTTCGCCGCCCGGCCTGGCCTTTAAATCGCTAACGCCAATTTTCACCACATTCACCGTGTAGATTATACCGGAAAGGCCGGCCGGGTGTCAACCGGCCTGGACAAGGGCCATGGTTTCCCGGGCGATCATTAATTCTTCGTTTGTAGGAATGACAAAGGTGCGCACCCTGGCCCCGGGAGCCGTGATTTCCTTTTCCTGGCCCCGGACCCGGTTTTCTTCGGGATCGATCTTGATCCCCAGGTAATCCATATCCCGGCAGATGGCTTCCCGGGCCTCAGGAGAATTTTCTCCCAGGCCGGCCGTAAACACCAGGACATCAAGGCCGTTTAAAACAGCCACATAGGCGCCAATGTATTTTTTCGCGGTATGGACAAAGATATCCCAGGCCAGGCGGGCACGCTCATTGCCGGCGGCCATGGCGGCTTCAATATCCCGGAAATCGCTGCTCACCCCGGAAACTCCCAGCACTCCTGATTGGCGGTTCATGAGGCGGTCCATATCAGCCGGGGTGTAACCTTCCTTTTCCATGAGGAAGGTAACAATAGCCGGGTCAATATCGCCGCAGCGGGTACCCATGGTTAAGCCGGCCAAGGGGGTAAAGCCCATGCTGGTGTCATATGATTTGGCGTTTTTGATTGCCGTAATGCTTGAGCCGTTACCCAGATGGCAGGTAATCATTTTTAACTCTGCCAGGGGTCTGCCAACCAGGGCAGCAGCCCTCAGGGCAACGTACTGGTGGGATGTTCCATGGGCACCGTAACGACGAATTAAGTATTTCTGGCAAAGCTCGTACGGTAAACTGTAGGTATAGGCATAATCAGGCATGCCCTGGTGAAAAGCGGTATCAAAAACTGTTACCTGCGGAGTATGAGGCAAAATAGCTTCACAGGCTTCAATACCCCGGAGGGCTGGACCATTATGTAATGGAGCCAGCGCTTCTAATTCGCCAATGGCTTTTTTCGTTGAAGCATCAACCAGGACGGAATGGGGAAAAGTGCCGCCATGAACAATCCGGTGACCCACGGCCCCTAATTCGTTATAATCCTTAATGACGCCATAATGAGAATCAGTTAGAGCTTCCAGGCAAAGGCGAATGGCCACCTTGTGATCAGGAATTTCGGCCTCGCGCACCAGTTTATCTTTGCCGGCCGGGCGGTGGGTCAGGACTGAACCAGAAATACCAATCCTTTCCACCAGCCCCCGGGCCAGGACCGTCTCACCGGCCATATCAAAAAGCTGGTATTTAACTGAGGAACTACCACAGTTTAAAACTAAAATCTTCATATATTAAGTACCTCCTGCAAATATTACCCACTACCTATAATGGTACTTTTAAGCTGGCAAAAGTCAATCCCCTTGTTAAAGTTCGCACAATGGTTTCAATTCTTGCCAACAAGTTTACTTCTAAATTACCAAGCGCCGCGTATATTGCATAACAGGATGTCCCTTCGAGGTGACCCCCGTGCGCCACCAGGTACTTATCATTACCCGGGGCCTGGGACCCCTCCTGACCGTCGTCGCCGTCATGGTCCTGGCCCTGGCCATTATCTTATTCCCCCAGCCGGTTTTCCAGGCGGCCCTGCGGGGTCTTAAGGCCTGGTGGGAAATTGTCGTTCCGGCTCTGCTTCCTTTCTTTATAATATCCCAGCTTTTTATGGGCCTTGGCATAGTTCATTTCCTTGGGGTACTCCTGGAACCGGTTATGCGGCCTCTCTTTAATGTCCCCGGGAGCGGCGCCTTCGTCATGGCCATGGGGTACACTTCCGGTTCCCCCATCAGTGCCATGCTTACAGCCCAGTTGCGCCAGCAGGGCCTGGTCACCAGGGTTGAGGGGGAACGGCTAATTTGCTTTACCAACAACGCCAGCCCCCTTTTTATGCTGGGAGCCGTAGCTGTAGGCATGCTCCACAACCCGGCCCTGGGGCCAGTCCTGGCCGGCGCCCATTACGGGGCTAATTTTTGCCTGGGTATCCTGTTTCGCTTTTACGGTCGCCGGCAACCGGCCTCCCCGCCGGCAAGCTACACCCTCCTGGCTTTACCCCGGCGGGCCTGGCAGGCCATGCTCCAGGCCCAGCAGAGGGACGGCCGCCCCCTGGGACAGCTCCTGGGAGATGCCGTCAGCCGTTCCTTCCAGACCCTGATTACCATTGGCGGCTTTATTATCTTATTTAGCGTCATCATCCAGGTGGCAACCATCCTGGGCCTGCTGGAACCCCTGGCTAGAATCCTTCTTTATGCCGGCAGCCCCTTCGATTTAAGCCGGGATACGTCCCCGGCCCTGGCCGCCGGCCTCTTTGAAATGACCATGGGCGCTAAATTTGCCAGCGAAGCGGCCGTCCCTCTAACAGAGCGCCTGGTGGCCATTAGTCTCATTATGGGCTGGGCCGGGCTATCGATCCTGGGCCAGGTGGCGGCTATGGTCAGCCATACTGATTTACGCCTGTGTCCATTTATCGTTGCCCGCCTCCTCCACGGCTTCCTGGCTGCCGCGCTGGTCCGGCTCTGCCAGGGGCCGGCCCGGCCGGTCCTGCTCTTACTGGCCCCGGAAATAACCCTGGTCCCAAGGGCTCCCTGGTTTACGTTGTGGTTATATTATACAGGGTTTGCCCTCACCCTGATGACCGTCCTTTTTCTCCTGGCCGGGCTGGCGCTGAGCGCCCGCTACTTCCTTTACCGGCGGTCCTGAGCCTCTGTCTTGTCTGGCGTTGTTGCCGCCACTTCCCTGCCCGCACTTCCTCCGGCCGGATAGGCCTGGAGTTCCTGGCGGCCCTGGCGCACCTGGGTCAGGGCCTGGTTGAGGCTCGCCTCCAGCTGGCCCAGCAAACCGTCAGCATAACTTAAAGCTCCAGCCTTCATTTCTTCCGCCAGGCGCTGGGCACGGGCCATAATTTCGCTGGCCTGGGCCCTGGCTTTACGGACCAGTTCGTTTTCCTGGGCCATCATTTCTGCCCGCTTCTCCGCTTCGGCCAGGAGGCTCTGGGCCTTCAGGCGGGCTTCTTCCAGCAAACGCTCCTTCTCCTGGCGTATCCACTGGGCCTGGCGCACTTCCTCGGGCAATGCCGTCCGCAACCGGTCCAGGTAATCAAGGAACAGGTCACCGTCAAGGAAAACCCTGCCTGTCAGGGGAATATGGGGACTCTTCTCGATTATTTTTTCCATTTCCTCAATCAGGGTCATGAACTCCATCAGCAAGCCCTCCTGCCCTTTGATAGAAATTTAAAGCTGTATCACCATAAACCCTCCTGGCCATCAATACCATATCGGCTGTTTCCGGCGCTGCTTCAGATTTTGCTGTTTCCAGGACGACTAGGCCACCCGGTGATAACAGAGGTACAACTGCCGGCAAGATAACATCGCCCCACCCCTGGTAGTAAGGTGGATCGCTAAAAACCAGGTCAAAGACCAGGCCGCGCCCGGCTAAATGAGCCAGGGCCCGGCGGGCATCGGCGGCGATGATTTGCGCCTTATCTTTGAAGCCAGTTGCGGCCAGGTTGGCGGCCAGGCACGCCAGGGCCTGGCGGTCATTTTCCACAAAAACGGCCTTCCTGGCCCCGCGGCTCAAAGCTTCCAACCCCACGGCTCCTGAACCGGCAAAAAGATCCAGGAACAGGCTGTCAATGACCCGCGCTCCCAGGATGTTAAATAAGGCCTCCCGCACCCGGTCACTGGTGGGGCGGGTAGCCCGGCCCTTCGGGGTACGTAAACGGCGGCCGCGGGCCTGGCCGGCAATTATTCTTAACATAAAATCCCTCACTAAGCTATTATAGCATGAAATGCCACTTTACCTTCCACTTGCAGGGTTACTTTGAAAAAATTTTTTCCGGATATGTATAAGCTTCTCCATTGGCGTCCATAATAGTAACCGGTAAATCTGATTTCCAGATTTACCATGAAGAGCTTAGGGTTATTTTATTAACCCTCCCCCATGAGCTCTTCCTCCGGTTTCTCCTCTCCCAAGCCGCCGGTTACCCGCCGGCGGCTAAACTCTGGCCGTTCCTCCGGGAACGGCATTTTTTTATCCTCCTGCCCGCCATCTCCGGTTTGTCCGAATAAGGCACCAGGCTGAAATTTTTGCTGGACCGCTGCCAGGGGATATGCTATACTTTCTTACAAGCAATTTTTTATATTGTGAGCCTAGTTCAGCCTGATCAGTGTTAGCAGAGCCGAGGATAGCAGGTAAGCTATAACCGGGCTGCGGCCCGTTTTTTTGTGCCTTTAAGTCTCAAGGGGAGAGAGAAAACCGTGCCAGTATTGCTCATGGGTAATGAAGCCATCGCCCGGGGAGCCATAGAGGCCGGCATCCGCGTAGCTACCTCTTACCCCGGTACCCCGGCTTCCGAAATAATGACGGCCCTGATGCATTTTGGACCAGAAGCAGGTGTGTACACCGAATGGTCGGTTAATGAAAAGGTGGCCGTAGAAATTGCCGCCGGGGCTGCCTATGCCGGCGCCCGGGCCCTGGTGAGCATGAAGCAGATGGGCTTAAATGTCGCTGCCGATGCCGTCATGAGCCTGGCCTACATCGGCGTCAAGGGCGGCCTGGTCCTGGTGGTAGCCGACGACCCCGGCCCCCACAGTTCCCAGACGGAGCAGGACACGCGCCTTTTTGCCCGCTTTGCCAAATTGCCAGTCCTGGATCCTTCCTGTCCCCGGGAAGCTTATGAAATGACAAAATATGCCTTTAAGCTTTCGGAAACTTTAAACCTCCCTGTTATCGTCCGCCCCACTACCCGCGTCAGCCACGCCTGCCAGGAGGTGGAAGTGGGTACCATCCCGCCGCGGCCGCCGGTGCCGGGGTTTGTTAAAGACCCCCGCTGGGTCATCATGCCCTCCCTGGCGGCCCGCCAGCATGTCTGGTTGAATAAACAGCAGGAACGGGCGCGGGCTGAGTTTGCGGCCAGCCCCTTTAATGCCGTTCAACTGGAAGGCCCTGTGGGGGTCATTGCCGGCGGCCCTTCTTACTTTTACGTCACCGAAGCCCTGGAACGCCTGGACGTAAAATTATCCCTGCTTAAAATCGGTACCCCCTACCCCCTGCCGGAAGAGCTCGTAAGGGAATTTCTCACCCGTATGGAAAGGGTCCTTATCGTCGAAGAACAGGAGCCGGTTGTCGAAGACCAGGTCATCCGCCTGGCCTGGCGCAACCGCCTCCCGGTAGAACTGTCTGGCAAACATGATGGCTACCTGCCCCGGGAAGGCGAATTTAACGTCGACAGGGTAGCCGCAGCCCTGGCCCGCTTCTTAAAGCTGGAGCAGGAAAACCCGGCACCCGGCCTCCCGGCGCTGCCGCCTTTACCGGCCCGGCCACCCCTTTTCTGCGCCGGTTGCCCCCACCGGGGCTCCTTCTATGCCTTTAAACAGGCGGCCCGGGATCAGGAAGTAATCTTTACCGGTGACATCGGCTGCTATACCCTGGGGGCAGCGCCACCCCTGGCCGCCATGGATACCTGCCTGTGCATGGGAGCAAGTTTAGGCTTGGCCCAGGGCCTGGCCAGGGTCCAGCCCGGCACCCGGCTGGTAGCCTTTATCGGCGACTCGACCTTTTTCCACGCCGGCCTGCCGCCACTGGTCAATGCCGTCCACCAGCAGACACCCCTGGTAGTCGTCGTTCTCGATAATGAGACTACCGCCATGACCGGGCACCAGTCACACCCGGGACTAGCCACCGGCACCGGGCAGAGGGCCGTTGATATCGCCCGGGTGGCCCGGGCCTGCGGTGTAGAAACAGTCCTCACCGCCGATCCCCTGGACCTGGAGGCCACCATGGCGGTTGCCCGCCAGGCCCTAGCTGCCCCGGGACCGGCCCTGGTAATCCTCCGTCACCCCTGCCCCCAGATAACCAAACCTGCTACCCGCTACCGGGTCAATGCAGACGCCTGCACCGGCTGCCGTACCTGTATTGACGAACTGGGCTGCCCGGCCCTGGTGCCGGCTGACGGCTCAGTAATGATTAATTCTACCTGTACCGGCTGCGGGCTCTGCGCTAAAATTTGTCCGGCGGCAGCCATGGAGGAGGTGGTCTAGATGGATATTCTCATTGCCGGTGTGGGCGGCCAGGGAATAATCCTCGCCTCCCGGGCCCTTGCGTCGGCAGCCGTAACAGCGGGCCTGGCGGTACGTACGGCCGAAACCATCGGTATGGCCCAGCGGGAGGGCAGTGTCGTCAGCCATGTCCGCCTGGGAGTGCAGGAGGCCGGCCCCCTCATCCCCTATGGCGCCGCCGACATCCTCCTGGCCCTGGAGCCGGCCGAGGCCTGCCGCAACTTAAAGTATTTACGCCCCGGCGGTAAGGCCCTGGTCTCTACGGCACCGGTAATACCGGTTTTGGCCGCCCTGGGGAGCAGTCCCTATCCTTTGGAGGATATCCTGGCCTACCTGCAAAGCAACCTGTCCGGCTGCCGTTGCCTGGACGCCCTGGCCCTGGCCAGGGAAGCTGGCAGCCCCCGGACTTTAAACCTGGTCATGCTGGGTGCCCTGGTGAACTTCGGTTTACCCTTCCCTGCCGATGTCCTCCTGGCCGAAGCTTTAAAACTCCTGCCGGCCAGTGTCCATGAAATGAACCGCCGCGCCTTTGAACTGGGCCGGCGAGCCCTGGAGGTGTAAAAATGGGGCAATTTGATTACGAAAAACTCTACCGGCAGCAGGCTCCGGCCCTGCAAGCCCTAGTGCAGCGCCTCTTTGACAGCTCACCCTATTACCGGGAAAAGCTGACGGCAGCCGGTATCAGGCCGGGGGATATCAGGACCGTAGCCGACCTGGCGGCGGTCCCCCTGACCGATAAATGGGAGCTGCGCAACGGCAAGCCCCTGGAACTGATGGCCGTCCCGGAAGAAAAAGTCGTCCGGATTCATTCCTCCTCAGGTACCACCGGTAAGCCCATTATTATCCCCTACACGGCCGGTGACGTGGCTGCCTGGGCTGAAATGATGGCCCGCTGTTTCGCCCTGGCCGGGGTTACCAACCGCGACCGGGTGCAAATCACCCCCGGCTATGGCCTCTGGACGGCGGGCATCGGTTTCCAGGCCGGGGTCGAGTACCTGGGCGCCATGGCCATTCCCACCGGTGCCGGCAATACGGAAAAACAGCTGGAAATGCTGGTCGACCTCCAGGCCACCGTCCTGGCGGCTACCGCTTCCTATGCCCTTTTCCTGGGCGAAGAAATCGAGCGCCGGGGCCTGAGGGACCGGCTGGCCCTGCGGGTTGGCCTCCTGGGTTCCGAACGCTGGGGCGAAAAAATGCGCAAGCGCATCGAAGAACTCCTGGGGATTGAAACCTTTGATATTTACGGGCTCACGGAAATTTACGGTCCCGGCATCGGCCTTGACTGCCCGGCCCATGAAGGGATCCACATCTGGACAGACCACCTGCTGCTGGAGATAATTGACCCGGCAACTGGCAGGCAGCTGCCGCCGGGTGAAACCGGGGAACTGGTCATCACCACCCTGACCAAGGAAGGCATGCCTTTACTGCGCTACCGCACCCACGACCTTACCTGTTTGAAGGTTGCAGCCTGTTCCTGCGGCTCGCCCTACCCCATGATCGAGCGCGTTCTGGGGCGGACCGATGACATGGTTAAAATTAAGGGCGTCAATATTTACCCGGGCCAGGTCGACCATGTCCTGCACCTCACGCCGGGGGCCGGCAGCGAATACCAGCTCATCTTGACCCGTGAGCAGGGCAAGGACCGGCTGCTGGTAAAGATCGAGTACCTCCCCGGCCATGAGGGCGATGCCGTTGCCGCCGAGTGCCGGCGCCAGATTAAAAACCGCATCGGCATCCTGGCTGACGTGGAGGCGGTACCCCTGGGGACTTTGCCCCGCAGCGAAAAGAAAACCCGGCGCGTCTACGACTACCGGGAGAAGTGAAACACCCTACACTTTACCGAAGGAACAGGCCGGGTAGCGGCAGTCGGGGCAGCCCTGGCAGAGGCCACCGGCTGCCAGCCCGGCTATATCTTTGCGCTGCAGCCTTTCCCCCGTTAAAACCCGGGGCAGGACCAGGTCAAAAATGGTGGCCCGGTAATACATCACACACCCCGGCAGGCCCATAATGGGCACCTCCCCCAGGTAGGCCAGCATGAACATGGCCCCCGGCAACACCGGGGCGCCGTAGGTGACGACTTCCGCGCCGCTGCGACGGATCCCTTCCGGCGTCACGTCATCGGGATCAACCGACATGCCCCCCGTCAGCACCACCATTTCCATGCCGGCCGCCAGCATCGCTGCTATGGCCTGCCGGATTGCCCCAGCATCATCAGGTACAATCTCTTCCCGCTCTACTTCTGAGCCATAACTGGCAATCTTGGCCCGGACCACCGGGCTAAAGGCGTCTTTTACCCGCCCTTTGTAAACCTCACTGCCGGTGGTAATCAAGCCCACCCGCAACCGGCGGTAGGGGGCTATGCGCACAATACCACCCGCCTGGTGGCAAATGGCTTCCACCCTTTCAATCACCGCCCGCGGTGCCAGCAGGGGGATCAACCTGGTGCCGGCCACCACCTGGCCTGCCGTAACCGGGTAATTGTTATGCAGGGTGGCCAGGATGATGTCCGCCCCTTCATTAATTTGCTGCAGGGCCGGGAGGTTTACCTTCAACAAGCCGTCCCTGGCGGCGATAAGGTTTACCTTGCCTTCCTGGGGCTCACTAAATTTGAGGCCGTGATCGCCGTTGCCGGCTGCCGCCCTAGCCAGGCGAACGGCGGCTTCGTCTTCATGTACCTCATCCGGTCCCAGGGCCAGGACATACAGGTGTTCCTTACCCATTTGCAGCAGTTCGGGTATATCTTCCGGCTGAATAATATGTCCTTTCTTAAATCGACTTCCCTTGAACTCGCCGGGGACGATTTTGGTCAGGTCGTGGGCCAGCACCGTGCCCACGCTGTCTTCCACCCGGACTTTCTGGAGCATCTGCCCTACCTCCTTGAGCTTATAATTCGACGTGTCTGAAAAAAAGCCTGCCGCTTAAAGTGAAATTTGATAATAAAACATTAAGGGCCACCGGTAATTAACCGGTGACCCTTAGTTACTAGATCAGGCTGATGGCCTGCCGGTCACAGGCCAGCAGGCAGCGACCGCAGCCCAGGCAGGTAGGGCCAATAAACCAGGGTTCGCTCTCCTCTTCGCGCAGGAAGGATTTAGTAGGGCAGGCGCTCATGGCCTGGCAATCGGCCCGGCCGTCACAAATGCTGGCATCAATAAAGGCATGGCGGGCCATGTAATCTCCCCTTAATGTATGGCAGCTTCCAGCTGTTCCTTTAGCTTTTCCTTGGGCATATAGCCAATGACCCGTCCCACTTCCTGGCCGTCTTTAAAGATAACCAGGGTAGGTATACTCATAATACCATAGCGGGCGGCCAGTTCCTGGTTTTCGTCAACATTTACCTTGGCAAATTTAACGTTACCATCGTAGTCTTCGGCCAGCTGATCCAGCACCGGGGCCATCATCCGGCAAGGACCGCACCAGACGGCCCAAAAATCAACTACCACCGGTAGCGGTGCTGACAATACTTCAGCTTCAAAGGCGCTGCTGTCAACATTAACGGGCTTGCTCATGTTTTGGTGCCTCCTAAATTTAATAATTTTGCACTCCATCGACAACCAGCTGTTTAAAGGGTCCAAAGCCCACCAGGTCCACATCCAGGCCGCGTGAAGCTTTAATCCCCTTTTGCAGGTAAACCTTTAAGCCATTTAGCTGCTGAACAATAAAGTTTTTCACGTCAGCCGGCGCGCCTGCATACACGGCAGGACGAATTGATAGTCCAGCTCAACCGCCGCACATCTCCAGTTTAATGGTAATGGTATCGGATTTCTCTTTGATATATTGTTCCGCTTTAGGGCTGATACGGATTTCCATCTTTCATCCCCCTCTCTCGCTGCGATTATACTATAATTATTTTACGCTGTCAATAAGGTATTTATAATGGTTTCTCTTCTTTTTGGGCCTGCAGGGCCTGGTAACGCAGCCGGGCGCGGCAGGTTTCGCAGGTGTAGACGGCATTTTTATCTCGCGCCAGTTTGCGATAATCCTTATGTACCTTGGTAATTTCTTCTTTACGACCGCAGAGGGTACATTTTACTTCCATCAGTCTCACCTTCCCTGAGGGCAATTATTCAACACGCCAGGAAACTTTTCCTTTTCGACGTATATTTTTTTTCATTATGGATAACCTGAATGCAGGCCCTTAAAAGTTTGGAGGGAACCACCTTGCAGCGCGCCGAATTTTACCAGCTGGCGGGAGTTATCCTGGACCTAGCGGTAGAAGCCCATGCTTTATTACGCGGGGCTACCCAGCAGGAAGTGCCCGGGGTAAGGGAAGATAAGGAAAAATATCCCAACGCCGCCGTTACAACTATTACCATAATGAATGCCCTTGGAGAACAGGCCATGGGCAAGCCCCAGGGTACTTACATAACCATTGATGCACCGGCCCTCCGCTTTGAAAACCCGCCCGTTCACGAAGAAATAGCGGGTCTCCTGGCCCAGAAGCTCAACCTGTTGTTACAAAAATGGAATGTCGGTCCTGCCGACCCGGTGCTGGTGGTGGGCCTGGGTAACTGGGAAGCCACGCCGGACTCCCTGGGCCCAAAAGTAATCAACCAGTTTACGGTTACCCGGCATTTATTAAAATACGTGCCGCAAAATATGCCCCCGGGAACAAGACCCGTCAGTGCCCTGGCCCCCGGTGTCCTGGGTACTACCGGAATTGAAACAGCGGAAATCCTCAAAGGTGTGGTAGAAAAAACCCGGCCCAGGGTACTGATTGCCATTGATGCCCTGGCTGCCGGCGATCTGCAACGCATAGGCAGCAGCATTCAAATTACCGATACCGGCATTAGCCCCGGCTCAGGGGTGGGAAATCAGCGTGCCGGTATCAATCAACAAACCATGGGGATTCCCGTGATTGCCATTGGTATTCCCACTGTGGTTCATGCCGGGGTGATTATTTATGAAGTCCTTAGCCAGATTCAGCAGTCTTTTCCTAATGTCAACCTGCAGCTCGACCAGGCCGTGGCCCAGAACCTTACCCGCAATGTCCTGGCACCCTTTGGCGGTAACCTGACGGTAACTCCCAAAGAGGTTGACGACCTGGTGCATAACCTGGCCTGGGTCATTGGTAATGCCCTGAACAGGACCCTGCATACCGCTCTCCTGCAGGCTAAGGCTGCCATACCGTTACATTAAAAAAGGATGGCGGTTAAAACCCGCCATCCGGAATTGCCGTTACTGGGTCAATCCACCCAGCCCACCGGGATTGTACTGCTGGGCATTGATGTTTAACTTCTGGCCACCGGCATTATAAGCGGGGTTGGGCCCGCTGATGCGGCCGGTAACGTTCTGGGCGGCACCCAGTTCAACGTCAGTACCACCAAGGCCGCCGGCTGCCTGATTGCTCAGGGTCTGCTCATAAGCAGCGATCATCTTCTTGACCATGAGCCCCCCTACAGAACCGTTAACCTTGGAGGGCAGGTCACCCAGGTAACCGTCATAATTGGAAATCCCCAGTTCGCTGGCCACTTCCTGCTTGAACCTTTCCATCTGGCCGCGGGCCTGGGGGATCAGGAGACGGTTGGTCCTTCCTCCACGCGGCATTCAGTTTCACCTCCTTTTTTGTTGTGCAGTCTTAGTATGAGCCGGCGGCCTTTTTTTATGCTTAGTATTATTTGGCTAGCGTAACTTTACATTTATACTACAAAAAAGGAAAACACCCACCAGGGTGTTTTTTAAAGCCGGCCGCCATGGGCCTCAATGATCTCCCGGGCTTCCTTCACCCGGGACGGCGTTGTTACTACGGTAACTAAAAAGCCCTCATTGCCGGCCACCCCGTAATCCTTTAAACCCACACCGCTGACCGAAGGGTCGGCGGCCAGCAGGGCCCGGGTATCGGTTTTTACCAGGGGGTTAATGTCAGCTGAATAGAGGGTTAAGCCGGTAATGGTATTGGCCTGGTTGGCCAGGGGATTATTGTACTGGTCATTATAACGGGTACCAAAACGTCCTACCCGGTCAAACTGGACCTCAGTTATACCAGCCGCTTTCAGGGCATTGATGGCTTCCTGGGTTCTGGTACTGCTGGAAAAATAAGCCAGTAGCGAACGCTCATCCTTTTCTAATTGCATAGGCTCACCTTCGTCGCTAATTTTAAGCTTAGTGTGGCTGAAAACTAAATTAAACATGCCCTTTTTTGCTGGTAAATTTTACTTTTATAATTGCAGGCTGGCCAGTTTTTCCTTTGCTGCCAGGTAAAGCTGGCGGTATTCCGGTTGCTGCCAGAGGTTTTCCCGGCAAATCAGGCGGGCATCCTGGCGGGCCTGTTCCAGGATGCGGCCATCCTCGGGTAGCCTGGCCAGGCGGAATTCCGGCAGGCCATGCTGGCGGGTACCAAAGAATTCCCCCGGCCCCCTGAGGCGCAGGTCGGCTTCGGCAATGGCAAAGCCGTCCTGGCTGGAGGCCAGAACGGCCAGCCGCTCCCGGGCCGCCTGGCTGTTGCCGGTGATGAGCAAACAGTAGGACGGTGCTGTACCGCGCCCCACCCGGCCCCGCAGCTGGTGGAGCTGGGCCAGGCCCAGCCTCTCCGCCCCTTCGATTAACATTACCGTAGCGTTGGGTACGTCGACTCCTACCTCAACTACCGTCGTCGCTACCAGGACGGCGATTTTGCCCTCCCGGAAAGCATTCATTACCTCCTCCTTTTCAGCGGGCTTAAGGCGCCCGTGGACCAGTCCCACCGCGTATTCAGGAAAGACTTCTTCCTGGAGCTTTTTCGCCATGGCTATGGCGGCTTCTGCAGCTACGCTGTCGCTTTCATCAATTAAGGGACAGATAACGTAGGCCTGGTGGCCCTTCTCAATCTCCCGGCGGATTAGCTGGTAAGCTTTGGCGCGCTGCTTTTCCGTTAAAATGCGGGTAGTTACCGGTTGCCGGCCCGGTGGTAGTTCGTCCAAAAGGGACACGTCCAGGTCGCCGTAGATTGCCAGGGCCAGGGTCCGGGGAATAGGCGTGGCTGTCATGACCAGCAGGTCGGGAGCCTGCCCTTTGGCCTGGAGGGCGGCCCGCTGGTCAACGCCAAAGCGGTGCTGCTCATCGATAACCACCAGTCCTAAAGCCTTAAAGGTTACATCTTCCTGGATCAGGGCGTGAGTACCTGCTACCAGGGGTAACCGGCCGGTGGCCAGGCCGGCCAGGATAACTTCTCGCCCGGCCCGGGAAGTACTGCCCGTCAGGACGGCCACCGGGATTTTTAAAGGCGCGAGGATCTTCTGCAAAGTTTGCCCGTGCTGCTCGGCCAGGACCTCCGTAGGGGCCATGAGGGCAGCCTGCCAGCCGCCGGCTACGGCCTTGACCATGGCTGCTGCCGCTACTACCGTTTTACCTGAACCCACATCCCCCTGGAGCAGGCGGGCCATGGGCCGCGGGTCTTCCATATCGGCCAGGATCTCGGCCAGCACCCTTTCCTGGGCCCGGGTCAGTTTAAAGGGCAGGCTGGCGATTAACTGCCGCACCAGCCCGTTGTCAAGAGTGTGGGCAACTCCCCTGAGCCCGGCTTCACGCTGCCAGCGGCTTAAGCTTAAACCAAGTTCCCAGACCAGCAGTTCTTCATACTTAAGGCGCCGCCGGGCCTGGTGCAGGGCGGCGGCGTCGGGAGGAAAATGCATATATTTTATGGCCTGGTAGCGGGGTAAAAGGCGGTAACGCTGGCATAAGGAAGGGGGTAAAATCTCCGGCAATTCTCCCTGGACTTCCTCCAGGGCCAGGTAGACAATCAGCCTCAGCCAGCGCTGGCTTAAGCCCGCCGTCAAGGGGTAAAAAGGTACAATGCGCCCCGTATGGAGGCCGCTATCCCCCTGCCCCAGGGCTTCATAGTCACTCACCTGGATTTCGGGAACATAACCCCGGTAATTTACCTTCCCGGTTAGGATAACCTCGCTGCCAGCCGGTAGCTGGCGCTTAATGAAGGGTTGGTTAAACCAGAGGGCATAGCCACTCCCCCGCCGGCCCTGGACCAGGGCCCGGAAGAGGCGCAGGCGAGGACGTATTTCCTTTTCTTCCCAGGCTTTGATGGTTACCTGGACGGTAATTATTTCCCCGGGCGTTGCCGCCGCCAGCTCCTTTAACTGGCGCCGGTCTTCATAACGCCTGGGAAAATGCCAGAGGAGATCGCCCACCGTCTGGATGCCGAGCCGGTTCAGGCGGGCGGCCTTCTGGGGACCTACATATTTTAAAGATGCCACCGGCCGGTCGCACATCCACTCTCATCCCCGGTTCCTGATGGCTTCATTTAGCTCATTGAGCAGGTCTTCCAGGTCAACCCCGTGGCTGCGGGCGCCGCTGGCAATGGTTTCATTCATGGCACCCATACATTCTAGGCAGCCCATGCCATAGCGGTGAAATACCTGCCGCACCTGGGGATAGGCCTGCAATACTTCCATAATGGAGAGATCTTTAGTTATTTGTAAAGGAACGACGTTTTTTTTCCCTTCCCTGGTCATTCCCTCCACCCCCTGACTATTATTTTCAACAGGTTCCGGGCAAGTCCCTGCCTGCCAGGAGAAATTTATTTCCTTGCTTTCTAACCCTTTCTCTGGTAAAATATCGCCCGTAGGGTTGAAAAAGCGAGGTGAAATAAATGGCCGTCTGCAGTATCTGTGGCAAAAGGACGACTACCGGCAATCAGGTCAGCCACTCCAATATTAAGACCAAACGCACCTGGTCTCCTAATCTCCAGCGGGTCAAGATTATTTTAAATGGTACTCCCAAAAAGGTTTACGTCTGTACGCGCTGCCTGCGTTCAGGCAAAGTGCAACGGGCTGTCTAAAAAGCATTTAAATTAACCCGGGGTCACTAACCCCGGGTTTTGTCCTGTTTATACCGGCCAGGGCAACTCCTTCAGGATTTCTCCGGTTGCCAGGGCCAGGATTTTCACGCCAGCGTCGTCGGCGACGGCTACTGTTTTGAACTTGCCCAGGGGGCCGCTATGGGGCAGGCTGGGACTGCCCGGGTTGACAAAGAGGCGCCCCTCCCTGGCAGCCAGCATGGCTACATGGGTATGACCGGTTATCCACAGGTCGGCCCGGTAATAGGCGGCCAGGGTTTCTGCTTCGCCTTCACCTAAACGGTGGCCGTGCTGGGCGATGAGGCGGTACTTACCCATCTGGACAACTACCTGCTCCGGCATTGGTAAATTTAAGACCATGGCATCTACTTCCGCGTCGCAATTGCCCCGGGCAATCAAGAGGGGTACCGGAGACTGCTGCAAGAGCCCGGCCAGGTCCTTAGGAGCATAGGCGGCCACAATGGGATTCCTGGGGCCGTGGTAAAGGACATCGCCGGCATGGATGATCAGGTCTACACCCTGAAAGCAGTTGGCCAGGGCCTGTTCCCAGGCGGCGCCGTCGCCATGGGTATCGCTGATGATACCTACCCGCATCTTAACTCCCTGCCCCTGCCATTGTTTTAAAGAGATTGGCCATTTCCATGGCGGCCATGGCGGCATCAAAGCCTTTATTGCCGGCCTTGGTACCGGCCCGCTCTATAGCCTGCTCAATATTGTCGGCAGTTATCAGCCCGTAGATCACCGGTACGCCGCTGTTCAGGCTTACCTGGGCAATGCCCTTGGTCACCTCGGCGGCTACATATTCAAAGTGGGGGGTGGCCCCGCGGATGACTGCCCCCAGGCAAATGATGGCGTCGTAACCGCGGGCCGTCATTTTTTGCGCCGCCAGGGGGATTTCAAAGGCCCCCGGCACCCAGGCCACATCAATGGCCGCCGGGTCGGCGCCGTGGCGGTTTAGGGCATCCAGGGCCCCTTCCAGCAGTTTGGAGGTGATAAACTCGTTGAAGCGGCTGACAACAATGCCGAATTTCAATCCCCGGGCCTGCAGCTGGCCCGCTAAGATGTTGGGCATGGGAAAAAGGCCTCCTTCTCGAAATATCTAATCTGCTTGCCAATGAACAGGCTAATACCGTAAAAATAACTCTCTCATGGGCTGGCATTGTTTGGCTCGCTCCGTGGTCCTCGCGAAGCGGCCTATGGCTCAGCTTCGGGCTCGGGCGCCCAGCACTCACTAAACTCAGGTACTTCCAAAGGTAGTACGACTGCATAAACCGAAGAACTGGTTACTGTAACTTGGTTACTGTGAGTGCTGGGCGGCCTATTCGGCATCCTTGCCTCAGAGGCCGGCCTCGGACATCCTGTCCTCGGCCCCGCCCTCGCTCTGCAGCTTCACCAAGTCCGCTTCGCCACTCGGGTCAAGTCGCTCGCTCCAAACAAAAGCCAACCTAATCACTATCACGGTCCACAAGAAATAAGCATCGCTAAGATAACCCCTAAGCCTTTTAGCTAATCTGCAGCAGGTGGCCCATTTTTTCCTTCTTCGTTTTCAGGTAACGCCTGTTAACCCGGTTGGGGCACATTTCAATGGGAACCCTTTCGACAACCTTAAGGCCATATCCTTCCAGGCCGGCAATCTTTTTGGGATTATTGGTGAGGAGGCGGATCTGGCGGATTCCCAGGTCGGCCAGGATCTGGGCGCCGATGCCGTAATCGCGCAAGTCGGCCGGGAAACCCAGGGCTTCATTGGCTTCCACCGTATCCTTACCCTCTTCCTGGAGCTTGTAGGCCTTGATTTTGTTGAGGAGGCCTATCCCCCGCCCTTCCTGGCGCATATAGAGGATGACGCCGCGGCCTTCCGCTTCAATCATGGCCATGGCCTGCTGGAGCTGCTCGCCACAGTCGCAGCGTAAGGATCCAAAAACATCCCCCGTCAGGCACTCAGAGTGGACCCGGACCAGGACCGGCTGGCCGCCGGCAATATCCCCTTTGACCAGGGCCAGGTGCCCCTTGCCGTTCATTATTTCTTCATAGGCAATGGCTTTAAAATGGCCGTAACTGGTGGGCAGGTCGGCCTCAGCCACCCGGCGGACCAGTTTCTCCGTCCGGCGGCGGTATTTAATTAAATCGGCGATGGTAATGAGCTTTAAACCGTGTTCCCGGCAGAAGGCATAGAGCTGGGGTACCCGGGCCATGGTGCCGTCGGGATTCATGATTTCGCAGATGACCCCGGCCGGGTAGAGGCCGGCCAGGCGGGCGAGATCAACGGCGGCTTCCGTATGGCCGGCCCGCCTCAACACCCCGTCTTCCCTGGCCCGCAGGGGAAAAATGTGTCCCGGCCGGCGCAGGTCTTCAGGCCGGGTACGGGGGTCAATAATCTTCTTCACCGTCAGGGCCCTTTCAAAGGCGGAAATGCCGGTAGTCACCTCGGCTGCATCCACGGAAACGGTAAAGGCCGTCCCCATGGACTCGTTATTCTGGGTGACCATGGGGCCCAGCTCCAGTTCATCCAAGCGCTTGCCCTCCACGGGGACACAGATCAGGCCCCGGGCATGGGTGGCCATGAAATTAATGGCTTCCGGGGTAACCTTCTCCGCAGCGATAATCAAATCGCCTTCGTTTTCCCGGTCCTCGTCATCCACCACCACCACCATGCGCCCGGCCCGTATATCGGCAAGGGCTTCTTCAATGGTATTAAATTTAATTTCTCCTTCGCCCATGGCGAACCACCTTCTTCTCCAAATATTAAATAAAGCCATTGGCGGCCAGAAACTCCACGGTCAAACCCCTCCGGTTCGGCTCCTCTTGCGGCCCGGTGAGGAGCCTTTCCAGGTAACGGGCCAGCAGGTCGACTTCAATATTCACCTTGTCTCCCGGCCCCTTGGTCCCCAGGATGGTATGCCGGGCCGTATGGGGAATGATGCCGACTGTTACCATGTTCCCATCTACGGCAATGACCGTCAGGCTGGTACCATCCAGGGCCAGGGATCCTTTGGGAGCAATGTAGCGTTCCAGGCCGGGAGGTACCGCCACCACCAGTTCCCAGGCGATGCCTGCCTGCCGCTTCGTTTTAATTTCCCCTACGCCGTCCACGTGACCGCTGACCAGGTGGCCGCCCAGCCGCTCGCCCAGCTGCAGGGCCCGTTCCAGGTTGACCTTATCTCCAGCTTTTAAATAGCCCAGGGTGGTAACCCTCAAGGTTTCAGCCATAACTTCGGCTACCAGGGCTCCTGCCTTTAACTCAACTACCGTCAGGCAGGCGCCGTTAACGGCAATACTGTCGCCACACCTGGTCCCGGCCAGGACTTTCGCGGCGGCAATGGTTAAACGCGCTCCCTGGGTCCTGGGTTCTACCCGCTGGATGGTGCCTATTTCTTCAATCAAGCCGGTGAACAAGCTCTTTCCCCTCTTTAGCCAAGTATCCACTTAACATAATATCCACGCCACAGGGTTCCACCTGGATTCTTTCCACCTGCCAGGCTTCTTCCGGGCTGGCTACCCCCAGGCCCCCTACCGGTCCCGGGGCGGCAATGCCGCCAAAGATCTTGGGAGCAATAAAGGCCACCACTTTATCTACTACCCCGGCGGCCAGGGCGGTAGCATTTACCCCGGCCCCGCCTTCTACAAGAATACTGGTAATCTGGCGCCGGGCCAGTTCAGCCAGCAGGGACTGCCAGGCCACCCGGCCGTCTTCTGCCGGTAAGACTAAAACCTCGATACCCCTGGCAGCTAGCTGCTGCCGGGCTTCCACCGGCGCTGCCGCGGTGGTGGCCACCAGGGTCGGCGCCTGGGAAGTCTGGTTCAACACCCTGGCCGTTAAAGGTATCCTTAAATGGCTGTCCAGGATTATCCTGATGGCATCCCGGCCCTTACCCTCCGGCAGGCGAGTGGTGAGCTCGGGGTCATCGGCCAGGACGGTGCCGATTCCCACCAGGATGGCATCATGGGTATCCCGTAACTCATGGGCCTTTTGCCTGGCTGCCGGGCCGGTAATCCAGCGGGAAGCCCCGGTACGGGTGGCGATTTTACCGTCCAGGGTCAGGGCCATCTTGAGGGTCACCCAGGGCTGCCCGGTGGTAATATACTTGATAAAGGCTTCATTCAGCCGCCGGGCTTCATCTTCTAAGAGGCCCGTCTCCACTTCAATCCCGGCCCGGCGGAGGGCCTGGAAGCCGCCACCGGCCACCTTTGGATTGGGGTCGGCCATGGCTGCCACCACCCGCCGGATACCGGCGGTAATGATGGCTTCCGTGCAGGGCGGTGTGCGGCCATAGTGACAGCAGGGCTCCAGGGTAACATAGAGGGTGGCGCCCCTAGCTGCTTCACCGGCGGCCCGCAGGGCATGGACCTCGGCATGGGGGGTACCGGCCTGCTGGTGGTAGCCTTCACCTACCACCCGGCCGTCCCGGACAATAACGGCGCCCACGGCCGGGTTGGGGCTGGTACGGCCCAGGCCCTGCCGGGCGAGTTTAAGGGCCCGGCGCATGTATTCGGTATCCTCTGGATGCATTTCATCCCGTGCCTCCTCCCCAGGAGCATCAAAAAACCCCGGGGTTGTACTCCGGGGTTAGACAGGGCAAGGGATACACAACGCCTTCTCCCTTCCAGACTGTCACTGTCGGCCCCGGAATTGCACCGGGTCTGCCTTTGCGGCTCGCGGGCTTTTACCGCCGGTAAGGAATTGCACCTAACCCCGAAGGACGTTACTGTAATTATAGACCTGTAGCCTGCCGGCGTCAAGGAGCAGGTGTCAGCCTCCCGGCCTGGCGTAAAGCGCTGATGGCTGCTGCCCGGTCCGGGCTGCCAAAGATGGCCGAACCGGCTACCAGGACGGTGGCTCCGGCCTGGCAGGCGGCCGGAGCTGTGACCGGGGTAATGCCTCCGTCTACCTCCAGCAAGATGTTCTGTTTATTCTGCCGCAGCCTGGCGGACAGGGAGGCTATTTTCGGCAACATGGCCGGGATAAACTCCTGGCCCCCAAAACCCGGGTTTACGGTCATTAATAAAATCATATCCACCTCACCTAAGATATGATCCAGCACCGAGAGCGGTGTGGCCGGGTTTAAAGCTACTGCCGGCCGGCAGCCGGCAGCGCGGATTTGCTGCAGCACCCGGTGGAGATGGGTACAGGCTTCGGCATGGACGCTGATATAGTCGGCGCCGGCTGCCGCAAAGGGAGCGATAAAGTCTTCCGGCCGGGAAAGCATCAGGTGCACATCAAAAATCAGCCGGCTTTTTGGCCGTAAGGCGGCCACCAGGTCCGGCCCGAAGGTAATATTGGGGACAAAATGGCCATCCATGATATCCAGGTGCAACCAGTCAGCACCCCCGGCAGCTACGTCTTCTATTTCAGCCTGGAGGTTACCGAAGTCGGCAGCCAGCAGTGAGGGAGCAATAAAGGGCATTATTAATAACTCCTTTCCCTGGCAATAACCTCAGCTAAAAAATTCAGGTAATGCTCATAACGGTGCCTGGCAATTTCCCCGGCCTCTACGGCTGCTGCTACGGCACAGCCGGGTTCGCCCCGGTGCAGGCAGGAATTAAAACGGCAACGGCCTATTAATGGTTCCATCTCACGAAAATAGCCGGCTACCTCTAACCTGTCCAGGGATGGTAAATCCAGGCGGCTGAAGCCAGGAGTGTCGGCTACCCAGCCCCCGCCCGGAAGACGGATTAATTCGGCATGACGGGTGGTATGGCGGCCACGGCCCCCTTTGGCGCTCACTTCGCCCGTCCGTAAGTTGAGTTCCGGCTGGAGGGCATTGAGGAGGGAGGACTTGCCCACGCCGGAGGGGCCGGCAAAGGTACTGAGCCGCCCTGCCAGGACCTCCCTGAGCTTCTCTACACCCTGGCCGGTGCGGGCACTGGCGATTAAATTCGAGTAGCCGATTTGCCGGTAAATACCGGGTAAATCCCGGTACTCCTCCCGGGCGACATCGACTTTATTCCAGACAATAATGGCCTGGATATCCTTAACGCCACTCAAAAAAAGCAGGCGATCCAGCAGTTCCAGATCTGGTGGCGGCGTGCTTAAGGAGAAAACGATAATAGCCTGCTCCACATTGGCCACGGCCGGACGCTCCAGGAGGGTACGCCGGGGTTTTAAAGCTTCAATCACCCCTTCCCCGGGACCCAGGGGCACCATTTCCACCCGGTCGCCCGGCAGGAGGTCGGCCTCGCGCCGGAAGCGGCCGCGCAGGCGACAGGTCCAGACCTGGCCCCCGCTTTCCACATAGTAAAAACCGCCGTAACGCCGTAAAAGGATGCCTTCCATGCCATCCTCCCTACGGTAAATCCCGCACGTATATTAGATTGCCATCGCGGAAGACCTGGAGCTTACCCTTACCAAAATACGTGATCACGGTCTGGATTTGCTGGCCTTGTTCCTGCTTCTTTTTCAATACCTCGCTGGTCCCTTTCGCATCGGTAACAACGATGCGCACTTCGTGTTCTTTATCATCTGGCGCCGGGGGAACAGTGACGCCCAGTTGTTTCTGAGCCGGTCCCGGCCCCTGGCTGACAACTAAATTAATGGCACTGCCCTGCAGGACACTGGACCCCGGTCGCGGGTCCTGGTCAATAACTACCCCCGGGAATTGCTCCTCGCTGCGCTGGTAAGTCAGGGTCCCCTGCTGCAACTTCGCCGCCGCCAGTTGCTGCTGGGCCTCAGCCAGGGATTTGCCAACCAGAGGTGGGGCAGGAATCAGCTGGGGCTCCGGGCCTTTGCTGACAATCAACCTGACCTCGGTACCCTCAGGCTGCTTGCTGTTACCGGGAGGATTTTGCTCTACTACCGATCCGGCGGGAATATTTGGATGATATACCTTCAGCGTATCGGCGGCGACCCGTAAACCGGCATTTTCCAGCTGCAGGCGGGCCTCCCGTTCCGTAAAACCAACGACGGGGGGCACCGTAACCATCCGGCTACCCTGGCTGACGGTCAGGGTTACAACCCGGCCGCGGCGGACCCGTTCCCCGGCTGCGGGCTCCTGGGCCATAACCTGTCCCGCCGGTATCCCGGCATTATACTGCCTGCTGCCAACCTGGCCCCGCAAACCGGCTGCCGCCAGCCGGTCCATGGCCTGGCCTTCAGTAAGGCCAGTTACAGGCGGCACCACCGTCTCCCCGACGAGCAGGTAATAACGAAATCCAGCCCACAGGCCGGCGGCGGCCAGGCCTAAAAAGAGGAGGACCATTAAAACCCAGGCCCACACTCGCGGCCGCCGGCGCGGCCGGGCGGGACTGGCCGGCGGGTCGGGAGCCTCCAGCGCTGGCAGGACCTGGGTGGCAAAGGTATCTTCCGTCAAGGCATTTCTTACGGCCAGCAGGTCGGAACGTAAGGCGGCCGCCGACGGGTAGCGTCGTTCCGGCTCCTTTTCCAGGGTACGCATGACAATACGCTCCAGGGCCGGCGGGACACCGGGGTTTATTTCCCGCAAGGGCCGGGGGGATTCCTGGATATGCTTGATGGCCACGGCTACCGGGGTCTCACCGTGGAAGGGAAGATCCCCGGTCAGCATTTCATACAGGACAATACCAAAGGAATAAATATCGGCCGCCGCGCCGGTAACCTCGCCCCTGGCCTGTTCTGGCGCCAGGTAATGAACAGAACCGACCATGGTGCCGCTGTAAGACATAGTCGCTTCGTTGACGGCCTGGGCGATACCAAAATCAGTTACCTTGACCCGGCCGTTGCGGGTAATGAGAATGTTATGGGGTTTAATATCCCGGTGGATAACACCATTTTCATGGGCATGCTCCAGGGCGTCACAAATCTGCAGGGCTATATCTATAGCCTCCAGGGGCGGCAGGAGCGCCCGTTCGGTGATAAGATCCTTTAATGACCGCCCCTCAACATACTCCATAATCAGGTAATGGATGCCGTCTTCCTGGCCGACGTCATAGATACTGACCACATTGGGATGGGACAAGCTGGCCACCGCCTGGGCTTCCCTCTGGAACCGGGTTAAAAAATCCTTATCGCTGGCATACTGTTCCCGCAAAATTTTGATGGTCACATAGCGGTGCAGCAGGCGGTCCTGGCCCCGGTAGACCCGGGCCATACCCCCGCCCCCCAGTTCATCAATTATCTCATAACGACCTTCCAGGATTTTACCAATCATTTTATCCATTTGATCACCGCCTCAAGGCTGCCGCCAGAATTTCCCGGGCCAGGGGAGCTGCTACAACGCCGCCCGCACCGGCATTTTCCACTACTACGGCTACAGCGATCCGGGGTTCATCCGCCGGGGCAAAGGCCACCAGCCAGGCGTGGGCTTCCCCCCCGGGGTTCTGGGCTGAGCCTGTTTTGGCCGCCACCTGGATCCCCGGTAAGCTTGCGGCCGTAGCTGTCCCACCGTTAACTGTAGCCACCATGGCTTCTTTAATATCCGTCGCTACTTTAGCCCCGGTTACCACCTGGAGCGGCCGCGGCACAGCCTGCCAGAGGAGCCGGCCACCTGCTGCCGTTACCTTCTCGACCAGGTAAGGTTGCATTAAGATACCCTTATTGGCAATTGCCGCCGTGACCATGGCCATTTGCAGGGGCGTTGCCAGGACGGCCCCCTGGCCAATGGCGCCCTCTGCCAGGGCGCTGGCATTCAGGCGGCCCGGCACCCGGGATTCCTCGACTGGCAGGTCGAATTTTAAAGGTTTATCAAAGCCATACAGGGCTGCCGTTTCTTTAAATTTATCCGCCCCGGCTTCCAGGGCCAGGGTGGCAAAGGTAACATTGCAGGAATACATCATGGCCTGCTGGAAATTCAGGTGGCCATGGGGCCGGGGACAGGTAAGCTTCCAACCCTGGACCTCCAGGTAACCCGGGCAGTAAAAATCACGCTGCAAAATACCAGGGTCGACTTCCAGGGCCGCGGTGGCCGTTACCAGCTTCATAATCGAACCTGGTGGATAGAGACCCTGGATGGCCCGGTTCAAGAGGGGACTGCCGGCGCCGGGGCTATTAATCCGCTGCCATTCCTCCTCCAGCCGGTTGGGGTCAAAGGTCGGGCTGCTGGCCAGGGCCAGGACGGCACCGGTGCGCGGGTCCAGGGCCACAGCCGCTCCCCGCCGGCCGGCCAGCAAGCTGGTTGCCAGGCGTTGTAATTCTGCATCCAGGGTCAGGGTCAAGTCATTACCCCTGGCCACCTGGCCCATTAAACGCCGCCCTTGATTAAGGAGGTGCTGCCAACCGGTAAGACCCAGGAGGTCCCCATCCCGGCTGGCTTCCAGGCCACTGCTGCCAAAGCGCCCGGAAACATACCCCACCACCAGGGCTGTTGCCGGGCCGTAGGGGTACTGGCGCTGGAACTGGCCCGGGTTCCCCACTGTCCGGGCCAGGACCCTGCCGGCGCGATCATAAATCGCCCCGCGCTGGGTTTGCTGCTCCACCAGGTTCAAGCGCGGATTTAGCGGGTTTAAATATAACCTCTCGCCGGCTATGGCCTGGATGTAGGTCAGGTGAACAATAAGAATGACGAAAATTACGCCTGTCGCCAGGGCAAGGCGGCGCACCCCGGTTTTCATGGTTTGGCCTCCCGGCCGGCAGCGCTGACATTGAGGAGTAGAGCCAGCAGCAGGTAGCTGATCACCAGGGAACTACCGCCATAACTGACAAAGGGCAGGGTCACCCCCGTCAGGGGCAGGAGCTTGCTGACCCCGGCCATAATGACCAGGGCCTGGAAAGTACAGAGGACGGTCAGCCCGCCAGCCAGCAACACGCCCTGCTCCTCGGGGGCCCGGAGGGCGGCCCGGAAACCCCGCAGGGCGAACAGCAGGTAGAGAAGGATAATCCCCAGGCTGCCCATTAATCCCATTTCCTCGCCCATGGTAGCGAAGATAAAGTCCGTGGCTACGGCCGGGATCACCTGGGAATAACCCAGGCCCAGGCCAGTACCAAAGATACCGCCGCTGCCGAGGGTGATCAGGGACTGGACAACCTGGTAACCTGCCCCGGTATAATCAGCCCAGGGGTTGATCCAGACGGCAATGCGCGCCCGGAGATAGGGAAAAGCCAGGTAGGCCATTACCGCCCCCAGGCTAAACAAGGCTCCTCCCGCCACACAAAAGCGTAATTTGCCAGTGGCCAGGTAAAGCATGGCCAGGAAAGTAACGAGGAGAATCAGGGCTGAACCCAGGTCCCGCTGCAGGACCAGCAATAAAACGGCCAGGGCTACAGCCACCAGGAGGGGTCCCCAGGATATCCGCCCGGCTCCCTGGACCAGCAGTTCCCTTTTGTCACTTAAATAGCCGGCCAGGTACATGACCATGAGGACCTTGACAGCTTCTACCGGTTGCATGCGGAAGGAACCAAGGGTCAGCCAGCTCTTGGCCCCACCGATGCGCGTCCCTGCCAGGACGGTAATGAAGAGGAAAAAAAGCCCCAGGGATAAAAAGAAATAGGGGTACTGCTCCAGGCGCTGGTAATCCCGGAAACCAGTGGCTACGACTATCAGGACCAAAAGCCCCAGTATGGTCCAGATAATCTGGCGGTAAGCAAGACCGGGGTCCAATCGAAACAAGAAGATAAGGCCCAGGGCCGTCAGGCAGGCCGCCAGGGGAAGGAGAAATTGATCGCCGCCATGGCGGGTAACCCTTAAAATCAAGTGCACCCCCCAGAAGCCCCCCAGCAGCAGGGCCAGGGCATAGGCCGGCTGCCAGCCTGGTTGGTGGGGGACAAAGGTTACCATATAACCGTACCCGGCGGCCAGGATTAAAGACGGCCAGATGAGCAGGGCCATCTCCTGCCCCCGGTTCGTGCTGGTGCCGCTGCTACTCATAAAGGGCCAACACCACCGTAACATTATCCGGCCCGCCCCGTTCCAGGGCCAACCGCAGCAATTCCCGGGTAGCTCCAGCCAGTTCCTGGTGGCGGTTCATGATAGCCGCCAGCTCCTGATCGGAAATGACCTCATAGAGGCCGTCAGTACATAATAGCAACCGGTCCCCTGGCTTAAGCTCAATTTCCCGGCTGTCAATATTCACCGTAGCCCCGGTACCCAGGGCCCGGGTAAGGATATTGCGCTGGGGGTGCTGGCGGGCCTCTTCCGCCGTCAGGCCGCCGCAGCGGACTAGTTCGCCGACATAAGAATGATCGTTAGTTAATACCTGTAACTGTCCGTCCCGGAAAAGGTAAGCACGGCTGTCACCGATGTGGACCAGGAAACCCTTTGGCCCCACTATCCAGACGGCCGTCATGGTCGTGCCCATCCCCGCCCGTTCCCGGCTGGACAGGGAAGACCGGTAAACTATTTCGTTGGCAAAGGCTGCCGCTGCCAGCAACCGGGGCAATGGTTCCCCCGTTGTCCCGTTAAAAAGCCTGTCTTGCAGGGCCCGTAGAGCCAGGTGGCTGGCAACTTCCCCGGCCTGGTGCCCGCCCATACCATCGGCTACGGCAAAAAGCCCCCGTTCAACGTCGCTAATAAAATAATCTTCATTACCGGGCCGCACCAGTCCGGTATGGGAAAGGGCGTCGGCTCGCATCTTCCCACCCCACTTTAAAGGTCACGCCGCCAATCCGTACTTGATCGCCGGGCCGTAAACTCTGCGGACCGGTTATTAACTGGCCGTTAACGTAAGTCCCGTTGGTGCTATCCAGGTCAAGCAATTGCCATTCTTCTCCGCTACGGGTAATTACAGCGTGGCGGGCCGAAACGTGAATGTCATTGATGACAATATCGTTATGTTTATCGCGGCCAATGGTAATATTTTCGCCGAGGAAGTATCTTTCTCCTCTTTTTATGTTCCCGTTTTTTGCTTCCAGGACGGTTAAAACGGGCCGGCCCCCGGCGGCAGGGGAACGCTTAAGGGTATGTCCCGGCCCCAGCTCCAGGTACATGAGCCTTAAGGCATGCCACAGGAAAAGATACATTAAAACTACAAAGACAAATCTCAACCCGGCCAGTAAAATTTCCGCCAAAGTAACCACCCGTTCCGGCCTAGCTTACCTGTAATTCTAACACAGTCCGGCCCACCTGCATACGGTCGCCGGGGTTCAAAAAGGCCCGTTCCACCTTCTTCCCGTTAACCAGGGTACCGTTGCGGCTGCCCAGGTCCGTCACCAAGACCCGGTCATGGCTTTCTTCCAGCTGGCAGTGGCGCCGGGAAACCTGCTCGTCGGTAAGGATAAAGTCGCAGGCTGGATGGCGCCCCAGGACCTGCTTCCCGGGCCGCAAGAGGAAAGTACGCCCCGCATCCGGCCCGGCAATGACGGTTAATTTAAAGGAGGGCCGGCCTGGCCGGTCAACCTCCTCGTCGATCGCTTTGTAAATTAAAGTATCGCCTTCAACATGATTGGTTTCCCCATCTTCCTCCGGCCGCCCTTCTTCCATCCGGGCGTGGATACGCACCTCACCTGGGGCCAGTTCATCTTCTACCTCCAGCTCTACCCGGGGCTCGCCGACCATGGTAAAATTTTGCTCGGCCGCCTTCTTCTTTAAGTAGCCGGCCAGTTCCCTGGCCAGGGAATTTTCAAAGGCCGCCAGGCGTTCAAAATCCTTTGGATTTAGATTAACCAGGTAAACATTGGGAACATAAACACGGCTGACGCTTACCGTCCGCCGGGCCGCCATGGTTTTAACCAGTTTTTTGGCAATCTCCACGGGTTGCAGGGAAACATCGGCCCCGCGGCGGAAAAGTCCATCAAAAAGGCGTTGCCAGAAACGCTCGTTTTTTTCCAGCCAATCCATTAAAGCACCTCCCTGCTGGCGTTATAGCGGAGCTGGCCGCAGGCGGCGGCGATATCCTGCCCCCGGCTTTCCCTCACGGCAGCTGCCAGGCCGGCCTGTTGCAGCCAGGTAGCAAAAAGCCGTGCCTTTTCCCCGCTTACACCCTGGAAAGGGTTGCCGGGAACCGGATTTAAGGGGATCAGGTTGACAAAGGCCAGCGTTCCCTGGAGTAACTCAATCAAACGGCGGGCGTCTTCCCGGCGGTCATTGACCCCGGCAATGAGAGCATATTCAAAGGTGACCCGCCGTCCCGTCACCTGGCTATAGTGGCGGCAGGCCGGGATCAACTCTTCCAGGGGATAACGCCTGTTAATGGGCATTAACCGCTCCCGCAGTTCATTGGTGGCCGCATGGAGGGAAACGGCCAGTTCCAGGGGCGGTTCCTCCCCGGCCAGCTGCCTAATCTGGGGTACCAGGCCACAGGTAGAAATGGTGATCCGCCGGTGACTTATGCCCCACCCTGCCGGGTGTTCAAATATCCGCACGGCCTTCAGGACGGCCTGGTAATTAAGCAGGGGCTCGCCCATGCCCATAAAGACGATATTGCTCAAGCGGCCCTCCGGGTCCCGCTGCTGCCCTTCTCCTACCAGGGCCAGGGCCTGGAGGACAATTTCCCCCGGCGTAAGGTTGCGCCGGAAACCACCCTGGCCGGTGGCACAAAAGCTGCAGCCCATGGCGCAGCCCACCTGGCTGGACAGGCAGGCAGTCTGCCGCCGGCGGCCATCTGCATAGGTCATAAGGACACATTCAATCAATTCGCCGTCCGCCAGGCGCAGCAATAACTTCCGGGTCAGGCCGTCGGCCGCCACCCGGCGGTTTTTAATCTCTACCGGCGGTAATAACGCCCGCCCGGCCAGCCGGGCCCGGAAAGCCCCTGGCAAGTTGGTCATCTCATCCAGGCTGGTAGCCCGGCGGCGGTGGAGCCAGTGAAAGAGCTGCCGGCCGCGGTAGGGCGCTTCACCCAGTCCGGTCGCCAGTTGCGCCAGTTCCTCAGGCAGCAGGCCCCGCAGGTCAATCCTGGTAGTCATAACCATCCCCTGGCATTATTATGAATGAAGCCATACCATAATATACCACATTGCGCCGGGCCGGGGTCAAGATAAAGAAAAAAAGGGGAGTGAAACCTCCCCTTAACTATGTAATACCCCTTACGCTACTTCCTTAAACTGGCCGGGACTTCCGGCTGGTGCCAGACCCACGCGCTGGTGGGCAGCACACTGCCGTTGGCCACCAGGACGGCCAGAGCCACGCCCAGGGAAACTACAGTGGCCGCTAGCTTCTTCAACATGAAACTTCACCTCCTTCCCTCTAGCTTTTTATCGAGGGGCAGGAGGCGTTTTAACAGGCCGTCTGCCCGCCCCACGACGGCAAAACCCGGAGGTGTCAGGGCAAAGCCCTGGAAAACCAGGGCCAGGAGGCTGCTGGCCAGGGTGCTGCCAGGCCACCCCAGGTAATAACCCAGGCTAACGACTGCTAACCATAGAACTAACCACAAATAACAGGCTTTCTTTAACCTGGCCCGGCGTACCGGGTTGATAATGGGGGCCGCCGCCGTGTCTGCCGGCGCCCGGCGCCAGGCAATTACCAGGCTTGCCGCAAATACCGGCACCACGCCAACCATTAAACTCCCTCCCAAGATACCCGCCAGCCAGCGGCCCAGGCAGGCCAGGAGGACTAAGGTTAACAACGATAAAATCAAGCAACGGTAATAGGCGCTGCAGTGCACACCGCCAGCCAGGAGGCGGTAAGTGGCCATAGTTATGAGGGCCGCCATCATCTCCGGCAGCAAGCCCAGGTACCAGGCAACGGCCACAAAGGTGATCAACTGCAGGCTAGCCCCCAGGGTCACCTCCAGGCCAAAGGCCACTACTTCTACCTGTGGTTTATTTTGACCCTCAGGCAACCTGGCTACCAGGTAAGCGGCGCCGCTATGGGCTAACTGGTGGATACTTAGCAAGGCTTACCTGCTCCATAAGGGTTTGCTAATTCTACCATATTATTCTACATGATTCTCCAGATTCCTGCTGCCCTGGCAAATTATATCGATAAAATGGGAAATTTCACAGTAAAAACCGTGCCCTGGTCGCTGCTGCGGACCTCGATCCGGCCGTTATGGGCTGCCACCAGCTTCTGGACGATGTAAAGCCCCTGGCCGTGGTTCTCCTTATCGACCTTCTTCGTGGTAAAACCACGTTCAAAGATCTTTTTCTGCAGCTCCAGGGGAATGACCGGGCCAGTATTGCCCACCTCAAAGCAGTAGTAATTGCCAGCATTAAAGATCCGTAGCCAGATGCGCTTTTCCGTGCCGGGCAGGGCGGCCAGGGTGGCTTCGATGGCGTTATCCAGGAGGTTACCAAAGATGCTGGTGGCATCCGTCTGGGACAGCAAGAATCCCTTTAAATCGCTGTTGATCTCGTATTGAAAGTTGATCCCCCGGGCTTCCGCCGCCGCGGCCTTGGCCTGGAAGAGGGCCGCCAGGACCGGCTGGTTGACTTCAATGATGCGGGTGGGCTGGCGCACCTCGTTGCAGACCGAGGTTATGTACTCCAGGGCGGCATCGGCCATGTTCAGCTGCAGCAGGCCGTAGACCGTCTGCAGGTGGCTGATGAAGTCGTGGCGCTGGGTGCGTAAATTCTTCAGGCTCTCCTTTAAATTGTCGATGTACAATTCCTGGCGCAGGAGCTGCATGTCCCGGCCGGCTGCTGAAAATAAAACATAAATCATACCCATGGAAGTCAGCAAAAGTAAAAATGAGAGAATCAGATTGGCAGCTGGTGTCTGCTCCAGGGTAAAAATGGGAAAAATTTGCCGGACATAATAGCTTAAATTTAGAAGCACAATCAAAAAGGTCTGTAGTAGGACCAAGGTGATAATAACCCAGGTTAAATTTTTACTTTTCATCCTCTTTTTCCTTTCTCTTATGACTGCGCAGCAGCAGTCCATCCCCAAATATTAAGGAGAAATGCCGGCGCCGGCAGAAGTATGCAACCAGGCCCAGGACTATTTCATCCGGTAAGGGAAAAAGAACCCTTAACCATGGATCATGTAAGGCTGTTGCAACACCGATACCAGTAAGATTGGATACAATAGGAATAGATATACCCTCAACAATACCTAAAGCAAGGATACCAAGGGAAGAGGCTATAAGCCCTTTAAAAAAATTTAGCCGTAAAATCAGTCGTATTGCAAGAGCTAGTGCAATAATTAAAGCTAAAGTATGAACGCCAAAATCCAGGGATAAACGCCGGAAGTAAAAAGAAAACACCGCCCCGATTATCCCGACCACTACAATCCCTTTCATCCGGGGGTACTCACCAACTAGGGCTAAACCTAAAGTAACTAAAATTATTTCCTCCGGTATAGACTGGAAGACCAGGGCCGTCCAGGGCATGATGTCCATAAATTTCCCCCCTGTTTACCGCCTATCCACCTAAACCAAATTCTGCATCGCAGGTCAAAATCCTCTATTTTCCTCCCTTTTTAAGCGCGCTATGAAGAAGCCGTCGGTACCGTGGCGCTGGGGTAGATACTGCACCCAGCCCTGCCGGGCCGGGACCTCCAGGTCGGCTGGCAGGACCGGCAGCCATGGTTCCAGGGAAACAAGGGAAAATTCCCGCGCCCGGTCCAGGAATTGCCGGATAACTTCCTGGTTTTCTTCCGGGGCCAGGGAGCAGGTGCTGTAGACTAAAACCCCGCCCGGCTTTAAAGCCCGCCTGGCTCCCAGGAGGATCTCCAGCTGTAGCCGGGCCATTTCCCAGGTCCCGGCCAGCTCTTTGCGCCAGCGGGCATCTGGCCGCCGGCGTAGCACCCCCAGCCCCGAACAGGGGGCGTCAATGAGCAAATAATCGGCGACCTCCGGGTAACGTTGCCCCAGTTCCCTGGCATCCGCCAAAACCGCCCGGACACAAGTCACCCCCAGGCGCCGGCAGTTTTCTTTAATTAACTCCAGGCGGGAAGGATGGACATCGCAGGCCAGAATCGTGCCCCGGTTGACCATGAGCTGGGCCAGGTGGGTGGTCTTGCCGCCGGGGGCGGCACTGGCATCGATAACAATAGACCCTGGTTCGGGTTTTAAGGCATGACCGACCAGCTGGGAACCTTCATCCTGGACATAGAACAACCCTTCCCGGAAGGAAGGGCTGGCCTTTACCGCCCCCAGGCCTTCAACTATTAGGCCCTCGGGGGCATAGCGGGCCGGCCTGACGGTAGCTCCCTCGTCCTGGAGGCGCGCGGCCAGGCCGGCTACTGTCGTCTTCAGGGTATTGGTGCGGATGGCCATGGGGGCCGGTTCATTATCCGCACGGCAGAGGGCTTCCGTCTCTTCATAACCAAACTGCGCCAGCCATTTTTCCACCAGCCAGCGAGGATGGTAGTAACGCAGGGAGAGGTAACCGGCAGGATCCTTCCCCGGTTCGGGGTAGGGTAAATTCTCTTTGCGGCGATCCAGGTTGCGCAGGACGCCGTTTACCAGGCCCACAGTGCCCCGGTGGCCGTATTTTTTGGCCAGTTCCACTGTTTCGTAGATGGCCGCCCGCGCCGGTATCCGGGGTAAATACATGAGCTGCGCCCCACCCAGGCGCAAAAGGCAACGCATCCAGGGCGGTAGTTTCGCCAGGGGGTGCTTTAAAAAGAGGCCCAGGGCCCAGTCCAGGGTTTGCCAGGCCTTGATGGCGCTGTAGGCCAGCTCCGTGGCCAGGGTGCGGTCACGGCCCTCCAGGTTGGAGGCCTGCAAGACTTCATCCAGGGCCAGGCTGGCAAAGGCCCCTTCCTCCGTCACCCGGTAAATGACCTGCAGGGCCGCCTCCCGGGCCGAAGCAGCCGGCCTCAGTTTCACCCTCTGTTACCTCCTTACGACAATAAGTTTCTACCAAAAATCGGCGATAGCTGGTTGATCTGTACTCCAGCTTCTTTGGGGCTGGGGGTACAGGCTTTAGGCTCCGGTGGTTCTCGGCTAGCAAACTTTACACTCAGCCTTGCTAGGCGGCGGGGGTGGCTTTACCCAAACATACTTCCTTTTCATTGCGCGTTATAGGGAACTTCTAAACACTGCTACCAACTCCCCAGCCTTCACTGCGTACATGGGGCTGGTTGATTGTTTTGCCGTACAGGAAAAACTGGATGGCTTGCTCTACCTGGTTTAAATTAACCTGGGTATTGAGGCAGGGACCGTGGGGCCTTGAGTTTAAAACCCCCAGGACAGGCATAGGTTGGGTGTCCTGGATGCCACTGGTTAAATCACGCTCGCAGGCAATGGCCACTACCGCCCGCGGCCGGTACTGTTTGACAAAGTGCCGGGCCAGAGTACCTCCGGTAGCCACGGCCAGGCGGACACCGTATCTTTCGGCCAGGGCATGAAGGGAATCAATGGGGCAGCGGCCACAGCGGCGACAGTTATAGACGTCAACAGTGATTTTATGGGGACAGCCGCTCCACTGCAGGCAGTGGGGAGCCAGGAGGAGGATCTTCCCGGGTTCTACCAGCAGGCCCTGGAGGCGGACTAACTGGTTATTCATCTCAATAAACGAGGCTTTAATGGTTTCTGCCTTAACTCCCAGGCGCCTGCCCAGGGCCAGGGCCACAGGAAAAAGGGTATTGACGGCTATTAAGCCCAGGCGCTGGAGGAAGGGCCGGCTGCGTTCCTGCCAGAGGATCAATACCAGCCCGCCGATTCCCAGGGCAATGATGAGGAAGAGGACGGCCATGGTAAAAAAACCCAGCACCAGGAGGAGACGATTGAGAAAACTGGTATGGTTAACCAGGAGATACCAGCTGCCTGCCAGCACGGCAGTTATAAACAAAAGGCTTAGGGCCAGGAGGCCAATGAAAAGGCGCTTTTTTATGCGCATCCCAGCACCTCCCCGCTGGCCAGGGGGTAACCCCGCAGGTAGGCGTCCGCCGGCATGATCTTTTTCCCCTGGGGCTGGACGGTGGTGATGAGCAGCCTGCCTCTTCCGGCCTGGACGACAAAGCCTTCACCCGTCACCGCCACCACCTGGCCCGGTACCCCGGTAGTTGCTTCATCTAAAATTCTGGCGCCATATACCTTCAGGCGTTCGCCAGCCCGCAGGGTGTAGGCCCCCGGCCAGGGGTTCAGGCCGCGGATAAGGTTATAGATTTTTCCTGCCGGCCGCTCCCAGTTAATTTTCTCTTCATCCGGTTGCAGGGGGGGCGCGTAGGTGGCCAGGGTTTCATCCTGGGGCTGGCGGGGAGCCCGGCCGGTGGCCACAAGGTCCAGGGTATGTACCAGGAGCCCTGCACCCAGGACGGCCAGCCGGTCGTGGATTTCCCCGGTTGTGGCCTCCGGGCCAATGGGCAGCTTCTCCTGGAGAATGATATCGCCGGCATCTAATTGCAGCACCATCCACATGGTGGTAACGCCGGTTTCTTTTTCACCATTCATTACCGCCCGGTGGATGGGGGCTGCCCCCCGGTAGCGGGGTAAGAGGGAAGCGTGTAGATTGATACAGCCCTTTTCCGGCAGATCCAAAATCTCCCGCGGGAGGATACGGCCAAAGGCAACGACCACAATGACTTCCGGCTGCCATTGCTGTAACCTGGTTAAGAATTCCTCCTCTTTCATGGCCGCCGGCTGGCTCACCGGCAGTCCCGCTGCCAGCGCCGTCTCCTTAACGGGGGGCGGATGGAGTTTTTTCCCCCGTCCCCGGGGCCGGTCGGGCTGGGTAACCACCCCGGCGATTTCATGGCCGGCAGCAAGCAGGGCCTTCAAAGAGGGTACGGCAAAATCCGGCGTCCCCATAAATACCAGGCGCATGTCTACCGCTCCTTTTCGGAATTCAGAGGCAGGAAGTCCGAAGCCGGAATTAAGGTTTATCTTCCAGCCAGCGGATTACTTTATCGATAAAGAGGACCCCGTCCAGGTGGTCAATCTCGTGCTGCAGGGCGCGGGCCAAAAGGCCTTCCGCTTTGATTTCCCTTTCCCGGCCGTGGCGGTCAAGGCCCCGCACAGTTACGACTGCGGCCCGGGGTACTTCCCCCTGGGCTCCGGGGACGCTGAGACACCCTTCGGGGCCTACATCCTTTCCTCTGGCTGCTATTATTTCCGGATTAACCAGTTCTATCAGCCCTTCCCCCACGTCAACGACAATGACCCGCTTTAAGACCCCGATCTGGGGGGCGGCCAGGCCCACCCCGGGGGCATCGTACATGGTATCGGCCAGGTTATCCAGGAGTTTCCAGATATTAGGAGTAATCTTTTTTACCGGCTGCGACTTTTCCCGTAAGATGGGGTCCGGGTGGATTAAAATCTGGTGAATTGCCAACCTCTTTGCCTCCTACCTTCTACCAGGGATTAATGGGCCCTACATCGACTATCATACGGACATCATGGCGGTTGCGGTAAGCTGCCAGGCTTGCAGCCAGGTGGCCCTTATGCCGCGACCAGCCGGGCACCTTGAGAATCAACTGCCAGCGGTAATTATCCTTGACCCGGGAAGGGTACCCTGGCGCCGGGCCCAGGACCTGGATCTTGCTGCTTTTACTGTTGATTAGTCCGGCCACCTCATGGGCGGTTTCAATAACCCTGGCCTCGTCCGGCCCGGTAAAACCCAGCCGCACCAGTTTTATAAAGGGAGGATAGCTCAAATTACGCCGCATAGCTATCTCCTGCTCGTAAAACTTATGGTAATCCTGGGTCGCGGCCAGGGTAATGGCCGGGTCCTCGGGGTTATAAGTTTGAATAATAACTTCCCCTTCGCCGGTCCGGCGGCCGGCCCGGCCGGCTACCTGGGTTAACAGCTGGAAGGTACGTTCCCGGGCGCGAAAGTCCGGCTGGTACAGGGTTAAATCGGCGTTAACCACACCCACCAGGGTAACGCCAGGAAAATCCATACCTTTGGTAATGGTCTGCGTACCGATAAGGATATCAACCTGTCCGGCAGCAAAGGTACGGTAGATCTTTTCCCACTGGCCCTTCCTGGCTGTAGTATCCCCATCGGCCCGTAAAATTCTGGCCCCAGGCCATAAAGCCCGCACTTCTTCTTCCACCCGCTGGGTGCCGGAACCCAGACGTACCAGGGTGCCCCCGCACACCGGGCAATTGGCTCCTGCCTTTTGCACGTAGCCGCAGTAATGGCAGCGCAGGGTGCCATCCTGGTGATAGGTCAGGGCTACGGCACAGTGCCGGCATAAAGGAACGTGGCCGCAGTGGCGGCAAAGGACATGGGGGGCATAGCCCCGCCGGTTTAAAAAGAGGATGGCCTGCTGTCCCGCTGCCAGGGCGGCAGTTATCCCCTGCTCCAGCCGCCGGCTTAAAATACCGTGGTGACCGGCCCGAAATTCGGCCCGCAAATCGACTATCTCCACCCGGGGCAGGCTTACATTCCCCGCCCGCCGGGGTAGCTGTAATAACTGTATTTTCCCTCGCCGGGCCAGGTAAAAACTCTCAGTGCTGGGGGTGGCGCTTCCCAGAACCACCACCGCTCCTTCCAGCTGCCCCCGCTTGATGGCGACCTCCCGGGCGTCATAGCGTGGCGCGGTATCCTGCTTGTAGCTGCCGGCGTGTTCTTCATCAACGACGATGAGCCCCAGCCGCGGGAAAGGGGCAAAAAGGGCCGACCGGCTGCCAGTGATAACCTGGATTTCCCCCCGGCGGGCCTGCTCCCAGACGGTCGCCCTTTCGCCGGCAGGCAAATCCCCGTGGATAACGGCCACCCGGTCTCCCAGCCTTTGCCTTAGCCGGGCTACCATTTGCGGGATCAGGGCATGTTCCGGAACCAGGAACAGGACCTGGTAGCCCTTTGCCAGGGCCTCGCCGGCGCAGCGCAAGTACACCTCGGTTTTGCCGCTGCCGGTAACACCGTGGAGTAAAAAGGTCCCTCCCCGTCCCAGAGCGGCGTTGATAATTCCCACTGCTTCTTCCTGAGCCGCATTAAGTTTGATTTCAGGACATATTTCCTTATTATCTCCGGGAGGTAGCGGGGTAATCGTAATTAAGCCATGTTCTTCCAGGCGCTTCAGGGCGGCATATCCCCCGCCGGCAGCAAAGCTGGTCACCGGCCGGGGGCCGCCGTCCAGGAGGTCCTTCAGGATGGCCGCCTGGCGCGGGGCTTTTTTTACCAGGGCTTCTATTGCCGCTGCCACCCCTTCTCCTGGTACTACCCAGCGGGGCCGCCTCTCCCGGGGCGCCTCCCGCCAGGACCACTCTTCCCGGACCAGGCCGTGGGATTTTAAAGAGGCTAAAGCCCCGCTAAGTTCCTGGCGGCGGCCGAACTGCTGTAACTGGCCTTCCCCGGCCACCCGGCGGCTGGCCAGGTAGGCGGCCACAGCTCCGGCCGGCGGGGGCAGGCAGTTAGCCAGGTTTAAAGCCTCTTCCGTTTCGCCTCCTCCGCCCGGTAGCCAGCACCACCGGCGTTCCAGGCGCCGGCCTGTTGCCGGCGGCAGGAGGGTATTTAGGGCTACCGCCAGGGGACAGAAGTAACGCTCCGCCAGGTAGCGACTAAGTTCTACCATCCCTGGCGGCAGGAAATCCCTTTCCAGGACAGCCTTGATGGCCTTCAGCCCGGCCCGGTCCGCTTTATCAGGCAGGGCAACTACCAGTCCCGTGGCCAGCTGCTTCCCCACCGTTACCAGGACCAGGGAGCCTTCTTTTACCTGGGAAGCCAGCTCCAGGGGTACCTGGTAGGTTAACGTTCCAGCGATAGTTTCAATCGCCCAGCATGGGAGCCGGGCGCAACCAGGGGCCGAGTTGACGGCCACTTCTACCAGCAAATTCGCCAACTCGACCCCCTCCTGGTTAACATATCCACCAGAAATATTATAACAGATTTGAACCTGGTAGTGAATGCGGGATTCAGATTTGGGTATCCCCAGTTTTAAGCCTGCCGGGGGTTCCCTGCAGTTAAAGGTGATTTAACTGGCCGGCCCGGACCCTCTCCACTTTCTCTCCGCTTCCACTCCGCTTTTTAAACTATTGTATCATAAAAGTAAAATTTAACCTCCTGGCCACATGGACCCGTACTCGCCGTCTGGATATCGATAACCCTGTCACTCAGAGAAAATCTTGTGGGGGTTGAGAATGTTTTTCGGGTCCAGGGATCTTTTAATATCCTGCATGGCCTGGTAGCCAGCCTCTCCCAGTTCTGCCATAAGGAAAGGTGCCTTGAGGAGGCCGATGCCGTGTTCCCCCGAAAGTGTCCCCCCCAGCTCTAAAGCAGCCTGAAAGATTTCGGCAATGGCCTTTTCCACCCGCTGCATTTCTCCCGCATCCCTGCGGTCACAGGCTATGTTGGGGTGAAGGTTGCCGTCACCGGCATGGCCAAAGATGACCAGGTCAATCTGGTATTTTTCCCGTATTTGCCCCAGCCTCCGGATCATGGCCGGTACCCGGCTGCGGGGGACAGTGGCATCTTCGGAAATTTTGGTGGGTTTAATCCGGGTTATGGCCGGGGAGACAGCCCGCCGTGCCCGCCATAAGTCTCCTGCTTCCCGGGCATCAGCAGCGAACCTGATTTCGGCAGCTCCCACTTCCTTCAGAACCGCTACTACTCTCTCTGCTTCCCTTTGGGCCTGCTCCCTGTCCCCATCAGTCTCGATAAGGAGCACGGCTGCCGCTTCCCGAGGTAACCCGCAGGGGCTGAACTGTTCTACGATGGTAATGGAGACACTGTCCATAATCTCCAGGGTTCTGGGTATTATCCCGGCACTGAGGATGGCATTGACTGCTTCACCTGTCTGCACCAGGTCTTTAAAGGCTGCCAGGATGGTTTTGACGGCCTGGGGTTTAGGAATAAGGCGCAGGGTAATTTTGGTGATGACCCCCAGGGTCCCTTCAGACCCGGTAAACAGCCGGCAAAGGTCATAGCCGGTGACGTTTTTGACGGTCCGGCCCCCCGGGTGGATTACCCGGCCGTCGGCCAGCACCACTTCCAGGCCCAGGATGTAGTCCCTGGTGACGCCATACTTGAGGGCCCGGGGCCCTCCGGCACACTCGGCAACGTTGCCACCCAGGGTGCAAAACTCGGCACTGCCGGGGTCCGGGGGATAGAAAAGCCCCCTTTCTTCTACCGCCCGGTGCAGGCCGGCGGTAATTACCCCCGGACCTGCTACGGCCAGCATGTCCTCGGGGTTAATCTCATAAATGGTGTTCATGGCCGTCATTACCAGGGCTATACCCCCGCCCCTGGGTACCGATCCGCCGCTTAAGCCCGTGCCGGCGCCGCGGGGGTGGACCGGTATGCCCTCCCGGCAAGCCAGTTCCAGTACCCTGGCCACCTGTTCGGTACTGGCCGGCTTAACTACCACATCCGGCTTGTAGGCCACAAAAGTACCATCGTAAGAATAGCAAAGGAGATCTTCGGGTGACGCCAGTACCCGGTCCTTCCCGACAATCCTTGCCAGCTCTTGCTGTAGGGAAGCCTGCAAATCAATCGCCTCTTAAAGCCGGTTTCCTTCCTGTTTAAGGTTAGTTCGGCACCGAGCCATGTTTTTCATGCTCACACGCCTTTACCTGTGCATTACGAATTCGGTATGACCTTATAAGCGAAAACCCTAACAAGGGTAAGGGATTACTCTGGATTACCTTGTCCCAGCCAGGTTAAAGGAAAACCCATTTTAACACTGGCATTCTTAATTTCCGGATCACCCGTCACTACAGCAGCATTATTTTTTAACGCCGCAGCAATGGCATAGGCGTCGGCGTAAGACAGGGCATAGGAAGCCTTTACTCTGGCGGCTACCAGCGTTAAATCTTCGTCACCTACCAAAAACTCTACCGGCCAGTTTTTTACCGTTTCCAGGACCCTTTCAGCTTCTATTTCCCCATATTTCCGGTGTACCCGGTAATATACTTCACCTAAATTTATCCACGTCATGAATAGCCGCACGGTGTTATCCCCGGCCTTTTTTAGTAGCAGAGCTACTTCATCAGCTCCGGTTTCGTCTTCCAGGTAACAAATGACGGCATAAGCGTCAAGGACAAAATTTTTATGGTAACTGCCGTTCATGGTCTTCCTCTAATTTACGTTCTTCCCGCTTATAGGCGGCATGGGTTTTTGTCAATGATTGTTTTGCTTTCAACATGCCTCGCGCCCCTCTAACCGGGTCAGCCGGGGCAGGGGTAATAATGATTTGACCTTCCTTCTCTGTAATTATGGCCCTTCCCCGCGCCTGGAGGCCATATTTTTGGCGTAAATGAGCAGGGATAACCACTTGACCCTTAGCGGAAATCTTCACCGTCGGCATTAACCCTCACCTCTCTTTTGCTTTACCTCTAAATTTATTGTAAAACTTAATGATGAAAAATACAACCTTAGATCTACATTGGTGCGTGTCAAAGGTTTGTAGGCAAGGACTCTGAAGGCACTGGTTACCAGACGGTAATGGTACCGCATGGAATTAGCCATGAGTCACCGAAACTCCGGCAATGCTCCCTGTCTTTCCTGCGGGCAGGGGGAAAAATTTGGTGTAGCTTAATATATTTGGCTTAATATGGAACCTTTTCCGTATGAAGCCATATTATATTATCAAAGAATAAAAGGAGGAGTGATTCCTATGTCTCAAGAGGCTGAGTTGAACACAATTTTTGACAAGATTAAAGATGGTTCACCCGAAAAAAAAGATCCAGCATTGGAAGGGCTGGAGGCCGCCCTCAACGAAATGCAACTCGACGGAGACAAAAAAATTGGCATTGAATTCGAGTGTGGAGATTGTTGCAAAAAAGTTATAAACGGATCCAAATTATTTTTCGTCTTTAATTTTGCAGTTCTGCTTCCGGCACCGGGCGATTGCCTCTTCATGAAGGTTTTTAGTGGTGGTCAACTCGTTGATAAACAGATCATGAGGAAAATCATAATTCCTGTAGGCCGTATTTGTGCTATTGAAATTGAACCCGTGCAAGTGGACCCCTAATCTGAACACCATTGGTATCCCTTAGCATTACAAAGACACCAAAGGCTGTTGACAAGTTAGTAGGTCAACAGCCTTTTTCTTTGCAGGGAAAAAGCCTACAATGCCGGACTACATAGATAAAATTTATGTTCGCCAGGATTGAAAAACACCTGGTCTTAAAGTTTAAAAACCGCCGTAACCAACCGGCCCGTCTGGAGTTATCCCTGCCGGAAGAAACAGCGAACGCCGCAAACTCTTGCGGCGTCTAGCTTTTTTCTGGAGCTGATGGAGGGATTCGAACCCTCGACCTGCGCATTACGAGTGCGCTGCTCTACCCCTGAGCCACATCAGCACTTATCACAAGGGATATTATAACACCACCCGGCCGGGGAATCAACACTATTTCGTTTTGCCTGTTTTGCCCCCCACCGTTACCGTCTTCATTTTTAGCGGCCACTCTGGCAATGGCACCACAAAATGCCTGGCGCAATCGGCTTACCGTCCTACTCAGCTCACAAAACTCTTTCTCCGGGAGAAAATCAAGGCCTCCGGAATTATACCGGAGGCCCTTACGTATCAAGGCCACAAATTACTCTGGCTTATACCTTCCCTCAAAGGCCTCGACTATAACTATAAACCAGCATCCGCCCGCAGGGCTTCTACCTTGTCCAGCCGTTCCCAGGGGAGGTCCAGGTCGGGCCGGCCGAAATGGCCATAGACGGACACCTGCTTGTATATGGGCCGGCGCAGATCCAGGTCGCGGATAATGGCTCCCGGCCTCAGGTCAAAGTGGGCCTGGATCAATTCTACCAGCCGCTCGTCGCTGATTTTGCCGGTCCCGTAGGTTTCCACGCTGATGGATACCGGCCGGGCCACACCGATGGCATAGGCCACCTGCACCTCGCAGCGGTCAGCCAGGCCGGCTGCCACCACGTTTTTGGCCACATAGCGGGCAGCATAGGCAGCCGAGCGGTCCACCTTGGTGGGATCCTTGCCGGAGAGGGCACCGCCGCCGTGGCGGGCCATACCACCATAGGTATCGACAATAATCTTGCGGCCGGTGAGGCCGGTATCGCCCTGGGGGCCGCCAACGACAAAGCGGCCGGTGGGATTAATAAAATATCTCGTCCGGTTATCCAGCATCTCAGCCGGGATCACAGGCTTGATGACGGTTTCCAGGATGTCGTCCCTTAAGGCGGCCATCTCGATGTCGGGCCGGTGCTGGGTGGAAATAACAACAGTATCCACCCTTACAGGCCGGCCGTCTTCATATTCCACCGTCACCTGGGACTTACCGTCCGGCCGTAAATAGGGCAGGATCCTTTCTTTCCGCACCTCAGCCAACCGGCGCGTGAGATTATGGGCCAGGGCAATAGGCATGGGCATATACTCCGGCGTCTCCCGGGTAGCATAGCCAAACATCATTCCCTGGTCGCCGGCGCCCAGAGTCTCTAATTCATCCCTGGCTACCCCCTGCTTTTTCTCCCAGGCTTCATTGACGCCCATGGCAATATCCGGCGACTGCTCATCAATGGATGTGACCACAGCACAGGTATCGCAGTCAAAGCCAAATTTGGCCCTGGTGTAGCCAATCTCGCGAATGGTTTCCCGGGCCACCCGCGGTATATCCACATAGCAATCGGTGGTTATCTGCCCGGCCACCAGGACCAGCCCGGTACTGACCAGGCACTCGCAGGCCACCCTGGCCAGGGGATCCTTTTCATAAATGGCATCCAGGACGGCGTCGGCAATGCGGTCGGCAATTTTATCAGGATGCCCTTCAGTTACAGATTCGGATGTAAATAACTTGCGTGCCATTTCTTTATTCCTCCCTTTCCGGCCCTGCGCTCCTCCCCGGAAAGCGCGGCAAAGTTGTGACGGCATCCAGGATACGGTGGGCCACTTCTAGCTTTGGTAACTGCGGTAATTCTTCCTTACGGCCGCCAGGAAAAAGCAAAGTGACAATATTTGTTTCGCTGCCAAATCCTGCCCCGGGCCTGGTAACATCATTGGCTACGATTAAATCCAGCTGTTTGTCATGTAACTTTTGCCCGGCGTTTGCCAGCAAGTCTTCCGTTTCGGCGGCAAAGCCGACTAATATTTGTCTTTCTTTCATCCTGCTTAAGCAAGCCAGGATATCCACAGTCGGTTCGAGGTGAACAAATAATTCCCTCTGTTGCCCCTTTTTGATCTTCTGCGTTGCCTTAGCTACAGGCCGGAAATCGGCTACCGCGGCGGCCTTGAGGACTATATCTGCTCCCGCAAACCGCTCCTCCAGGGCGGCCAGCATTTCGGCTGCCGTCTGGACCCGCACCACTTCTACCTCGGGTGGCGGCGGTAGCGGGCTGGCAGTGATTAGCGTCACCCTGGCACCACGCTCCCAGGCTGCCCGGGCCAGGGCATAACCCATTTTACCGGAGCTGTAATTACCTATGTACCTTACCGGGTCCAGTGGTTCCCTGGTGCCGCCGGCAGTCACCAGCACCACCAGATCCCTGTAATCCTGGGGTGCCAGGGCTCGCCGGCAGGCAGCGACTATACGCTCTAAACTGGCCAGCCGGCCTTTGCCCGTAGTACCGCAGGCCAGGAAGCCTTCTTCCGGTTCAATAATGCCCCAGCCGCGCCGTTTTAATGTCGCCAGGTTTTCCTGGACGGCTGCTTTTGCATACATATTCACATTCATAGCCGGGGCCACCAGGGTGGGACAGTTTACCGCCAGGGCTGTGGTACTCAGGAGGTCATCGGCCAGGCCGGTGGCCAGCTTGGCCAGGATATTGGCCGTCGCCGGGGCGACGAGGAAAAGATCAGCTTTGTTAGCCAGGTCAATATGGGTCAAGGGTCCCCCGCTCCCGGCCCCGAAAATTGCCGTCAGGGCCGGTTGCCCCGTTAGGGTGCTGAAGGTCAGGGGGGTAATAAATTCCGTTGCCCCTGCTGTCATGATCACCCGGACGGTAGCCCCTTCCTGGACCAAAAGCCGGCAAAGCTCGGCCGCCTTGTAGGCGGCAATGCCGCCGCAGACCCCTAAAAGGATGGTTTTGCCCTCTAAGACCTTCACGCTTTCTTCTTGCCCCACTCGTAATTTATCTTGCCCTCAGCAATCTCCATAAGGGCTACCGTTACTGGCTTGGTCCCCTTAGGGTACAGGTTGGCAAACTGCCCTTCCGTCAGCGTCCGCGCCCTCTTGGCGGCCAGGACCGCCAGGGCGTATTTGCTGCCAACTCGCTTTTCCAGTTGATCCAGGGATGGCTGTTTCAATATTTCTTCCTCCCGAAAAGATAAAAACACCCGCAGGAAAACGCTCTTTTATACGTTTTTCCCTGGGGATCAAGGACAAAGATATATTCGCGCTGCCATTTATCGTGGCCACCCGCGTCCCGGTAGTGCTTTGCTGTTATCCAGCCGGAATTTATTCTTCCGCTTCCTCACTTGTATTAATAGGTTCCCGGGAAGACAGGCGGTGAGCCACCGTTTCCGGCTGGACGGCCGACAGGATGATATGATCGCTGTCGGTAATAATCACCGCCCTGGTCCGGCGGCCATAGGTGGCATCAATTAACATGCCGCGGTCGCGGGCTTCCTGGATAATTCGTTTAATGGGTGCGGACTCGGGGCTGACAATGGCTACTATGCGCCGGGCGGAAACAATGTTGCCAAAGCCAATGTTAATTAATTTGAGGTCCATACTCCCCCTCCTTTACCTACTCCACGTTCTGGACCTGTTCGCGCATCTTCTCCAGTTCACCCTTAACCGCTACTACTAGATTACTAATGGCCAGGTCACTGGCCTTGGAGCCGATGGTATTAATCTCCCGCCACATTTCCTGCAGGATAAAATCCAGCCGCCGCCCCGCCGGTTCTGCCCCGGCCATGGCCGTTGCCATTTGCTCCAGGTGACTTAAAAGGCGGATGATTTCCTCGGTGATATCAGCCCGTTCGGCCAGCAGGGCTACTTCCATCTCCAGGCGCCCGGGATCCAGAGCAAGGCCCCCGGTTAGTTCGGCTACCCGCTCTTTAAGACGCTCAGCATATTCCCGGGGTACTTCTGGCGCCCGTTCCCGGATAGCTTCCACCTGCCGGCGGACATACGCGGCCCTGGCTTCCAGGTCAGCCTGCAGGCGTTGCCCTTCGGCCCGGCGCATAGCGAGTAAATTCTCCAGGGCTTTTTCTAAAGCCCCGGCTACTACCGGCCAGAGGGTGGCCTCGTCCCATTCCGGTTCGGCAACTTTAACGACCTCTGGCATAGCTAATAGCTTCTCGGCGGTAATATCCGCCGGAATAGCCAGATTTTGCGCCAATTCCTTCAAGGCATTATAATACGCCATTGCCAGGCCCATGTCAACGGTTAGCGGCCGTTTTTCCACATTTTCTTCGCTGATGCTCACCATTACTTCCACGCGGCCCCTGCTGAGGCTATTTTTAACGACCTGGCGTATCTTTTCTTCCAGGGCCGTATAAAGGCGGGGTAGCCGGATCACCACATCCAGGAAACGCTGGTTTAGGGCCTTAATCTCTACAGTAACAGTCCTGCCGGTACCGCTGGCTTCACCCCGGCCATAACCCGTCATACTGTTCAGCATGGCCTGCCCCTTCCATTTAAGGAAAGACGCAAAAGTTTTGCGCCCCTGATTGCCATTAAAATTCTACTTTTCCCAAGGCACGCCGCAGGCGTTCAATGGCCTCCTGCATGCGTTCTTTGCTGATGGTTAAAGCAATACGGAAATAACCTTCGCCATAATTACCATAACCGTTACCTGGAGTTATAATCACGCCGGCCTTCTCCAGGACCATCTCGGCAAACCCGGCCGAAGTATAGCCTTTGGGTACCGGCGCCCAGACGTAAAAGGTAGCTTTGGGCTTCTCCAGCTGCCAGCCCAGGGAGTTAAGTCCCTCAACAATGATGTCCCGCCGCTCCTGGTAAATGCGCCGGACTTCAGCAAGACCGTCCTGGGGCCCCGTCAGGGCGGCAATGCCGGCATACTGGACGGCCTGGAAGGCCCCGGAGTCAATGTTGGACTTGAGCCGGCCCAGGGCCTCGATGACATCGGCGCGGCCGCAGGCCCAGCCCAGGCGCCAGCCGGTCATATTATAGGGTTTGGATACGGAGTTAAATTCAATACCCACGTCTTTAGCCCCGGGAGTTTGCAGGAAGGAAGGGGCGCGATAGCCGTCGTAGGTAATTTCGCTGTAAGCGGCATCGTGGCAGACAATGAGATCGTAGTTTTTGGCGAACTCGACAACTTCCTGGAAAAATTTAAGGTCGGCCACAGCACCGGTAGGGTTATTGGGGTAATTGATAAACATCAGCTTCGCCCGCCGGGCGACATCGCTGGGAATCTCCTTAAGGTCAGGCAAAAAGCCGTTGGCCGCCGTGAGGGGCATAAAGTAGGATTCCCCGCCGGCCAGCAGGGTGCCGATATGGTAGACGGGGTAACCGGGGTCGGGTACCAGGTTGATATCGCCGGGGTCAACATAGCAAAAGGAGATATGGGCGATACCCTCTTTGGACCCAATGAGGGTTACTACTTCCCGGCGGGGATCAAGGTCAACATTGTAAAGGTTGCGGTACCAGTCGGCCACGGCCTGGCGAAAAGAGAGCATCCCTACTGAGGTGGGGTAGCGGTGGTTTTCGGGGTTATGGGCCTGTTCCACCAGTTTATCTATGACATGGGCCGGGGTAGGGAGATCAGGATCGCCGATACCCAGGCTGATGATATCAACTCCCTGTTCCCGGGCCTCTTCAATTTTTTTCTCAATGCGGGCAAATAAGTAGGGTGGTAACTCGCGGATACGCCTGGCTTCTTGCATAATTTATCCTCCTTACCAAAATAGCATGCTATTCAACGAGGGGTTGTCCTCCCGCCCCTTAAAGCTACATTACATCCCACCTGCGGTGGTGGTTTTACTCCTCATGGAGGGGGAAATGGCCCCGGAAGACTTCTACTGCTGGTCCGGTCATGTAAACATGGTTATTCTCCCTCGACCATTCGATCTGCAGGTCACCGGCGGCCAGGTGGACCGTCACTTCCCGGTTGCTGCGGCCGGTGAGGACGCCGGCGACGGCGGCAGCGCAGGCACCGGTACCGCAGGCCATGGTCTCCCCGGCTCCCCGCTCCCAGACGCGCATTTTTAGCTCGCCGCGGTTCAGGACCTCGATGAACTCGACGTTGGTGCGCTGGGGAAAGAGGGGGTGGTTTTCTACTGCCGGCCCTACCGTATTCACGGGAGCCCCCGCTACATCCTCAACAAAAAAAACGCAATGGGGATTTCCCATGGAAACACAGGTTCCCCGCCAGGTGGTGCCAGCTACCGTCACCGGCTCATTCACCACCGGGGAACCTTCACCGGCCATGGGAATCTGGCCCCGCTCCAGGCGAGGCTCGCCCATGTCTACCCGGACACCGGCTACTTGATCACCATTGAGGATCAGCCGGGGCTTTATAATTCCGGCCAGGGTTTCCACCTGGATTTCCGGTCCCCGCACCAGCCCCGCTTCATAGGCATAGCGGGCAAAGCAGCGAATGCCATTGCCGCACATCTCCGGCTCGCTGCCGTCGGGGTTAAAAATCCGCATCCTTAAGTCCGCCCGGGCTGAAGGCAAAACCAGGATCAGCCCATCGGCGCCAATACCAAAGCGGCGGTGGCAGACCCGCCGTGCCAGGACTGGTAAATCGCCCAGTTCTTTTTCTTCCAGGGCATTTACCAGCACAAAATCATTACCCAGGCCATGCATCTTGACAAAATGCAAAGGCAATCACCCTTATCATTCGCGGCATTTCATTGTTTTATTTTAACATTACCCTTTAATTTTTACCACCCTTATTTTACTTTTGCCAGACCAGGCGCCAGACCGGGGCCACCAGGTAGTAGCTGATGGCCTGGAGGAGGGTGCGCCACCCGGCTGCCAGTAAAACTATGCCCCAGTGGAAGGAGTTTAAGGGTGCTGTTTTAAAAACAACCTGTAGAAAGGGTACGTAAAGTACCAGCAGTTGCATGGTGACTGAGCAGGCTACGGCCAGCACCAGGTAGGGGTTGGAAAAATAACCTACCGCAAAGGGCGAAAGGTGTTCCGAGCGACATTCAAAGACGGCGAAGAGCTGGGCCATGACCAGGGTGGTAAAGGCCAGGGTGCGGGCGGTAATTAAATCGCCATCACCCAGGTACAGGCCCAGGATAAAAACGGCCAGGGTGGCCAGGCCAATCTGGAGGCCCAGGACAGCCATGCCCTTACCCAGGCCGCGCGCGAAGACACTTTCCCCGGGCTGGTGGGGCGGCCGCTGCATCAGGCCCGGCTCCTTTTTGTCCACCCCCAGGGCCATAGCCGGCAGCCCATCGGTAACCAGGTTCATCCAGAGAATCTGGATGGGTAAGAGGGGCAGGGGCAGGCCGCTGATGGCCGCTACGAACATGGTAAACACTTCCCCGATATTACAGGACAACAAGTAACGGATAAATTTGCGGATATTATCGTAAATGCCGCGGCCCTCTTCCACGGCGGCCACAATGGTGGCGAAATTGTCGTCGGCCAGGACCATGGCGGCGGCTTCCCTGGCCACGTCAGTACCACTGCGGCCCATGGCAATACCAATATCGGCCTCTTTAATGGCCGGGGCATCGTTGACCCCGTCCCCGGTCATGGCCACAATATGGCCGTTGGCCTTTAGGGCCCGGACAATACGCAGCTTGTGGTGGGGCGAAACCCGGGCGTAGACATTGACTTCCGGGGCTACCCTGGCCAGCTCGGTATCGTTCATCGTTTCCAGTTCCCGGCCGTTTAAAACCTGCCCTGCCCCTGCCGGCAGGCCCAGTTCGCGGGCCACGGCCCGGGCCGTTACCTGGTGGTCACCGGTAATCATGACCACTTTAATCCCGGCCTGGTGGCAGACGCGGATGGCCGCCGCCGCTTCCGGCCGCGGCGGGTCCAGCATGCCCATTAAGCCCACCAGGATGAGGTTCTTTTCTACCGTTTCTCCTTTTATTTCCGCCCCTGCCTCCAGGTCGCGGTAGGCCAGGGCCAGGACCCGCAGGGCTTGCCCGGCCATAGCCTCATTTTCGGCTCTCATGAGTTCGCGCCGGGCGGCATCCAGGGGCAGGACCCTGCCGTCTACGAGGATACGGTCGCAGAGGTCGAGGATGACATCCGGGGCCCCTTTGACATAGGCCCGTAAGCCCCGGCCCGCCCGGCAGATAACACTCATGCGCTTGCGGCCGGAATCAAAGGGAATCTCGGCTACCCGGGGCTCTTCCCGCTCCAGCCTTTCCCGCCAGAGACCCCCTTTGGCAGCCGCCACCAGCAGGGCGCCTTCCGTGGGGTCGCCGCTGATACTCCAGTTGCCGCCGTTGCGGCCGCCAAACATTTTACTGAAGAAACCGGTCTTTTGTCCCACACCGGCCTTCTCCCGCCCGTTGCCCCGGCGCAGCCAGCCGCCAATGGTCAGCCCGGCCTTTTGCAGCAGGGCATTATTGCACAGGGCGGCAATGGTCAGCAGCATCTTGAGGTCGCCATCCACCGCCACCCGCCGCCCCTGGTCCTGGTATTCACCCTGGGGAATATATCCTGTCCCGCTCACCATAAGGCTCTTGCCGCCGGCCCAAACCCGGCGCACAGTCATCTGGTTCTGGGTGAGTGTCCCGGTCTTGTCCGAGCAAATCACCGTCGCACATCCCAGGGTTTCCACGGCCGGCAGCTTGCGAATGATGGCATTGCGCTGCACCATCTTCTGCACCCCCAGGGCCAGGCAGACGGTGACAATGGCCGGCAGGCCCTCGGGGATGGCTGCCACAGCCAGGCTTACGCCGGCCAGGAACATGCCATAGAGCTCTTCGCCCCGCATGGTACCGATAATAACCACTGTAGCGCAGATGGCCAGGCAGGCCAGCACCAGCCAGCGGCCTAAGGAGGCCAGGCGTTTTTGTAAAGGGGTATCTTCATCTTCTACTTCCTGGAGCATTCCAGCAATCTGGCCTACTTCCGTGTTCATGCCCGTAGCTACCACTACGGCTTCGCCCCGGCCGCTGGTGATCACCGTTCCCTGGTGGACCATGTTGCGCCGGTCGCCGACGGCTACCGTCCCTCTCAAAGGACCGGGCTCCTTATGGACCGGTACCGACTCCCCTGTGAGGGCCGCCTCATCGGCCTGGAGGTTAATGGCTTTCAGCAGCAGGGCGTCGGCCGCCACCCGGTCACCGCTTTCCAGGAGCAAAATATCGCCGGGTACGATATCCCGCGCCGGTACCCGCCGGACCTCATTATCCCGCCTGACCCGGGCCTCCGGCGCCGCCATTTCCTTCAAGGCTTCCAGGGAACGTTCGGCGCGGTATTCCTGGACAAAGCCCAGGATAGCATTGATGACTACTATAGCCACAATGGTAATGGCATCGGCCGTTTCCCCGAGGAAGGCCGAAACGGCCGTAGCCGCCAGGAGGACCAGGACCATGAAATCCTGAAACTGGGCCAGGAAAATTCTATAAGGCGGCACCTTGGGTTTGGCCTTGAGCTGGTTGGGACCAGCTTCCTCCAGGCGCCGGCGCGCTTCCAATTCCGCCAGGCCCCGCCCGGCATCGGTCTGTAAAGCCTCTAAGGCCTCTCCAGGACTCAACTGGTACCACAGTCGTGACTGCATTCCCCTCGCCCCTTCTTTTTTCCAGAATCACCATCAGTGTATGCCTGTCCCTGGAAGAAAAGAACAGCCGGGCAGGGAGTTTCCAGTCACCTTCAGGTAATGATATACTAAAGTCGTGTATGGCTCATTTTAAAGGAGCCTCACAACGCTCACCAACCGTTTATGCAGAGGCCGGGTGCCGGATGCCTTACGGTCTCTAACTTCGTACTTCAACTTTTGAAGGAGCATATATCATGGCTTATGACGGCCTCTTCCTGGCTGCCATCAAGGAAGAACTCTCCGGATTGATCGGCAGCCGTGTTGACCGCATCTTTCAACCCGAAAAAGAAACGATTATTCTCCACCTGCGTAAAGGCCGTGACACCAGGAAACTCCTCCTCTGCAGCCTGGCCGACCAGGCCCGGGTGCATCTAACGGCGGCCAGCTTTACCAATCCCGTCACACCACCCCTCTTCTGCATGGTCCTGCGCAAACACCTGGAGGGTGGGACCCTAGTGGCCGTCGAGCAGCCGGGCCTGGAGCGGGTCCTGGCATTACATTTCCAGACGACCGATGAACTGGGCCGGCCGGGAACGCGGGTGCTGTTAATTGAAATCATGGGCAAGCACTCCAATATCATCCTGCTCAACCCCGACGGCAGCATTATTGACGCCGCCCGCCGTTACACCCATGCCGTCAGCCGCCACCGGGAGGTCCTGCCCGGGCGCCCCTATGTCCCGCCGCCAGCCCAGGCCAAGGCCGATCCCCGCGGCCTCGATGACGAAGCCTTTGCCCGCCTCCTGTGGGAAGGCCCCTGGGATACTCTCCTGGAGCGCCTGCTGGTGGAAAAACTCGCCGGCCTGGGGCCGGAAACCGCCCGGGAAGTCGTCTGCCGGGCCGGCCTGCCGGCCGGAGCAACCCTGGAAGGCTGCGGCGAATACGAACTGGCCCGCATTTACCAGGCCCTCCGGGAAATCATGGCGGCTACCAGCCCGGCCGCTTGGCAGCCGGTTGTCGTCCTGGGGCAGGAACGCCGGCCCCTGGCCTTTGCCGCCTTTGAACTTTCCCAGTACCAGGGATTGCCGAGGGAATATTTTTCAACCCCTTCGGCCGCCTGCGACAGTTACTATCAGGCCCGCAGGGAGCAACAGCTCCTTGAAGGGGCCAGGAGCAGCTTAGAGCATATCTTGGAGCGGGAATTAAAACGCTGCTATAAAAAAGAAGGCCTCCAGGCCGCTACGGTGGCCGAAGCCGCTGATGCGGAAAAATTCCGCCTAGCCGGGGAGCTCATCACCGCCAATATCTACCGCCTGAAAAAAGGGGAAGCTGCTTTAACGGCCCCCAACTTCTATGACCCGGCAGGCGAACCGGTAACCATCGAGCTGGATCCGGCCCTGACCCCGGCCGAAAACGCCCAGCGGTATTTCCATCGCTATAACAAGGCCAAAAATGCCGCCCGCCTGGCCGCTGAGCAGCTGGAACAAACCCGGGCCGAAATAGCCTACCTGGAAAGCATCGCCCAGGCCTTGAGCATGGCCGCAAGTTACGACGACCTGGCGGAAATCCGCCGGGAACTGCGCCAGGCTGGCTACCTGCCGGAAGAAAAGGAAAAAGAAAAGCCGGGCAAACCCAGCAAAAAGGGCGGCAAAAAAGAGGCCCCCCGGCCCTCCCAGCCCCTGGAATTCACTTCACCAGACGGTCTTAAAATCCTGGTGGGCAAAAATAACCGCCAGAACGACTGGTTGACCTTAAAATATGCTGCTCCAGGCGACCTCTGGCTCCATGCCAAAGACATCCCCGGCTCCCATGTGATCATCCGTACCGGGGGCCGGGAAGTACCCGCCCCTACCCTGGAAATGGCGGCCCGGCTGGCCGCTCGCTACAGCCGCGCCGGCCAATCCAGCCGGGTACCGGTCGACTACACCCTGGTGAAAAACGTCCGCAAACCCGCCGGCGCCAGGCCCGGAATGGTCATTTACGACCACCAGCGCACGGTTTACGTAACGCCGGCGGAGTAGGATGCCTAAAGTAATGCCCATGGCAGGACATTCATTTTTGTTTATTCATTCAACCATTCCTTTAGTTTCTGTAGGGTAGCTGGATAATCCTGGCCCGCTGCTGAAAGCATATAATCTATATCTAATCTATCACGATGTACCTTCAACATCCTAAGACCCCATTCACAATCGGAGGTTGACTGCCAGTAAATGCAGGCCCGTAGACGATCTAAAATAATATCTTCTATCCCGATCACGTATACATGTCTACCACTCGGCAGGTGAAGTTTAATAATTTTTTCTTCATCAGCATCTTCTAGAACATCATTGGGAATTTCTATACCAATATCTATTTCCGGATGAAACCAGTGCCTACCTTCTTTTATAAACCCTAATTGTAAAAAGATTTCATTGGCTAAGTCCCTGCGCCCTAAAATCAAATCGATATCCTGTGTAGTATATTGACCGCGGGTGTAAATTTCCACCGCCAGTCCTCCGACAATTACGGGTTTTATGCCGTAAGGTTCCATTAATTCTGTGAAGATAGCGGTCGTTTCTATCATTGCTTCATAGCGATTTTTAGAAACTAGACGAGCTATGGCCTGTCTGGCTTCTTCAATCGAATTCATAATACCACTCTCGTTTACTTAAAATTTTTACCTTACCATCCGCAACGGACCTTTGCCATTTATAAATACAAAGGTGGTCCAGTATTTCTTGCTCTTCCGGGTCCCGCGGCCTTCTCCTGGTTACGCGTTCGCTGCGAGAGCGAATAATTCTACGGTTGATTTCCGGCATTTGGGAAGCAATTTGCTTTTCAATCTCTATTGCCTTCCACTCACGCATCGTGTTTCACTCCATTTTTTATAGACAGAACGATTTATGATTATTGTAACGCCTACAAGACGACCTATCAAGCTTTTTATGGTCAGCCGAGAGGCTATCATAGTATTGACAAATGAACCCGATGTTTTGCAGCCTACGTCGTGGCGAGAGCCTAAGTCTACTCTGATGGCTTTCGTTAACTGGTTATATAATGCCCTCCATCTCCCTCTCAATAGCCCTGGCGGCGGCAGCCGGGTCGGGGGCAGCCGTAATGGGGCGGCCGATTACCAGGTAAGAAGCCCCCTCCTGCAGGGCCGCGGCCGGGGTCATGACCCGGCGCTGGTCGCCCAGGTCGGCTCCCGCCGGGCGCACCCCCGGCGTTACAATGACGAATTCCGGCCCGCATGCTTCCCGGATAGCCCGGATCTCCCGGGGTGAGGCCACCACCCCGTCCAGGCCGGAGTCCCGGGCCAGTCGCGCCCAGCGCACCACCTGCTCCTCTACCTCCCGCTCAATTCCCACCTCGTGGCGCAGAGCTTCCCCATCCAGGCTCGTCAAGACGGTAACGGCAATGAGGACCGGTGCCGGGCGTCCAACTGCGGCAGCTTCTTCCCTGGCAGCCGCTGCCGCGGCCTCCATCATGCTCCTGCCGCCGGCAGCATGGACGTTGAGCATGTCCACCCCCAGGCGCACCAGGGCCCGGGTCGCCCCGGCCACGGTGTTGGGGATGTCGTGGAGCTTCAGGTCGGCAAAGACTTTGCCGCCTCGTTCCTTGATCATACGGATGGCCGCCGGTCCAGCGGCCGTGTAAAACTCCAGGCCTACTTTAAACATGCCGACGTAGGGGAAAAGCTGGTCTACCAACTTTTCCCCGGCCGCCAGGTCGGGTACATCTAAAGCAACGATTATTTTATCTCTGGAAGGCATATAGATCATCTCCTGTACTCTACATGGACAAAATAGGCGCTCTTAAATCTCACTTTATGAGCCTATAGTTCGAAAAGCGAAGTAGAGGTGGAGAGGGTGTAGAGATGGTGCGGTTTTGCAATTAGAAGCAAGAGATACTATGCACCGGATACATACTCCTGCAAAGGTTTAAGTTCAAATTCATCCCCGGCCTGCAGGGACTGGAGCACTTTCAGCAGGGCCCGGGCCGTGTCCAGGGAGGTCAGGCAGGGGATACCCAGTTCGGCTGCGGCGCGGCGGATCTTAAAGCCGTCCCGGCCGGGCATCTTGCCCTTAGTCAGGGTGTTGAGGACGAAGTGTATCTTCCCTTCGCGGATATAATCCAGGATATGGGGCGAACCCTCGCGGATCTTCCCCACCCTCTCCACAAAGAGCCCGGCCGCGGCCAGGGCGCCGGCCGTGCCGGCGGTAGCCACCACCTTGAAGCCCAGTCCGGCAAAACCTTTGATGATGGGTACCGCTTCCGCCTTGTCCTTATCGGCAATGGTGGCCAGCAGGGTGCCCCGGCCGGGGATGGCGCAGCCGGCAGCCACCAGACCTTTATAAAGGGCCCTCTCATAGACGGGATCGATGCCCATTACTTCGCCGGTGGACTTCATTTCCGGTCCCAGGGAGGTATCCACCTGGAGGAGCTTGCCGAAGGAAAAGACGGGGACCTTCACGGCGGTAAAATCCGGCGGCGGCATTAAGCCTCCCCGGTAGCCCTGCTCCGGAAGGCTTTTACCCAGCATCACGTTGGTGGCCAGGGCCACCATGGGCACGCCGGTAATCTTGGAGAGATACGGTACCGTCCGGCTGGAGCGGGGATTAACCTCCAGAACATAGACCTCCCCCTGGTGAATGACAAACTGGATATTGAGGAGGCCGCGCACCTGGAGGGCCCGGGCCAGCTGTTCGGTATAGGAAACAATTTTTTCCGCCACTCCCGGTGGTAAGCTGTGGGCGGGGTAAATGGCGATGCTGTCGCCGGAGTGGACGCCGGCCCGCTCGACGTGTTCCATAATGCCGGGGATAAGAACGGTCTCACCGTCACTGACGGCGTCCACTTCCACCTCGGTCCCCGGCAGGTATTTATCCACCAGGATGGGGTGTTCCGGGGCCACCCTGACGGCGGTGGTGGCATACTCCAGGAGTTCGCCCTCACTGTGGACGATCTCCATGGCCCGGCCGCCCAGGACGTAGGAAGGCCGCACCAGCACCGGGAAACCGAGTTCTTTGGCAATCCTCGCCGCCCCGGCTACGGAAGTCGCCGTCCCGCCCCGGGGCCGGGGGATCCGGAGTTCATTCAGCAGGGCGTCAAACTTTTCCCGGTCTTCGGCCCGGTCAATATCGGCCACCGTAGTACCCAGGACCTTAAAGCCCGCATCGGCCACTACCTTGGCTAAGTTGATGGCCGTCTGGCCGCCGAACTGGACAATCACCCCTTCCGGCTGCTCCCGTTCCAGGACGTTCAACACATTTTCCGGTGTCAGGGGCTCAAAGTAAAGGCGGTCTGAGGTATCAAAATCGGTGCTGACCGTTTCCGGGTTGTTATTGATCATTATGGGGTGCACCCCGGCGCGGCGCAGGGCCCAGGCGGCATGGACCGAGCAGTAGTCAAACTCGATCCCCTGGCCGATGCGAATGGGCCCCGCTCCTAGGACCACAACCTTGCGGCCATCCAGGGGCCGCACCTCGTCTTCGACATCGTAGCTGGAATAGTAATAGGGCGTGACGGCTTCAAACTCGGCCGCGCAGGTATCCACCATCTTAAAGGTGGGCCTGATCCCCTCTTCCTGCCGCTGCCGGGCAATGGCCGCCGGCGGCAGGCCGGTAAAGTTAGCAATCTCGCCATCGCTGAAGCCCATGGCCTTGGCGCGCCTTAAGGTAACCCCATCCAGGGTAGGACCTGCCGCTATAAGTTTTTCTTCCATGGCGACAATGGCTTCAATCTCGCCTAAAAAATACGGGTCAATGCCGGTGATTTCATGGATGGCAGCAATGGTCCAGCCCCGGCGCAGGGCTTCGGCAATGACAAACAGGCGCTCGTCGTCGGCCTCGGCCATTTTGCGGCGCAGGGCGCCGTCGCTGAAACGCTGGAAGGCCGGCACCCTTAAACCATCGAGTTTTAATTCCAGGGAGCGAATGGCCTTTAAGAGGGCGCCGCTGAAGGTGCGGTCAATGGCCATTACCTCCCCGGTGGCCTTCATCTGGGTACCCAGGAGGCGTTCGGCCAGGGAGAATTTATCGAAGGGAAAGCGCGGGATTTTCACGACGACATAATCCAGGGCCGGTTCAAAGCAGGCTTTGGTTTCCCGGGTGACGGCATTGGGAATCTCGTCAAGGGTCAGACCTAGGGCGATCTTGGTGGCCACCCGGGCAATGGGGTAGCCGGTAGCCTTGGAAGCCAGGGCGCTGGAGCGGCTGACCCGGGGGTTGACCTCAATGACGTAATAGCGCATACTGCCGGGATCCAGGGCGAACTGGATATTGCAGCCCCCTTCGATGCCCAGGGCGCGGATGATCTTGAGGGCCGAGCGGCGCAGCAGGTGGTACTCCCGGTCCGAAAGGGTCTGGGAAGGGGCGACGACGATGCTGTCGCCGGTATGGATACCTACCGGGTCGATATTTTCCATATTGCAGACGGTAATGCAGTTATCGGCCCCGTCGCGGATGACTTCGTACTCGATCTCCTTCCAGCCGGCGACGGAGCGCTCCACCAGGACCTGTTTGATGAGGCTAAGCTTCAGGCCCTTCAAGGCAATGGACTCCAGCTCCGCCTCATTCCGGGCCACCCCGCCGCCGGTACCGCCCAGGGTATAGGCCGGCCGCACAATGACCGGGTAACCGATTTCCCCGGCAAAGGCCAGGGCTTCCTCGACGGTGTTGACAATCCGGCTCTCGGGTACCGGTTCCCCCAGTTCCAGCATCATGGCCTTGAACTGCTCCCGGTCCTCGGCCCGCTGGATGGCCTTTAAAGGCGTCCCCAGCAGCTCTACCCCGGTTTCCTCCAGGACGCCGGCTTCGGCCAGCTCCAGGGCCAGGTTCAGCCCCATCTGCCCCCCCAGGGTGGGGATCAGGCCGTCGGGCCGCTCCTGGCGAACAATCTTGGCTACAAAATCCAGGGTCAGGGGTTCCAGGTAAACGCGATCGGCCATGTCCCGGTCGGTCATGATGGTAGCCGGGTTGGAATTGACCAGGACAACCTCCATCCCTTCTTCTTTTAAAGCCCGGCAGGCCTGGGTGCCGGCGTAATCAAATTCCGCCGCCTGGCCGATAATAATGGGCCCGGATCCTATGACCATGATCTTTTTTAACCCCGGTTTAACCGGCATCTCAGTGGCCCTCCTTTCCCAGGTTGCCATCTACCATCTGGATAAATTCATGGAAAAGGTACTCTGAATCAGTCGGTCCCGGCGAAGACTCGGGATGGTACTGGACGGAAAAGATAGGCAGCTGCCGGTGGCGCAGGCCCTCAACGGTGCCGTCATTAAGGTTGATGTGGGAGACGGCCACTTCTCCCGGTAGGGATTCGGCCCGGACGGCGTAGCCGTGGTTCTGGGAGGTGATGTAGACCCGGCCGGTACTTAAATCCTTGACCGGGTGGTTGCCGCCCCGGTGACCGAAGGGGAGCTTATAGGTATCGCCCCCCAGGGCCAGGGCCAGGAGCTGGTGGCCCAGGCAGATGCCCATCATGGGTACTTTGCCCAGGAGTTCCCGGATGGTTGCCACCCCGTAGGGAACATCCTTGGGGTCGCCCGGGCCGTTGGAAATGGCCACCCCGTGGGGCCGGGCGGCTAAAATGTCAGCCGCCGTACTCCGGGCCGGCATGACCATGACCGTACAGCCCACGCGGTGGAGCCAGCGGATGATATTCTCCTTGACACCGAAATTATAGAGGACTATGCGGCGCTCGCCGCCTTCAACCGTAAAAGGTTCCTTATTGGTCACGGCCGGCACCAGTTTGGGCCCGCTTAAAGGCGGCTCCGTGGCGGCCAGGGCCTTTAGCGCCTCGATATCAACCTCCCCGGTGGCCAGGATACCCCGCATGGTACCGTGGCGGCGCAGGTGCCGCGTGAGGGCACGGGTATCCACCCCCTGGAGGGCCGGGATGCGGTTTTCCTTTAAATAATGGTTAATGTCCCCGGTGGCCCGCCAGTGGCTGGGCCGAGGGCAGGCTTCATGGACGATAAAGCCGGCTACCTGGGGGCGTTGGGATTCCCAATCCTCGGCGTTAATGCCGTAGTTGCCAATCAGGGGATAGGTCAGAGCGACAATCTGGCCGCAGTAAGAGGGATCGGTCAGGATCTCCTGGTAACCGGTCATGCTGGTATTGAAAACCACTTCCCCATGGCAGCGGCCGGGATAACCTAAGGCCTCACCGGTAAAAACCGTACCGTCTGCCAGCACCAAAAACCCTTGCACCGGCGTTCACTCCTCTAAAATAACGTTTCGATATCTTCTTGCAGGAGAGGTTAAGTTCCTTCGCCAAATTATTTGCCTTCGTGGCGGGGTTGTTGGCCCTCATAAGTCAATCCTCTATGACCTTCCCCTGCTCCATAACGATGCGGCCGCCGACGATGGTCGCTACCGGCCAGCCCTTTAGCTTGCGGCCATGCAAGGGAGAGTTATGACCCAGGGAGTAAAATTCGTTGACATTGACTTCTTTCTCCAACTCTGGGTCAATAATGGTCACGTCGGCTACCCCTCCCGGCGCCAGGCTGCCCCCGGGTACATTTAAAATCCAGGCCGGGTTCACCGTCCAGGCCTTCACCGCCTGTAGCCAGCTTAATTTTCCAGGTAGAATCAGCTCCGTCACCACCAGAGGGACGGCTGTCTCCAGGCCCACCATGCCGAAGGGAGCGTAATCGTATTCTACATCCTTATCCTCATCGGCGTGGGGAGCGTGGTCAGAGGCGATGGCATCAATCTCCCCGGCCGCCAGGGCCGCCACCACGGCCGCCACGTGGTCCGCCGGCCGCAAAGGCGGGTTGACCTTGGTGCTGGTGTCGTAGCTCTGGACCAGCCCGTCCGTCAGGCAAAGGTGATGAGGGGTAACTTCGGCCGTCACTTTAACACCCCGGGCCCGGGCTTCCTGGAGCAGGCGGACGGAGCCGGCCGTGCTGACGTGGGCCAGGTGCAACCGTCCTCCGGTGAGTTCCGCCAGGATAAGATCCCGGGCGACCATCACCTCTTCGGCTGCCGCCGGTATCCCCCGGAGGCCCAGGATGGTGGACATGAGGCCTTCATGCATGAGGCCTTCGTTAGCTAGATCGGCGTCTTCACAGTGGCTGATTACCGGCAGGTTGAACATTTTGGCATACTCCAGGGCATGGCGCATGACCAGGGCGTTCATTACCGGGTGGCCGTCGTCGGAAATGGCTACCGCGCCGGCCGCCGCCAGGTCCCCGATTTCCGCTATTTCCTTACCCTCCAGCCCTTTGGACAGGGCACCCACGGGGTAAACCCGGACCACCCCTTCCTGCCGGGCCTTTTCTTTGATAAAGGCAATGACGCTGGCGCTGTCAGCCACAGGGTTAGTATTGGCCATGCAGGCCACGGCCGTAAATCCACCGGCAGCCGCCGCCCGGGTACCGGTGGCAATGGTCTCCTTCTGCTCGTACCCCGGTTCGCGCAAATGAACATGCATATCGATCAGGCCGGGGGTAACAATCTTGCCCTCGGCAGGAATTACCCTGGCTCCCGCCGGGGCTGTGATGTCGGCTTCCAGGGCAACTATTTTATTGCCTTCAATTAACAGGTCGTGCCGGGCGTCCAGGTTTTGGGCCGGGTCAATTACCCGCCCGCCTTTGATTAAAATGGCCATCAGTTGGCACCTCCAATCAGCAGGTAAAGCAGGGCCATGCGTACGGCCACGCCGTTGGTAACCTGTTCGTTGATGGCTGCCTGCAGGCCGTCGGCTACCGCCGGGGCAATCTCCACGCCGCGGTTCATGGGACCGGGGTGCAGCACCAGGGCGCCGGGCCGGGCGAGTTTGAGGCGCTGGGGGGTCAATTCGTACAGGCGGGCGTATTCCCGCAGGGATGGGAAGAGGCCCTTCTTCTGCCGCTCCTTCTGGATGCGCAGGACGTTAATGACATCCACATCTTTGAGGGCTTCTTCGGCGTTGTAGTAAACCTTGACGCCCAGCTTTTCCACCTCGGGGGGCATCAGGGTCGCCGGGCCGACTACCCGCACTTCGGCGCCCATCTTGGTCAGGCCCCAGATGTTGGAACGGGCCACGCGGCTGTGGAGGATGTCCCCCAGGATGGCCACCTTCAAGCCCTTGAAGCCGCCCAGCTTTTCTTTGATGGTAAACATGTCCAGCAGGGCCTGGGTAGGATGCTCGTGCATGCCGTCGCCGCCGTTTAATACCGGTGCTTCAATAGTACGGGCTAAAAGCGCCGGGCTGCCGGCAGCGCTGTGGCGGATGATGACGGCGTCGGTACCCATGGCCGCCAGGGTGCGGGCCGTATCCCTTAAGGACTCGCCCTTCTGGATGCTGCTGGTGGCGGTGGCGATGCTCACCGTATCGGCGCCCATGTACTTGGCGGCCAGTTCAAAGGAAGTCCGCGTCCTGGTGCTGGGTTCGTAGAAAAGGGTGACTACCAGCTTGCCCCGCAGGGTAGGGACTTTTTTAATATCGCGGCCGAGGATCTCCTTCATAGGGGCCGCCGTCTCCAGGATGAGTTCAATTTCTTCCGCCGTGAGGTCTTTTAACCCCAGCAGGTCCTTGTGCTTTAAGCGCAAATCAAATCCCTCCGTTTCCCGGGCATAAAAAAACTCCTTATCAGCTTACCGGCTAATAAGGAGGAACGCTGCCGCCCGTCCTTATTAGCCTCACGGGACTAATTTCAAGGACTGATACCGGCTTCTTGAGGCAATTCCGTGATCAATACCTGGTCGACGCCGTCAATTTCCTCAAGTTGAACGGCAATCTCTTCTTTACGGGAAGTGGGAACATTTTTCCCCACATAATCGGCGCGAATGGGTAATTCCCGGTGGCCCCGGTCAATGATTACTGCCAGTTGAATATTCTGCGGCCGGCCCAGGTCAATCAAGGCATCCAGGGCCGCCCGGACCGTCCGGCCGGTAAAGAGGACATCATCCACCAGGACTACCTTCTTACCGCTGATATTAAAGGGGATCTCAGTACGGTGAATGACCGGCTGGACACTCAAGGTGGTGAGATCGTCGCGATAGAGGGTGATATCGAGAATACCTAAGGGTACCTTCACCCCTTCAATCTCCTCAATAAGTTTCTGCAGTCGTTCGGCCAGGGGCACGCCCCGCCGCCGGATGCCGATTAGGACCAGGTTTTCCGTCCCGCGGTTGCGCTCCAGGATCTCATGGGCTATGCGTGTCAGGGCCCGGCGCAGCTTATCGGCATCCATGATCCTGGCTTTGACCGCCAGCTCCATCTTAACCCCTCCTCCGGGCATTAAAAAACCTGCGCATGAAGGTTGGCGCAGGCATAGCATACCACTAGTATACCTATACTACTCCCTTGCTAGCCTCACCGGACTAACTTAAAAGGACCTTCAAGATGGTAGTTTAGCCCAAAGTCCGACCCCTGTCAAGGGCAATTTTACCTGGTGTTACTGCCCACCGCGGCCACCAGGCCGAAACAGCCGCTAAGCATCATGTCACCATAAGGGGCGGCCCAGTAGTAATCCTGGTGTATGGTCAGCCGGCGCTGCGGACCCGTTACGGCAACGAAACGGAAGCCCCCACCCGGCCGGTAACCGGGATCAATATAACATCCGTGACCGCCGTCATTAAAGATTTCCTCATTGGTTAGCTCCCCGGCCCTCAGCTTTTCGACAAAACGAGCCAGCTTGTGGCCGCTTAAACAGCTGGTATGATGCTCAAACAGGCCCCATACCCGCTGCCCCTGGAGGAGAACCCCAATGGTGTGCTGGTTGCCGCAGTTGACAACGATTAACCCTTCCTCGCTGCGGGCCGCCACCCTGGCATCGCACAGGGCACCCCACAGGGCGGCCGCGCCAGTGTCCATAAGCCATGCCCCCGGCGCCTGCTCCCGTACGGCCTGCATGCGGGTAAGATAACGCGGCGGCTCCCGGTAAAGCAGGTCTGCCAGTCTACCGCCGCCGGCAACAAAGCGCTGCCAGTGCTGAAAACGAAAGAGACGGTCGCTTGTACCTTTCGGCGCCTCGCCGTGGTCCAGGACGGCTATAGCCACTTCCGCCGGAAGGCTGACGCCATAGGGAGCCAGGCTACCGGCCAGGGTATCAAGATCAACATCGCCCGTCTTTATGGTTACTGCATCTCCGGGCGGTTCCTCAGTTATTTCAATGCCCAGTTGCCGCACCCTATCCAGGTCGTCATAAACCGTCCGCGCTGCCGTGGCCGTAGCATAGACTTTTAAACCGGCAGCCAGGTGGCGGCGCAGGGCACCCACCAGGGCACCGCCGCCCATGAGGTAGCCGGTGAGGAAGACGTCCCGGCGAGCGGCTGTGGCTGCCTCCACCTGCCGGCCGCAGATTACCGTCGGCGAGGGTAAAATGAGCTGGACGCAGTTTTCCAGCGGCTGGTCCGGACGGTACAGTAGGATATCCTGGGTGCCGCCGCCGATGTCTATGGCCAGTAAAGGCCGGTTGAGCATTTTAACGCCTCCAGAAATATTTTTACTTACCCGTCAATTACCCCATTCTATTTCTTTTCCGGCTTATCGCTAGCATCCAGGCCTTTTTTAAACTCTTTTATCGTCCGGCCCAGGCCGCGGCCGATTTCCGGCAACCTTTTGGGACCAAAGATAACTATTGCTGCCAGGATAATGAGTACCCAGGCGTAAGGACTGAATAAAGTACCCAGGGTAATAATGGTCGCTGCCCCCTTATTCATAACCTTAAACCCAGGATAACATATTCTCCTGGCCGGGACAACCTGTTAGCCCGCTAAACGCCGGCGCAGGAGGTAAAGGGGCGGGTAGAAAAAGATGGCAATAAAAACTACCAGCCAGGCTGCATGGACCAAGAGAACTGGGCTTAACTGCCCCAGGACCAGGGGCCGGACTAGCTCCACCACATGGTAAAGGGGGATCAGCCAGGCCAGGCGCTGGACGACTAATGGCAGGGCATCCAGGGGGAAGAAAACCCCGGCAAAGAGAAACATAGGGGTAATGATGAGAGTAAAAAAGTAGCTAAAGGTGTCTATCTTGGGTACCAGGCCGGTCCAGATCATCCCCAATTCGGCAAAGACAAAGCCGCATAACACCAGGACCAGTGGTACCAGCAGGGCTGCCGGCGACCGCACCAGGCCAAGGAACAAAATTACCAGCAAAATGACCGTACCATAGAGGACACTTTTAAAGGTCCCGAAAAGCATCTCCCCCACCACTACCTCATCCAGGCTCACTGGGGTCGCCACGATGGCATGGTAGGTCTTTTGAAACTTCATGCGGACAAAGCTGTCATAGGTACACTCGGAGGCCGTGGCCCACATGGCCGAAGAGGCAATCAGCCCCGGAGCCAGGAACTGGAGGTAGCTCATACCCTGGATGGCCGGGATATAGTGGCCCATGCCATAACCCATGGCCGCCAGGTAAAGGAGAGGTTCCAGGAAATTGAACATGATATTGGTCAGCCAGGTCTTGCGAAAGACGACAAAATTACGCCAGAAAACCTTCCAGGCACGGTAGGAAATATCCATTTTAATCCAGGCCCCTCCCGGTAAGCTTTAAAAAAACGTCCTCCAGGGTGGCCGGCCTTAACATCATGTGGCTGAAGTAACTGTTTAAGCCCTGGACCTGCCGCCAGATCTCGCGACCGTTGTTGGTATATAAATACAGGGTCTGGCCGATGGTCAGGTGGGCAAGAATGCTACCGGCCACCAGGGACAAAATGGCCCTGGCCTCGCCGTCTACCGGCGCCAATTCTAGGACTTCCCGGCCGACATGGCGCTCGACCAGCTCTCCGGGAGACCCCTCTTCCAGTATTATCCCCCGGTCCATAATGACCAGCCGGTCGCACAGCTGGGCCGCCTCCTCCAGGTAATGGGTAGTGAGAATCAGGGTCACTCCTGCCACTTTGAGCTGGCGCAATTTTTCCCAGACCAGGTGGCGGGCTTCCGGGTCCAGGCCGGTGGTGGGTTCATCTAAAATTAAAAGCTGCGGTTTATTGACCAGGGCCCGGGCAATGGCCAGGCGCCGTTTCATTCCCCCGGAAAGGTGCTCCACCTCAACGCCGGCCTTTTCCTCCAGGCCGGCAAAGGCGAGGAGTTCCTGGACTCGCTGCCGGGCCTCCCCCCGGGGGATATCGAAATAGCCGGCATAGAGAAGCAGGTTTTCCTGCACTGTTAACTCCGGGTCCAGATTATCTTCCTGGGGTACTACCCCCAGCCGGGCCTTAATTTCCCGCGGCTGGCGGCGCACGTCATAGCCCAGCACTTCTAAACTACCGGCAGTAACCGGAGTAAAACAGTGAATCATCTTGATGGTGGTGGTTTTCCCGGCGCCGTTGGGTCCCAAAAAGCCAAAACATTCCCCGGGATGGACCGCAAAATCTATCCCTTTTACAGCCGTAAAACCGTTATATTTTTTTACCAGGCCCCGGGCCCGGACAACATCCGTCAAAGCCAATCCACCCTGCCTCAATAAAAATACCCCGCTTTGACCGGGGTAAAGGTTTAATAATATTATAAGCCATGGTTGCCATTTTTAGCAAGGCCCTAGCGGCTATAGGCTCTGGCCCGGGTCCTCTCCCGGGGCAGGCTAAAACCGAAGAGGGCCGCCAGGCGTAAGGCCAGGCGCACCGGCCAGAAGGAGAGCTGGCGCTTTAACTCCTGCCGTTCCTTTTGCAGGTCGGCCACCGTCCGTTCCAGGTCTTCATTGGCAATGAGGGTCGTCTGGAGGCGGTATTCCTGCTCCCGCAGCTGTTGCTTCAGGCGCGACTGTTCGGCCTGGGCATCGCTGACGGTTTTATTGAGGGTTCCCTGGAGCTGCATGAGGCGGGTCTCCAGGTGGCTGACCCTTTTCTTCAGGGTATCCCGCTCAACCCGCAAGTTTACCAGCTGCTCTTCTACCTGGGTCAGTTCCTGGCGCAGCTCTTCCTTACGCCGGTGGAGTTTTTCCAGGTCGCCCAGCAGGTTTTTATTCTCCTGGCGCAGGTCTTCTATTTCCCGGCGCAGCTTTTCTTTTTCCTCATCCTTTTGCTCCACCTGGCGGCCGGCAGCAGCCCTACCGCCGTTAATCAGGCTGAATTCTTTGGGGGCAAAAGATAACTTTTCTGTTTCCAGGGAAAGGGCGGCGGCTTCGGCCCCGGCGGCTATTTCCTCCCAGGCCGGCGGTTCCTTGGGTGCAGTCGCCGCCGGGGTAAACTTCGACGCCGCCGGCGGTTCCGGCTTCTCGCCGGTGTGCTTAAGGGGGAATAACTTATCCCAAAAATCGCTTTCTTTAGCCGCCGGCGCCGGTTTGGCCAGGGGGAGAATCTGCTCGCCGGCCCGGGGCAGTTCCACTATCTGGGGACCGTTGCTACCTTTCCCTGGCGCTGTCCTGGCGGGAGATCCCGGAGGCTGTGTTTCCCGGCTATTACCGGTAGTCCCGGCCGGATTTTCCGGCTGGGGCCGGAATTTTTCCCCCGTAAAGGCAGTAGCAGTTGCTGCAGCCTGGGCAGGGGGCTTAAGCTGGCTCCCCATGGCCTGGGGAGTTCCCACCGTCGTAGCCGCCACTTCCTGCACCCCTTTATCCACCTCGGCCGCCGGCTCCGGTTCGACATAGGCCCAGTGGATGAGGCCCCAGCGACCATCCTTGAGCCTCAAGAAACGGCCATCGGCCACCAGCTTTTGTTCCCCCGGTACTTCCGGCTTGCCGGCTTCCTTTAACTCCTCGTTGATTTCACTTAAGCGCAGGGCATCTCCATGAGCCTGGAGGACGCGGTGAGCGGCATCGTTTTCCTTCAAGCCGTCCAGGCGCAAACACCAGAGTCCCTTGCCTTCACTGCGAAAGCAGGGGTTTTTGGTCAGGCAGCGGTTAACGTTTTTCTGGATCTTGGCCAGGTTATGGTTGGCCAGCAGGCGCTGCTGCGCTTCCTGCACCAGCTCGTCCACCGATTGGGGCGAGTACTCGAATAAGCGTAATTTGAGCAAGTCAGTGAGGGAATCCAGTTTTCCCGTTACTTTAACTTTAGTTATCTTGGGAGCCGTAGCATTTTTAGGCTTTTTGGCCATGGGTGTCACCTCTTCCAGTTTTTAAGGATTATCCATTATTTACCTGGTATTATTTGACACCCAGCCTGGATTTTCCTGCCAGAAAAATAGATCTTTATGTCAATATATGGTAATTTAACAACCAGGCCCAGAGGGGGATGGTTAACAGGGAAACCAGGGTGGTGGCTACCACCCCTTCGGAGATCAGGTTGTAATCGCCGTCATACTTCCGCGCCACAGCCGGGGCAATGGCCGCTGCCGGCATGGCCATCTCCATAATAACCAGCAGGCGGACATTCTTATCCCAACCTGGAACAAGGAACATGGCCCCTAGGGCCAGGAGGGGTAAGATTATTAACCTGATTGCCACTATAAGGTAAACTATCTTATTGCCGGCCAGGGTGCGGATGGGAGATTCGGCCAGCATGGAACCCACCAGGAGGAGGGCCAGGGGTATGGTAGCCTGGCCCAGGCCATCCAGGGGACGGAAAATAAGGGGCGGTAGCTGGAAATGGCAGAGGGCCAGAACCAGGCCCAGGATAATGGCCAGGATATTGATGTTCAAAATCTGGCGCCAGTCGAGGCCTTTGGGTTCCTGGTGATCCTGCATTAACCAGACACCTAAAGTCCAGAAGAGGACATTGTGGCCCAGGGCATACATGGCGGCATAAAAGACCCCCAGCTGTCCCCAGAGGATGTAGGCCACCGGGAAGCCCAGGTAGGCCACATTACCGAAGGCGGTGGTAAAGCGAAAGGCATAATTTGTTTTTAAGGGTAGGGGCAGCCAGTCCCCTGCCAGGACGCACAGGGCGTAGGATACAAGGACCAGCACCACCGAAGCAGCCAGGACCAGGAAGGCGTTTGTTAATTCCTGGCCGGACACCTTGAGGTTCATGGAGGTGACGGTCAGGGCTGGCATAGTAAAATAAAAGATGATGTTGGAAATAACTTGCTCGCCCTGGGCGGTCAAAATCTTACGCCGGCGCCCCAGAAAACCCAGGAAGACATAGAAAAACAGGGCTCCTACCTGGGCCCCGACAGCCAATAGTTGAGTCAACTTTGCTTCATTCCTTCCTCAGGATAAGGATGTTCTGGTGGGTAATGTTGGGTACAAAGACTGATTTAACGGCATAGGGCTTCAGGTGGCGGCGGGTGGCCTTGTTGGACCAGATCTTCACTCCTTTAAATTTGAAGCCGATCTCGCGCATGGCCTGGGCTACTAAAAAGCCCAGGGGAACATATTCTCCCTGCTGGTAACGGTCCCCCACCAGCATGACCAGGTAGCGCCCGGGCATAAGTACCCGCCGGATCTCCTGCCCGATCTCCTGCAGGCGCCCCAGGAAACTGGCCAGGTCAGGGGCCTGGCCCAGGTCATTTTCCAGCAAAGGAGAGAGCATATTAAAGTTGGTCTCCTTGCTGAAGCCTGTAGCTCCATGGTTAATGCCGTAAGGAGGATCGGTAATTACCGCCGGTATGGATTCGGCTGGTAACTCCTTCAGGAGGCACAGGCAGTCGCCCTCGCGCATTTCCCCGGTCAGGGGTTCCCCGCCGGTAACCGCCTCTTCCCGGCGACAGATAACCCCATTCTCAATAACAAAATCTCGCTGGATGGCCCGGTAGATAGCTACCCAGCGGGGGTCGAGTTCAAAACCAAGACTCGGCCGCCCGGCCAGGGCCGCCCCAAGGAGGGTTCCCCCCACCCCGGCAAAGGGGTCCAGGACCAGCTCGCCTTTTTTGGTAAAAAAACGGACAATTTCCGCCATGACCTCCGGTGGCTTCATAGCCCCGTGTTGTTTGCGTAAAGGATGGGTAGCATCGGGGGGATAGGTGGTAATGTAGAGGGTGTCGGTCCAGTACAGCCATTCCCGGCCGTCGAGATCGTTGAGGGGGTTCTGGAGTTTACCGGTCATGGGCTGCTTCACCCTGGAATCTTGCCGCCAGGATGTCCCGCGCCTGCCCGGCGGCTTCTGCCGGCACCTGGATCTGGACCTGGCCCATAGGGCCGCTGTGAAAGCCGTAGATGTTCCACAGGGCCTCCCCGACCAGACGCACCGGCAGGCCGGCGGCCGCCAGTAAACCTTGAACCATCAGGGCTTCTACCCTTTCCCTGACGGCCACAGTAACCCATCCATCAGGCATCTTCTCTACCCCTCTCCCTTTTTCTCCCGCCTTAATGTTCCCAAGACCTGTAAAAAGACCGGCGGCGGCGGTGCCGTAAACTCCAGGTAATCGCCTCGTACGGGGTGGTTAAAACCCAGGCAACCGGCATGCAGGAGCTGGCCCGGCAGGTCAAAGGGGCAGTGGCGGGGGCCGTACTTGGGGTCACCTACCACCGGGTGACCCAGGAAGGCCATGTGCACCCGGATCTGGTGGGTGCGCCCCGTCTCCAGCCGCGCCTCCAGCAGAGTATACCGGTCAAACTGCTCTAGAACCCGGTAATGGGTGATGGCCTCCCGGGAATTTTTCTCAGTAACCGCCATGCGCTGCCGGTCGACAGGGTGCCGGCCAATGGGCGCCTCAATACGGCCGCGGGGCTCGGTTACTACCCCGTGGACCAGGGCCAGGTAAACCCTTTTCATGCTGTGGGCCTTGATCTGGGCCGCCAGCCCCTGGTGGGCCACATCATTTTTAGCTGCCACCAGGATGCCGGAGGTATCTTTATCCAGGCGGTGCACTATACCCGGCCGCAGAACGCCGTTTATACCTGATAGATCACCACAGTGATACAATAAGGCATTAACCAGGGTACCGTGCTCATTGCCGGGAGCCGGGTGGACAACCATACCCTGGGGCTTGTTGACGACAATAATATCCTTATCTTCGTAGAGGATGTCCAGGGGGATAGGTTCAGGTCCTACTTCCAGCCGCGCCGGCTCCGGCAGGTTGACCTGAATTTTTTCTCCGCCCCGCAGGCGGAAATTGGCTTTCGGCCGTTCCCCTCCGCAGAAAGTAACCTCGCCGGCATCCAGCAGTTGCTGGACGCGGGAACGGGATACCCCTTCCAGCTCCCCGGCCAGCCAGGCATCCAGGCGTTTCCCCCTGTCTTGCGGAGGAACTTCCAGCTCTATGCGACGGCTCACAGGCTCTTCCCCTGTTCACCTGCCGGTCCCAGGAGTTCCCAGCAGAGGAGAATAACGCCGCTGACAATTGCTATGTCGGCCAGGTTAAAAACCGGCCAGATGCGGAAATCAAGGAAGTCAACTACATAACCAAAGCGCAGGCGGTCAATGAGGTTACCCAGGGCGCCGCCCAGCATCAAGGCCAGGGCCAGGCGCAAGAGTATGCGGCCCGGCGGCAGGAAGCGGTAAGCTACCAGAATAATAACCGCCACCAGCAGGGTCACGCTTACAAAAACCGGAGTTTTATAGGCCAGGAGGCCAAAGGCCGCCCCGGGATTATTGACGTAAGTTAAATGAAAAACTGAATTGATTACCGGCAGGCTCTCATTGGGCTGGAAATTGGCCCGGATAATATACTTGCTCAACTGGTCAATGCCCAGTACCAGGGCTGCCAGCAATAAAAAGGGCAAGATCAATCCCCCCAGGAATAATAAGGTGCCAGGTGGTGCACCGGCCCGTAGCCTTGACCTACGGCCCGGGCCTGGCTGATGGCCGTGTGGATATACTCCTTGGCTTCCGCTATCGCTGCGGGTACCGTCAAACCCCGAGCCAGGAAAGCGGCGATGGCTGCCGACAGGGTACAGCCCGTCCCGTGAGTGTGGCGGTTATCCAGGCGGGGAGCGGTAAAACGCCGGACTTCCCGGCCATCAAAGAGAATATCAGTTGCCGCGCCGGCCAGGTGCCCTCCCTTTACTAAAACATAGGGTACACCCAGGTCATGTAACTCCCGGGCCGCTGCTACCATCTCATCTTCACTGGTAATCTCGCGCCCCGCCAGCACGCTGGCCTCATCCAGGTTGGGGGTAACGACCAGGGCGAGGGGCAGCAGTTTTTCCTTCAAAGCCTGGCGGGCTTCCCGGGCCAGCAGGAGATCGCCGCTCTTAGCCACCATGACCGGGTCAATGACCAGGTTCTTTACCCCGTACTCCTTCACCTTGGCGGCTACGACTTCGATTATACCGGCATTGGCCAGCATCCCGGTTTTGGCGGCGCCGGCACCGATATCGCTTAAAACGGCATCCAGCTGCCGGCCGACGAACTCCGGCGGCAGGTCGAAGGTCCCCTGCACCCCCAGGGTATTCTGGGCCGTCACGGAAGTAATCACGCTGGTACCGTAAACTTTGAGGGCGGCAAAGGTCTTCAAGTCGGCCTGAATACCGGCCCCGCCTCCGGAATCGGATCCGGCAATGGTCAAAGCCTTGTGCATAAACTCCTCTCCCCTTCTTTCTCGTTCTCTATCATACCACGTCAACTCATATGGGTAAACTACTTTTGGAGCGAGGGAGCTTTTACCGGCCCTGCCTGGCGGTCCGCGAGGACTTTGGTGCGGGCCAGGCAATGCCGGCCTGGGACAAAATTATTGGCGAAAGAAGGTGATTTAATTTGCCCCGCATACCCTGTGAGGTAGATATCTGTGTCCACCATGATGGTGCCGGTTACTGCAAGCTGGAAACCATCCACATCACCAGGAACGGCCTGGATACCAACTGCGGCGATTTTGAACGGTTGCTGCCGGAAGAAGACACCACCACCGTATTCTCCTTCCGGAAGCCCAATGATACCCGGGAAACTATACCCTATGACTGACTATCTTTTTCGTCCCTATCCCGCACCACCCGGTCCCAGCCGGCATCGCCAATTACCTTTTCCGCCGGGGACCCTTCATCATTAATGTAGGCTCCGGTATCTTCATAAAATATGCCGTCGGCACCTTTAAAATAAGGGATGCCTTCTACCGGCTCAACATAACCCTGGTCTTCATCCAGGTCCAGGGGGCCAAAGTAGGCGCCGCTGCGGGATTCCGAAGCGTGTTCAATAGTCCGGGCCAGGTCCTGCCAGGTGTCTTCACCGTCATACATGATGGCTTCTTCCTCATCCGGGTGTTTTTGATACGGGTCAGAGAACTGGCCGCCAAAGGGAGGCAAGATGACCTGCTCTTCAATGGGGCGCCGGTTAATGTCTCCTGCCCCTTCCATTTTTTGGCGGCACTCCAGGCACAGGGTAGTTTCCGGGATGGCCTCCAGCCGTTCCCGGGGTATCTCCCGCCCGCACAACCGGCAGTAGCCGTAGGTCCCATCCTGGATGCTTTCCAGAGCATCGTCTATCTTTTGCAGCTGAATGCGGGCGTTGTCCCTCAAGGCCAGGTCTTTGCTGCGCTCGAATTCTTCACTACCGAGATCTGCCGGGTGGTTATCATAGCGGGAAAGCTCCTGGGTGGACTCCAGCAGGGATTCCCGCAATCCCCCGCTATTAAAGGTATCTATTTGTTCTTCCAGCCTTTTCTTTTCCTCCAGCAATTTCCGGCGAAAATGCTCCAGGGATTTTGCATCCATATTAAAGCCTCCCAGTTTAATAAACCTCCTGCTGGACCATGCGGACAATTTCCGCAATGAGTTTGCCGATGACCGGCAGGTTGAGCAGGGCCAGTTCACGGATGATGTAGATCACAATGGCGCCCAGGATGGCAAAACCCACGGCTATACCTAGGCCCCTGGCTACCCCGGCGGCAAAGTTCAGGTACAGGAGCCGCCAGGGCCGGCGGTAGAGTTCTATCCACTCGGCGATGCTGGCTTTTTCTATGGCGGTTATTAATTGCTGCACCTTTTCGGCCAGAAAAACGGCTGTCTTTTCATTACCAACCAAAAGGGTTTGCTCCTCCGAAAAAAACTCCTTTATAGCTTTCCCAGTCTCCAAAACAAAAAATCCTGCATCAGGGACGCAGGATTTTGACTTTATCGCCGCCGGACAGCAGGGCGGCATTGGCTTCATCGGTATCCAGGTGCAGCTCCAGGCGGTAGTGGGGGCTGGTCCGGATAATAACGTTATCTAAGATCATGCCCCTTATACCGGGCACCCAGACCCGGACCAGCTGGTCGTCATGGAGGTGGAGGGCCTTAGCCCGGTCTTCTTCCATATGGATGTGGCGGGCCGCTAAGATAACCCCCCGGGGCAGGTTGATGGCTCCGGCCGGCCCGACCACCGCGATGCCAGGCGTATCAGCCAGGTCGCCGGATTCCCTTACTGGCGGCTTTAGTCCCAGGCGGAAGCCGTCGGTCATGGCTATTTCCACCTGGGAGTAGGGCCGTAGCGGCCCCAGGACCCGGACCCCCTCCAGGACGCCACGGGGACCGACGATGGTCACCGTCTCCCTGGCGGCAAATTCCCCGGGCTGGCTGAGTTCCCGGTAGACTGTCAGTTCATAGCCGCGGCCAAAAAGGGCGTCGAGATCCTCCCGGCAGAGATGGATATGGCGACCAGAAACCCCCACCGGAACTTCCACGGGCAAAAAGTCTTCTGCCTGGAATAGCCTCACCGTCCCTGCCCATCCTTTCCTGGTTATTACTTCCCCCTGGAATGATATAGTAGCAAGTTACAGGCTTTTTTAGTATGGCCAACTCCTCCGTTTTTATGGCTGGTTCTTTTAAGCCTGGCGCAAAACAGCAGCACAGCGCTTGCACAGGGTGGGATGGTCGGTGTCCCGGCCCACGGTGGGGCTGACCATCCAGCAGCGTTCACATTTTTCACCAGGAGCCATCTCGACCAGAACCTTGAGACCCGGGAGGTCCTCGGCGGCAAAGGCAGTGGCCGGAGCCTCTTCCCCCGGGGAATGTAAAACTGCCAGGGAAACAATAAAGATGGTTGCCAGCTCCTCTTCCAGGGGCTGGAGGAACCGGTACAGCCCGCTATCAGGGTAAAGGTGGACGGCGGCGTTTAAGGAATTGCCCAGGCCCTGCTCCTGGCGGGCTCGTTCCAGGGCACGGGTAACAACATCACGCACCTGTAAAATTTTATCCCAGCGGGCCTGCAACTCGTCATCCAGGTATTCATCCTGCACCTGCGGCCAGCCGGCCAGCTGGACGCTGACGGGCTTGCCGGGGGTTGCCGGCAGGTAACGCCAGATTTCTTCCGTGGTAAAGGCGAGTATCGGCGTTAACAACCGCACCAGGACGTTAATGGTTTCATAAAGCACCGTCTGGGCCGAACGCCGCCCTCGGGAAGCGGCCGGCCAGGTATAGAGGCGGTCCTTGATGATATCCAGGTAGACGGCACTTAAATCGACGGCGCAGAAATTGTGGATGGTATGGTAGACCACGTGGAACTCATAATCTTCATAGGCTTGCGTGACCCTGCCCACCAGGCGCTGGAGTTTATCCATGGCCCAGCGGTCTATTTCCAGCATTTCCTCCCGGCTTATTCTATCTTTTTCGGGATCATAATCGTAAAGGTTGGCCAGCAGGAACCGGCAGGTATTGCGGATTTTGCGGTACGCCTCCGTAAGCTGCTGCATGATGCCGGGTGAAGCAGCTACATCCCGCCGGTAGTCGGCCGAAGCCACCCACAGGCGCAGGACATCGGCCCCCTTTTCCCGGATGACATCCGCCGGGTCGATGCCGTTACCGAGGGACTTGGACATCTTGCGTCCTTCCTCATCTACCAGGAAGCCGTGGGTCAGCACCTGGCGGTAAGGAGCCCGACCCCGGGTGGCCACTGCCGTCGACAGGGAGGAGTTAAACCAGCCCCGGTGCTGGTCACTGCCTTCCAGGTACAGGTCGGCGGGCCAGCCCAGTTCCGGCCTGGTGGTGAGCACGGCGGCGTGGCTGGAACCGGAATCAAACCATACGTCCATGATATCCGTTTCCTTGCGGAATTCCCGGCCACCGCAGGCAGGGCATTTTAACCCTTCCGGCACCAGGTCCTGCGCTTCCCGGGCAAACCACACATTGGAACCGAATTCCCGGAAAAGTTCCTGCAAGTGGCTGATGGTGGCATCGTTGATGATTTCTTTGCCGCAGTCTACGCAGTAAAAGATGGGAATGGGCACGCCCCAGGTCCGCTGGCGGGAGATACACCAGTCGCTGCGTTCGGCCACCATGTTGTAAATGCGGTCCTCACCCCAGGCCGGGATCCATTTTACTTCTTTAATGGCTGCCAGGGCCTGCTGCCGGAAGCCGTCAATAGAAGCAAACCACTGCTCCGTAGCCCGGAAGATAACAGGATGCTTGCAGCGCCAGCAGTGGGGGTACTGGTGCTTGATAAAACTAAAATGCAGCAGAGCCCCCCTGGCTTCTAGCTCCTTGACCACAGCTTTATTGCCATCTTCAATGAACAGGCCGGCAAACTGGCCGGCTTCCGGGGTAAAGTGGCCCCGGTCATCCAGGGGCGAGAGTACCGGCAGGTTATAGCGCATACCTACTTCGTAGTCCTCCAGGCCATGGCCGGGGGCCGTGTGGACGCAACCTGTACCCTGTTCCAGGGTAACGTGTTCGCCGAGGATAACGACAGAATCCCGGTCCATAAGGGGGTTGCGACAGAGAACCCCTTCCAGTTCCGCGCCGGTGAAGGCAGCCACCACCTGGTAATCTTTAATTGCCAGCAGTTCCAAGACCTGGCGGTAAAGTTCCGCTGCCATGAGGTAGCGTTCATCCCCCACCTGGACCAGGACATACTTGAACTCCGGGTGCAGGGCAATGGCCACATTGGCCGGTAAGGTCCAGGGCGTTGTCGTCCAGATGACGATAAAACTTCCTTCCGCTTCAAAAAGACCGCGAGCATCAACCACCGGGAACTTGACATAAATGGAAGGCGAGCGCCTTTCCCCGTATTCCACCTCAGCTTCGGCCAGGGCCGTTTCGCAGTCGGTACACCAGTAAACCGGCTTGAGCCCCTTATAGATATAGCCCTTTTTGGCCATCTCGCCAAAGATGCCGATCTGGATGGCCTCGTATTCCGGCTCCAGGGTGAGATAGGGGTGTTCCCAGTCGCCCCGGACGCCCAGGCGCTTGAATTCCTCCCGCTGGATGTTGACGTATTTTAAGGCGTAATCGCGACAGCGGTTGCGGAACTCGACGACATCGATGGCGCGGCGGTTGAGCCCCAGGTCCTTAATGGCCTGCTGCTCAATGGGCAGGCCGTGGGTATCCCACCCCGGCACATAGGGGGCATCGTAGCCGTTCATAGAGTGATATTTAACAATGATGTCTTTGAGGATTTTATTTAAAGTATGCCCCAGGTGGATATGGCCGTTGGCATAGGGCGGCCCGTCATGGAGAATAAATTTGGGCTTACCTTTGTTGGCTTCCTGGACCTGCCGGTAAATATCGTGTTCTTCCCAGAATTTGAGGATCTCCGGCTCCCGCTGGGGCAGGTTGGCCCGCATGGGGAAATCGGTCCGGGGAAGATTCAGCGTTTTGCTATAATCCACTTAGCGTCGTCACTCCTTGAATTCCTTTAAAATCCGGCCTCGCTCTGCGGCGAAACCTGCAGCCACTTCGCCGCTCAGGTAGCACTTGCCATTGCTTTTGCCTTATGAGAAGGTACTTTCGCGGCTTACCTATCATTTCTCAAATTATATCCATATTTAGAGCCCAGGATCAAGGCCGGGCCCGGTCTTTTCTGTTTCTCCTGTATCCCCAGCCGGTTGCGCCTCGGAAACGGCGGTGGCTGCCGCTTCTTCCGTGGCCAGGAGTTCCAGCTGGGCCTGGAGGAAGGAACGCAGGCGCATCTTAAAGGCTGCGGCCCTGGCTTCCAGGTCGCTCTGGTAGCGCTCGGCCTTTTCCACCTGCAGCCGGGCCTGGTTTAAAATCTCCCGGGCTTTATTCTCCGCCTCCTGGACAATCAGGCTCGCTTCCCGCTGGGCGTTCTGGCGCATCTCATCGGCCGTTTGCTGGGCCATGACCAGGGCATCCTTGAGGGTTTGTTCCAGGCGGGCATAGCGTTCCAGTTCCTCTGTCAGGCGCAGGTTTTTTTCCCGCAACTCCTGGTTTTCCCGGAAGACCTGGCCGTAGTCCCTTAAGACCTGCTCCAGGAATTCATCAACCTCTTCGCAGCTGTAGCCGCGAAAAGACCGGTGGAATTCTTTTTTGTTGATATCCAGGGGTGTCAGCATTGTGTCCCTCTCCTATCCCAGGCGCAGAATAAAACTGATGAGCAGGCGTTCAACCAGCTGTAAAACCAGGACGGCGATAATGGGGGAAAAGTCAATGGGGATACTGGTCCGCGGCATGAGGCGGCGAAAGGGGGCCAGGACCGGTTCTGTAACTTCGTAAATAAAACGCATAACGGGGTGATAGGGGTCATGGGGAAACCAGGATATGAGGATGCGGGCAATAATCAGCCAGTTTAACACCTCAAAGGCGACTCGAATTAAGATTGCTAAAGTTGGCATGAACTCTACTCCTTACTTAAACTCTCGGCCCGGAGGGTGGCTGCCTCCACCGCACGGATGATGGCTCCCCGCATACCCCGGTCTTCCAGGACGGCCAGGCCGGCGATGGTGGTTCCCGCCGGCGAAGTTACTTTATCCTTCAGGACCCCCGGGTGCTCGCCGGTGGCCAGCACCATCCGCGCCGCTCCCAGGACGGTTTGGGCCGCCAGTTCTAAAGCCACCGGCCGGGTAAGCCCCTGGCGCACGCCGCCGTCGGCCAGGGCTTCAATAAGCATATAAATATAGGCCGGCCCGCTGCCGCTCAAACCGGTGACGGCATTGAGCTGTTCCTCCGGTAAAACCATGACCCGGCCGACAGAGCAGAAAATAGCCATGGCCTTCTCCAGGGCTTCCGGCCGGACAAATTTGTTGGCCGCCAGGGCAGTCATACCCTCCCCTACCAGGGCCGGAGTATTGGGCACCACCCGCACTACTGGCACTTCCCCAAGGTAAGATGCCAGCCTGGCCAGGGTAACGCCGGCAATGATGGAGATTACCAGTTTTTCCTTCCCGACTTGAAGGCCACCCAGGGCCTCCTTCACGTTCTGGGGTTTGACGGCCAGGATGATGATATCCGCCTTTCTTACCAGCTCTTCCCTGCCGGTCATGGCCTGCAAGCCATAAGTTTGCTCCAGTTCCTGTAGCCTTTCCCGCCGGATATCGTAAACTAGGATTCTCTCCGGAGGTACCTGCCGGCTCTGCACCAGGCCACGAATCAGCGCCTCGCCCATGGCCCCGGCGCCCAAAAAGCCAATATTACCCTCCATAAATAAGCCCCCCCTGATTACTTGCGGCCGGCTGCTTCCAGCCAGTTGATACCGCCTGCCACCTGATCTTCCAGGTCACCGCTCAAATCAATATTGCTGGAGGTAAATAAAAAGATGCCGCTCGTCACCCGGCGCACCCGCCCGCCCAGGGCATAGGTAGCACCACTTAAAAAGTCGATAATCCGCCTGGCCTCATCAACCGGCAGGGCTTCTACGTTGACAATTACCGGCCGGTAGTTTTTCAGGTTCTCCGCTAAGTTTGCCGCCTGGTCAAAGGACTGGGGCCGGGCGATTACCAAGCGCAGGGTCTGGCGTGCTGTCGGTAAGCTTACCAGCTTAGCTTTCCCGGTGTTAGGAGGGGTTGGGCGCAATTCCGGTTCCTTGACCAGGTTGTCTGTAACCGGGGCATCCTCTTCATGGCCGTAACCCAGCCAGTTGAGCAAACCATCCCAGAAAGCCATTTTTGTTGCACCTCCGCCATAGCTTTATTATCCCCGGGTACCAAAGATGGCCGTGCCAATTCTCACCAGATTGGCACCTTCTTCAATGGCTACTTCAAAATCGTTGGTCATACCCATGGAAAGGTAACGCATGTCCACCCCCGGCAGGTGCAGGGCTTCCACTTCCCGTCGTAACTCTGCCAGCCGGCGGAAAACAGGCCGCACCTCTTCGGCATCCTTTACCAGGGGAGCTACTGTCATCAGGCCCAGAAGGCGGAGGCCTGTAAACCCCGTGATTTCCCGGACGAAGGGGATTACCGCTTCAGGTGCCAGGCCAAATTTACTCTCCTCCCCGGCCACATTAACCTCCAGGAGGATATTAACCCGGCGCCCGGCAGCCGTGGCCCGCCTGTCCAGTTCCCGGGCCAGTTCCAGGCTGTCAACAGAATGGATCAGGCACACCTTATCCCATACCTGGCGGGCTTTATTGCGCTGGAGATGACCGATCAGGTGCCAGTTGACACCGGTTATGTAGGGCTGCTTGGCCAGGAGTTCCTGGACCCGGTTTTCCCCCAGGTTTTTGAGACCTAAACTTACGGCCTCCTGGATGCGCTCCGGGGGAATGGTTTTCGTCACCGCCACCAGGGTTATCTCTTCCGGCCGCCGCCCGCTGCGGTGAGCGGCCGCGGCCATCCTTTCCCGTACCAGGGCGATATTTTCTGCCAGGTTAACCATCTTTTTTCCTCCGCCAATCCTCTATAATTTCTACATCTTTATATTAAATCCTGCTACAATTTGAGAAGTGGGAAGTAAGATGTGGAGGTCTCTATTCCCGCAGCCACCGGACCAGACCAGGGGTGACAACCACTTCCGTCCCGGCTTCCAGGCCCCGGACGGCCACCCTGTCCCCTACCTGGCCTTCAATGCTAACCGGCTGCCATTTGATCCCCCGGTCCCCCAGGAGGTAGACCCCCTTTGCTCCCCCTGGCCCGCTACTCAAAGCAGCAGCCGGTAATATTATCCCCCGGTAACGGTTCAATACCGCAGCTACTTCCAGCCGGCGGGGTTTAAGCCAGCGCTCGTCCCAGGAGGCAATGGTCATGAGGACGGCCTTCTGCCGGCCTTCATCCTGCAACCGGGTAATGCTGGCCCGGACCTCGTCCCCGGACCCCGGCAATTTAAGATTTACCCTTTTGCCTGCCTGCCAGCCGGCGGGGAAATCTTCCAGGGGGGCATATACGGCCAGGGGAGCCAGGTTGTTGACCAGGCGGCCGATGGCCGTACCGGCTTTAATCTGGCCCTCAGCCGTCACCGGGCCGGCCAGTTCCACCAGGCGCTTTAGTTCCTGGTAATTGATATTGCCCAGGCTGGCCGGCTGCAGGGCCTTTTCCAGGCCGTCGGTGTGGTAGGAAACCTGGCCGGGAAAGGAGGCTTTGATTTCCAGGGGACCCTGCCCTGGCGGTGCGGCTGCCACGGGTAATACCCGGGCAATGGTAGCTCCTACCGGTACCCGCTCCCCTTCTGGTACTACCGGGACTAAGGCCCCAGTGGCCGGGGCTACCAGGACCTCCTCTTCCCTGGCAATAAAAACCTCCAGGGGGAGAATATCCTCCAGGACGCCGTAATCAACCCGTTCGACCTTTAAAAAATGCCAGGCAATGGCCTTAAAGACCTGCTGGAAACCCAGCCAGGCCGCCAGGGCAAAAAGCATCAAGCCCAGGACCGGCAAGATAAAACGCCCCCGCCGCCGGCGTTGCCGTGGCCGGGCCGGGAGGGCTGGATTATAAGCTGGCCTCATAATATCTACCTCAAGAGGGATAATAATGCTGCCTGGCGCCCGGTAGGGCCACCGGCCGCCCGGTAAGAGAAAAAGGTGCCGGCCCGGCAGCAGGTACAGAGACCGGCACTGGTAATATGCTCCGGCTTTAGTCCTGCGGCCAGGAGTTCCAGGTAGTTGGCCCGGGGAAGGTCCAGGCGGTAGTGGCCGGGCCCGTCGGGCGTTAAAACTTCGCCGGCCCAGGGGAGATGCTCCTTGACTGCCCCCGCCACCCGGTTATCTACCTGGTAGCAGCAGGGCCCGATGGCCGGCCCGATGGCTGCCAGGAGGTCATTAGGGTTGCTGTTAAATTCTGCAGCCATCCTGGCCACTACCTGGGTCCCCACCTGTAAGACCGTACCCTTCCAGCCGGCGTGGGCCAGGCCTATAACACCCCTTACCGGGTCCACCAGGTAAAGGGGTACGCAGTCGGCAAAAAAGGCCACCAGGGTAACCCCCGGTGCAGCGGTCACCAGAGCATCAACACCCGGTAGGGCCGTAGCCAATTCCGCGGCACCCCGGCCGGTATCCTGCCGTCCCACCAGGGCCACCCTGTTACCATGGACTTGCTCGCCGATAACCCAGTCCTCCAGGGGCAGATCCAGGGCCGTTGCCAGCAAGCGCCTGTTAGCCAGTACTGCTGCCGGTTCATCGCCCACATGTAAGCCCAGGTTTAAGCCGGTATAGGGTGGCCGGCTGACACCCCCTGCACGGGTGCTATAAAAAGCCTTTACCGGCGCCTGCTCTTCTAAAAAGGCAACCCGCCAGAGGCTCATCCCTTCCCTGTTCTCCCTGATAAAGGGCGCCAAAGAAAACCACCCCTGGCCTTTATTATACCATAAGGTGGCGCCGTCTTAAGCCTTTTCCCGGTGCACAGGGGACGTAAAGCTATAACTTTCTACCAGGATAACGTCAATTCCTACTTTAACTACGTTTTCCCAGGGAATGATTAAATCTTCGTCCCGGCCAAAAAAGAAAAAAAACCTGCCTCCCTGTCCAGGTACGATTAAAGCCTTTACCCGTCCGGCCTCCAGGTCCAGGTCAATATCTTTGATTGTCCCCAGCCGCCGCCCGTCAATGACATTGATTACCTCCCGCTGGCGCAGTTCGGTCACCCGGATCACGGTCACCACCTCCGGCTGTAGCCCGGGGTTTTCCCTGTTATATTAAATTATATGACCTGGATAGGACCTGAAGGCCAAAAAAGAAAAAAACCAGCGTTGCTGGTTTAAGGCCATAATCCCGCCAGGCGGTGGCGTGAGGATTGAAATATCTCTAAGATCTTCCATCCTACCCGGATTTTTGCCTGCCCTTCCTTCCCGGCCATTACCGGCCGGCTGGTAAGGGCATCGTCATCTGCTTTACCGGCGGCATCTACCAGGCACAGGGGCGGGAACAGGACGCACCACCAGTTTTCCCCTTTACCTGCGCCAATCACCAGGCGGACGGCTTCGTACTTTCCTGCCGGGAGAGTTATATCCCCGTAAGCCCGGGTGGGGAAAGCAAAGTCACCAAATTCCGTCCTCACGGTATAATTTTGCCCTTCCCGCCGGATTTGCGCCTCGGCCGCAGCTGTAATGGCGGCCAGGTTATGACTGACCAGCTGCCTGGCGGCACCAATATCCCCGGCTGCGGCCAGGCTCCGGCCGATACTGGCCAGGACGGCGTCGCGGACATGACGTTTCAATTCCTGGTCGGCAATAGTATCGCTGTTGGCAATGACGTGGAGCCGGATTAAGTTATGGGAGTTATAGGCCGGTACTGCTACCTCCCTGCCCGTCCAGGACGCGTCCCCGCCGAGGAATAATAAGCCGGCCAGGACAAAAATTAATATAGACCTCTTCAATAAAGACACTCCTTGACACCTCTGTAAATTGGAAATCAAATATATTTGCGCATATGCTGGAGGGCGGCTTTTTCCAGCCGGGAAACCTGGGCCTGGGAGATGCCGATTTCATCGGCTACTTCCATCTGGGTTTTACCTTCAAAGAAGCGCAGGGATAAAATCAGGCGCTCCCTGGGGGTTAATTTATTCATGGCTTCCCGGATGGCTATGCTTTCCAGCCAGCTGCCATCCTGGTTTTTTTCATCACCTATCTGGTCCATGACATAGATGGGATCGCCGCCGTCATGGTAGATGGGCTCAAAGAGGGATACCGGTTCCTGGATGGCATCCAGGGCAAAGATTACTTCTTCCTGGGGGAGATTGATTTCCCTGGCAATTTCCGTTACCGAAGGTTCCCGGGCCAGTTTATTTACCAGCACGTCCCTCACCTGAAGGGCTTTGTAGGCAATATCCCGCAAAGAGCGGCTGACCCGGATGGGATTATTATCCCGCAGGTAACGCCTGATCTCCCCGATGATCATGGGTACGGCATAGGTGGAGAACTTGACATTCTGGCTCAGGTCAAAGTTATCGATGGCCTTCATCAGGCCGATGCAGCCTACCTGGAAAAGGTCGTCGACATACTCGCCCCGGTTGGTAAAGCGCTGGATGACGCTCAGGACCAGGCGTAAATTGCCTTTAATGAGCTTTTCCCGGGCCTCCGGTTCCCCCTTTTGCATGGCCTCAAAAAGCTGCCGCATCTCCTCGCTTGTCAGCAAGGGTAACTTGGAGGTATTCACACCGCAAATTTCTACTTTATTGAGCATCACTGGCGAGAACCCTCCTGACGGTGGCTCTGGGATAATTATTACCATGCCTCCCTGCTTTTATACCGGCCCGGCAAAAGGGCAAAATAAAGGGAGCTATTTAAGCTCCCGTGAAGTCTCGGTGGCTATTGAAGCGGTGGTGCTGTGTCCCGGAGCCGCGAATAGTGGAGCGAAGGTCAAAAGAACAGGCGAGGTGAGGTTACCGCTGCCGCCGCTTAAGGCACGCCTGAGCGTGCCTTTGAGAGGAAACAAACGTAATCTCATAGAAGGCTCATAGCTTGCGGAACCAGCAGCCTCTTCATTGGCAATCCACAGGCGGCGAGCAGCGGTCCGAACCGAGCCGTAGTTCTGTCGGCGCGTAACTTTTGAGCGGCGAGGGACACAGCACCACCAACAAGCATCTTATTCCATCCGGGCGATTTCTTTACGCAGGCGTTTGATAATCCGTTTTTCCAGGCGGGAAATGTAGGACTGGGAGATGCCCAGGATGTCGGCTACCTCCTTCTGGGTTTTTTCCACGCCGTCCAGGAGGCCAAAACGAAATTCCATGATCTTGCGCTCCCGGGCCGAGAGCTTCCGCATGGCCATCTGCAAGAGCTTGCGGTCGACCTCTTCTTCAATGGATTTATAAATAATATCATTATCAGTACCCAGGACATCGGAAAGCAAAAGCTCATTGCCGTCCCAGTCAATGTTTAACGGCTCGTCAAAGGAAACCTCGGCCCGTGTCTTATTATTGCGCCGCAGGTGCATTAAAATTTCATTTTCAATACAGCGGGAAGCATAGGTGGCCAGCTTGATGCGCTTCTTGGGGTCAAAGGTATTGACGGCTTTAATGAGGCCGATGGTACCAATGGAGACCAGGTCTTCAATCCCCACGCCGGTATTTTCAAATTTGCGGGCAATGTAGACTACCAGGCGCAGGTTGCGCTCAATAAGTACGGTTTTTACACCGGCGTCGCCGTCCTCCAGGCGCAGGAGAAGGCTCATCTCTTCATCGCTGGAAAGGGGGGGCGGCAGGGCTTCACTGCTGCCGACATAAAAAACTTCGCCCAGCCATTTCAACCTTACTACCAGGCGGCCATAAAACTCCTGGATTTTTAATTTCGCTAATATAAATAGCTGCTGCATGAGCTCTTCCCCCTAGAGGCCCATACTGAGTTGCAGCAAATCCGGGTGTAATAAGGCGCGGTAATTGCCCTCCGGCGACAGCCGCTCCCTGTATAGGCCCACAATAACATCTTTTATCTTGATCATGCGTTCATTTGTGATGACGATTACTTCATCGGGTCTAAGGCCCAGCAACATACCATGGCTCCGGCCCAGGGAATGGTATGGTAACAGGCGTAGCCTTGTCGCCCAGGGTGAACCGGCCAGGGACTTTACCAGGCTTTCCAGGTCGGCTTCCTCCTGGCTGCCGTAGTGCTCAGTAATAGCTTCCGGGAGGAGGCCCTTCAGGGCACTGTATTCTACAATAATTACCGGCCGCTGGGTAAGGGGGTCCCGCAGGCTGTTGCCGGTATCAACCAGGGCCTTTAAGGCCCGCTGCCGGCCGGCAAAGGTTATGATCACCGGCAAACGCAGCACCTGCTGCCAGAAGTTTTTTTTAAGCCAGCCTGTCCCGAGAACGGCCAGCGTCCCGGCAGCCGCCACGGCCACCAGCAGCCACGTGTAACGGATATTATGGACCAGGACCAGCGATCCCCCCATGACGGGTGTTGCCGCCTCCCCGCCGGCCAAGTAAACAGCCCCCAGCATCGCCCCACCCATGGCAAAGGCCGCCAGGTAAAAATAGACCAGGGCCTGGAGAAACCGCCGCCCGTTTAAGGGGAAAAAGGCTACCAGGACCATAATTACGGAAAATAAAATCTTGACAAGCAAGACCTGCTCCCATTCACCACCGGGAAACAGGATGATCAGGGAATAAACTGCTCCTACCGCTGCCCCGGCCAGCAGCCGCCAGCCGGTAGTTGCCAGCTGTCCCAGCCTGGCCGTCGTCCAGAGAATGAGGTAATCCATAAACAGGTTAATGGCCAGCAGGACATCTAAATAAACCACAGGTAGACCAGCCTCCCTTCCCCGGAGGTTACACTAATTATTACCATGATATGAGCATTATGGCAGTTTCATAACCATATTTATTATATAACTCTGTTATGGGAAATTTTGTCAAATGGTGGACAGAAAAAAACCTGTTACCCGGGTAACAGGTTTAAGCAACAGTACCACGCCACATGGGATGGAAAATTATGTCCTAACGGAAGGAGTAGTTTGCTGGAGAATGAAAAATGGTAAAAGGCTGGCTTTATTTGTAGCGAGCGACTTCAACCAGGGGGTTAAGCGGCCTTAGCGAAAGTATTACCTTCGCCGCAGGAAGGCCGGTATGTCCAGGTCGTCAATATTAAAGGGCTTAATGTTCAGATCCACATCACGGGCTGCTGCTGCCTCTTTCTGGGCTGCCGGCACGGCTTCAAAACCGGTAGCAATGACGGTAACGCGGATTTCATCCTTCAAGCTTTCATCAATGACGGCGCCAAAAATTATGTTCGCTTCCGGGTCGGCCGCCGCGGCCACGATTTCAGCCGCCTCATTAACTTCCAGCAGGCCCAGGTTGGTGCCCCCGGTAATGTTTAGCAGCACACCGCGGGCCCCTTCGATGGAGGTTTCCAGCAGGGGGCTGGAAATGGCCATCCGGGCTGCTTCCGCGGCCCTTTTTTCGCCGGTAGCCCTGCCTATACCCATCAGGGCCGAACCTGCATCGGACATAATGGTCTTGACATCGGCAAAATCCAGGTTAATCAATCCAGGCACAGCAATCAGGTCGGAAATGCCCTGGACTCCCTGGCGCAAAACATCATCCGCAATGCGGAAGGCCTCCAGGATAGAAGTCTGCTTGTCGGCTACCTGCAGTAACCGGTCGTTGGGGATAATAATCAGGGTGTCAACCTTTGTCTTTAACTCGGCTATACCAGCTTCGGCCTGGGTGGCCCGTTTCCGGCCTTCAAAGCTAAAGGGACGGGTGACAACACCAACAGTCAGGGCCCCGGCCTCCTTGGCGATCTGGGCCACCACCGGCGCTGCACCGGTACCCGTACCGCCCCCCATGCCGGCAGTGACAAAAACCATATCGGCCCCCTGCAGGCGCTGGGCCAGCTCTTCCCGGCTTTCTTCCGCTGCCTTTTTACCAATTTCCGGATTAGCCCCCGCCCCCAGGCCTTTGGTCAACTTGGCCCCAATCTGGATCTTTTGTTCTGCCTGGCAAAGGCGCAGGGCCTGGGCATCCGTATTAACGCTGATAAATTCTACTCCCCGCAGGCCGGCAGCAATCATCCGGTTAACGGCGTTATTGCCGCCTCCACCTACTCCCACCACCTTAATGGTAGCAAATTGATTGAGATCGCCATCCTCAAATTCCAGCACCCGGAACTCCTCCTTTGTAATTTAAAAAAGCTCGCGCCACCAGTTTTTAATCTTCGCCCAGAAGTTTTCCCAGATGGCCTCGCGGCTGGCGGCAGCCTGGGTATGGGCAAGGCGACCGGCGCCATAATTCACCAGGCCCACCGCGGTGGCATAAGCCGGAGAAGCCACCATATCGGCCAGCCCGCCGCTATTCTCAGGCCAGCCAAGGCGGACCGGCATGGCCAGGGCCTCGCCTGCCAGTTGGGTTATCCCCTCGAGTAAAGCGCCGCCACCTGTCAAGACCACCCCTCCCGGTAAAAGGCCCTGGAAATGGGAGCCGTTAATCTCCCGGCGGACAAAGGTAAAAATCTCCTCTACCCGGGGCTCGATAATGGCCGCCAGCATCTTTTTGGGTACCTGCTTCTTCTCCTTGCCCCCTACCGCCGGCACCTCTATAAATTCATTTTCTGCTACCAGCTCCGCCAGGACACAACCGTGTTCCTTTTTAATGGCCTCGGCCTGGGTGAGGGGGGTACGTAAACCTACCGCCAGGTCACTGGTTATATGCTCGCTGCCTATGGGCAGGACGGCGGCAAACCACAGGCACCCCTGGGAGATCACGGCGATTTCCGTTGTGCCCCCGCCGATATCGACCACCACGGTACCCAGTTCCTTTTCTGCCTGCTGGAGTACCGCCTCGGCCGAAGCCAGGGGATTTAATACCAGTTCCTCGATTGCCAGGCCAGCCCGCTGCACGCTTTTCAGGGTATTCTGGACGGCGGCCCCGGCAGCGGTGACAATCTGAGTTTCCACTTCCAGGCGCGAACCACTCATGCCGATAGGGTCCATAATGCCGTCATAGCCATCGACAATATACTGGCGCGGCAGGACGTGGATGATCCGCCTGTCGGCCGGCAGGGGTATTACCCGGGCTGCCTGGAGGACCCGCTCCACATCCTCGGGCCCGACTTCACCGTCTTCGCCGGTAACGGCTACTACCCCGCGGTTGTTAATGGAGCCGATATGGGGACCTGTCAGGCCAACAAAGGCCGAAGAAATACGGCAACCGCTCATGCGCTCGGCCTGTTCCACCGCTTTTTCAATGGCCCGGGCTGTATTTTCAATATCGACAATTATACCTTTACGCAGGCCTCCGGACGGTGTTTCCCCCAGGCCAATGATATTCAGGCGGCCCTGTAGCGTGACTTCCGCCACTACTGCAACCACCTTGGTGGTGCCTATATCGAGACCGACCACCACGTTATCCTTGGGCAAACTCTGGCACCTCCAGGCTCCCCGGCCTTCTTTAAGAAGGAGAATTCAACATAACTTTCGCTTTCCCTTTTTTTGCAAATAGATTTTCTTACCTTTTTAGCAGATGGCGCCGGATGATAGCTAGGTTCTGGAATAAACGCACGCCAAAGACCAGGACGGCCGCCAGATATAGCTCAACCCCCAGCTGGTCACCTATATAGGCTAAAAAGGCTGCCAGCATAGTATTGGAAAAAAAGCCCGTCAGGAAAATGGCATTATCAAAGTTCTCCTCCATGCTGGCCCTCAAGCCCCCAAAAACGGAATCCAGGGCCGCCAGGACGGCTACCGACATATACTTGCTGTAGACAACCGGTATCTTTACGGGCAGCAGGAGGCCAATCAATACTCCTAAGATAAGGCCGATTAAGGGTATCCACATATTTTTCTTCATCCCTTCTTCCCCTGTTTTTCAGGCTGGTTAAATTTTACTACCGGCGGTCCCGCAAAGCTAACATCAATATAATCAATAGCCTCCCTGCCGGCAAGGCCCTGGAGGGCTTCATGCAACCTGCTTAGCTTTTCCGCCACCTGTTGCCCGTCGCCAAACTTCACCAGGATATTGCCCGCCCAGATTAGCTGCAGGTTAACAGGGGAAGAGGCTATTATTTCCTGGAGCTGGTTTAAATCTCCAGGGGGCACCTGCCGGACCACTGCCAGGGCAGCCTGCAGGCCGGCATGGTTAATCTCCCTGCCGGGACCGGTGTTCTCCAGCTTGCCCAGGCCAGAAATGAGGGGCAACTTTAAGTGGCCTATACGCGGTATCCTTTCCATGACCACACCACCGCCATCGACCAGTAAAAAACTACCATCCTGCACCAGGATAGCCACCGGTGTCCTTTCCTCGATCTGAATGGCCAGGGTGCGTGGCCAGCGACGACTTACCCTGGCCTTAGCTACCAGGGGATGGGTGGCCAGGCGTTTGGCTATCGCGGCAGTATCCACCTGCCAGAGGTTAATGCCCCTGGCCACGCCAATTAAATTTTCCAGTTCATCCGTTGGGATATGCTCGTTCCCGGTAATCTCTATGTTTTCCAGGCTAAAGAAACCAGAATGGATAAAATAAAATAAAGCCGCTACCGTTAACAAGAAAAACAATAATCGCCGCATCCGCTGCCGGCGCCGCCGGTAAACCCGAAGTGAATGGGCCTGGACAACCATCTACCCACCTCATTTACTGCCATTATACCAGAAAATGCAGGCCTGTCCAGTAATGGGAGGTAACATCTCACTTCTCACCTCCCATTTAGCCGCCGGATATCCGCCCCCAGGCTCCTGAGGCGGGCTTCCAGTTGTTCATAGCCCCGGTCCAGGTGGTAAACGCCTTCCACCCTGGTTTGCCCTTCGGCCATGAGGCCGGCAATTACCAGGGCCGCCCCGGCCCGCAGGTCGGAAGCTTCCACCAAGCAGCCGCTTAGACCTGGGACGCCGTTGATTACTGCTACCCGCCCTTCAATTTTAATATCGGCTCCCAGGCGCCGTAATTCAGCAGCATGTTTGAAACGATTTTCAAAGATGCTTTCCACCAAAATGCTGGTCCCATTGGCAACCGTCATCAGGGCCATGAGCTGGGGCTGCATATCAGTGGGAAAACCCGGGTAGGGTAAAGTCTTGCAGTCGATGGCCTTTAAACGTGCCGGCCCCTGGAGGCGAATGCCGTCCCTTTTAACCGTAATCCTCGCCCCCATCTCCGTTAACTTGGCCAGGACGGCCAGGAGGTGTTCCGCCTGGCAACCCTGCACAAATACATCGCCGCTGGTTCCGGCTGCTGCCGCCAGGAAGGTGCCGGCTTCAATCCGGTCCGGGATAATCTGGTAGTCTGCCTGTTTAAGCTCTTTAACCCCTTCAATGCGGATGGTATCCTGGCCGGCGCCTTGAATCCGGGCTCCCAGGCTATTAAGGAAATTCTGCAGGTCGACGATTTCCGGCTCCCGGGCGGCATTGTGGAGGATGGTAACCCCCCCAGCCAGTACGGCGGCCATCATCAGGTTTTCCGTCGCCCCGACGCTGGGGAAGTCCAGGTAGATGGTAGTTCCCTGGAGGCCGGTCGTCCTGGCCTCAATATAGCCCTGTTTTTCCGTTACTTCGGCGCCCATGGCCGTAAAACCTTTCAGGTGCAGGTCCATGGGCCGGGAGCCGATGGCACAACCGCCGGGATAGGGAACCCGGAAGTAGTGGTAGCGCCCCAGGAGGGGCCCCATGACCAGGTTGGAAGCCCTGAGTTGCCGCATCAAGTCTGCCGGTACTTCAGGCAACGTTACCGTTGCCGGGCTCACGTGCAGGGTAGTATTACTACGTTCTATCTTTAATCCCAGGGAGCGGATGACGGCCGCCATCACGGTAACATCCTGCAGCCTGGGTACCCGCCTCAAAGTGCACTCCCCTGTCGCCAGGAGCATGGCCGCCATAATGGGTAAAGCCGCATTCTTGGCCCCGTTGACGGCCACCGACCCTTCCAGGCGTCGCCCCCCGTTGATGACCAGACACTCCAAGGCCTATCCCCCCAAAAATACGGCTCACGGCGGTTCGCCACCAGGGTAGCCATTCAAGTTACTGGCTATCACCCCAAACTTCCACTTCCAGTTCCAGGTTGATCCCGAAAGCCCTGGCTACTGCCTCCTGGATCCTGGCTATGAGTTCCAGGACATCGGCAGCCGTAGCCCGGCCCAGGTTAATGATAAAGTTAGCGTGTTTGGTCGACACCTGCGCCTGACCGGCCCGCCACCCCTTGGCCCCTACCTCTTCAATCAGTTGACCCGCATAATAGCCCGCCGGGTTTTTAAAGACGCTGCCGGCATTGGGCCATTCAAGGGGTTGCCTGGCCCGCCGTCCCTCGAGATTTTTTCGCACCCTCTCCTGGATTACCCGGGGATCACTGGCAGTCATTGCTAAATCGACAGCCACCACCGTTCCCTCCTGGCGTAAGGAACTGAAACGATAACTAAAGGTTATATCCCGGCGCTCCAGGTAATACCGGCTACCGTCAGGAGTGATTACCTCCACACCACGGACAATATCTCCCAGGCAACCCTCCTGGGTACCGGCATTCATCACCACGGCCCCGCCAATGGTAGCCGGGATGCCGGCAGCAAACTCCAGGCCCCCCAGGCCGGCCCGGCCAGCTACATCCAGCACCCGGGCAATGAGGGCGCCAGCGCAAGCCCTTATGACCCGGCCCTGGACCAGAACCCGGCGCCAGGCTCTAGTCTGGACCACCAGGCCGCGGACACCACCATCACGAACTAAAAGATTGGAGCCGTTACCCATAATATGCAGGGGTAAACCCTTTTGCCTCGCGAAACCCAGGCAAAAATCAATTTCTTCTCCGGTTTCGGGCCGGGCGAGCAAATCGGCCGGCCCGCCTATGCGCCAGGTCGTGTGGCGGGCCAGGGGTTCGTTGATCAATACTTCTCCCTGTAAACCCTGCTGTAGTTCTCGCGCCAGGGTCGCTAAATGCATCTGCCAGCGCCCACCTCAGATAAAGCCTGTTTCGCCGCCAGGAAGCGGGCCAGCTCAACCCCTACCCGCCAGATATCCCCTGCGCCCATGGTTAAAATCAGGTCCCCGGCAGTACAGGATTTTTTTAGAAAGGCCAGGGTTTCTTCCAGGGTAGGCAGGTAATAGACTTGCGGGTGCCCGTTTCTCTTGATTTCGTCCAGAATGAGCCGGGAAGTTACTCCATCCAGGGGCTCTTCCCCGGCCGCGTAAATATCATTGATAATAACGACATCAGCCCGGTTAAAGGCGCGCCCGAATTCCCGGTAGAGGTGGTAGGTCCGGGTATAACGGTGGGGTTGGAAGACGGCCACCACCCGTTGCGCTCCCACCTGGCCGGCCGCCGCCAGGGTAGCCTCGATTTCCGTCGGGTGGTGGGCATAGTCATCAACCACCCGGGTAGCGCCATCATCCCAGAGGACCTCAAAGCGCCGGCCTACACCACGAAACGCCTCCAGGGCCCGGGCGATGACCGGAAAGGGAATCTCCAGCTGGTGGGCTACCGCAATAGCCCCCAGGGCATTCAAAATATTATGACGCCCCGGTACCTTTAAAACTAGTTCTCCCAGGTACCGGTCACGGTAATATATGGCAGCACGACCACCCAGGCCACTCAAGGTTACTTCGCTGGCCCGGTAGTCGGGCTCACCACTAAAGCCATAAGTAATTACCGTCCGCCCGCTCCCGGCAGCAATCTCCGCCACCCGGGGATCTTCGGTACATAAAACGGCCTTGCCACCCGGGCGTAGCTGTTCCAAAAATGCGGCAAAGGCGGCGACGATTCTTTCCAGGCTACCGTAGTGATCCAGGTGATCACTCTCAATATTGGTTACCAGAGCGATTTCCGGCTTTAACCATAAAAAAGAACCGTCGCTTTCATCGGCCTCGGCTACAAAATATGGTCCCCTCCCCGGCAGGGTATTGCTGTCAAATTCGCGGACATAACCGCCAATGACGGCTGCCGGGTCCAGGCCGGCTTCCTTCAGGGCCAGGGCTACCAGGGCTGAAGTCGTGGTTTTACCGTGGGCACCGGCCACAGCAATACCCCGCCGGGCGTTAAATAACCGGGCCAGCAGTTCCCCGCGCTTGATAACGGGTAAACCCCGGTGGCGGGCGGTAATAACTTCCGGATTGTCAGGCGGCACTGCCGAGGAAATAACAACCTCCTGTACCCCGGGAGCTATATTCCCTGCTTCATGGCGATGGTAGATTATAGCACCCTGCGCTGCCAGTTGCCGGGTAAATTGATTTTCCTTGGGGTCCGAGCCTGATACCCGGTAACCCTGGACCAGCAACAGCTGGGCCAGGCCGCTCATACCCACCCCGCCAATACCGACGAAGTGGGTCCAACCCCCTGCTCCCAAATCTTTCATCTCCTTCCCGCGGAGCTACTCCCGCCCTGGCTTCTACATCTGCATCATATGCATAGCCTGCATAACAGGTGCCTGGGCAGAGCTGTCCTCCCTTGCTCGCCATCCGTGAGGCCGGCTTCTGGCATGGGAGGAAAACAAGGCAGGGCATGAGCTTGTCCTGTGTTGAATTTAACGTTTAGATTTTTCCAGCTCAGCTAAAATTACCTCTACGATGGCCTCCAGGGCATCAGGCCGGCCCAGTCTCACCGCTGCTGCCGCCATGGCCTGCAGTCGCCCGCGATTAGCCAGGAGATGGTTGATGGCCTGGTGGAGACGTCCTCCTTTAAGTTCCCGGTCCAGGATGAGGATGGCCGCCCCCTTCCTGGCCACAGCGCGGGCGTTATACTCCTGGTGGTTGGCGGCAGCGTGGGGGTAAGGGATTAAGATGGAAGGCAAGCCCCTGGCCAGGACCTCTGCCAAAAAAGAAGCCCCTGCCCGTCCGATTACCAGGTCGGCTGCCGCCAGGGCATGCTCCAGATCATAAATATAGGGTTTAATGGTAATATTGCCATATTTGTCCAGGTCTATTCCCCGTTCCCGGACCTGCTGCAGGTAAACTTCGTAGTCACGGCGCCCTGTTACCTGAAGTATACTCACGTCAGGCCGCCCGGCCAATTCTTTCAATACCGGCAACATGGCTTGATTAATGCTTTTGGCCCCCTGGCTGCCGCCGACAACCACTATGAATAACTGGTTTTCCCGGAGGCCCAGTTGCTGGCGGCTAACGCTACGGTCGGCCCGGAGAATTTCCGGTCGCACCGGTAAACCGGTGGTTACCAGGAGGGCGCGGCGGGGGAAACGGCCGGCCGCCTCGGGGAAGGTCAGGCAAACGGCCCGGGCCATGGTAGCCAGCAGGCGGTTGGTCAGGCCGGGAAAGGCATTCTGTTCATGGAGAACCACCGGTATGCCCTGCAGGGCCGCGGCCAGGCACACCGGGCCGCTGACGTAGCCGCCGGTACCTACAACCAGCTCAGGCCGGAAGCGCCGCACCTGGAACCAGGCTTCCCCCAGGCCCCAGGCTATTTTCGCCAGGGCAGGGACGTTTTTCCAGATCCGGCGCCGCTCCAGTCCCTGGACGGTAATGGTTGCGAAAGGCAGGCCGGCCCTGGGGACAACATCGGCTTCCAGCCCCCTGGCTGTACCAATATACAATAATTCTGCCTCCGGCCGGGCCTGCTGCAGGCCCCGGGCAATGGCCAGGGCCGGGTAGACGTGACCCCCGGTACCCCCGCCGGTAATAATAATGCGCAAAGTAAGGTCACCTCTAATCCAGCACTGGCGCACGCGTCAGTGCTAGGCATAGCGGGATATATTGAGCAAGATGCCGATACCCAGCAAGGAAAATATCAGGGAAGAGCCGCCGTAGCTTACCAGGGGCAGGGTGATGCCCGTTACCGGCAGCATGCCGGTGACCACCCCCATATTGATCAGGGCCTGGAGGGCCAGCATAATGGTCAGGCCGGCGGCCAGGAGGCTGCCAAAGGCATCGGGAGCTTTAAAGGCCGTATGGAAACCCCGCCAGACCAGGATTAAAAACAGGATAACCACCAGGGCGGCGCCGATAAACCCCAGCTCTTCGCTGATAATGGCGAAGATAAAGTCTGTATGGTTTTCCGGGAGGTAATACAGCTTCTGCCGTCCCTCGCCCAGGCCGGTACCAAAGAGACCGCCGGAGCCAATGGCCAGCAGGGATTGGATAGTCTGCCAACCGTACATGCGGGGGTCGGCCCAGGGGTCCAGAAAAGCTGTAAAGCGGGCCATGCGGTAGGGGGCAATGATAATGGCCAGGGCCACCGCCGCCACACCCAGGACGGCCAGCAGGGCCAGGTAACGTTTATCTGCCCCGGCTACCGTGAGCATGAGGTAGGTAGTCCCGGCTACGGCCACAGCCGTGCCAAGGTCGGGCTGGGCCAGGATTAAGAGACAAACCAGGGCCATCAGGGCAAGATAGGGGCCTATCCCCTGCACCAGGTAATGAAGGCGCTGGCGGTTCTGGGCCAGGCTGGCTGCCAGGAAGATGACTATGGCCAGTTTAATGGTTTCCGAAGGCTGGAAACTTAAGGATCCTACTCCCAGCCAGCGAGTCGAACCCCGGGAAGTGGTGCCGATAATCAGGACCAGCCCCAGGAGGATAATGGCCAGCCCCAGAAAAGGCGTTGCCAGGCGGCGTAAATGGGTGTAGTCGAATTGCATTGTAAAAAAAAGGCCGCTCAAGCCTATGGCCGCCCAGGCCAGCTGGCGTTTTAAAAAGTAGAAGGCATCGCCATAGTTGTAGGAAGAAGTAAGGGCGCTGGCGCTGAAAACCATGATAATCCCTATCCCGAGCAGGAGCACAGCCGGCAGTAAGATCCAGAAATCAATGGGCCCTGCCCTGCGGCGCATGATGATTACCTCCCCCGTAGCTGTTTCCTGCCAGTTCCCGTACTATACTTTTAAACAGATCGCCCCGTTCTTCATAGTTATTAAACATATCCCAGCTGGCGCAGGCCGGCGAGAGCATGACGATGTCCCCCGGAGAGGCTTGCCGGGCTGCCTCCAGGACGGCATCTTTAAAACCGGAGGCCCGGTAAATATGCTCAATCCCCGCCCTCCTGGCAGCCTCCTCCAGGTCGGGAGCCGCTTCGCCCACCAGGACCAGGTACTTAACCCGGCCGGCCATTTTCCGGGCCAGCAGGGTAAAGTCACTACCTTTGTTTCTCCCCCCGGCAATAAGGACCAGGGGGTTGGGATAGGCCTCAATAGCCTTCATGGTCGCCTCGGGGTTAGTCCCTTTAGAGTCATTAATATAGAGGACACCGTCCACCTCGGCCACCCGTTCCAGGCGGTGGGGAACGCCGGGGAAGGTTTTCAGAGTGGCTATTAACTGTTCCGGCTTTACCCCCAGAGCCAGGGCAACCAGGGAAGCTGCCAGGCAGTTTTCGAGGTTATGGCTGCCTTTTAAAGAAAGCTCTTCCCGGTGGCATAGCTTGACTTCCCCGCCACCAAGATTGGCGTAAATTACACCGTCTTTGAGAAAGGCTCCCCGCTCCAGCTGCTGCTGGCGGCTGAAAAATAACACCTGCGCTTTTGAGTTGTTAGCCAGTTCCCTGGTCAGGGGGTCATCGTAATTTAAAACGGCAAAATCTCCCGGCTCCTGGAAGGCCATGATGCGAGCTTTGGCGGCTATGTAGCTGGCCAGATCCCCATGGCGGTCCATGTGGTCCGGGGTAATATTCAAAATCACCGCTACCCGCGGGCGGAAAGCAGCTATGGCCTCCAGCTGGAAACTGCTAACCTCGCAGACGACATAGCCCCCCGGGATTACCTCCCTTATTTCCTTTACCAGGGGAATGCCGATATTGCCCCCCACTACCGCCGGCAGGCCAGCATCCTGGAGGATCTGGCCGCACAGGGCCGTAGTAGTTGTCTTGCCGTTGGTCCCGGTAACGGCCGCTATCTTTACCCCCGGCGGCAGCAGGCGATAGGCCAGCTCCAGTTCACTCCAGATGGGAATCCCCAGTTGCCGCGCCTCGGCCAGTGGCGGTTCCCAGGAGGGCACGCCAGGACTAGTTACCACCAGGTAGGGTTGCAGCAAAGCTACCTCCGGGTAGCGGCCTAAGATAAGCTCCACCCCGGCCCGGTTTAAAGCATCTAATTCTTCCCCGTCTAGCAATTTGTGGTCACAGGCAGTAACCCTGGCGCCCAGCCGGGCCAGTTCGGCTGCTGCTGCCCGGCCGCTTTTTCCCAGGCCTACTACCAGTACTTTTTTACCCTGCCAGGACATTTTTCTACCTTCTTCCTGTCCACTTTTAAATAGTTAAAACATAAAGTCCGGCTATAGCCAGCACTATGGCCAGGGCCCAGAAGAAGATCACCACCCTAGTTTCCGGCCAGCCGGCCAGTTCAAAGTGATGGTGCAGGGGGCTCATGCGAAAGAGGCGCCGGCCGGTAAGGCGAAAGGACGCTACCTGCAGGATCACTGAAAGGGCTTCGATAACGTAAACCCCACCCAGGACCGGCAATACCAGTTCCGTCCGGGTCATGATGGCCAGGAAGCCGATGGCCGCCCCCAGGGCCAGGGAACCGGTATCACCCATAAAAACCTTCGCTGGATGAAAATTATACGCTAAAAAACCCAGACATCCTCCCGCCAGGGCGGCAGCAAATATTACCAGCTCCCGCTGCCCGCCGGCCAGGGCTATTAGACCGTAGGCCAGGGCCACCCAGAGGGTAATGCCCGCCGCCAGGCCGTCCAGCCCGTCCGTCAGGTTAACCGCGTTAGTTGTAGCCACCAGGAGCAGGGCCGCCAGCAGCGGGTATGACCAGCCCAGGTCCAGGGTTAAGCCGGTTAAGGGTACCTGGAGGGCGCTACCCCGGCCCAGCCAGAGCATGGCTACCACCCCGGCCACCAGGCCCAAAAGCACCTGGCCGCCCAGCTTCTGGCGGGCGTAAAGGCCTAAAGGGCGGTGAAAAACTACCTTCAAACCATCGTCGGCAAGGCCAATCAAAGCATAACCCCAGGTCAGGATAAGGGCAGATAACATTAACGGTGAAACCGGGGCCATTATCAGGGAAGCCATGGTCAAGCCGGTTAAAAATAAAATGCCGCCCATGGTCGGGGTACCGGTTTTGGCCAGGTGGCGGCGGGGACCGTCATTGCGGATTGTCTGCCCGGCCTTCAACCGCCTTAAGATAGCAATCACCGCTGGCCCCAGGATGATGGTAATCGCCGCCGCCAGGCCCAGGGTTTTTAAAGCCTCAGCCATTGACCTCCACCTCCCAGGCGGCCAGGACCTGTTCCATGCCCGCCAGGCGGGAACCTTTAAAAAGGACAACATCCCCGGCTCCCAGGTCCCGCAGGTGTCCTGCTGCTTCCCGGTGACTGGCGCAACTGAAAACCTGTCCCGGCGGCATGCCGGCGGCTATTGCCCCGGCAGCTATTTCCCGGGCCAGTTCCCCCACGGTAACCAGGCGGAAAAGACCCGTGCCGGCGGCAAACCTGCCTATCTCACGGTGGAGGGCCGGCGCCGCGGGTCCCAGTTCGCGCATATCCCCCAGGACGGCCACCTTGCGGCCCGGCAAAGTGGCCAGGACCTGGAGGGCGGCCTGCATGGACTCGGGGTTGGCGTTGTAGGCGTCGTTAAAAACCAGGCAGCCTCCCGGGCCCGGCCGCAACTCCTGGCGTAAGTTCTCAGCCGGCCAGTTTTTCAGCCCGGCGGTCATGGTGCCCGGAGCCAGGCTTAAGGTGTAACCGGCGGCCAGGGCCGCCAGGGTGTCATAAACATTATGCAGGCCCGGCACCGGTATTTGCAGCCGGACCTCGGCTTCAGGAAAAACGGCGGTAAAGGTCGTGCCCTGCGCTCCCAGGGCGGTAATGTCCCGGGCCATGACATCCGCCTCGCTCTTGATACCGTAAAAGATTACCCGGCAGGGGCAGGTAGCTGCCAGCTTGCGGCACCATTCGTCGTCGCCGTTTAAAATAGCCACCCCTCCGGGGGGCAGGGAGGCCAGGAGTTCCCCCTTGGCCGCAGCGATATTGGCCACTGAACCCAGGCGTTCCAGGTGGGCCGTACCGATATTGGTTATGATGCCCATGGTGGGACGGGCGATGGCACAAAGGGCAGTTATTTCTCCCGGCCCCCGCATGGCCATTTCTACCACGGCGGCCTCGTGTTCAGGTGAAAGGCCCAGAAGGGTCAGGGGCAGGCCAATCTCGTTGTTAAAATTGCCCGGGGTCTTTAAAACCTTCATACCCGTACTTAACACGGCGGCCACCAGATTTTTGGTCGTGGTCTTGCCGCTGGAGCCGGTTACGGCGATGAGGGGACCGGTAAAATTTTTCTGCCGGTGGTAAGCGGCCAGCCGTTGCAGGGCCAGGAGGGTGTCATCCACCTGGATCAGGGCCTGTTCCGGCTGCCGGCCGGCTACTATTTCCGGGGGGAAATGTTCACCTATGGCTGCCGCCGCGCCACCGGCCAGGGCCATCCCTATAAAGTCATGGCCGTCAAAGCGCTCCCCTTTAAGGGCGATGAAAAGCATCCCCGGCTTGATGGAGCGGCTGTCGGTGCTGACCCCCCTGACCGGGGTTGTCCCTTCCCCGCCAACCAGCCGGCCTTGAACGGCGGCACATATTTCCCCGGCCATGGCCGCTAACACGAAGATCCCTCCCCGGTATAACCCAGTGCTGCCAGTTCTTCCCTGGCCACCTGGCGGTCATCAAAGGGCAGGGTCCGGCCTTTGACGATCTGGTAGGTCTCATGCCCCTTGCCGGCAATAACCACCATATCCCCCGGCCGGGCCAGGGCCAGGGCCGCGGCAATGGCCCGGCGCCGGTCCGCCACCACCTGGTAGCGGGCGCCCGGTACTTCCTCTACCCCGGGAAGAATATCAGCAATTATGGCCTCCGGATCTTCATCGCGCGGGTTATCAGAAGTAATAATGCAGTAATCGCTTAACCGGGCGGCTGCTTTGCCCATCTGGGGCCGCTTGCCCCTGTCCCGGTTACCGCCGCAACCGAAAACAACAATCAGGTTCCCTGTTGTTACCTGCCGGGCCGCCTGGAGGACATTCTCCAGGCCGTCGGGGGTATGGGCATAATCAACGACCACAGTGAAAGGCTGGCCCTGGGGCACCTGCTCCAGCCGGCCGGGCACACCCTTGACTTCTCCTAAAGTTTTCACAATCGCCACGGGGTCAAGGCCTTCCCGCCAGGCTACGGTAAAGGCCGCCAGGGCATTATAAATATTAAAGCGACCGGTGAGTTTAAGGTTGAGTTCCACTTCTCCTCCCGCCCAGGTCACCCGGCAGGTAGCACCGCCCGCCGTCAAATTTATATCCCGGGCCCGGACCTGGCATTCAGGACTGCAGCCATAAGTAACTACCGGTACCGGGGTCAAGGTTATTAAGCGGGCGCTATAGGGGTCATCGCCGTTGATGACAGCGTATTTGGGTCCTCCTTTAACGCCCTTGCCCAAGGCCTGGAAGAGCCTGGCTTTGACTTTAAAGTAGTCCTCCATGTCCCGGTGGAAGTCCAGGTGATCCTGGGTCAAATTGGTAAAGACGGCGACGTCAAACTCGGCCCCTTCCACCCGGTGCAGGGCCAGGGCATGGGAGGATACTTCCATGACTACCCCTTGAGCCCCGAGGTTAACCAGCTGGTGCAGGAGGGCTTGCAAGTCCAGGGCTTCCGGGGTGGTGTGTGCGGCCGGTAAGACCTTATCACCCAGGCGGTTGCCAATGGTGCCCAGCAAACCTGTAGGCCGGCCGGCGCCCTCCAGCACCGCCTGGATGAGGTGGGTGGTCGTAGTCTTGCCGTTGGTGCCGGTTACCCCGATGAGGCGCAACCGGTGGCTGGGATAACCGTAAAAACGGGCCGCGAGCATTCCTAAGGCCCGGCGGCTGTCGCCTACCCGTACCCAGGCCACCCCGGCTGGCAGGGAGACTTTCTCTTCCAGGATGACGGCTACCGCGCCTCTAGCCAGGGCGTCGTTAATATATAAGTGGCCGTCAGTCTTAAAGCCTTTGATGGCCACAAAAAGAAAACCGGGCTGCACCTGCCGGGAATCATAATGGAGACCGGCTAGGGAAACCTGCTGGTCGCCGCCGCGGTCGATAACATCTATCGCAGCTACTAATTCCTCCAGGGTCACGGCAAAATGTTCCTCCTCGGAAAATAACTCTATCGCAGGCTGGCATAGTCTGCCTCGCTACCTTTGTCCTCGCGGAGCGGTCACAAGTTTAAACCTGATGTGGCGCTACCTGCCTTGAGTGGTTTAGCTATATTCTTACCATCTGCTGGCAATTTAACCTTGTAATGGTTAGCCCGGCGCCTAAAGCGCCGCGCCCATTATACTACGGCCCCAGTACTTCCAGGGATGGTTCAAAGAACTTAACCTTTACTTTCGTGCCCGGGGAGACCACCGTTCCTGGGGCAGGGTCCTGCCCGGCCGCCTGCCCAGTCCCTTCCGGTACCAGGCCCAGGCCATAGGCCTCGAGGATTTCTGCCGCCTCGCTAACCCGCAGGCCGGCAACATCCGGCACCCGGGGCTTCCCGGGATCGCCCTGGAGATACAGGATCACATGGGTGCCCGCCGGGACGACGGCTCCTCCTTTGGGCACCTGGGCAATTACCTGTCCCCCACTGCCTTCCACCCGGACGGCCAGGCCAGCTTTCTCCAGTTCAGCCCGGGCTGCAGCCAGGTCACGGCCGACGACATTGGGTACGGTAACCGGCGCCGGGGGTTTTTCCAGGTCCTTTTGCTTGCTGTCATACTGGGGCGGTACTTTGAGATAGTGGAGGGCATCGGCCACCACCCGCTGGAAAATGGGGGCGGCCACCGTCCCACCATAATAAGGATATCCTTTGGGTTCATCAATGGTTACCAGGGCCACCAGGCGGGGATCATTTACCGGCGCAAAACCGATAAAGGAAGCCACGTATTTTCCTTCCATGTAGCCGCCGGGACCGGCCTTCTGGGCCGTACCCGTTTTACCGCCCACCCGGTAGCCAGGGATATAGGCATTGCGCCCGGTTCCTTCACTGACAACGGTTTCTAACATTTCACTGAGCAATCTGGCCGTTGCCGGCGAGATGACCCGGCGTACCACTTCAGGCTCGTACTTTTTAATAACATTACCCTTATTGTCCAGGATTTCCTTGACCAGGTGGGGCCGGATCAGCTGGCCGCCGTTGGCCACCGCCGCTACGGCCGTAATTAATTGGATGGGAGTAACGGCAATGCCCTGGCCGATACCAATGGTGGCAATGTTAATGGGCTTCAGTTCATTCTCGGGAATCAATAACCCCGTCCCCTCACCGGTTAAATCAATACCTGTTGGTTCACCGAAACCAAAGGCCTTGATGTAATCATAAAAAAGACCGGCTTTCTTCTCTTCCAGTCGCAGGGCCACCTGGACAAAGACCGGGTTGCAGGAGTTTTTTACCCCTTCTGTAAAGGACTCGCTGCCGTGCCCCCCGGGCAGCCAGCAGTTAATGGTATCCGGCCCCACTTTGATATAGCCAGGATCGTAAAAGCGGTCACCCGGCTTGACGACCCCTTCCTCCAGGGCTGCCGCGGCGGTGATAATCTTAAAGGCCGACCCCGGCTCATAGGCATCCCGGACCAGGGGGTTGCCCCAGAGGGTATTGGGGTATTTACTAAAATTATTCGGGTCAAAGGCCGGCCGGCTGGCCATAGCCAGGATTTCCCCGGTTTTAGGGTCCATAACAATAATATTGGCCTTGCGGGGGCTGGTAGGGCTGGCCATGATTTTATCAAGTTCGCGCTCGGCAATATACTGGATGGTCTGGTCAATGGTAAGAACCAGGCTGTGGCCATTCTGCGGTGGTATATAACGGTGGGTGGCCCGGGGAATTTCATGGCCCAGGGCATCAAATTCCAGGACAATTTTACCCGGTTTCCCGGCCAGTTCCTTATCATACATGGCCTCGAGGCCTTCCAGGCCCTGGTTGTCGATACCGGCAAAACCCAGCACATGGGCCGCGAGTAACCCGTTGGGGTAATAGCGCCGGTTCTCAGGTACCACTTCAATCCCCGGTAATTTCAAGTCTTTAATTTTTTGGGCTTTATCAAATTCCACCTGACGATCAACAAATTCAAAACCCGTGTTGCGGGTTATTTTTTCCAAAATTTTATCCGGAGGCATGTTCAGGATGGCCCCTAATTTGACCGCTATTTCCTCAGCCTTACCCGAATCCTTTATTTCCGGGGGAAAGGCCCCAATATAGTCGGTGGCTATACTAATGGCCAGTTCATGCCGGTTACGGTCGTAAATAACCCCCCGCTGGGCCGCTACCGGCATGACATTGAGACGGTTTTCCAGGGCCTTTTGCTGCAGCTCTCCACCCCGGACAAATTGCAACCATGCCAATCGCAATAAAACCGTTATCAGGCCCAGTGCCAAAATAAAAAAAACAAAAGCTAAACGCTTACGTACGTTGATACTGGTCTGCATGCCCTTCGCCCCTCGCCGGCGGCCCGCCGGTGTAGCCTCGGCCAGTACTAACAACGGCATAAGTTAGTGCTGGCCCCCGGCAAACTAACTGTTGACCCTGGCTACACGTACCGGGTCCAACCAGTTTTGCAGAGCCCGGGAAAGGGATGCCAGCCAGGAATGCTGAACAGGCGCTGTTGTTTCAACCCCTTTCCCGGCCGGTTCTCCTGCCGCCACCTGCAACTGCTGACCCTGCCCGGCCTTCCCCGGCACATAATAAAGCTGCTCGGCCCGGGGTTCCACCATCCCGAGGCGGGTGGTAGCCACTGCAGCTATCCTCTCCGGTGCCTTTAAGCGGGCCACCTCTAATTGTAGCCTTTCATTTTCCCTTTGCATAGTATTTATTTCTTGTTTTAGGGCGTCCAGTTCATATCCTTTTATTACCAACTGTACGGCCAGGTAGGTTTTACCAAAAGCGATGCCAATGGCCAGCAAAACCAGGCCCAGCAAAACAACTTTCTGCCTGGCCCTGTTTTGGGCCCGCGGCCGGGGCGTTTTTCTTCCCGCTAACCGCTTATGTACCAGGTTTGTTTCATAGGCAAGTTCCTGTGGTGGTGCTGCTAACATAGCTTATTCACCATCCTTTTCCTTTAGAACCCTCCGGGCTACCCGGAGCTTCGCGCTGCGGGCCCTGGGATTGGCGGCGATTTCTGTCGCCGCTGGGGTTACCGGTTTGCGCGTAACCGGTTCTAAAACCCGCCTCCTGCCACAGATACAAACCGGCAATCCCGGCAGGCAGGTGCACTGGCCGCTTAGACGCTGGAAGGTTCTTTTCACAATCCTGTCTTCCAGGGAATGAAAGGATATAACCCCCACCCGGCCGCCTGGATTTAAAACCTGCTCCAGCTGTTCCATGGCCGCCTGGAGGGCATCTAATTCGCCATTTATGGCAATCCGGAGGGCTTGGAAGGTCCGTTTGGCGGGATGATGTCCGGACCTCCTCGCCCCGGCCGGAATTGCTGCCTTGATAATGTCTACCAGCTGGGTGGTAGTGGTAATGGGTGCTTTTTTCCGGGCGGCTGCGATAAAGGCGGCTATACGCCTGGCCCAGCGCTCTTCACCGTACTCCCAGATGATTTGGGCCAGCTTGCTTTCAGGCCAGGTATTGACGATTGTCGCCGCCGTTAATTCCTGCTCCCGGCCCATGCGCATATCCAGGGGGGCTTCAGCCTGATAGCTGAAACCGCGCTCCGGGTTGTCCAGTTGATAGGAGGATACCCCCAGGTCAAAGAGGAGGCCGTCGACGGCCCTGAACCCCCTGCTTTGTAAAACCCGGACCAGGTCCTTGAAATTGGCCTGGATCAGTTCTACGGCTGCCCCAAAGGGTGCCAGGCTCTCCCTGGCAGCGTTAATGGCCTCGGCATCGCGGTCCAGGCCGATTAAGCGCCCGCCGGGAAGCAGGCGGGGTAAAATGGCGGCGCTATGACCACCGCCGCCAACGGTGGCATCGACAAAGATCTCCCCAGGCTGCGGGTCAAGGAAGTGTAAAACTTCAGCCAGCAACACCGGCCGGTGAGCATAGGGCAAGGCTGCCACCTCTAAATATCAAAGTCGACAATTTTCTCGGCCAGGGACTCGTACTGGGCCGCCGTTTCCTGGCAGTACTGCTCCCAAAGGGTGCGGCTCCAGATTTCTACCCGTGTGGAAACACCCACAATGACCACTTCTTTTTCCAGGCGGGCGTATTCCCGTAAATTCCCCGGCAGCAGTATTCTCCCCTGGCGGTCCAGCTCACATTCTGTGGCCCCGGAAAAGAAAAAACGGACAAAGGCCCGGGCATCGGCCCGCGTAAAGGGCAGGCTGCGCAATTTCTGTTCCATTTCCGCCCAGCCGCTCATGGGGTAGACAAAAAGACAGTTATCCAGGCCCTTGGTGATAACAAACTTTTCTCCCAGTTCCTCACGAAACCTGGCCGGGATAATCAGCCGTCCTTTATCATCAATGGTATGCTGGTACTCCCCCATGAACATGGGCCTGTATCCCACTTTCCTACCACTTCATGCCACTATGCCCCACTTTACACCACATAATATTCGCCGCCAGGATAAGAATTCCTGCTTCAGAAAAAGAAAAACCCTCCAAAATGGAGAGTTTTTTCTACTATAGAACATATTTTCGCCGTTTTTCGGGAGAAAGCTTTCTTTTAGTGGCTCCATAGCCCGCAGGGAACCATCAGGCCATAAGTTCTGCCACCCCGGATGTTAACTTGTAGATGTGTTCCGCCAGGTCTGCATCCAGGACGCCGGTACCGCAGGCCGGGGTCACCAGGGCCTGGCGGTAAAGGCGCTCCCGGTCCACACCCCTCCGGGCCAGCTCCTCGATTTCACCCTTCAGCCTGGCAGCCAGGCTGGCTGCCGTTTCCTGCCAGGCCTGCTCATAGGTAGGTACAATCCCCCAGGCCAGCACACCGTCCCGGTCCAGGAAGGCGGCCACGTCGGGAGCAAAAACCTGCAGGGAGGTAAAGTAATTATAGGCGTCAAAGCTTAAAATCTGGTAGCCGGCCTCAAAAAAGAGGGGCCATTCCACTCCGCTGCAGGAGTGGGCCCCGGGCAGGCCACCCCCGGCCCTGATCCCCTCCACCACCCCGGCCAAGGCCTCTACCAGGTCATCCCGCTGCAGAGCTACGTGGGTGGAAGTACCGTAGGCGGCCAGGGCCGGGTCATCGACGAATACCAGCACCGGCAGCCCGAAACGTCCCAGCTCCCGCGCCTGCCAGCAGGCCTGCATGGCAGTAGTCTTTACGATGAGATCCCTTAGCTGGGGGTCATAAAAGGCGCTGCGCCCGGAGCTGCTGCATAAATAAAGGCCGGCGGTAAGGGGGCCGGCTACCTGGCCCTTGAGAAACCTGGCTCTACCGGGACCATCCTTTTCCAGGTATTCCACCAGGGCATAAAAACCGGTTCCGGCTTCCCGGGGAATGGCAAAGGCCGCCAGGGCTTCTTCGCTACCAGCCTCGGCCTCCAGGTAAAGGCTGTAAAAGGCCGTAAGCTTAGCGGCCCACTCCGGGCTGGCATCGGTAAATACCGGCATTTCCCCCGGCTGGTCTTTAATCAATCCCAGGCGCACCAGGGGGGATAAGCTCTGGTAAACGAAATGCTCCTGGTGCCCCCGCCGGGGTAACTGGGGCCAGTGGGGTACCAGGGGCATATGCTTAAAGATGAGGCCCAGGGCCGGCCCGGGCTCCCGATAGGGCAGGCTGCCTATGCCAGCCGCCCAGAAGTTACCAGGTAAAGGCATGTGGATTCTCCTTTTTCTCATAAGGTACTTCCAGGTTAATTCGCCACCGGACGGCCTTTTCCTCCTTAACCGCCCTCCATTGAATTGATAACCTCCACCCTGTCACCCTCCCGGAGGCGGTAATCCCAATCCTGCCGCGGTAACAGCTTATCGTTGACCGCTACGGTAGCGATGGGAGTCAGCAGGCCTTCCTGGGCCAGCAAATCGGCTACGGTAGTACCCCCGGCAACCTGTAGCTGTTTGCCGTTTAAGTATACCTGTATCATGGGCCACCCCCCATGGGATTTTCAACTATACTACGCCCTTTCATGGAGTACGGATTGTTTCCTCTCTCTCACTTCTCAAAATACTGGTATCGTCGAATTGGCCTTGGGCAGTACGGTAGCTACCCTGGCTCCTGGAAGCTCCTGCAGGGCCAGGTCAATGGCCGCCTGGAGGTCCGGCGCTTTGCGGACCATCATTACCCGGGCCAGCTCGCCGTCTACCCCGCTACTTACCAGAATTACCTGGGCATGGACCAGGGAGCGGCACCAGAGAAAGGCTTTATGGAACCCCATCTGGAATTCCCGGCTGCGGAAGGATTCCATTACTTCTGCTGGCGTGTTACCGGCCCGCATGCCGGCAATAAAGCGTTCTTCCCCGGCTCCTTCCCGGCACTCGGCGCAGAGGATAATTATCCCTCCCTTTTTTACCACCGGTGTGGCGTGATAGAGGCCCTTCTGGGCCTGATAGAGGTTGATATCCTTGGGATAGCCGCCGGGGGAAACAATGGCCAGGTCCGCCGTTTCCGGCACGGGCACCTCGCTGACTTCACGGGCCACGGCCACCCCGGCCCGGTGGGCTTCCAGGTAATGGCCGGCCACAGCGCGGACAATTTCTTTATGGTTGTTCAAGACCACGTTAACGATCAGGTCGATACCAACCAGGCCGCCGATTTCATCAATATCCTCCCGGGCCGGGTTGCCCTCCACCCGCCCCAGGGAAGCTTCCGGTTCCACCAGGTGGGCATGGTTGGCGCGGATGGTAGCCTCCCCCCCGCAGCCGATGACCAGGGACTTGGCGCCGGCGCTGTACCCGACGATCTGGTGGGGGTCAATCATACCTGTGAGGATGCGGCCGTCGGCCTCCAGGTAGTGACGGTTGAGCCAGATGGGCGTCCCCCGGGAGGAAACACCTACCTGCTGCAGGATCCCCGGGGCATAGGCGTCATGGCTGATCACCTTGATCCTGGCCGCCACTTCGGGACCGACAATCAGGGGGAATTCTTCCGGCGGCGCCGGCCGGTGCAGGCCGGCGCCCACCATGATGGTAATCTGATCGTCGCTGATACCGGTGGCGTTCAGTTTTTCCACCAGGACCGGTAAAATGACGGCATTGGGTACCGGCCGGGTCAGGTCGCTGACGACAATAACTACTTTTTGGGCGCCGCGTAGCTCTTCTACTCCCCGGTTACCTATAGGATTCTCTAAGGCTCGGCGGACCTCGGCAGTGGCATCGGCTACCCCGGCCACCTCCCGGGGAGCTACTTCGTGTACCCGCAAGCCCGCCGGCAGTTCGCCGGTCTGGTACCCTTCCCCATAAGGGACTTTAACTTTAGTCAATTTCGACCCCCCTACTTCAGGCCATAATGGGCGCAGTCTTCTTAAGCCCGATCAACAATCAGGGAAGCCCGTAGTAAGGCTTCCCTTCATCAATTAGATACAAGACTAATTAATAAAGAGGGATTTAACTTTAGTTTGTGGTTTTCCCTTGCCTTTTTAATCGCTATCATCAGCCGCCAGTTCCGCCCCCCGTCCGCTGAACTGCAGCCACAGGCCCCAGGCAATCATGACCACGGCCAGGAGCATAAAGACAGCAGCAATGGGCCTGGTGAAGAAAATCAGGGGCGAACCATTGGAAAGAACCAGGGACTGTTTTAAGGAAGTCTCCAGCATCTGGGCCAGGACGGTGGCCAAGACCATGGGCGCCAGGGGAAAGCCCAGTTTGCGCATTAAATAGCCCAGGACACCGAAAATAAGGGCCACCCAAACGTCAAACATCAGGAAACGGACGCTGTAGGCACCGATAATCGAGAACAGGATAATCATGGGTCCTAAAATGGGAAAGGGAATGAGGGCTATCCGCGCCCACAACCCCACCAGGGGCAGGTTTAAAACCAGCAAGATAACATTGCCCAGGTACATGCTGGCGATGACCGCCCACACCAAGTCCGGATTTTCTTTGAAGAGCATGGGTCCTGGTTGTAAGCCGTACATCATAAACCCGCCCAGGAGGACGGCCAGGGCCGGCCCGGAAGGAATACCAAAGGAGAATAAAGGTACAAAACCGCCGCTGCAGGTAGCATTATTGGCTCCTTCCGCCGCCGCCACCCCTTCTATGGCGCCATGGCCGAAAAGGTGAGGTCGTTTGGAAACCTTTTTTTCGGCATCATAAGCTATAAAGGTAGTTACCGCCGGGCTGCATCCCGGCAAGAGCCCCAGGAAAAAGCCGATTACCGAAGAACGCAGCATGGCGCCCCAGCTCTGTTTTAAGTCTTCCTTCGTCGGCAGCCAGTCACGAATTTTATTTTCATAAATCGAGGCTACCGCCCGTTCCACATTAACCAGGACCTCCCCTATGGCAAAGAGGCCGATGATGACGCTGATGAAGTTAACTCCCGCCATAAGGGATACCGTGCCAAAGGTCAGGCGGGCTTCCCCTGTAAGGGGATCCAGGCCAATCATGGCCACCAGCAGGCCCAGGGCCGTAGCAATGAGCCCCTTTAGCAAAGCCCGCCCCGAAAGGCTGATTACCAGGCTGAGGGCCATAAACATCAAGGCGAAATACTCCGGTGGCCCAAAAGCCAGGGCCACATTGGCCAGGAGAGGGGCAAAGAAGGTCAGTCCCACCAGGCTTAAGGTCCCGGCCACAAAGGAAGCTATAGCCGCAACACCTAAGGCCGGCCCGCCCCGGCCCTGCCGGGCCAGCTGGTAGCCGTCCATGGCCGTTGGCACCGAAGAGGCTTCTCCGGGAATATTAACGACAATGGCCGTCGTTGAACCCCCGTACATGGCCCCGTAATAAATGGCCGCCATCATGATGATGGCCGGAATGGGCGGTAAGACCGTCGTCAAGGGTAAAAGGATGGCGATGGCTAAAGTAGGGCCGATATGCCGCACCCGCTTAGCAGTAAAAAGGTGCTGGCAGATAATAAGGTTAACAAGGCTGCGAGGTAACAGACTTTCCTGCGCATAATTCCCATTCCTCCCTTGAAATTTTTGTAATTTGGCCTTCCCTAAAACTCCGTCCCCCCTTTCATATGTGCGTTCAACTCTTTAAATGAGAACCTGAAAACGCACTGCCAAAATTTCTTTCAACCATATAGCCCCATAATCTTTCTCTCACCCCCTGATGGACTTTAATCAGCTGCAACTATGTGAAAGAATTCCCTAACCTGCATATACTAGATTACCTCCTGCCTGTAATTACTAAAAAATTGTATGCTTTTTAATCCAGAAAAAGACGTATAATCATTAGTCCCTATTTCCACCTGTACTTTACCCTTACCGTACTCCCTCAATCTATACTCCCGCCTCTATTCTGACGTCTGTGGTCTTACCATTTGTTATTTAATTCTACACGGAGAAACAAAATCCTCCCTGACCATATTAAATTTTTAGCCAGGATAACAAGAATGCTGTATACAAAATACCCCAGCCAAAAACAGCCAGGGCAAGCTTTAAATTTAGAAGGATTCTCGATGTTCCAGTAGCTCCAGGGCCAGGCGAGCGGCGCCAATGATCCCCGCCTCATTGCCCAGCCTGGCCGCCAGGACCGGTAAGGGTTTAATCTGCCAGGCTCCTAAGCTTTCAGCCAGGTATTTACGAATGGGCGCTAAGATCACTTCTCCAGCCTGGGCCGGCCCGCCGCCGATAATAATGGCTTCCGGTCCCACTAATAAGACGGCATTGGCCAGGGCCATACCCAGGTAACTGGCAGCAAAGTCTACAACCCGGGTGGCTAGTTCGTCGCCAGCGGCGGCAGCCGTTAAGATTTCCCTGGCCCCTAGATCAGGGCCGTCCTGCAGCCGGGACGATTGACCGGCAGCCAGGTATTCCCGGAACCGCCGCACCATGGCCGTCGCTGAGGCCAGGGTTTCCAGGCAGCCCCGGCCACCGCAGTGACACTGGGGGCCTTCGCGCACCATTTTAACGTGCCCCATCTCGGCGCCGTAACCAAAGACGCCGCGCCGGATGTGCCCGTCAATAATCAACCCCGAACCGATGCCGGTGCCGATGGTCACCATGAGCAAGGAATTAAAACCCTGCCCGGCTCCCTGCCACATCTCCCCTAGGGCAGCCACGTGGGCATCATTGTCAACGGCTACCGGTAAATTTAACCGGGCAGCCAGTTCGGCCCGGAGGGGATAATCGCGCCAGAACAGGTTGGGGGCCAGGTGGACCAGCCCTTTTTCCACCTCCACCGAGCCGGGTATACCGATACCTGCCCCCTTTATATCCTGCATTGCCAGCCCCTGCCCGCGGGCAAGATCACCGGCCAGGGTTGCGATGCGTTCCAGAACTGCCCCTGCTCCCTCAGCAGCGCCGGTTGGCACCTGCCCCTTAACCAGGAGCCGTCCTTTTATATCCACCAGCCCGGCCTTTATAGTTGTACCACCGAGATCAATACCCAAAAGACACAACTTTACCCTTCCCTTCCATTAAATGCAGGATTTCGACACCAAAAAGAGAACGATATACATGAATCTTTCCCGTGATGGCCATATTATTGCTAAAAACCTTTGCTGGAGGTAAATTAAAATGAAAATTGCTTTAATCGCCCCGGCCTGGCATGACCCCCTCTGGGAAAGCGAAAAGGAAAAGTCCATTTTCCCGCCCCTAAATTTAATCACCCTGGCGGCCCTGACGCCACCCAAGCACGAGTTGACTATCCTGGATGAAAGTTTAACCGATCTCGACTTCGATGCAAAGTACGATCTGGTCGGTATTTCCGCCATGACGGCCCTGGCTCCCCGGGCCTATGAAATTGCCGACGGCTTCAGGAAAAATGGCGCCAGGGTAGTCCTGGGCGGCATGCACCCTTCGGCCCTGCCGGAAGAAGCCGGTGCCCATGCCGACGCGGTAGTCATCGGCGAAGCCGAAGGCTCCTGGCAACGGCTCCTCGCCGACCTGGAAGACGGCAAGCTACAGCCCATTTACCGGCAGCATGAACGCCCTTCACTGGAACATATGGTTCACCCGCGGCGGGACCTTTTACTCCGCGACCGCTACCTGGTACCTGAAACAGTCCAGACGACCCGCGGCTGCCCCTTTGCCTGCTCTTTCTGCACCGTCAGCCAGTTCTTCGGCAAAAGCTTCCGCTTCCGGCCGGTGGAGGAGGTAATCCACGAAGTCGCAGGGCTGGAAGGCGAAGTAATCGCCTTTATCGATGATAATATCGTCGGCCATCCCGGCTATGCCCGCCGCCTTTTCACTGAACTGGCCCGGTTGCCTAAGAAAATAAAATGGTTCAGCCAGGGTTCCCTGAATATCGCCCGGGACGAAGAACTGCTGCAACTGGCTGCAGCTAGCGGCTGCATCGGCCTCTTCATCGGTTTTGAATCCCTCTCCCCTGGTAACCTGAAGGCCGTAGGTAAAGCCGTCAACCGGGTAGAAGAATACCGGGAGGCCATCAAAAAGATCCACGAACACGGCATTGCCATTGAGGGTGCCTTTGTCTTTGGCCTGGATGAAGACGATGAAAGCGTCTTTGAACGGACCGTTAAATTTGCCCAGGAAAACCGCCTGGAAGCGGCTCAGTTTGGCATCCTGACCCCCTTCCCGGGAACGCCCTTAAGGGAGGCTATGGAGCGGGAAGGGCGCATCACCTGCAATGATTGGAGCGAGTACACCATCAGCAAGGTTGTCTTTGAGCCTAAAAACATGAGCGCTAAAACCCTGCAGGAAGGCTTTAACTGGGCCTGGCAGGAATTTTACTCCCTGGGTTCCATCTCCCGCCGCCTGGGACTGGCCAAAAAGCACGCCGCCATTCTCTGGGCCCTGAATTTAAATATTCGCAAGCGCTTTAACCATTTTCTTGAAAGACTCCGCTCCGGTAGCTTTACTGTGCCGCGGCCTTCCCTGGCTAAGTAGTAAAAAGCCGGTTGATAGACCGGCTTTATGCTAAAATACCTGCATCAGGTCAATTGTTACAAAACCAGCCTGCGGCTGGTTTTTGTATGTCGGTTTTACCTGAAACCTGTCCTTACTTTTCGCTGCCCTGTTCACCAGGGGCCTGGTTCTGGCTCGTACCAGGCTCGTTCGCCTTTTGTTTGGCCTCCTCGGCCTGCTTGATCATTTCCTGGACCTGGTCGGCCAGGTCCTTATCCGGGTTATGCTTTAAAATTTCCTGCCACTGGTCAATAGCGCCCTGCAAGTCGCCTTTCATGGACGCCAGGTACATACCGTAGGTCATACGGGCATTATTATCCCCCGGGTCGGCCTTAATGGCCGCCTGGAAGTTCTCTTCTGCCAGCTTGTCATCACCAGCGTACAGGGCCGCTCCGGCCAGGCGCAAATTGACACCCTTCTCTTGGGGATTAAGTTTAAGCACCTGCTGGTAACTGGCTACGGCCGCCTTGAAACTTTCGATAGCCTTATCCTGGTCGCCGTTCGCAAAGAGATAGAGTGTCCCCAGGTTATACTGGTTATCACCGAGTTTCAGAATTGTGGCCACATCGTTGGGGTTGGCCTGCAGTTCTTTTTGTAAATCGCTGATTTCCGTTTCTAGTTTGCCGATTTGCTCCTGCGCCATCTTCTGCATGGCCTCAGCCTGCTGCTGGGCCGCATCCGCTGCCGGCGCCTGGGCCTCCGGTGGGACCACCGGCGCCTTCGGCGAAGCAAATATGGCATAACTGCCGATTAACCCGATACTCAAGACCACCACAAATAAAATTCCCAGGACCGGCCGCTTTTTGCTCAGCCGGCGCAGGGAAGTCATCATACCCATCTTGTCCACCCCTCTCTGCCCCATCATAACTTAACTACGTGGTGAGTGTCAATCAAAAATATAAGCCCTGGATTCCCAGGGCATGCTAACCTTTTCTTTTAGGGCCGACGGCCCGTTACCTTTAACCCCCTCAGCTGAAGCGGCTACCGGCCGGCGCCGCGCAGCTGCCGCCACTGCTGCTGCCGCCCAGGATGGTAATCCCGGTAAAGAGCTGCTGTAACTTCTGGCTGCCGCAGGCGGGGCAGGTAGCTTTATCTCTTTCTTTCCAGGACATCTTAACGGTAAAACGTTCACCGCACTCCTGGCAGCGGAAATCATAGGTTGGCACTTCGTTCACCCCCACTATTTTTACCGTAACTATTTTACTATCAGCTATTTTCGCTGTCAATATGCAGGGGCAGATAGAAACTGAAGGTACTCCCCTCACCCAGCTGGCTTTCTACCTCCACCCGGCCGCCGTGGGCTTCCACCAGGCTTTTTACTATGGCCAGGCCCAGGCCGCTGCCCCCATCCCGGCGGGAACGGGACTTGTCCACCTTGTAAAAACGTTCCCAGATATAAGGTAGGTCTTCCGGAGGAATGCCGCTGCCTGTGTCAGCCACGCTGACCTTAATTTCATTGCCGGCCCGGCCGGCTGTTATCCTGATCCTGCCCCCCGGTGGCGTATGGTGCCGGGCGTTGTCCAGGAGATTGGCCATGATTTGCTCCACGCGCCCGGCGTCGGCCCGGACCCCCGGTAAAGAAGGCGGTATTTCTACTGCCAGTTCTAGCTTGTGCTCCGCCAGCAAGGGCCGGTATTTCCGGGCCACCCCGGCCAGCAATTCCCCGATATCGACATCGGCTATTTCCAGGGATAACTGGCCGGCCGCCATTTTATTCAAATCAAAAAGGTCGTCCACCAGGCGCCGCAAGCGGCCGGCTTCGGCCAGGATAATATTGGTATATTCCTGGCGCTCCTTTTCCCCGGCGGCCAGGCCGTCCGCCAGGGCCTCGGCATAACCCTGGATAAAGCTTAAGGGCGTCCGCAGGTCGTGGGACACGCTAGCCAGGAATTCCCGGCGCAGTTGCTCCAGTTGTTTTTGGGCGGTTATATCCTGGATAATGGCCACGGCCGCCTGTCTACCCGGCTCCTCCCCCTGCAGGGGCGCGGCCCGGACGGCAAAGATTTGCTGCCGCCACCTGATTTCTCCGGCAGCACCTTCGCCCTCTGCGGCTGCCCGGAAGGGTGCCAGCAGTTCTACCGGCAAAACCGACCCCGGTGGCAGGGACAGCCCCAGGAGCTTTTCCGCCTGGGGATTGGCAAAAAGAACCCGCCCGTCAGGTGCAAAGGCCAGGACGCCGTCAGTCATCCCCCTGACCACCCGGTCGAGCTTTTCCTTTTCCCGGGACAGGGCGGCTACGGTCCGGGCCAGTTCCCCGGCCAGAAAATTAAAGCTGCCGGCCAGCTGGCCCAGTTCATCCCCGGCAGTTACCGGTACCCGCACGCTAAAGTCACCCCGCGCCATTTGCCGCGCCGCCAGGCTCATCTGCTTCAAGGACCTGGTTACCCGGCGGGCGGCAAAAAAGGCCAGCAAGGTGGCCAGCAGTACCGCCCCCACGCCGGAATAAAGGATCAGGCGGTCTACTGCCGCTATGGCTGCACTCAAAGAAGCCTCAGGGGCAAACAGGATAACCGCCCCGTTAACACCCCCGGCGTCCTTTATCGGCACGGCCACGACCAGCATCCTGGTATTAAAGATGTCCTGGTAACCCCTCTTGATGACCGTATTCCCGGCCAGCACCTGCCGGATTTCGTCGCCGTCCAGGTGCATGCCGGCTGCCGGCCAGTCGCCGTGCTGGCGCAGGCCATGACTCCAGCCAGGGCCCATCCTCATACTCATACCCATACCCATGCCTGTCCCGGCATCACTGCTGCAGGAAATTACCAGGCCCTGGCGGTCAATGATCATCACCCCGGTGCCGGCTGCTTTGCTGAGGACCTCCGCCTGGCCGGACAGGTTGCCGGCATCAGCACCGGCCAGGCTCTGGGCCAGCTTCTCTCCTGTAGCCAGCATATCTTCCACCTGCTGCCGGTAATAGTAATTACCCAGCAACTGGTGCAGGGATAGGCCAATGGCCAGCAGGCTGACCACCACCAGAGAAACCAGAAGCAACCACAGCTTGGTAGTAATACTTTTGTTGATCATGGCCCCACCTCAAACTTGTAACCTACACCCCAGACCGTGGTGATAAACCCGCGCTCCCGGCCCAGTTTTTCCCGCAAATTTTTGATATGGGTATCTACCGTCCGCAGGTCGCCGTAAAAATCATAACCCCAGACCTTTTCCAGGATCTTTTCCCGGCTCATGACCTGGCCGGGATGCCGGGCCAGGAAAAGGAGGAGGTCAAATTCCTTGGGCGTCAGGTTGTTTACCGCCCGCCCGTCGACCTTAACCTCCCGGCCGGCAATATCAATGCTGAGGCCGGGAAATTGCAACTCCTCTCCCCGCTGCAGGCCGGCCCCGGCCCGGCGCAACAGGGCCTTCACCCGGGCCACCAGTTCCCGGGGACTGAAGGGCTTTATCACATAGTCGTCTGCCCCCAGCTCAAAACCCAGTAAACGATCCATTTCTTCTCCCCGGGCCGTCAGCATGATAATGGGCAGGTCCATCTTCTGGCGTACTGCCCGGCAGACACTCCACCCATCGCCGTCGGGCATCATCAAGTCCAGGATAAGGAGATCGTATTTGTCCTGCTGGAGTTTCTCCATGGCCTGGCGACCGGTAGCCGCCTCGGCAACAACCATACCTTCCTTTTCTAAATACAAGCGCACCAGCTGCCGGAGGCCCGCTTCGTCATCGGCTACCAGGATGCGCAATTTTTCCATCTTTATATACCCCCTTGGTGTATATCTTAAGGATAAAACCTGTTTCCCTACCCTGTCAACCGCCAGTAAAATACCCCTCTCCTACCGGATATCATGATAACATCCCGGCAGTGAAAGGGGTAGACACGAAAAACCCTGCGGGTTTTAAGCCCTTGTTTGGGGATCGCCGCAGGGTTAAAGCAAATGTATTATCCCTTACACGGTAGCAGAGTGATCCTCGCCCTTTTCCCGTGGTTCTTCCACTTTAATACCCAGCCATTGCAGGCGGTCTACCCAGTCCTGGTTGGATTCCGGCCTGCCGGGTGCTGATTGCCGGCCATCCATTCTGTTTAACCCTCCTTAACCTTTAGCTTTTGTTATTATTTTATAATACCTTTATTTCTTTTCGCAAGGGCTAAGGATTAAACAGTATTATTTACCTGCTGGAAGGTATAAAATCCCCCATTAGCGGCTTAATCCCAGCCGGCCAGCTTTTGGGGCGACAGGATGGTAATTCGCTGGCGTTCTACTCCCACAGCCCCCAGGCGTTTGAAGTCGCTTAAAATCCGGGCCACTGTTTCCCGGGAAGTACCGATCAGGCTGGCCAGTTCCTGCTGGCTCAAATTGAGGTCGATGGTAACGCCATCTTCCCGGGGCGTCCCGTAATCCCTGGCCAGCTGGAGAAGGGTGCTGGCCAGGCGACCGTAGGCCCCTTTAAGGGCCAGGTCCCGGATATGCTCCTGGGCCTGGCGCAGGCGCCGGCTCATGACTTTAATGATTTTAACGGCCATTTCCCCGTGCCGGCTGAGAAGCCTTTCCATATCGGCGTTGCGAATGATACCCACTTCGGTATCTTCCAGGGTTTCGGCCGTGGCCGGGTAAGGTCCGCCTTCGAATAACACGACTTCAGCAAAGATTTCCCCTTCCTGGACGAAGTGCAGGATCTTTTCGCGGCCGTCCTCCAGCACCTGGAATAATTTGATGGCCCCCTTTTTGACAAAATAGATGGCGTCGCCGGGCTCGCCTTCCATAAAAATATACATATTCTTACGATAGCGGCGCAAGAGGGCCAGGGAAACAATATGCTGTAACTCTTCCGGGCTTAGATCCGCAAATACCGGTACCTGGCGTAAAAACTCCCAATTCTCGGCCATTTACCCGTACCTTCTTTGACATCAAAATATTCCCAGGATCATATCACCCTCACTATTTAAATAGGCCATAACTTGATTTTCTTCATTATCAATCTGGCGGATACGCTTGCCTATTTGCAGGGTGCAGTTCGGCCAGATCTTACTGGCTTTGATTACCCTGCCTTCGGCAACCCGTACCAGGGTTTTAGCACCGCCGCTGGAGCCTATTTCCTTGATATACACATCATCACCGGCATAGATGCTGCCGCCCCGGAAAACGCCCTGGATCTCCACCTTGCCCCCGGTTACAATCTCGGTATTAAAACAGCCGCGGCCGGTAACTTTAACCCACCCACTGGCCTGGAGTTTGCTGTTGAGGGCATAGCTTAAAGTAATATTGCCTCCCTCAGGAGGTATTTCCCGGCAGTAGGCGGCCATCTCCTCGACGGCAGTTGTCATTTTGGCCAGTTTTACCGTATCGAGGCCCTGGAGGGCAGCCGAAGTCCCGAAGGCCTGGGCCAGTTCACGCCCCAGCTGGACTAATTTCTGTTCCTCCGGTCCTCCTTCCACGCCCCGGGTGAGCTGCTCCAACCTGGCTACCAGGGAGGGCAACTTTTTAAACTTATTTTCCACCAGGACACTAATCAGGTAACCGGTGTTCAAGTGGTAGACTGGTCCCTTCTGCCTCCTGGCGCCCTGCTCCAGCTGCCCGGCGGCTGCCTGGAGGAGGGATAATTGCTGGGCCAGGTCGGCTAAGACTGGCTCCGCGCTCTGGTAGATGCTGTTAATACCTCCGGCAACCAGGAGCGAGCCGATGCAGTTATGGCGAATAAAAATGGTTCCCCCCGCGCGAACTGTGGCCTGGGTAACGTCACCACCGATTTCTACATCCTGGCTGGCAACCACCTGCATGGTTTCGGTGACATTGCCGGTAATATTGATACAGCCTTTAAACTTTATGTTACCGGAAGCGAGGTCAACATCTCCCCGGTGTACCAGGACCGGGATAATATCAATTATTACTTTCCCCTTCCGCTGGCTTAACTGGGGACGACCCTCGGCCGTGGCCACACAGCGCTGGCCATCGATAACCTCCGTCCCTTTCCCGGCCACCAGCTCGATATCCTTTGGTTCAGGTGGAGGAATGGCTTTGCCGGTAACCGTCATTCCTGGCTTGCCGGGCTGCGGCGGTATCTTGATGGCCAGGAGGTCACCCACTGCCGCTGAGACCCGTATCACCATCTCCCGGTAGTCCACCCGTTCCTCCTCGCCTACTTCTCTTCTCGCCATTTCACTGGTACTAAAATGATATTCCACCCGGGCATCCTCAGGGGGCTGGGGTGACTGGCCCCGGGCAACGACTATTTCCATCTCCCTGGTCGCCGTACAGGCCTGCTGGATGGCTTCTTCGTCAACACCATAAACAACCTGCTGGCGATTTAATTCGGCCAGGAGTTCCTCCCGGGTAACGGCCGGCAGGGCAATATCTACTGGTTCACCCTTTAATTCCAGGCGGCTGGCCGGGGATTGGTCCTTTAGCTTCCAGGTCCGTTCATAACCAGGTTTAATTGTTAACTTTGCCGTCAGGCCATCGCTGGCTACCGTCAATTTCCACTCGCCATCTTTTTGCTCAACCCTGGGCTTGACGGTAATGGTATCGCCAGCCCGGACGGCAACCTCGCCGGCTATAAGCTGGCCGTTAACATAAAGTTCGAAATGGTCGCCGGGAATAATGGTGGCCGGCGGTTCCCCCCCTCCGATACGAACCTGACCCGCCTCAACCCAGGCATAAGCGGGACGTTCCTCTCCTGCCCGCTCCATTACTGCACCTGTCTCTAAAACCGGCTTCGTTTCCAAAGCGGCCTCTAAATCAGATTCCGTCTCATCTTCCTGCCCGGCTCCCGGTACCCCGGGGTCGTCCCTTGTTTCTCCTGTTGTTGCTTCCCCGGCGGGCCGGGCCACAATTACCGCCGGCCGGCGGCCTATCCCTAAAAAGCCCTGGCTCCCGGCATCGATTATTTCCACCGCTAATTCCTCAGGCAAAACTTCCAGGAGATCTGCCGCCCTGCGGATGGCCTCTTCTACCGTCTTGCCTTCGACCCTTATACATCCGGCCGCCACAACCCCCACCCCTACCCAAATTAATACTTTATATTAATTCTCGGTTAAATGGGGGAATCCTTTAAAAAAAACAGATTTATGCACCTGGCTTTAGTCATTCTTTTGCTGCTGCATTTTTTGCTGCTGGCATTCCGGGCAAATACTGTAAAACTCCAAGCGGTGATAAAGAATTTTACCGCAACCGCTGGCTTCAGCTTCTTTTTCCAGTTCATGGTGCACCGGCATATCCAGGTCGGTAATCCGGCCACACTCCAGGCAGACACAGTGGTAATGATTTTGCGGGTTACCGTCATAGCGGCTGTAGGTGCTGCCGTAATTTAATTCCATAATCTCGCCGGCTTCTTTTAAAACCCCAAGGTTACGGTAAACGGTTCCCAGGCTGATATCGGGTAAAATTTTGCGGGCCTGGGCATAGATCCAATCGGCTGTGGGGTGAGTATTGGTATTGCGCAGGATGTCCAGGATGACCTTTTTCTGTTTGGTCATGCGCTTGCCTGTTGGCCCCATAATCCTCACCAGCTTGTTGGTAACAATTATCACTTCTATTGTAAACTAATATTTTACTTTTTGTCAAACTCCCCACCCATATCTTTTCCCCATTCAGGTATGGCATCAAGTAGTATTTTCTGGATATCGGCCAGCAGCCGGGCCACCCTTTCTTCGGCGGCGAGATAGGCCGTTATGGAGGGATTGAGGCTGATAATGCGGTAACTTTCCTCCACGGCCTGCTTTAAAGCTGGGTCCGGTTCCTTCCCGCTTAAAACGGTCATCTCCAGCTCTAGCTGGCGCCGGCGGAAATCCCGCAGCATGTTAAGGTTGGCGGGATTGCTTTCCAGTTTGGCCCGGGCCAGGCGAAAATCACTATATTCATTACTCCTGCTCAAAGCACGGGCCAGTTCATGGGCGCGATCATAAACTTCCATGAGGGGATCACCTCCCGCTATGTTACAAGCTAATCTGGCCGCGGTAACCGGCCGCAATAAAGAGGACGCCTAAAACCAGCAGGAACAAGCCGCAGGCCACGATTAAATACCGGTAGGCCCGCTGGCTGATAACGCGGCGGCCGGCTGCTACTCCTGCAGTAACTAGGGAGTACCAGCCGAGGTCTGATAAAATATGGCCGCTAAAAAAGAAAGCCACCCCGCCGGCGCCCAGGCGGGCCGCCTGGGCGACAAAAGCGGCGCCGATGGTTGCCCACCAGAGCAACCAGTAAGGGTTGGCCAGGCTGATTAAACCGCCGGCAGTTATTGTACGTAAAGCCGGTCGCGGCGGCAGGGCCGGGAGATTATCTTTATCTCCCGGCAAGGTAAACTGGAGCTAGCCGGCCATGGCGCTGCGGATCATGTCTGTTCCCAGCCATAGCAATACCGCCCCTCCCAGGACGGCTACCACCCGGCTCACAGTGGGATGGGCCAGGAAGCTGCCCAGGCCGAGGAGGAGCAGGAACAGCATGAGTAATTCCAGGAGGCCGTGGCCCAGGACCAGGAGAGGGCCGGCGCCGGCTCCCCGCCGGGTACTTTCTTCGATGGCCAGGGTTAATAACGGTCCCGGCATCAGGGCGCCGGAAAGCCCTACCATAAAGGCGGTAGTGAACAGGGCCAGCAATTCTGCAGTCAAAAGGTTTCTCTCCCCGAAAATAATAATTTAGAGTTAATATTCGGCACCTGGCGCCTTTTTCCTCCCTAACAATGGTACGGAAAAAATCCCGGCCAGGTCGGCCACCCTTTTCCTGATAACCTCCCGGTCGGTGGTGTAGAGCTCTAGGTTTTGCATGCGCTCAAAATAGACGGACCCGGAAAAGGTAAAACGCTGGTAGAGCCCATCGCCCTTATCCACCTGGCGGCTGGCATAGACAATTATATCACCTACAGCCAGGGTAGAAGGCAAAACCAGGAGTTCCCTCCCTGCCAGGAGGCGCACAGCGTTATGACCGGCCAGGGTGCCGGTGACAATCGCCTCGGTATGGCCCACAAAGGGACCAGCCTTTTCCCCGGCACAGAAAACATTGACCAGGCCCCGTACCTGTAAAGTATCGTCCCGGGGTACCATGGCCAAGAAGCGTACCGAATTGCCGGTGCCGCCGGCATAGGGGTCTTCAAAGCGGGCGTTTACCAGGCCGGCTACCCGTCGCAAAGCTTCCAGGGGGAAAAAGGGGGCCATGAGTTTGGCGTGACCGGTATCCAGGAGGATAACGTTAGCCGCATACTCGGGCAGGGCATACTGCTGGCAGGCCTTGCGCTGGAGCAGTTCGCCTTTACCCGGCAGGTCGGATGGCACGGGCAAGACGGCCACTCCCTTTTCCTCCAGTTCGGACACCAGCCAGGGCGCCAGGGAACCTTTATGGAGCTTGCAGGACCCGCTTAAGGCTCCGCGGCCGCCACCCCGCCTCAAGGCCGCGTATTCCTTCACCCCTGCCAGGGCGGCCAGGCCCAGGCGGCCGCCAAAGGTGGGGCAGCGGTAGATGCACATGGCACAGCCATTGCCGTAACGGCGGCAGTTGGCCGGCGGCCCCGCCGTACCGGTAGCGTCGATAAAGGCCTCACCGTGGTAAATCTGGCCCCCTTCGGTATGAACAGCCTGGAGGCTGTTGCCCGCCACCTGGACGGCAGTCACCCGGCTTAAAGTGCGTACCTCAACGCCGGCTTCCTGCAAAGCCTGCCGGACCAGGGGTTCAATGCGGGCCACGTCGTAAAGCCAGGCATGGCGGTGGCCGGCAAAATGTATATTACGGTGCCGGGTAACACTGTCGGTAAGCTGGAACAACCTCCCACCGCCCAGGGCAATCATTTCCTCCGCCGCCGTAAAACGGCCGTTATTGCGCATAATCCCCCCCACCAGGCCGGTACCCAGGAGCATATCCGTTCGCTCCAGGAGGGTTACCTCCGCGCCTGCCTGGCGGGCGGCCAGGGCTGCCGCACAGCCCGCCCAACCACCACCTGCCACGACTACCCGGGGCATGTTAAGGCCACCATCCTTCCTGCTCCAGTATATTAAAAAACCCGGCGCCTGTGCACCGGGTTTTTCCTGCCATGTAAGGATAAAGCAACTCTTTTAGCGGATAAATCCGCCAAAAACTAGGAGGACAAAGATGCCATAGAAAGCGCCGCCACCCACCAAGGTGTAGGGCGTCAGGTATTTCTTGCGGCTGATCTGGAGGAAGACCAGGCCAGCGGAAACAATAGCCAGTATGGCGCTGATTAACGCTCCCTGGGTTAACTCCCAGCTGGTCATGGTGATACCCAACGCCGGGATCACCGAACTCTGGAAGACCATAGCTCCAGTTATATTACCCAGGGCCAGGGTATCCTTGCCGCGGCCCACCCAGATGATGCTGTTAAATTTCTCCGGCAGCTCCGTGGCTATGGGGGCAATAATGAGGGCCAGGACGAAGGGCGGGATACCCATAATCCGTGCCAAGTCTTCCACCCCGTTGACGAAGAGGCGGGCGCCGCCAACAATCATCCCCAGAGCCAGGATAACCTGGGCTAAAATGACCAGTGTAGCAGGCTCGGCCGCCTTCCGGGCCAGGTAAAGGGGGTTCAGTTCCTCCCCCTCTTCCAGTGTATGGCCGTTGGTGACCGTCAGGTAAGCATAGGTAGCATAGGCTATCACCAGCCCAATAGCAATTATTTGCTTCCAGATGTGGGCCCCCAGGAAAGAGGCCAGGACGGCCACGGCATAAACGCAGAGAAAGAAACTTAAATCGCGGCCCATGGTCCTGGTATCCAGGTTCATTTTGGGGAAATTGGGCCGGCGACTGCGATAAGCAATCACGGCAATACCTGTAATGAAGAAGGCCAGGGTACTAAGCATAAAGGGCGCCCCCAGGATGGCACCAATGCCTATCTCTTCCCCGGCATGGCCGCCGCCGCCGAAGAGAATGGCAATAATTGGGATCATCGTTTCCGGTAGGGCGGTACCAACGGCTGCCAGGATGCTCCCCACGGCGCCTTCAGTTAGTTTTAGTTTCTTCCCCAGCCATTCGATACCGTTGGTAAACCCCTCGGCCCCCAGAAGGATAACTCCCAGGCTGATTAAAAGCAAGGCTACATCCAGCATAATTTCTCCCCTTCTCCTATAAATAAATATCTCCTGATTATCCGGTTCCAATGAGGGTAATAAAAAACCTTCATCGCCCTACATGGCGGTGAAGGTCTCGCGCGTTACCTACCAGGCCCGGGCTTGACAGCCGTGTTGACGAACCTGGTACCGGAATACTCCGGGGCTACTCCCCTTGGACCGCAATTTTTTATTTTTATCATAAAGTCAGGTTTGACCTCTTTCAAGGTCCATTTAGTCTATAGGTTCAGTAGCCATCTCCTGCCGGCAGAAAGTGGCCAGGCAGGTATAACCTACCCGGCGCAAAAGCTCCCGCGCCTGTTCCCGTTCCCGGGCTACCTCCCCGGGGGCGTGGGCATCCGACCCGATGGTTACGGGGATATTGAGGCTGAAGGCCCGTTCCAGGAGTTCCCGGGCCGGGTAGATCTCCCCCACCGGTTTGCATAAACCGGCTGTATTTATTTCCATAGCCGCGCCGCTCCCGGCAATAACCTTTAACGCTGGCTCGGCCAGCTCCAGGACCGGCCTCTGGGGCCGGTGGCCGTAAATTTTAATCAGGTCCAGGTGGCCAATGATATGAAAAATCCCCGTAGCTGCCGCCTGGGCCACCAGGCTGAAGTAAGTGGTATAGAGCTCATCTATATCCCAGGCGTTAAAGCCGGCTTCCTGGCCTGGGCGGTCGAAATCCCAGTCCCCGATGGCATGGACCGAACCAATGAGGTAGTCCCAGGGCCGGCCGGCCAGTTCCCGGCAGTGGTCTTTGCCGGGCCGGAAATCTACCTCCAGCCCGGCACGGATAGGCATCCCGGTTACCCGTTCCAGTTCGGGAAAGACGCTGAAATCGATGCCGTCCAGGTAGCGGTCGTGGTCGGCAAAACCTATTTCTGTAAGGCCGGCAGCTCTGGCTGCTTCTACGTAGGGCAAAAGGCGTTCTACGGTATGGGGCGGCCCCTCATGGGCCAGCCCGTGAATATGGTAGTCAGCTGGCATGGTATAACTCCCTTAATACTCGTTCGGCAGCTGCTTCAGCTGGGCCAGGGTGAAGACGGGACCGTCCAGGCAGACGTAGCAGCTACCCAGGTTGCAGCGGCCGCACTTGCCGATGCCGCACTTCATGCGCATTTCCAGGGTGGTGATAATCTGGTCGTCTTTATACCCCAGCTTCTCCATGGACTGGAGGACAAACTTGATCATAATGGGCGGCCCGCAGGTGATGGCTACTTTCCCTGCCGGGTCCGGGTGCAGCTCTTCCACAAAGGCCGGTACAAAACCCTCATGGCCTTGCCAGCCGGCATCGCCCCGGTCCACCGTCACGTCGACCCGGCAGTTCTCCACCTTGGGCCAGTTGTTAAAGAGGTCGTCTTTAAAGCACAGGTCGGCCGGCGAGCGGGCACCATAGATGATCCACAGGTGGCCGTAATCCTGCCGGTGCTCAATGCAGTAATTAATCAAGGAGCGTACCGGCGCCAGGCCGATACCGCCGCCGATGAAAAGCAGGTCCTTACCTTTAAGCTCCTCCACGGGAAAGCCGTTACCATAGGGGCCCCGGATGCCTACCGTTTGCCCTTCTTCGGCTTCATGGAGGGCATCGGTCAGCATGCCGACCCTTTTAATGGCCAGCTCCAGGTGCTCCGGCCCCTGGGAAGTAATGGAGAACATGGCCTCCCCGACGTCCAGCAGGGAGAGCATGGCCAGTTGCCCCGGCAGGGGAGTAAAGGGCTTGCCGCTGTCGGTGGTGATGTGGAAAGTCTTGACATCGGGCGTCTCGTCCACAATCTTGATAATGCGCCCCGTCCTGGGCACCAGGGGGTTGACCCGCGCCTCGTTAGCCATTACAGGGTCACCTCCTTGACCTCACGGATTACCCGGGTAATGTCGACATTCACCGGGCAGCGATCCAGGCAGCGGCCGCAGCCCACACAGGCAAACTTGCCATACCGCTCCGGGAAATACTGGAGCTTGTGCAGGAAGCGGTTACGCAGGCGTTCCTTTTTCGACGGCCGCGGGTTATGGCCGCCTGCCATACGGGTATATTCCGAGAACATGCAGGAATCCCAGCAGCGGAACTTATAGCCGCTGTTACCCCGGTTTTCGCCCTGGATGTCAAAACAGTGGCAGGTGGGGCAGAGGTAGGTGCAGGCGCCGCAGCCCAGGCACTTGCGGCTGACGGCCGTCCAGTAGGGATGCTCAAACATTCTCTGCAGCTTTTCCGTTACCCCGCTTGTCTCCACTGCCAGGCCCGGTTTGGCTGCTGCCGGTATATTTTCGGCCCCGGCCTCCGCCAGGAGGGATGAACCCTGGCCCAGCAACTCCCGGCCGGCCTCCGTTACTCCTTCCAGGAGGTAACCACCGGCCACAGGCCACATCTGGACATCGACTCCTTCGGCCCGCCCGGGATCAATCCCGAAGGCCGTGCAGAAGCAGGTAGGGCTGGCCGCGGTACAGGCCAGGGCTACCACGCGGGTATTTTCCCGCCGCTGGCGGTAAAATTCGTCTACATACCCTCTGGTTAGAAAAACATCGTCCATAAGCAAGAGGCTGCGGGCATCGCAGGAACGGACCCCCACCAGCACCCGCTTTTCCTCCAGGGAAGGTACCTCAATCAGGCTGGCCTCTTTGCCCTGCACCTGGTAACGGTACATGGTTTCCGTCCGGGGGAAGAAAAGATCCTTGGGCGGTTCCAGGGTATTGCCCTCACCCAGGGTAAGATTCCCCTGGCCTTCCCAGGGCAGGAAAACGCTTACTCCCCCTTTATCCTGGGGGACAAAAACCTTTGCCCCTCCGGCCCAGGCCTGCAAGAGTTCCGGTAATTTATCCTTGGCAATCTTTAACATCTCCCCACCTCCCTCCTAGTGAAACTCCTCAGGATCATCGAGTTTATACTGGCCCAGGGGTGGCCGGGCCTCAAGATCTACCCCGGCTTCATATTCGCCAAAGAGCTCGTTCAGGTCTTTGATGATCTTCTTGTTGAGGGCCATGATGGGAATCCCTTCCGGGCATACCCGCTCGCACTCACCGCATTCGATGCAGCGACCGGCCACGTGCATGGCCCGGGTAATGGCAAAGAACATATTTTCGCTGCGCTGCATCTGCTTGCCGCACCAGCCGGACTGGCTGCGGTCAAAGATGCACTCCCGGCAGTTGCAGGCCGGGCAAATGTTGCGGCAGGCGTAGCAGCGCAGGCAGCGGTCGTACTCACCTGTCCAGAAGGCATAGCGCTCATCGGGGGACATGGCTTCTAGCCTGGCTACTTCGGCAAACCGGCCTTCCGGCGTGGCTTGTGCCTCCCTGATAGCGGCCCCGCCTTCATCCTGGAGGAGCTCGTCAAAAATTACCGGTTCAGGATGGGTGCAGTAACGGCACTTTTCGGCCAGGGGTGCCTCACTGCGTCTTTCTTCGCCCAGGGCGGCCGCCTGGCGGCCATCCCTGACGCCGGGGCATTTAATACCGATGAGGTAGACCTTTTCCCGGTCAATCTGGTTGTCCTGGAGGAGGCGAATAATGCCGCGGGAATCGCATCCCTTCACAAAAAGGGCTATTTTGTCCTCTGTGAACTTGTAGTCCAGGAGGTACTTGGCCAGGTTATTGGTGCAGAACTCATCCCAGACCAGGCGGTCGCAATCCTCCGGTTCGGTAATAAAGGCGGGCGGCGACAGGTACCAGAAGGTACCCTTTTCCCATCCTATCACCATTTTAACCTCGCCCCTGGTCAACAACTCCCGGGCCCGGGCACGCATTTGTTCTTGGATACTGCTCATGCGCCATCCCTCAACTTTCTGTTGGGCCCCAGGGCCCGGATGTCCTCCGTCATCTGGGTGATTATCTCAGCAAAGCGCGGTCCCTCGGAACCCGACACCCAGCGTGCCTGGAAACGCTCCGGCTCCAGGCCCATGAACTGCAAGACCCGCTGCATTAAGAGGAAACGGCGGCGGGTGAAGTAATTGCCACTAACATAGTGGCAGTCGCCGGGGTGTCAGCCGGCTACCAGCACGCCGTCGGCACCGCGCTGGAAAGCCCGCAGGACAAACTGGGGATTGACCCGGCCGGAACAGGGCACCCGCACGATCCGGGCATTGGCCGGGTACTGCAGGCGGTTGAGGCCCGCCAGGTCGGCACCGGCATAGGCGCACCAGTGGCAGCAAAAGGCGACAATCTTGGGCTCCCAGCTTTTGTCTCCGGCCGCTATAGACATACCGCATCCACCTCCGCCAGTATTTGTTCATTGGTGAAGCCACGGAGATTCATGGCACTCGACGGGCAGGCCACCGAGCAGGCGCCGCAACCCTGGCAGAGACCACTGTTGACCGCTGCCACCCGGCGGCTCACCTGCTTGCCGGCTACCCGTTCGGTAATGGTCTTCATGGAAATAGCCTTGTAGGGGCAGATCTTCTCGCACATGGCACAGCCGGCGCAGATGCTTTCATCCACCGCCGCGATCATGGGGTCGGTGGCCATTTCATCTTTAGCGAAGAGCTGGCAGACCTTAACAGCCGCAGCGCTGGCCTGGGATACCGTATCGGGGATATCCTTGGGTCCCTGGCAGGCCCCGGCCAGGAAGACGCCGGCCGTAAAGGTTTCCACCGGTCTGAGTTTCGGGTGGGCCTCCTGGAAGAAGCCATCTTTATCTACCTGCAGACCCAGCATCTTGGCTACCTGCTCCCATCCTTCGCTGGGTACCATGGCCGTAGCCAGGACGACCATGTCGGCCGCCACCTCCACCTGGCGGCCGAGTAAAGTATCCTCACCGCGGACGATGAGCTTGTCCCCCTCCTGGAAGACGCGGCTCACCCGGCCCCGGACATAGACGGCCCCTTCATGGACAGTACGCTGGAGAAACTCCTCATAAGCCTTGCCGGGGGTGCGGATATCCATATAGAAGACGATAGCCTGGGAGTCGGGGATCTTCTCCAGCACCTGGTGGGCGTGCTTGGCCGTGTACATGCAGCAGGCCCGGGAGCAGTAACTTTTACCCTTGGCCTCATCCCGGGAACCAACACATTTAATGAAAACTACAGTTTTGGGTTCTTTGCCATCCGAGGGCCGGACAATCTTGCCGCCCGTAGGCCCGGAGGCATTGTTCAGGCGTTCAAAGTGCATGCCGGTAATGACATCGGGGTATTTGCCGTAGCCGTACTCACCGTAAACCTCTTCCCATTTAAAGAGGTCATAGCCGGTGGCCACGACAATGGCGCCGAATTTTTCGGTGATAACTTCATCCTGCTGCTCGTAATCTATGGCTTTGGCCGGGCAGACCTTCTGGCAAACGCCGCACTTTCCCCTGGTAAACTGGCGGCAGTGCTCGCGGTCGATCACCGGCACCGCCGGCACCGCCTGGGGGAAGGGCAGGTAAATGGCCTTGCGCTTGCCCAAGCCCAGGTCAAACTCGCTGTCCACCTTCGTGGGGCACTTCTCCCAGCAGGTACCGCAGCCGGTACACTTGACGGGGTCCACCGAGCGGGCTTTCTTGCGAATCGTTACTTCAAAATTGCCCACATAACCGGCTATATTCTCTACTTCCGCATAGGTCATGAGTTGAATGTTAGGGTGCTGCGCCGCAGCAACCATTTTCGGCGTGCTTATTCAAGCGGAACAGTCCAGGGTCGGGAAGGTCTTGTCCAGCTTGACCATGTTGCCGCCAATGGTCGGCTCGCGGTCCAGGAGCATGACTTCATAGCCGGCATCGGCAATATCCAGGGCCGCCTGCATGCCGGCGATACCAGCGCCAATGACCAGCGCCCTCTTGGTAATGGGAATAGTACTGGCAAAAAGGGGGACATTGCGGCGGACTTTGGCCACGGCCGTCCGCACCAGGTCAATGGCTTTTAATGTCGCTCCTTCCTTGTCTTTAGCATGGACCCAGGCGCACTGCTCGCGGATGTTGGCCATCTCGAAGAGGTAAGGGTTTACCCCGGCGCTCTCACAAGTTTTCCTGAAGGTCGGCTCGTGGAGCCGGGGAGAGCAGGAGGCGACCACCACCCGGTCCAGGCGCTGTTCTTTGATAGCCTTGCGAATGAGTTCCTGCCCCGGATCGGAGCACATATACTGGTAATCGGTGGCATAGACCACATCGGGAAAACTCCTGGCGGCCTCGGCCACCTTTTTAACATCAACTACCGAGGCAATATTTGTACCGCAGTGGCAGATAAAGACGCCGACACGCTTCATGCTGTTTCCCTCCTTGTGGCAGGATGCCGCAGGATCTCCCTGACCTCAAGCATTGGGACCGGGTTAACAAAGTGGGTGGTGAGTCCCAGGTCTTTAGGCGCGTAGCCAAGGGCTATACCCATCAGTTCGGTGAAGTAAAAGATGGGCAAATTGAGCTGCTCGCCATGGGATGCGGCGGCTTGATTCTGCCGCATGTCCAGATTTAAGAAACACAGGGGGCAGGCCGTTACGATGCCCTCGGCCCCGGCGTCCCGGGCATGGCGCAGGATCTGGTAGATCATCCGCACCCCAATATCCGTCCGGGCAGTGGCGAGACTCCCGCCGCAGCACTCGGTCTTGTAGGACCAGCTGACGGCCTCGCCGCCCAGGGCTTGAATAAGGTGGTCCATGGTCATGGGGTCTTCCGGGTCGTCAAAGGCCGTAAGCTCTGGCGGCCGGACCAGGAGGCAGCCGTAATAGGCCGCCAGCTTCAGCCCCGCCAGGGGCTTGACCACCTGTTCCTTGATCTTCTCCAGGCCGACCCCATTGACCATGACATCCAGGAAGGCCCGGGCCTTATTGGTGGCCCGGTAATCCCGGCCGATGATTTCACTGATGGTCGCCCGCATGCTTTCCGACCCCCGAACGGCGGCCTCTGCAGCCCGCAGGCGGTTAAAACAGGCGGCGCAGGGCACGGCAACGTCCAGGCCCTCTGCTTCGGCCAGGGCGAGATTCCGGGCCGGCAGGGCCAGGGACAGGAGGTGGTCATTATTGTGGGCGGCAGTGGCACCGCAGCAGCTCCAGTCGGGGATCTCCCACAGCTCCACCCCCAGGTGCCTGGCCACCATTTTGGCCGACTGGTTGTATTCTTTAGCAGTAGCTTCCAGGGAACAGCCGGGGTAATAGGCGTACTTCAATGCCGGCCACCTCCTTTAGCTCGCGCCCGGGCGAAGATGTTCTTCACCTCGGCAACGTTCTTGATCTTCGCCGGTATAGGACTGATCTTGCCCTTGAACAGCAAGGGCGGCGCCAGCAGGGCATCCTTAAAGGGTTGCCCTGACTGCAGGTTGTACTGGATCATGAGCCCCATCTCGTGGGCGCGGCCGTAGCGTTCCACGCTGCTTAAGAAAGCCTGGTCAAAAATATCCACCTTTTTCTCGTTAATCATCCCCCGGCGGCGAGCTTCCTGGCGCACGGCTTCCATCAGCCGCGGCAGGTTAACTTCCCGGGGGCAGCGGGTGTAACAGGCCTGGCAACTGGCGCAGAGCCAGGGGGTATGGCTCTTTAAGGCTTCTTCCCCCAGGCCCAGCTGCAGCAGGCGGATAACCTGCCGCGGCGTATAATCCATGGCAAAAGCTACCGGACAACCGGCCGAGCACTTGCCGCACTGGTAGCAGTCGCTTAAGGTAACGCCGCTGGCGGCTTCTACCTGGCTTTTCAGGGCCTGGGTCTGGCGTAAGGCACCGGCTAATTCCACCCGTTCCATTCTCCTCACCCTCTCTCTTGTTCCTGCCAGAACTTAAACGGCCACAAAAAATACCCTCTTTTATATTCTTGCTGACCGGCCAGATTCCTCTTTTGGATAGAAAAAAAGCCAGGAATAAAAAAACGAACCCCCACATAAAAGCTAAGGGGTGAAATAATGCTCTTCCCTCTCCTGCAGTTTGCCGCCGGGGTAAGTCTCCTCCTCCTGGGGGTGCAGTTGTTGCGCCAGGGGCTGGTGGCCCTGGGCCGTTCTTACCTGGAAATTATGATCCGCCGGGCTACGGCTACGCCCTGGCAGGGCTTCTTGTGGGGTACTGTGGCCACGGCCCTGGTCCAGTCCAGCACGGCCGTCACTGTCCTCACCGTGGGCCTGGTAGACGGCGGCGTTATTTCCTTCTATCAAAGCCTGGGGGTAATCCTGGGGGCCAATGTCGGCACCTGTGTAACCGTCCAGTTCCTGGCTCTAAAGTTAAGTAAAATTGCCCTGCCGGCCCTGGTCACCAGCATCCCTTTAATTCTGGCCCCCTCCACCCGGGCTGCCGGGACGGCCTGCCTGGGCTCAGGTTTAATCTTCTCCAGCCTGGACCTCATGGCTTCATCCCTCCTGCCCTTTAAGGACAGCCCCGCCCTCCTCGGCCTTTTAAGCGCCGCCGCCACCAGCCCCTGGCAGGGAATCCTGGCGGGCACCCTGCTTACTGGCTTTCTCCACTCCAGCAGCGTCGTTGCGGGTATGGCCATGGTCCTGGCCGGCCACGGCGTCCTGCCACCCCTGGCAGCCCTGCATATTGTCCTGGGGGCCAATATCGGCACCTGCCTGACGGCCCTTATTGCCGCCCTCTTTTCCTCCCGGGCCGCCAAAAGGACGGCCCTGGCCCATCTCGTGATTAATGCCGCCGGTGCCATCCTCTGTCTACCCTTCCTGCCCCCGGCGCTCTATTTCCTTAACTGGCTCACGCCGGACCTGCCCCGCCAGGTGGCCCATTTCCACACCCTTTTTAACCTGGTCTCTTCCCTGGCTGCCCTGCCCTTTGCCGGCCTCCTGGCCTGGCTATTGGAAACATTGCTGCCGGACTAATTTTGGCCAGCACATTTTTACCGGGCCAGGCGAAAGATGGCGTAGCGCCCTGTGAGGTACTGCCAGAGGTCTTCATAAGTGTCCCCGCCGAAAAGGACGTCCACCAGGCGCCGGGCCACTTCCGGGTTGGCCGCAACCAGCCGGTGCACCACCGGCGTCAGGGCATAGACTACCCGGGCAATACGCCAGGCATAATGCAAAGATGGCAATACCTCGGCGTGTATTTTCTTTGTATAATCTTCCAGCCCGCCCTGGCCGGCCAGGGCGGCTGAAATTGCCTCTGCCGCCAGGCGGCCGCTCCTCAAGGCATAGTAGATGCCTTCCCCGGAAAAGGGATCAACCAGCCCGGCGGCATCACCGGCCAGCACCGCCCTGCCAGTATGTAAAGTACCGGCCTTACCGCTGGCGGCAGGAATAACGGCGCCGCGGCAGCGTATTCCCTCCGGTATTTTCAGCCCCATACCCCGGCAAAAATCCTGGAAGTAGCGCTGCAGGCCCTTCACCTGCCGGGTAAAGGAACCAATCCCCACCGACAGGTGATCCCCCTTAGGAAATATCCAGCCATACCCGGCCGGGATGCCGCCGTAGCTCAAATGCACCCGGCCCCGGTATTCAGCCAAGACCCCTTCGTCAACCGGTATTTCACATTCCAGGGTCACACCGGCAGCCGTCCCGGTATTAAAGGGCAGGCTCTTGCGGACCAGGCTCCTGGCCCCATCAGCCCCGACCAGGAAATCGCCCTGGAAGATACTACCGTCTTCCCCGTAAATTGTTACACCGGTCGCCGTTTCGGCCACAGCCGTTACCCTGTAGCCATCACGGATTGTGGCCCCGGCGGCGGCCGCCTGTTCCAGCAACCAGGCATCCAGCTTTTCCCTGCCGACCATTCGGATGACCGGCTGCTGGTAAACTATGTTAATGGGCCTTTCCTGGCGATGGTAAAAAATAACTTCCCGGGTGCTATCTTCGCTTAATTTTTCCCAGCCCGGTTCCAGTTCCCCCAGGGCTTTGCCCGTTAAACCGCCACCACAGGGTTTGTAGCGGGGAAACCTGGCCTTATCTAAAATTAAAACCTTAAGTCCCCGGCGGGCCAGCAAGCGGCCGCAGGTACTGCCTGCCGGCCCGGCGCCACAGATGATGACATCGTAATTCACGCCAGCCTGCTCCTCTAGAAATAATAGTTTTTTAGTAACTTTTTCTTTTAATTATACCCGTATACAGCCCGGGGAAAAGGCCATAATAAGATTGAATTTGGATTTGCCATAAGGAGGATATAGACATGGCCAAGACAGTAGTTGCCATCTTTAGCAATGAACAGGTAGCCAGGGAAGCAGTCGAAGACCTTCGCCGGGCCGGTTTCGACAAGGAGATATCCATCCTGGCCCGCGATAAGGGCGGTGAGGCAAACGGCCGGGAAGGCGAAGGTGGCCTCAACATGGGCGTTGACGCCGGTGGCATCAGCGATGGCGTTACCACCGGCGGTGTCCTGGGCGGCCTGGCCGGCCTGGCAGCCGGGGCCGGGGCCCTGTTCATTCCCGGACTGGGTCCCCTTATTGCGGCCGGTCCCATTGCCGGCCTGCTTTCAGGAGCGGCCACAGGCGGCGTTGCCGGCGGGCTAATTGACTGGGGTATCCCGGAAGCCGAAGGCCGGGAATATGAAAATGAAATCCGCCAGGGGAAATTGCTGGTTTCCGTCCGTTGTGACGACCAGCGCGCCGACCAGGCCAACCGCATTTTGAAGGATCACGGTGCGGACCGGGTGCGCATCCACTAGGCTTTAAATTAACAGGCCGGGGTCTAAAACCCGGCCTGTCACTTTTATCGTACCCACCTTTATTTTGGCGCCCGTACCAGTAATGCCTTGTATGGTGAGGAGGATATCTGTCGAAGCTAATTGACAGGAGGGCAGTACAAAAAGGAGGCTTGATCATGGCCAGAAGGCGCGGGGTTATGTCCGATGCTCTGAAGTATGAACTGGCCCGGGAGTTGGGTGTTTACGACACCGTGGCCAGGGAAGGCTGGGGTGGCGTGCCATCCCGGCAGTGCGGCAACCTGGTCCGGCTAGCCATTGAAAAAGCTGAACAAATGGTGAGGCAAAACCAGTTGTAACTGCCCCCGGCCGGAAAGCCAGCAGGCTTCCGGCTTATTTTCTTATCCCCCTATTGCCGCAAATGGTTAATACGTTCATAGGGCTCCATAATGTGGGTAATCCGGACGCCAAAATTCTCGTTGACGACAACCACTTCTCCCCGGGCAATGGGTGTGCCATTAACGGTAATTTGCACCGGCTCTTCCACCAGGCGGTCCAGTTCGACTATGGCGCCCGGGGCCAGGTTTAAAATATCCCGGATACGCTTCATGGCTGTACCCAGGATGACTTCCACATCCAGGGGTACGTCCAGGATCAAGTCAATATTGCGCGCCGGCGTACCATATACCTGCCCGCGGCGCTCATTTGGACTCTGGGCTGGCGGTACCGGTGCTGCCGGTGGTACGGAGGTTGTTCCAGTTCCGGGTTTCTCTGCCGCCGGTGTAGCTGTCAACAGGTCAGATGCCGCGGTCCGGGCGCTTTCCCCGTCACCAGGCATGTTATTCCGCGCCGCAGAAGTATCCTCCTGCGCCGGTCCTGCTTCCGGTGCCATGGGATTCATGAGCATTTCCACTTGAGCTTTAGCTACTTCCACCGGCATGACCTGCATAATCTGGCTGTCTATCAGGTCTTCAATTTCCATTTTAAAATATACTACTGCTATCGCCTGGTCCGGAGGCCAGGGAGAAGTGTAGCTTTCGTTGCTTAAGCCAATGGTCGTCAACCGGGGCGGGCTGATTTTGACGCTGCGCTGGAAAATGGTCGACATGGAGGTAGCCGCGCTACCGATCATCTGGTTCATGGCCTCCGCCACGGCGCTGCTCTTAATCTCATCCAGCTCCGGCAGGACATCCCGGCCACTGCCGCCCATCATCAAGTCGGCAATAATGGCAGCGTCGCTGACTTTCATGATCAGCAGGTTGGACCCCTGCAGGCCCTCGGTGAAGTTAACTTCCACCAGGATATAAGGCACCTGGAAGGAAGCGAAAAGTTCCGCCGGCGTCATTACTGTAACAGCCGGCGTCGTGATCAGGACGCGCTTATTCAGGATCTGCGACAGGGCCGTGGCCGCGCTGCCCATAGAAATATTGCCAATTTCACCCAGGGTATCTTTTTCCAGGTCCGTCAAAGTTGCTTCTCCTGCTGGTGGTTCCAGCCTGCCATTTAACAGAGCGTCAATTTCCTCCTGGGACAAGAAGTCGGCCATTTACACCACCTCCGTTACCTGGACGGCAATCTTCTGGCCCACAACCCCGGGCTGGACCTTAAACTTGAGGTGACCGTCAACGTAAAGTTCCAGGTCTTCGCCCACCACTTTTTCCAGGGTAATGACATCCCCTACCTGGAGCTGGATAAAATCCCGCACCGGCAGCCGGGTACGGCCACAGTAGGCAATCAACTCCACCGGTACTCCGGCCAGGATTTGTTCGACCACGGCCCGGTAATCGAGCCTGGCTTCCCCTTCACCGGGAGCAGCAAACCAGTGGCTGGCCGACAGGCGGGAAATAACCGGTTCCAGGAGCATATAGGGCAAGCACAGGTTTAACAGGCCTTCATGCTGGCTGACCGTTGTGCTTAAGGTAATGACGGCCACCGTTTCGTTGGGAGAAATGGCCTGGGTAAACTGGGGATTGGTTTCCATGGATTCCAGTTTCGGCGTGAGATTCTGGATATCCGCCCAGGAATAGCTCAACTGTTCCAGGATACGGCCATTTAACCGCCGCAGGACATGGAGTTCAATCTCCGTCAGGTCCCTCTTGGAGGCCAGCATTTCTCCCCGGCCGCCAAAAAGGAGGTCAATAATAGGAAAGATAAAATTCATGTTGGCCTGCAGGACGGCTGATCCCTTCAGGGGCTCCAGGGTAAAGACATTCATCAAGGTCGGCGTCGGCAGGGACAGGATAAAATCTTCATAGGTCATCTGTTCTACCGAAACAATCTTTACCTGGATATTGGCCCTGAGGTATGCCGACAGGAAGTTGGCCACCATGCGGCCGTAATTCTCGTGTATCATGTACAGGGTGCGCAGCTGTTCTTTGGAAAATTTATTGGGCCGGCGGAAGTCATATTTTTTGGCTTTCGGCGCCGCATCATCCTTGATGGTTTCCGCCCGGACCGCCCCGCTGGTCAGGGCCTGCAGCAGGGCATCAATCTCCGCCTGGGACAGGACGTCGGCCATTATACCACCCGCTTACGCCAGGACCTTTTCCAGGGCCTGGAGGACGCGATCTTGCTGGAAGGGTTTGACGATAAAATCCCTGGCCCCGGCCTGAATGGCTTCCATGACCATTAACTGCTGGCCCATGGCGCTGCACATGATAATCCTGGCATTGGGGTCGATTTGCTTGATGGCCTTCACGGCGGCGATGCCGTCCATTTCCGGCATGGTAATATCCATGGTGACTACATCGGGACGGAGTCCCTGGTACATGGCTACAGCCTTTTGCCCGTTTTCTGCTTCTCCGGCTATTTCGTAGCCATTTTTTAAAAGGATGTCCTTAATCATCATGCGCATGAAGGCGGCATCGTCTACGACTAAGACTCGCTTACCCATGAACTAGTCTCCCTCCATAAATAGACAGTTTTATCCTCCTCACCGGCTGGCGGCCAGCCGCCAGCCGGTGTACCCCCATAAAGTAAAGCAGTTTGCTCCAGGCGTTCAGTCCAGCTGCAGGCCCAAGGACTGCAGGATCTTGCCCAGGGCCTCGTTTTCAGGAATCAGGAAGAAATGGCCGCTGATGGTTATTGCCTCACTGTAAAACTTGGTTTCGATGACCAGGGCACGGTCGGAAAAATAACCCCCTTCCAGGAAGGCCGAACTTAAAACGGCCCCCAGCATGTCGAAGGCAAAGGCAGGTACCGTAGGTTTAAACTCCAACCGGCAAAATTCAGCAAAGGCATTTAAAAAAGAGCCTGTCAGGATATTACCAAGTTCGGTCAGGACGGAACTCCCCATCTCATCCAGTTCCCTGGTGGTACCCTGGGGCTTACCCAGTAAAAGATCGATTAACAGGTAAGCGCTGGGCTCACTTAGGAGGAAAAAAATCTTGCTGGGCGCCGGGCCACTAACGCTAAATTCGACGCAGGCAACTGGGTCTTCCTCATAACCGACCAGGGCCGTTATTTCCTGCAAAGGTAATACCCCTGCCCGGGGTACAGTCATCTGGATGCGGCTGCCCAGCATGCTGGCCAGGGCCGTGGCCGCGTTGCCGGCGCCGATGTTCCCTATTTCCTTCAGGGCATCAAGGTGGAGAGCATTGAGCTTCTCCCAGGGTTCCATGTGTCCTCCCTCCTTTTCTTCGCTGGCGACGATAATCATCTCCGCGACAGGATTATACCTCGGGGCGGCGGTAGAACCAGGGTGCCACTTTCATAAATCCCAGTTCCCGGTATTGAAACAAGCTCTCGGTAGCCCCGATAAACAGGACGCCTCCCGGGGCCAGGGCCTGGTAAAAACGGCGGTAAAGCTCATTCTGGGTAGCGGTGGTAAAATAGATGACAACATTGCGGCACAGGATCAGGTGATAACCGCTGTCAAAAGGATCTTTTAAAAGGTCGTGCCGGCGGAAATTAACCATGTGCTTAATTTTTTCCTGGAGGTAAAAATGATCTCCTTCCCGGCGAAAATAACGTTCCAGGCGCTCCGGGGTAACTGCCTGGACGGCCCGGCTGGGATACACCCCCCGGCGGGCGGCGTCCAGGGCGCTGGTATCAATATCGGTGGCGTCGATCTGGTGCCGGCCGGCAGGAGCCAGCTCGTTAAGTAAAATGGCTACTGAGTAGGGTTCCGGCCCGTCGGCGCAGGCAGCACTCCACACCTTCAAGTTGCGGTGGCGGGCCAGCAAGGACGGCAGGACCTCTTTTTCCAGCCGGGCAAAGATCTCCGGGTTGCGGAAAAACTCCGAGACGTTAATGGTAATCTTATCGATAAAGCGCTGCCATTGCTGGCTGTCCTGGCTCAAAAGGCGCAGGTAAGCTGCGTAATCCGGTACCTGGAGCAGGGAGATCAGGCTGTCAATGCGCCTTTTGAGCTGGGGCTCTTTGTAACCGTCGAGGTAAAGGCCAAAGCGCCGGTGCACCTCGCGCTTGAATTCGGCAAAATCCATAAGTGCCTCCACTTATATTATCTTTACCGGCCGGCCAATGGTGCGAATATGTACATCGCCATTAAGCAGGTCAAAGATCATGGTGCGGCCATAATTACCACCTGTATCGGCGCCAATAATGGGAACACCCAGCTCCTGTAACGTCTGCCGGACCATGGCCGTATTGCGCTGGCCTATATTTAACAAGGAAAGGTGCCGGTCACCGGAAGTAAACATCTGGGCGCCACCGGCTATTTTTGCTGCCAGCATACTGCGCCGGGCGCCGCGGCGGAGCATCTCGGCCAGCATGTCCGGAAGGGCCAGGTCGGCAAATTTCGCCCGGTTACCCCGGTCCTGGAACTGGCTGCTGTCGGGTAGCATGATGTGGGCCAGGCCCCCTATCTGGCTGGTGGGGTCATAAAGGGCAATGCCCACGCAGGAGCCCAGCCCCAGGGTGACCAGGCGCCACGGGCCACGGGCTACCTGCCACTCAGCAATGCCAACTTTAACCTCTTCTGGTTTGATTACAGCCTCCATGGGCCTTCCTCTTCCGTTTTCTTTATTTTTGAGCTTGACTTACATATTTTAGCACCGGCGTGGACATAATACAATATATATTCTTGGTGGGAGGTCCTGCTATGCTTTACTGTTCCCGGTGCGGGCAAGCCTTGCCGCCGGGATGGCGTTTCTGTCCTGAGTGTCAACCTGATCCGGTTCCAGGGAATACCCGGCGAGAGGCTCACCTGTATCTTCTCCTGGGCAATTTTTCTTTCGCGCACCAGCGCCCCCAGCTGGCCGCCCTTTTTTACCACGCCGCCCTTGAGGTAGACCCGGCCAATTGGGAAGCCTGTTTCAACCTGGGGTGCCAGGCCTGGCAGCAGGGTGATGTCGACCGGGCCCTTGCCTTTTGGGAAGCGTCTCTGAAATTAAACCCTGATAATTACCTGGCCCATTTTAACCTGGGTACCTATTTCCTCTACAACCGTAATTTAAGTGCCGCCCGCTACCACCTCACCCGGGTACGCCGGATTAAACCAGGTTACCTGGCGGGCCGCATCAACTTGGCTACCGTTTACCTACTCCTGGGCCTTTTCGAAGCATCCCGGCGGGAATATGCCTTTGTCCTGGAGCGGGATCCAGATCATAAAGGTGCCCGGCGCGGCCTGGCCCTGGTTAATAAGGTTGCTGTTGCCAGGCGCTAGTTAAACCGGCGGTCCAGCACCCAGCTACATGTCGAGTGGTGCTTTTTTAAAGCTGAGTGCTGGATTAACGCCGCAGGTTATTGGCCAGGCCCCACATTTCATCGGCCACCCGTACGGAACGGGAATTTAACTCGTAGGCCCGCTGGGCCAGGATCATCCTGGTCATGGTTGTTGCCAGGTCGACGTTGGCCGCCTCCAGGTAACCGGAACGGATAGTACCCAGGCCTGCCGTCCCGGGCCTGCCGGCAGCTGCCGTCCCGCTCGCGGCCGTTTCCCGGTAAAGGTTGTCGCCAACGGCTTCCAGCCCGGCCGGATTGGGGACGTTATAGAGGTTTATCTCTCCCAGAGCCTGCGTTTCCCCGTTAATTGTCGCCGTTACCGTGCCATCGCCGGTAATAGTGATCTTTTCCGCCCCGGGCGGCAGGGTAAAGGGGACATCCAGGTAGTAACCGCCGGCGTTGACCAGATAGCCGTCACCGTCGCGGTGGAAGCTGCCGTCCCGGGTAAGGAACCGTTCCCCGCCCGGTCCATAAACGGCAAAAAAGCCTTCCCCCTGGATAGCAAGGCTTAAAGGGTCGCCGGTGCTCACCAGGGCTCCCTGGCTAAAGTCTTTTTCTATGGCAGCCACTTTTACTCCTGCCCCCAGGGCCGGTGCTGCTGCCGGCGCCTGGGGCCGGTCGACGGGCATACCGCCTTCCTGGACCGGCCGGTAGACCAGGTCGGCAAACTCCGCCCGGCCCTGCTTGTAGCCAGTGGTGTTAACATTGGCTAGATCATTGGCCAGGCTGTCTACGTGAAGCTGCTGCGCCTGCATACCGCTGGCCCCGCGCCAGAGTGCGCCAATCATCTGTTAGCCCTCCTCTACCGTAAACTCCCTACTTCGTTGACGCTCTTGCCTAGCGTCTGGTCGGCGGCCTGGATAGCCTTCTGGTTGGCCTCATAGGTCCTCAAGACGGCCAGCATATCCACCATTTCCCGGGCGACGTTGACATTGGCCTTCTCCAGCCAGCCCTGCCTGACCTGGAAATTGGCAGCCGGTACAGGCTGTACCCCCTGGGGGGCTGTAAAAAGATTGTTGCCCTGGCGCTGGAGCAGGGGTAAGGTTTGCGCATCAAAGGTTACAATCCGCAACTGGTCGATAACCTGGCCGTTAACCAGCACCTGGCCGCTGCTATCAACCTTAAAGTTTGTCGTGCCTACATAGACGGCGCCGTACTGCCCCTGGACCTGATAGCCTTCCGGGGTAACTAAAAAGCCGTCGGCGTCTACCTGGAAGGAGCCACTGCGGGTATAGGCCTCGTTACCCCCTGTCTGGACAGCGAAGAAAGCCGGCGGGGTGCCCGCCGCAGTATCCAGGAGAGCCAAATCCGTGGGTCGCCCGGTTTCTTCCAGGGGGCCAGAGGCATAGTTGGTATGGATGCGGTCGACCATGACGCCGGGGCTAAAGTAACCTACCGGGGTGGCCCGGCCCTTCTCGAGACGCTGGAGGAGCATTTCTGGAAAGGACTGGATAGTTGCTGTCTCGCTTTTAAAGCCGCCGGTACTGGCGTTGGCCAGGTTGTTGGTTATGACATCCTGACGCAGTTCCTGGACTACCATGCCGGTAGCGGAAAGGTATAAACCCCTTAACAATTGTTTTCCCTCCTTGCTAACTGGTTAACCTCCTGATAATCTCCTTTATATCCCCGGCGGGAAGATAATAGGAGCCGGCCTTGAGTTTCTGTTCTACACCCTGGCGGTGAACCTCGGCTTCAAAGGCCGCGGCGGCCGCCACGCCCTTTTTTTCCAGGAGGGCGGCAATATCCTCCAGGCCGGCCCCTGCCGGGATGGTAACCAGGATTTCTCCATGCGTATCCGCGGGAGCGGCCTGCTGCGGCCCGGCGGGCTGCTGTTTCATCTCTTGAGCCGGCGGGGCATTATCCCGGGAGGCAGGCGCGAAAGGGACTACTTCCTCCCGGAAGACCATGCCGTAGGTGCGGGCCCGGGCAATAATTTCCTCCCTGGTGGGATCGTGCTGGAAAATAAGCAGCAGCAGCCCTGCCAGGAAAAACCCCACACCCAGGCCCAGGCCGAAGGGAGCCAGGAAGATACCTTTTTTCTTTAACGCTTCAGGTTGAGGATTAATGCGATTTCACCCTTTCCCCGGCCAAACCGCCGCGCCAGGCTGTCGATACTCTCGCCGGCGGCATGGGCCAGGCGGATTTGCTCCTGGATGCTTAACGTCTCCGGCCCGGGGGTGGTCCCTCCTGCCGGCCCGGCCGCCGTTGTCCTTTCGGGTACAGCTTTTTCACCCGCCGGCCCGGCGGGCGTCCCTTGAAGATCGGTGGCTTCCGCTCCTGCCGTCCCTCCCGCCAGGGCAGTGGCCAGGTAGGAACGAAAAGTTCCTGGCACCGCTTCGGAGGCGGCAGTCAACTCCTCCAGCCTGGCCGTAAGGGCGGTCACTTCTTCCTGGAGTATTGCCAGGCGTTCGGCCAGCTGTTCGTCACCACCTGTTTGCCCCTGACCGCCCCGGGGGGCAAAGCCCAATGCCGCCGGCTCCCCCGGGTTCCCTTCCCCGGCCAGCAGTATCTTAAAAGCGGGCAGGCAGGTAATTACAATCAATATCGCTCCTGTAACTAAAAAGAGATAAGCCATTTTTACCACCTACATAAAATCGGCTAAATAGCGGCGCAGGTTTAAGATGGCCCGGCCGTGGAGCTGGCAGACCCGGGATTCGGAGACTCCCAGTATTTTGCCGATCTCCTTCAAGGTCAAGCCTTCGTAATAATACAGGGTGAGAACCAGGCGGTCTTTCTCATTTAAATGCTTGAGACCCTCGATCAGGGCGCGGCGGAGTTCCTCCTGCTCATAACGCCCGGCAGGATCCGGGCTCTGGGGATCGGCCAGCAGTTCTCCCCTGGTTGCTCCCTCTTCCCCTTCCCGGTCAAAGAGAAAGTCTTCCAGGGAAAGGACGGCCATCTGGGAACCCCGTTCCATGAGTTCCTTGAGTTCTTCCACCGTTATCCCTGCCGCCGCCGCCACCGCCGCATCACTAACCTCGCTCCCCTGTTCCTGCTCCAGGCGGCGGTACACCTGGCTCACCCGGCGCAGCTTTTCCACCAGGGTGCGGGGGGCCCAGTGGGCCTGGCGCAGGGCATCGAGGATAGCCCCGCGAATGCGCTGGGAGGCAAAGTTTTCAAAGTTAACGCCCCGGGAGGGATCAAAGCGGTCAATGGCCTCCAGCAGCCCGATTATACCATAGCCAACCAGGTCTTCCTGGTCCAGGTGCCGCGGCGGTTTGACTGCCAGGCGGCCCACATGGTATTTCACCAGGGGCAGGTACTTGAGGACCAGTTCCCGGCGCCCGGCCTCCCCGCTCCCGGCCAGGTACGTTGCCCACAGGGCGCTATCCTTAACAGCCATTTTCCCTAGCTCCTCTGGCGCCTTTCTTCTAGCAGCCGCTGGAAAACAAAGGCAATGATCTGGTCTTCCTGCCTTTCGCTGATACCCTCAAAGGCCACACCCACTTCATAACGCGTCACGCCGTCTATTTCCCGCGGGGCCACGCGCTTGACTCGCCCCGCCAGGCGCATGGGCATATGGCGGCGGCGACCAGGCAGGTGAAGTTCCAGGTAAAGGAGGTCGCCCACCTCAACGGGGTCCCGGAGGACCAGTTGCGCACCGCCGCCACTTATATCTACCGTTACCCCCCTTTTATGGGGCCGGGGCGGGCGGTAGGGCCAGTCGTCCTTCAGCCAGACGGCATAACGAAATTCCAGGGCCGCCTTGGCCCGCACGTGGGAGCGCGCCTGGATGCGCCGGTAATCATCCGGGTAGGCCAGGTAGTAAAGGGGGGGCTCTCCCGGCAGGTAACGCTGTACTTTAGTAGTGAATTCATAACGGGCATCCTGCCGGTTGCAGGCAACCTCGACTACTCTCCCCGGTGCCAGGACTAGTTCATCACTCCCCGGAGCAAGGACGGCAAAGCCATCTTCCCCCGTATCCTGGATAATGGTGCGGAAATCTTTACTGCCAGGAGTTTTGATGATTATGGGTAAATTTATCATAATAAAGTTTGGCCTGGCCATGATGCCTCCCCTTCTTATCTTCCCAGCAAACGGCCTAGGCGCTGCCAGAATCCCTGGCTCCGGCCTGCCGGCAGTTCCTGGCCCTGGAGCCTGGCGGCGGCTTCTTCCAGGGCCTGGGCCGCCGGGCAGCGGGGATATAATTCGCTAAATGGCTGCTGGCATCGCACCGCCTGGCCTACCCGGGGGTCCTCGGGAATAATCCCCAGCAACGGCAGTTCCAGCTGCAAAAAACGGCGGCAGGCACCCTGGAGTCGCCCGGCGGCCTGCTGGCCCTCCAGCTTATTCGCAGCCCTGTTAACGAGAAGATGCATGCTTACTTTTAAACGCTGCAATCCTTTGATTAAGCCATAGGCATCGGTTATGGAAGTAGGTTCCGGCGTTGCTACCACAATGGCTTCCCCGGCGGCAGCCGCAAAGCTGAAAACCGTCCGGGAAATGCCGGCACCAGAATCGACCAGGATTATATCCACCTCAGTCGCTAGCAACGCCAGGTCATGAATAAGCCGGTCGCGGGCCAGGGGGTCCAGGTCGGCCAGTTCCTGGATACCGGAGGCCCCCGGCACCAGGAGCAGGTCATGGGGGCCGCGGATAATCACTTCCTCTAAACTACACTGCCCACCGATGACTTCCCTCAGGCTGTAACGGGGTACCAGGCCCATGAGGATATCCACATTGGCCAGGCCCAGATCGGCATCAAAGAGGAGGGTCCGCCGGCCCTGGCGGGCCAGGATCAGGCCCAGGTTAACGGCAATATTGGTCTTGCCCACGCCGCCTTTACCGCTGGCTATGGCAATGACCCGGGACCGCTCCTCCAGCCGTTTGTACACCAGTTTACGCAGCCTGCCCGCCTGGTCCATCTTTTGCCACCGCTTCCCAGATGCGCCTGGCCAGGAGGTGGGGATCGGCCGGTTCGAGGTCATCAGGTACATCCTGGCCGGTAGTTATATAAGCCAGGGGTACTCCCGCCGCCGCGGCTACGGTGAGCATTACCCCCGGGCAGCTTGTCTCGTCGAGTTTGGTGAAAATCAACCGGTTGTATTTGAGGCTGCGGAAATTTTCCACCGCCCGGAGCAGGTCTTGGCGCCTGGTGGCGCAGCTCAAGACCAGGTATACCTCCCGCTCAGGAACAACCTCCAGGAACCCCCGTGTTTCCGCCAGCATAGCTTTATTTTCCGGGGCCCGGCCGGCGGTATCGACTAAAACTACATCGCAGTGCTTTAAGTTTTCCAGGGATGCGCGCAATTCCCGTGGTGTCATGGCCACCTCCAGGGGCAGGCCCATAATTTCGGCATAGGTCTTGAGCTGGTCCACGGCCCCTATGCGGTAAGTATCCAAGGTAATCAGGCCAACCTTTTGCTCCTGGTAAAGGCTGTAGCGGGCCGCTATCTTGGCCAGGGTAGTTGTCTTGCCCACGCCGGTGGGGCCGATAAAGGCCTGGACCCGCTGCCGGGACTGGGACGCTACCTGGTGGCTTAAGTGGTCGGCCAGGCGGCTACGGATGACATCGCCGATAATTTCTGTCCCGCCGGTGGTCTCAATACCATCTAAAAGTAAAGCCACCAGCTCCTCCTCTAGCTCCTGGGCCAGCAGGCGCTGCCGCAAGGCTAACAGGTGTTCCGGTACCGGAGCGCTGCCGGGCCGGACCAGGCGGTTAAGAGCGGCTTTGATCTCGGCCAGTTCCCGCTGCAGCCCCTCCAGGCCGTACCGGCCGCTATTTCTTCCTCCGGCAGGGCTCACTGCCCCGGCAGGCGTTACCTCACCCTTGCCGTTCCCTGGCTGTAACGCCGCCTTACCTGCCGGCGCCTCCGGCTGCGATAAACGCCTTTCCGGCGCCTCCTCCAGGGCCGCCGTCACTTCCAGGCGGGGCGGTAAAAAGAAACCCTTCAGCCCTGGCTGGCGTACCTGGCGGGTGGCCACAATAACTGCCTCCGGCCCCAGGTCACGGCGGATGGCCAGGTATGCTTCTTGCATATCGCGGGCAAGATAGCGTTTAATCTTCACGCCACATTCACCGCCTCTACGGCCTCAACTTCCAGGCCTAGTTCCAGTTCGTTATAGGCCAGGACCGGGACATAGGGTAAAGAACGCTGGAGCAACCGCCGCAAAGGCAGGCGGACCCTGGCCGAGCATAAGATTACCGGCTGGACGCCGCCAATGGCGGCTTTCTCCACGGCCTGTCCCAGCCTGTTAAAGAGTTCCCGGGCCATCTCCGGGGCCAGGGCCGGGAAATTACCCTGGGAGGTGGGCTGGATGGCCTCCACCAGCTTCTGCTCCAGCTGGGGGTGGAGGGTAATGGCCGTGAGCTTGCCCTCCCGGGCATACTGCCGGCTGATGGTGCGGCTCAGGGCCTGGCGCGCCGCCCCGAGAAGGTAATCCGGCTCCCGGCTGGTGCGGGCGGCGTCGGCCAGGGCTTCCAGGATACTTACCAGGTCACGGATGGGCACCTGTTCCTGGAGGAGGCCGGCCAGTACCTTCTGTACCTCGCCTACCGTCAGGAGATCTGGCACCAGTTCCTCAACCACTGCCGGGTTATTCTCCTTGATTTTATCCAGGAGTTCCCTGGTTTCCTGGCGGCCCATGAGTTCAGCGGCATGGGTCTTGATAAATTCCGTCAAATGGGTAATGAGGACGGTAGTAGCATCGACAACGGTGAAACCGGCCAATTCCACTTCCTGGCGCCTGGCCGCCGGTACCCACCAGGCCGGCAGGCCAAAGGTAGGTTCCCGGGTAGCTATACCTCCCGGCGGTCCCTCGTTACCGGCCGGGTTCATGACCAGAAGATGGCCGGGCTGGATTTCCCCCCGGGCCGCTTCCACGCCCCGCAGCTTGAATATATAACCGTGGGGCGGTAACTGCAGGTTATCGCGGATGCGAATGGGCCTGACGTATATGCCCATCTCGGTGGCACACTGGCGCCGCACGGCCGCCAGGCGGTCCAGCAGGTCGCCCCCTTCGGTTTCATCGGCCAGGGGAATCAGGCCGTAGCCGATTTCCACCTCCAGGGGGTCCACCTGGAAAAAGCTCAAAACATTCTCCGGCTGGCGCTGGGAAGCCTTTTGGGCCGCAGCCGTTTCCTGCCGGCGCTGGCCCTGCATCCTTTCCTCCCTGGCCAGGGCATAAGCGGCATAGCCCACCCCGCCGGCCATAATGAAAAAGGTCAGGTGGGGCATCCCCGGCAAAAGACCCATCAGGAAAAGGATGGCAGCCACCAGACCGGCAATGCGGGGAAAGCCCGTTAGCTGGCCGATTACCTCTCTGCCAAAATTGTCCAGGGCCCCGGAGCGGGTCACCAGAATGCCGGTCCCGGTGGAAACCATGAGGGCCGGCAGCTGGCTCACCAGGCCGTCGCCAATGGTCAGGCGGGTGTAAGTCTGCAGGGCTTCCATAAAGGGCATCTTCAGCTGCCAGACACCGATGGCCAACCCCCCCAGGATGTTAATGGCCGTAATGATCAGGCCGGCAATGGCATCTCCCCGGACAAACTTGCTGGCGCCGTCCATGGCACCGTAAAAGTCGGCTTCCCGCTGCAGTTCCCGCCGCCTGGCCCGGGCTTCGTCCTCCGTCAGCAGGCCGGCATTGAGGTCGGCATCGATGCTCATCTGCTTGCCGGGCATGGCGTCCAGGGTAAAGCGGGCCGCCACTTCGGCCACCCGCTGGGCGCCGCTGGTAATGACGATAAACTGGATGATGGTAATGATCAGGAATATGACAAAGCCGACGATATAATTCCCCCGGACGACAAAGCTGCCAAAGGTTTCGATAACATGACCGGCATCGGCCCGGCTTAAAATCAACCTGGTGGAGGAGATGTTGAGGGACAGGCGAAACAGGGTCACCACCAGCAGCAGGGAAGGAAAGACGGAAAAATCCAGGCTCCGGGAGACAAACATGGTTGTCAGGAGGATAACCATGCTTACGCCCAAGCTGACGATGAGCAGGAAGTCCATGACCAGGGGACTGACGGGAATGACGATGAGCATGACTACCCCCAGGACCAGGGCCGCTACCAGGATGTCATTATATGGATTGAGACGCCTCAGGGCGCCAATCAGGCCGGTATTTGCCGCCATAGAGCAGTTTTTCCTCCGTATACCTGTATTAGGAGGATATGTCCCTCCGCCGCTCAGAAGTTACGCGCCGCCAGGACGACGGCTCGGTTCGGACCGCTACACACCGCCTGCGGATTGCCCATGAACAGGCTCCTGGTTCCGCCGACTTTACTCCCTCTATGAGATTACGTTATTCCCTCACAAAGGTACGTTCAGGGTGCTTAAGCGGCGGTAGCGGTGACCTCACTTCGCCTGTCCTGTTGCCGGCGCTCCACTATTCGCGGCTCCGGGACATATCCTCCTCCTTCAATTGACTCTACAACCTCCCCCGCAAACGATAGATCTGGGCCAGGATCTCCGCCACCGCCTGGTAGAGGGCTACCGGGATTTCCTGGCCCAGTTCCACCTGGCGATATAGGGCCCGGGCCACCGGCGGGTTGGCGACTATTGGGACGTTATGCCGGCGGGCTACGGCCTTGATCCGCTCGGCTATGCTGCCTGCCCCCTTGGCCACCACCCGCGGCGCCCCTTCTGTTTCCCGGTAACGCAGGGCCACGGCCACGTGGATAGGGTTGGTGATGACCACAGTGGCTTCAGGCACGGCGTGCATCATACGGTGCCGGGCGAGCCTCCTCTGTTTCTCCCTCAGGCGCGAGCGGACCAGGGGATCGCCTTCCATCTGCTTCATTTCTTCCTTTACTTCCTGCCTGGTCATTCTTAAATTGCGTTGAAACTCGCGCCGCTGAAAGATGTAGTCGGCTGCCGCCAGGCTTAAGAATACGGCCAGGGCTCCCAGCCCCACCCGGTAGAGGAGCTGGCCCACCAGGTCCAGGGCTGCCGGGAGGCCCATATCGACGGTCATTAATAACCGGTTAAACTGCCCCTTGACCAGGGTCCAGACCACCAGGCTTACCACTACTACCTTGCTCAGGCTTTTAATGAGCTCCATGAGGGCGCGGCGGGAAAAGAAACGCTGCAGCCCTTTCACCGGGTCCAGGTTTTCCAGGCGCGGCATAATGGGGTCCAGGGAAAAAATGAAACCCGTCTGGGCAAAATTGGCCGCCAGGCCCACGGCTGCCGCCAGCAGCAGCAGGGGTGCCAGGAGCAGGCCGGCCTTAAAAGCAAGGTGGCTGAAGATAGCCATCAGGACTTTCCCATCCAGGTCCTGCCTCCAACCGTCCTGAAAAACACGGCTGATGAGGTCAGCCATCTCCAGGTAAAAGGCCTCCCGGCGCCAGTAGAGATAAATAATACTTACCAGCAAGACCAGGGCGGCGCTCAGGTCATTGCTCCGGGCGACCTGGCCTTTGCGGCGTACTTCCTGGAGGCGGTGGGGCGTAGCCTCCTCAGTCTTTTCTTCAGCAAAGAGCTGCAGGTCTATTTTGCCTTCCATCAACGGGGCCAGCTCCGCAGTAACAGGGCCAGGTCATGTTCCATCTGGCTGAAAAGATTATGAAATACTGTTGCCAGTATAGGTAAAATGGCGATTAAGACCAGGAGGCCCAGCCCTATTTTCAAAGGGAATCCCAGGATAAAGACATTCAGCTGGGGTACCGTCCGGGCAATTAAACTTAAGGCCAGGTCGGCAATAAGGAGAACCACTATTACCGGCGCCGCGATGCGCACCGCCAGGCTGAACATACCGCTAAAGAGCTTGACCACGGCCCAGGCGATATTACCGTCAAAATGCACCCCTCCCAGGGGCAGGAGGCGGAAGCTCTCCTGCAGGGCCAGGAGCAGGGTGTGGTGGCCGTCCAGCTGGAAGAACAGGAGTAAACCCAGGATGGCAAAGAACTGGCCCATTAGGGTAGTTGAGGTAGCATTCTGGGGGTCAAAGAGGCTGGCCATCCCCAGGCCCATATGCAGGTCCAGGAGCTGTCCGGCTACCTGGATGGCGCTGAAGATCAGGGTGGCCAGGTAGCCCAGAGCCAGGCCGGCCATGGATTCGTTCAAGACGGCCAGGGCATAGGCCCCGGTACCGGTAAAGGTTGGCTGCCCGGCCGGTAAAACAGGGAACAGGAGCATAGATACCAGCAACCCCAGGCCGGCCTTCACCAGGGGCGGAACCCCACGGATGCCGAAGAAGGGGGCAGTCACGAAAAAGGATGTCGTCCGGACCAGGACCAGGAAAAAAAGCTCTGCCTGGGCTAGATAGATCATGTTATTTCACCAGGCTCCCCAGGTTGCCGAAGATCCCGGTTGTAAACTGAATTAGAGTATTGAGCATCCAGGAGCCCAGCAGCAGCATCCCCAGGATGACGGCAACAATCTTTGGTACAAAGGTCAGGGTCTGCTCCTGGATCTGGGTGGTGGCCTGGAGGATGCTGATCCCAACCCCCACGATCAGGCTCAGGCCCAGGGCAGGTGCCGCCAGCAGCAGGGCGGTGGTCAGGGCCTCCCGCGCCAGGTGAATGACGAACTCCTGGGTCATGTTTCTTCCCCCGTTCGTTTGTTTCAATCCTCGCCCGGCAGGCCGGCCGGGCAGGAGCGGCCTAAAAACTCTCCAGCAGGGACTTGACTACCAGGTACCAGCCGTCGACGAGGACAAAAAGCATGAGTTTAAAGGGCAGGGAGATCATCACCGGCGGTACCATAAACATGCCCATGGCCATTAGGGTGCTGGCAATTACCAGGTCGATAATCAGGAAAGGAATGTAGATCAAAAAACCCATCTGGAAGGCCGTCTTCAGCTCGCTGATGATAAAGGCCGGGATGAGGACGTGCATGGGCACGTCGTCACGGGTGCGGGGCTGGGCCATGCCCGACATGCGGACAAATAAGGCCAGGTCTTTTTCCCGCGTCTGGCGGTACATGAACTCCCGCACCGGTTTTGCCCCGGCAGCCAGGGCCTGCTCCTGGGTGATCTGCCCGGCCAGGTAAGGGTCAATGGCCTGGGTCTTGACCTGGTTATATACCGGCGCCATGATAAAGAAGGTTAAGAACAGGGCCAAGCCGATCAGCACCTGGTTGGGCGGTGTTTGCTGGGTGGCCAGGGCGCTGCGCACAAAAGACAGGACAATGATAATCCGGGTAAAGGAGGTCATGAGCAGCAGGATGGCCGGCACCAGGGCCAGTACCGTCAGCAGGACCAGGATTCTGACGGTATCCACCACCTGCCGGGGATCGGTGGTCTGGATTAAACTGTTAATCTCCATGGCCCCTGAACCTCTGCCAGGTCGACAACCACCCGGTCAATAGTCCCGTTAGACCCGGCGGCCTAACAGCTTCCTTTTCCTTTTCCACCAGGGACTGGAGGGGGTACACCGTTACTTCCCCCGCCGTCGCTGCCACCGCAGGATAATCAGGCAGTTCCGCCAGTAAAACCGGAGCGCCTTCCCCCAGGCCGACCAGGAAATGCCTGTCACCGCAGCGAATAACTGCCAGGCCGCTTTTACTGCTTAAAGGTAGTCTTTCCACCAGTTCCAGCTGTCCCGGCCCCACGGCTCTTCCCGTAGCCCGGCCCAGGCCAAAGCGAACCGTAGCATAGGCCAGGCCCAGGACCAGGGGTAAAAAGATTGCCAGCCGCAGTAAAGCCAGGACAAAATCGCGATCCATACCTAGTCCTGCCCTTCTTTCTTTACGTCTGCCAGGTTGTTGATCCTGACACCAAAGGCATCGTTAATCACCACCACCTCTCCCGTGGCCAGCAGGATGCCATTGACCCTGACCTCCACCGCCTCGCCGGCCAGCTTGTTAAGGGTGATCAGGGACCCTTCCTTCAGCTCTAGGATCTCCTTCACCTTCAGGCGCGTCCGGCCCAGTTCCGTAACCAGGCGTAAAGGAACATCATCAATGCGGTCAAAGCTGGCCTTCACCCTGGCTACCGGGGCCGGCTGCAGGGGTGCAAAACGGGCTTTTTCAATGCGCGGCTGGTCCTCGCCGGCAGCCATGGCCTCTAAAAGCTTCTGGATCTCCTCGTCCGTCAAAGGCATAAAAAGACTCTCCTACTGGATGATAAATTCCTCAAAATAAAGGCCACGCACTTGGCCAGCAATCAGCTGCGAATTAATGGCCGTCAAGAGTTCTCGTTTCAGGGCATCTTCATTTTGCAGGTCATCGGTCTTCTTGCTGCGCAGCACCGAAATAATGGTATCGCGGATGCGGTAGAGTTTGTCATTGAGTTCGGTAGTCAATCTTGGATCACTGTACTCCAGGGTAATCTTTGAACGCAGGTAGCGGCGCAGGCCCGGGTCGGCCAGGTTGACAACAATGGGCTCCAGGCTCATTTTCTGCATATTCACTGGTACCTGATTGCCGGCCGTTGCTGCCGCCGTCAAGCTCTTGCTGCTGCCGCCAAAGAAAAAGTAGTAAACGTAACCGCCAATTAAAAGGAGTATCACCAGGAGTAAGGCAAGGATCAACCTGGGCCGGTTCTTCTTCTCTTTTTTTTCTGCTTCTTCTTTGGGGGGCACTTCTTCCACCTCTTTCTTTATTGCAGCTGTGTCCATCTTCTTGCCAGAGCTTATCAGGTGGTCCCTATCAGCAATACTACGCGCCGGTTTTCCGCCATATGCTCCGGGGTATCGTTGGGGTAAAGGGGACGGTATTCCCCATAACCTATAGCCACAAAACGCTCCGGTTTCAGGTGGTGTTCCTCAATAAAATAACGCACCACCCGGGCGGCCCGGGCCGTGGATAACTCCCAGTTGGTAGGAAACTGGATGGTATGGATGGGACGGTTATCCGTATAGCCTTCAACGCGCACCTCATTGGGTATCTGAGATAAAAGGCCTGATAGTTTGTCCAGCAACTTGATGGCTTCGGGTTTTAAATCCGCCCTCCCGGAATCAAAGAGGATACGCTCTTTGATGTCCAGGGCGATGCCCCGTTCCTCGTAGCGCACCTCAACCATGGACTCCAGGCCGTTGGCCGTCAGGAAGTTTTTGACCGTCTGGTAGGTCTCCATCATTTCCTGGGCCCGGGCCAGGGCGGCAGCTGCCTCCGGGGTTTCCAGCTTCTCGGGGTAGTCCGCCGGCGCCGGCTCTGTTTCCACGATAGGCGACACACCACCGTCCAGAATCCCCATTCCCTGGTAGGAAGCAATAAACTGCTGGAATTTTTGCTGGTTCAATACTGAAAAGGAAAAAAGGAGGACGAAAAAGACCACCAGCTGGGTCATGAGGTCGGAGTATGTAGTCATCCACGCCGGCGCGCCTTCTTCTACCTTCTTTCGCTCCTTTTTGATGGCCATGACTAACTCCTTCCCCTCCGGGTATCTCTGCCATCCCCGAAAGCCTGCCTTCCCCGCATTATCTCTCCTCCTGCTTAAATGTTTCCTTTACTCCTCCGGTTGAAATACCTCTTAAGTTCGCTGCCGGAATACTTCTTCCTGAGCTATTTCCGCTTCACCGGCTGGCTGGCGCCGGGGTTTGGGTGCCAGGAAGGAACGCAGGCGCTCTTCCAGGATGCGCGGGTTGACGCCGGACTGGATGGAGATGATGCCTTCCAGCATCATCTGGTGTAGCATCATTTCCTGTTCGCTGCGCAGGCTGAGTTTCCCCGCCAGGGGGAGGAAAATCATATAGGCCATGATAGCGCCGTAAAACGTGGTGATCAGGGCCAGGGCCATGCTGGGACCCAGGGTTTCCGGTTTATCCAGCTTGGCCAGCATCTGCACCAGGCCAATGAGGGTGCCGATCAAGCCAAAAGAAGGAGCCAGGTTGCCCCAGGTTTTAAAGATGCCCTGGCCAATCTCATGGCGGCGGGCCATGTAGGCCATGTCTGTCTCCAGGATCTCCCGGATCATCTCCGGCTCCATGGCGTCAACCATCATCTGGATGCCTTTGCTAAAAAAGGGATCATTCAGGCGGTTGGCGTCATCCTCCAGGGCGAGCAACCCTTCCCGCCTGGCCTTGCGGGCCAGCTCGCCAAAGAGTTCGATGAGTTCTTCGGGGTCCATAAGATCGGTGGTAAAGGCCTGTTTTACCGTACCAAAGACGTTTTTAACGTCCTGGAAGCTGAAATTAATCAGGACAGCGGCAAAGGACCCCCCTAGCGTCACCATCAGAGAAGGGATATTCAAGAAGAGTTTGGGGTTACCACCCATGACCAGGGCCCCACCCATAAGGCCAATGCCGGCGATAATTCCGGCCACCGTCATGTAGTCAATGCGCCGCAACCTTTATTTCACCTCATCCTGGGAACTTGCCTGCTGGAGGATCTGGCGCCGGTAGGCAATTACCCGGGCTATAATTTCATCTACCGTCTGGGTTACTAAAACCTTTTTACCGCTGGTAAGGGTAATGACTGTTTCGGGAACACTCTCGAGGCGCTCGATGAGTTCGGCATTGAGGATTATCTCCCGCCTGTCCAGGGTGGTGACCTTGATCATATGCCTTGCCGCCCTCCTTCGAAAAGAACTTATCACCGGTTGGCTTTGTCTGGCTCGCTCCGTGGTCCTCGCGGAGCGCCCAGCACTCAACTCGTTTGTAATAGGTGTCTCTTCGCAACAAAACCGTTGCGAGTTGAGTGCTGGGTCAGCCTCGGGCTCGGGCGGGGTTCCCGGCCTATTCGGCATCCTTGCCTCAGAGGCCGGCCTCGGACCTCCTGTCCTCGGCCCCGCCCTCGCTCCTCGGCTTCGCCAGGGCCGCTTAGCCGCTCAGACCAAGTCGCTCGCTTCAGACAAATGCCAGCCCGGAATTTTCATGCTCTCGATGGTTGCAGCTCCCCGCCATGAGTGGCTCCTTCGAAAATAACGCTTTACAGTCACTACTGTCTCTAAGGCGAAAAGACTAGCGCTTCAGGTTCACCAGTTCCTGGAGCATCTGGTCGGAAACGGTAATGGTCCGGGCGTTGGCCTGGAAGCCGCGCTCGGTGATGATCATGTCGGTAAACTCCTGGGCCAGGTCAACGTTGGACATCTCCAGGGCCGAGGGGATGATGGAGGTGTTGGCCAAACCCTTACTACTATCTTCCGGCGTCCCCGTATTTTCCGTCCCAGCACTACTAGTTTTCATGTAAAGGTTCTGGCCTAATTTTTCCAGGCCTGCCGGGTTGTTAAATTTGGAAATAGTAATTACCCCAGCTACTTGGGTAGCACCATTACTATCGACATACCGTACTACACCCGTTTTATCAATACTATAACTTTGAGAGGTAGCTGGGACGTTTATTTTCTTTTCATTTGTCCCAGGAGTTACCTTTCCGGTAGTTGTATCTACGTTAGCATCGTAACCAATTACATATAAACCATCGGCGGTCACCAGGTCGCCATTATTATCGAAGTGAAAAGCTCCTGCGCGGGTATAATATACTGGGGTATTTGAGTCTTCTGGGTTAGCACTAACCCTAAAAAAACCATCTCCCTGGATCATCAAGTCCGTCCCATTCCCTGTTGAAGCAGCAGCGCCCTGGGTGTGGACGACATCAATACTATTAAGAGTAACGCCTAAGCCTATTTGTTGGGGATTGGTTCCGCCAGTTCCTGTACCGCCGGCGGAACCGCCGCGCAAGGTCTGGTAGAAGACGTCCTTAAAAGTCACCGTGCTCCGCTTGAAGCCCACGGTATTGACGTTGGCGATGTTGTCGGCGATGACATCCATGCGCAGCTGGTGGGTACGTAGTCCGGAAACACCGGAAAAAAGCGAACGCATCATGGTAAATTCCCCCTTTTTTACGGGCCGCCTCTGTCAGTCGGCAGCCCCGGGCCTCCCCGCCGGGGTCCGGCCCTACAGTAAAACGGCGCTGTCAATATTGGTAAAAACGTTCTCCCGCAGTTCCTGCCTGCTGGCCGCCGTGATGACCGTGCGGTTCTTAATGCTGACCACCAGGGCCAGGTCGTCCAGTAGGACCAGAGACTCCCGGGCACCTTTACCGGCGGCCTTGTTCACACCCTGCTCCAGGCGGACCATTTGCTCCGGTGAGAGATTTATCTTCCGGCTTTCCAGGCGCTCGCTGGCGTGGCGGGAAAACTTCAGGCCCGCCAGTTTTTCATTAAAGATTGCCTGGAAATCCTGACCTGGCTTCACCCCGGCTGCCGGCGGTTTAGCTGCCGGGGCAACCGGCGGTGTCAAGGCCTGCCACTCGATGCGGTTCAAAAGCAATCACCTACCCTTTATGCCAGTTCCAATTATTAACAAACTCCAGTAGAACCCTTTTGACCGGCCAGGGGCAGGTACTTAACTGGCAGGCTCCGTCTGGGCTGGAGTTGCCGGCATAGCTACTTCCGCAATGGCCTGCAAAGGCACCTGCTGCCCACCGACCAGGAGCATGACCCCCTCTGCTGTCCAGCTAACTTTACTCACCGTTCCCATTAAGGTCTGGTCGTCAACCACGGCCGTCACTTCTTTGCCAATCAGGCTTACCGCCTGAAGCATCATGGTCTCCTGCAGTTCTTGCCGGACCAGGTTGAAGCTCTCGTTAAGATTATTCATCTGCTCCAGGGCACTGAACTGGGCCATCTGGGCGATAAACTCAGTGTTGCTCATGGGGTTCAAGGGATCCTGGCTGCGCAGCTGAGCTGCCAGGAGCTTCAGGAAATCATCCTTACCCAGGCTCTTTGGGGTTACGGTGGCGGTTGTCCCCGACCCGGTAGCTGTCACACTGCTGGCGTTCACCGGCTAATCCCTCCTTTGTAGATACTACGTACTCTCGTTTTCTCGCGTTCGCCTGGCATTTACTATGCCAGAAAATCCAGGCGGTACCAGGAGGCAGGAACTGTTTCCTTTTCCTCGTGTCCTGCCCAGCCCGGCGTTCCCCGGTGCCAGCCCGGTGATCCCCGGCTCTGTTCGCCGCGATCCCCGGCCTGAGAACCGCTGCCGGGTCCTTCACCGCCCACCTGGACCTGGACCTGGTCCAGGCGTAAACCCTGCTGGGCTACGGCCTGGCGCATTTCCGGCACTGCCGCCTGGAGGGCCCGGGCGGCTTCGCTGTTTTCTACCAGCAGGTGCAGGACCAGCCGGCTTCCTTCCAGGGACGCCCTGAGCTTCATATTCCCCAGGCTTTCCGGCTGGAGCTGGATTTCCAGTTCCTGCTGGCTGCCGGACCGGCTCATCCTGGCTGCGGCCAGGACGGCGGCCATAACCTCAGGCGTGTTGCTTACAGGTAATGCCGCCCCGCCGGCCTGCTGGCCTATCCCCGGGAAGAGGGCACTAAAGCTTACCTGTCCGGCCGCCATGCTGCCGTTGCCGGTTATCCCCGGCCCACCGGCAGTCCTGGATCCCCTTTGGCCTCCGGTATGGTTCCTGTCCGGGCCGGGATTAGCCGGGTTAAGGATATTCCCTGGAGCTCCGGCCTGGTCCCCGGCTTCCTGGGAAAATAGCTTGCCGCCGTTTTTAGCCTGGCCCTGTACTTCGGGTACCCCTTGCCGGAAACTACCCTTGCTGCCAGCGGCCCTTAAGCCAGACGTGGTCCCCGGGCTAAGGCCATAGGCCGGCAGGCCGGCTCCCTTTTCTAAGAGTACACCTTCCGGAGTAAGGCTAACCTCATTCCCCGCTGCCCCAGGGATAGTCGCGGTAGTTAAGACCGCCTGTCCTTCCCCGGCAACCGCAGTAACCACTTCTTTACCACGGGTCACCGTGACAGTTGTTGCAGGTAACCTGCCTGTGACAGCATCAAGGCCGGCTGTTTTCTGGCCTAATCGATTAGCAGCCTCTGCCGCTGCTCCGGTATCCGCTGGGATGTTGGCCCGGTGAAATTTATTTGCCCTGGTGGCGGAAACAGCCTCTTTCCCAGCAGCTTCGCCAGGTTTGCCAGCCGGGTCTTTAGTCCCTTGCTGTCCCTCCGGGGCTTTATCCTGCTTAACGGCAGCAGCCTGGTTTTCCCCTTGTTCCTGGGAGTTCACCCCGGGCGGTGTCCGGTCTACACCGGCAGCCTCCCGGCCTGCTCCGCGTACCTGCTGGCCCGCCCGGTCATCCGGCCCGGTAGCGGCCGCTTCCCGGCCAGCGCCGTCAGGCCTTACAGTATCTACCTTTTCCCGGGCTGCCGTTTCTCGCCGGCCCTCACCTTTCCCGGACAGTTCCTGCCTGCCGGCAAATTGGGTTAAGCCAGGCCGCTGCAGCAGGCCGGCCAGGTAAAGGGTAAAATCGCTTCTTTCTCCTGAACCCCAATCCCGTTCCCGGACCGGGGCTTCCCAGCCGGCAGTCCTTGTTACAGCCTGTACGGTCATTTTTTCACCCCCTTTCGCCGAAGTGTATCATTGCTAAGGTTATTCACCTGAGCGGCGATAGAAACGACTACCTGCTGCCTCATCTATTTCCTTTTGTTCCTGCCGGGCCAGGTTGTACTGGTAGATGGCCAGCTGGCGGTCGCGCAGGCGGTCCAGGACTTTCCGCTCCTGCATGGCCACCTGCACCTGGTCGCATTTTTCCCTGACTACCAGCCGGGCCCGGGCCACCTTTTCCTGCTGGCCGGCAATGCGGCTGTCCAGGGCCTCGAGCCAGGTTGCTTCCCGGAGCAAATCGTCTGCCGCTAACGCCCCCTGAATGGCCGGACAGCTGGCCCGGAGCTGCCGGTAATGGTGCAGGCGGATCTCTTCTTCTTCCTGGTGGCGGCGGGCTGCGGCCAGCTGCAGTTTAAGCTGTTCCTCCAGGGATGCCTTGTAGGAATGTACCTTTTCCAGGGAAAAGCGGAAACCACCCACCGGGCAACGCCTCCGAAAATTTCTTAACTGAAAATGGCCGTCAAGGCTGCCAGGGTATCGTCAAAATCGCAGTATTCATCCATGCCCTGGCGCAGGAAAGCCTGGATGGCGTCATAATATTTCAAGGCCGCGTCTACCTGGGGGTTAGACCCCTGCTGGTAGGCGCCAATCTCGATTAAATCGGCTGCCTCCTGGTAGGCAGCCATGAGGTCGCGTAAGTATCCGGCCTTTGCCTGTTGCTCCCGTGAGGTAATCTCCGGCATAAGGCGGCTGATGCTCTGCAGGACGTCAATGGCCGGGTAATGATTGCGGGCCGCCAGTTTCCGGGACAGGACAATATGGCCGTCCAGGAGACCGCGCACGGTATCGGCCACCGGCTCGTTCATATCATCGCCCTCGACCAGTACCGTGTACAGGCCGGTAATAGAACCCTTCGCCCCGTTGCCGGCCCTTTCCACCAGCCGGGGCAAGGAAGCAAACACCGAAGGGGTATAGCCCCTGGTAGCCGGCGGCTCGCCAATGGCCAGGCCTACCTCCCGCTGGGCAATGGCAAAGCGGGTGAGGGAGTCCATCATCAAGAGGACGTTTTGCCCCTGATCGCGGAAATACTCGGCAATAGCCGTTGCTGTAAAGGCTCCCTTAATGCGTACCAGGGCCGGCTGGTCGGAAGTAGCGACCACTACCACCGAACGGGACAGACCTTCCGGCCCCAGGTCGCCTTCGATAAAGTCCCTCACCTCCCGGCCCCGCTCGCCAATAAGGGCAATGACATTGATATCGGCTGTGCTGTGGCGGGCAATCATCCCCAGGAGGGTGCTCTTGCCCACCCCGCTGCCGGCAAAGATGCCCACCCGCTGGCCGCAGCCGCAGGTGAGAAGGGCGTCGATGGCCTTGATCCCGGTGGCCAGGATTTCTTTAATCCGCCGCCGCGCCAGGGGATGGGGAGGGGGGTTGTTGACCGGCTGGAGATCGCTACCCACAAGGGGCCTGCCATCCAGCGGTCGGCCCAGGCCGTCCAGCACCCGGCCCATGAGACCGCGGCCCACCGGGATGAGGTGCCCATGGCCGGCCGCCATCACCCGGCAGCCGGGTCCAATGCCCTCCAGTTCCCCCAGGGGCATGAGGAGGGTCACTTCCTCCCGGAAGCCAACTACCTCGGCCACAATGGGCGCCGTGCCGTTGTTATAAATATAACAGAGTTCGCCCACGGCAGCCTTGAGGCCCCGGGCTTCAATGGTCAAGCCGGTCACCCGGGTAACTTTGCCCCCCCGGCGCCACAGGCTGGCTGTTGCCAGGCGTTGCCGGTAGGTAGTGAGGTCGGGGGCCAGGCTCACGGCCGGCCACCTGCCAAAACAGAAGTTGGCGGCTGGAAGTCGGAGGTCGGAAAACTGTGGGAACTGGCTGCGCCAGTTCCAGATAGAAAGTCCGGCGCTGTATGTGCAGCACGGGCGTCTACCCTGAAGATCTTTTTCAGTTCTTCCAGCTGGCTGTCGACGCTGGCGTCGACAAAGCCATTTTCCGTCTCTACCCGGCAGCCACCGGCCTTAAAGCCCGGGTCGGCAATCACCTGGAGCCGCGCTCCCGGTGCTGCTTCTGCCAGGAGTTCGGCGCGGCGCTGGCGGATAGTCTCGGCTGCCTCCGGGGAGGCGTAAATTATGTAATTCTGCCCCTCGGCCACCTGGCGGATGGCCTGGCGGGCGATTTCTAACACCAGGTCCGGCCGCAGTTCTATTTCCTGGCCTATTATTTTGCTGGCAATGGCCAGGGCCAGTTCGATAATTTCACCTTCAGCGGCGCTAATCGTCTCCTGATAAGCCTTCTGCGCCTCTGCCAGGACCTGCCGGGCTTCTTCCCGGGCGGCTTCAGCCTCCCGGCGAATACGCTCGGCTTCCTCCTCGGCCCGGGCCAGTCCTTCCTGGTAGCCCCGGGCCTCGCCGGCGGCCCGGGCCTCCTCTAGGACTTCCTGCCGCTCCTCCATGGCTGCCTCCTTAATGGCCGCCGCCTCCCGGCGGGCCTGCTCCAGGATGGCGGCCGCCTCTTCCCGGGCGGCAGACACTTCCTGCGCGGCATTAGCTTCCATTTCGTCCCGGGCTTCCGGCTTGCCGGCCTCCTCTCCGGTATACTCTATAGCCGCTGCCACCTGCACGGGGCGCAGGGGGATCACCCTTTCGCCCCAACCTGCTCCAGCTTTTTTTAGTATCCTAGACAACAATGGCGTCTTCGCCTCCCCGGGCGATGATAATCTCGCCAGCTTCGTCCAGGCGGCGGATAATCTGGACAATGCGCTGCTGGGCTTCTTCCACATCCCGGAGGCGCGCCGGGCCCATATACTCGATATCCTCTTTGAGCATCTCGCCGGCCCGCTTGGAGAGGTTGCGGTAAATGCGGTTGGCCACCTCCTCGCTGGCCGCCTTGAGGGCCAGGGCCAGGTCTTTGAGGTCGACTTCCCTGAGGACGCGGCGGATGGAGTTATCATCCAGGGTCAGGATATCTTCAAAGACAAACATGCGCTTACGGATCTCGTCGGCCAGTTCAGGGTCATCCTGTTCCAGGGATTCCAGGATGGTCCGCTCGGTGCTGCGGTCGGCCCGGTTCAAGATATCCACCAGGCTCTTTAACCCACCGGCAACGGCAAAGTCCTGGCCTACAAGGGAAGACAAACGCTGTTCCAGGATACTCTCCAGCTCCCGCAGTGTCTCCGGGGAAGTACGCTCCATGAGGGCAATCCTTTTGGCCACGTCGGCCTGTAACTGGTCCGGCAGGGCCCCCAGGACTACCGCTGCCTGCTCCGGTTCCAGGTAAGCCAGGATCAGGGCTATAGTCTGGGGATGCTCGTTATAAATAAAGTTCACCAGCTGCTTGGGGTCGGCCTTGCGGATCATATTGAAGGGACGGATTTTAGAGCTGGCCAGGAGCTTTTTAACAATCTCCGCTGCCCGGGCCGGCCCCAGGGTTTTCTCCAGCACCTCCCGGGCATACTTCATGCCTCCCTGGAGGATGAACATCTGGGCATCGCTTAGCTGCAGGAACTCATCGACGATCTGCTGCATTATTGCCGGGTCGATGGAGGTAGTGTTGGCAATCTGGTAAGTAATGCGCTCGATATCTTCCTGGGCCATTTGTTTTAAAATTAAAGATGATAACTCCGGCCCGACGGTAATCAAAAAAATCGCTGCCTTTTCCAGGCCGGTAAGGGCCTTCTGCTTTGCCAATCAAGCCACCCCTAATCTTCAGCCAGCCAGGCCTTGATTAACAAAGCCGCATCCTCCGGCCGCTGGCGGATGATTTCCCTTAAACGCTCCAGTTTGGCCTTGCGTTCGGCTTCCTGGCGCTCTTTTTCCACATCCACCGGTTCTACCGGCTGAACTGCCAGGGGTTCTACCGGGACACCAGCCTGCGTACCGGCCAGTAAAGCCTCGCCGGGCAGCCGCGCTTGTAAAGCTTTCTGCCGCCGGCGGCGTAACAGGAGTATGATTAACACCCCCATTAAGAGCAAGGCCCCCAGCCCTGCCGCTCCCCACAGAAGATACTGCTGGAGCAACTGCTGGCGCTGCTGCCGGGCCTCCATTTCAGCCGCCATCTGCTGCTGCAGGGAATTGTCAAAGGCCATACTGGTAACGGTAATCTGGTCGCCCCGGGCCGGGTTGTAACCCACGGCGGCACTGACAATCTGCTGGATCTGGTTGTCCATAGCCGGGCTCACCGGACCGTTGACAGCCACCGCCGTAGAAAGCCGTCTTACCTGGCCGGGAGCCACGATGGTATGGGTCTGGGTCTGGTCCAGCTCATAGTTATGAACAGTATCGGATTTATTATAATTCCCCGGGGCAGGGTTAATCGCCTGGTATACCGGAGGCTGGGTGTTGGGCGGCGTCCCGGCCGGCCCACCGGTGCCACCGGTAGTGCCCTGCTCAGTTTTAATTTGCTCGCTCCTCAAGGCGCCTTCCTTGCCCCAGACCGTCTGCTTAATTTCCTGCTGGTCGAAGTTCAGGTCGGCAGTGACCATGGCCACGGCTTTCCCCGGACCCAGGATCTGGGTCAACATAGCCTGTAACCGCTGTTCCAGGTCCCTTTCATACTGCCTTTTTAATTCCATCTGGGTTTGCTGCTTCTGGGTTAAAGGCGCCGTATCGCTGCCGGCCAGGCCATCGCTCAAGACGTTGCCGTACATATCAATGACGCGGATATTCTCGAGCTTGAGACCCGCTACACTGGCAGCCACCAGCTCCATGATGCCCTTGACCTGTTCCGGCTTCAGCCGCGCCAGGGGTTTTAGTTTCAGCATTACCGCCGCCGAGGGCGGCTGCTGTTCCTGTAAAAAGACACTGGGCTGGGGGATGACCAGGTGCACGCGGGCGTCTTCCACTTCATTCATGGCCACAATCGTGCGCTGCAGCTCTCCCTGCAGGGCGCGCTGGTAATCCAGGTTGCGCTCAAAATCGGTCATGCCCAGCTTGTTCTGGTCAAAGAGTTCAAACCCTTGACCGCTGTTTAAAACCCCGGCGCTGGCCAGGTCCAGGCGCAGCTGGTAAAGCTGGTCTTTAGGAACCAGGATGGTCGTCCCTTCACCTGCCAGCTGGTAGGGCACCTTCATTTCCTTTAACTTTTCCACCACCGCTGCCGCATCCCGCTGCTGCAGGTTGGTAAACAGGGGTGCATACTGGGGCTTCAGCAGCCACTGCACCAGAAAGGCGCCCCCCAGCAGGGCGGCTATACTTATAGCCATAAGGGCCGAACGCCGCCCGGGGGTTAAACCCTGCCAGAAATTTTTTATCCTCTCCAGTATATCTTTAACCTTCATCTTGGGCTCCCTGAAGGTAAATTTACTTGACAACCATAATTAATATCAATGCCAGGACAAAATGCCTCCCTTGCCAGAAAGCTTTTCTCAGCCAGGGACACCCCGCCGCGCCACCCAAAAACGAGTGATTTACCAGGAAGTACTGTACCGCTGTTAGTCCAGCTCAACTGCGGCATATGAATATGGCCTACAACCGGCTTGCTGCTAAACCTGCATGCGGGAGATTTCCTGGTAAGCCTCCACGGCCTTATTGCGCACCTGCACGGCCAGCTGGAGGGAAAGGTTGGCCTGCTCCAGGGCCAGCATGACCTGGTGGACGTCCTCGATTTTACCGGCCAGGTACTCCTGGGTAAGGGCATCGGCCTGCTGCTGCAGGGTGTTGATTTCCCCCAGTTTTTCCCGCAGGACTTCACCAAAAGACCTGGTTACGGCTTCTGTACCCCCGGGCACGGCCGGGGGTTGCTGGCTCTCCTGGAGGGGAGCCGGCATTAACAGGGAAACTGGTGTAAGAAGCATGGGAATCACTTCCTTTACCTAAATCTCCGCCTCTCACTTTAGCGGCAGCCAAGCACCCTGCTCCTAACGCCCGATCTCCAGGGCCTTCAGGGTCATGGCCTTGGCCGCATTCAATACGGTGACGTTGGCCTCATAGGCCCTGGTGGCGGTTATCATATCTACCATTTCGGTAACGATATTAATATTTGGTAAAGCCACATAGCCGTTAGGGTCAGCATCAGGGTGAGAAGGGTCATATACCAGGCGGGGCGGCGTATTATCCTCCACAATGGCCGCCACCTCCACGCCCCTGCCAGGGGCCTGACCCGGTGATTGTCCCAGGGCTTCCCGCAGCTTCTCCGCAAAAACGGGTACCTGCCGCCGGTACGGGCCACCCCGGGGCGTCCTGGTGGTATTTATATTAGCCAGGTTGTTGGCAATGAGATCCAGGCGCAGGCGCTCGGCTGTAAGACCGGAAGCGCTGATGGCCAGGGCCGGTAATAATTCCACCCCTAACGCCTCCCTTCGTTGATCACATAGCGCAGCATGGCCAGCCGGCCGTTTAGCTGCTGCGTGGCAAAATTAAAGTTCAAGCTGTTCTGGGCCAGATCGACCATCTCCCGGTCGATATCCACGTTATTGCCGTCCTGGCGCATGCTGGTACTGTTATCCTGGTTAACCTCCGGGGTAAGATCTGAGCCTCCTGCCGGGAGGTGATAAGGGTTAGTACGGTACAGGGGCAGACCCGGCTCTAATCCCAGGGCCTGGCTGAGTTTCTCTTCAAAGGAAACTTCGTAGCGCTTGAAGCCGGGGGTATTGACATTGGCAATATTGTGGGCGATGACCCGCTGCCGCAAAGTCGCCGTGTCCAGGGCCTTTTCCAGGATATAGATGGCCGGCGTCATAAACATCCATCTTTCCCCCTTTTTCCCGGAAAAACGATATTTTTCTCCAGCACTTACCACTTTAGCATTTCTATGGGAATTTGGGTATCAGACTTAAGTCCTAAATTTGTCTGGGACTTTGGTCCTAAAAGAAAAACCCGTTTACCGGGCAGCTTAAAGAACCGGAAACGGCAGCCTGGCAATCATAGTCCGGTCCCACTCTGCCCGGACCTTAGACCCATAGCTTTGCGCGCATCCCCTTTCGGAGAGCTTGCCCTTGACGCCCGGAGTAAGAAAATTTTACCTTGGACACTTTCGATATTTATTCAACACGATTTGCCAAATTCCTGCAGGTTGAGAGAAATTTAACCAAAAAAAAAAGAACCGTTCCACCCCTTCAAGAACAGCCTCCTATTTTTCTTTCCTCTAAAGATTTCGCTTCCAACTGTGGTATAATATAGCCATCACAATCAGCCTGGAATCGGTATAGATACGACAATCATCGTGGAAAGGATATAGGGCTGTAATATATAACATTAAGGGAAGGACAGAAGAAAGGGGGTTCTAAAGAATGGCGGCAGTCGAGGTTGCCCGCCGGCGTTTTACTGTTGACGAATATTACCAGATGGCCCGGGCAGGCATTCTAGGAGAAAATGACCGGGTAGAGCTGATTGATGGGGAGATTATAGAGATGGTGCCAATAGGGACCAGGCACGCCGCATGTGTGAGACGGATGAATCGCATCTTTAGCACCAAAATAGGCGATAATGCCCTGGTAGACACCCAGAACCCTTTACGCTTGGATCAAAACTCGGAACCCCAGCCTGACTTGATGTTGCTTAAGGCCCGCGATGATTATTATGCTTCTTTCCACCCCCGGCCGGAGGACGTGCTATTGTTAGTTGAAGTGGCTGACACTTCGGTGGCCTATGACCGCGAAGTAAAGGTAAACCTGTATGCGAAGGGCGGGGTAAATGAAGTATGGCTGGTTAACCTCCAGGCGCAGCAGGTGACTGCCTATCGCCTGCCTTCGCCGTCCGGGTATAGAGAGGTTAAAGAATACGGGCGCGGCGACCATATTTCGCTGCTGGCTTTCCCGGGACTAAACATTCCAGTCCAGGATATAATACCGGGAGATTAGCCCCGGGCTTTTCCCGCCATCCCCGCACCCGTTTCTTCATCTACTTGATTAAACTCATCCTGGCCTGCCGGGGCCTTTCTTCCCGGCAGCTTTCCAGCTGCAGGCGCCGCAGGATGACCATATCTCCCTGTACTTCTACGGCTACATGATCACCCGTTTCCCAACCCAGCTCCTGCCGGATTTCTTTCGGGATAACTACCTGCCCCCGGCTTGATAGTTTGGTTATCTCAACCTGCTTGCTCATGAGTTTTTTCCCCCGCCCCTGCCTTTTTGCAAATATCAGCCCTGCCGGTCCATGCCGGTCCTCGTCCGGTAATCATGGGTGCGGTATATCCTGGCCGCCTCTTCCCAGGCATCGCGCAAATGCTGGAGAATATCAATCACATCATTAATCATCTTAGCGTCTTTTTTCAGATTTGCCTGGATAAGATGCCAAAGCATAAAATCATAAAGACGATGGAGATTGGAGGCAATTTCTCCCGCATCATGGTTCAGGGTAATCATCAATTCCTTGATGATATCCTGGGCGCGGAGAAGGTTATTATTTACCCCCGCGTAATCTTTTTTCTCCAGGCAGCTTACTCCCAGCCGGCAGAAGCGCAGGGCGCCGTCGTACAGCATCAGGACCAGTTTTTCCTGGGAAAGGGTAAAGACCTGCTGCTGCCGGTAGGCCTGGTAAGGGTTATTCACGGCCACGGGTAACACCTGCTCTTATATCAAGGTATCCAGGATCAGTCCCACCATCTGCTGCATGCGGGAAGCAACTTCCATAACATTCTCCGGTGGGATACGGCGGATAATTTTTCCTTCGTTGATATCTACGACATAAACGTATAACTCATTGTTCTCCCGGTCGACTTTGAACCGCAGTTCGATATTAAAAGCTTCGGCGGCCTTGTTGAGCTGCTCGACCGACTTTTCCAGCTGCTTTTCTCCCGGCTGCTGCCTTTCTTCTTGCTGCTGCTTTCTTTCAGTATTAATCTTAATTCCTTTGCTCTCCTGGACCTGAAAACCGGCCGTCTGGTTCTGCACCTGGTTTAAGACCAGCGGGTCAACCCCTTCGACACGCATCAGGCCGCCTCCTTTCCCTTATACGTTATACTTTTAAAAACGCCGCTTGCCCGCGCCTGCTGCTATAAACTAATATCGGCAGCAGCGGTTTCAACTTTACCTGCTGTTCGCTCAAACTTTGTAACCGGAAAATCTTGGGTCACTTACAAGTTTTTATCGATAAAAAAACCGCTGCCGCCACCCCGGTGGTAGACGAGCACAGCTTTTTTAACCTTACGGAAATCTTCTAGCTCCTTTTTAAACCGGGTAAAATTCTCCCTTATCCTGCGGCGGTTTTCTTCGTCTGCCTCTTTTACTTTTTCCATCAGGGCAGTTATCTTCCCAAGGAGCAGATCCACCGTCTCCGGTTCCTCACCGCCGGCACTTCCATCGCCTGCAGGCACTACCGGAATAGCTGATTCATCCCGCCCCTGCCTGTTCTCCTGTACCTTGCCGGCAATGTGCCCCGTCTTCATGGCCCGGCCCGCGACCGGCAGCTCCGCTTCCCGGTCACTTATCTTATCCTCCAGGACCTTAAGGGCGGCAATACATTCTTCCCGGCGTTCAAGCACCTGTAAAAGCTCCCCGGCCCTGTCCGGGGTCAGAAGCTCTCCCTGGGCCAGGGTCAGGTTATAAATTTCTTGCCAGAGCCGCTTTTTTTCCCGCAGCAGGGCTACAAGCTCGTTTGCCAATTTCCCCGTCTCCTGTTGACCGTTTTATACCTCAGGGCAGGACCAGACCGTGCCGCTATTCCCGACTTTTCCCTTTTCCTTCAATATTGTTTGCTGGTGGTTGAGCGCCCGCTTTTTACTACCGGCTGCCCATGCTGAACTGCTGTGCCAGCCAGGCACTCTGGGCATTCATCTGATTGATGGCCTGTTCCATGGCCGTGAACTGGCGATAGTAGCGGTCCTCCACCTGCTTGAGGCGGTCTTCCATATCATTGATACTCTCATCGATTTCCCGCAGGCGCTGGCCAATGTAGCTGTTATCGGCCAGTGTAAAGGTACTGTCACTGCCGGCCTTCTTGGAAATTTGCGAGATAGCGTTATTGACATCGTCATACAGCCTCATGGCGATGCCCTTTTCGCTGTATTTATCGGCGCTTTTGGTAAAGAGGTTCATCACGCCGGTGGGGTCCTTCTGGATGGCATCCCTGAGCTTAGCCTCATCGATATAGAGCTTGCCCTTTTCTTCATAAAGGCCGGTGGTTATCCCCAGATCCGAAAGATCATTATACTGACTACCCGTCAATCCCGGCACTATGGTGGCCATAGTTTGGCGCATGGTGTTTACTATCCCGTCCAGGAGCGGGTCGTTTTGCAGCAGGCCGCTCCGGGCCAGCTCCTCCCATTTTTTGATCTCGTCATCTGATAGGGCCTTCCTCTGGTCGTCGGTCAAAGGAGGATAATCCCGGTGGCGGGTTTCGGCCAGCTTAGCGTTAATTTTTCCTATAACATCATTGTAGGCATTTATAAAATCTTTGATGGAGTTAATGATAGCATCAGTATCGGAGCTGACGGTTACATTGGCGGTAACGTTCGCCTGCCGCAGCTCGTAAGTGACGCCGGCGATGGTGAAAGTATTGGTGGGCTCGGAAAATGTAACGCCGTTAAGGGTAAATTGGGCGTTCACACCGGTATAGTCAGTACCTACTACAAGGGATTGAGGTGAAGTTATTTCAGATGTACCTATAACGCCCGATGTTATTTGAAGCTGTAATGTACTGTTTGTACCGCTTAGAAAACTATTATCATCCTTTACTACCTTAAGATGCTGGGTTTCCCCGGTACCAGGGCTTATAAGCATAAAACGATTGTTGACACTGTCGTAGGAAGCCTGAATCCCCAGGTTAGCGGCGTTGATTTCTTTTACCACATCATAGATTGTCTTTTCGCCTGTAGCAAAGCTAAACGTTTGCTGCTTATAACTCCCGTCCGCGTTTTTAACTGAACCCTCCAGGGTAAAAGTAATGGTCCCGCTAAGACCAAACTGCTCTGCAAGCTTTTTAGTCGTTCCGTCTGATGCTGTTTCCTCATTTAACCTATTAGCGCTCATGACGGTGATACCCTTAGCCAAATTCTGAATGTCTATAGTATAAAAGCCCTCGACGGCAGCGGAAGTAGCGGTGACTCCCACTGCGCCCTCGTTGCTGCTGGTCGCCTTTTTAGCTAAATAGGTCGCCTGCAGCTTCATATTAAAGACTTTATCCCGGAAGGTGCGCAGGCTGTTGTTAATCGTCCGGTAGTCTTCCTGCTGCCACTGGAGAATCTGCTTTTGCTGCTTTAATTTATCGACCGGTATCCTCTCGACCGCCATCAGGCTCTTAATAATGGATTCCGTATCTATACCGGAAGCCAGCCCGCTGATCCTGAGGGTGTTTAAGGTATTGGTAGTTATCACCAGGCCATCATCGCCCTTTCGTCCTTAACTCTTAGTAAATATAATTCGTCTATTAGGTGCGAAAGTTTAGTAAGGTGGTTGTTAAAAGAAAAAACCTTGAGGCTTAACTTCAGCCCCGCACCAGGCACTTGGCCTTTTGTACCATCTCGAGAAACATCCGGGCGTTTTTGTTTTCCGGCTCTAACCGCAGGACCCCGGCAAAGACATTCCCCGCATCTTCCCAGCGTTCAAGCTTGTGCTATATTACCATGCAATATTGATAAATTGGCAGGCCTGGGGTAAAATAGTGGTAAGAACGTAATATTGAACGCGGTTAAAGTCTTTTGGGTAAGAGGTTAAAAATGAACTATTTATGCTTATGCTATAGTCGGGGATAAAGAGGCCGAGAAATAAATCATGGATACTATACAGGTAAAAAGAAGACAGAACGAAAAGAAGTTTGGTAATTGGGATGAGTTGCCAAATGGGGGAAGAAGATATTGGTATGACGTTCCTGGCCGCAGGGGTTGGAGTGCCAGGTATGTAAAGGAAGTAGATAGTAACGAAAATACTATTTACTTCTACCAGGAGATTTATGATAACCGGAGGCAATTGGTTGAAGTGCATCGAAAATACCCTGTAGATCAAGGTCATGAGAAGGTTAGCGAGGTGGAAGAAAGTGATAACCAAACAGGATGTGGCCAACAAGCTAATTAGCTACCTTGGTCACCGCCTTACCCTTGCTGAATTGGTAGACTGGGCTGAAAAAGTGATGATGGAAGGGGAATTTGAGGAAGGCGATTTGCCATTACTAAGAGATATAGTAGCACGGTTAGGTTTAAGTGACACCATCGCTTTTGGCTTGAGCTGGGAGGATTGTAGAAACTTTTTACAGTCGCTTGGATATGATGTAAAGGAAAGGTGATAAAGATTTATGGCCGTGGAACAAATCATTAAAGAAATAAAACAACTGGACTGTGATGATAAGGCCAGGCTACTACGTTTTCTTGAGGCGGAGCTTATTGAAGAAGACCCCAATAATGAAGACCTAATGGAAGATTTTATTGGCTCAATAAAAAATTATCAAAGACATTTAAAGGGACAGCAGGTTATGAGGAAGATTTATACAGCGGCTCCTCCGGTCTTTAATTACCTGCTCAACTTGTAAAGGGCATACTGGTTTAAGGAAACTCCTTCCTTTTGCGCTTCTATGGCCAGTTTTCTATGAAGACTTTTAGGAATCCGTAGCACAAATTTGCCACTGTAATTCTCGCTGCCGGTAGGTTCTGGAATGGGATCTCCATGTTCCAGCTTTACTTCCAACCATCCTTCCATAGCCTCACGTAAATTTTGATATGCTTCCTCAAAAGTGCTGCCATGGCTCTGGCAACCATCGAATTCCAGTACTCGCCCGAAAAAGTAGTTGCCACTTTCATCTGTTACCGGCTGAATTAAATAAGTGTAAGGTAAATTCATATAGTAGCTGACGTCTCTACTTTCGGTCATGGTTTCAAGGCAGGAGTTCATTTGTTTTTCCAGGGATAGAACCCGGCTTTTTATTTCCCGATCCTTTCAAGGATATCCCTAATGTAAGCAGCCTTTAACGGATTTTCCTCTTTGATTGTAATGACATCGCCCTGGCTATTTCGGAAATGACGGTGGGAGCCTTTCTTTCTCACTAATATATAGCCGAAACTTTCCAGCACTTGAGCCGCTTCATTAAAACGAATCCCGTTAGGCTGCGTTTGCATCTTCTGGATAATTTTTTCTACTCCTGCCATTAGCACCTCCTCCTTGCTTATAAAGTATCATATTCGATACTATTATTCAAGACAAAGGACATAAGATTAAGCATCCAGGAGTGTAACCATTTTGTGTAAATGCAACGCTAGTGGTCAACAATAAACCAAGGATAGACCCGTCAGCTCGTTTACCCAAAAGAAAGCGTTACCGTTTTTCAGAATATCATGGATAACCAATGGACTTGGATGACGATTCCGCTTATTATTGATGCCGGCTGAAGCCACCCATAAGTGACATTTGCTCGCATCGTTCATCAAGGTAGGCTCCCAGGAATTTTCGGAGCCATGGTGTGGAAGGAGACATAGGGCCGTTGACTGAAGCTCAGATCTCATATGGTTACTAAAGTCATTATAATTCTTCGTCAAATCAAGATCACCCATAAGGAGTTGCCCAGCACCCAGCGTTGATAATAAAGTTGCCAAGCAACCAGGACAATGCTCCGGTGCGTTGCAATAACGCAATGGATAATAAGAAAAAACAATATTATTGCTGCATTCCACGGTAATCGATCTGGCTCTATTAAGGGGCCCATGATACAAAACTAGAGAAGTTGCATTTAGCCTATTGTTAGTTCCAATTATGTATTTGTAACACTTTCTCACTCGATTTCTTTTGCTTTTACAACGTAAAATTTCTTGCAGTTCAGAGGCATTACATAAGTTATGTAGGCAATCCCTGAATTTTTGCAGACATGAATCTTCCACCTTTTGCACGAAGAAACGAAATTCCCACTCTGCTACTGGGACAACCCTCCCGTGATGCGTTCTAAACCTGAGTTTTCCGCCGCTGAGGTGAGTTCTCCACCTTTGTCTCGTTTCCTCTTTTTCCTCTTCCAGCATTGGTTCCAGCACTCGCCATAGCTCATCTCTAAATTCCCAGTGCTCATTCGCAAAATCATTTTCTCGAAAAGGCCCCGCCAAGCCCTCCCGTTCGTATTCTTCTCCTGCGGGTAAAACAAGAATAATTCGGGCTATTTTTTGTGTACCCAAAAGATAATCTACCGGGTCTTTAATAAACGAAACATACCAATCTGGTACTCTAGTGGCCCTTAGAGCCAGCAGCATCCTTTCAAAGTGAGAAACGTAAGGCATAATGACAAGTTTTGCTGACATTCGTCCAAGCAAATAATCAAGACCGGACACATGATCATTATCAAGATGAGAAATTACCAGGACATCTATCGTTGATTTTGAGCTCGAATACATGCTAAACCAGCGGTCAATGGCCCTAACCACCGAGGTTAGGGACCTGCTACCGCAATCATACACAAATAAAAAGTCCTCGATCTGCCCTGTATAGAACAGCCCTTGGCCGACATTATGAAAATGAAACTGGTAAATCGCCTGAAAATTTGACATAGCTTGCGATACCCCCCTCTCCTCTTAACTGTAAGCTACAGAGGATGTAATTTCACTCACCATACTAAAAGACAAAGAACGCTGGGAGGCTGTCAGAACCTCTATTATCTCAAGGACACCCTCCATCAACAAGGAGATCAAGTTAAAAGGAAAATCCATCCCTGGTTCAGACGTTAGAAGAAACTATCAGCTGCACGGAAAAGATTGTAACCCCAACGGCAACCGTCCAAGAGGTTTGCATCTTCCCGACCGGGTGGTGAGTATCTTTGATACTGAAGCCCGGCCCATTAAAAAGAGTAAGGCCCATGCCCCGGTAGAGTTTGGCTATAAGGTGCTGCTCCAGGAAGCAGAACACATGATAATCACCGGCTATGAGGTGTTAGGGGGAACCCAGCGGATGATACCTTGCTCCTTGGCTCAGTGGAGGACCATACTGAGACTTTCAACCATCCACCCCGTGCCCTCGCTGCCGATAGAGGTTCGGCAAAATACTTCAGGGCCTTTGGCGGTTCAGGGAACAAAAATAGTTGCCATCAACTTGGGGTAAAGCAAGTCAGCTTACCCCGGAAAGGTAAAATCAGTAAAGCTTGCAAAGCCTTCGACGTGGCTGGCAGGATTTCCTGCCGATAGGCGCTGGTTATTGCTTAATGTAGCACTCAAGCCAGCGCTTTATCAGGATCATTCCATCACATCCGCTCGCATGGCGCGGGCTGCAACCTGGGGTCCACGTTGTACATGTGCCACCACAACGGAAAGCTTGATGTGGGTTACCGGTAAGATAATACAACATTACCCACCTGCTCCGGGTCAATCACTTCTAGGCCGCACGCCCGGGCTTCGCGCAAGAGCGCCTCCCGCCGCACACCGGGCAAGGGGATGAAGTAGCGAGCCGCCCGATAAACACTGCCACGCTGGCTGGAAGGAATCTGGCGCGCCTCGATGACAATGTCCTCCCGTTCCAGGTCGATTTTCTCCTTCAGGGCCATCTGCTGGATTGCCGACACCACCTGGTTCAGCCACTCCACCCTGGAAGGCTCGACACGGATGATCAGAGCGAACTCAGCATCCGGGTGATAATTGTGGGCATACTGCCTTACCACTTCCAGCCAGCGGCATTCCCTGTCAGATGGGTCGGGAATACAAAGGATACCTGTACGGCCGCCCGCACCTACATCCAGCGGAGCTACCTGCGGTGAAAAGATATCTGAAAATCGCAGGGGAATATAGAGATCACCCGGATCAAAGCCCTTCGGACCGCGGCTGACCACATCTACCGGGGAATAGCTATTGCCATGCATCTGTATTCCCCATTTAACCGCAAAGAGCATGGCGTTAGTTTGCAAGATGTCGGCATAGGCGCGAGAATGTTGGCGGAAGGACTGGCTGCCATAGTGATGCACAAAGACATCTTCCGCCAGGACCAGCTTATATCCCGCCAGTTGTGCCCTGAGGCAGTAGTCGTCATCTTCGAAATTCCCTATACCGTATAAGGGGTCCAGGCCGCCGACATCATCGACAACCTTCCTTTTAATCATCCAGAGAAAGCCGATCAAGCGGTTGATCAGCTTCAGGTTGCCGGCATTCTTTTGGTGCCATTTATGCGCCCAGGTTTCCAGGGAATCCTCGCTATAATTGCAGCCCTGGACCCCCTGGATCCCCGCGGCGAAATTGGTATAAGGCCCGACGATCCCGATGGTCTTATCCACACTGAAGGCCGCCATCAGCCGTGAAGCCCAGTACGGAGTGACCAGCACGTCGTTATTCATGACCACCAGATACTCGCCACTCGCCGCCGCCAGGCCCTGGTTGCAGGCATTTGGGTAACCGACATTTTCTTCGTTAGTCAACAACAAAATCCGCCGCCGTAAATCCTCCGGTAACTCTTTTATCAACCCCCGCAGGGCAGGGTCGTTGCCGTTGTCGACGACTATTATCTCAAAGGGCCTGGCGGTCCACTTCCCGATAGCTGCCAGAGCCTTAGCGGTAATTGCCGACGCTTTATAAACCGGCATGATGATACTTAACTTTTCCCTCTGGGGCGTAAACCACTCGATATTCCACAGGGATTTACCGTCCGGCGGGCTGCCGGCATAGCTGGCGTAGAGTTTCTCATAGAGCTGGTTGGCGCTCTGTTGTACCAGGTAAGCAGTCCTGGGGGCAGGTTCCGTCCGGAAGCTCTTTTGCCCCAAATGATAAACAAAAACCGAAGGTACGACTATCTGACGGTATCCAGCCCGAGCCAGCCGCCAGCTGAAGTCCAGGTCATCGTTGCCCAGGAACAGACTGGTATCGATCCCCCCGACCTCTTCGTAAATCCGCCTTTTTACCGCCAGGCAAAAGCCAATGAGCAGGTTCGTCGGGACTATTTTCCCACGCTGCTGTTCAGCAAGGGCCTGAGCCAAGTCAGCCGCAGTTCTCTGTTGCAGGTCTTCGCGACCAATGTAATGTACCACATTCTGCAGGCCGGCAGCATAATTGGATACCGGGCCGCTGGCAGCAATTAGGCTATCGTCCCCCGTCAAGGGCCCCAGCAGGCCCTCCAGCCAGCCGGGATAAACGACAGTATCCGGGTTCAGAAAAACAAGATAATCCCGACTGGCTATCACTGCCCCCCTGGCGGCAGCCCCGGCGTAACCGGTATTGACAGTTTCACAATGGAACCTGATCCTGCCTTCCGGCAGAATTTTTTGCAGGCACTCCACATAGTAAGGGGTTTCGTCCCGGGAGTTGTTGTCAACGACAATGATTTCATCCCTACCACTCGTTGTGGCCAGAACCGATTCCAGACAACTCGCTATAGCGGCCAGCGAGTTATAGGTAACGATAATAATACTGACCGGCGGGCGTTCCGTGGGCCGGGACTCCTTGGGGAGAGAAGTTTTGCGGTAGTGCTGCAGCACATAAGGCAGCCACCGGCGGTGGAAGAGATTGAAATTTTTTAGCTCGTTGTTAAAGCGGCCCGAGGTCTTGCTTTCGTAATGCACTGCCTGGCTGGTGGGCTCATAAATGATCCGGTACCCCCTGGCTCTGGCTTTAAGGCAAAGGTCGACATCTTCATAGCCGTTTTGATAGGCTTCTTCAAAGCCACAAAGCCCATAAAATACGTCCCGGCGAATTAGCATCGAGGCTCCGGTAACGGCGTCCACCTCCTGCCGGGTATCCGGGACGTCGGGCTGGCCGTAACGAAGGTGCCTCGCATAGATGGGGAATGAACTCCCCGGATAGGTAATCTCTACACCGGCGTGCTGCAGGCGGCCGTCAGGGTAGAGCAGTTTCGAGCCGACAATACCCGCGCTCGTTTCCTTTTCCAGGGCGTTGATTAGGGCCTCCAACCAGCCTTTCTTTACCTCAGTATCATTGTTCAGGAAAACAAGATATTTGCCCCTCGCTGCTTCCGCGCCGCGGTTACAAGCTTTAGCGAAACCCAGGTTTTGCTCATGGCGTATACTCTTAACCCAGGGGAATTGAGTTTTGATCTCCGCCGGGGTCTCATCAGAGGAAGCATTATCCACCACTATAACTTCCGCCTTATCACGGTAACCGGCGGCTTCCAGGGATAGCAGGCAGCGGCGGGTATACTCCCAATTATTGAAGACGGGGATGATGATTGAGGCAAGCTGCTCGACATTATTCCTGGATGCCCCGGTCACTCCTCCCCTTACTCCAAATTTGCGTTCATAAGTCTCTTGATAGATATGATGGATAGTATCGATTTCTTCATATATACTGGGGATCTTCGTAGCATAGGCCCCGGCTTGAAGTTTAACAAGAAGATCCTTATAGTTAATGATAGCCAGTACCTTCTGCCTTAACTCTTCTGCGTTACCGATTTCAACAAGCAATCCGTTTTCCCCATCCTGTATTATTTCGGAACCAAAAAAGCGGGTAGCTATTACAGGGATGCCGTAGGAAAGGAATTCTCTTAAAACCATGGAATAAGTCTCAAAGTGGGAGGGAACAATACCCACATCGATATTCTGAAGAATACTATCCACATCTTCCGGTGTATATTCCCCCATATACCTGGCGCAAGGCACATCTTTCAGTTCGTTAAATAATACCCGATCGCGAATTTTTCCATAAACCAGGAGTTCCACTTTATTTTCCGGGAGGCCTTGAAAGGCCTTTATCAATAAATCGATTCCTTTACGGAAAGCAATTTCCCCTAGAAAGCCAAATGTCACCCGTTCCTTGTCCCTTGGTCTCCTTTTGGGAAAAGCAGACGGAAGAAAGCCATGGGGGACATGATATATCTTTTTTTCCGGCACCGGTAAGTATTTTAAAAAATAATCGCCGAAAGAAACGCTGGTAAAAATTGCAGCATCCACTATCTTGCTATAAAGATAGTGCATATACTCTTGCCAGCCGCTAATCTGGCCAGCCAGCTGGCTCACCTGGCGGGCGGTGAATATGTCGTTATCGGCTATGGTGGGGGAGAGGATACATCGCGCGCAGGCGCGCGGGTTATCAGGGCCCGCGCATATCTTACGGGTACGGGAGATTACAGGGGAACCCTGCAAACAAATCTCTTCTGTATTGCAGATATGCCGGATAACCGCCGTGCCGTAATCCGCCGCCAGTTGCAAGATTTGCGGTGGCATGAAGACATAGTCGATTATATGGACTATATCCGGGCAAAAGTGGTTAAAAATCTGCTCAAAGGGCTGTAATTTAAGGCGGTCGGTACTAGAAAGGGCTTCCAGAGAGGTTCGTATAAAATCCACCGGGGGTACTCTATAAATGGGTACACCATCACTTTCCTCCAAAACAACCCTGCCTTTGGAATCAGCCACCGGCAAATTAGGAACCAGCACCGCTACACGATAGCCCAGGCGCTGGAGTTCACGGGCGTACCTCCGGGTGACGAGGGGCGTGCCCGTATATTCATAGGGGGGGATGTTATGGCATACCAGTAGCACAGAAGACGGGCGGGAATTAAACCCTGTCGGGGCAGGACCGTTTTCGCCGATAAAAAGGAAATTTTCACCGCCCTGTAGCTCTGAATAAACCGGGCAGATAGAGTATTTTTGCGGATCCTCAACACACTTGATGACATACTTGCTATGAATCCTAAAAAATCTCTTTAAATCCTTGTTGGCTCTAGAAAATGTCCAGTTAGTCCGGTGATCCGAATTGAGATCAATGCCATGGTAAAACCAGGAAGGAACGGATATAGCAATCTGGCCCCCGGCACGCGTTACAGTAACCATTTTTTTTAAAAAGGACTCGTAGTCGTCGTTATGTTCAAGAACCTCGCAGGCTACCACGGCGTCGAACTTTTTCCCCACCTGCAATAATTCCTCTAAAGGTTGGCAGGCAAAGGTAATCGTGTTGCCGGTATAAAGACGTTTGGCATAGGTAATGGGCAGATTGTCCATATCGATGGCGGTAACCTTGAAACCTGCCCTGGCGAGCAAAGCACTGCCGTACCCACTGCCGCAACCGAGGTCCAGAATGTTTAGCGCCTTTGTTTTTAAGGATTCAGCAATCTGTTTATAAAGCAAATAAGATTTCTTTTGGGTACGGATATCGGTTAATCCCAGGTAAGGGGTACGCTGTGGGTTACGTATTCCCTGCAAAAGCCGGGCAAGAAAGGAATTTTCTTTAGTAAAAAAAAGCGTACTATGCTGGCCGAGTTTCCTTTCATTATGTAATAATTGTATCCGGAGGGTATCCGCCACATCTTCGGTAATAAGAGCAAGGGCATTAGACGGTACTGTTAGCCTGCCTTCAAAGGGGTTCAGCTCGGCAAATAAGACGGGGTAAACGTAATTATCATCTTCAAATAAAAGGTTTAAGATAACTTTATCCCCTATTGAGAAGGCATTGAAAACGCTTAAAAAGGCTCCTCCCTTGAGTTTTTCGCTATAAACTTGATAAGCATTTAGTTTTTCACTATGTTTTATAGTCCAGCGGCTGTCCATGGGTTCAGTTTTCCTCCCCGCTTTGTATGTGAATTAATCATAATAACATTATTCGCCGCTTTTTATCCTCTCCAACAGGGAATAATTCTCCCTATACCACTGGATTAGCCGCGCCAGTCCTTCTGTAAAAATTAAAGAACTCTCCCAGCCTATGTTTTAGTTAATTTTAGTAAAGTTAATAGCATACCTTCAATCGTGCCCCGGCCGGTTTTTAACGAAGGTAATGAGGGTTTCGGGTTTATTCATGAGCCGGAGAATAGTTTTCACGATGTCCATGTTGGTGTGTTCGTTAGTGGCGTCGACGTTATAAACCTCTCCCGCCTGCCCTTTTTGCAAGACCAGATCCAGGGTGCAGCTGTGGTCCTCGACGTGGACCCAGTCCTGGACGTTCTGGCCGTCGCCGTAGACGGGGATGGGTCCGGGTCGTTGTAAGGCCGGCGGTACTCGTGCGGCTGCTGGTAGTTGTAGAGCTCGGTGGGGAAATTGACGATTAAAGCCGTCTCCGGCCCTTCGGCGGTGAAAGCCGTGGAAGAAAATCGCGGGCCATAAGTACCGCGTGGGCCAGCCCCAGCGGCTTTTCCTGGAGTATATATGTTACCTGCGCACCGAAGCGGCTGCCGTCGCCCACCGCCTGGCGCACGCTCTCCCCTGTCACTGGGGAGATGATGATGCCGATGTCCCTTATCCCGGCCTGGACGACCTGCTCGATGACGAAAAATAAAATAGGCCGGTTGGCCACGGGAATGAGCTGCTTGGTGGTGGTGTATGTAAGGGGGCGCAGGCGGGTGTCCTTGCCGCCCGAGAGGATAAGGCCTTTCATCGTTTTACAACTCTTTCCACCTTACACCCAGAGCCCTCATATTTCTCGCTATTTCCAACAAAGTACAAGCATCTTTATTACCCGGTTCAAACCTCAACACCCCGGCAAAAGCATTTTCGGCGTCTTCCCAGCGTTCAAGCTTAACCATCAAAAGGCCAATGCGGTAGAGAAGTTCCGGGTCGTTGGGATTAAGGCTATAAGCTTCGAAGTAACAGTCCGCGGCCATGTTCCAGTCTTCCAGGCCGAAGTAGGCGTTACCACGAACCAGGTGCCACTCGACAAGCTCTTTAGATTTCATGCCCCCGGTTTCTATAAAGGAAAGCAAATTCAGGGCCTCGAGGTATCTCTGCAGGGAATTCAAACAGCGCGCCGCCAGGAGCATGGCCCGGATTGAGGGCTGCTTACGATTCAAGGTGGCCAGGGGGTAAACGACAGCCAGCGCTTCCTCGACTTTTCCTTTCAAGACGAGGACCTGCGCTAGGTTGGTGGCGGCCGCGGCATGGTCAGGATCCTGGGCCAGTACCTGCCGGAAATAACCTTCTGCCTCATCCAGGGCGCCCCGGGCCAGGGCCAGGCAGCCGCGCTCATTTTCTATTTCCGGGTGGACAGGCGCGTTTTCCAGTATCTCCGCGGCTTCTTCCAGGCGCCCCAGCTCTTTGAGTGAGCGGGCTTTTAGCACCAGGGCGGGTACACTGCTGGAGTTTGCTTTCAGGGCTTCTTCCGCAGCTCCCAGTGCCAGGGAGAAGTTCTCCCTATCCACGGCTACATCGCCGAAGCCCAGGTACAAATCGTACCTGAGGCCTTCCGGGAGTTCGCTCGCATTAAGATGATCCCATGCTGCGGCGAGCTCTCCCTCTTGCAGCAAGCCTTCAATATATTCAACATGGGCCTCAGGCGCCTGGGGGCTGATCTCTACCGCCCGCCTGGACCATTTCAATCCTTCGCGGCAACGGCCCTGCAGACGCTTGACCCGGGCCAAGCCGACGAGAGCGGGGAGATTGGCCATATCGCCCTGCAGGACCTTCCGGTATTCCTGTTCGGCCTCGGTATATCGTTTTTCCTTTTCCAGCAGGGCTGCTGCGGCAATGCCCGCCCGCCACAGCTTGATGGTAGAATCGCTCTGGTTGAAAAGCTGGAAGATGCTTGCCGGCGGATCGGGCAAAGAGGCGGCCTCCCTGTAGGCTGCAATGGCTTCGTCAGTGCGACCCAGGGCCTCAAGGATCTGGCCTTTTGTAAAATAGCACTCCGGCATGGGCACCTGGCATGCCTTTTCGGCATACTCCAGGGCCACCTCCCGCCTGCCGCATGCCAGGGCCGCCCGGGCCGCGTGCCAGTAGACCGAGGGCCGGTACTGCGCCGATTCCGGCGCTTCCATAGCCAGATATTTCTCCAGAGCTTCCAGGGCCTCGGCCGGTTTGTTCATAGCCATCAGGTTTAAGCCTTTATTGTACCAGTCGAAGGCAGTCCCTTCCTTGGTGGTTTCGTCCAGGATGCCGGCGTTGCGTACCAGCTTGCCTTTACGCATGCTGACAGACGGGAGATAGCCATAGTGCAGGACAATGGGACCGCCAAAGAGCTCCCGCGGCAGGCTGGTCTGGAGTTGCTCGTGGATTTTACCGGTGTAACGCAGGTCTTCAGCCCGCCAGATCATCCTTATATTGGCCTGATCGGAAAAGTGGGGCACGATTTCGTTGTGGTAATTATAAGTGCGGAGGTAGTAAACCTTGGGTTCGCCCTTTTCCGCCAGGCGGCGCAGGGCTATCCCCGCCTCGGGCGTGAGGTACTCGTCGGCGTCCAGGGTGACTATCCAGCCGTCGGTAATCTCCTCAAGGTAGACGTTCCTGGCGGCAGCAAAATCGTTGCTCCACTCATACTCGATCACCCTGGCGCCGTAGGCCCTGGCGATCTCTACCGTCCGGTCATGGGAACCCGTATCTACGACCACGATATCATCCACGTAAGGAAGGGCCTGCTCCAGGCAGCCGGCCAGGAATTCCTCCTCGTCCTTCGCGATGAGGGCCAGGGTCAGCCGGGCGCTGCCCTTGGCAGTCGCCAGTTCTTCCTCCGGGGAGGGCCAGGGCCGGCCCCGATGGGTCAAAGTGTTCCCTGCTTTAGCCAGTTCTTCTTCCAGTAGGTTGGCAAAGAACCGGTTGCCCAGGTGGGTAGGTAAAGTTACGGAAGCAGCTTCTTCCGGGAGGTAGGCCCCCAGGGCGCCGTAGAAACGGGATACGCCATCTATCGGTACCCTTTCCCAGTGGGACCAGACAAAGGCCTCCCCCCTGCCGGCGTCCAGGTGATGCAAAAAGTTGGATAAAAAACGGGAAGGCCCCCAGTAAAAGACCCGGTTGCCCGTTCCCGCGCCCAGGGAGTTAAATAACCTGGCGGCTGCCGCCCACCAGGCGGTCCGCTTCGTCCCCCCTGGCTGAGGCAGCAGGGGGAAGTAGAGCTGGACATCCTCAAAGCCCGCGCCGTCCAACTTTTTTAGAACTTTCTTTTCTTCCCCGTCGAGGATGAGCAGGAACGCCCGGGTATCTGTCATAGCGCCATCTCCTTTGGTTTTTGCCGATAAAAAAAGGGGGTACACTCAGATGTTTAGGAAAGAGACATCGACCTCTCCTCCCTGGCACTGCCGCCGGGCAGGTCCGGGACGCACGCTCAGATTATCTTATTTTGTGATATCGGCAGTACAGTAGGATACTTAAGCTCGTTGTGGGGAAATCATAATTCTCTGTCAAAAAATATTTACAGTTCCCAGCCACCAACCATGTCCTCCCGGCCCCGTTAGAGGGAATACCAAACCCGGCCGATAAATTCCAGCCAAGAAAAGATAAAAATTGTAAACCGAAATTATAACTGCAGGAAATACAAAAAGTATAGCGAATATATGTTCTTGATACTATAAAGTCAGGAGACAGGATATGAAGTCAGAATTACTGAATATAATCAAGGAGCGTTATCCGGATTCAGATAATAAATATCTAGCAGTTGAACTGGGCATATCAATATCAACCTTAAAAAAGATTGCTTCGCAGCATAAAATACGTAAATCGCCGGAATACTGGCAAAGGCAACACCAGGATCTACTTCGGGCCAAAGAGGAAAAATACCTTGCCGCTATACCCGCCATTCGCCTCACCGAAGAAGAAAAGGCGATCCTGGTAGGAAGTATTTTAGGTGATGGTACCTTGAGTTATGCCCCCAGGAGCCGTAATGCCTATTACCGGGAGCATTTTGGAGAGGCCCAGAGAGACTACAGGGAATGGAAACAAAAGAAACTCCAGCGGTTAGGATTTAGAATTACGCGCGATAACCATCTCCGGGGGCCATCACACCCGGTTTTCTCCCAGCTATACACGGCTTTTTTTAAGGATGGGCAAAAAATTATCACTACACATAACCTCAAACTTTTCACTTCCCCCCTGGCCCTGGCCTGCCTATTTTTTGATGATGGTACCCTGGTAATTAATTATAGTAGAAACGGCAATAAAATTTATTTAATACCAAGAATCACCCTTTATACGATGAGCTTTACCAGGGAAGAAAATCTATTATTGGCCCGGCATATTGAAGAAACATTTAAGTTGCGTTTCAATCTCAAAAAGGTACCCTACGGCAAGGGATGGTGCCTCGATACTGGAAAGATACCTGATGTTTATCATATGATCGAAATGATCAAGCCTTTCGGGCTGGAAATAGCTTCAATGAAAGTTAAAGTTTCTTTGATGCATCTTCTTGCCGCAAAGGAAGCCCAGCTCTACCGGGAATTAGGGGACCACATCATCGTTAAATGGCCGGCCCTGGCATAAGTATCAAAAGCCAGCATATCAGGCCAACTATATTTGTTTCCGGAAAAGGGGAATGGTAAATTAAAGAACCGGAAGGGTTCTTCCCTCCCGGTTCTTTCTTACTATCTTAGAAGCTGCAGTACCTGCTGCGGCATCTGGTTTGCCTGTGCTCTTCCAGGCCGGTTCCTTTCGGAAACCGAAAAGACTATATCTTCACCTCTGCTTAACCAGAGGGCCGGGCGCTTCGGGCTTTATACCCTACGGACCTCATCACCATGCCCCAAAGGGTTTAGGTGGTACGTCCTAGTCGTTGAACCTTCCCCAACCTTTCGGTACAGGGGCTCGGCTGCTGATTGGCCAATCCCCCCGGCTTTTCCACCGTTCACGCCCGCCCTTTCGGGCCACGTTGTCGGGCGGGGGGCTCTAAGGCTTTTCCAGCAATTCACCCGGTAATACTCCCGGAAATCGCTTTCCGGGACGCCTGTGGGACTGGCTACGCGGCCAATCCTTCAAGCATTGCTGTTGCCGCTTGGGCGATAATGTTGTTTCTGGTGAAGTTCATCATTTCCTTGGCCATGTCGACATCCCTGATGCGGGACTCGGCGGCCTGGAGATTTTCCGATGAGGTACCCAGGTTATTGATGGTGTGTTCCAAACGGTTCTGGAAGGCGCCGAGTTTGGAGCGCTCGCTGGAGACTTTTTCAATCGCTGCCTCAATTTTGGTGATAGCAGCAGAGGCATTCGTTGCATTGGACACATCTAGGGCATATTCCACTGTTATGTTATCGGTACCGTTGGTGACCGTGGTCGAAGCAGTAAATCCAGCAGTTGTTGCAGCAATAGTAGTTGAAATTCCTAGGGCTACGGACCGCATGTCGCCGATCTCTACGGTCATGCTCTGGCTCTCGTTGGCGCCTATCTGAAGCTGCGCCCCTGCTCCTGTAATACCGCCGGTCAGGGTGATGTTGCCACTGACTGTAACTGTAGTAGCTGAAGCATCAACAGTGCCGCCGGTAACTGTAAACAGCGACATATCCAACCCCGCCGGGGCATTGGTTGTCGCACTCTGGATAAGGGCCTGGAGGGAAGCAGCACTATATTGGTCAGTCGAAGCAAGTGTGATAGCTAATGTTGCACCGCTCCAGCTAGCGGTCGCCACAGTCGCCGTGGAGCTTTCTGTAAACGAAATTGTAATACCATTCGCCAGCGCTCCATTTCCTTGGCCGGCGCTTATCGTAACGGTGGCCGTGGCACCAGTAAAATTGCTGGCGCCTGTAGCGGCATATCCCATCTTCTCACCGTTCAGCAGCTTTTGAGTGTTGAACTCGGTGGTGTTGCCGATCCGGTTAATTTCCGACGTCAAAGCATTGATTTCTTTTTGAATCTCACCGCGGTCCACACTGGTATTGGTGTCGTTGGCCGCCTGGACTGCTAGTTCACGCATCCGCTGCAGGATGCTGTGGACTTCGTTCAAGGCACCTTCAGCCGTCTGGATTAACGAAATACCGTCCTGGGCGTTTCGCTGGGCCTGATCCAACCCCCGGATCTGCCCCCGCATCTTCTCGCTGATGGCCAGACCCGCTGCGTCGTCGCCGGCGCGGTTGATCCTGAGGCCCGAGGAGAGTTTCTCCAGGGACTTGCTGGCGGCAAAGTTGACGTTCGACAACTGGCGATAAGTATTGAGCGCCGCGATGTTGTGGTTGATAATCATCTACACGCTTCCTCCTTGAATGTGGTATTCGGCATCCCTGCCTTAAAATTTGTAGGTCAGCAATAACAACTAGCCTATAAACTGGAGACGGTAAACGGAGAAACCTTATGCCTTTCTTCTACCCTTTTACCTCACCTCCTGTATGGTTTTCAGGTGGAAATTACTGCTCCCTCATCTTTTTATATCGTCACTGAGGGAAAAATATTTAGTTCCGCGTAAAAAATACCCGGGACCACGGTCCCGGGATTAAAGTCCTATATTTGTTTTGTTTTAAGGCTCGCTATACTCGTTAAAACTACCATGCTATAACTTAAATGTATCTGGGGACACCAGACCTAAAAAAGTACTCCAGCTTTAATATCAATGCCCACGAACTTGTGATGCAACCTGGCAGCTATAAGGCCCGAGGTCCCCAAGCCTTACTTGGGGTCCAATAAGCAACGCGCTATCTTTCAAATTTTATTATTGGTTTATCAACCTCCGATACACCCAGGTATTCTTTTAAGGCGTTTTGCAGGACATACGAAAAATTAACTTGCTTCTCTTCTGCCAGGTCATTTAACCACCTGGGTAAGGTAAGCATTTTATTTACCGCCTTGTTAGCCATTTTATCGCGGATAGGCACCATCCAGACCTCGATTAGGCTAACAAAACCTCCTTCTGGTACCTTTATATCAGCCGGGGATGTGGGTTTCGGAATAGGGTCACCGTCATCTTCCAGGCCCCATAAGTGGAGAGAAAGGGCTTCTTTAGCCATTTCGTAAGCCTCTTCTAGCGTATCTCCTTCGGTTATACACCCGGGCAGATCAGGGAAGGTTACACAATAGCCTCCCTCTTCGCAGGGGTCAAAAACCGCCGGGTAAATATACTTTGCCGTGTAAGTCTTTTTATCCATACTTACTATGCCTCCTTTCAGGGGGATTATTTTATTTTGAGCCCAGCCTGTTTGAATATGCTTATGACAGTTTTTGTTTTAAGGGTTTTCTTGGGGTGCTTCACTGTTACTTTCCCCGGCTTGGTAGGATGTACTAATTGTACGTGAGAACCTTCTTGCCCTTTAATTATCCAGCCGTCCTCTTTTAGGATTTGCAGTATTTCACGGGATGAGTAACTTTTCATGGCACCACTTTCCTTATAGTTATAATGTAACATAGGTAATTACATATATCAATGCCCTAACTTTTGGGTTTGGGCCTGTTCGGCAGCAGCTGGTCAGTGGATACCCCACCGCTTTAGACAGCAGCAAAAGTCGTCGCTACTTTCCCCCAGAATATTGGCTGGCATCAAAACTGCCTGGCTCAGTTCTCTTTTGGCTTGCAAAAGCCGGTGCAATTTTTGATCAAAGGAACCCTGGCCCGGCCCATCGCCGAAAAGGTGATGTACAGCCATAGGGATGTGGTCATAAACAGGGTTACCTGGCCGATCCGGTAAACGCGGTTGGTAGCCTGGTCCTCCTTGGCCGGGTTCCACATGCGGCTTAGATGGATAACGTGATTGGCCGCCGTTATAATTATTACTTCACCGTTTATAATGGCGCAGTCCAGGCCATACCTGCTTCGCAACACCCACTTGACCTCCTTGATATTTCCGATAGACACAAAAATATCCCGGCTTGTGCCGGGGCGACGTGAACAGGGGGCACAAACATAGGTCACTGTATCTCTTCCCATAATTTGTTTAAGTTAAGCCTAAAACCCGGCAGCACCCGGGAGCAGTAAACTCCGTCTTCACCGGGCTGTATTTTCCAGTAACGGCCATCCTGGAGCTGGAAAAACTCGGCCTGGCGGGTATCGGGATGAATAAGCCAGTATTCTTTCACGCCGGCCTGTTCGTATTCCTTAAATTTAATGTTCCGGTCACGTTCAAGGCTTTCCGGCGAAGTTATCTCGATTATCAGGTCCGGCGCCCCATCCATGTATGTAGGTTTTAAAAGATGCAGGCGCTCTTTAGATACAAAGATTAAGTCGGGCTCGCGGGCGCATTTTAAGGGATCTGGTAGTCGTACTAGAAAGGGAGCAAATAGTACTTCGCCTAAATCATGGGTGGTAACAAATTCCCTCAAAATAACAATGAGAAAGCCTGCCAACCTTTGGTGGTTCAATGATGCCGGCGTCATAAGTACGACCTCTCCCTCCACCCATTCGGCAAGGGTGTCTTCGTCGGCCCAGGTAAGGAATTGTTCAAAGGTCATTTTACCAGGTGGGAGAGGGCGGGCATCAGCGACGGCGTACTGGGTGCAGGCCTCCTTAAGCAGGTTATGGTTATCCTGTTGGCTCATTTCAGTTTCACCTGCCTTAAGGACATAGTTGACAAGACTGCCGCCTTACACCAATTTGCTGAATTGATCATATCATACAAATGGTTGGTACTCATGTTACTACTGCTCACCCGGCTTTGTTTTCATGGGTAGTTCCCCGGCCGCTATAACCGTTGTCCTGGCGGCAGCTTTATTCTCGTCCCGGACGGCAGAAAGCAGCTCTTCGCGGACGATGGGTACCTCCGGTGGGGCGTCGACGCCTAAGCGGATTTTATCCTGCTCGATGCTGATGACCGTTATCTTTATCCTGTTGTCGATGACGATGGTTTCGTTGACCCGCCGGGTTAAGACGAGCACTGCTTACCGCTCCTTTTGGAAGTTTTCGGGGCTTCCCCGGCACTACCTATTGTTTCACTCTCCCGGCCACCTTACCCGGCGACCAATCACTGGAAAAGGGGGTGCCGGGTAGTATATTTGGTGCCCTCCATGACAAACTGCCGGCCCAGGCGGGCGGCCCTGTTGATGATCATAGGAGCCACCAGGTTGGCCGTCATGCGCCGGACGTCGCCGTTGGGGACGGTCACTACGGCCAGGACCAGGACGTCGGCAGCATCTTTGATCTCCAGGTCTCTCTGCAGGCTGTCCGGTATCTCCACTTCATAGCCGGGAAAAAAGAGAAAGGGGTCGACCAGCAGGAAAGCCACTTCTGGATCGTTAACGGCCTGGAGCCAGGTGAAGGCCGGGTTTTGCGGGATGGGATAGAAGAAAAATTGCCGTATATCTTCAAAAGCAGGAATGCCCTGCGGGAAAGTTAATATTTCAGCCGGGTCGACTTCCACCATGCCGAAGCGCGAGGTTTGCACCAGCACGATTATCTCCACCTTCTACCGCCAGATATATTTTGGCGGCCGCTTTTGCCGGCCGCCGCATGAGTTCAGCCCCCTCCCGGCTATTAAATCGCCGGGGGCGGGCCGTCATTTCGAGGTAACTTTAGCGCAGGTAATCAATCAAGCTCGGCTGCAGGACCATGGCGCCCGTGGCCAGGGAGGCGAGGTAGACGTTCTCCTGGTTTTTGTAGTTCATAACGGTTTCAGCCAGGTCGATATCTGCCAGCTTGGACATGGTTTGGGTGAGGCCGATCTGGTTGTCGTCCAGGCGGGACATGGCCATCTCCATGCGGTTGCTCTTGGCGCCCAGAGTGGCGCGGATGTTGAGAATGTGGTCGATAGCCTGGTCGAACTTGCTGAGGGTAGATTGAACGTCGGTATAACTACCTTCATCCAGACCATTTCGCAGATCAATTAACAATTTAAATATATCAATAACGTCTTTAAATATTTCTCCGCCGTTTTCGTTAACGGCAACAACCACTCCCGGGGCAATTTCCCAATTTAAAGCCGCTGGATTACCCTTATAATCTACAGAAGAAACCTTACCGCTCTGATCACTGATTTTTTCAAATGGCGTTGTCGTCGTCTGGCTGCCGCCAAATATGTAGCGGCCACCGTAAGAAGTATTGGCGACCTGCACCATCTCGTCGAGGAGCTGATCTACCTCTTTTCCCAAAGCCTGCATGGACTCACGGGGCATCGTTCCATTAGAGCCGTAAACAGCCAGTTCTCTGGCCCGCTGGAGCACTTCCGTGGCCATGCCCAAGGCGCTTTCCGAGGCGTCCAGCCACCCCTTGGCGTCCTCCATATTTTTTTTATATTGATCGTTGGCGGCGATGGAGGTCTTGAAGGCCAGGATCCGTGCGACGACGATGGGGTCATCGGAAGGGCGGTTAACCCTCTTGCCGGAAGCCATCTGTTCCTGGGTACGGGACATGATCTCCAGGTTGCGGTTGATGTTGCGGATGACGTTGTTGTTGAGCATGCGGTTGGTGATGCGCACCTTTATTCACCCCGTAATGGACGGTAATTTTCCTGGACAAAAGGGTTTAACGGGTCACACCCATGCCGTTGATGATTTTGTCAAGCATGGCGTCCAGGGTGGTAATCATCCTGGCCGAGGCTTCATAAGCTCGCTGGTACTGGAGCATGTTGGCCATTTCCTCGTCTAGGGAGACGCCGGAAATAGATTCTCTGCGGTTGGTAAGCTGGTCCACCAGGACGCCCTGGTTGGTGGTCATGCGGCTGGCTTCATGGGCGTCAACGCCCAGTTTGGCTGTGAAGTTTTTGTAATAGTCGTCTATAGTTACACCACCTGAAGTGCTCTCTTGTAAAGTTCCGTTATTTTCAACGTAAAGTTTTTGTTGTAGTTGAGCAATCCTTAAGGCATTATAACCGTTACCTGGAGCAATACTTGATGTATCATCTGGGGGATCAGGATAAGCTGCGGCTATCTGGCTTACATCATTACGGATATTGGGATTAACGGCGATATTACCAGCTGTGATATTAGCCGCAGAAATAAAATTTTGGGGGTTAGATGGATCTAAGGCAACAAAGAAGTTTTCATAATTACTATCAACTTTTTGGCCGCTCAAATTGTAACCTTCTTTATGAAGTTTATTTATGTTTTCCGCTAGACCTTTAGCGAGAATATTTAACTTATCCAGGTATTCTTTTACATTATCGCGGGCCAGTAAGAGACCTTTAATCTCGCCGTTTACGTCAGGGTTCTGTTTATAAGCACTTATATCCAAGGTATCAAACTTTACAGGTTCAGTAGTAGGTGACGGTAAAGGATCATTTAATTTTATTACTGCTAAATCTTGTATAGGAACTTCAGTATTAGTAACGGTAGAGCTATAAGTATTACTACCATCTGAAAGTAATATTGATTTATCACTATCATTATAAGTTATACTATAGGAATTTGAGTTTAATCTTGATGATAGTTTAACGATAGGGTTACTGGGATCTAACAAACCATAATTTTTAATGATTCCTACGTAAACCTGATTTGAATCTACATCTACATCTTTAGCTATAAACAAGTCATTGGATGTTGTCCCGTCTACTAATTGTCCTTTAAGGGTAGAGTCGCCAGATGGCGCTCCTTCTATGGTTACGTTGATTGTACCGTCCGAATTGGCCTGGACATTAATCCTGACTATCTTACTCAGCCGGTCCAGCAGCAGATCCCGCTGGTCCATCAAATCATTGGGCTGGTCGCCTGCGGCGACGATATTTTTTATCTGGCCGTTTAAGTCGGCAATCTGCTGGGCGATGGAGTTTATTTCGGTGACCTTTAACTCAATTGTTTGGTCGATATCAGCGATGATTGTTTCTAGTTGCTGGGCGCTGTGATTAAACGCCTCCGCCAAAGCGCTGGCCGTCTCGACGACGGTAGTCCGCACAGGGGAGCTTTCCGCGTACTTGGACAGTTCCTGCCAGGCGGCCCAGAACTGGCTCATTAGAGTACTCAGGCCGGTGTCAGAGGGCTCGTTGAAAACGATCTCCACCTGCTTTAAAACATCCTGGATCTGTTCCCACTGGCCCAGGGAGCCGGTTTCCCGGCGGATCTGGGTGTCTAAAAATTCGTCCCGCAGGCGGCGGGTTTCCTGGCTGTCGACACCGGTACCTATCTGCCAGCCCGTACCACCGGGATGGTTCATGGATGGGACGGGATAGGCGGGCAAGGTGGCCAGGACCACCCGCTGGCGGGTATAGCCCTCGGTGTTGGCGTTGGCGATATTGTGGGCAGTCGTGTAAATGCCCCGCTGCTGGGCCTGCATGCCGCGCAGGGCGGTGTTAAAGCCGAAAAATGTTCCGGGCACCTATCTTCACCCTTTGCTAAAAGTTCTTGCAACCACTTTACCAGTACGGTTATCAGCTGGCTGACTACCAACGTGAAAGTACAACCGGACGCCGTGCCACCGCTAAACAGCGGTTAGACCCGCCGGTCCATTATACCGGGGCCCGGACCTTCCGGTAGCAACAGGGAGAGCATCTTCTGCACATAGGCCAGGGACTGGCGCGCCAGGAGGCGGTTGGTCTCGTTGACTTCCTGGAGCTCCCGCACCGCCTGCCGGAGGGCGTCGCGGAGGCGACTTACCTCATCATCACCGTTTTCCCGGCAGGCCAGTGGGCCTGCCGCGTTCGTCGGGCCTGCTGCCATCACCCGCTGCCGTTCCTCTTCCAGGACCGCCAGGCGGCGGGCCAGTTCTCCTTTTCTCCCCGCAGCTGCCCGGATGGCCTCTATATTGTCGGCCACCAGGGCGTCCTGCTCCTGCCGGCAAACTACCAGCAGTTCCCGCACCACATCGAGTTCTGCCTGCAGCACTGCTGCCAGCTCCCTCACCGGCCCATCTCCTTCAAGATGGCGCCGGCCACTTCTTCCAGCGATACGTTATAAGTACCTGCAGCCAGGGCGGCGCGGATGGCTTCTACCCGGCCGGCGCGGGTGTCGTTTACTTCCTCCAGGCGGGCCTTTAATTCCCGGATGAGCTGGCTGCCGGCGGAAAGCTGGACAGTGTCGGCGCTGAGGGGAGCTTTATCCACCCGTCCCTGCCCTTTAACGCCGGCAGGCTGCTCGTAAGCTGCGCGCACCTGGTTCCAGGATACCGGTCCCTGTCCTGTAATCTTCAAACCCTTACACCCCTGATAGATATTTTCTTATCTCTAGTTTCTATATCGGCAAGGCGGCGGTAAACTTTACCCGGCCGGTAGCAGGCAAAGCCTGGAATTAAATCAAACTTAACAGTAAAACCCTACCATCTCCGTACCCACTCCGTACCCACTCCGTTTTATAAACCATAGTTAAATAAAGTATAATTTAACCTCCGCTCCAAGCATTGCATGTTAAGTGCGAGGAGCAACTAAGGATACAATAGCCCCGGCTATGGCCGGCAGGGGCAGCACCTGGTCGGCCAGGCCGGCTTCCACCGCTGCCCGTGGCATGCCATAGACGATACAGGTCCCTTCATCCTGGGCTAAAACCTGGCCGCCCCGCTCCTTAATAGCCTTGAGGCCCCGGACGCCATCGTTCCCCATACCAGTGAGTATTACCCCCAGGCTCCTGGGACCATATACCCTGGCTACGGAGAGCATGAGCACATCTACCGAGGGCTTAAAGAGAGTAGGCACTTCGGCCTCTGCGGCCAGCTGCACCTGGACGCTGCCCGCGTGCCGTTCAAGGAGCATTTGTTTGCCGGCCGGGGCGATGAGGGCCAGGCCGGGCCGGACAACATCCCCCGCTACCGCCTCCCTGATTTCCAGGGCGGCCAGTTCATTTAAGCGCCGGGCCAGGGGGCCGGTAAAACCCGGGGGCATGTGTTGCACAATCACTATACCGGCAGGCAGGTCGCCGGGCAGGGCAGTCAGGACCTGCTGCAGGGCCGCCGGCCCTCCTGTGGAGGTGCCAATGGCGACAACCTCTATCTGGCCCTGCCGGGGAGAAATAAAAGGTGCCGGGATAATTTCCCGGCAAGGTTTACCTCGGCAGAGACGCCCTACCGGTACCCTGGCCGCAGCCTTAATTTTTTCCGGCAAGATCCTGGCCAGCTCTTTTATGTCCCCGGATTTTGCCGGCTTCAGGACAAAATCTACGGCACCCAGCTCCAGGGCTTTAATGGTCACCTCAGCCCCGGCGGCCGTATGGGCGGACAGCATGATGACAGCCACCGGACTGCTGGCCATGAGGTTTTTCAGTGTCGCCAGGCCATCCATGACCGGCATTTCCAGGTCCAGGGTTACGACCTGCGGCTGCAGGGAAGCGACTTTTTCCAGAGCTTCCTCGCCGTTACGGGCATAACCCACTACCTGGATGCCGGGATCGGCTTTTAAGATGTCGATCAGCAGCCGCCGGCTAAAGGCGGAATCGTCGACGACCAGGACCTTAACTGGCCAGTTCACGGCTCGCCTCCACCCCCAGGTTATCCACCAGGCTGCGGACATCTAAGATCAGGGCCACACTGCCATCGCCCATGATGGTAGCCCCGGCAATGCCCGGTATCTTGCCAATAAAATTCCCCAGGGATTTGATGACAATCTCCTGCTCGCCGATGAGGTTGTCGACAATAAAGCCAATCTGTTTTTCCGCCAGGCCGACTATAACTACGGCATAATTTTCTCCCGCCGGCATAGCCCTGGCCAGGCCCAGGGCCTGGCCCAGGTAAATGAGGGGCAGCACCCGGCCACGGACGACTACCACCTGCTGGCGGTGGACGTGCTGGATGTCGGCGGGGGTGATGTCGATAATTTCGACCACATTGGCCAGGGGGAAGGCATAAACCCGCCCGCCCACCTGGACCAGGAGGGAACGGTTAATGGCCAGGGTCAAGGGCAGCTTAATGGTGAAACACGTTCCCTTGCCGGGGGTGGTGCGGATGTCAATGGTGCCGTTGATCTTTTCAATATGGTTACGGACGATATCCATACCAACGCCGCGGCCGGAAACATCGGTAACTTTCTCTGATGTCGAAAGGCCCGGCAGGAAGATGAGATCCAGGGCTTCCCGGTGACCCAGCCTGGCGGCCGCCTCACGGCTGATCAGCCCTTTCGCCACCGCCCTGGCTTTTATCTTTTCCGGGTCCATGCCGGCGCCGTCGTCTTCTACGGTAATGACAATCTGGTTTTCCTGGTGGAAGGCCCGCAGGCGAACCGTACCGTGCCGGGGCTTGCCGGCCTTCAGCCTTGCTTCCGGGGCTTCAATGCCGTGATCAATGGCGTTGCGCAGCAGGTGGATGAGGGGATCGCCGATTTCCTCGATAACCGTCCGGTCCAGCTCCGTTTCCCGGCCTTCAATAATAAAGTCGATCTCCTTGCCGGCCTTCCGGGCCAGGTCCCGGACCATGCGGGGGAAGCGGTTGAAGACCTGGTCAATGGGGAACATGCGGGCCTTCATGATCTCTTCCTGGAGGTCGGAGGTAATTCGGCCAATGTGCAGGGAGACTTCCTCCAGGGTTTCCAGGAGTTCTTCGTTGCCCAGGCGGGCCTTCAACCCATTGCCCACTTCGGCCAGGCGGGTGCGGTCAATGACCAGTTCACCAACCAGGTTCATGAGGTTTTCCAGGCGCTGGACATCTACCCGAACTGTCTGGGTAATGCGTTGCTCACTAGCCTTGCTATTTGCTTTTGCCCTGGCGGCAAGGCTACCATTCTCCTGCTCAAGGGCAGAAACTTCAGCTGCCACCAGCCGGTCTTCATCCAGGCTAATGGGCCGTACCGTTACATTTTTGATTTCCGATATGGACTTGACGATATTGGCCAGGGTGTCGGCATCTTCCCGGCTGACAAAGGCCAGGGTAAAGGTATCCTCAAATTTCTCGGCTTCCAAATCCTGGGTGTGGGGAACGCTTTTGATGACCTCGCCGGCCTCTTTGAGGTTGTTGAAGACCAGGTAGGCCCGGGCCGCCTTCATCTGGCAGCCTTCTTCGAGCTGCACCCGGATCTCATAGGCCTGGAAACCCTTCACTTGAGCTGCGCGGATGACATTCTGTTCAATGTCGTCGAGGGTGAGGGTCTCGCTGCCAGGTACCTTGTCCCGGGGACTGGCCCCCGCCTCGCCGGCCAGGACGGCTTCCAGCCGGGCCACTATATCTCCCAACTCACCCTCATCCCCGTTGCCGGCAGCAATGCTGTCTTTTAGCACTCGCAGTTTGTCCAGGCTGGCCAGGAGGATGTCAATGATCTCCCGGGAAACGGCGAGCTTCCCCTGGCGTAAGAGATCGAGTACGCTCTCCATGCGATGGGTGAGGGTGGCCAGGCGGTTAAAGCCCATAGATGCTGAAGAGCCCTTCAGGGTATGGGCCGCCCGGAAGATGGTGTTTAACAGGTCAAGATCATCGGGAGTTTGCTCTAGCTTGACAATGGCTTCATCCAGCTGCTGGAGCTGCTCCCCGGCTTCATCGAGGAAAATACCCAGGTACTGGGACATATCCAGCTCGCTCATCTTAAATCCACCCCGGCAGCTATTTCCTGCTGCAGCTGGCGCTGTTCGCTTTCCCGCAGCACCCGGTCCAGGTCCAGGAGAATAATCAACCGCTCATTCCACTTGCCCACGCCCTTAAGATAGGCCACATCAATGCCGCTGATCATGGGAGGCGGCGGCTCAATGCTGGCAGCCGGCAGGCGCAGGACTTCGGAAACGGAATCGACAATCATGCCCACCGTCACCTGGCCCAGCTCAACCACCATAATGCGGGTGTTATTCGTGAGCTCAGCCCGCGGCAGGTTAAAGCGTTTATGGAGGTCAATGACCGGGATAATGCGGCCGCGTAAGTTGATTACCCCTTCGATAAAAACCGGTGTCCTGGGAATCTGGGTAATGCTTTGCATACGGATGATTTCCTGGACGTGGTTAATATCAACGCCATAAGTTTCACCGGCCAGCTGGAAGACTACCAGCTGGATTTCCGCTGCTGTTTCCGTTGCCATTAATATCCCACCCTTCTTTACCTCACAGGTAAATTCTGCATTGCAAGGCAAATTCCTCTGGGAGCAGGCATATTTTTGCCCCCCGTTGACCAGGCTAAAAGTTACCGGGAATAAACCTGGCCTTTGCGACCTGGCGTTCAGGCCGTTTCCGGCCCTACTGGTTATGAATTAATGAAGGGAGTATTGATTATGCCTCCTAAAGTCAAGTGCCGGGTGGCCAACTGCATCTACTGGCAGGATGGCGATTGCCACGCCGGCAGTATTACCGTAGCCGTCCAGGGGGCGCCGAATAACTCCAGCGCCCACAACGACCGCGATACCGAGTGCGAAACCTTCCAGGCCCGGGCATAGATTGGAAGTTGGAAGCAGGAAGCCGGCCAACCTGCAGGTTTGAATGGCCTCGCTTAACTATTATAGCTTGAACCGGGCCACAGCCCTTTCGAGGTTACCTGCGGCTGCAGCCAGCTGCTGGGCCGCCTGGCTAATCTGGTCCACTGCTGCCGTCTGCTCTTCCGTGGAGGCGGAAACCTGCTGGGTGCTGGCAGCCATTTCTTCAATACCGGCAGCTATACTTTCGACCCGGCCTTTGACCTGGCGGGAACCCTCATACATCTCCTCCGCCTTGCCGGCCACATTCTTGATCTTGCTGACCAGGGTCTGGATGGACTGTTCAATGGCGGCAAAGGCCATACCCGTGCGGGTAACCACTTCCGTACCCTGGCGGACATCCCGGGAGCCTTCGGCCATGCTGTTGACCACGCGCTCTGTCTCCCGCTGGATCTCCTGCACCAGGCCGACAATCTGCTTGGTGGCTTCAGCCGACTGCTCAGCCAGTTTCCGCACCTCGTCGGCCACGACGGCAAAGCCGCGTCCCTGTTCCCCGGCCCGGGCCGCTTCAATGGCCGCATTCAGGGCCAGGAGATTGGTTTGCTCGGCAATGCCAGAGATAACACCTACAATCTGGCCAATCTGCTGGGAACGGGCTCCCAGCTCGCCAACTGCCCGGGCTAGGCTGTCCATGCGCCTGGAGATGGCCTCCATCTGCTGGGTGGCTTCGGCCACCGCCTGGGCACCTTCGCTGGCTTTGACCGCGGCCTGGTCGGAGGCGGCTGCCATATCCTCGGTGTTACGGTGGACTTCTTCCACCCTGGTCACCTGGGCGTCTGTCGCTGCCGCCGTCTCGCTGACCTGCTGGGCCTGGTCTTCGGCACCTTTGGCCATTTCCTGGGTGGTGGCAGCCACCTGGCGGGCGGCGTCCCCCACTTCCTGGGACATACGGGCCAGGTCCTGGCTGGCCGAGGCCACCTGGTTAGTCATATCCCGCACCTGGCCGATAAGCTGGCGCAGGTTTTCTCCCATAGTGTTGAAAGCGGCGGCCAGCTTGCCCACCTCATCGTTGGTTATAACATGAAGGGGTTCGGCAGTGAGATCGCCGCCGGCGATCCGGGTAGCATAGGCTGCCACCTGGCCCAGGGATTTACCGACCATGCGGCTGATAAACCATGCTACCAGCAGGCCCAGGATCAGGGCCAGGAGTAAGCCACCCAGCAAAGTTGCCTGGACTCGCCTGATGTCCGCTACCAGTTGAGCTTCGGTTTTAGCCGTTTCCTCGGTTATACTTTTGGCCATGTGGTTGCCGATGTTATTGATATTATCCAGGGAAGCCCCCATCTGGAAGCTCAAAATAGGCAGGGCCGCCATGCGGCCTTCTTGGCTGACGTTTACGATGCTGTTCTTGAAGGTATCAGTAAAACTCTTGGCCGCCTGGGTCATGGCCGCGAGATACCCGCCCGTCTGGCTGTCGAGCTCTTGTTCTTCCAGCCGGGTCCGGGCATCATGGAAACGCTTCAGGGCATCGTCGAAACCCAGGGCGTGGGTCTGGGAACCGTTGATTATGTAATCGGTGGCCCGGCGGTAGGCATCCCAGATAGCATTGGTCATCTCGGTAAAGAGCATGTTTTGCTCATGGGCAAGGGTTACTTCCCAGGAAAGCCGGTCTACCTGCTGGAGATTAAAATTGACGTAGATTACCACGCCGACAAATATGGCAATGATAAGGATAAAGCCGGCTGTTAATTTAGCCCCCAGCCGCCAGCGACTGAAAAACCCTGCCCGGGCCTTCCCCGGGCGGGGCGCTCTAGCCGGCTTTTGATCCACCGGTTGCCCTGCCCGGTCCTTTTTCTTAAATAAGTGCAAACGCATAAAAGGAACCCCCTCCTCCGGTTTGGTTTAATAAATAATAATAAAGGCTACCCCCTGGGTAGCCCCGTCCCACCCGTGGCAACTGGCTGTCCTGGCCCGCAACCGGGCTTTAGACCCTGTAGCTTTGCGCCCCTGCCTTTCGGCAGGTTTGCCTTTTCGGGGAAATTTTTCTATTTTCGCCTTAATTATACCGCAGGAGGTCGTAATTATGCAAGGTCTACCATCTTAAGAAGCGAGAGGCATCATTATTATTTTTGTTCACCACTGGCTATCAGTTCCGATACGGTTACCAGTTCATAGCCTTTACCCCGCAACTCTTTAATCAGGAGCGGTAGGGCCACAAGGGTACCGGGGTGGCCTTCATGGAGGAGGATGATACTGCCGTCCCGGACGTTAGCCATGACGCGCAGGACGATGGCCCTGGGACCAGGATTGGACCAGTCCTTAGGATCTACACTCCAGGTGACTATGGGGGTACCCAACCTGGCTGCTGCCACCAGCAAATTGGGACCCATGGCGCCGTAGGGGGGGCGGAAATATTTTACCGGCCGGCCGCTTATTTTCTCCAGGACGGCAGCCGCCTGCCGGAGATCTGCCTCAGCTTCAGCCTGGGACGCCTTCCCCAGGTTGGCATGGCGCCAGGAGTGGCTGGCTACTTCATGGCCGCCGTCCAGGGCTGCCCTGACCAGCTCCGGGTGGGCTTCGACCTGCCGCCCGACCATAAAGAAGGTGGCCGGGGTTCTGGTGGCTGCCAGGACTGTTAAATAACGTTCAGTCCACCGGGGAAAGGGGCCGTCGTCAAAAGTAAGGGCCACCCGGTGGCCGGCCCCCGGCACTTGGCGCAGGGGCTGGAGCACGGGCTTGGGTTCCGGCTCCGGGACGGGTGGCGCCGGCCGGGGTGGAGTTATCGGCGCTACAGCCACCGGTTTAACCGGGGTAATGGACAATCCTGGCTTGCCCCCGGCCAGCTGGTAAGGGCCGGTAACAGGTGGCGAGGCCAATGCCGGTCCGGTAACTCCAGCCTGCTGCCAGCCGGCACCACCAATGGTGGTAACAACTACCATTAAGGCAGCTATAGTCACCAGGTGCCCCAGCCGCAGCAACGCTTCCGGCCAGGCGGCCCGCGGGTGCTTGCCAATCCTGGCCACCCAGGGCCAGTGCCCCACCACATATTTACCTGCCTGGCTCATACCGGTTCGCCCCTTTTGCCCTTTCTCCTCATGAAGTTCCTTCTACTTTTTTAGACGTTTTTCAGGGCCGTTAGTTCCGTAAATACGGCGTAAAATTGGTCGCTGCCAGCCTGCCATAATATGTAAGAATAGTAACCATAGCTTGCGGGGGAACGATTTCATAGCGGTAATAACGTTGGACATAAGCCAGGGCTTGCTGCAGCTTGGCTGTACCGGCGGCGCCTTCCAGCTCCAGCCAGAATGTGGCTCCCCGGTTATAGACGGCCAGGCGGTAGGCCTGCTCATTACCATATTCTTCAAGAGATAAGTTAATGGGTTGAGCTGTCTGGCCCGCCAGGCGCCCGATCTCGGCCAGTTTAGCCTGGTAGAGGGCCTGGTCGCGCTGGCGGTAAAAAAGGAGAGTGCTGTACTCGGCCAGGCCTTCATCAATCCAGGCCGCCTGGCGGCTGTCGTTCCCTACCAGGTTGTACCACCACTGGTGGGCGATTTCGTGGACAACAGTAGCAGGACTATAACTTTTGCGGTTACTTAAAATAATAAAGCCCGGGTATTCCATGCCGGCCAAGTTATCCAGAGGGACAAAAGCCAGGTGCAGGTAACTGTAGGGATAGGGTCCATAGGCTGCCTGGAAAAAGTCTAAAGCCTGGCCGGCCACCTCCAGGGCGGCCGCCGCCGGCTCTCCCCGGGAAGCTATTACCATCTGGACCGCCCCCACCTTGCGGCTGGCAAACTGCCAGTCAGGCGCGGCCGTAAAGGCAAATTCCCGGATGGGGTGCTCGCTGTTAAAGGTCCAGACGGTCCAATCACCCCCTTCCTGCCGCCCTGTTTCCCGGGAACTGGCCAGGACCCGGTAACCGGAGGGCATAGTGAGGCGCACCCGGTAGTAGGCAGCAGCGGCAAAATACGGGTCGCCATAGGGTGTACCTGCCACCCCGGCCCAGGTATCCCCAGTATGAGGGGCGAGGATGGGGTACCAGCCGGCCGCCATCAGGGTGTCCCCGGTCCGGCCCAGGCGCGCTGCCTCTTCCGGTACCTGGGTAGTGAAGGAAAGGGCCAGGGAAAGGGTTTCCCGGGGAGCAAGGCTTAAGGGCAGGAACACTTCCAGGGAACTGCCCCGGGAATTGAAAGGAACAGGCCGCTTATTTATATAAACCCTGCTAACTGTTAATTGCGCTCCATTACCATACAGAGCATTGGCCGGGAGATTGAAATATAGTTTCCGCAGGGGTACAAGATAAGGATTTTGGTAAGCCAGGAGGAGTTCCCCCGTAAGCTGTCCCCTGGCAGGGTCATACCTGGCCTGGAGATCATACACGGGATAATAACGGAAATGCAGACCGGCCCGGCCCTTCAGGGGAGGGAGGTATGTATCAGTACTTTCCTGCTCTGGAGCAGCTCCCATCCTGCCGGAGGCAGGCAGTCCCAGCACCTCCAGGGCCAGGCTTAAGGGTATGTAAAGCTTATCGTCTACCAGAACCGGGGCCGCGTCAAGCCGCCGGGGGACTCCATCGACCTCGGCCGCCAGGCTGCCGGCGGCTACGACAGCTCCTTTGCTCCCCCGTAAAATACCCCTGTTCTTGTACCAGTCGGCACTGCCGCCGGCCAGGGGTAAAAAATCCCCCGCCGCTACCAGTATATGCCCCCCTGCTTCCAGGGGTGGCGGGTCCAGGACCACCTGTTTAAATGTGGCCTCTTTAAGAGTAACCTCCGGTAGGGTTTGAATTGGTCCCGGTACTGCTGCCGGGCCGGAAAAAAGGACCAGGGCCAGCAGGACAATGAGGGCGCCAGTGAGGATTTTTTTGGGCATCGCTCCACCGCCTTGCCCTTTATTTCGACAACATCACCCTTTCTCCTGCCACACGCATAGGGAAAAAGGCCAGGTACATAATAAATTTAAGCACATCCAGGGGGTGAACAGGGTGAGTGTCTGGCGGACTAAAAGCATAAAAGACCTGATGCAGGAAGCCCGGGATAATGAAAAGTTAAAACGTAGTATCGGCACGCCGGAATTAATCGCCCTGGGAGTAGGAGCTATAATCGGCTCGGGTATTTTTGTCCTAACTGGAGTAGCGGCGGCCAATTATGCCGGCCCGGCCCTGGTATTTTCCTTTATCCTCTCCGGCATTACTGCCGGGCTGGCGGCCCTGGTCTACGCCGAAATGGCCGCTATGATCCCCGTGGCCGGGAGCGCCTATACTTATGCCTATGCTTCTTTAGGTGAAATTATTGCCTGGATTATCGGCTGGAACCTGATCCTGGAATACATGGTAGCCTCGGGGGCGGTAGCTGCCGGCTGGAGCGGTTATTTCACCGATATGCTCAGTTCTGTGGGTATTTCCCTGCCTGCGGCCCTGGTTAATTCTCCTGCCGGCGGTGGCCTCGTTAATTTGCCGGCCATCCTCATTACCGCCCTCATGACTCTACTAGCCATAATCGGCACAACTACCAGCGCCACCACCAACAAGATTATCGTGGCCGTTAAAATCCTGGTGATCCTGGCCTTCCTGGTACTGGGCATTCCCCGGGTTAACCCGGCCAACTGGCGTCCTTTTCTTCCCTTTGGCATCCCCGGTGTCATCCACGGTGCGGCCATTATCTTCTTTGCCTATATCGGCTTCGACGCCGTTTCTACGGCCGCCGAAGAAGTGCGCCATCCCAATAAAGACCTGCCCCGGGGGATCATCGGCTCTCTCGCTATCTCTACTTTACTATATATCGCCGTAACTATAGTCCTGACCGGCCTGGTAAGCTACACCCAGCTCAATACCCCTTCCCCGGTAACTACCGGTCTTCTGGCTGCCGGTGTGAGGAGTGCTTCGCTGATTGTTGGCATTGGCGCCCTGGCCGGTTTGACCAGCGTCCTCCTGGTAACCATCTTTGCCCAGAGCCGGGTCTTTATGGCCATGGGCCGCGATGGCCTCTTGCCCTCCTTTTTTGCCAGGGTCCACCCCCGCTATCATACCCCTATGCTCACAACCATTGTTGTCGGCGCCTTCATTGCTCTCATTGGCGGCTTTTTACCTATTAATATAATCGCCGAACTGGCCAATGTCGGTACCCTGTCGGCCTTTTTCATCGTTTCCCTGGGTGTACTCATTTTAAGGCGTACCCGGCCCGACCTGGAACGCCCCTTCAAAGTGCCCTTCATGCCCTGGACGTCCCTGGTGACCATGGCCTTTGCCCTTTACCTCTTCTTCAACCTGCCCCGTTTAACCTGGATCCGTTTCGCCATCTGGATGGCCCTGGGGCTGATGGTTTATTTTGCTTACAGCCGCCACCACAGCGTCCTGGCCAGGGTAGAACCGTCACCCCTTCCCCAGCCGAACCCGCGGCCTTTTTCCCCTTTACGGCCGTTTTTTATCTCCTGTCCGGCCCTGGCACCCCTGTTTTTGCGCCTGCGCCTGCCCTGGCGGCGAAAATAGCCATAGTCCGAAAGACACTACCGCCTGTAAGAAAAATAAAAATCCCCGGGGAGAAATCACTCCCGGGGTTTCAGTCGTCCGGACCACGCTGAATGGTACCAGCTAACCCGGCCTTTCTGGGCCACGTGGCTTCCTTTTTCTGGCCTCTGCCTTTCTACCTGGCGTCACCTGTGATTGGACGCTTACTGGCTCGGCTTCTCGCCAAGGACCACGCTGATATCCAGGAGCTGGCCGCGGCGGAAGACCTGAAGCTGCACCTGCTGGCCGATCTTCAGGGCCTGGACTTTATTTACCAGGTCATTGGCATCCTTTATTTTCTGGCCATCCAGCTGGAGAATGACGTCATATTTCTGGATGCCGGCCCTTGCCGCCGGGCTGCCTGCTACTACCTGGCCGACCAGGGCACCTTCTGGACTCTGGAGACCCAGCATGTCGGCCGCCTCCGGCGTAACCGAGGCCAGGGCTACCCCCAGCCATGGCCGGGCAATTTTGCCTTTATTCATCAGATCGTTCAGGACAGGCTGCACCGTGCTGCTGGGGATAGCAAAGCCAATCCCCTGGGCCCCGGCGTTAACGGCGGTATTAATACCTATCACTTCCCCCTTCAGGTTCAACAGGGGACCGCCACTGTTGCCGGGGTTAATGGAAGCATCCGTCTGCAGCAGGTTTTCATAATGGCGGTCCTGGACATCGATAGGCCGCCCTTTGGCGCTGATGACGCCCACCGTTACCGTATGGTCCAGGCCGTCGGGGTTGCCGATGGCAATGGCCCATTCACCGACGCGGACCTTGTTGGCATCACCGAGCGTTAGATAGGGCAACGGCTTGCCGGCATTGATTTTCAGGACGGCCAGGTCCAGGGGAGCGTCGGCGCCCACCACCTGGGCATTGAAGGGTTTATCGAAACCGACAACGGTTACTTTAACCTGCTTCGCCCCGTCAATGACGTGCTGGTTGGTCAGGATATAGCCGTCTGGAGAAATAATGAACCCTGAACCCAAACCGCGTTGTTCCTGGGGACCGATATTAAACTGGTCGCCAAAAAACTGGCGGAAGAAGGGGTCGTTAAAGGGGCTGGCCACCCTGGTTTCCGTAACCGTATCAATACGTACTACTGCCGGGCCGGCTTTATCGACAATGTCGGCAATAGCCTCCGGTCCCAGCCCCGGCGGGATGCTGGCAGACACCGCGTCGCTAACAGCCACCGCGTGCTGGTAGGACGGTTGCTGGGTCCCGGCCGTCGCTCCGGTGATTTGATAGAAACCTACCGTGGCCGCCACCCCGGCCAGGAAGATCAATAAAACAGCTAAAACAGTGATTTTAGCTTTGCCTGCGCGCTGCCACATACTGCACACCTCCTGCTATCTTTTCCTGGGATGATTATAAAATAGAAAGGTAAAAAAACGATTAAGACAAGCTAAGAAAAAATTAAGAAATTGGGTTGTATCAATTAGCATTATATAGCCGTATGCTGGCCATTGCAACTGGTAAAAGCCTCTGGTATACTTTTGTACAAGGAAGCCGCGGCACAGAAAGGTTGGGTGGGAAATATGAAAAAGTGGCAGGTAGTGCTTTTCCTGGCCGGCTGGCTGGTCCTGGGGTTCCTGGTGACTGCCGTCAATAACCTTGGCGCTCACGGGGAGCACGGGCCCACGGCTACAGCTACTGAAACTGCCCATTAAACTTTAAGTTAAGCGCCAGTACGAGGGCGCTTTTTAAGTTTAGGAGGAGGTTTTCCCTTGCTCGCGGAAGCCATTTTTACCGGTACGGAAATGCTCCTGGGCCAGATCGTCAATACCAATGCCGCATACTTAGGCCGGGAGCTGGCCGCGGCCGGCATCAGCCTTTACCGCCAGGTGGTAGTCGGCGACAACCTGGAGCGCATCCGGGAAGCTATTGACGACGCCCGGCGGCGGGCCGACCTGATCATCGTCAGCGGCGGCCTGGGACCTACGGAAGACGACCTCTCCCGCGAAGCCCTGGCCGCCGCCCTGAATTTACCCCTGGTGGAAGACCCGGCGGCCCTGGAAAACATCACCCGCTATTTTGCCGCCCGGCGGCGGGTTATGACTGCCAACAACCTGAAGCAGGCCCTGCTCCCGGCCGGAGCCCGGGCCCTGGACAATCCCCATGGTACGGCGGCCGGGGTTTTCCTGGAACATGAGGGCAAGATCTATGCTTTATTGCCGGGACCGCCTAGGGAGTTTGAACCCATGGTGGCGGACCGGCTCCTGCCCCTGCTAGAACCCTACGGTGCCCGGCGGGAGGTTATCTTTTCCCGGGTGCTGAAGATTGCCGGGATGGGGGAATCTGCAGTAGAAGAAGCCATTAAAGACCTGCTCCACGGCGACAACCCCACCCTGGCACCCCTGGCCGCGCCCGGCGAGGTAACCTTACGCCTGACGGCCCGGGCCGGCAGCGCGGAGCAGGCGCGGGAATTAATCAGGCCCCTGGAAACAGCCATCCGGGAACGCCTGGGTGAGTATATCTTTGGCAGCGACGATGATACCCTGGAAGGGGTCGTCGGCGCCATCCTGGGCGGGCGACGCCTGACCCTGGCCATAGCTGAATCCTGTACCGGCGGCCTGCTGGCCCACCGGGTGACCAATATCCCCGGCAGTTCCGATTACTTCCTGGGCGGCGTGGTTGCTTACAGCAATGAAGCTAAAATGAAATACCTGGGAGTAGAGGAGGAAACCCTGGCCGCCCACGGCGCCGTCAGCCCTGAAGTTGCCGCCGCCATGGCGCAGGGTGTGCGCCGGGCTTTTGCCGCCGATATCGGCGTTGGCATTACGGGCATCGCCGGCCCCGGCGGCGCTACCCCGGCCAAACCGGTGGGGCTGGTCTATGTGGGGCTGGACATCCAGGGGAAGGTAAAAGTCCAGCGGGAGCTTTTTATTGGGGAGCGGGAAAACATCAAGTGGCAGTCTTCCCAGAGCGCCCTTTATCTCCTCTGGCGGAGTTTAAATCAGCGGGTAAAAATATGATTGCCAATTTGGGTAATCTGGGGCCGCGTCCAGATCCAGGCGCTGGTGGCTGTTGCCGGATTAAAGAAATAAAGGGCACCGTTGCTGGGATCCCAGTCATTTAAAGCGTCCTGGGTAGCCGCATAATCCCGCGGCCGTACCTGTACCTCCCAGTAATGGCCGTTGGCCACGCTTTCAAAGGCCCAGGGTTCAAAGATGATGTCAGGTATTGTCTTGGGAAAGGCCGGGTCCCGCAGGCGGTTTAAAACTACGGCCACAACGGCGACCTGGCCGGGATAGGGTTCATCCTCAGCTTCAGCAGCTACCAGGCGGGCGAGGAGGTTGGTTTCATCGGCCCGGACGGTTACAGGTAATGGTTTGGCAGCCGGCGGTGGTAGGGCCGGGCGGGTGAAATGGCGGGTAATACCGGGAATTAGGATGGTAAGAAGGAATACGCCAAGTAAGGCCCGCGCCTGCCAGCCTGCCGGCAGGCGCAACGGCTTGAGGTTCTGCCAGGTGCGCAGCATTTCGCCCCGGATAGCCTGCCAGGCGGAGCGGAGCCAGGCCAGGATGGACATTGCCCGCGGTTTAGCATGTTCCTTAATAAACCTGCCGGTTTCCCGCAGGCGAGTTAGCACCACTTGGGCGGTAGAGCGTATCTGTTTAGTTGTACTACTTTCGACGGACTGTCGCCCATGCCGCTTCCACCTGGAAGACCAGGCCATACGCTTCCATCCTTCTTGCCAGTATTTAATTATAGTTTGGCAAAGAAGGGCTTTAAACTTGCACTGGTGCTTACTGCTGCGGCTTTTCCAGGTAAATTACCATCTCCAGGTCTTTAAAATGCTTATCGCTTGTCACTATCCGGGTTTCATGAAGGCGGGTCATCGTGTAAATCATTGCATCAGCCATTGGCAAGCTGTATTGCAGGTGTATTCCCCTTTGATTTTCTTATAAACTTCGTAGATGATTACAACCGGTGTAACTATTTGCGTTAAATCTTTTAAATACTTGCCATATTCTTCAGCCAAAGGTCCCCCCGTATAATATTCAAGCCATCCACAGGAATCAACAGTAATCAATACCTATCCTCCTCGTCGCGGATATCATCAAGTTTCATTCCTTTTAAGAACCCCTTTAGTTCAGATAAAGGTTTTTCTGGAACAAGGCTAATTGTATTACCCTTGATTATAATTTCGAGGCCCTGCCCCTTTGTAATGTTAAGACGTTTGCGTACATCTTTAGGAATAACTATCTGATATTTACTGGATACTTTTACCTCCATAACGATACCTCCAAGTAATATGATCGATACTTTAATCGTATTACAGTTAGGAAGTCAATTATCCTTTCGCCAACAGTTCCTCATTTCCTCCCACAGCGAGAGAGGCACGGCTACCTTTAACCTGACTTTACTGTCATAGTCCGTTTCTACCACCCTGCCGCCGCGGCTGTTTACAGTATAAAGTACCTGGTCCAGTTCGGCATAGTTGCAGGTGAGCTCCAGTTCCCGTGTCACGACCCGCCGGATGCTCCCTGCCTCTTCCAGGACGCGGCGGGCCGCCTGGCCGTAGGCTTCAATTAGCCCCCGCACCCCCAGCTTTTTGCCGCCGAAGTAACGGGTTACTACTACCGCCACGTTGGTAAGGCCCAGGCTGGTAATGGCGCCAAGAATCGGCCGCCCGGCCGTACCGCCGGGCTCGCCGGCATCGCTGTAATAAACTATTTCTTGCTTCCCCAGCCCCAGCCGGTAGGCGAAGCAGTTGTGGGTCGCCTGGCGGTGTTCGGCCTGGATCCGGGTAATGAATTCTCTGGCTGCCGCCTCACTATCTACTTCGCGGGCATGGCCAATGAAACGGGAACGCTCGATTTTAATTTCGGCTGTTGCTTCCCGGGCGACGGTAAGGTAGGAAGCGTCATTTTCTATGGAAGCGCCACTTTTGGCAGCTAAGCCGTTAGGCTGCTCTTCTTTTCTTTTCATAGTGCAAACAGCTCCCTCAACGCTTCCTGCAGGGCATAAAAAAAAGAAGTCCCTGCCACACTGCCCTGATATTCTTTGAGCCGGCGTTTATCTACAGCCCGAAGCTGGTCCGGCAGGGCCCTGGTTACCTTACCGTGAAACGATATTTCCGGCCGGAAGGTAGCAGATTTAGCACCGGTAGAAAGTGGTACGATAACTATCGTCGAAAGATAGTTGAAGGGTTCATCGGAAACCACCACCCCGTAATGCGGTCCTCGCAAGATGTGACCGGTTCCTTCCAGGCTTACCCTGAAAATGTCCCCCGGCCGTGGCACTTCGCCGGGCATCAAATTTCACCCCTTTCAGCCTGCGCCATACGCTCTGCATAATCGGCTAAATCGGCTTCGGCAAGGGTAACCAGGTTTTCTCCTCCTGCCAGCCGCTTGCACTCGGCTGCAATTTTTGCGCGCTTTAATTCCCGTACATACTTCTCAACTGCCCTGCGCACAAAATCGCTTAAGGTCGGAAACTCTTCCGGGTCCCGTACTGCTTCAATAGCTTTGAGCAGCTCCGCCGGCATCCTAACTGTCGTACGTAATTGTTCCATATTATTGCCTCCCTCTTGTCTGCCGTTACTTTCATTCTAACATTTCCCCCATAAAGATCAAGTGATATATAAAATCCCCACCGTTTGGGAAATAACAAGTCCAACGGTGGGGATCTGGAGTCATCTCCTCTATCAGGTTAAACCCGCGGCTGGCTGGCTGCCAGGACCCAAACTTCCGTTACCTGCGGTAAACTTTCCGGCCGCAGGTCGATCTTCCCCTCCCCGAAGCGGCGCACATTGGCCCGCCCGGCCGTAAATTCGTCAACCCCGGCAATGGGGAAGCCCTGCATGCCCGCGACCAGGTAATGCATGGGCAGGACTACCCGCGGCTTTAGTGCCTCCACCACCTGCCAAGCCTGGCCGGCATCAATGGTAAAGTACCCGCCCACAGGGATCATCAATACATCCACCCTACCAATCTGCCGCACCTGTCCATCATTAAGAACATGCCCCAGGTCACCAAGGTGGGCCAGGCGAAGATCGCCTACCTCCAGGACGAAAATGGCGTTTTTGCCCCGTTTGGCGCCGGCTGCGTCGTCGTGGTATGTAGGCACCGTATAGGCGTGGACATCTTTAAAGGTCACGTCAACTTGCGCCCAGTCTCCCTCCGGCGTCAAACCCCGCCAGATTACCGGGTGGCCCTTGATATTGTCCAGGTAATTGTGGTCAAAATGCTCATGGGATATAGTCACCACGTCAGCCGTGACCACCGGCGCCGCCGGTGAAACCTGCGGGCCGTAAGGGTCGGTCACCAGCCGCACCCCCGCCGGGGTTTCCAGGTAAAAACTCGCATGTCCTAACCACTGCATCTAACCGGACCTCCTTAAAGCATTTAATTGTAACTTGGACAGCTTGCTGGATAAGTTACGAATTTTAATATCATGCTCCCCCAGCATGGCTGACATTGAATTCTGGCTTTCCCCCAGCTCCTCCAGTTTGTGCAGGACTTCCACCCGGAATTCGCTCAGCATACCGACCTGATTAAAAGTGGCGTTCAGCCGCTGCTCCATCCTGTTGAGCCTTTCTGTAAGATCTCGCCTGGTATCATAAAGTTCCTCCCGGACGCCTGTAATCTGCGCGCCAAGCTCTTGCCGGGTGTTGTGGAGCTCACTGCGGACATCTGCAACCTGAGCGGCCAGTTCCGTCCGGGTGCCGGCAATCTCCCCGCGCAACTCTTCCCTGACGCCGGCAATCTCTCCGCGCAACTCTTCCCTGACATTGGTTATTTCCCCACGCAGCTCTTTCCGGACGTTGGTTATCTCACCGCGCAGTTCTTCTCGTACCCCGGTAATCTGCTCCGTGAGTTCTTCCCGTACGCTGATGATCTGCTCCTGAAGTTCCTCACGAACTCCTGTGAGCTTCTCCAACAGTTCTTCCCTTACGTTAGTAATCTCCCCGCGTAGCTCTTTCCTGACGTTATCTATCTCACCGCGCAGTTCTTCTCGTACCCCGGTAATCTGCTCCGTGAGTTCTTCCCGTACACCATTAATCTGCTCCGTGAGTTCCCCTCTTGTTGTATTAAGCTCCTGCCTGGTCTGCTTAAGCTCTATAGCTATCTGCTGTACTAGACCATAGAGGGCATCAATTTTATCCTGCATCATCTCCATCTCTCCCAATTGCCAGTCGCTTTATCCTTATTTTAGCAATTCTTAGTTTGCCTGTCCATCTAGAGATTGATACGGAGCGGTCATTCTTCATTGGTTCCCTCTTGTCCGGATTTTTTCTCCTCGCGTATGGCTGCTAACTGCCTGGACAGCGTGCGTATTTTTACCATATGTTCACCTAAAACAGCTATCATCGACCTTTGGTTTTCGTACAGTTCTTCAATTAATGCCAGCAGCCTGTGATAACGACGCTCGCGCCGGCGCATTTTTCTCGTTCTGCCCATCTCGCCATCTCCTTATTCATCTATTTTCTCGCTCTTTGGTAAAACCTCAAAACCCATTTGTCGGAAATGATTGTCAAAGGTAAAAGCCTGGCGGCAGTTCAATCTCTGCATAACGGCGAAGCTAGTACAATCTGTATAACTAAAACCTTTATTAGCATGCATTTGCGCTATTTCCCAGGCTTTTACTTCATCCGCTTCCTCTACCCGTACAATTCTAAGGATTTTACTCGCCTTTAACGACTTTCCTATTGCAATAGCCGCACTATTATTCCGGCAGAAATAGGCATAAACTTCAGCAAAAACAAAGTTCGTAGTTACAGGGATAAGCCTGTGGTCCCGCAAGTTATCAGGGGTAAAAAAATTCACTGCAGCCCGGTGATGAGAATCGTCGTTATCATAAAGAGCTATCCAGGCTGAAGTATCAATAAATAGAAATTCCTTTTTCCTCCCCTGCTGTTGCTGCATGTTACCTGTCCCCACAGCATTGCCGGTAAATATACCGGTCATGATTTACCGAGCCATCGCTGCGTCCGGTGGAAATACTTCTCTGCCCCAGGTGAAAAATAGGGTCCTCAGGGTCGATCTCTTCCTGTTTGTTTTGTTCCTTAGCTATCAATTGCCGGACTACCTCAGCCATGCTGGTATTATAGCTGGCGGCACGCTCCTTTAAAAATTGATACTGTTCTTCATCCAGGTAAAGCTGGGTGCGATATTTGTACTCCATGTCCATCACCTCGCTATTTACAGCATACAGCATTACAGCGCAGGTGTCAAGAAGTATTAAGAATGACGTATATGCAAAAAAGTAGCCAACTCCACCTTCTGGGAGTTGGCCGCATTTTACTCATCTTCCGGCAACAGGGGCAATGTATCAGCTCCATGGGTTAAAACTGTCACCTTAGCTCCTTTCCCCAGCCGCGCCCAGGCCTGGTCCAGAGCTTCTTCCACTGTAGCAGCGTGTTTAAAGCCCAGTTTGGCCGCCATCTCGGGGCCGATACCATGGGAAACCAGGCAAACCTCAGCGTGCTGCCGCACCTTGGCCCAGGCCAGGGCCAGCGCCCCCGCCACCTTATCCTTTATGATCCCCTCCTCAATCTGGGCGTCAATATCATCCGGGCTCTGGCCGGCAAATTCCAGCATCTCCGGGTGGGTGACTGCCACTCCTTCCGGGCAAGGAGTAACAATAATTATGCTGCCGCCCTCTTCCACCAGCATATCGCACGGGTATAATGTCTTGTGGGCCTGCCAGAACTCCAGGTCACAAGGGTAAGAGCTGGCCAGTACAATGGGCGTCCTCCCCGGGGCAGGAATGCCATAAACCCGACGGCTCGTCTCCACCCCGGCGCGGAAAGCCTGGCGTATATCACCAAAGAAGGCTTTAACCACCTGTCCCTGGGGGTCCAGAACCGTATTAAAGACGTATTTTACTCCCGCTTTGTCGGCTATGGCCTCCATCTCTTCCCGCACTTTATTTTCCACTATCCCCAGCATGTTACGCCGGGTCCGCACACTCAATAAATGGGTGGCCGCGGTGGTATCCTCTCCACATATGCCAGGCTGGACAATTTTGGCCCCGCCGCTGTAGCCAGGAATATGATGGGGAACGATGCTCCCAATACCGATAACGATATCTGCTTCCAGCACCAGTCTGTTTACCTTTACCGGTGTGCCGTTTTCCGTAAGGCCGAAATCATGAAGTGTAGCCGGGTTACGGAAATCATGGTTTATCACTTCAACCTCGGTTAAAACTCCGGCACCCAGCTTGTGTTTCAACTCTTCCGGCGTCATGGGCCGGTGGGTACCCAGGGCCATGAGGATTTTGATATTTTCCTTGCGGACGCCCCCGCCGGCTAATTCCCTGAGTATGGCCGGGACAATGAGATTGGCCGGCGTCAGGCGGGTGTTGTCGTCACAGAGGATAACTACCCGGGTGGTTGGTGATACTATTTTACTTAGTGCCTGGCAACCGATAGGATTTGCTAAAGCCTCCTGAATCTTTTCAGCAGCAGGAGGTATTTCTTCCATGGCTATTGGTGATAAAACTGCTGCTATTTTTTCTCTTTGAATACGAAAGGTAAGTTGGTCGGTTCCGTAAGGTAGACTGATTCGGCAACTCACTTAATACTTCCCCTTCCGGCCCAGTAATAAATAACCCGTTCACAAAATGCCTAAGCCATATACATACCGCCATTAATATCAATGGTGGCACCGGTGATCCACTCGGCTGCATCGGAAGCCAGGTAGACGGCCATCTCGGCCACATGCCAGGGCTGCCCAAGCTTGCCCAGAGGTATGGCCGCTAGGATCTCTTCCATTTTTTCTTCAGAAAAGGCTCGGGTCATTTCGCTAACCATAGTACCGGGCGCTATGGCATTGACCGTAATATTATAGGGAGCTAACAGCCGGGCTAAAGCTTTAGTTAACCCGATAATGCCGGCTTTCGAAGCCGAATAATGACAACCCGGTGCTATACCCCCGGCCCTGCCGGCAAAGGAAGAGATGTTAATTATTCTCCCATATTGCTGGCCCTTCATTATCTCCGCTACTGCCTGCGAACAGAAAAAACAGCTTTTGAGATTGACGGCTAAAACTTGATCCCACTCTTCTTCGGTAATTTTATCCAGGGGTGTCGTCGGGCATATGCCGGCATTATTCACCAGGATATCAATCCTGCCGTAAGTTTTTAGAGTAATATCTACCATTTCTTGAATGCTTTTAACATTTGAAACGTCTACAGTAATACCTATGGCCTGCCCTGCATAGCCTATCTCCCTGGCGGTTTCTGGAGCATTATATAAATCAGCTACGACTACTTTCGCCCCCCGGTTAACGAACCTGGCAGCCATTTCCCTGCCAATACCCCGTCCCGAACCGGTAATAATAGCAACTCTTCCTGCAAGCATAATTGTTCCACCTCATAAACAGTTTTTTCATGTCTCTCTAAAAAACGCTTGTTCTTTCTCAAGAAAACTACCTCATATAAAGGCCACCGTTCACATCAAGGACAGCTCCCGTAATATAGCTCGCCCATTTACTGGCAAGGAACAAAGCGCATAAAGCTATTTCTTCCGGTTCGGCCATGCGCTTTAACGGGACAAGGTTTAAAAACTCCTGTAATCTTTCGGGAGGAAGGTTGGCCATCATTCTGGTATCTACCGGACCGGGGGCAATGGTGTTAACACATATGCCATCGGCGGCATACTGGCGGGCCAGGCCGCGCGTAAGGGTTAACACGGCACCTTTAAAGGTGTTATAAACAATTGAATTATCGAAACCGCCGCTATGGGCACCCTGGGAAGAAAAATTGATAATCCGTCCGTATTTAGCCTTTTTCATTACCTCAACAGCAGCCCGGGCAAGGAAAAATTGGCTCTTCAGGTTTACATCATGGATTCGCTGCCAAGATGTTTCATCTACCCGGTCCAGGGGGATACGCAGGATGATGGCGGCAATATTTACCAGGATATCCAGCCGGCCATAAGTACTTTCTGTTACCCTTACCACGTCTTCACATTCTTCTACTCGCGCTAGATCTTTAACCAGAGGCAAATGAAGATCTGGATTGTTAGGCAACTGCGACATCGTATTGTTGAGTTCATCAGCATCTATATCTACAGCAACTACCTTTGCCCCTGCGGCAGCAAAAACCCTGGCTGTGGCGCGGCCCACACCGCGTCCGGCACCGGTGATAATAGCAACCCTTCCCTCTATACCTAGATCTAAAAGGCCATTAAACATTTTTCCTCTCCTTCGCCTTGTTAACTTTGCCCGGTTACCAGCCTGGCAATTTCACACCAGCGTAAAATTTTCTTGTAATCATCTTCCGGATGGTCATTCATCACCTGGAAGGCATCGGCCCGGATACTGAAGGCTGCTTTACCCCGCAGGGAATTGACCAGGTATTCCAGCTTGCTTTGCATCTGCTCCTCGCTGGCTTCAATTACATCGTCCACCGGGTCCAGGCAAACATCAAAGGCCACTTCCGGGGCAAATAACTTTAACGCATCTCCCGGATCTGTCCACGGCGAGATATGGAGCATTTCCAGGTCCGGGAGCTTCCTGATTACGGGTAGTAGTTTGGTCAAATTACCACAGCTATGAAAGTAGACAATACCCCCATGAAAATCGCTTAATTCCCGTTCGTAAGGTAAAATAGCGTCTTGATAGAGGGCCGGGCTGATGACATTGCCATCTATTTCATCGTTATATAATTTAGCCTTGGTAATGGGCTGGCCGATAAATTTAGCCCTGGCCTTACTCCATTCTTTATGGGCGTCAACAATAAAGCGTAATAAGCGTTGTACCCATTCAGGATTGAGGATGGTATCCATCAGTAAGTTTTGCATGCCCCGCAGGTGCATGGCCACGCCAAAGGGGCCAAACACCCAGTCCGGGAAAATTACCGGTAACCTGCCTTTAACTATTTCATTAAAGCGTTCATAGAATTCATGGACCCGGGGCATCAGCCCGCTCTTATAAAAATCGGGCATCTCCAACCTGTCCAGGTCATCATATTCCTTTAACACCGGTTCACTGGCAATCCAGGGACCGCGATCTTCATGCCAGACAACGGGAATGCCAAATAAACTTAATTCAAAAACAACCCCCGGCCAGGGGGTTACCTCGCCGGTAAAATGAGTATTATCCTGAAAAACCCTGAATTTATGCAGGTTCATCTTTAGCTGGCCGGCGAGGTAAGCCTCGGGCTCGCTCCAGAAACGCGCTATATCTAGGCCGAGGATGACGGCCCACAGGGAAATATCAGGTTCTACTACAAAGGGTACCGGGCCGCCAGCCAGGAGGGCCGGCAGGCCGCGCCAGTTACCCCTGGCCCAGGGTGGCTGGGGCCGCCAGAACCGGGCGTTGTATGCATTGCGATCACTGTGGACGACCTCGACCATTTCCTCTACCAGACGCTCTAACTCGGCGTTACTCATTCCCTTTACCTCTTTTTCAAAATTGATAGCAGTTGGGAAGCCGGTCACAGGGAAATGTTTTCTAAAAGCCCTGTCACTGCCTGCAAGAACCTGGCCGCCAGGGCACCATCAATGACCCGGTGATCTACCGCCAGGGTGACTTTAGCTACCGGCCTGATCCTGATATCCCCTTCCTCGCTTACTACCAGGCGCTTTTTGGTAGCGCCGACAGCCAGGATGGCGCTCTCGGGGGGATTAATAATGGCCGTAAACTCATCCACGCCGTACATGCCCAGGTTACTAACAGTAAATGTTCCTCCCTCTACCTGATCGGCTATTAATTTGCCTTCCCGGGCCAGCTGCACCAGGTTGGTGCGTTCGGCGGCAATTTCCTGGAGAGATTTCTTATCGGCGTTTTTTATTACCGGCACGATTAAACCTTTACCGGCATCTACGGCAATGCCCACATTCACTTCAGCATGCCGGAGGATTTCATCTCCCGCCAGGGTAACATTGATCGCCGGGTACTCGCGTAAGGCCCGGGACACGGCATAGACAAAGAAATCGGTCAGGGTTACTTTATAATTAAGCTCATCCTTGAGCTTGAGGCAGGTTGCCATATCTATTTCTCTGGTAAAGTAAACATGGGGACGTTCCTGGGCGCTCCGGGATAACCGCTCGGCTATGATCTTCCTGATGCCTTCCAGGGGGATAGAATCCTTTTGTGCGGAGGTCGACTCCAGGTATTTGATTACATCTTCCTCAATAATCCGTCCATTTTCTCCGGAGCCCTCAATTTTGCTGAGGTCAACCCCTTTCTCCCGGGCCAATTTCTTCGCCCGGGGTGTGGCCAGGATGGGTTTATCTTTTGGTGCTGCTCCCGGTCTTTCTTCTTCAATCCCCGGCATTGCTGCCCCCCTTGCCTGGCCGGCGTTTGTTTGTACATTGTCGCCGCTACCTAATAACTCGCTGATATCTTCATCGGCCGAGCCAATAATGGCCACGGGGGTAGTTACCGGCACCGTTTCACCTTCGGCAATGAGAATCTTCCGCAGGATACCTGCCTCCCTGGCTTCTACTTCCATGGTTACTTTATCGGTTTCAATTTCAAAGAGAATGTCGCCTTCATTTACTTCTTCCCCCTCCTGCTTGCACCAGTTAACGATTTTTCCTTCTTCCATAGTAACACCGAGCTTAGGTAAAAGAACCAGGGTAGCCAAAGCTGTTACGCCTCCTCTTGCTTCTAAAATGCTTACTTCAGGGATTTCCGTACCACAGCTTCAATATCTTCTTCCAAAGGTATGGCCAGCCTCTCCAGGTTGCGGTTATAGGGGATGGGCACATCATGACCAGCCACCCGCTGCGGTGGAGCGTTCAAGTAGTCAAAAGCCTGTTCCATGACCAGGGCGATAATCTCGCCGGCCATCCCGTAAGTCCGCGGTGCTTCGTGGACTACTATCAGGCGGCCTGTTTTTTTAACGGATGCCACAATTAACTCCGTATCCAGGGGTCTTATAGTCCGCGGGTCGATTACTTCGACGCTTATGCCCTCCCGGGCTAACTTTTCGGCTACGGCCAGGGACCTTTCTACCATCACCCCGGTAGCCACTACCGTAACATCTTCACCACTACGCTTAATATCGCCTTTGCCGATAGGGATAGTATACTCTTGCTCCGGCACTTCGCCTTTTTTAAAATACAGGACGCGGGGTTCCAGGAAGACCACAGGATTATAATCATTGATAGCCGCTTTAAGCAAGCCTTTGGCATCATAAGGAGTAGAAGGCATAATCACCTTTAAACCCGGGATATGGGCATAGAGTACCTCCAGGCTCTGAGAGTGCTGGGCCGCCTGCTGGCGCCCGGAACCGCTGGACATGCGGAAGACTACCGGTATAGTTGCCTGGCCGCCAAACATATAGCGGCTCTTGGCGGCGGAATTGATTATCTGGTCCATAGCTATAAAGCTGAAATCAGAAAACATGAATTCGGCTACGGCCTTGGTCCCGGTAAGGGCGGCTCCATAGGCTGCTCCTGCTATGGCGGACTCAGAAATAGGGGTATCCAGGACCCGGCCGGGAAATTCCTCCATTAACCCCTTGGTGCACGTAAAGGCACCGCCGCGCAGTCCTATCTCTTCCCCCAGGATGAATATATTTGGATCTTTGCGCATCTCTTCCCGCAAAGCTTCATTAATGGCTTCGGCCATGGTAATCTGTCGCATTATTGTCTAAGACTCCTTCCCCCATTTATTTTTCAAAGTAAACGTCTGTGAATAGATCGGCAGGTTCCGGCTCCGGGCTGGCCAGGGCATAATCCAGGGCTTCAGCAATGGCTTTCCCGGCAGCAGCCTTTAAACCATCGATCTCCTCCTGGCAGCAAAGTTTATTTGCCAGCAGATATTTTTCCAGGAATAAAATCGGGTCCTTTTCCTTCCACCTTTCCAGTTCTCCCGGCGGCCGGTAAGTGCAGGGGTCGCCTACATAATGGCCATACCAGCGGTAGGTAACTGCTTCAATCAGGGTCGGGCCATCACCCTGGCGGGCACGTTCGACTGCTTCCCCTACAGTCTTGTAGACTTCGAAGATATTGTTACCATCAATTGTCACGCCGGGCATGCCATAACTGCCGGCTCTAACGGATATCTTGTCAATTTTAGTCGAACGAGCGAATGAGGTACTGACCGCATAACCATTATTTTCGCAGATAAAGACTACCGGCAGGCTGTACAAGGCAGCCATATTCAAGGATTCATGAAAACTCCCGGTATTGGCGGCACCATCACCGAAGAAATTTACGCATACGTTTTTCTGTCCCCGGATCTTAAACGAGAGGGCCGAACCTACGGCAATGCCGCAGCCTGCGCCGACTATACCCTGCGCCCCCAGGACGCCTACGGACATATCGACGATATGCTGGGAACCGCCTTTTCCCTTGCAGAGGCCATTCTTGCGAGCCAGGAGCTCGGCCATCATACCTTTCAAGTCGGCCCCTTTGGCAATACAATGACCGTGACCGCGGTGGCTGGTGACAATGGTATCCTCCCGCTTTAAATTAGCGCAGGCACCGACGGCAATTGCTTCTTCACCAACGCTGACATGCATGCCGCCGTAGGCCAGGTTTTTCTGGTATAAATCAAGCAAATTCTCCTCAAAATTACGGATAATCCACATGTCATAATACATTTTTGTTAGTTGCTCTTTTGACAAAGATGTTGTCACGTCCACTTTTATGCCCCCTCAAAAAATGAATTAAAACGCTGCCTTCAGTATTTCAATCAGATCCGCTTCGGTCACTCGCCGCGGGTTACCCCTGACCAACCGCTCGATCTTTATGGTTTCCGCGGCAATAGCAGGTAGCTCTTCCTCTTTTATACCTATTTCCCGCAGGCGGGTGGCGATGCCGATATCTTCCTGTAACTTCTTAATAGCTGCCACACCTCTGCCGGCCGCTTCTATTGCAGAGAGGCCGGCTACGCTTTCCCCGAAGAGTTCAGCAATGCGCTTCAGTTTAGGCATACAGGCCGTTAAATTAAAGTCCACCACATATGGCAACATCAATCCAATCAAACAACCATGGGAAGCGTGAGTGCGTTTTGCCAGGGGGAAACTAAATGCGTGAACCAGGCCGAGACCGGAATTGCCAAAGGCCATCCCGGCGATTAAACTTGCTAAAGACATGTTGTACCTGGCTTCTTCATTTTGCCCCTGGAAAACTGCCAGGCGCAGGTTACCGGCTATCAGGCCGATTGCTTTTTCTGCCAGGACCTCGGTTAATTCGGTCGAACCGCCGAAGATATAATCTTTGTCCGGGGGCAGGTATTTACTAGATACAGCTATATAAGACTCCACGGCATGGCCAAGAGCATCTATGCCGGTTTCCGCTGTTACCCGCGGGGGCATGCTTAAGGTCAATAAGGGATCAACTATGGCCACCCAGGGGCGGATATTATTGTCAGTTATACCACCTTTCAAGCCCATTTCTTCGTCTTCCAGGACCGACACCGGGGTAACCTCTGAACCTGTCCCGGCTGTAGTTGGAATGGCGATAATAGGAATGGTCCGGCCCGGCACCTTGTTTTCGTCAAAGTAATCAGCCGGGTTGCCGCCAAAGGTAGCCAGGATAGCAGCCGCCTTGGCAACGTCTATGGAGCTGCCGCCGCCCAGGCCGATGGTTGCGTCACAGCCTTGCTCTTTCAAAACGGCAGCCGCGGCTATAGCTGTCCCCGTCGTTGGTTCCGGTATACCGTTATCCCAGAAAACATAATCAAACCCTGCCAGTACCTCTTTTATCCTCAACCCTATTCTTGAGCCGCCGATATTTTTGTCCGTAACAATAAAAGGCTTGTTGACTTTTAATTTCTTTAAACACGACGGCAACTCGGTCAAAGTATCGGGCCCAAAAATAACCTGCCCGGCAATAGAATACTTCCACACGTTCCGCATAATACTACAACCCCCAATGTAATTTTTATATTTATCGCCACAGGCGATAAAAGCTAAATTATGTTCTGATAAACTTTCCTGGCTGTTTGTAACCACAAGAGTACCTTCTCCAGGGTATCATGGTCTCCCTCGTAGAGAGCGTCAGCCCAAATTTCCAGTTTCCTCCCGGGTGCAGCTTCTAATATGGCTTTTATTTTTTCAGCCATTATTTCCTGTGGAGCTATCAACACATCATTTACCGGGTGCATGCAACACTGAAACTTTGTTTCAGGGTTAAAAATATTGTGAGCTTCTGCTATATCAGTAGCACTGCTGATATGCATTAGCCGGGGTTTCAGTTCTTTAAGCCGCCGGAGGAAGGGGGTCAAGTTGCCGCAGCTGTGATAATACCTTGTGCCCCCATAAAAATCATTAAGGTCCTTTTCATAGGGGTAAATAAAATTCTCATATATATCCAGGGAAAATAGATTCCCATCGACTTCATCGTTAAAAAGTTCAGAGTTGGCCACATTACGGTAAACAACATATTGCCATTCATAAGCCGTATCTTTTATATCAATGCCTAAAAAACGGCAGCGAGCTTTCTCCCATTCTTTACGGCTGTGGGTTATAAAAGCCAACAGGTCATGAACAAAAGCCGGATCATCAATTAAATCTAAATAAAGATTGGTAAAACCGCGGAGCATGCAGGCCACACTCCAGGGGCCCCGTGCCCAGCCCGGAAATCTGATTTCCACCTGGCCCCCGGTTAATCTTTGCATTTCTTCGTAATCCCTGTGGATCCGGGGCATTAAACCGCTGTGATAGAAATCAGGTATTTTCAGGCGGCTTAAATCAGAGCGATTTGCAAGCACAGGGTCCCCGTACCAGGGATCGGATTCCGCCATAAATACGGGCTGCATACCAAACAGTGAAGGCTCTAATGCTACGCCATAATCAATACCGATAATTGGTTCGATGATGGTATCATCAGGTATTTCGTCATGCCAGAAAAGTTTCCATTTTATCTGGCTTTCCAAAGCAACTTCCGGATCGTTGAAGTAATCTAGAAGATTAAACCCCAGCAGGCGCCCCCAGACGCTGCGCCCCAGGCCGGCATGGAAAGTAACAGGTGCTTGAGCAATTCGTAACCGTTCATTGCGTGAAGAATTTCTTAAGCCAATAAACTTATCAAGGAAGGTTTGCATTTTAAGCCTCCTTTTTATTTAACAAAAGCCAGGCCGGGCAACCATTTTGCCAGGGCTGGAAAATATGCTGTTAATAAGACTACTCCCCAGGGCACAAGGGCGAAGGGCAATAAATATCTGAGCGTTTCTCTCATAGTAGTTCTGGCAATAGCCGAAGTGATAAAAAGTTGTACACCCACAGGTGGTGTAATACCTCCTAAAACCAGGCACATAGCAATTACGGTGGCAAAATGAATGGGATCATAAGCAAATTGATTCCCTATGGAAAAAAGAACAGGTATCAAAATGATGGCTGCCGCGATGGTTTCCACAAAACACCCGACTACAATCAAGAAAGCAATAATTAATAACATTACAATGTCAGGATTATTTGACAAAGAGAGTAGCCAGCTAGTAGCTATTTCCGGAAACTGTTCGCTGGCCAAAATCCAACCGAAGATAGCTGCACCAGCGACAATAATCATTACCATACTGGTAGTCATAGCTGCCTTCATAAAAATGAGGGGTATATCTTTTAAAGAATACTCGCGGTAAATAAAGTAGCCTACTATAAACGAATATACTGCCACAATAACTCCGGCTTCGGTTGCCGTAAATACACCCCCTAAAATACCACCAACGACGATAAGAGGAGCAATAAGGGCCCAGATGGCCTCAATAAAACTTTGACCCAGTTCTCTCCACTCAAATTTGCCGGTCGCAATGATATTTAATTTTTTAGCCTGCCAGTAGTTAACTACCATTAAACCCAGGGCAATTAATATACCAGGAATAGCCCCCGCCAAAAACAGCTTGCCAATTGATAATCCCGTAATTGAACCATAAATGATCATAATTAAACTCGGAGGAATAATTGGTCCTAAAGAGCCGGCACAGGCCTGCAAGCTGGCAACATAGCCCTTGGGATAACCTGCCTTCACCATGGACGGGATAAGAATTGAACCGATGGCCGCCGTATCCGCCGAAGCCGACCCGGAAATCCCGGCGAAAATTGTACTAGCCACCACACAGGACATACCCAGGCCACCGCGGATAAAACCTACCAGCGCCTGGGCGAAGCGTACCATCCGGCGCGATATACCGCCGCTATCCATTAATTCACCTGCAAGCATAAAGAAGGGTATAGCCATTAATGAGAAGGAATCTATGGAAGTAATCATTCGTTGTACTGTAATTGAAATTGGAACTGAAGAAAACATTAAAGCTATCACCGAGGAAATCGCCATGCTAAAAGCAATAGGAACCCCTAAAATTAATAAGACAACAAAACTTATAAACAAAGCAGTTAGCATATATTAGTCAACCTGCCCTTCAGTACTGGCGGTTTCATTTTTATACCAGATTCGATAGATATCCAATAGGCTATAGATACCCATAAGAGCTGCACCTACTGGCACTGAAGCGTATATATAAGCCATGGGTATCCCTAAAGCCGAAGAATATTGCATCCATAAAGTAGGTAAAATAGCTAAGCCTTCCCGAAGAAGGATTAGCATTAAACCTATAATTAAAGCATCATTTATAGTTAATACAAGTTTTTTAGGAAGGCCTTTGAAATTACTAATTAAAAGATCAACACCAATATGGGTCCGCCTTTGTATGCATAGAGCGGAACCCAGGAAGACCAGCCAGATAAACATATACCGGCTTATCTCTTCAGCCCAGGTTAAGGAGTTATTGAGAACGTAGCGAAAGAACACCTGCAGGAACGAAATTGATACAAAAGATACAAATAAAAGAAACTGGATAGTATCGATGATGGAGGTGATCTTTTTTAGCATTAGATTTCTCCTCTCACTGGAAGGGGAGCTTTTCGGCTCCCCTTCCCATCAATCCTCAATAGTTTATTTCCCGGCTTCAACGATCTTTTGGATAAGATCATTGGCTCCCACTTTATCGCCATATTCTTTCCACAAGGGTTGGACGGCCTTTTGGAATTCATCTTTATTTACATCAATAACTTTCATGCCTTTTTCCTGTAATTTTTGCCCATATTGGGCATCAAGCTCCTCAGCCAGCTTGCGGCCATAAGCGCTTGCTTCTTTAGCGGCCTCAGCAATTATCTTTTGTTCCTCAGGTGATAACTTTTGCCATGTCTTTTCACTGATGTTTATAGAAAGAACAGTATACAGGTGTCCTGTTTTAACCATATACTTCGTTACTTCATACATTTTATTAGTGAAGGTTGCCTCATTTGGTTGTTCAAAACCTTCCACTACTTTAGTCTGTAAAGAAGTATATACTTCCCCCCACGGTATTACCGTCGGATTAGCGCCCAGAAGCTGGAAAGTCTTCACGTAAACCGGGGCTTCGGGTACCCTAATTTTCATGCCCTTTAAATCTTGTAAATTATGAATTTCCTTGTTCACAAAAAGGTTCCGGAACCCTGAATCCATCCAGCCGAGGGAGCGAATACCTTTGCTTAACAGGCCTTGTTGTAGCGTTTTTCCGACTTCACCGTCTTCAACATTGCGGACATGCTCATAGCTTTTCCATAAATAAGGCAAGTCACAAATTCCCCATTTAGGGTCAAAATTAGATAATAACCCGGCATCATTAATACTCATATCAATGGTCCCCAATTGCATGCCCTCCACCAGGGCGCGTTGATCACCAATGGTACCATTGGGAAAAACTTTAATCTCTATTTTCCCGTTAGATTTCTGGGCTACTAACTCCGCTAATTTTTGGCCCGTCTTCGTTACGGAATGTTCATCGGGTAGATGAGTACCCAGGCGCAATACCTTCTTTTCTGTCGTACCAGAGTTAGTTTGCTGGGTTTTGTTTTCAGCTGTTTGTTTCTCGGGTGTCTTGCCACCTGTACCGCAACCAGCAACTAAAAAGATCAAGCTTACCATTAATAACCCGGCCCAAAACTTTTTTGTCATAACTTTCAACCTCCTATCCCATATTTTTAAAGCTCTCAACCATTTTTGCAACCTCGTTTACTCTTTTTATATTCACATAATATATTTGCCTCGAACTTTATTCACCTCCTATATCCTGTCATCCCCTGCATGAGTTTCATTTGCCACATTAATGATTATTTTTATCCTTTCAAGACCAGTTTCCGGTGCCATGCCTCCAGCGGTAGAAAGCCATAAACCTCCTCCCTGACCAGCAGTTTTAATCATGGTTTTACATCGATGGCGTAATTCTTCTTCCGATGCCTGGAGCAGGTCAACTATGGGGTGCAAATTGCCCATGACACACTTTTTTAATCTAGTTTTGCTTTGCGAGAGATCATGTTTGGGGCCGATATGACAAACATTACAGGGTAGCTCAGAGATTAAATCAAGCAAATGGGGGTAATTATTCTCGTTATGGTATAACCTGATCTCCGCTTCCTTTACGAATTCAAAGACCTCGTAGAGATAGGGATGGACAAATTGGGCATATATCTGGTAATTAAGCATGCCGGGCAGGTGATCCCATACATAGATGCGCCGGGGCGGGCCTACGATTTCAATTTGAGCCCGGAGATATGCTTTAATAAAATCTGTTACTTTACGCAATAACTCATGGATTAATTCCGGAAAATCATAAATCCCGTAAAAAAATTTTTCATAACCGAGCATCAGGGCTGCTATTTCACCGGGACCCCCGCAGAAGAGATGGCCGTCCATAAAGCCGTACTTTTTTCGCAGTTTATCAGGAAGATGCTGTTGAAAATATTTAAGGTATTCCAGGTTTTTAGCTGTAAACTCGGCTTTCCTGGGATCGGGAGGTTGAAAACCGGCTATCTCCTTTACATCACGCAAAACCGGCTCGTGCAAATATGGTGGCGCATCTTTGGAAAAAACTATCCTGGCACCCATTCCTCCCAATTCTGCCACAGCACCAAAATCCGGCCAGATGCCGGGAAAAGTAAAAACGTCAGCTATTTGTTCATAAAACCATATTTGAGCATCTAACATCGTTGCAGGATCTGCGTAATACTCTTCATCCGGGATACCTGCTAAACGAGCATAAATGGCTCCCACCAGCGGTAATACTACAGGGACATGGTCAACTTCTTCAAATCTTAGCGCTCGTAATGCTTTTTCGTAAGCGCCCATCATATCACCTTTTTTCTGCGCTGAAATTAATTTATTTTTAATATCTCGCCAGTTTCACCGCCATCTTCAACGCATCCACCATACTCTCAGGGTTAGCCGTGCCCTTCCCCGCCTTACCGAAAGCTGTACCGTGATCTACAGAGGTACGGATGATTGGCAGGCCCAGGGTGATGTTGATGCCGGCCACAGAGCCCCACTTTCCGGTGGCGTCGTCGTACTGGAAGCCGATAACCTTGGTGGGGATATGCCCCTGGTCGTGGTACATGGCTACCACGGCGTCGTACTGGCCGCCGCGGAGTTTCACAAAGATAGTATCCGGCGATACTGGGCCATCGACTTGCATCCCCTCCTCGCGGGCTGCGGCGATGGCCGGGTTGATTTCCTCAATCTCTTCGCGGCCGAAAAGGCCGTCCTCGCCGGCATGGGGGTTAAGGCCCGCTACAGCAATACGGGGGCTGGCAATGCCCATTTTCAGTAGGGCATTATGGGTAAGCTCGATTACCTTCAGCACCCGCTCTTTTTTTACCAGTAACGGCACCTGGCTGTAAGCCACATGGGTGGTTACGTGGGAAACCCGGAAATTTTTATCAATGAGCATCATACAGTAATCCCGTGTTTTTGTCATGTCGGCGAAGATCTCCGTGTGGCCGGCGTAGTGATGGCCGGCCAGGTTGATGGCCTCCTTGTTAATAGGGCCGGTGGTGACGGCATCAACTTCCCCCGCCAGGGCGAGCTCGATGGCCCTGGCTATATACTGGAAGCTGGCTTCACCGCCCATACGGGTCACTTTACCGTACTCTAGCTGGCTTAAATCTACATTCTGCAGGTCCAGGACATCGATAGTGCCATATTCATAGCGGCCTTCAGTAGGACTGCCTACAGCGCGAACGGACAGGTTAACACCAGCAATCTTGACAGCTTCGTACATCAATCCGGCATCAGCTATCGCTAGAGGACGGCATATTTCGTAGATTTCCGGCAGGGCCAGGGCTTTAGCCGTAATCTCGGGACCGATCCCACAGGGATCGCCTACAGTGATTGCAATTACAGGTCTGGACATCTTCTTTCCCACTCCGCCTTAAAGATTTGCTTCCCGATTAAGGTACTTGAATACTTTTATAAAAGCGTCAGGTGGTCCAAAACCACCAGCTTTGGTGACAATGGGCAAACCTCCGGCCTGGCCGCCCTCCAGATATCCCAGTGGGATACCGGGAAGTATTTCGGTTGCTAAATTTATCCCCCTGGCACCCAGGGCACGGCAGACATGGACGGCAGTATCACCGCCAGTTATTACCAGGGCCCTCACTTTAAGACTATCCAGCAGGCGGGCCGCGATAGTGCCCAGGGCCGTAGCAATTGCTTTACTGTCAGGTTGCTCCATGCCTTCCGGATGAATGGCGGTTGGTTTGCCGTCGGCGCCATGTGCAACGTTATAGGATACCTGCCGGAACAGGCTGTCTACAGCTATAATAAGCAAATCTGGCATTGCTTCGCGGCTAACAGCAGCATTTACTGCCCGTTCGGTTTCTGCATTCTCCTGCCCGTCCAGGATAGCCTGCGTATCTACCTCATACGGACGGCAGCCGCTGAACTCGGTTAACTTTCGTACCTGAAGGGCAGTCACGGGATTGCGCGAACCGGCGATGAGAATTACAACTCCTTCCCTGGCTGGCGGAGGCCCGGGTATGGCCTCCAGGTTCCAGGCTAAAGTTAAGTGAGCAGCCAGACCGGCAGCACCGGCCAGGACTATTTTTCCAGGTAAATGCCCGGCGGCCCGGGCGATAATTTGTAAATCGTCTTCCGTTACGGCATCAAGGACGAGGACCTCGTTTGTTTTTTTAGCTGCCTCCAGGGTCGCTGCCAGTTCGGTCGCACCCCGGCGCACTGTTGACAGGTTGATCTGGCCTACGCGGCGGCCCATCTCTTGCTGGAGTACGCCAGGGACATGACAGAGGGCAGCACCGGCAATATTAACTGCGGGTTCTATCGCCGCTGCTGCTTCGGGGTTTTCCTCAATTATCAAGTACCCGTCCCGCACGAAGCGCCGGTTGGCCGGAAAGGCCGGTACTACCAAGGCGAGCCCGGCCTGCCAGGCATCCATAACCGCTTCCAGTTCGGCGCCGGGATGGCCGCGCAGGGTGGAATCAATCTTTTTATAAACCCGGCTGATAGCCGCTTTTTTTAGTTTTAAAGCAATCTCATAAACGCGCTGGTAGGCTTCAATGGCGGTCAGGTGGCGGGTATCGGCATTGATGGCTAAAACTTCCTTCTCCCAGCCTACCTGACCGATAGTTTCGGCATCAATGACGACCAGGGTTCTAAAGCCGTGCTGGCAAAACTGAGCGCCGGTATCGCTGGCTCCGGTTAAATCGTCGGCGATGATGGCTATTCTTTCCATGAAATACCCTCGCTCTGGTGCGGCAGTCACCATGTTTATAATGCAAGAAGCGTGCCAGAATAGTATTGACTTATAATTTTTAAAGCGAGGGTATTATGCCGGTCTTTATTATTAAGAAGGAATATTTCATTTTGGAAGAGGCTAAAAGTTATGGCCAGATAAGTGTGCTAGTCTGGCCATAGATTGGGGTTAATTTCAGTTTGAAAATGTTATATTTCATCTCGAAACGTACGATAAAGCTACTTGCTCCTGATAGAAGCTAGCCTCAGCTGCCGCTGGCCCGTTGTTGTCCTCCCGCCTCCCAGCTTTTCAGCCGCCGCCAGAGGGTGGTTTTACTGAGGCCCAGGCGCCGGCAGGTTTCGTCTTTATCATTATTGGTAAGGGCCAAGGTCCGGCGGATGATCTCCGCCTCCATTTCCTCCAGGGTGCCCCGCAAAACAAGCTGCAAGCCGGGCTCCGGCTTATTTTCCACCGGCCCCAATATCTCCTCCAGATCGGCAGGCTCCACCTCCTGGCCGCCGCGTATGACCACCAGGCGCTCGATGATGTTTTCCAGCTCGCGGACGTTGCCCGGCCAGTCGTAGGCCTGCAAGCGGGTGATAACATCCTCGCTGAATAACGGCGGCAGGCGCCCGGAACGCCGGCTTATTTTTTCCGCCAGGGCTTTGATGAGTAACGGTAAATCTTCTAAACGTTCCCGCAAAGGCGGTAGTTTTATATGCAGCACGTTCAACCGGTAATACAGGTCACGGCGAAAGGTTTCCCGGGCCACGGCTTCTTCCAGGTTGCGGTGGGTGGCAGCAATGATGCGCACGTCCACCGGCAGCACCCGGTCACCTCCGACGCGCATAATGGCCTTCTGCTGCAGCACACGCAGAAGCCGCGCCTGCAGGTTTAAAGACAGCTCGCCAATCTCGTCCAGGAAAAGGGTGCCCCGGTGGGCCAGTTCAAAGAGGCCCTTCTTACCACCTTTGCGGGCCCCGGTGAAAGCCCCTTCCTCGTAGCCGAAGAGTTCGCTTTCCAGCAAATTTTCCGGCACGGCGGCGCAGTTGACCGCTACGAAAGGCCCTTCCCGCCGCTGGCTGGCATTGTGGATGCTCTGGGCCACCATTTCCTTGCCGGAGCCGGTTTCGCCGGTAATTAAAATCGTGGCTTCGGCGGCGGCAAACTGGCGCGCCCGCTCGATAACCCGGGCCATAGCGGGACTCTGGGTGACAATATCGGCAAAGGTAAACTGGGCTACGTGGCCTTTGAGATACAATTCCTGGCGGACCCTGGTTTCCACGGCCTGGAGGTGGCTGACATCCTGGAAGGTAGCTACGGCACCGACAATTTCCCGCCCGGCAATGACCGGGACCACGTTTTCGGCGACCAGGGTATTGCCGGCCCGGTGCAGTTCCCCCAGGCGCTTTTGCCCGGACTGCCGTACCTGGTCCAGGGGAACGCCCGGCAAGACTTCCCGCGCCGGCCGTCCCACTACCCGGTGGGCCGTAAGGCCCAGGATCTTTTCGGCCGCCGGGTTGACCAGGGTAATGCGGCCCTCCTGGTCTGTAGCCACAATACCCTCATAGGCGAAATCCAGAATGGCTTTGAACTGCTCGGCCCGGGCCCGCTCGCGGCGGCGTACCAGGGCTACCTCCCGGGCCTCGCGGATGGCCTGGCTGATGGCCTCTTTGCCGGAGGTTACGAGTATCGCCTGGAGGCCCAGTTCCCGGGCCGACCGGACGGATACGGCATCGCCGACGATAACTTCCAGCCCCATAGCCTTGCCTTCAGCAATAATCCCGGCTGCGCCCTCTTCGGCCTCAATAATTAACTCTTCAATATGGATCCCCAGGACTGATTCCAGGCTTTTGGTGCCGTAAATGACGTTACGGAAACCGGCAACGCCGATATAACGGCCCAGTTCCCGGGCCTCGGCCAGGGCCCGGACCAGGTCAAAGGCGCTGACGGCAATCTCCACCACCGGCACCTCTACATGGCGGCTGATAAGCGTGGCGGTACCGCCGCGGCTGATAATAACCTCCGCACCTCTGGCTGCCAGTTCCCGGGCCACCTTTACCCCTTCCGCCAGGTCGCCGATGGCAATGGTTACGTCCTCTCCCAGTTCCGCGCACACCTGCCCTGCCAGAGCCGCCAGGCCGGCATAGGGAGCCACCAGGCCCAGGTGAGACATAATACCACTCCCATAGACCCTATCCTGCTACCATCGAAGTATTAGCAAAGTACCATTTTCACCCGTCATTACCATTAACTTCTACTTTCGCCTTCTTTCTCGCGGGCGATTAACCTCTGCTCTACCTGTTGCTTGAACTGCTCCATATTAGCAATACCAGTAGCTAAAAAATCTTTGATAAGTTCCCATTTTATGTCAAGGTATTGATGGGCTAAAATATTCCTTGTCCTGGCCTTTTCAGCAAGGGCCAGGGCCAGCTCTTTATCGATAATCCCCGCTTCACCGAGCTGGATAAAGGCCTGGCGGTAGGTTTCCGGCACTTCCAGGTCTTCACCGGCTATAAGAATTTTGGCAATATCTAAGGCAGCGTTGATCAAGTTTTCGATAATCCGCTCCACATCGCGGCGGCTCTTGCGATCACTCTGGTACTGAAAATAATCCATTTCTCCATAGGCCTTCAGATCCTCTAACTCCGTAGCTAGAAACCTGAGGCGGCGAATGATGGAAATTACCTGCTCATCGGTAATAGGTGCCATTTTATACCGCCCCCCTGATCTTCATGCGCCAGCGCCACCAGTCGAGCAAAAACTGCTGGAAATCCTCGGCTTCACGAGAAATATCCAGCATATACGGGATATAAAAACTTTGATCCCGGATAAACAGGCGCTTCCCCTTTAAAGCCGTCCAGGCCAGGGAGGGCGTTGTTTCATTTAGAACCAGGAGGTCTACTTTAAGGCCCAGCATATCCTCGAGTTCGTTCCACATCTGGTAAATATCCCGCCTGGTATAACCGGGCTCAAGGTATACCCCGATGTCTACATCCGAGTCGGCTCTTGCCCGCTCCCTGGCCCGGGAACCAAATAAAAAGGCCATACGTATATTTTGTTGCTCGCTAAAGTAATCTTTTAATTGCATATAGATTTTTTTATCCATACTGATCTCACCTATCTCAATAATTTGTGATAAAGGGGGCCCTGTTATCCCGCCCCCTACTTAACCAGATATACTTTTACCAGTCCATAGAAAAAAGCTGCCTGGCCTATCCAGAAGGCAAATAGCCTCCACGTAAGCCGTGTTTCCATGGCCGCAATTCTGGCCTCAATATCCGCTTTCGTTTCTGCCAGCCGGCGTTCTATCCGCTCAGCGACAAATTCTACAGTATCCTCTTTATTATTTTTCGCGCCGGCAGTTAGAAGGTTCCCCATTCCTAGCACCATCATCTCCGAGTTTTTACTGTAAAATCTCCGGGAGAGTATAATATTCATCCAATTTATCACGCTCTTTGTTTTTAGTTTAGCATAATTTCTAGCGGAAGCAAATAACTACAAAAAATATAAAGAGCGGGCTTGAATACCCACTCTTTAAGTTAACTACCGAGCCTAATCTCGCGAAACTTTCCGCTCCATGGGTTGAAAAACAGGTGCCCTCCTGCTACCGCCCCACCATGGCCCAGGTGAAGCTGCCGTCCAGGAAACTGGCGACATATTTTTCCTTTATTTCCCGGCCGATGAGGGACTGGAAGCCCCCGGCACCCAGGGGTGGACCGACGGCGACCATACCGACCAGCCGCCGGCCCCGGAGGACGGCCTTGCGGTAGCAGGACCGCTTTTCGTCCAGGCTGGTCACCACCTCATACCCCTCTCCCGGCGGGTTGACGATGCCGCCGCTGATGACCCCCAGGCCGCTGACCACCAGGGAATTCTGGCCAATACCGCCCCGGTAGGCCGTTTGGTGACCGGCCATGTTGAGCCCGGCCAGGCGGCCCTGCTCTACGGCGTTGCCCCAGATGGCGTTGAGGCGCCGGTTTTGCCAGGCGCGGTCGTAGGCCTGGGCCACGTCCCCGGCGGCGTAGATGCCGGGAATGCTTGTAGCCAGGTAATCATCCACCAGGACACCGCGGTCCACCTCTATCCCGCTGCCCTGCAGGAAGTCCACATTGGGCCGTACCCCTTTACCCACGACCACGACATCCGCCGGCACCGCAGCCCCGGAGCGCAAAACTACTCCCGTCACTTTTTCGTGCCCTTCCAGGGCGATGACATCTTCCCGCAGGTGGATGGTAAAGCCGGCGGCAGCCATGGCCCGGCGCACCAGTTCCGCGCCGGTATCATCCAGGGCCTGGGAAAGGAGCCGCCCCGAGGACACTATCAGGCGCACTTTGAGACCCCTGGCATGCAGACCTTCAGCCGCCTTGAGGCCTACCAGGCCACCGCCGGCGACCACCGCCTGCCCCCCAGGCCGGGCGAATTTGCGGATGGCGGCAGCGTCGTCCAGGGTCCGCAGGGTAAAAACACCGGGCAGGTTGCTGCCGGGAACGTCAATTTGCTGTGGTGCCGCGCCGGTGGCTACCAGCAGGCGGTCATAATAAAGTTCTGCCCCGTCATCCAGGGTTACCAGCCGGCGCTGGATATCAATAGCGGTTGCCCGCCGGCCGGTGATAAGCTGAATCCGTTGCTCACTATACCACTCTTCACCCGCCAGCCAGAGCCTTTCCCGTGGGACCAGGCCGCCGAGGTAATAGGAGGTAAGGACGCGGGCGTAGTAAGGATAAGGTTCGTCGCCGGCAATGGTGATCTCCCCGGCCGGGTCGGCGCGGCGGACAGCCCGGGCCGCGGCCACCCCGGCAGCACTGTTGCCGATAATCAGATAGCGCATTACGTTAGCCTCCAAGACAAGCTGGTGAGGATGATAACCTGCGCCCCCGAGCCCAGCATAGAAGAAGGCCCTGGAGCCCCGGACTCCCTTCTCCCTAGCCTCCGGCGGCGGGCGGTATTATGGTTACTTTGTCCCGCGGGCTTAAGGGAGTGGCCAACCCCTTAAGGAAGTTGATATTGCGGCCGTTCACCAGGATGGCTATGCCAGCCTTCAGCTTTCCCTCCGGGGTCATGAGTTCCCGGCGGAAAGTTTCCCCGTAACGGGAGATAAGGGCAGCCAGGAGCTGCTCGACGGTAGTTGCTTCTACATCTACCCGGCTTTCCCCGGCCGCCCGCTGTAAGAAACTAAGGAGTTCTACTTCCATTCCTCACAGCCCCAGCCGTTCCCGGGTGGCTGCCGTTACCCGGCCTTCCTCGTCCCAGCCGCGCACCTGGTAGTATTCGGCCAGCATCTGCGCCAGGGCGGAAGTCTTACCCTTAGCCGGTCCTTCGGGCATGGGTTCCTCCAGGAGCCGCGGCGCCAAGTTATCGTCGGCTTTCGTTAGCCCCGCGGCAAAGTTGAAGAGCCGCTCCAGGTTGAAGATGCGCTCTCCGGCCAGGATGCCGCTGGCTTCGGTATAGGGCACGCCGGTGGCCGGGGCCAGCATGCTGACGACATCCGGCGCTCCCAGGGCGAAAGTGGTAAAGAGGCACATGCCGCTGGCATCCACCAGGGCGGTCAGGTCCTGGAAGGCTTTAACCAGGGCCGCCTTGCCCTCCGGGGACTGGGGGTCGGTCTGGACGGGCACACCCATGACCTCGGAAGCTACGGTGTAGCCACGGACGTGACAGCCGCCGCGGTTGGATGTGGCATAATTCAGGCCGATGCCCTGGATGGCCCGCGGGTCATAGGCCGGGTATTCCTGCTTCTTGCTGCTCATGGAGAGCTCCGGGTGGCCGTAACGCTCTGCCAGGCGGTAAGAGCCCTCGGCCAGGAGGTCACCGATGCCTTCGCGGTAACCCACCTTGCGGGCCGTCTCTACCAGTACGGCGGCGTTACCAAATTCCAGAGGCAGCTCAGTATCCTTCGCCGGCAGGTAACCCTTCTCATAAAGCTCCATGGCACAGGCCAGGGTAGCGCCGAAGGAAATAGGATCGTACCCCAGCTCATTGGCCAGGTAATTAGCTTTGGTCACCGCCGCTAAGTCGTCTACACCGCAGTCAGCCCCCAGGGACCAGAGAGCTTCGTACTCCGGCCCTTCGCCGTGGCCGGCATAGGGGCCCCCTGGCACCAGGGTGGCGCGGCCGCAGGCGATGGGGCAGGCCAGGCAGCCCTTCTTGCGTACCAGGTAGTTCTCGGCCAGGGCCTCACCGCTGATCTTGCCCGCCCCGGCAAAAATGCCGGTCTGGAAGTTACGGGTCGGCAGGCCGCCGTGGGCGTTGATAACATTGACCAGCACGCCGGTACCATAGGTTGGGAGGCCGCCGTGGGTAACGTCGTTGGCCTTAATCTTGGCTAGGGCCGCCAGGACCGCATCCCGGAAGTCCGGCCCGTCGGCAACTTTAATGCCACCATGGCCGCGGACGGCGACGGCCTTCAGGTTCTTCGAGCCCATGACGGCGCCGACGCCCGAACGGCCGGCAGCCCGGTGCTTGTCATTGATAACGCAGGCAAAGCGAACCAGCTTTTCCCCCGCCGGGCCGATGCAGGCCACCCTGGCATTGGGGCAGGTGGCTGCTTTTATAGCATCTTCCGTCTCGTGGGTATTCTTACCCCACAGCTCCCCGGCCGGCCGCAGTTCACAAGAGCCATCTTCAATCCAGAGGTAAACAGGTTCGGCTGCCTTGCCCTCAAAAATAATCCCGTCAAAGCCGGCATATTTCAGTTCGCCGCCAAAGTAGCCGCCGGAGCTGGAGGCAGCAATGGCTCCCGTAAGGGGCGACTTGGTGACGACGTTATAGCGGCTGCCGGAAATGGCCATGGTCCCGGTCAGGGGACCGGTCATAAAGATGAGCTTGTTTTCCGGTGCTAGAGGATCAACCTTAGGGTCAATTTCATCATAAAGGATCTTGCTGGCCAGGCCCCTGGCGCCGACATAATCCCGGGCCAGGGCAGGGTCTAACTTTTCAACCCGGCACTCGCCGCTGCTTAAATTAACCCTCAGCAGTTGGCCAATCCAGCCGTACATCTTAGACCACCTCCCGTAGAGCAGCCTGGACCCTGCGGGCTATTTGCAGCCGCTTGCCTAGGGCCTGGCCGGCCGGTTCTTTATACTCCAGGGCGCCCCAGGGGCAGTTCAGGACGCACTCCGGCTCGCCCTGGCAGAGGTCGCATTTGACTACCTTCTGCTCCGCTACCGAATAATCAACCGCACCAAAGGGGCAGGCCATGATACACATGCGGCAGCCGATGCAGCGGTCCTCGTTAATCACCACAGCATTGGTTTTCTCATCACGGCTGATGGCCCCGGCCGGGCAGACGGCCTGGCAGGCTGGCTCATCACAGTGCTGGCAGACTACCGGCAGGTAATAATCATCATCAAGGAAGGCTGCCACCGACAGCCGGGCTGCCGCCGGGTTGAATTCCCCGGTATGTTTTAAGGAACAGGCCAGTTCACAGCGGCGGCAGGCAGTGCACTTGTCCTGATCTACGACCAGTACCTTGGCCAAAATAATTCCTCCTTTCGCGATTTTCAGCATATATTCGTCATTTTTTGCGACATCCCTGTGGCATCACCCCCTCTCGAGGCCTTTTTTCCCGAAAATAACTCTTTCGCGGGCCGGTGTTATTTACGCAGTAAAACAAAAAGGTACTCCCTCCTCACAAGAGTACCTTCCTTTGCCCAATAGCAGGTCAAGGGATTGCTCCCCGGCCCTGACGTTTGCCCTTCCCGGAGGGAAGCGGCAACTCGGAAGTAAGCTAATCCACTTGTTTAGTTTATATCTTCGCCGCCCGGTAAAAAAATCCTGCTAACTTGTGTAAAATTAATTTAAAAATTCAACTTGCCCCCCGGCCAGGCTGCCGATCTGCACCAGGGACTCCACCCGGATGCCCTGCTCCCGCAAAGTCTCGCCGCCACTCTGGAAGACCTTTTCAATGACAGTACCGATACCCACCAGGGTGGCCCCGGCCTGGTCGATAATCTTTAACAATCCCCTGGCCGCCTCCCCGGAGGCCAGGAAGTCATCGATAATCAGCACCCGGTCTTCCGGTCCCAGGTAACTGCCGGCCACTACTATGTCTATGACCTCCTCTTTGGTAAAAGAACGCACCCGGCCGCAGTAAGTATCACCTTCCATGGTGGAAGGCTGCTTTTTTTTAGCAAAAACCACCGGTACCTTGAGGCAGAGGCCCGTCATCAAGGCTACGGCTATCCCGGAAGCTTCCACCGTCAGGACCTTGGTTATACCGCTGCCGGCAAACCGGCAGGCAAACTCCTCACCAACTTTTAACATTAGGATAGGGTCAATCTGGTGGTTTAAAAAGGAATCTACCTTCAAAATATCGTCGGAAATAACCCGCCCTTCCTGGCGGATTTTTTCTTTTAACAATTCCACAACAGACAAAGCTTCTTTGCTCCTCCCCCTGCTCGTTGAACGTTATTACGATAATGCTATTATAGCGTAAGCCGGGCCAAATGAGAAGGTTGTTCGGCAGGAAAAGCCGGGCAAAAGCAACGAACTTTGCTGGATTTGAATAAAGCCTTGTTACCTGCCTGTAAGCCTGATATAATTATCCAGAACGCCAGCAGATACCAGCGGGTAGAACCCACCTGAGGAGGAGAAACCTGCCTTGACGAATCTTTTAGCGCCGGTTTTTCATGCCATTACGGAGTTCATTGCCAGCCTCGGCTATACAGGTATAGCCATAGGTATGGCCATTGAAAGCGCCTGCATACCTCTCCCCAGCGAAATTATCCTGCCCTTTGGCGGTTACCTGGTAAGCACCGGCCAGCTCAGTTTCTGGGGTACCGTCCTGGCCGGTACCATTGGCGGTACCATTGGTTCCATTATCGCCTACTTTGTGGGTCTCTGGGGCGGTCGCCCTTTCTTAAGAAAGTATGGCCGCTATTTCTTTTTCTCCGAAAAAGAATTCGCCGTAGCGGAAAAATGGTTTCAGCGCTACGGCGAAGCAACCGTCTTCTTTACCAGGCTGATGCCCGTCATCCGGACCTTTATTTCCCTGCCGGCCGGCATTGCCGCCATGCCCTTTGGCCGCTTTGTCATTTATACCTTCCTGGGCTCCTTGCCCTGGTCCATCTTCCTGGTCTACGCCGGCCGCCAGCTGGGGGCCAACTGGGAAGCCCTGGGTCCCCTTTTCCACCGCTTTGATGTGGTTATCGTCGCAGGCCTCATCCTGCTAGTGTTCCTTTACTGGCGGCGGCACCGGAAACGGTAGGTTAATCTTAATGGCCTGATAGGTATAACTGTCTACCTGGTAGCGCATCTCCATGGCCGCCATAGGTGCCGGCTGCCCCCGGTAAGCAGGAGCAAAGGCCAGGATGAGGTTAATAACGCTCCTGACGGGTAAAAAGGTTTGGGGATTAATGTAAACTAAACCCCAGTAAGAGAAGGAACGGACAAGTTTGCCAGGCGGGTTCAGGTAGGCTTCCAGGCCCTCGCCCAGGGCTGCCGGCGGTAAGAGGCCGGTAACACTCCCGGGTGTATTGAGGCGGGTATAAAAACTGATCCCCAGGACCTCCTGGCCTGCAACTTTGGTTACTCCCAGGAAGCGATAGTGCAAGTAGGGAAAGATTCCTGCCGGCAACCCCAGGTTTTGCTGCTGGCGCATTAAGAGGGTAACATCGGGAGCCAGGTTTAACTGCTGCCAGTCACCGGGCTGGCCCGGAGCCTCTGTAACCCGGCGGTACAGGCTGCCATTGCTAACAACCTGTTCTACGCGCAGGGTCTTACGGCTTTCCAGTTCCAGCTCAGCAACCTGGTGCATTTGCCCCGGCAGGAGAAGTTCATTGAGAACCTCTCCCTTAATTGCCAGCCGGTCCAGTTCCATCGTAGCCGGCAAACCCGGCCGGCTGTGAAATTTAATACTGGCCTCACCCCGGGTAGCAATACCCTGCTGCCGGGCCAGGGCCTGGCGGCATTTATCCATCAGATCTTTCGCCCTGGGGTCTGAGCTAAAGACTTCTGCCAGCCAGCCAGCCGCTGCTGCCGGTTCCAGGACGGCCATTGGTCCCCCCGGCGGCAGTAACCCCTGGCGCTGGAAAAAGGCATACTGGTTGAAGCCGTAGGGTATATCCCCCGGTTGCAGTGCGGTAGCGGGCGAACTGATCTCATTGGGTAACCCCAGGACCCGGGCGGTGAGAATAACAGCCTCCAGGGTGGTTATCTCCTGGTCGGGACGCAGGGTGCCGTTGGGATAGCCATGGATCATCCCCTCCTGCCAGAGGGCCTTTAAAGCCGGTGCATACCAGCTACCGGCCGGGACGTCTCCGGGCAGGTTGTCGCCAGCAGCCTCACTTTTAATCTGAGCCGCTGCCGCCAGCATAACGGCAAAACCGCCCCGGGTTAATGCTGCTGCCCTGGCCTGTTCAGGCGGCAACAGGGCCAGCAGTGAGCTCGCCGCCGGCCCGGCCCAGGCCGTTCCCCACGGCAGGAGCAGGAAAAACATGATTAGCCCGGCCAAACTAGCTTTCCGCATTTTCTCCCCTCCCGCAAAAATAACTTTGTCACAGGCTGGCATTGTCTAGCTCGCACCAAAGTCCTCGCGGAGCGCCCAGCACTCAACTCGTTTGTAATAGGTGTCTCTTCGCGAACAAAACCGTTGCGAGTTGAGTGCTGGGTCAGCCTCGGGCTCGGGCGCCCAGCACTCACTAAACTCAGGTACCTCCAAAGGTAGTGCGACTGCATAAACCGAAGAACTGGTTACTGTAACTTGGTTACTGTGAGTGCTGGGCGGCCTATTCGGCGTCCTTGCCTTTAGAATCCGGCCGCAGGCCTCTCTGTCCTCGGCCCCGCTTATCATCCCTCGGCTTCGCCAGGACCGCTTCGCCGCTCGGTAGAAGCTCGCTCGCTTCAGACAAATGCCAGCCCGCAATTTTTATGCTTTCGATGGTTGTGACTCCATTTAATTCCTATTATACTATATCTTACCATTTTGCGCCAACAAAAAAACAGGTATCTCAAAAAGATACCTGCCTGCCTTTCAGCGCCTATATTTTAGCTTAACTCAGCTGCCGCGGGTAACCGGCAAAGAGGCTCCGGGCCTCTTCAAAGGTGGTGTCCGGTGCCGGCAGGATGAGATCCGATTCTACCAGTTCGGTATCGGGAATGCGGCTGCCCCGGCCGCGGATCAAGGCCAGGACCTCCCGGAAATTAGTATCATATTCCTCCCGGTTACCTGCCGCCAGGGCATCCAGCAGCCTGTCATCCAAACGGTCGAGTTCGCTCAAGGCCTCCCCTTCCAGCCGGTACTGACCTTCCGTTAAAATGCGGATAATCAAGCTTTGCCCACCTCTTTCTTCAAGCGTTCCAGTTCCGCCTGGACCTGGCTGGCAGCGCTGGCCTGCTTCAATTCCCTCTCCAGGGGATCGGCCGTTTGCAGGGCGTCTTCCAGCACTCCGGAATTTACCAGTTCGTCAATGGCTGCCGCCCGGGCCCGCATTTGCTCAGTTTTTTCTTCGGCCCGCTGGATGGCCAGGGAGACGTCGGCCAGCTCTTCCGACAGGCCGGTAGCCGCTTCCCCGATTTTGACCTGGGCCTGGGCCGCCGAATACTGGGCCTTGATTATTTCTTTCTTGGTCCGGAAGGCCTCTACCTTGGCCTGGAGTTTGGCCTCCACGGCAGCCAGTTTGGCCTGTTCGGCCTCCAGCCCTTTAATCTGCTCTTCCAGGCCATCCAGCTGCTGCTGGATGGCTGCTTTCCGCTCCAGGGCGGTGGTGGCCAGGTCCTCCCGTCCCAGCTGCAGGGCCTGGCGGGCCTGTTCTTCCAGCTTTTTCTGGCTATCCTTCAGCTTGACGGCCTGGAGTTCCAGGCGTTTTTTGGAAGCAACGACATCAGCCAGGTTACGTTTGACGTTCTGGAGCATTTCCAGCTGGCGGTTGTAGGAATATTCCAGGGTTTCCTGGGGGTTTTCTACCTGATCGAGGATCTTATTCATCTTGGATTTGAAAATTGTCGACATACGCGACAGGATGCCCATAGTACAAAAGCTCCTTTCGTGGGTTATACCGGGCAACCCCAGAGGGGATACCAGCGGGTTAGATCCTTTTCCCAGGGAAGCTCCTTCTCCATTAAAGCCGCCAGGCGCATTTCCCCGGCATTATCCCGCTTCTTATTCCGTTCATCAACGGGGATAAAGGGATAAAAGGCTCCCCGCTTATAGCTAAAAATGAGATAGAGGACTTGGTCCTTTTTCTGCAGCTTAAAAACCGCCGCCAGCAGGCGGTCGCCGGCGCCCTTGTCCTTAAAATTCTGGCCGGCCATGTGGGCCAGGGCCACCAGGTCCTCCCAGTCGCGGTCGGCGAAGATGAGCCACTGGTAGCCATACTCATCCTTTTTACTCTCCAGGGTGCCCTCCATTTCCCGGGCGGCCAGGGATACCAGTTCCTCCGTCTCTTCCCGGGCGCCGGCAAAAAAACTATCTTCCCCAGGCCGCAGCACCACCCCGGCCCGGCCGCCGGGTTGCCAGCCCAGCTCGCTTTCCAAGGTAATAATGGCCGTGCTCAGGGCAAAAAGGGGCTCCGTCCGCGCCGGCGGTACCCGGGTCCGCCCCAGGAGGGCGTCCCATAAGCTCACCGCCAATCCTCCATTTCCCGCTCCAGTTTACGCAGGTAGGCCAGGCGGCGCTCCAGGGACGGGTGGGTAGAGAAAAGCTCCATGATGCTGTTGCCATTTAAGGCCGGGATAATGAAGAAGGCGTTAAAGGCCTCGGCCTGGCGTAAATCCCGGTCGGGGATGCGCGCCATGCTGCTGCTGATCTTTACCAGGGCGGAGGCCAGCTGGCCCGGCGAACCGGTAAGGATGGCCGAACCCCGGTCGGCGGCAAACTCCCGGTAACGGGACAGGGCACGAATGAGGAAGTAACTGACCAGCCAGACCACCAGGGACACCAAGTAAACCAGCATGGTATTGTTGCGCTCGTCCCGGTCGCGGCCGCCAAAGGCGCCGCCCCAGTAGAAAAAGTTTTGCACAATAAAGGAAGCGACGGTAGCAAAAAAGCTGGCCAGCGTCAGCACCGTCATATCCCGGTTTTTGATATGGCTCAATTCATGGCCCAGGACGGCCTCCAGTTCCGGCGGGTCCAGGCGTTCCAGGATGCCGGTTGTCACTGCCACGACGGCATTGGCCGGATTACGGCCGGTGGCGAAGGCATTGGGCATGGGAGTATCAACAATAGCTACCCTGGGTTTGGGTAAGTCGGCCAGGGCGGCCAGCCTTTCCACCAGGGCATGGAGCTCCGGGGCCTCGCGGGGTGACACCTCCCGGGCGCCCATGGACCAGAGCACCATGCGGTCGGAAAAGTAATACTGGACGGCCAGCATGATCCCGACAAAAATGATCATACCTGTATAACTGACCCCGGCCTGCCACAGGACGGCCAGGAAGAAGAGATACAGGGCTGCCAGCAAAAACATGGTTAAAAACATCCGCGCCGTTAAACCGGCATCGCTGCCAAGTTGGCGTCGCATAGCCACCCTCCCCGAAAATAGAAGTAAGATGTGGTAAGTGTTCCAACTACAAATCTATTCCCTGAGTTCCTCACGCATGCGGTGATACTCGTCGGTGGTTATTTCACCCCTTGCATAACGTTCCTTTAAAATCCCCAGGGGGTCGGGACGCAGCACGGGCTGCTGTCCGGTGCGGCGGTTAAACAGGCTTACCAGGCCATAGACCGCCAGGACCAGGATCCCGGTTAGTAAAACCCACCAGACTAGCATCCAGAGGCCCATCCCCCAATTGCCATAATATCCCCACATCATATATCATAACCTCCTCAACCATTTTTGGCAAGTTCAGGGTCGATTTTGGCATACCCCCCATATGTAAAGCTTAACTTTATCTTATTTACCGGCTTCACCTCTGTCAAGGAACTTCACCAAAACTTCAAAATTAGTATATACCGGTGGGATATAAATTATCTAATGGTATTTAAGCGCATAAAAAGGCTGCTGCCGGGGGATATTTTCTTTAGAAGGCCAGATTAATTATTGGAGGTGCCTTTTATGCCGCGCATTACCTGCAGCGTTAACAACTGCCATTACTGGTCCAGTGGTAATGTCTGTGATGCTTCACAGATCCTGGTTACTTCCGACGCCATGAGTAACTCTCAACCCCAGAATGTCGATGCCCCCATGGCCGGCACTATTTCAGCCACCCCTGTTAAGTCTTCGGCGGAAACCTGCTGCAAGACTTTCATTGCCAAGGGCTCTGCTGAAAAGAATGCCGACGGCATCACCCGCAAATAGCACTGCCCGTTTAAATTGGCAAACGGCAGGTAAACCCTGCCGTTTTTATTTTAGTGGAGCATATAATATGGATCAGGGGGGCCCGGTGCCAGTTAAACCAGGGCCAACCGGAGGCCGGCCTGGACGTAATGTAAGTAAACCAGGCGCGCAGGAATTGATACTCCAGGCAGAGGGAAGTGCCATGTCCGGACCGACCCCCATTTTAAAACCCCCGGCCCTTGTGGAGGGCGATACCATCGGTATCATTGCCCCGGCCAGTCCCTTGCCGGACCCGGCGTACCTGGCCCGGGGCATCCAATTCTGGCGCAGCCTGGGCTACCGCGTCCGTACCGGGGCCCATATAAGCAAGGCCGCCGGTTACCTGGCCGGCAGCGATGCCGGGCGCCTGGCCGACCTGCACCAGATGTTCCGGGACCCGGAAGTAAAGGCCATAACCTGCCTCCGGGGCGGTTATGGCACCCTGCGGCTCCTGGCTGATCTCGATTACAACCTTATCCGTTGCCATCCAAAAATTTTAGTAGGCTACAGCGACATTACCGCCCTGCACCTGGCCCTCAACAAAATGACCGGCCTGGTAACCTTCCACGGCCCCATGCTCTATCCCGAACTGGGCAGCGAGGACTTGCCACCCTATACCAGGGAAAACCTCTGCCGGGCCCTGACGGTTGCTTCACCCCTGGGCAGCATCCCGCCAGCGCCGGGATTACCCCAACCAGTGACCATCAATCCCGGACAGGCCGAAGGGATAGTCACCGGTGGCAACCTGTCCCTGGTAGCAGCCACCCTGGGTACGCCCTTTGAAATTGATACCCGGGCGAAAATCCTTTTCCTCGAAGAAGTAGATGAGGCGCCCTACCGCATCGACCGGATGCTTACCCAGCTCAAGCTGGCAGGCAAACTGGAGGCTGCGGCCGGGATTGTTTTTGGTATCTGTACCAGGTGCGGGGAAACTGGCAGCAACCCGGCTTTGTTGGAAGTAATTGCCGGGCATTTAACCCCTTCAGGCATTCCTTGCTTCTACGGCCTGCCGGCCGGCCACCTGGCTATCCAGGCCACCCTGCCCCTGGGTATCCGCGCCCGCCTGGATGCGGCGGCGTGTACCCTGACTTACCTGGAGGCAGCAGTTGCGCCCTCCTCATGCCGCCAGCTGGCCAGGTAGCGTTCCTGTTCTTCCGTCAGGGTATCTATCTCCACCCCCAGGGCCCTTAAGCGCAATGAGGCCACCTGGCGGTCGATTTCCCTGGTCACGGGGAGGACCCGGGGCGGCAGCTTGCCGGCGTTCTTTACCAGGTAGTCCAGGGAAAGGGCCTGGAGGGCAAAGGTAAGGTCCATGATCTCCGCCGGGTGGCCGTCGGCAGCCGCAATGTTTACCAGGCGCCCCTCGGCCAGGAGATAGATGCGCCGGCCGTCCTCCAGGACAAACTCCTCAATATTACGGCGCGCCACCCGGTGGCTTTTGGCCATAGCCATTAAATCCTGCTTGTTGATTTCCACGTCAAAATGGCCGGCGTTGGCGAGTATGGCGCCGTCCTTCATGACGGCGTAATGTTCACCGCGGATGACATTGGCGCAGCCGGTAACCGTCACAAAGAAGTCCCCGGCTTTAGCCGCTTCCCGCATGGGCATGACCTGGAAGCCGTCCATCAAGGCTTCATTGGCCCTGACCGGGTCAACCTCGGTGACTATTACCCTGGCACCCAGGCCTTTAGCCCGCATGGCCACCCCCTTGCCACACCAGCCATAACCGGCAATGACCACAGTCTTGCCGCAGACCGTCAGGTTGGTATTGCGCATGATACCGTCCCATGTAGACTGGCCGGTACCGTAACGGTTATCAAAAAGGTGCTTGCAGTCGCCGTTGTTGACGGCCACCATGGGAAAGGCCAGGGCGCCCTCGGCTTCCATGGCCTTCAGGCGTAAAATGCCGGTGGTGGTCTCTTCGGCACCGCCGGTAATCTCCGGCAGGAGCTCCCGCCGGCCGGTATGGAGTAAATGGACCAGGTCGCCACCGTCATCAATCAACAAGTGGGGCCTGGTATCCAGCACTTTATTCAAATAAAAATTATATTCTCCCGCCGTGCAGCCGTGGTGGGCATAGACAGACACCCCAAGGCTTGCCAGCCCGGCGCAGACATCGTCCTGGGTGGACAGGGGGTTGGAACCGCAAATGGCCACTTCCGCCCCCCCGGCCTGGATGACCAGGGCCAGGTAGGCTGTCTTGGCCTCCAGGTGCAGGCAAATGGCCACCCTTTTGCCGGCAAAGGGACGCCGCTCCTCAAAATCCCGGCGAATTTCGTTTAATATGGGCATATGCTTTTGCACCCACTCAATTTTCAGCAGCCCCCCGGGGGCCAGGCCGGGATCGCGAATAATAGACGCAGCCATTTCCTACTCCTCCCTTTTCAGACCTCAATCTTCCCGCCGGTAAGGCTGCAGCGGCAGTTTCTTTCCCGGGGAATCCTGGGGATAGTTTGCATGATGAGGTCACGCAGGTTCTTGCCGTTCTGGTCCATGATCTCCAGGACCTCGGCGTGGCTTAAAGGAGTGGCGGAAATGCCGGCCGCCATATTGGTCACCATGGCAATGAGGCCGTAGCACAGGCCCACCTCATGGGCCAGGATGACTTCGGGGACATTGGTCATCCCCACCAGGTCCCCGCCCAGCTGCCGGATCATGCGGATCTCGGCCGGGGTTTCAAAGCGTGGTCCTTCGGTACAGGCATAGACCCCGCCGTCATGGGCCTTGATCCCCAGCCCGGCGGCCGTCTCCACCAGCAGCCGCCGCAGTTCGGGGCAGTAAGGCGTGGTAAAATCCGTATGGACTACCCCCATCTCGCCGCCTTCAAAAAAGGTATAAGTGCGGGTTTTGGTAAAGTCCAGGAAATCATTGACAATGACGAAATCCCCGGGCCTGTAACCGGGGTTGGTGGAACCGACGGCGGCCGTGGCCAGCACCCGTTCCACTTTAAGCATCTTCAGGGCCCAGATGTTGGCCCGGTAATTCACCCTGTGGGGAGGCACGGTGTGCTTCTCCCCATGGCGGGGCATGAAGCCTATCTCCTCGCCCTGGTAAGTACCGACCTTGAGGACGGCCGTACCGTAGGGCGTATCAACCCTTTCTTCCCGGATATTGCTTAAAATACCCGGATCGTAAACCCCGGAACCGCCGATAATCGCAATCCGCACCCAGATAACGCCCCTTCTATGTAGTATTTTACTGTGCACTATTTAACGATTTTATCATAGAACCATAATTTAACACTGTCAATTAAAAGTTAGGGAATACTTGAAGAGGCCACCTGCCATCAAACCGCAAATGGCCTCTTTTCTTAGCTACAACTTCTTAATGGACCCGGTCTTCAGGTCCTGGAGGAATTTCTCCCTTTCAGCAGCAACGCCTTCCCTTTCCCGCATGATATTACGGGCGAACTGCTCCCTCTTTTGCTCTTGCTCTTCCCCCAGGGCTTCAGCCAACCGCCGCTGCTCGTCAATTTCCCTTTCCTTATTCATTTTCGTACCCGGCCTCCTTAGGGGTGGTTTTTTATATTATGCGCGCGATATTTTGTTTATATGGCGGGCGGATGATCCCTCTTTCCGTAATAATGGCCGTTACATAACGGTGAGGAGTCACGTCAAAGGCCGGGTTAAAAATGTTGATGCCTTCCGGCGCCGTGGGCCGCAGGCCAAAGTGGCTGACTTCAGCCGGGTCTCTTTCTTCAATGGGAATCTGGTCGCCGCTGGAGAGGCTCAAGTCAAAGGTAGAAGCCGGAGCCGCTACATAAAAGGGGATGCCGTGCTCTCTGGCCAGGATGGCCACCCCGTAGGTACCGATTTTATTGGCCACATCGCCGTTGGCCGTAATGCGGTCGGCGCCGACGATGACTGCCTGGACCCAGCCCCGGGCCATGACGGCGGCAGCCATATTATCGGTGATCAGGGTGACCGGGATGCCGGCCTGCTGTAGTTCCCAGGCCGTCAGGCGGGCTCCCTGGAGCAGGGGCCGGGTTTCATCGGCAAAGACCTTGAGGACTTTACCCCGGGAAGCCAGGTAATAGATGGGCGCCAGGGCCGTGCCGTAGCGGGCGGTAGCCAGGGTACCGGCATTGCAGTGGGTGAGGACGGCTTCAGCATTTTGGAGGAGGGGAGCGCCATTTTCCCCGATGGCCCGGCACATGGCTTCATCTTCGTCGCGGATGGCCAGGGCTTCCTTTAACACCAGTTCCTTCAAGGAAGAAACATCACTGGTCGTTGCAGCTGCCACTGCCTGCTGCACCCGTTTTAAGGCCCAGAAAAGGTTCACCGCCGTAGGCCGGGATGAGGCCAGGTAATCAGCAGCCTGTTTTAGCTCGGCCTCAAATTCCGCCCTGTCCCCGGCCCGGGAATTCTTGATAGCCAGGTAAAGGCCCAGGGCCGCAGCTATACCGATGGCCGGTGCCCCCCGGACCTTGAGCTTTTTTATAGCGTCCCACATCTCCTCTACCGTCCGGGGCCGGATAATAACCAGTTCCCCGGGCAGCCTCGTCTGGTCGATCATCTCCACCTGGCCGTCCCGCCAGGCGATGGGGGCGATGGGTTCGTATGGCAAGCATGGGCACCTCGTTTTCTGTTTATTTCTTGCTGTCAGCTGCCAGCAGGGCCGCGCCCAGGGCGCCAATAATCTGCGGGTCCGGGGGTACGCGAATAGCGGTCCCCAGGTTATCTTCCAGGCTCTTGACGACACCCCTGTTTTTCGCCACCCCGCCCGTCATGGCTACCGGCTCTTCCCAGCCCACGCGGCTGGCCATGGCCGCTACCCGCTGGGCAACAGCTTCATGCAGGCCGCGGATTATTTCAGCTACCGGCCGGCCTTCGGCCACCAGGGAGACCACTTCTGATTCCGCAAAAACCGTGCACATGCTGCTGATGCTGGCGCCCCGCGGTGCTGCCAGGGAGAGCTCCCCCATTTCTTCAACGTTGACCTCCAGGGACCGGGCCATGACTTCCAGGAAACGCCCGGTCCCGGCGGCGCACTTTTCATTCATGACAAAGTCCCGCACCTTGCCCCCGCGGTCAAGGAGGATTACCTTGCTGTCCTGGCCGCCGATATCAATTACCGTCGCCACCTCCGGCCAGAGGTGATATATCCCCCGGGCATGGCAGGTGATTTCCGTCACTTTGTGGTGGGCAAAAGGTACCCTCACGCGCCCATAACCGGTGGCCACAATACCGTCTACCTGCTCTTCCCCTATACCCGCCTGATCCAGGGCTGCCTTTAAGGCTCTCCAGGCAATATCTTCACTCTGGACCCCGCTTTTCATAACAACCGACCCGGCAATCACTCCATCGCGGATAACGACAGCTTTGGTCGTCAGCGAACCCAGATCCAGTCCCGCAGTTACAGTCAAAAGGACAACCTCCTTTAAACTGCTCGTAGCATTTCCAAAAAACCTTCCAGGCGCGTCCTGGTGGCGCCAGGAGCGTACTTGCTTTTATCCACGCAGTCCCCTTCCAGGTTCAGGAAGGGGATCTCCCTGTCCCGCAAAGCATCCTGCAGCAAGCGCAGGCCGGCCGTGCTCTGGCGGCAGCCCCAGTGGGCAAAGTGAATGACGCCATCCACCTGGTAGGCGTCAACCATGGCCAGGATAGCTTCTATCCTCCTGCTCATGCAACCCAGGCCGTGGTGGCTTAAGACCTTGCCCGCCAGGCTGTAAAACGGCCTGGCCGGGTCCAGGGGTTCCCAGTAGACGTGGTGCATTTCTTCGAAAACAACCACCGCGCCGGCCTCCTGCTCCAGGAGGTTAAAAATCTCCGTGGGATAATAGGGCCGCAGGTGGAGCCACAAAAGGCGGGCCCTTTCCTCCGGCACGGCCCGGCGTTGTTCCCGCCACCGCTGTTCCAGCTCCGCGGCCAGCTGCCTGTACACCGCGGCCGCAGCCTCCGACCCGAAACCGGCCAGCATCAGGTAAATAAACCCGTGGGCTTCATCACCGCGAATGCAGGCAGGCCGCTGCCGGCGCAGCCGGTTGACGGCCAGCAAGTGCTCCCGGGCCGTGTTCGAGGCAAGCAAGGCCTCCTGGAAGCGTTCCTGGTCCCACGGGACCCCTAAAGCGTCCGCCAGGGAGAAGGTTATGCTTTTAAGCTGGCGCGCCACATAGTTAATGGCAGCGGCATCCTGCCGGTGAGGGACATCCAGCAGGTAGAAAGGTACATGGTGATAGCCGGCGGCAGCTGCCAGGGACTGGGGGGCGGCATCACAAAGGTGGGAACTGCAGACGACGGCCCCCGGCGGCGGCAAATAGCCGGCCCGGTCGCAGCCGTAGGCCAGGCGGTGGAAAGAACAGCTTTCGCCGCTCACCCAGTCGCCTTCGGCCACCCGGAAAGCTTCTTCCGCCACCCCCAGGCCTACGGCCACAGCGGCGGCCGCCTCAGGAGCAAACGGGACCAGCCCCAGGCCGTACAGGATTTCTGTGGGGAAAAAAACATTGTGCCAGACCACCGGACCCTGCTGCAGGTATGCCGCCGCCACCTGGTCGATGGTATTCAATAGCAGTTCGTAGGCCGCCTGCCAGGAGTAGCGTTTTTTCTGGGCTGCCACCAGCTGTTTCAACAGCCTGTAGGCCCAGGGTGATTTAAAAGCCCGCCGGCGCAGGGGACCGGCCAGGTGAAAACGTATCAACTGGTAAATATCCATAAGCCGTACCTCAAAACATTTCTAAGAAAGCTTCCACCCGCGTCTGCCACTGGCCACGAGCACCGCCGGTATAGTCCCCGTCGAGCCGTAACAGCGGCAGGCCCCTCCGGTCGCAAAAATCCTTCATGGCGCGGAAGTCGTAGATGGCCGCGTCGCAAAATTTCATAACGTGATAAATTACCCCATCGATCTGGTAATCATCAACCACACCGGCCCAGTACTGCTGCCGCCGGGTTTGATCGGCAACCATGCGGGGGCAGGGCGGTCCTCCCAGGTAGAGCCGGGCCAGGTGCAGGTAAGGGTCCCCCGTTTCCCGCGCCACCTCCGCCAGCAAGAAACGCCGCCCGTTGCAGGCGTCTTCGAAAACAGACCAGCCCCCCCATTCTTCGATCAGGGCAGGTAGTTCAGCCGGGAGAATGCTGCCTGCCAGCATCAGGCGCGGCCGTCCCCGGAAATCCGGCCGGGACTGCTGCTCTATGGCAGCGCTCCCGGCCTGCCCTTTATCCCGGCCGGCCGCCGTCGCGCAGGTCTGCCACCCGTCCAGCCAGGCCATGACGTCACTCCCGCTTAAGCAAATTTCTCCCCGCGCCCGGGCAGCCAGGAGCCCACGCCAGTAAGACCGCTGCTCTTCCCAGGCATCGATCGCCTGCCACAAGAGGCTGTCCTCTAACTGCCGCTCACCCAGCCAGGCCAGTTCTCCTGCCAGCCGGCGTAAATTCTGGCTGTAGTAGAGGACAGCCTCTTCGTCCAGCCGCCTGGGGACGTCCAGAACCAGCGTAGCTCCCTGCCCACCATAACGGGGCCAGGTGCTGGCCAGGTGGATCATGGCATTGCAGGAGCGGGCTATAACTGTGCCGGCCAGGGGCGGCAATTCCTGCCTGATGGCTGTTTCCAGGCAGCTTTTGACGTAAGGGCAGAGGTTGCCCACCAGGTATGTATCAGCCCGCGGGGTATTGCCCTCCCTGCCCAAAAGGCGGTAAGGGATAAATCCCAGGGCCGTAATAATTTCTACCGGCGTATAATGGCAGAACCAGCCGATCAAAGCACCCATTTATTTCACCCGATATAACACTTTTCGCAGCAGCACCTTAAAACAAAACTGCCCCCGGCCAGAGCAAGGAACAGGTCTTCATCTTCTGCTATACACACAATATAGCATATAGTGAGGAAGAAGTTAAGGGTTTAAAGTTAAATAAAAAGAGCCCCGCTGCCAGGCGAGGCTCCCCTTCCTACCTTTCCCCACGCTTTATAAAGGCTGCACTGCCACCAGGTTACTACCGCCATAATAGTCTACTTTAGCCTTAAATTTCTCGCTGACAAATCTTAAGGGTACGAGGGTCCGCCCATCAACCACCTGGGCCGGGACATCCAGGTCAACCGTTACGCCATCTACCAGGGCTTTATTGCTCCCTATTACCAGGCGAATGGTGGAGCCCCTATTTTTAATGATTACTTCACCATTGTCATAGTTTACGGTTGCACCCAGTCCCTCAGCCAGGAACCGTACAGGTATCAACACCCGGTCGTTTTCAATCCGGGGAGGAACATCAAATTGCAGGCCCTTCCCTTTGACATAAACCTTTACCTGCAAGTCCCCGCTGGCCGCATAAGCCTGATCTAATTGCTGGTAAGCCTCTTCGTCACCAGGCTCCTGCTCCAGGACGGTCTCCAGTAATTCCCGGGCATTTTTAAACTTGCCGGCCTTTAAGTACATCACACCCAGGTGCTTCTTTAATTGCGTCCTGGTACCGGCATCAAGGGTCGTGTCTGCTTCCACGGCAGTTTCCAGTTGCTCCGTAACGCTGGCAATCTCGCCGGCGTCCTTCCAGGAGCCCAACTGTGCCTTGGCTTCATAAACTGCTTCAGCTACGCTCCTCCCCTCCAGGATCGCCGTCAATGCAGCCCGCGCTACGGGATTTTTCACATGCAGCAGGGCATTCTCCACGCCTTTATAAACATGCCCGGCCACACTTTTACCGTTCCGGAGTTTTAGATGTTCCCTCTCGCGTTCCCTTTCCCTTTCCCTCTCCCTTTCCTGTTCCTGCTCTAGAACCTGGCCATCAGCTTGCAGTCCAGCTGCCAATGTCACTTCCTTCTCCCAGCTCCACTCTCCTGCCCTGGCCCAGGCGGGCAAGACAAAGGAAAACACTAGAACCAATCCAACTACCAGCGCTACAAACCGTTTGCCTTTCTGCATATTGACTCCTCCCTGTTTCTTTTAAGGTTTCACCATATAGTTCGACCCGGTATTCATTTTTGGGAGGGTCCTGCCAGCCAGTTGCGGCCCAAAGCAAGGAAAATGCCTGCCATTAGACCCAGGACCAGGGCCACGGCAGCATTGAGCAGCAGGCGGGGCCTGACCTTTTCCGGCTCGCTGAGATCATCAACGATTTTTGCCGGGTGCATGGCGGCCAGTTTGTCCTGGAGGGAAAGATACTGTCCTGTCAGTCCAACCTTTTCCTGGGCCTGGATCCCCTGCAACTGGGCCAGTTGCAGGGCATAGAGCTTCTGCTCAACCTGGCTTAAAGGCGCCTTTTCCAGGCCGGCAATAAGCTCATTAATTTTTTCCCTGTCGGTACTGGATTGTTCCAGTTCGCGGCTGATTTTATGTAGCTCTTTTTCCAGCGGCGCCCGGCGCTCTTCATAAACTTTATTCCGTTGCTCAATAAAAAGGGCCACCATTTTACCTGCCACGGCTGCAACTTGCGGGGGGTCCTGGCCCTCCAGGGAAAACCTGAGGTATTCGGTATCTTTGATCACTTCCCCGCGGGCTTTAAAGCTGCGGGGGTCAGCCGGTATTGCCAGTTGCTCCAGGGCCGTGGTTAAGAGGGCCTGGCTCTCAAGTATTGCTTTCCCTTCATTTTGCTGTGGGGCTTTTGTGTCTACCCTCTCTAATTCTACCAGGGCTTCTACTCTATAAACCGGGGGCAATACTACACTGGCAAGGACAGAGGCTAAGACAGCAGCCAGGGTAATAAGGATAATCATCCAGCGCTGGCGCCAGAGAACCAGCAAAATTTCCCTTAAATCTACTTCGTCTTCGTACGGCAGGGCGGATCCTGAAGGTGGAACGTTCATTGTTGAGGTTAGATGCTCCTTTCTATGCTCAGAGCGACTATTTCGTTTCTATTCGACAGGCAAATGGAATTTCCTGCCCAGCCTGTGATTAACTTGATGTAAACTCCAACTGATTTAAGCTCTGTTATAACCAGAAAAGGAGGAGCCCTCAATGAATCCGGCCTTTTGTATAAAAACTATCACGCCATTTCCGCGCTAGTCATGTACGTAGATAAAATTATGAGTTCTGGTTCTTCATCCATGTTTAAGGCAGGCTGGATTACCTCCAGGGCGCGCCGGGGTTCGCGTTGCCAGTATTTTACCTTTGACTTTTTCGACACAACGATGGTTTCCTGCCATCCCGGCAAGATTTCGTTGACCCAGGCTGGAAAGAATGCTGATTTTCATCAGGAAGAAGGTGTCCGCGCAAGAACTGGCGCGCATTGAAATATGTCAGAAAAAATTTTAAGCGTCAAAACACTGCCAGCCAAACTGGGTAAAATGATTATCAAAGGCCAGCGCTACATTCATCTTTAACCGTTCCATAACAGCAAAAGTAGTAGCATCGGTATAAGAAAAAGACTTATCTTTGTATGCAATTATGATTTCCCTGGCTCGCTTCTCATCTTCTTCTTTAACACGTTCAATTTTCCAAACCAAATTTTTTACCCATTCACGGGCCAGTTCATGACCTATACGGCTCAAAATTAAAGCATGGGTTTCAGCTAAAATAAAGTTTGTTAATATTAAATCAACATCCTGTTCGCTTAATTTCTTAAAGAGATTCTTAGCCTTCTCATGCCAATCGTCCGAACGGTCAATAAGGGCGTAAATAGCACTGGTATCTACCATTATTTTTCCATCTTTCTACTTCACCTTCAGCCAGGTAATGATCATGGTTGGCAGCGACGTCTTTAAGGCCACTGTTCCCGGCACCAACCAATTTCCATATAGGGTCTTCTTTACTCAAGGGCTTTACCGGCTGGACCTTTTTCAAACGTATCTCATCTTCATCAACCTGGATGGTCAAATAATCGCCTGCCTTCAGGCCCAAAGTTTCTCTGACACTTTGGGGAATAGTCATCTGCCCTTTACTGGTTAAGCGCACTAACGGCGTGGACATGAAGCATCTCCTCCTTACTCTTAGAAAGATTTCCTTACTATGAGTATACCACTACTGGCAATGCAATTGCACGCATAATCCTGGTTTGCAACTTTATCAAGGGAGGTCAAATTACAGCCGGTCCCTTCGAGTTGAACCTGCTCTGCGAGGAAGAAGTTCCAGGGTCACTGCTGCGAAAAGTTTAAACCAAGGGGGTAAGACTTGTATGAAATTGCGCGCCCCTCGCCGTTTTTGGTAATAGAAATCAACTTATCACCTGTATACCCAGTATACCCTCAAGGGGCTGCCGCAGTTCGACAGGGATAGTGGCAATTTTGACCCGCCTGCCTTCCAGATCCGCCTTGCCCACCATGACCAGGGCCTTTGACCAAAGGCGCCCCAGGGGAGACCCGGGAGCCTGCTCCTGCCAGAAGAAACCGTCCCCTTCCAGGGAGCCAAATTTGCGGGTAACGACATTCAGACGGCTCCACCCGCCCCTCTGCAGCAAATACTTAAGAAGCTCCCGTTCCCCTGCGCCCAGCCCGGCCACAACCTTTTCCAGGTTGCCGGGGGCGGTAAGATACTCTGCCAGCTGTTTTTCCCGCTCGCGCCGCAGCCGTGCCGGTTCCAGGCCGTACTGGCAGCAGGCGCCGTCCAGCCAGTGGGCGGGCATGTTCCTTAAGCCACGCAAGAGGGAAGGACCCCGGGGAAGGGATTTGGCTTCTATTTCCTCCCGCTCTTCCTCTTGATAAAATTTGATCACTTTCTCCTGGTCTATGTTAAGGAAGAGTTCTCTTTTCTGCAGTTCTAACTCCAGCAGGCCTAGTTTCTGCAGAAAATCTTCGTTCAACCCTTCCCTATCGATTTTTTCCAGGAAGGCACGGGCCTCCTCTATCCTGTCCATCTGGAGCATCAACGCGGCATAATTGAACAGCACCGCCGGGTCTTCCGGGGCTATTTCCTTAAGCGTGGCCATTATTCGCAAGGATTCTGTCGTTTCACCCTTCTGGCGCAGGAGATTGGCCAGGGCCATCATGGCCCGGAAGTAGTATTTCCCTTGCAGGTACAGGTCCCGTAGCAGTTTGATGGCGGCATCTACCTGTCCTTTATCCCGCATCTCGAAGGCCCTTTCCACTATGGCGTCCAGCTCTTGATCCGGTTCCAGTATGACAGGGGTTTTCTTAAGTTGGACCAGCCGTTTTTCCCCCGCAATAAACATGGGGAACGGCTCCCCTTCCTTCAGCAATCCCCGATCAATAAGGGCCTGCACCGCCGCCATTTTCACAGCAGAGATGAAGTGGGGGGATTCTAGTATCTTCCACCCCAGCTGTTCTCCCCATTCGCCGGCAAAAGCCACCAGGGAATGGGCGACTATACCGGCCGCCTGCATTTCTCCCGCTTCCAGGATATAGGACAGCAACACCATTAAAATATAACCGTCCTGCAAGTACCGGCGGTATAACTCTTTATTCGCGGCGCAGGCTTTGATAATTGCATCGAGTTCTTCTTTATCGTACAACTTGTAGCCCATGGTAAAGGGCGGGATAACGCCGCGCTCCACCAGAAAAGCCACCTGCTGCATAGCGGCAAATAACCTGTGTACCCCCGCTATGGAAGACCACAGGCTTGCCGCCCGTTTATAACGGCCCAGGTTGAAGCAGGCCACCCCGGCTAGGAACTTGTTTTCCCAGTTAACATGATAAGTCTCCCAGCGGCGATACAGCTCAAATACCTGGCGGTGATCATTAAGCCCGGCTGCCGCCCGCATGATGCTCACCGTGTACTCCAGGAAAGGCCGCGGGACCTGGCTGCGGGCGCGATAGAATTCCGCCAGGCCGTTATCAAAACTTTGTACAGCTTGTTTGAGGTGCTGCCGGGCTTCCCCGACCTGCCCCAGGGTCGTGTAAATGCTGGCGGCCAGGGCATAGGTGAAGGGATTGGCGCGCTTGTTATCTTCATCCGTATTGAAGGCCGGCTGGATTACCTCCAAAGCGCGCCGGGGTTCACCGGCATGAAAAAGCGCTGAAGCCAAGTTGTTGCGAGTTTGTATGATGTCCTCCTTTGCCAGGGCGGCGGCAAAAGCTTTGGCCGCACCCTTGAAATCACCTTTATCCAGCAGTTTTTGTCCGCGGGTTACAAGTTCTTCGGTTTTCTTATAGTTCATTATCCTTCCCCATACTTTACCGGTATTTTATCATTGTAAAGGAAGCGGCCTTGGATGTAAAGCTTTTGCAGTGCCCTTTTCCCTCAAATATTTTTTACTCGCCAGTTAGGCTGTGACTGTTTCAACTTCATTTTCCTGCTCGCCTCCCCATCTAAAAGGAAATTTTTTCTTGTTATAATCATCTTCATATTCAGGATTGTTGCTGCCCCGTGGCGTTCATAGAGGCCCTTCATGCGGCGCAAAAATTCCGCTGCCTGGCGATAGCCTCTGCACTGGCGCCAGCTGATAGCCGTCTCTACCATTTCTTGATATTGCATTTGCTCGCATGTCGTCAGCAGAAGTTTACGCTGTAGTTTGAGTTATAATAATAACAGCAAACCATGGAGGTGCAGGCTCTTTCCCCTTTATGTTGCCAACTCTCCAAGAGAAAATGTTTCTATAAACTGCTTCGGGGTGATTATGGGGATCCCTTCATATTCCCCCAGGGCAAGCAGATGGCTGTCACCAGAGATGAGGCAGTTGGTTTCCCCCGTTTTGGCGCACTCTAAAAAACGGTTATCACTTGGATCTACAGCAATAGCGTTAATTTCTACATCAGGCAATACCAAAATTGTGTTATCAAGGTTAATAAAACCTTCCAGCAATTGCTGCCTTTCTTCCACGGTGCCAGCCTTAGCAAACCTCGGCCTGAGAAAAACCCCCATATACTCCGTTATAACCGCCGGGCTAATTACAACTTCGATTTTCCCGTCTGCCCAAAGGTCTACTACTTTGCCAGGCGGCCCTACCGGTACCAACAGGCCGGATATAACCACATTCGTATCTAAAACTACTTTCATTTGCCCTCCCTGTACTCCTTTATTTCTTCTTCTATATCCGCTTGGGTAAGACCGTTTGTAGCTGCCCGGGAACGAATCTTGGCCAGGGTTTCTTTTAAGGCCAACCTTTTATTTTCTTCAGCGGTTTTTTGTAAGAACCGGTATTTCTCGTAATCCAGGAGTACGGCTTTAGGTTCACTATTAATCGTAATAACTACAGGGGAATCATTTTTTAAGGATTCGATGAAGGAAGTTAATTTCGGGCGAACTTCATTTATGCCGGCAATGCGTTCCATTTTAACACCCCCATTAATGTTTACATTAACGCTTTCTTTAAGCTTAGTATATATTTTTAATCTGGTCAAGTACACGGAGCTCACTGCATTTGCTCACATATCATCAGCTGAAGTTTACAGACTTCGAAACCCACAGAGATGACACCGAATGGGAAATGTGGCTCGATATTATCAGGGAAGCTAAAACCCGAAAATTGTAATCGCGGCTGTAAGGAGGCCAGGGCCTTCTCCAGGACTAAATCCCATTGTGAATCACATACCAGGCCAGCTTAAAATACTCCAGGCCCACCACTTCTATCCCCCGGTCCTGGAGCCATAAGGCTGTAAAGGGCGTTTTCACAGGTGCTGGTAGCCCGCTTTTCCAGGACGATATCCTTTTCCGGTACCCCCAGGAATTTCACCTGTCCGGCCATGATGTCAGCCGCTGCTACGTTCCATTCTACGGGGCCGCCGGTCATCAGAAGCCTTGGAGCCAAGCCTTCCTGGTAGAGCTTTACCCCGGTCGCCACCCGCTCGCCCTGTTCACCCGAGAGGACAATAATCACATCGGCAGGCTCGCCGGGGGAACTAGACGGGACTACAGCTCCGAGGCCAACCTTTAGCAATATATTAAAAATAAATAACCCTTGTTCAGCCAGGCCCTCTCAGGTAAAATAAAGAAAAATTTTATCGATTATACGAATACCAGGTTTTTAACCCAGGAAGTTATTACCGATATTACCGCCGGCGACAAACACTACGTGGATATCCTGGCGGAAGTTAAAATCAAAGGAGAAGACGGCTGCGTCCTGGTCCATATTGAACCCCAGGCCTACCGTCAAGCCGATTTCGCCCGGCGCATGTTCATTAGGTGCTGCCCATCGCCGTCTTTGCCCATGACAGCAAGGCAGAAGAAACCAACCGGCATGAAGTAGAGCTTCCCTTTCTCAAGGTGTTGCAGTTCGAGTTTTACAAAGTACAGCTCAAGAGACTCCCCTGGCGGCAGTACATCAACAGCAATAACCCGGTAGCGGCGGCGTTGTTAAGCAAGGAGGTGCAAAGGGTTATGGAATTAACCACATCCTGGCATTTAAAAGGCTGGCAGCAGGGCCGGCAGGAAGGCAGGCAGGAAGGCAGGCAAGAAGGCAGGCAGGAAATACTTTTAAGACAGCTAAGGAAACGCCTGGGTACCATTTCTCCTGAAGTGGAAGCGAAGATAAAGACTTTATCAGTGGAGCAGCTAGATGACCTGGCGGAAAAGATACTTGACATCACCAGCGAAGCTGAATTGCTAAGGGTTCTTGCCCTTAAACATTGATATAAACATTGATACTCAACCTCCACTCTGGGCTTAAGGTCACCCTGGTATAAAAGACCGGCCGGGTTTAAGCAGGCCGGTCGATGGTCCTTTAAGATACCCGCGGCCTGCGGCTGTGCCACTGCCAGGCCGTAGCAATGATGTCCTCCAGTTCTGTATACCGCGGCCGCCACTCTAACTCCGCCATGGCTTTTTCTGCCGAGGCTACCAGCACCGCCGGGTCGCCGGGCCGCCGGGGACCGACACGGTAAGGTACTTTCTGCCCCGTCACCTTTTCCGCCGCTTTTATTACCTCCAGAACCGAATAGCGCCGGCCGCTGCCCAGGTTGTAGGCCGCCGTGGGGCCGCCCCGCTCCAGGGCTTCCACGGCCAGCACGTGGGCTTCCGCCAGGTCCTCGACGTGGATGTAGTCGCGGATGCAGATGCCGTCCGGGGTGGGATAGTCCGTGCCGAAGACGCTTAAATATGGTCTCTTACCCGCTGCCGTCCGGGTAGCCAGGGTGATGAAGTGGGTGGCGTCTTCTTCCCCCTCGCCGATTCTACCGTCCCGGTCGGCACCGCCAACCTTGAAATACCGGAGGGATATGTAGGTGATCTCCCTGGCAAAGCTAAGTTCGTAACCCTGGTCATCACCGGCTACCAAAGAGCAGCCACAAAAGGGCCATTCCAACGAGTATCAACCACCAGATACAACCCGCCAGGCCACCAATGAGCGCCGGGGATATTTCTAACTCAACTCCACTTATATATCAGTACTATTCTCCTTATCAAAATGCTGTAATAACTTAACAAATGAGTTAAAAGAAGTATGCTGTAACGCGTTGACCAATCGTTCATCTGCTGTAATGAAGACCCCTTTTTTTGCAATGGCCAGGGCAATATATAAGCTATCATATAGCGTCCGCCTGCAACCATAAGCAATCTCAAATGCGGCGGGGAGCAAAGGACGGCTCCTAACAATATTGGCCGGAAAAGCTTCCATGATCGCCCCGATTATTTTGCGGACATCTTCGTCGCCTATTTCTTCTCTCAAGCACTTTTTCCAAAGAACATTACCCATTTCCGAATATATCAAATCAGGAGCCCATAAATGATAAACACCTTTCTCTGCTCCCTCCAGGAGTGCTACTGCCCGGTCCGAGTGGGGTTCAGGAATGTACCACTTGACAGCGACACTGGAGTCAACAACATATTTTTTCACCGTTCCCTGTCCTCTCTGATTAAATCAGCGCTGTCACTATAATTTCTCTTTTTTGCTTGTAATTCTTTTCTTATCTGCGCAGCTAATTTGATGCCGTCAATCATTTTTTCCCCTGCTACTTCCTCCAATATCGTGTGGAGTTCCAGTTGTAATGACCTTCTATTGGAAGAAGCGCGCTGCTTTAGCCTGCTTAAAACCTCTCTGGAAATATTGCGAATCAGAATATCGGGCAAAGTCAGCTCCCCCTTGCTATCATTTTGATAGCAAAATTATATCAGTTACCAATGGATATGACAACCCTCCTGGTAGGATTAAATTGCCAGGTCTAAGCTTCGAAACCCACAGAGACGACATCGAATGGGAAATGTGGCTCTTTCCCCTTTATGTTGCCAACTCTCCAAAAGAAAATGTTTTTCTAAATTACTTCGGGGTGATTTATCCCAGGGAAGCAGGCCGTCAAAGCCCGCCAGCAGAGCCTGCTCGCCGACGCTAACCCCTGCCAGGTAACGTTTCATCGCTTTTTCTGCATGCCAATCGCTGCGCCCATCTCCCAATGACCTTGGACACCGCATGCCCCAGCCCTCTCCCTGCCAGCTACAAAAAAGCGCTCTTGCCCCCGCGATAATCCACTGGTAAAATTAAATCAGGCGGTGGTTTGCTTGCAGCAAAAAAGCGGTAACCAGTACGATACCATTATTAAAGACCTGTTTGCCGGCGGGACAGAGGAACTCATCAACTTCTTCAGCGACATCCCAGCAACGGTAGTCAGCGACTTGAAAATCGAGTTCCCCCAGGTGGAAACCAGGGTTTCCGACCTGGTGGTGAAGGCCAAAAGCGAACAGGGTGCTATGGTCATCCACCTGGAGTTCCAGAGCCGCAACGACGACGAGATGCCCTACCGCATGTTGCGCTACGCCCTCGAAATCCACAAAACCTACCGCCTGCCGGTCTACCAGATGGTTATCTACTTCGGCCAACGGGAAATGAACATGGCCGGCCAACTGCACTACCGCCTGGGAAACGAAAACATGCTGGACTACCGTTACCGCCTGGTCGACCTGGGTAAAATAACCTATGAGGAGCTAAAAAACCACCCGCATCAGCAGCTGCGTTCCTTGCTGCCCCTGGCGGACAGGGAGAGGCGCAAGAAAGAGGGGGAGAAATTTCTCCGGCAGTGCGCAGAGGATATTTTAAACAGCGACCTGGACCGGGAGACCAAAAAGGCCGTGCTCCTGCGGGCGGAGATATTCGCAGGCCTGGTTTACGACCGGCAGGTGATCGAGCTTATATTCCGGGAGGTGGAACAAGTGCTGAACATCGAAGAGTCCGCCGGTTACCAGAGGATATTTGAAAAGGGCCTGATAAAAGGCCGGCAGGAGGGTTGGCAAGAAGGCCGGCAAGAGGGTTGGCAAGAAGGCCGGCAAGAGGGCCGGCAAGAGGGCCGGCAAGAGGGCCGGCAGGAGTCTCTGGTAGATGTAGCCATCAGGCTCTTGAGCAAAAAGTTCCGCAGGCTTCCCAGGGAGTACGTGGCCAGGATCAAGGAGCAGGACGCGTACGTACTACAGCAGGTGATCGACAACATCTTCGACATCAACGACCTGTCCGAATTGGAAGACTACCTACAGTAAAAGGTCCTTTATCCCACCGGAGACCCGGTGGTTTTTTATTGCAGTTTTATAGCTGCACCCTCGGTTATTTCAGCTTGTCTTGCTTGTACTGTAATTTTCCCCACGGCGACGGCTGGCCTCCGAACGCGTTCCTCTAGGAGTGGCCATTCTTCTTCAGTAGCTTGCTCGATAATGATATCGAAGGCGCCAGGCGCAAGACCTATGCCCCCCAGCTTTATATCAGCCAGTTCCACTTCCATAAGGGTCGCCAGCCAGACCTGCCGTGTATCATTGTCGTAATCGCCTTCGTCCAAGCATTCGCTCAACCCATCCACGCAACCGATGCCGTTTTCCCCTAACACAATTTTTACCCTGTATAGCTCATCCTGGGACCCGTAACACTTCCCCCATAGTTGCGCCCCCTGCCGGAAGGGCTCCCGGATGGTTCCCATGGTGTAATAATTCATCCCGCGCTTAAAACTTTGCTCGCCTGCCAACTGGCGGATATCTCCCTCTGTTAAACCGGTTTTCATGTCTTCCTCGTCCATAATAAGCATAATAACTCCCTTTTTCGGTATGCTCACTGCCTTTGCCCGTATGTCATCAGCAGAAGTTCACGCTGTAGAGCCCTGATTGTTTGCGCGGCAAAAGCCAGGGCGGCTTCTTCACTCAAGCGCGGTTTTTCATTTTGTCCAGATAAAGCAAAAAGGGACTAAATTCTTTGATATAATGGCCCTCAACACCAGGGGATGAGGTGGGTTTCCGGGTTAAAGCATTACTTGATGGTTTTTAACTCCTGGTTTACGAACTCCACATCGAAGTCTTCGGGGTCGAAATCTTCTCCCGCCAAAATCCGCATATCTTCATAATCGGGATGGCCGGGGTCCTGGAGAATGTCTAACAAACTGGCATCATTCTACCAGGGGCTAAAGGAAGTGGCTAATCTAAATCGTGACCTTACTTGACTTAATGATAAAGCTACTTTAAACTGAATATACCTGAATAATTGAGGTGGTTACCAGTGGAACGGATAGAAATACGAGCACCCGAGTGGTTGGTAAAACTGCCTCCTCGGGAACGTGAAGCTTTAATCGTGGACGCCATTGACCTTACAGCTAAAAGGAAAACCATCCAGTTAAAACATCAAATCAAAGAGGCTGAGGAACAAATCAAAAGGTTAGAAGCAAAATATAACATGAACTATGAAGAATTCCAAAAAAAAGTAGTTCCTACTATGACAGACTTCGAAACCCACAGAGACGATACCGAATGGGAAATGTGGCTCGATATTATCAGGGAAGCTAAAACGCTTTTAGCAGCATTAGAGGGCCAGCAATAATGAAGCAATATTATACGGGTGCACTGGACAAATATAAAACTATTATTGCAACCATCGAAGATTTTACTACACTAACCCGCCGGAATCGTACCATTATCTCCGGTAGGATTTATTTTATTGATGGCTCTTTTTTAGAAATTTATGATCGCTGGCAGGATGATAAACTGGAACGTTATAATTACTTCTGGTTGGATGGAGATACTGTTATTATGGGCTGGGATAACAAGGAACACAACAGGGAAATAGCCACGTTTCCTCATCATAAACATACAAAGCACAAAAAAGAAGTACTTTGTTCTTACGAAAACACTTTAGCTGATGTTTTAGCTGTGATTAATAATCATCTTCATGGCAAATAGAGCAAAGGGAGGCTGGTAGGCTACAGTGGGGAGAAGCGGCAAGACATCTGGCCCTGCCGCTTCCATAGCTTAATCTTTTAGGACTGCTGCTGGCCCGGAGGTAAAAAGGGCGTGGCCGGGGCCTGGCCGTTATGGCCGGAAAGGTACTTGATATACTGGGCCAGGTAGTAATTCATCCCCGTCAGCGGCCGGCCGCGCACGGCCGCGTTCCACATGGCCCTGGTCTCAGGGCTCTCTCCCTGCCAGCTGGTCACCGCCTGAATGAAGTAGCTGCGGACCCTTTCCTGGTTCTCCGTATTGGGGTTCATGGGCACAAAATAGCGCCGGGCATAATTGATCCCCTTCCATTTGGCAAAGACCAGGGCCTTCCCCAGGGCGCCGCTGGCATCCAGGGACATCAGGGGCGCCGTCACTTTGGCCATGATGCTCACCTCCTTTCGCCCCTCATTCTACCAGGGGCTAAAGGAAGTGGCTAATTTCGTAAGCTGCCAGGAATACAGCTACCGGTAAACGTTATCGTCAGGAAGCAAAGGATTTCCTACCAGTTTAAGTTCCCTGCCCGGAAAAAGTTTGCCGTATCGCGAGAAAGTATTAGAGTTGTTACAGTGGTATGGCTGCAGCAGGCACGGCCAGCTGCCGGTACAGTAGGACTTATCCCCTCGTTAAATTGCACTTAACCGGCCAGGACGAACATCACCGTACCATCGCCGTACCCACTCCGTTTAATGAACGTAGCAACCATAAAGTTGTATTAAACACCAGCTTTGTTTTCCCCAGTCGCCTCGCCCGGCAGTTATATCCCGCCGCATCTGCTCCCTTATGACCCTGGTATAACTCAACCGTTAAATCCCCGCGGCCTGCGGCGGTGCCAATGCCAGGCCGTAGCAATGATGTCCTCCAGTTCTGTATATCGCGGTTGCCAGCCTAACTCCGCCATGGCTTTTCCTGCCGAGGCTACCAGCACCGCCGGGTTGCCGGGCCGCCGGGGGCCAATACGGTAAGGTACTTTCTGCACCATAACCTTTTCTGCCGCTTTTATTACCTCCAGAACCGAATAGCCCCGGCCAATGCTAAGGTTATCGGCCGCCGTAGGACCGCCCTGCTCCAGGGCTTCCAGGGCCAAGACGTGGGTAGCCGCCAGGTCCTCGACGTGGATGTAGTCGCGAATGCAGGCATGGTGCGGTTCGTCGTAAACAGTCGCCCTTTGTCTAAGTTTCTCGTTGTCAACCTGTTGCTAAATCAGCTGCTTGATATACCCTTTCTCACATAATTCATTAAACACTTGTTTAATTTCTGCTTCCGTAAAATGGGGCTTAATCTCCTTAATTTCCTCTATAAAATCCCTTTTCGTCAACTCTCTGCCTGAAGCGCTATTATCACGATCGACGTATACAATCGTTGATCTTAATTCCAGACCCCTGGCCCGCATGGGACCAAATTCCTCCATTATACTATCTATCTCTTTTTGATACTTTAATAAAAATAAAAAATCCTTTGCTCTAACCTTTATTGTATCCCCGGCCTCACCCGGATAATCTTATATCCATTCGACAAAGAGTCATACTGTACTTCAACGCCTCTAAGGGCATTTACATAGTAAAGATCACCCATTAAATCAGCACAAAAAGGGCCGTGAATATACATCTTTTCAGCTAACACAACGATTAATGCATATTGATGCCATGGGATATTTAATGAAATAGTCATTTATCTCCCTCCAAAATCTCTTCTGCCTCTTTTTTTCCTTTCCCAGGGCACATAGACTCTTTGTTGTTTTACAGCATTCAGCCCCCTAACAACACTTGAAAGGCTCCCGCTTTCCTGCCCAATAACCATACTCGATACCTACTTATCCCCCGCTAGGCAGCCATAGTGACCATTCCTCTTCCGCTCCCACTGCCAGGCGGAATAGGCGGGTCGCCCGGACGTCGGCCTTCATACTGCACCGGGAAGTCCACGCCGGTTACCTTTTTGGCCGCTGCAATCACTTCCAGGACGGAGTAGCCCCTGCCGTACCACAGTTAAATACTTCGCCGCCCCGCCGGTAATCAGTACTTTAGCCATGATATGTACCACCTATGAAGCCTTGTCCCGCATAATACAACCTACCCCACCTGTACCATTTCCTGTCCCTTCTCTACCCGGAAGCCAGGCAGGACCAGGCGCAGCAGTTCTTCCACCCCGGCCATGTCGGCCCGCCAGCCGGGCTGGGAAACCAGCCACAAGAAACGCTCCAGCCTGGCGGCATTAAACTCCTCCGGCCGGGCAATGAAAATCCGCTCGTGGGAAGTGGCATTAGGACAAGGGCGCCGGCCTGGATGACCAGCTGCACCGCCTCGGGGATAGTCATAAAGTAGCGGGTCATCTCCGGGTGGGTTACCGTCACCGGCCCCCCGGCGGCAATCTAGCGCTGGAAAAGGGGCACGAAGGTGCCCCAACTGCCCAGGACGTTGCGCTTTACGCCTCTCCATCCGGCGATAGCATGCCCCACTCTTGCATTTGTAAATAAGCGCTCTCAATCTGCAGGATAGTAAATTTATTCCCTTTCGCCTGGCGAACTTCCATAACGACTTCTTGTTTCTAAGTGCTATTTTAACTCAGTGACCATTGCGCGATTCTTATTGTTTTTGAAGCTCATTTAAACGATTGATGTTAACTAATGGAAGTATTACGGGTGGAACATTTGCAGCCATAGTAATACTCGAAACAACTGTTCTCAAGAAGGGAAAAAGAATAGCCGGAGCGTTAATTTCTGCATAACGATACAACTCATTCTTTTCAACAGTAGAGTTAGTTTTAAACCAGCCCCGTAAATTAACTTCTAAGTGAAATGGATTATCTTTTTCGGGGCTTTCTTCAAATATATTACAAAATAAATCAACGGTAATCTCATTATTTGTTTCATCAACAGTTGATTCAGTCCGTACTTTGAAGTCAAGCGGTATAGACTTATTCTTCTGTGATTTAAAGTTCTGATTCAACTTATAAGATAAATGTAAAACTTTATACCCACGAAAAATCAAATGGCTCTCTATAGACTTGTCTATCATGCCGCCTCACCATTTGCAATAGCAATATAACCATTTGTCAAGTCGCTATATGGTTCCTCAAAAACACTATATTCAACGATTAGCCTTTCTGGTTGCCATTCACTATCTGCTTCCTCCCCAATATCGGGACATTGCTCAATCCCAGCCCTCTGTAAATCCCTTTCAAATTGTTCAATAGTTACCTGGGCAAGATATTGGTTTATCTGCTCAACTACTTCTTTAAAATCCACCGTTACTGCACCTCCATTGTTCAATAGATTTTATACACCGCTCTTCTTTTACGCATATTTGAATTTGTACCGGGGGAATATTAGTAATGTCGTACGGATAACTCCGGCCGGGCACAAGAAAAACAGCTCTAACCACTTCATAAGGAAATTGTTGGCAGATAAAATTTATAGCCACACCATTTAAAAGGCGTTTTCCTTTATACTTTGTCTGCTTCATTTTGCCCTGTAGTTGTTTTATTATCGACAAAAACATATCCCATTCCCGTTTTCGTGTTAAATCAAGAACCTCCTGGGCTTCAATAATAGTTTTTAAGATAGCCCATTCTTTATATTTCCTGGCACGTACACACCAATCAATAGCCTGGTCAGGATCATCCTCAAAAAAGTATATACCCTTCCCCAACCATTCATCTTCTCTATTTGAAGGTAAAAATCTTTTATCCAATAATATCATATCAGCACTTGCTTTACTAGTACCATGAAAACCTATAAAAACCCTTACCATATTATGCCCCCGATATAGGTTAGATAACCTAATGGAAATAGGTTCTAGCTTAACCGTAGAAATCCTGCTATTTTGAGTTTATAAACTTCATAACCTGCCAGGCGGCAGGAAGGGAGCCTGACAATTAACACCCTACCCCACCTGCACCATTTCCTGCCCTTTCTCTACCCGAAAGCCCGGCAGGACCAAGCGCAGCACCCGATGGAACCGCCGGCGCCGGTCACCAGGACCACTTCCCCCGCCAGATAACCGGCCATGGCCACCAGGTCGACCCGGACAGGCTCCCGGCCCAGGATGTCTTCTAAAATGGTGCAAGTGAGAATGCTTGAAATCCTACTGGCCGGTAGTCTATTGGGCCAAAGAAATGCCAATAGTTCTTCTCGACGCTCGTAGGGCGTTTTTCTTCCTTTAGAGTTTTGTCTACCACAACAATATCTACGGGGTTTTCAACCCGGTAAAGACTTCGTTTAACCCTGTAGCGAAAATAGGCATCCTCATCAGAGAGAGAATACCCTATAAAAATGACCCGGTCCGCTTTGCGCAGCAGTTCTTCAGCTTGCATATGTAGGTGCAACCATGCTTCAGGCATGAAATATTTTTCACGCATAGGTGGGTAAAGAAACCAACTAAGGGGTGTTCCATCACTGGAGCATTGTGGCATATCCTGGGAAAGAGCTCGCCCGGTAGAAATTCGATATATTTTGTGGCAATAGGGGCAGAACATCCAATCCATGGAGCCATGAAATTTCACCAACTGTATAGGTTTACGCAGCTTTTCCCGGGATACGTTTATCGCCCTTCGTTCGCATCCTCCCCAAGGTTCTAGTTGTATGCCATAGTTTATATTTTCCTCCCCCACTGCCTCTATCAAAGCCTGGTCTAAAAAAGGATCATAGTTAAGGGTAATAAAACCTACCTCTTCCAAGGCACCTGTTGTCAACATCTTGACCATGTTTTTAACCAACTGCACATAGCTATTTCTACTATCTATTGGGGTCGTAAGATCAGTAAAAAGTTGTAGCAACCTAATAATGACTAATTTTTTCAATTTCCTCAGTACGTCCGGTGGATAGGTTGGCGTTAAGGCTTCATCTTTTTCTAAAGCGATCTCAATAAGGTTCAATACTTCATTAATCGTTGGTCTGCTGCAGGCCGGTAAGGATGGGTCGATCCTGAAAACTGTTTTTAAAAAACGAACCAGATCGTCACTAGAGTTGCCCTCGTTAAGGAGTTCGGTTAATAAATCTTGTCCCAGCGGAAGCTGCTCCGCCGAAGCGCCGGCACCAATGACGAAGACCACTTTTTCAAACCGTCTGGAAACTACGTTAGATAAATAATATGCTGTAAGCTTCAGGGCATCTCCTTCTAGTTCTTCGGATCTTTGGTCGTCAGATTGAAAATAAATAGTTCCAGCATTCTGTGTAAGGAGCCGGCAGTCGTTTAACGTTACTAACCGGTTACCATGAATAAAACGTATCCTTGCCGGCAAGTCTGAACTCATTGAGATGAGGCTCTCATCCTGAACCTCCTGTTTGGCCAAAATAACCCCTGCATGCAATCTTTTTTTAATCGCCGGCATAGGATTATTGAAAACATCCGGTATAGTGTCACCAATTAGCCCCTTGATAGCCTTTGTTTCATTAATTTCCACGGCCTGTTGAAGAGCAATCTGGAGTAACCTGCGATCGTTGGTTACGTAACCTGCGTTGATAAATGCTTTGACCTCACGGTCAAAGAGTGTTCTATTCGCTAAAACATTGCCCAGCAGCGCATTGGCAGCCTCGCTACGATTGAAGTAACGAATAGCCTCATAAAGATTGTTGGAAAACCGGATAGAATTGCGCGTTGCAAGGTTCTCCTCATATACCTCATTCCTTACATAACCTAGGGCAATATCTTCCCATTTATTGGCCAGGGCCATTTCCCCTTCCGCTAATCGTGGCAGCCTTCCCGTTATTTGGAATCCATCTCTACTCATTAATAGTAGGTTTTGAACAACCAGTATATTTCTCTTGACTTCCTGGCGATAAAGGGCTAACTCCCTATCCGGAATATTTTCCACCAGCTCGTCTAAAATGGCGTCAGCAGCCTTATAATGTTTAAGTGCGGTTTGCCAGTCATCCCGGGCAAAGGACAGGGCTCCCAGGTTACACCAGACAATGGCCCTTTCAAGTTCAGTTGGCGCAAGGGATAACGCCTTTTTTAAAAGCGTATCAGCTTCGTCATAAAGCTCCTGTTCCCTGGCCATGCTTCCGAAATAAAGGGCAAAATTGAACCATGGTTCCGAATGGAGCTCTCTTTCAAACAACGGTAGTACCTGCTCCGCCCACCCTTCAGCTTTTTGCAGAGTTGCTGCCATAGCCTTTAGCAAATGGATGCGCCGGTGCCATTCATCCTCTAATTCTTCCATACCCTTTAAATAATCACTTAATTTATCCAGGTACTTTCTCATTTCTTCCAGGTCGTATCTTTCTATGTTAATAACCGTTAGGAAATAGTAATATTGCATCAAGGTCTTAGGAGGAATATCTACAAATTTCCAATTAGGGTTGTAAAGAGCATGGTAGGCATCTTCAACTCCATAGAGCCTATGGAGCTTGACAGCGTGACCGATAATTTGTGACAAAGATTTATCATTAACCTCTCTCAGAGAGGAGAGTTCGTCACCCGTACCATCTGTTGCTACTATAGGCGAGCACGGAATAAGCGGCTCCAAGAAGAAGTTATAAATTGGCTCCATTACCGATTTCACCTTGTTAGCCTCCTGAAATAACATAATGTTAGTATTTAATCGCCATTTATTTTGTAATTATATCCCCTATCGCAAATACAATAATAATATTGTTTTAACCTTTACGACATCTGGCTACAGCCGGCAGAAAACCCATCGGGGTTGTTGCTGTACCACTTCCAGGCAGTGGCGATAATTTCCTCCAAGCTAGTATACTGCGGCCGCCACCCCAGCTCTTCGATGGCTTTTTCTGCCGAGGCTACCAGCACCCCCGGGTCGCCGGGCCGCCGGGGACCGAAACGGTAAGGTACTTTCTGCCCTGTCACCTTTTCCGCCGCTTTTATTACCTCCAGAACCGAATAGCCCCGGCCGCTGCCCAGGTTATAGGTTGCCGTGGGGCTACCCTGCTCCAGGGCTTCCAGGGCCAGGACGTGGGCTACCGCCAGGTCGTCGATGTGGATGTAGTCCCGCACTGCCGTCCCCAATATCCCCCGTCAACGCCCTGGCGGCGTTGAAATAACGGAGTGCTATAGCGAGGAAGTCAAAGGCGCGGCTGTAGTAAGCCAGGGCCTTCTCCAGGACCATTTTCGTCTCGCCGTAGGGGATCGCCTATCAAATTCAGCAGCTTCACTAGCAAGGGTGTTGTTTTCCCCTTGCCGCCTGTATATCCCAAATAACTTCCTACAATTAGCTCATAAAGGCCGCTACGTGTCAGGCGTATAAGCACGGCATCGATTTCATCTACTCCCACCCCGAGTCGATTAACCAACTCATCCTTAAACTGTTCCCAAAACCTGCTGGCCCGCTGGAGATCGTTTTCCCCCTTCTGCCGGGGATGGGCCTGTTCATAACTGTGCAATAAAACTAAAATAGCCAGTTCCCGGTAACTAAGCTCATCCAGGATAGCCAGGTACTCTTCGTACGAATCAACATAGACAGCTTCCGGCCCGCAGGCACCGTTACGGAAAAAGCGGGCAAGAATCCGGATCTTTTCCCGCCTGCGCGTATTCAATACTGCCTTTACAGTAATTATGTACTTGTGCAGAAAATCCTCTTTATGCATATCTTCCTCAGTTAAAACAAGCCGTCCACTGGCTAGCTCCCCAAAAAAAGCATCCAGGCGCTCCTGCCGTATCTTGTGTAAATAGCCCACCAACGCAGTATCAATAAAGCCCCCCAGCCCGTGAGGCACAAGTAATCCAATTAAAGCCCGCAGGATGAAATTGCCCTCGTATTTCTTTAAGAAGTTCATCCACCATTGGTTATCCCTATCAGCAACGGTTAACTCAACATCAGACATAACGTTAGCCTCCAAACCCTTTGTTAATTGCCTTCCAACCTTGCAGTTGAAGCAGAAACCGCTAGAGCGGCAGTTAGGAACCCGCAAAAATTCGCTACAACAACCGGATCTCGTCACCGGCCTACTGCATCACGCCAGAAGGAGCCTTGGAACATCGGATCTAAATGCTTTTTTAATCCTTCCAGACTTAACGGTTTGCGCCTTGCACGCATAACAGGCGCAATATCGGAAGCCAGCTTCTCCTTACGCCACAAGCTTAACAAGCTAACGCCTTCGTCCTGTTGATCCGCTGGCGGTTTTTGTTGAGCCTGGATCTCAAACATGTACTCGGCTATCGCAGGCTGATGCAAGGATATTATTACTTGTTCGGCACCAACAAAGTGTAATAACCTGTCAAGATTACGAACGAAATTGTTAAGATTTATATCATCCAAACTTTGAAAAGGATCATCAAGGATCAACACTTTGCTGTTAATTGAACCTAAATACAAATATGCGGTAAAAAACCATGCAAGGCACACTAGGTTTTGCTCGGCGGTATTATAAATTGCATTCAGAGGGCCGTCAGGACCTTGTACTTTTAAACTGATCCCAGCGTTTTTGCCGCTTGTTTTCTCCATAAGAGGTACGGGGTATGTCCAACTCACTGCGGTTAAAGCCCACAGTATTTCCCGAAAGACGGTTTCTACATCATCTTGAATTATTCTATTAAAAGCCCTGCCAAAAGCTTCCTGGACACCCGCTTTTTTATCGTGCATTAGCTTCCACTTGTACAGCCAGTAGCAAGTCCCGGCGAATTGCTCATCGCTGTCTTGAGGCGGATCAAAGTAATGAACCAGTAGTTGTTTTAATTCGTCAAGATCAACTGTAATAATAACACTTCTGGTTAATTCGTCCAATTTTCTCGAAAGATTTCTAAGATCGACGATTCTAGTGGATTCTACCAATCTCCCGGCATAGTCATCGGTTAATTCGTCAATGTGAAGCCAGGGCTTCAATTCCTCTAACAACTTGTTAGCTTCTTCGTCCAGCTTTTCGGAAGTGGTAACGGGAGTTTTAGAAATCAATTGTTTAAGAGAAGAAAGTTCTTCTTCAACACGTGATATAATTTCCCTTAATTGATTTCCCGCTCTTTCAAAGTTATAGGCATAATCCCCGCCCGGTACAGCAAGGGGAGCCAGGACTGGGAATTCCTTCTCCGCAACAGTTAATTGTCCCCAAACTTGTTCGAATTGCTGACGCAACTCGTCTTTGATGTCAATTTGGCTAACCGTATCCCGGTCCCTCAACGAGTCTTCCATGGCTTTACGAAATTGATTAATTGCCTTGACGGCCTTTTCATAGGCACTGACCGCTTCCAGGTAATCCAGTACCGCCTTATATAGTCTCCGGGCTATGTTACGTTCTTCTTCTTTTTGGGCTATTTTTTGTTGCATGGTTTCTCTTTGTCTGTCCGGTTTTTCTCCCGGTTTCTGTCCCAGTTTTTGTTTCAAAGCAACTTCCAAAGGTCCTATATCATGCAACACCTGAGACAATCTTTGCTTGTAAGGCACAAGATCATCCAGCACCCCCATAGCTTCGCCTTTTAACTGTTCCAGCCATTCCACCTGTTGACCCGCAACTGGCTCCCCGGATTTCAGTGAACTTTTAATCTCGTCAATTACTTTTCGCATTTGACCGATTGTTACCAAAAGTACATCGATCTTATCCCGCAGCTCTTGCCCCGGACCCTCACTAGCAAGGCCAACTGCTATTTGCAACTTATTGATTTCATTAGTCATGGATAAAAACGCTGGATTGAGTACTTTCTCGACAGATTGAAAAAAGCGATCTGTCAAATCTAGTTGGTTCTTGTTAATAATAACTTTACCGCCTTCTAAAACTGCAAGCCCTTTCTGGATCTTGGGTTTTATCTCCTCATAGACATTGTCAAAGACCCTATCTACGTCCATTGTCAACCCTGTAACTTCCAGGAGCTTCCCCTCCCTAGCGGGATCATCTGATGTTATAAAATCACGGAGTCCCGCCTGGGAAAGACAAAAGTTCTTAAAAACATCAGCGGCAAAGTACTTATTATTTCCCTGCCCAATTTCCAGGGGTAAGGTTTTCTTTCCCGCCGACGCGGTACTACTTGTTTTACATATGGTAATTTCCACATCTCCGGTCGGATTGTTGAGTATCCCTTTTCGCTTTTCGGGATTTAATTTCATTTGGTCTAAGCGGGCAACACCACCGGTAATAGCCAGCTCCAAAGCCTCCAGCAGAGAGGTTTTCCCGGCACCGTTGGGTCCATATAGCACGTTATACTCGCAGAAACAACTATTTAACGAGTTCAAGCGCCGAAATTGTTTTATTTCCACTTTATTGATACGTTTTAAGGTTAAAGATTCCCCTGCTGCGCCACCAAAGTCTTTCGGCAATAACTCATCGGCTAATTTTTGAAAGTTTTTTCTGATCGTCTCTTTCAATTGTAAGGGAACGACATAGTTTGTGTCGGATTCCTCTCCTATTTCGAAGGTCGCTTTAAGTTCATCATGGACAATTTGCCTCCACCTCTGCCGGTGGCCTTGAAAATCGCCCTTACCAACACCTCTTAACGAAAAGAGGAAAGGGGCAAAAAAGCGCTCGCAATCCCAAACCACTTCCTTGCGAATACTATTTTCTTTTTTTATATATTGTTGTATATATCGCATCAAATTATCAGTATATTGTATGCTGCTGATGCCAACCAAATCCAAAACCCTGCTGTTTTTGTTCATTAAGTGCAGTGTTTTATAATATTCATCATTTTTAGCGCCATCAAGAATTAGAAAAAGGTGCACGGCCCACGGCAGCCAACCCTCCTTTCTGCTCTGTTCCTCAAGAAAGCTCCGCAGCAACCCGGCTTTGTAAATAATGTCCTTAATAAATGTGCCGGGATCGTTGTCGAAGTAATAAAAAAGACCTATCAATGACCCCTTGCTGTCCAAAACAAGCATATCATACTGGATGGTAATCGGCTTTTGTTTAATTCTTATAAACCTGGGTTCGTAAATGGAGCCGGCTTCGTAGATAACCATTTGTAAATCTAACTCACCGCTGCGAACCTGCAAAAACTGTTTCAGAGCGCTAAGTACTTGCTCTTTTTTCTTCGTATTCTCTATCACTATCATCCGCACTCTGCACCCCAAACATTTTCTTCAAAAGCTTTCTTTATAATCTTGCACAGAAATTGAGTTTCTTCCCAAATACTGCTCAATGGCACCGTCTCAACCCTGGGAACCGGCTGTACTCCCGCTGATAAAGGTGCAACAGGAACATTTGAAAGTCGTGAAGTTCTGTTATCTTTAAATTCAATAATCATGATATCCGAAGATGATTGAAACATAGTTTTTAATTCATCGGGAATTTTACGACGAAAGTTCTGGTACAGCGCAATACTATCCGGTTTTAACGCTACCAGAGGCAAAACGGCAACACTTTGCCCGTTAGACTTAACGATTTTGATCCATCCTTGGCGAAAATAATCGATATAAACGTGTTGATCAATTTTAATTGAACAGTGCTGTAATAATTGATAGATCCTCAATAGCGCAATAGTTATTTCAGGGTTATAGCTCAGAGGCACGTAATAGTGCTCTCTAAAGTAACGTTCCATACCTCGAAAATCATTCTCTTCTTTTGTCCACGTCCTGCTCAACAACCATGAGGTAGCCACCGCCCCGGGCAGCGTCCATGTTAAAAAATCAATATTTCGCTCTTTGCTTAAAGATATTTCTTTAATAAACTTCCTCAATTCTTCTTTCAGCTCGATAATCAGCCACGGATCTACCCGTTTCTTTCTCTTTCCATTTTCTTTTTGTTCACTTATCACTCTTTCACCATAGGTTAATACCATTCTTTGTAAGAGCATCTTTATAGTTTCAGCATAGATATCTCTGAAGACTAGTTCCAGGTCCAACTTACACGGGGCATCGGCTGGCACTGTACAATAAGCGGGATGATACTTTGTTAAATAATTACCATCTATCTTACAAAGTATTTTACTTGGGTCACTTGCCTTTCCGGCAGCATCCCTTAAAATTGCCTCAAGCAAGGTATTGTCTTGTGGATCAATGGCAACCGCTCTGATGTTTGTTTCTTGTATATTACCACAATCCTGTATCTCCCGGAAAATATTGCGAAGGCTATTATGTAACACATTGTCACTACCCGAAAAACCAATGAAGACTATAAAATGATTACGGGCGCGATCTTCCAATAAAGCCTGCGCCCAGTTATCGGAACGCCAATCCAAAAGCTCTTTGTGGGTAATAACAAAATTACGGTCTCTGATCAAGTTTCCGCATTCGTCAACTATAACACATTCTTCATTGCGATGTTTGCATGACTTTGCATAATGTTTAATTAAATCATCCGCGCAACCATGAATCTTGTGTAATCTGAAAATTGAACGGTACGGCAAACTGCGCAGGTAATCTTTCTTGGAGGGCAGTGTAATGAAACACTCAGTCCATGGGGAGGCAAAAGGAGGATCAAAATTTTCATCTACTCGTTCCATGCCGGTGGCCCAGAACCCCAATTCCAAAAGGGTGTCATAATTAGTTGTGACCAATTCATGAATCAGGCCCTCCTTAGCCAAACGGGCAATAATTAGATGGGGTATGCCGAGACAAGCAGGATCCTGTTGATAGTCTTCAATCGCTTCTTCCAGTGTAACCCATGGCTGTCTTTGGGACTTCTGTTCGTACTTAAATCCCAGAAGCCCTCCGGCCAGCAAGCACGGCCCCCTTTCCCCTTCATGCCCGACCACCGCTTCGCAAACCTCGGCCAAGTTGAAGTTGTACTCTTCTTTTTTCAATTTGCCAAATAGCTTGCTTAACGCACCGGAGATACTTTTACCGGGCCTGAACTTGCTTATCTCATCATGGTATTTTTGGAGCAATTCCCGCGCTAGATCAGAGGCCGGTTTATAGCCCCAGCTAATTGATAACCCGGCACTGACAAAGAACAATACTTGCTCATCTAATAATTTTCGAGCCACCTTGATAGCAAATTCAGGTGTTTCCTGATGGTTATTTTGAAACATTGCCAACTGTTCCATGTTCATTGCTCGCCTCGCTTAATGCGGGTCTTTTCTGCTTCCAGCACCATACGGGAGCCCTACACATTGTTAATGTAATACTTCAGAGGCCGGGCTACCGGCTCGGGGATGACAATATGAGCGGCAAAGTGCATTACGACATCTGGCCGGAAGTCCCGTATAAACTTCCTCCAGCTTTTTGGCGTCCAGGAGATCGCCCACCACCAGGTCGCCGGATAAAACCGCCCAGGAGTGGCCCGTTACCAGGGTAGGTTAGCACCTGGTAACCCCTCTCCCCCAAGGCCTTCACTACATGACTGCCAATATATCCCGCCCCGCCGGTGACCAGTACTTTGTGCATGAAAATTCCCTCCTAATGAAGCCTTGTCCCGCAAGATCTCCCCGCCCCGGACCAGGGCACCGACCTGGATGACCAGCTGCACTGCCTCGGGGATGGTCATAAAGTTACGGGTCATTTCCGGGTGGGACACCGTCACCGGCCCGCCGGCGGCAATCTGGCGCTGGAAAAGGGGCACGACGCTGCCCCGGCTGTCTAAAACGTTGCCGAAACGCACGGCGGCGAAACGGGTTTTGCTCCGCCGGGCCATTTCCTGGACCACCATCTCGGCCACCCGCTTGGACGCCCCCATGATGCTGGTGGGATTAACGGCAGCTCAACTTTCATCCTTTTTTACAAGGCCTAATTTTACCAGCACTTCTGCGGCATTATCTATAGCTTGTTCCGATATTTCCCAGCCAAATTGTCTTGCCTCATTGATAATTTCCTTCTCTGTCATAGGCCGCCCCTCAGTCTGGAGAATATGCAGGGCCTTGGCAGCGATAGATAGAATCATATAATCATCTTTGTCTGTATGAGAAATATTTTGTAGTACATCAATTATCTTCTGGCATTCTGACGGATAACGCTGCAATAAGTTGTTTACTACTTCCATGCCGTCAGGCGTAAGATTGTAATCATAACGCCGTATTTCAAAGCCTTGCTTTTTTACCCCAAAGTGCATGCTCTTTTCCTCAATAAATCCCAAAGCCTTGCACCTTTCAATTGCATAGTCAAGTTCTGCAGAGTAAGGCCCATAATAATGAGGCACAAACGGTATGCCTAACTGTAAAAATTGGTTAAGAAAATAAGCCCTTTTTTGAGCCAAGGTTTTTCCCCTTAAGCTCCCGCCATTAGCTTGTAACATGAGCAGAACAATATCCGACAATCTCATCCCTTTAATTTTGTCCATTATTATCTCCTCCACTGGCAGCATTTACATTTACTACCACGCTATTAACTATATCTTCTACAGTTTCATCGTAATATCTTAGTTTTTTCCGTTTATCGGCTTCATCATGAAAAGTGACTGGGGCATAAATATCAATATACTCATCCTTCTCGGCTTCATTAATAGATCTAAACAACACAGACTCCTGTTCAAAGGGGATAGGCATATCGGCCCGAAAAATCATAATAGGCCCTTCAGAATTGCGGGATTGATCGCGGACAGATTTTGTAGAATAGGTATGGGCTATTACCAGATTGGGATCAATATCCAATAAATTAGCAACCCTGGTTTCGATATCTTTAGCGTACATAGAAAAGTTTTCGGACAATTCCTGCCTGGCGATAGAAGTAAATGCTTCACTCAACTTTTTATGGAAGATACGTTTATGTAAAGATCGTTCCCTCAAGCTTTGAAAAATTTTTTTAGCATAGCCGTCTTTAATTTGCCGGGAACATATGGTAGCAAAAAGTACTTCATCATCCCATTTAATCCATTCTTGATAAAAATCAATGGAATCATCAAAAGTATACAGACGTATTAGCGGCTCAATTTTATCTTCCTCAATACCAAGCATTATTGCCCGTACAATCATATTATCAGTTATTAAGCGTATCTTATGGCGATAAACCTGGGTAGTCATATAATACTTGGCGAGTACGAATTGTTCAAGAGTATGTACGCCATCTACATCAACCGCCAATACCTTGGTAGTTCTGTCTTCTAATACCTGCAGGACGTCAACCAAGCGATCAATATCAAAAATACCATATTTAACTCCACAATAATAGCTGTCACGTAAAAGATAATCCTGTTTATCTGCATCAATAGGGCCGGATAAAATATCTTTGAGCACCTGGTCGCCCCATTGACCAGATAATATATTCACTATTCTATTTCTGTCACTCTCACTGATTAAGGGAGCCAAATGTTCACTATGCTTGATTAAACCTCCTGTAACACGTTCATGGATCTTTTCGTGAGGAGCAAGCTTTACTTTATCACGATCATAATACTTTTCTAAAACTTCTTCGGAAACATGAGAAAAAGGCCCATGACCCAGGTCATGTAACAGGGCCGCTAGTTCTAAAAGAAGTTTATCCCGGGGGTCTTCACGGGGCAGGAGTTTCTCAACCATTCTTCTAGTTAAATGCATTACTCCTAACGAATGCTCAAATCGCGTGTGTAAAGCCCCTGGATAAACGAGCGACGCCATGGCAAGCTGCTTAATGCGGCGAAGGCGCTGAAAAACAGGTGTATCAATAATTTCCTCTTCTTCGCGGGTGCGATGGATAAAACCATGAACAGGGTCGCGAACTTCACGCATCAGCCTCCACCCCTCCCCCAAACTATTAGAATATATGTTCGATATAAATAGCCTTTTTCCTCCTACTTCACCTAATTAATTTTTACTGGATAAAGATTTGCCGGCAGTCTCAAAGGATCAGGTTGCGAAATCCCTGTATTAAAGCTCAGCGTATGCCTTAATGACCGCTCCTCTTCCTTTCCCACTGCCAGGCGGAATAAATAATGCGCTCCAGGTCGTCATAAGCGGGGACCCAGCCGAGACGCTCGCGGACCTTCCCGGCGTCGGCTACCAACACCGCCGGGTCGCCGGGCCGCCGGGGACCGAAACGGTAAGGTACTTTCTGCCCCGTTACCTTTTCTGCCGCTTTTATTACCTCCAGAACCGAATAGCCCCGGCCGCTACCAAGGTTATATGCCGCCGTAGGGCTGCACTGCTCCAGGGCTTCCAGGGCCAGGACGTGGGCTGCCGCCAGGTCCTCGACGTGGATGTAGTCCCGCACCGCCGTCCCCAATATCCCCTGCCGGCGACGACCCAGCGGCGTTGAAATAACGTAAGGATGTAGAAGCTCAAACGGATACCCTCAAATAAGGCCGTCTGCCGTTAACTATTATCTTTGTTCAAAAGGATTGTATAAATGTAGACCATGCCTGCGAAGATGTTTGAAATCTTCAACATTCCGTGTGACTAAAACAGCCGATAATAATAAGGCTGTAGCTGCAACGATGGCATCTGGTAATTTTAGCTTACGATTATAATCCTTTTTACTAAGGGCGCGTAATTCGGCGGCTTTAAGAGCGACCTTAGAATCAACATCCACTATTTCTCCTATATCCAGAATACCTCTTATCTTTGATTTTTGTTCAAGAGCTAGTTCATGGAATGAAAACAGCTCTGCCTCGACTATTGTTGAATAATAGACTTATATATCGTCGTCTTCTAGTTTCTTCATTGCCCAAACTGCTGCTTTTACTCCTGCCAGTGTATAAATAATTATGTTAGTATCGACCACATATTTATTCGGGTACGACCCCTGATCGATCATCTTCATCCTCCCTGATGCGTAACATCTCCTCAACCAATTGAGGATGGTTCTTTAAGATACCTGCAGCCGCCAGGACAGCACCTTTTGATTTACTACGTTTAGTCAGCTTAATGGTTATCTTGTTCGTACCCGGGATAATCTCTACCCAATCACCAGGTTTAATTTTGGCCATTTTCAATACTTCTCCAATGGTAATTCTTCCGCCTGGCTCTACTCTTCTCTTAACCTGTAGCAATGCCATCACTCCTAAGGCTCGAGATATACCCCAAAAACGCCTTCTCCAGAACTAAATTCCATAATGAATCACATCCAAGGTCAGGAGGAGGTGATCTTACAAATGAAAAAAGCTTTCAAACCCTCCATAATAAAAATCATCATCAGAGAGACCCAGTAAGCTCTTGTAACGATATTCGGCATATAACTGAATATTTTTATCATGCCTTGCTGGGCAGTCATTTTTATGTAGAATTACTTTGACTTTAGTATTGCGGGAAATACCTCGCCGCAATAAATATCTGAGTTCATGATCAGCAATTGGTAACGAATACCCAATAAATATTACTTCTTTGGTTGTGCTCAATGCGCAAAAAGCTTCATCCCAGATTATACGTAAGGTAGGATTTCTCACTGTCTTAAGCAATGAAGGTGTTAAAAAAAGTGGCCTAAGGCGTGGTTCAAGGCCTTGAGCTGAACCAGAATAACATCGTGGACAACGAACTGGATCAAAAACACCTCGTAATCCCAGCTCTTTTGTTGGCCATACAAATATGCTATGACATTGAGGACATGCAAGCCAATTAAAAGAGCCATGGAGTTTCAGCAACCTTGGTCCCAAACGATTGGGTTCAGGTTTCCCTCCCTTGCTATCAGGACCTATCCAGTAAATGTTTGGCCCATAATCCACTAAAAAATCTTTTTCCCTGCAAGCCGATATTAGCACGTCATCCCAAACAGTATCCCAATTAGTTGTTATTGTAAGCCAATTTGTACTATAACGCAACATAAATTGCTGATATAATTGTTCATAAAGAGGGCGTTTTTTGTGAGTTATATTTGCTTGGATACAATTCATATAGTAAATAATACATGCGTCCAGGGAAGTTCTAATTTTATGAAGATCAGTTTCGGAAAATGGTGGAATAACGTCACCTTCAATAATGGCCCGATCTAGTAATGAATAAATGTCTTCAAGTTGAATAACCCCCAGCTTCCTGGCAAAATCGTCATCTTGCCGACCCTGTTTTTCATAGTTTCTTAAAAAGATGGTCTTTAGAAAATCATTAACAACTTCTTTTGCCTCAAGGAATCTTAAACCTCCAGGCTGCATTGTATCAGGTTCAAACTTCTCTATTTCATACAGGAGTTGGCCTTGGGTCGGAACACCCGCCGGAAAGGAAAATCCGGCGCCCGTCACAATTACTAATTCGTAACTATTTCTTTTTGTCTTACTCATCCTGCCCCCCATCCTACCCCCGGAGTACCTTAGCCCATCGCAGGCAATGCCCGGTAAACGAATTTCCTACTATACTACATTCTTTAGCAGCTTTTTCCAACCGTTCAGCGACCTCAGAGGCATTCCTAAGTTGTTCTTTATATTCATTCTCTTTACACCACATATAATGTTGAACACATAGAGCCCTGGCTTCAGGAGTAGGAAAACTAATAGTTACAACCTGATGTCGTCTCCTAAATTTAACCGGATGTTCTTGGCCTTCTCCATATTTAGAAAAACCTTCCTCGAGGTCATTGGCATCTCTCATAACTGCTTTACAGGTATTACAGTCACAAACATTTTGAAGGTATCTTTCCATACTGTCCAGATAGGGTCTTACTAAACTAAGTACATCCACATAAGGAATGCGTATATGTAACGAAGGGTAATAAAACTTAGATACCGGAAGGCCTCCTCCTACAGGTATTACCGGGCGGTGTTCTCCATACTCCAGACTATGACAAACTCCTATAATGTTCAATTCTGGCATAGTTTTCATTAGAGCAACTGAGAAAAAAGAACCGTATAGTATAATTATAGGTTTTCTCGTACCTAACTTTTGAAGCATTTTCCTGTATGCTAGAAGTTCAGTTATAGTCGCAGCAGTTTCGTCGAACTCGTCTATCCATATTGCTACTACATCTGCCGGGGTATCTAAAACCCTGTCAATGATCTCCTCTAGAAGTTCAGAATTAAGAAGAACCCCCTTATCTATAACTAGCTGCATGATAATAGTTTCTTCTGGAAACTTATCTTTGGCTATTGCGGCTGCTTTGGTGTTAATTTCCAACCATTTCATAGCTGTTAATTCGTCCATAAAAAAATATGGGGCTACTACCGCACGAGGCTGTAAAACTTTAATTTTAAGGAAATTATAGTATTTTGACCAATCACCTTCCTGGGTAGCAAAAACTGTTTTCTGGAAAGCAATTACTCTCTCCACAACGGAGGTTAACAGAGAATCATCTGAAAAATCACCCGAAGAAACCGGCCTATTGGCCTGAATACTGCTTTTAAAGGGTTCACCATAGAAGCTTAGCAATCTATCTATTGAAGTCTTAACCTCGCCCGTTTTAGGCGATTTAATATATTTGAGGTGATGCTGAAAAGCGTGGGTCTGAGGATCAATAATGTAAAGTTTATTAGCAGCACGTTCAGCAATAAATTCAGCCATGGCACCGGCAGTAAAAGCAGCCATGTTACCATTAACTATAAGCACATCGTATGTATTTAGAAAGTCTCCAGATAAGTATCTAGCTTCGCCATGCGTTCCAAATCTTACCATATGCCACTGGGTTGAATTTAGACTTGAATTCCCATTCATCTCTGACCCTCGATTCCTAAAGTTTCACGTAACCACTTTTCGCCAATGGACCATTTACGGCTGGAATTTTTAGCCGGAAAAACTTGTTGAAAAGGTTCGCTAGCATTAATATCAAACATAAGTAACCCTACTTCAGACTGCTCAAACGTTTTTCTCATCAGTTCTGTCACCTGCCTTGGGGGAAGGCACACAAAAGAATTATCAACAGCAATCAGGTGATGCTCTGCCTGCGCCAAACCTCGCCGCCAGTCGTGTAATTTAAACTCTATAGCTACAATATTATTCTTAATTAACGCAACCATGTCGATGCACCGTGAAAAACACGGCACAGCCACATAACAAGGAATACCCATGGCAGAGAATACATCGCTTGCCGCTTCTATCATTTCATCTTCGGTATTAAAATTAATATGGGTAGGCATTACCAAGCACTTCACCCTTGATCTTTGAATTCTCGGTAGTCTCCGGATATCTCTGATATACATATCGTAAAATAGCTTTAAGGTTTACTTCGGTACAATTTCTTTTGAAACTAGCAAGGGCTTGTTGTTGATTTTCACTAAGTTGTGGCCAGAGTTCTTGTTCGACAAAAGCGCGTCCTATTTTAGTTAACGTATAGGCTTCCTTTTTGAACTCAAAAAGACCATCTTCAATTCCTAAATCTTCTTCCAGGCCGGTCTGTTCTTCCCACAGTTGATACTCATCCTCTTCTCCCTCTTCTACTTCCTCATTGCTAATAGTAGCCTCTATAAAACCTAATCTTATAAGGAAATCAAGATCGTCAAACACCTGCTTAGAAAACGGCCCATAATAGTACGCTTTAAAATTTGGAAGATCCTTTTCCTCAATTAACTGGTCGTATCTAAACTTTTTATAAACCTCTTTTTCAAACAGGAATACCATTTTTTGTAGTAAAGTCCGCCCCTCAATCTTTTCACAATACTCCCCTGTTTTTCCGGGAGCATACAGTAAAAGTAATAAAAGGTCCTTCCCTATAAGCCTAGACAAAGCATGGTCACCTGCCTCCGTCAACGGGCTTTTCGACATATTCTAGCACGAAATTCCTCTTGCAAAAGGCGATAGATTCCCTCCCTGTAGTATTCATGGCGGTGTGGACGCAAGGAAAACCGTGTGTCCCTTCCCATGACTTTACAAAGTATTTTAATTAAGATCGTGTACCAGTGCAAGCTATAAGTTTTTTCTTCTTTATGCCGCATCTGTTCCCCTATGACCCTCGTATAACTCAACCTTTAAATCACCGCGGCCTGCGGCGGTAACAGTGCCAGGCAGTAGCAATGATGTCCTCCAGTTCGGTATACCGCGGCCGCCACCCTAACTCCGCCATGGCTTTTTCTGCCGAGGCTACCGGCACCGCCGGGTCGCCGGGCCGCCGGGGACCTACACGGTAGGGTACCTTTTTCCCCGTCACCTTTTCCGGCGCTTTTATTACCTCCAGTACCGAATAGCCCCGGCCGCTACCAAGGTTATATGCCGCCGTGGGGCTGCCCTGCTCCAGGGCTTCCAGGGCCAGGACGTGGGCTGCCGCCAGGTCCTCGACGTGGATGTAGTCCCGGATGCAGGTGCCGTCGGGGGTGGGATAGTCTGTACCGAAGACACTTAAATAAGGTCTCTTGCCTACCGCCGTCCGGGTAGCCAGGATGATGAGGTGGGTGGCGTACAGCAGAGGGCCGGTATCCTTTTCAGCGTCGGGTATCATGGTCCGTAATTTGATTTACTGGACCACCAAGCCGCTCAAAGCCTTCTTTTCCGATTGCAGGGGTTTTAACGGCTAAGAGTATGTTGCTGGGTATGTATATTTAGTGCTTCTTTTAACTTTTTAACCTCTTCCCCTATAAGATATTAATGGCTCTTCCCAACCACATTCAAGGCAATAATAAATACCAAAATATGTGTTTCGTAAGCCAAACCTTTACATCTTGGGCATAATTTTCATCTTAAATCACCTCCGAATAACTTAAGATGGCCGCCAGGTCGACCCGGACCGGCTCCCGGCCCAGGATGTCTTCTAAAATGGTGCAAGTGAGAATGCTTGAAATCCTACTGGCCGGTAGTCTATTGGGCCAAAGAAATGCCAATAGTTCTTCTCGATGCTCGTTGGGCGTTTTTCTTCCTTTAGGGTTTTGTCTACCACAACAATATCTACGGGGTTTTCAACCCGGTAAAGACTTCGTTTAACCCTGTAGCGAAAATAGGCATCCTCATCAGAGAGAGAATACCCTATAAAGATGACCCGGTCCGCTTTGCGCAGCAGTTCTTCAGCTTGCATATGTAGGTGCAACCATGCTTCAGGCATGAAATATTTTTCACGCATAGGCGGGTAAAGAAACCAACTAAGGGGTGTTCCATCACTGGAGCATTGTGGCATATCCTGGGAAAGAGCTCGCCCGGTAGAAATTCGATATATTTTGTGGCAATAGGGGCAGAACATCCAATCCATGGAGCCATGAAATTTCACCAACTGTATAGGTTTACGCAGCTTTTCCCGGGATACGTTTATCGCCCTTCGTTCGCATCCTCCCCAAGGTTCTAGTTGTATGCCATAGTTTATATTTTCCTCCCCCACTGCCTCTATCAAAGCCTGGTCTAAAAAAGGATCATAGTTAAGGGTAATAAAACCTACCTCTTCCAAGGCACCTGTTGTCAACATCTTGACCATGTTTTTAACCAACTGCACATAGCTATTTCTACTATCTATTGGAGTCGTAAGATCAGTAAAAAGTTGTAGCAACCTAGTTATGATTGTTCTTTTTAATTCCCTTAATAAGTCCGGTTTATAGGTTGGCGTTAAGGCTTCATCTTTTTCTAAAGCGATCTCAATAAGGTTCAATACTTCATTAATCGTTGGTCTGCTGCAGGCCGGTAAGGATGGGTCGATCCTGAAAACTGTTTTTAAAAAACGATCCAGATCGTCACTAGAGTTGCCCTCATTAAGGAGTTCGGTTAATAAATCTTGTCCTAGCGGAAGCTGCTCCGCCGAAGCGCCGGCACCAATGACGAAGACCACTTTTTCAAACCGTCTGGAAACTACGTTAGATAAATAATATGCTGTAAGCTCCAGGGCATCTCCGTCTAGTTCTTCGGATCTTTGGTCGTCAGATTGAAAATAAATAGTTCCAGCATTCTGTGTAAGGAGCCGGCAGTCGTTTAACGTTACTAACCGGTTACCATGAATAAAACGTATCCTTGCCGGCAAGTCTGAACTCATTGAGATGAGGCTCTCATCCTGAACCTCCTGTTTGGCCAAAATAACCCCTGCATGCAATCTTTTTTTAATCGCCGGCATAGGATTATTGAAAACATCCGGTATAGTGTCACCAATTAGCCCCTTGATAGCCTTTGTTTCATTAATTTCCACGGCCTGTTGAAGAGCAATCTGGAGTAACCTGCGATCGTTGGTTACGTAACCTGCGTTGATAAATGCTTTGACCTCACGGTCAAAGAGTGTTCTATTCGCTAAAACATTGCCCAGCAGCGCATTGGCAGCCTCGCTACGATTGAAGTAACGAATAGCCTCATAAAGATTGTTGGAAAACCGGATAGAATTGCGCGTTGCAAGGTTCTCCTCATATACCTCATTCCTTACATAACCTAGGGCAATATCTTCCCATTTATTGGCCAGGGCCATTTCCCCTTCCGCTAATCGTGGCAGCCTTCCCGTTATTTGGAATTCATCTCTACTCATTAATAGTAGGTTTTGAACAACCAGTATATTTCTCTTGACTTCCTGGCGATAAAGGGCTAACTCCCTATCCGGAATATTTTCCACCAGCTCGTCTAAAATGGCGTCAGCAGCCTTATAATGTTTAAGTGCGGTTTGCCAGTCATCCCGGGCAAAGGACAGGGCTCCCAGGTTACACCAGACAATGGCCCTTTCAAGTTCAGTTGGCGCAAGGGATAACGCCTTTTTTAAAAGCGTATCAGCTTCGTCATAAAGCTCCTGTTCCCTGGCCATGCTTCCGAAATAAAGGGCAAAATTAAACCAGGGTTCCGAATGGAGAGCTCCTTCAAACAACGGTAGTACCTGCTCCGCCCACCCTTCAGCTTTTCGCAGAGTTGCCGCCATAACCTTTAACAAATGGATGCGCCGATGCCATTCATCCTCCAATTTTTCTATATCCTTTAAATAATCATTTAATTTACCAAGGTACTTTCTCATTTCTTCCAGGTCGTATCTTTCTATGTTAATAACCGTTAGGAAATAGTAATATTGCATCAAGGTCTTAGGAGGAATATCTACAAATTTCCAATTAGGGTTGTAAAGAGCATGGTAGGCATCTTCAACTCCATAGAGCCTATGGAGCTTGACAGCGTGACCGATAATTTGTGACAAAGATTTATCATTAACCTCTCTCAGAGAGGAGAGTTCGTCACCCGTACCATCTGTTGCTACTATAGGCGAGCACCGAATAAGTGGCTCCAAGAAGAAGTTATAAATTGGCTCCATTACCGATTTCACCTTGTTAGCCTCCTGAAATAACATAACGTTAGTATTCAATCGCAATTTATTTTGTAATTATAGCCCGTATCGCAAATACATAATAATATTGTTTTAACCTTTACGACATCTGGCTACAGTTGGCAAAAACCCATCGGGGTTGTTGCTGTACCACTTCCAGGCAGTGGCGATAATTTCCTCCAAACTAGTATATCGCGGCCGCCACCCCAACTCTTCGATAGCTTTTTCTGCCGAGGCTACCAGCACCGCCGGGTCGCCGGGCCGCCGGGGACCGACACGGTAGGGCACCTTTTTCCCCGTCACCTTTTCCGCCGCCCGGATTACCTCCAGGACCGAATAGCCCCGGCCGGTGCCAAGGTTATAGGCCGCCGTGGGGCTGCCCTGCTCCAGGGCTTCCAGTTAGTGTACAACTGGTACGGCACTAGCCATAGTATATCCGCCCAAGGCCATCTATTCAAAGGACTCCGCGGTGAACGCCCTGACAAGTTCCATCAGGGTGTTCCTGGAGGCCGATTTATTGGGAACATCTATCACCCATATGATTCCATTGTCCTGGCACGCCCAGTATTTCTCCCGCTCCACGGTGACCAAAATACTGCCTTCGAAAATGTTAAAGATGTTCACATAACCGCAAATGCTTCTGCCCGTGGCCAGTAGTCCGCCAACCATCCAATCTGGATTATCCACGAGGAAAAGCAGCGGCTTTTCACCCCCGAGAATGCGGATAGTCCCCTTCAGGCCTTGCTGCAAAGCTTGCTCTCGGCTAATGGTTTCTGGCCGGAGAATTGCACGAAATTTCACCGCGGTAGGGTCTTCCAAGTACTCTGGCCCCAACTCCATGCAAGCCAGCTCATAGACGATTTTGAGCAGGCCCCGTTGCCAGTCCCACCGGGCTGACCCCCTAATTTTGGACATCAGGCACAAATTGGTAAGGCTTTTACAAAATTACGCTGAAAAGCATCATAATATCCCGATGGAGTTAAATAACCTATCTTCGAGTGGATACGGACATTGTTATAGTAGTCCATAAACTTATGTATCACCTCATAGGCCTCCCTGAAACTATTAAATTCGTACCGTGCCAGGCATTCCTCCTCCAGGATGCTGTGAAAGGACTCGATATGAGCATTCTTATTGGGCGTTTTGTAGGGGATAAGCTCATGCTCTACCCCTAGATCCTTGCAAGTTTGCGCAAAAAGATTACTGGTGAACTGGGGACCATTATCTGTCCTTATAACCGGTTTGGTAGCATTTTTATCCAGCCGGCGTTTCCATAGCGCTGATTTTAAGGTGTAGACGGCATGTCTGGCTTCGCAGGTTAAACCTGCATGATAGTCGATAATAGAACGATCAAAGACGTCAATAATGGAAAGAACATAGAAGAAACGGCCCTCGCCAGCTATATAGCCGTATTTTATATCTGTTTCCCAGAGTTGGTTGGGACCGGTAACTATCCGGTTCCTGGCTAAACGGCGTGGATGTTTAACCTTTATTTGCCGCTGGGGCTTTAATATCCCCATTTCTTTACAAAGGCGGTAAACCTTCTTTTTGTTGATAATCAAACCATACTTGTGTTTTAAGATAATGGTCAGCTTGACATAGCCATAGGCGAAGCCTTCGCCCTCAATTAGCTCCTTTAGCCATGCCTTTATTTGTTCATCACTAACCGGTTCTTGTTGCCTGTTGTAGGAATAACCCTTGATAGGGCGGCCACCACCATATCTCCTTTTTCCATGAGATTTAAGGAAATAGTAATAGGTGGAACGGCTGAGACCAATAATCCGTAAGACGAGGGATACCCTGTAACCCCGGTTAATCCATTTACTTGCTATCTCTACTTTATCTGTAAATGTGGGTTGGTTTTTTTTAGCAGGTCTTTTAAGATCTCTATCTCTAATTCTTTTTCCCCTAATAACTTCTTTAGTTTTTCGTTTTCAGTTATTGTTTCTTTTAGCTCTTTTAGGTGGGAATTAATACCCTGGCTTCCTTTTGGGGTTTTGCTGCTATTTCCTGTAAAGGCCGCTTCCCCATAGCGGCGATAATTCCTCGTCCACCGGTTAACCATGCTGGAAGATAGACCATATCTTCTGGCTACTACTGCACAGTTTCCGGTTTCGAGGCATTCTTGGACGATCTTTAGTTTTTGTTCTACTGGATATTTCTTCCGTTCCATTATGGCTGCCCCCTTCTTTTAATCTAGCAGACTTAAGACTTTTTGTCCAAAGTAGTTAGGGGGCTAAATAGCCACAGATTGAATGTGAAATTCTGTTCCATCGTTGGATGTTCAACATGTACTTCCTTCCGTGAGAGCAACTCCATCTTCAAGCTCTTATTTTTCGCCCTCTGAGCGATTTTCTCTAGTATAATAGGTAGTCTATTTTCGTCGCTTTTGTCCAGGATAATTCGTATACGCTCTCCCGTATCGATTTCCTCACGGATGACCTTCGGCACCGTATAGAGTCTTTTGGGTTTGCCGTTACTATCGAATTCATAACGAACTTCGTGTTGCGGATCACCGGCAATGTATCCCTTTTCTAAGGGATTGGGAATCTTTCCACTCTTTCCCGGCAAACAAAGTAGCATCCGCTTCGCCTCAATCAACCAATTGTTGATTAAGGGAGCGTCCACATATCTGCCAAGTTTGGAATTACACTCCCGGCACACGTTTTTGATAGTAATGTTTCCCCCAAGCGCTTCCGGAAAAATGTGCTCCTCACTGGCAGTTGCATTATCTAGCTCTCTTAGACAAATAATACACCTAAACACGGCCCCCTACACCATCCTCTCCAAAACTACGTTACATAGGGATTACCCTGCAGGAAAAGGAGATAGTGTTGAAATGTTATTCATATGAGTTCCTTCTTCTGGGTTTTCTTGTTTGATCGTACTTAAAGAGTCGCTCCAGAGGATGGTAACTCCTTCTTTTGTAAAATAATTATCCGGTTTCCTGAGACGTTTTGGCTTGCCCTGAGTTTTTCAGGAGGAACCATCGAGTTCATAAGATACTTTGTTATTATAAATTACAGGGACTTTTCTCATATCCCTTCCTTGAGCTTCTTGTTTAAGAATATATTTCATAGGGGCAGTTCGGTAAGCTAAAGTCTTTATTTCTGTATTAGTTAAGTTCCCATATTTGTCTAAAACCTCGAGGACAAATTCAAGGGTCTGTTCGTTAAAATCGATACTAAATCTTGGTGATGGTCCTCGACTCACAATAGGGATACGATGGTGAAAAACTTTAATCTCTTTTTCAGACATAAATGATATTGCCTTTTTTAAGGAAGGCATCCATGGACCTTCTTGCTGACGCAAATAAATTTCGCCTGTTAAGGTTTGACCAAAACGTTGCAATGCCTCAAGGTCTATAAAGTATAACAGTTTTGTTAGTTTAAAGTAGGTAACTTGACCAAGGGTTTGAATAACCATTAATATAAGTTTATGTAATGCTTTAGGGCTTATTATTTCTTGATTATAGTGGCTTACTTCTCTTCGTAGCGAATGTTTAATTAGGCCTTTTACGGGGTGAACTATTTTCGCAAGCCTGATAAAATCAGAACGCTGCTTGGTAAGGGATCTATGTAATAAAGCCCTCGGTCCTGGATGGTACAATGGAACTACTAGTCTTCTTTCCCACTTAAAAGGAATACCAACTTGCTCTTTTAATTTATAAGAATGTGGTGAAATAAAATTAAGGGCATCTAATGCTTTTTGTCCTAATGTAACAATAACGTCTGGTTGAATTAGTTCAATAGTCATTTCAAGATAGGGAATACAATTTATAATTTCTTCGCGGGTTGGAGTGCTGTTATTACCGTTTTCTTCTCTTGGGTTACACAAAACAGCGTTCGTTATAAAAATATCCTCACGACGCCATCCTATATTTCCAAGTAATGTCTCAAAGTTATCCCCTGTTTTGTCCCCATAAAGTGGTATTCCAGTTCGATCCGCTCCAAGACGTCCGGGGGCCTCAGCAACAAACATTACCTTTGAATAAATATTACCATTAAATTTAGAAAAGATTTTTGTGCGATGGCAAAGACGGCTACATAAGGTGCAATGGCGAACTGCTTCACAAAGATCATCTAGTCTAACTTCTTTAGAGAAAGATAGAAAACTCATACCCACTTGCTTGCCCACCTTCCATATAAGCACATTGGATCAGGTTGTTTTAACATGTTACCACTATTAATTACTTTTTGAGCAAGGCATCCAGAAAGGCATTTATTTAACGAAGTGCAACTTCGGCAAGGCTCAGCAAAACCTTTGTTTAAGTAATCTCTAACAGCCTTAAGAAATGGGGAGTTCTCCCAACACTCTTTTAAAGAGTATCTAGTTAACGTTGAAAAATGTAAAGTACCAACTAGCTCTTCTGCTTTAATCTGTTTAAAAGCATCACACGGGTATATACGCAAATCAGGCCCTACTATTAACCTATCCTTTGCCGCCATACATGAAGGCTGGTCATTAATTAAAAGGAAATTAAAGGGTGATCCTGTCCTAATGTCAAATCCCTTTTTTCTAAGATTAACTATCATCTGCTTAAGTTCGATGTTCTGTATACGATTCAAGGCATATTTTCTTAAAATATAACCTCGTCCTTGCGGGACAAACCTAAGGAGGCTTATACGGGAAACACCCATTTGCCTCGCTAGTCTAGCTATTTCAGAAAGATTTTTGTAATTAACCTTTAACGGAACAAAATGGAATTCTGTCTGATACCCTAAATTAACTGCGGCTGAAACTGCTTTCATCGTTGCATTAAAACTTCCATTTATACGAGTAATTCCTTCATGTGTATATGAATTTGCACCAAAAATACTAAACACAACCTTACTAACACCAGATAATTTAAGAGTATAAAGCTTTGTAGAACTATCTTTGATATTACCTGATGTATAAACTATTATCTTGTTTGTATGTTGGGATGCTTTTTGTACTACTTTTTCCAACCCCTCCCAAATTAATGGTTCGCCACCGGAAAACACTATTTTTTTTACTCCCATATCATTTGCTTCTTGTACTATATTGAGGCATGAATTTAAATCCATTTCACGATTACATGATGGGCTAGAGTCGCTTGAACAATGAATACAAGCTAACGGACATTTATGAGTTACCTCGATTTTTATTTCCTTGAGGAGATTAGGTAAAGCCATCATAAACTGTCCACCAATCTTTTAAAATCTCGCTTATGAGAATCAATAAAAGCGTGAGATGATATACATGTTATTCCTGTAGGAATTGCTTCTATTTCTGCTGCTATGAATTTGAGAAGTTCGCATAAACCCCAATAATTTCCATAAGTTCGTTCAAGAAAATCATGGTTTCGATAAACACATAGTAAACTTAATCTTTTTGGTGTTGAAGGTTCTTGTTGTATCGCAATATAATTAAGGCATGGTCCACCTAAAGGTTTAACAGTTTCCCCACCCGGTTTTTGAATTACGATTGTATATGCTGCTTTATGGATTCTACGTGAATTGTTAATAGCATTTATTATATTCTCAAGTTGATTTATAACCCCATTGGTACCTTCATAATATGTCATTCGTCTGAAGTAATTGCCCCAATATTTACTACTACCATATTTGCGTTCATAAAAACCATGGGGTTTATTATAAACATGAAATAAATTACTTGCCGTTCTATACCGCCTGTAGAGTTTGTAAGGAAAAATTGTATAGGCCACTGCTTTGGGATCTAAAAGGTTATGGGTAAAGGCAAATCTTGAAACAGATCTGTGAAAAATAGTATCGAAGCTGTTGGGATTTGTAATATGTACTATCAGATTCCATAACTCCCATTTATTCTGAACGAGTAGCCTGGAACCTTTAAGCCATGCTTCTTGGAAACTTTCCGCATTAACTAACACAGGATTTAACAACGCCCTTACCCCCCTCGTATAATTTGACTTGGAAGTTATCATAGAACCCGAACTAAAAATTAGGTCAAGGGTTCTTGATAACCTGGTGTGCCTTTGCGAAGATCAACATAGGTTGGTCCGACGTCACTCTTAGACACCCCCTGTAGCCCAATTATCTGGTGACTACTCAGTTAAGAGTGAGACCCATGCGGTGCGGCGCATATTTCTTACGCGTGAGCTGAGCCAGCAGGGCCAGCCGGCCTCTGGGTTCAGCAGGCCAGAGGTGCACCCCTGGTTGTCCTGCCACGCTCTCATCGACCTGCGAGGTTGTTACGCGCCGCACCCGCAGGGCGCGCCCTTACTCTGGGCCAGCCCAAGGAGGGATACCATTTGGCCCAGGTCATTTTTGCAGGCATTGATATCAGCTCTCTTAAATGTGACCTGGTATGCCTTGATGAGCAAGGGCATCAGCTTGCACCTGCTAAATCCTTTGCCAATAACCGTGAAGGTGCTTCTGGTTTAGTTGAGGTGCTGGATCATCTCGCCCATAAGTTTAATATCCAGCAACTTCATATAGGGTTGGAGGCTACTTCGGTTTATGGCATCCATCTCCGTGAATTCTTGCTGGATGCCTCGCCGCTTAAGGCATACCCTACTGAGATTTATGAAATCAATCCTGTTATGGTAGCTGGCTTTAAAAAGGCTTTCGGTGCCCGGCGCCCGAAAACAGACGTCATGGATGTATATGTTATCGCTGAACGGGTACGCTTCGGGCACCTTACTCCTTATCGCCGGGAGGCTATGGTCACTGAACCTTTACGCCAGCTGACCCGTTTGCGGCTGCATCTAGTAGAGTTACTGACTGTTGAGCAGAACCGTGCCCTTAATCTGCTTTTCCTCAAGTTCTCTAACTACCACCAGGACAGGCCTTTTAGCCAGACTTTCGGCAGGGCTTCCCTGGCGGTCTTGCAGGAATTTACTCCAGATGAACTGGTGGAAATGCCCCTGGAAGACCTTGTGGATTTTATCCAATCCCACGGTAATAACAGGCTGGCTGAACCTGGCGAGATGGCTAAGACCTTAAAACAGTTACCGCCTTAATCCTAAAATGCTCGAAGCTTGTGAGGTGGCTCTTTCCCTTACTCTACAGAATATTGACCACCTCAAAAAGCAGCTCAAGCAACTGGATAAGGTCATTAACCGCGAGTTAGAAGCCATACCCCAGACTCTAACTAGTGTCAAGGGCCTCGGCCCTGTCTCTGCTGCCGGTATAATCGCCGAAATTGGCGATATCAAACGCTTCAAAGATCAGGCAGCTCTAGCTCAATACGCGGGCCTTACCTGGACCCGTTACCAGTCGGGCGATTTTGATGCCGAAGAACGCTGCTTAACTAAAAGCGGGAACCGCTACCTGCGTTATTACCAGGTCCAGGCCGCCAACTCGTTGCGGGTGCACAACGAGGAATATAAGGCTTACTACCAGACCAAATATTGCGAAGTTAGCAAGCATCAGCATAAACGAGCGCTGGTACTTACTGCCCGTAAACTAGAAAGACTGGTTTTTGCACTGCTGAGCAAAGGCCAAATCTATAAGGGGACAGTGATGAATTAATCGTGTAATTCAATACAGCAAATCTTATTTCCCAGCTATTTCCATATAGCTGGCCTAGATTTATATTGCCTTTTTCCAGCCTTAAGTTATCAACTCCCATTTTTGGGTCCTTGACATGTTACCGTGAGTCTTTTTTTCTAAACTGTGTGCTTTTTGTCTGTTTTTGTCTGTTATAAGGTTATGAGCCAGTAGCATGATAATGCCTAAAATCATTTATACCGCTATACCTAGTCAATATTTCTGAAATATAGCTTCCGCAATGTCTAATAATCAAAGGATATTTTTTCCCTTTAAACATAACTCGTTTATCCTTAAGTGTTTTAAAATCCATGGTTCGTGGCGGACGACGTCCATACAAAAGTATGGGTAAAAATGTGGATATTGACACTCTGCAAAAAAACTGAGACATAGTTTGAATAGTAGACTGAATTTGTTCTAGTGGTCGGGTGCCCTTTGAACGCCCGCTTTTCATTTCAATTAGGATAAGAATTATTTTATGGGAGTGTTGATCATCATATAAAATAATATAATCACAAAGCTTTGTACTGCAACCTTGATCATTCCCCCAATTATCCACGTCAATTATCAAACGATCAGTATGAAGATCTAAGTGAAATATACAACCATTCTTTTGGCATCGAGTGGCTAAACAGCGCATATTATGTTCCTCTAAAAAGTGCCGGACTTGGCTGACGCTATTCACTAATCATCCCCCCTATCTTCCAGCAAGATTGTTTCTTCATAGAGGGATTCGGCAATTCTGGTGAATTCTGACTCTGGAATTCCCTCTTGCAAATTTACAGTCAATTCTTTTACTACACTTCCACCTTTTTGTTCCCCAACATCGAATAAATAAGCCCCGACTTCCTCACTTTTGAGGTAATCTTGCGGAGAGTACCCAAAAGCAGTCCTCTGTTTCTCGTCTAAGGAACTCAATCTAATAAAATTGCTAAGTTGGCTAATAAGATAGTCGCTATGAGTAGTAATCAGTACGTTAGTCCCTTTTCTTACGAGTTTTACAAGAGCCCTTGCCACTTTTCTTTGGCATGCCGGATGCAAATGTGCTTCTGGTTCTTCGAGGATTAGCAAAGATCCTGGCCTGACAATATACTTCAGAAAAAGAATTACTGGCGCTAGTTCTGACACCATTGATGAGGTTCTATGTAAAGTTAATCGAAACCTGGAACTATCTCGATGCTGATAGTAAATCTCCGGGTACTCCGTTTTTTTGGAAATCGTTATCCTCCCACTTACTACCTCTTCCTCCAGAAATGTAGCCACATCAAAAAGCTCTGATTTCCGCTCGATATCTAGCCTTAAAAGCTCTGTAATAAAATCTGTTACGACCCCTGAAAGCTTAGGTATTTCGATTGTTTGTACACCCGCCAAAGGTGCCCGGCTAACAACGAAGGAAGTTAAAGCCTTATGACTTTGGAGAATTCCGGAACGAGCAGCTGGTAAGTACTTAGATTCTATAAGAATAGGCTGGAAAAATTGATTCAACACATTAAATATAGCCATTGTTAAAGCATCAGGATAGCTATATATGAATGGTCCAACTTTTTCGCTAGATTCGGGTCGGAGAAGCGGTAAAAAGACATCTTCTAACTTAAGTTCTTGCTTTTCCACATTAAGTTGATCACCTAAACTGAATAAAACAATGCTCCATCTGGAACTGTCTTCTATAGTAATGTTAAAACTTTCATGTTTATTCATGACCAATTTAGATACTTCAATTCCGTAGCATCGTCTAATCTCATGGAACAATTTTTCTTTAGTGCTTAGCATAAATTGTTGCAGAACTGAATGTATAAGTTTCCGTAGTTCCTCAGGCAGTAGGCTAAAATTGATCTTTTTTTGCCTATACTGGTTTTCTGCATTTATTAATTCTACGTATAACTGCACCAAGGACTGCCATTTTTCTTTAGCAGCTTTATTACCCTGAGACAGTTCAGGGTGATTAAATAAATCTAGCCAAAAATAGGCCGGAATAGGTCTACTCTTTCTTCCCCCAAAAAAGATATGTGGCTTGGATAAAAGTGCATAAATGAATTCCGCCAAATAGGATTTTCCTGAGCCGTTTGGTCCTACAAAAATTGTTAATGGTCTAAGACGCACATTCCCCTCATAGATTGGGCCAAATCGTTTAACCTCTATACGAAGCATAATCGTTTAAGCCCCCTAAAGTTTAATTACTTTAGTATAGATGTTAGTGAGTTAATTTTAATTTTCATGCCTCACTCCCCTTCTTTAAGGAAACTTTTTCTTGACCGTTTATTTGATGCTTAATATCCTAAAGGCTTCTTGCTATGCCACTTCCAGGCGATGGCGATGATGTTCTCCAGGGCCGTGTACCGGGACCAATCTTATTATTCTACCATGGTTTTCTCAGCGCAGCCACCAATACCGCCTGGTCACCAAGACGCCAGGGGCTAATCCGGTACGGCACTTTCTTCCCCATAACCTTTTCCGCCGCTTTTATTACCTCCAGAACCGAATAACCCCGGCCGCTGCCCAGGTTATAGGCCGCCGTGGGGCTGCCCTGCTCCAGGGCTTCCAGGGCCACCACGTGGCTGCCGCCAGGTCCTTGACGTGGATGTAGTCGCGGATGCAGAGGCCATCAGGGGTGGGATAGTCCGTGCCGTAGACGCTCAATCAAATAGGGCCGCCTGCCAGCCGTCCTTATTCAGAGGTTAATGAGGTACGCCTACCGGCTTCATCCCCCAACTCTACATATAAAGCCGTAGCATCATCGTGGGGGCTAAAGCGGGGGTACTGCAGGCATTCCAGGTCGTCCTGTTCTAGCTGCCGGAGCCGGCCGGCTAATTCAGAGAGGGAGCTTTTTTTCAGGTCCTGAAACAAATAGCTCCAGGTAGGATAAACATGAAAAGTGTCAACCAGCCTGGAGAAACCGTCTGTTGCTAAAATAAACTCACTGCTGTTTCCCAATTTAATCGTTCCTGTCAGGGCATTCTTAATCGCTTCGGGGCTGCCATTGAAAATCCAGTACCCGCCAGGTGTGTTCATCAAGGACCGGTGCCGGCGCAAAATCGGGAGTATGGCCTGCCTGGCGGCGGCAGAAGTCAATCCTTCCGCCTGGAAACGCAATTTTTCTTTTATCGCCTTTGCATCAAGTTTTCTTATGGCATCATCGCTGATGACCCTTAATTCTTCACCGGATTTAAAAGCCAGGGTCACATCGCCGAGCAAGAAATATTCAAGAAAATCCTTGTTTACCCTTACCAGTGCTATACTGCAACTAGGAAATTCCCAGGGCTGCCGATTTTCATTGCCAGCCAACTCCCGCCTTACCGTCAAGGCAGCCATTCTCATTATTTCTGGCAAAGCGGCGTTTCGTTCCTTAATCCCGCTCCTTATAATGCCATCCACCTTATTTATCAACCAGCAAACTTCTGCGGCAGCATCTCCGGTATACGGTGTAACTAAAGCTGTGGCGCCATCCATTACCCAGAAAGCTTGAGCGTCATAACCGTACAGGTCTTCATTTATGTCGCTCCCGGCTAAAGAAATCGCTTCTAAACGTATTACTTTCATTATTTAACCAGAACTCCTTTGAAGGCCAGAGAAACAAAAAACAAAATGAGGGCCAGGGCCAGTACTATTATAGTCCTAGACAGATATGCTCTGCCGTGTAATACTATACTTAACCCACTATAAATGTACAATAAACTGCCGGTAAAAATTAATAGCAAAATCACTCCTTGCTCAAAGGTCAACCTGGAAACAAATTGAATACTGCCCACTGTAAAGGAAATAATGGCTGCAAACAAGCCTAAAAACTCCAAATTCTGCACCCGGAATTGTTTAAGCTGCTCCTCTGTTTCCTGCCTTGCTTTATTAATTTTTCCTTCCGCTTCAGCCAGCTTCTTATCAACCTGCCGGGAAAACTCCATTTGCCTTATTTTCCCTAAAATATCTTGATACCCGCTGTAGCGAATGGGGTAATCATGGGCTGTGGAGTCTTCCATATCTATCGCCTGCTCTACTGCTTCCCGGGCTTCCTTGAACATCCCTTTAAGAGCCAACAATCTCCCCCTGGTACTATAAAATTTAGGATAGGTTGCCTCCAGCATAATGGCTTTATTAATGGCTTCCTCGGCCCTGTTTAAATTGGCTTCCGATTTTTCGATTTCCCCTTCATCCATCAAATTAATTAAGGCTTCGGCCAGGCTGTGCTGGACGCCTGGATTTCCGGGCATCAGTTGAGCAGCCTGCTGAGCATAGTCTAACGCTGTTTTTAGGTCTTTGATACTGCCAGTACTTCTATAATAAAGGGATAAAACGTGGGGAAACATGGGATGATGACTGAAGCGGTGCCTATATTTCTCTATAATATCATGGACTTTTGTTATGTCCCTCCTATGACGGTAATAGATATTCAGGGCAAAGAAGCAGGCGAAGGCTATCAGGTCTGCTTTTTCCTCTCCCGTCACTGGAGGCTTTTCGAGGACTTCCGTTAGCAGGCCATTAATATCAGGTATTTTCTGGGCCATTTTAGTGAGATATAGTTCAAAGTTCCTGTCTGTTTCTGGAGGCAGGGCTGCCAGGAACTCAAGCAAACGTTCCCTGCTTTTCTCTGTAATCAGTTTAGAGAGCATGTCCTCGTATAACTTCTTTGCCAAAGCTAACCACCTCCCCCACCTGCACGAGTTCCTGCCCCTTTTCTACCCGGAAGCCCGGCAGGACCAGGCGCAGCAGTTCTTCCACCCCGGCCATGTCGGCGCGCCAGCCGGGCTGGGAGACCAGCCACAGGAAATGCTCCAGCCTGGCGGCATCGAATTCCTCGGGCCGGGCAATGAAAATCCGCTCATGGGAAGTGGCGTTGACCCCCTCCCCGGCCGTCAGGATCTCTTCATGGAGCTTCTCTCCGGGCCGGACGCCGGTAAAGACGATTTCAATATCTTTGCCGGGTTCGTAACCGGACAGGATAATCATGCTCCGCGCCAGGTCTACTATTTTCACCGGCTCACCCATGTCGAGGACAAAGATCTCCCCGCCCCGGACCAGGGCGCCGGCCTGGATGACCAGCTGCACCGCTTCGGGGATGGTCATAAAGAAACGGGTCATCTCCGGGTGGGTTACCGTCACCGGGCCGCCGGCGGCAATCTGGCGCTGGAAAAGGGGCACGACGCTTCCCCGGCTGCCCAGGACGTTACCAAAACGCACGGCCGCGAAACGGGTTTTGCTCCGCCGGGCCATTTCCTGGACCACCATCTCCGCCACCCGCTTGGACGCCCCCATGATACTGGTGGGATTGACGGCTTTATCCGTGGAAATCAGCACGAAAACCTTGCTGCGATGCTTATCGGCCGACCGGGCAACTACCCGCGTGCCCAGGACGTTATTCTTAATAGCCTCGGCGGGGTTCATTTCCATCAGCGGCACGTGCTTGTGGGCGGCAGCATGGAAAACCACCGCCGGCTTATATTGCCGGAAAAGCTGGTCAACGGCAGCCTCGTCCTTCACATCTACAACAGCCTGGACGAGCTTGATATCCGGGAAATTGCGGCTTAACTCCTGGTGGATTTCATAAATGCTGTTCTCACCGTGGCCCAGCAAAATCAAGAGCCCGGGGCCGAAGCCGGCCACCTGGCGGCAGAGCTCCGACCCGATGGAACCGCCGGCGCCGGTCACCAGGACCACTTCCCCCGCCAGGTAACCGGCCATAGATTCCAGGTCCACCCGGACCGGCTCCCGGCCCAGGATGTCTTCAATCCTTACCTCGCGGATAGGATCGACCTTCACGGTGCCGTCCAGCAGGTCATAGATGCCCGGCAGGATGCGCAAAGCAGCGCCGGTACCGTGGCAGATCTCCACGATTTCCCTGATAACCCTGCCCCGCACGGAAGGCATGGCGATGACGATTTCTTCAATACCAAGCTCATCCACCAGGCGGGGTATATCATCCCTGGTGCCCAGGACCGGCAGGCCGAACAGGGTGCGGCCCTGCTTATTAGGATCGTCATCGACAAAGCCGACGGGGTGGGCCTCACTGCCGTAACCGTTGCTGCGGCTGCGGTATTCACGGGCCACCATAGCCCCGGCATCCCCGGCGCCGACGATCAGTACGGCCCGTCCACCATTGCGCGCCACAGGGAAGCGGTACTCGCGGAAAAGGCGCCAGGAAAGGCGGGAAAGGCCCACCAGTGAGACAATCAAGAGCGTCCACAGTACAAAAATGCTGCGCGGCAGGGGAAAGGTACCAGCGACCATGCGGAAATAGGCCAGGGAAACGGTGGCCATGGAGCCTGCCAGGGTAGCCGTGACGATAGCCAGCAGCTCGTTAATGCTGGCATACTGCCAGAGACGATTGTATAGCCGGAAAAAGTAAAAAGAAGCTATGTATATACAGGTGGCAAAGGGCGCTATTCTTAAAGCATCGTTTATGTAGGCAGGTTTAATAACGCCATCAAAACGCAGCCAAAGGGCCAGAAATAAAGCCAGGTTTATTAGCAAAGCATCTACTATCAGGAGAGAAAAAATTCGCACCCTTCGCCACTCTATTCTATTCATTATGCTCACCCCAAACCTTAACCTTCTATGACAGCTTTCTTCCTTCCTGGTCCCAATCAGTCTATTCTGTTTGCCAAAATGATCCGCCCCAATATTTCATGGAAATTGATTTTCTATCCTGCCGGGTCAGGCTGTATGCGAATATTTCCCTGGCCCATCATACCTCCCGTGTCCAAGACAAATAATCGTTCGCAGGATAACCATCATATCGGTCCAAAGCGTGGCGCGAATGGCATATTCCAGATTGAGTCTTATCTTTTCTGGCATAATCTCCTCAATATATGTACGCTCAGGGTCGTGTGAACAGGCTAACAGTTCGTTTTCGTAACGATAAGCAATGGAGGCCGGATCGGTAATACCAGGTACTATTTCAAGCACTTTCCGCTGTTCGGGAGTATAAAGGGCCACGTACCTGGGCACTTCCGGCCGGGGCCCCACCAGGCTCATTTGGCCCAGCATCACATTGATTAATTGGGGCAGCTCGTCTAGCTTGAACCGGCGCAGCCAGTACCCTACCCGGGTGACCCGCGGGTCCCGTCCCACAGTCAAAGGTTTTCCCCGCTTCTCCGCATCTACGACCATGGTGCGAAACTTCCAAATGCGGAAGGAACGGCCCTTATAGCCCACCCGCTCCTGGTGAAAGAACACCGGACCACCATCTTCAAGCTTGATGAGGAGAGCGATCAGCAAAAACAGCGGCCAGAGCACGGCCAGTCCCAGTATGCTCCAGAAAAGATCAAAGAGCCGCTTCGACCATTTCATCTTTTGTACGCCCTCACGACGTCCAGCACTGCCTCGATAACGTCAGCCACATCCTGATCCGACAGGCGTGGATTTAAAGGCAGGCTCAACATGCGCCGGTAGTTGCCGTAAGCCACTGGGAAATTATCCGGGCGATATCCATATTTATCCCTATAGTACGGGTGCAGGTGGATGGGGATAAAGTGCACCGAGGTGCCTATGTTGCGGGCCTTGAGTTCCTCAATGAACTGATCTCGCGTGATTCGGAGGGCCTCTAGACGCAGTCTTAGCACATACAGGTGCCAGGCGTGCTCGACTTCCGGACGTTCAACAGGAAGCTCTAAAGCCTCGACATCCCTGAACGCCTGGTTATAAGTGGCTACTACTTCGCGCCGCCGTTGCTGAAAAACCGCCAGCTTATGTAATTGCCAGAGGCCCAGGGAAGCCTGGATATCGGTCATGTTATATTTAAAGCCAGGAAGCATCACTTCATAGTACCAGCTCCCTCCTTTGTCGTAACGCTTCCAGGCATCCCGGCTCATCCCGTGGAGGCTGACGATGCGGGCCCGCTCCAGGAACTCGAGATCACCGGTAAGCATCCCACCTTCAGCCGTGGTCAGGTTCTTGGTGGCGTAGAAGCTGAAGGCTACCGGGTTGTTTCCCGAGCCGATATACCGGCCTTTGTACTTGGCCGGCAGGGCATGGGCGGCGTCCTCGATTACCACCAGGCCGTGGGCCTGTGCAATATTGTAGATGGAATCTAAATCAACCGGGTGACCTGCATAATGTACCGGTATAATGACCCTGGTCCGTGAAGTAATGGCACCCTCCAGTTTTGCCGGGTCGATGTTAAGGGTATCAGGCTCTACATCCACCAGCACCGGCCGCGCCCCCACATGCTCGATTACGTTAACTGAGGCGGCGAAGGTCATGGGCGTAGTGATGACCTCGTCCCCGGGCCCAATGCCAAGGGTGACCAGTGCAGTATGCAGTGCCGCCGTACAGGAGTTGAGGGCCAGGGCGCCGGGAGCCCCCAGGTAGACCGCGAATTCCTGCTCGAACCGCCGGGCCTTGGGACCGGTGGTGATCCAATCGGAGCGTAGTGTATCTACAACCTCCTGAATTTCTTCCTCCCCTATTGTTGGGGGTGAAAACGGGAGAAAGGTGCTACGCATCTTTCTTAGCCTCCTTGAGCTTCCGTTACCTTCCGCATCGCTATCAAATGAAGAGGTTACCTGGGCTGAAGTAGGAGTACTGGTCGGCCGGAAGCCGTTTCCGGTAGGCATAGCGTTCTTTTATCTGTTCGATTTCACACATGGCTTCAGGCCTCCCTTGGCATCAAGCACTCCTAGCCAGCGCCCTACCACAGTAGTCCAGTTTAGATTGTCCTCCAAGTACCTGAGCCCATGAGCCCCCACTCATATACTTTACTAGATTGTCCAGCAGGTAACGAATGGCCTAAGCCAGGGCTACCAAGGAATTACAAGGCCTGCCTGTACCTACTTCACTATAGTGGACTCCACTTCGGCCGCTATAGATAATCGGCAGTTTGTCGTGCAAATCGGGAGTGTAATGCAACGGTTTTTAACATCTAGTTTTATTTAGATATAAGCTTTGCTTCTAAATCAGCGAGCCAGCTTTTCACAATCGAACTCCATGAGTATTCCCTTTGAACAAGATTGAATCCGTTATTACCAAGATTTTTAGCCATTTCGTAGTCATCTGCCAACCTTTCCACCGCCCGAGCAAGTTCATCGGGGTCTTCAGGGGGAACAACGATGCCACAAGCTGCATTTTTTACAATATTAGCACCTTCGCCTTCACCACTATAAACAAGTGGTAATCCGCATGCCATTGCCGGAAAAATCTTTGCGGGTCGCGAAAGAAAACCTTTTTTGTAAGTGGAAATAGCCGCATATGCCTTCCCATAAAGAGACGCAACTTCCTCGATTGGCACCGGGGCCTTGAATTCAATATTTGTTAGATTATGTTCAAGGCAAAATGCAACAACCTCCCTTTTCTGCGAACCGTCGCCAACAAGCAAAAATTTAATGTCATTGCGCCTTCTCTGAAGCCTTGCCGCAGCTTGAGCAATCACTATCGGCCAGTTATAGATGCCATGATTCCCGGCATAAACAAATAGCTTTTGCCCTTCATCAATACCACCCTTACGAATACTAGGTCCCTGATAAGAAAAAAGGGTAGTATCAACACCATTCGGCAAAAAAAGCAGCTTGTCTTCAGGAATACCATAATTTTGTTTAATATCGTTGATGATTCCCTGGGTTACCCCATTTACAAAATCCGCTTTTGAAAAGGTAAATGAATTGATTAATTTAAGAAGCCGCGAAACCATACCCGGCTTGAGAAGTCCTGAGCTGAGAAGCCAGTCGGGCCACAAATCAGATACGTTAACGATTAATTTCGCACCGCTAAACGGCAAGGCTATGCGTGCCCCAAAACTAACAGTTGGAGGAGGAACTTCGGCTATGATTAAGTCTACTTTTCTCGCAAGGAGTATGAAAACCGGGAAGGTTGAAACAATAAAGTATAGATAACTAAAAATCCGCCCCAGTCCTACCTCCCTGGCAGGGTGAAACCAGCACCTGTGGACCCGGACCCCATCAATTTGTTCACAGCAATAAAACTTGCCGCGATAAGCCGGATAAATTTGGCCCTTTGGATAGTTAGGCATCCCCGTAACCACACAGACATGGTAGCCTTGCCTGACAAGTTCCCTTGCAACAGAATGCAGCCTGATGGCGGTTGCCCCTATTTCGGGGACATAATACTGGGTCCAGATAAGAAATTTTTTCATAAGAGTTTTCACCAATAGCTAAAAATTTCCGGGGCGGCCAAAGCCGCAGTAGCGGTAACCCAAACCCACGAGTCTCCTTGCATCTAGCGCATTTCGCCCATCCACGACTAGGAAAGGTTCGCGCATCAGCCTCTTTACCCTTTCCCAGTCTAGATTCACTAACTGGGGCCATTCAGTGGCAAGGAGAAATGCCTGAGCCCCAACTAACACTTCATAAGGATCGGCTGAAAGTTTTACGCAAGATGGCAAAAGAGGATAGGCGTTTTTCAACGCAAGGGGATCAGTAGCAGCCACAGCCGCCCCTTCATCTACCAGGTATTTAATAATATCAAGGGCGGGAGCTTCCCTGACGTCATCGGTACCTGGCTTGAAGGCCAATCCTAAAACAGCAATTTTTTTACCAGCTAGATTACCAATCTCCTTATGTAACTTTCTTACGGCAAGAATTCGTTGTTTTGAATTTACCTCAATCACAGCCTTCAACAGATTAAAGCTATAACCATTGAAGGATGAGATATAATCTAATCCCTTAGTATCTTTTGGGAAACATGATCCGCCATATCCTAACCCGGCCTGCAAAAAGTGTGGACCTATACGCTTATCCATTCCCACTGCTGATGCTACCAACTTGATATCTGCGCCAACCAATTCGCATAGATTTGCAACTTCATTAATAAATGAAATTTTTGTTGCTAAGAAAGCATTTGATGCATATTTTACCATCTCTGCGCTAGTAACGTCCATGGTAACTTTCGGGGCATCAATATCACTATAAAGCTCTAGCACTTCTTCAGCCGTAACAGGGTCATCACTACCGACGACAATTCGATCTGGATGGTACCAATCCCACACCGCCTTCCCTTCCCGAAGGAACTCGGGATTAGATACATAGCGAATGGGTACGCATGCCTTGCTAAAAAACCGTTCGATAAGATATTTACCTGTTCCTGGGGGAACTGTGCTTTTCATTACAACTACGAGGGGGTGGTCCGCAGTTTCTGAAATTGTTTGAGCTACCTCGTATACTTGCGCAAGGTCTACCCTGCCATCGGCAAGTGATGGTGTTCCGACCGCTATCATTATGAAATCTACCCCGGGAAGAACGTCTCGCAGGTCCTCTGAAAAAAATAAGCGAGAGGAATTAACACCCTGTCGGAAAAGCTCCTCCAACCCTTCCTCATAGATCGGGAGTACACCACGCTGAAGCTTCTCAAGCTTACCGATATTCTTTTCTACAGTAATCACCTTATGCCCAGAATGTGCTAGGCAGCATGCAGCAACTAGCCCCACATATCCACTTCCAATAATGACTAATTCCATTTATTTCGTCCTCTCTTTGAGAATTTTACCGTTACAAAATACGTTCCATGCTTGCTTACAAATGTGGCAATATGCATCCCTATATTCCTTACTTCTTGAAAAAACTAGTCGTATGGAAAATACGATAATGTATAACGCAGCCAATATTCTAGCAGATTTTCTACTGTAATGCTTTGAGAAAAAATATAGAAGACCTGATTTGCGCCACTCAAGAACCTTGGGTTTAATTCCTAATGAACTGCCACCCCCAAAGTGAATAACACTTACATTAGGATCATAATAGATTCGCCAACCGTTTTTGGTCAGGCGATAAGAAAGCTCCATTTCTTCATGATACATAAAAAAGCTTTCATCGAATTCGCCAACACTAGACACTACATCCTTTCGTAACAACAGACAAGCACCTGATGCATAATTTACAGGCATTATTTGTTTTACCTTACTAATTGGCAATACTTCTCTGAGTCTTTTTACCAAAGGGTCCAAGCCTAAAAGATGGCAGGCTTCCCGGAGAATTGATGGCCACCTATAAGTTGACCTTTGGACACTAAGATCTCTATTTAATAATCTTGGCGCAACGCCTGCTGCATCAGGATAACGATATAAGGTATCTGATAACCGAGTTATTAAACCTTTATCTAACACTAATATATCGGTATTTAACAAAAGAACTAGCTCTCCTGAAGCAACCTGTAAACCATCATTTACTGCACCTGCAAAGCCTTTATTAAATTGTTCTTTAATTAACTTAATACCAGCAAAGCAAGATTTAACCATATCCACACTACCATCATTAGATGCGTTATCTACTACAATAATCTCTGGTTTACTTTCTTCCTCAACGGTCTTTTGGAGGGTAGAAAGACAGTTGTATAGTAAATCTCGAGTGTTATAATTTGGGATTATGATAGAAACATTTGGCTGTTTAATCACTTTACTACCCTCCTAAAAAGTCTCTTAAGTCATGCCCTCTCATGATTCTTGCTAAACCCTCAAGATTAAAGTGAAGGCTCGAAGCAATTATTCCAATCCTCGCGAGGATCATGATTATAAAACTATCTGTCATATGTAACGCATTCCTAAACTCTTTTTCAGCTATATCCCACTGTCTACGTAGTAAACCGATTCTTCCTCTAGTTACATGTTTCATAGCAATTGACCATGCCCATCGCCTCTTGATCAAACGATCATTAATTTCAAAAGATCTCAATAGAGTATCATGCGAATAGACTCCAAGGCAATGTGTAAAAATGTTCTGAAGAACCTGTGCATCATAACCATAGGTTACCGATCCATAGTGCCTTCTCCAAAAGCCTAATTTTTCAGGGACGTACCCAAATGGCCCGATTGTAGCCAATTTAAAAACTGTTGGAAAGTCTGTTAACGGAACTTCATTTATCTTTTGAAAGCCTCCTATTGCTTCAAGACTCTCACGTTTAATCATTACTGTACATGGGAAGGTATAAATTGTACCCCCAGATAAGAGCATTTGGAATGCCATACTCCCAACAGGGTTGTTATTTCGAATCTCAGGTTTCAGCGAACGTGCAGGTCGAGCAGTGTAAATGAGGTTACCATTAGGGTTAGTTACCCCATAATCACCGTATGTAAGTATGGTGGAAGGTAATCTATGATGATATTGTACTTGTTTTTCTAATTTATAAGAGGGCCAAAAATCATCTCCCTCAAGTATAGCTACCAGTTCACTGTCAGCAATCTTTAATGCTAAATTATAATTATCCGGAATACCTTTAGGTCCAGTCCCTAAACCTTCAAAAATCCGTATTCGGCGGTCTTCATGCATACTAATGAGTTCCCTAGTTTTGTCTGTTGATTTATCATCTACTACAATAAGTTCCCAATCGGTAAAGGACTGGTCTTTTATCGACTGAATGCATTGATTTATATATCTCTCATGGTTATACGTAATCGTAATAATACTCACACGTGGCATCAGTTTTCACCCGCTTACTAATTGAATTATCCAAATAAGCTAGTACAAGAGCAAAAGAATTAAAGGAAACCGAGTTAAGTAGGAAAGGATTTACGCTGCCTACAGCTATTAAGGCTAAACCACCTAATATTAATCCTAACAATTCAACATTTTTTCTGTACTTACCCCATCGGAGAAGGGGCTTTAGAAACCCAATAACCAGCATACTCCAACAGAATATTCCTACCAGCCCCGAGTCAAATAGAATATCGAAGAAACTTAGTTCAAACATATATGGCGCACTTGAATTCCTTAGGTATCCACTGGGTAAAATGCTTCCTAACCCGTTTCCAAATAGTGGCCTTTGCAAAAAGCCTTTGATTAATTCTTGTGCACTCTCAAATCGAATGCCATTCGCTCTTTCATTGATCGAGAACGAAGTTGTAAAACGATCCATCGCACTTGAAGGCAAAAGTAAGAATGAAAGTGTTATGAAAACCACGATAAACAGTAATACTTTTATCTTGGCGACACGAGCTAATAGCATTATTACTATAACGCTGATTAAACTGGTGATCATTAAAGCCCTTGAGCCTGTCAGGATTAGCGATATAGTACCAATTATCATCGATGTGATTATTAACAATCGTATCAAAATAAAATAGCTATTTTGTTTCTGAACCAACAATCTTGAATTCATTACACCTACTAAAAATATTAGATTAAACATCACCCCTGCGTGAGCTGTCAAAACAATTCTATTTGTCCCATCAGGAAACCGCGTGAAGTTTCCCGGAAATAGCGAAAACGGAAACGTGTCAACGTTCGCCCCAAATAGGTACCCATATACTGTAACACCTCCAACAACTATTATCGACAATGACATTGCGACAATAAGCTGATACATCCCCGGGAGATGGCGTAGCCAGTTTATGTAGAGAAAATAAAGAAGTAAATATGCATATCCATTTCCCTCATCAATGATGAATCTAACATTATTACCATTCCAAAATCCAATGACGGAAAACATAACAGGGTATAAAATACCCAAAACAATGACTAGCCAATGGTAACTACCCTTAACGCTAATCCTTGAGTACCGCTTCATGAGTCCGCCAATAGACCACATATAAAATGCCAGTATAAATAATATCATACGACCGGAAAGTGGCCCTACGGACAGCCATCGCCCTGAGCCACCTGCTATCACTTCAAAGACTATTAAGGGTAACAAAAATGTTTGAACGGAACATGTTAAATTTATCTGTTCTTTTTTTGTACTAGCTTCTAGGAACGTCATAAATGAACTCCCCATTTTTTACCGAGAGAAAGATTTATCAACTTAGATTCGGCAAGTTAAAGCGAAAGACCAGATATGGTAGACTCCCGTTCCTCTCTTTTATGACCACACCAAACGGAAGGTTCATGTGTCCAATCAAAATTAGAGGGCTAAAGAGATAATATTTCAGATATTAAGATAAGGTGTTTAACGTTTTTACGTAGGCCCTAATTACCTAGAAGATATTATATTCATGCTGTGCTCGGCAGCATCATAAAGGTGGAGCAAATTCTGTGGCCACAATCAGGAAGGCCCAGGCGCAAAGAATGCCTTCTTTGCTTTTCCCTATACACCTTAAAGCTTTAAATACGGCAACGAGGATAGATAGGATACATTAAAGCTGGAAAGGTCGCGGTTCCTAAAGGCTTCGTATTCAGCTCGTAGAGTTTTAGTTACCTAACTGAAGCCCGTACGAATGATTATTTGTTCTCCGGTAATGTCCTTAAAAGCATCTTCAATATCCCTGATAGAAACCCCGAGTATACATTTGGACAACCAGGCAGGCAAGAACATCTATATGAGTAGCAAGAGAAATTGCATCAAGCAGGAATCAAAAGGTACAGGGGTCTAACGTACATGTGGTACCGCTACAGTAATTGGTCTTTTTGCGGTCTGTACCTCTCTAGCCCGATATCCATTGCGATAACCGGTGAAGGGCTCACTCTTTTCCGGTGTTTTTACACGAACGAGGAAATTGATGAATTCTTGTTCCAGAATTTTTTGGACCAGGCGCCTGGTGCCCAGACGCTTAAAACGCTACTATCTTCTTGCTTCTTGTAAACCTGCTTCTAAAAGTTTATGAATAGCTTACTTAATGCGGAGAGAAGGTGGTATCTTATTTATAGGCCTGAGTTCCTTTCTCCCCTTCTAGGTGGGTAACTTACTTCTAAGTTTAACTCCGGCCTCTTAATTTTTACAGCACGTTTATGATGACATTACCTTTGGCCTTAGGCTTTATCTTAAATTACTGAAGAAAAGATTCATATCAAAAATAGCTTTCAGTATCCTTTTACCTTCAGAAATAAGTACTAAGAGAAAGTTAAAGCGAAATCTTTTTTCTACGGAGTAATTGCTCATAGGCCGCAAGAGTTACTTGAGCTGCAATTTCCCATGTAAACTCTTTACGAATCCTTTCTCCTAACTCAAGTTTTCTTGGCGAGCTCCACGCACCAAGAATGGCTGACCTTATTGAGTCGATATCGGTTGGATTACAGTACCAAACAAAAGAACCAAAATATTCGTTAACTGGACCATAATAGCTAACCACACAATTGGCGCCATGAATCGCGGCCTCTAAGGTGGCTAGCCCAGGGCTTTCCCGCAAACTCGGCAAAGCGTGCACCTTCGCCCGCCGATAAAATAGGGGTAGAGAACGGTATGGGATTTCGCCCACGAAGTACGTATTACCACGCGCCTTTCCTAATTGGATACAATATCTCCCATATGCAGTCTCCAACCCTCTTCCAATAAATACGAGGGGTATATCGGGGTTCCGAGAAAGAGCCTGTATTAAAGTCGATTGACCTTTGATTGGCTCAATTCTACCAACCTCAAGTACGTACTCGGAAGGAAGCTCTTGGAGCTTAAGCCTTTCGTAATCTGTTTCTGGTTCTGTCACCGTTTCCCCCGGCTCAACGGCATTTGGAACAACGACCGCTTTAGCGCGCAAATAAGGTACATTGAACAGTAATGCAAGTAATTCTAGCTCCGCGTACGAGTTCGGTAGTAACAAATCGGCTGTTACCAGCATATTACGGCTCCACTGCCAAAGTTTCCTTCTAAACGGATACCTAACGATCCGCCTGGTTATCACTGGTAAAAAGGGATGAATATGTCCCAAAACAGAGGTAATCTTCCTTTCTCCATACGGATAAACATACGCCACTTGCCAGTCGATATTCCGCAGATCCCAGTAAATCGGTGATAGGACGACCGCGACACCTTGCTGTTTTGCACGTTGCACCTGTTGGATTCCGGTTTTACTCGTCTGAATATTAAATATGTGCACTAGATCATAACCATTTAAGTTAGGTACTACGTCTGAGCTAATATCAACCGCAACCCCGAGCCGTTTAAGACTCTCGCCAGTTTTGATAACTTGGGTGGTATCGCCACCCCATTTTTCCAAGAAGTCAATCCTGCTGTTTAGAAGAAGTACCCGCAACTAAATTCTCCCTTCCTTGTGGCCATAGTTCAGTATAGAAGAGTTCTTCTGCTTTTCATTTTCTAAAAGAAAAACTCTAACCGTTGTCTACTCAGATGCATTCTTTTGGAATACAACCAATACTGTGTGTCCCTGCCCAAATCGGTTCCATCGAAGATCGGCTGGTGGCCTTACCAACCCTAAATCTTTGGCCAAATCATAGGCTCTCTGGATGCCTGGGATCTTTTTAATAGCCCTTCGAAATTTCGCGGTGGTGGTTGTATGCTGTGTCGGCATGTGGCCGGATCCTCTGGTATACCACTCAACCATGCTCAACCCAAAGCGGTGACCTAAACGTGTTAAGAACTCATCGGACAAGAAATATAAGTGCTCAAAACTCGTTTGGAACCCTGCCCAGGCATTCCCAATAATTTTTGCCATTCGGTAGTTGGGTGTTGATATGACTACCAGCCCTCCCGGGCGAACAACAGATGCTAGTTTCGCCATAAATGTTGAAGGACTTAAGGTATGTTCAATAACCTCCAGGGCTACGGTAACATCGAAAGAATCTTGTGTCAATGGCGCCGCTTCCAAAGTTGTGTTGATTATCTCTAGATCGAAGCGACGCCTAGCCGTCTGGGCCGCCCATTCGCTTCCCTCTACGCCTAAAACACTCGCGCCAGCTTCGCGCGCCAGGAACAGGAGTTCACCAGTAGCACATCCAACCTCGAGAAACCGAATACCTCTCAAAGGATAATGCTTCTCAATGATTTTGATGATAGGACCGAAAATAAGTTGAATTTCTGAAACTTTAGTCCACCCATAACTTTGGTAGCCTACATTTGTCTCGCCGTCTTTCCTGAAATAGCTTTCCCCATATAATGATGACAAGAACTCTGGTTTGGGCAGTTGGGCAAGAAACGCAAGCCCACAGTGCAAGCACTCCAAAACCTGCATTCCATCCCCACGTACAGCTACGGGCAGAAAGTCCTTGTGACCGCAAAAGTCACAGACAGCAACATTAAAGAAACCTTCCCTAAGGGAGGACAATTTGGTCGGGCTCTGGGTCATATTCTAAACCTCCTTGGTATGGCGCTTTCGCGGAATGTGCCAAGCACCTGCGTCAAACCCCGCTTAATGGTTTTCGGCGAGGAGTGCCAAGCACCAGCAACGAGTACCCCCGCCAAGAGCCCGCTGCCCACTACAGCGACCGTGGTACCCCGAGAAGCGATGGAAAGCGTGATGTAGGTTACCAAGGTTAATGTTGCCACCATGGCTAACACTTCGCCCCACAGGCCACAACCACAGGTTCGAACCCCGAAGGCCAGAGCCCAAACAGCATGTACCGAATAAGCAAGCAGGTAGGCGGTAGCTAACCCGATCGCACCGAAGGGATTTACGAAAACGTATGTGAATGAGATGAGGACGAGTGCCCACCCCAGGTTCATTAGGAAACCAAGCCACATTTTACCGCTAGCGGCTATTAAAGCGCCAAAAAGCGAAAGCACTAACTGAACGTACGCGGTTAAGACCAAGGTGGTCATTATAGTATAGCCATCCTGAAAAGCTGGGCCATACCACCCCATTATTACCCTTGACAGGCCAGTGAATACAACCACAACTGGTAGGAAAAACGTCCAAATAAGACGAAAAAGATGGCCAATAAACTGCTGGACTCTTTCGCGCTCCCCCCTACTCCACGTTTCCGCCAGGATCGGGAGAGCAACGTTGCCAAGTAGATTGGGTATGAACAAAAGAACTACCCGCCATTGGTTGGCCGCGTTAAACAGCCCGAGGTCAGCATAACCGCCCACTCGCCTGGCCAAAAGCGTGGCGCACCACCAGGTAATAGGTGTTACCATCAGCCCAGAAGCCATAGCTGGCAATGAGAACCGCCATAAAACATTCCGCTCCTGCCACGCCTTTTTCCAGTTTAAAGACACATTATTACAGCGCAGCCGGCTGCGCAGAGCGGTGGCAAGTAATAAAGCTCGCAAAACCGAGTTGGCAACGAACGCCCCAACAGCCCCGATGAGACCGAAATAAGATACGCCGGATATGGTAATTGGAAGGGATAGGACACCTTGCACAATGCTTACACGGGCGAGAAGGTGGAAATCCTCAAATCCATTGAGCGCGCCCGAAAGCGCTCCCTCGAGGCTACTAGAAACGATAGCCAGTGCCGCCAACTGCAGATAGGGTATTAATGATGGGGCATTAAGAGCAGTTGACGTTAGCAAAGGGGTTGCTACATAGGTAATGGCCAAAACTACACCACTAATAAGAAGGACTACCCCTAAAGATAAAGCGATAATCCCACCTACGCGATCAGGATCTTTGTTCCGTAGTGAGGACACATAGCGTGAATTTGTCGCCCCCATGCCGCTTTCTGAAACGATACCAAATAAGGCAATAGTGCCCGTAATAATACCAAATTCCCCGAAGGCTGTCTGACCGAGTATTCGGGCAGTAGCCACCGAGGAAATCAGTGTGCAAATGCGGGAGGCTACATTGCCAATAAGGAGCCACAGTGTACCTCGTACCAGCCTGGAACCGAGGGAACCCAACAGGCTGGTAGCTATTGCGTCTTGTTGAGACTTTTCGTCACCGCTGAGTTCCTCAAATGTGGACATATCTATACTATCCTCCGACAGAGCAGTTCTAGTGTCTTACGCTGGAAGATACTACTTATTAAATAAACTAATGATCAGGTATTCCCCAAGAAAGTCTCATTTTCTAGTCCACCACTGTCAGCACCTCATACCACTTCTCCACGTACTCCTGGCGCTCCACCACTTTTAACCCTTTCCCACCAGATTCGATTGGCGGTGTACCAGATGATAAGGTCGTAGAGACCTGTCGTGAAGTCCCTCTGTGGACGCCAAGAGAAAGTTGTTTCGATATGGGCCGGGTTGATGGCGTAGCGCCAGTCGTGGCCAGGCCGGTCTTTCACAAAGGCGATCAGACTTTCGGGTTTATTCATCAGCCGGAGAATAGTTTTGACGATGTCCAGATTGGTATGTTCGTTGTTGGCACCGATATTGTAAACCTCTCCCGCCTGCCCTTTTTGTAAAACCAGATCCAGGGCGCGGCAGTGGTCCTCGACGTGGATCCAATCCCGGACGTTCTGGCCGTCGCCGTAGACGGGGATGGGTTTATCGGCCAGGGCGTTCAGGATGATGGTCGGGATGAACTTCTCCGGGTGCTGGTAGGGGCCGTAGTTGTTGCTGCAGCGGGTGATGACCACCGGCAGGCCGTAGGTGACGAAGTAGGCCCGGCACATGAGGTCGGCGGCGGCTTTGCTGGCCGAGTAGGGGCTGTTGGGCCGGATGGGGCTTTCTTCGGTGAAGGGCGGGTCATCCGGCCCTAGGGAGCCGTAGACCTCGTCGGTGGATACCTGGAGGAATTTCCGGACGCCGTGCTGCCGGGCGGCCTCCAGCAACACCTGGGTGCCCTTTATGTTGGTCTCGATGAAGGGCGCCGGGTCCAGGATGCTGCGGTCCACGTGGGACTCGGCGGCCAGGTTGGTGACGAAGTCGAATTTTTCCTCCCGGAAAAGATGGTCGACCAACTCCCGGTCGGCTATGTCCCCACGGACAAAGCGGTAGCGGGGGTTGTCCTCTACGTCCTTCAGGTTTTCCAGGTTGCCGGCGTAGGTGAGCTTGTCCAGGTTGACTATGTACCAGTCGTGATGCTCTTTTAATATGTGGCGGATAAAGTTGGAGCCGATAAAGCCGGCGCCGCCGGTGACTAACAGCTTTACCAATCCGTGTTTCTCCTCTCAGCAAAGTAGCGCTTCAGGGCTTCCTGCCAGGGTGGCAGGAGGTAGCCAATGGTTTCTTTTAACGGGAAGGGGTCCAGCACCGAGTAAGCCGGGCGCCGGGCCGGGCGCGGGAATCCGGCCGTGGTAATGGGTTTAATGTTTGTCTTAACACCTGCCGCGGCCAGGATTTCCTGCGCAAAGCGATACCAGGTGGTGGCTCCCTGGTTGGTGATATGATATACGCCGTAGCAGCCGCTTTCCACCAGGCATACAAGTGCGCGGGCCAGGTCTATTGTATAAGTGGGACAGCCCCACTGGTCGTCGACTACGGTAAGGGTATCCTTTTCCCGGGCCAGTTTCAGGATGGTTTCGACAAAGTTCGGGCCGCCGGGGCCGAAGAGCCAGGAGGTGCGGACCAGGTAATAACGGGGCGCTATGGTTTCCAGGAAGCGTTCCCCCAGGTACTTGCTGCGGCCGTAGGCGTTAACGGGATGCCTCGCGTCATAGATATTCCAGGGCTCATTTTTTTGCCCGTCGAAGACGTAATCGGTGCTGATGTGGACCAGCACGGCACCTGTCTCTTTACAGGCCAGGGCGAGATTCCTTACGCCCAGGGCGTTGACCTGTACGGCCGCCTCGTAATCGGTTTCGGCCTGGTCGACTTTGGTGTAGGCGGCGCAGTTTATTATGACTTCCGGGGTGTATTCTGCCAAGGCCTGCTTGACTGCTGCCAGGCCGGTTATGTCCAGCCGGGCATGGTTTAGAGCCGTAACGGTATGGTTACGGCCCTGGAATTCCCGGGTTACGGCCTGGCCCAGCATGCCCCCGGCTCCTGTTACCAGGATACGCATCCGGCCTGTCGCTCCTTTTACCCGTGCTTTACCTCCCAGGAGTAGGGGATGGCCGGGTCGTTGTAGGGCCGGCGGTACTCGTCCGGCTGCTGATAGTTGTAGAGCTCGGTGGGGAAATTGACGATTAAAGCCGTCTCCGGTCCTTCGGCGGTGAAGCCGTGGTAGACCAGGGGCGGGATTTTTAAGAGCACCGGGTTTAAGTAGCCGATGTGAAACTCGTTGACCAGCCCCCTGGTGGGGCTGCCTTCCCGGTCGTCGTAGAGGACCACCCGGGCCATGCCGCTGACGCAGACAAAATGGTCCCACTGCAGTTTATGATAGTGCCAGGCTTTGATGACGCCGGGGTAGCAGGCGGTGATGTAGGCCTGGCCGAACTGCATGAATTCTTCCCAGTCGCGGCGCAGCATCTCCATGAGGTAACCCCGGCTGTCGGGGATGAGGCGCAGCTGCCGCAATTTTACGCCGTCGATAAGTTCCATAATTCTATCCTTCTTTCTTTCCGAATTTAAACAGCGACTTCCGCGTCGTCCCCCAGGAAGAGGCGCAGGGCCTGGCGGCCGTCGGCGGCGCGGCGGACGCGGGTGTTGCGGCCGATGAGGCTGTCCTCAATGCGGGGGATGTCGCTTAAAATACACCCTTCCAGGACCACGGAGTGCTCCAGGCCCACCCTGGTCAGGGTGCTGCCGTCGCCGATGGCCGTGAAAGGGCCGATGAAGCAGTCTTCCAGGGTAACGCCTTTGCCGATGACCACCGGCCCGCGGATGGTGGTGTTCTTTACCTTGCTGCCGGGGCCGATGGCGACCCTGCCGGCGATATGGCTCCCGGCGTCGACTTCTCCTTCTATGGCGGTGCGGGCGTAGGCATCCAGGACGGCGCGGTTGGCTTCCAGGATGTCGTCCTTCTTGCCGGTATCCAGCCACCAGCCTTCCACCCGGCGGGCCAGGACCCGGCCGCCGGACTGGAGGAGCTCCTGGATGGCGTCGGTGATCTCCAGCTCGCCCCGCCAGGAGGGGCGGATATTGGCTATGGCCCGGTGGATGGCCGGGGTGAAAAGGTAGATGCCTACCAGGGCCAGGTTGCTGGGCGGGTCTTTGGGTTTCTCAATGAGGCGAGTCACCCGGCCTTCCCCGTCCAGGACGGCCACGCCGAAGGCCCTGGGGTCGGGGACTTCCTTCAGCAGGATGGCGGCGTCGGCGGCTTCTTTCTGGAAGGCCTCTACCAGGCCGGTCACGCCGTCCTGGATGAGGTTGTCCCCCAGGAACATGAGGAAGGGCTCGTCCTTAAGAAAATCGCGGGCCGTAAGTACCGCGTGGGCCAGCCCCAGCGGCTTTTCCTGGAGTATGTACGTTACCTGCGCGCCGAAGCGGCTGCCGTCGCCCACCGCCTGGCGCACGCTCTCCCCCGTCTCCGGGGAAATGATGATGCCGATGTCCCTTATCCCGGCCTGGACGACCTGCTCGATGACAAAAAATAAAATGGGCCGATTGGCCACGGGGATGAGCTGTTTAGTTGTCGTATAAGTGAGGGGGCGCAGGCGGGTGCCCTTGCCGCCCGAGAGGATGAGGCCTTTCATGGGTTAAGTCTCCCAATATCGCCTTTATTATTTTGGCCGGTTTTAGTGTCATTCGGTACTGTTTCTGACTGTACAAAAGGATTATAGAGGCAAAGCCCGTGCTTAGACAGATGCTTAAAGTCGTCAGTATTGCGTGTCACTAAAGTTCCCGAACACATAATGGCAGTGGCAGCTACAAGAGCGTCAGGTAACTTTAATTTGCGTTTATAATTTTTCCTACTCAGAGCACGTAGTTCGCATGCTTTTAGGGCTATCTTTGAATCGACGTCAATTATGTCCCCCAGATTTAATAAACGCCTTAAATCTTTTTTATCCTCTTCGGTCAATAGGTGGGAAGAAAATAATTCTGCTTCAACAATTACCGAATAAAATACCTGAACCTCTTCTACTTCAACTTTCTCCATAAAATTAACGGCTTCAGCAACGCCTTGCATGGTATCAATGATGATATTGGTATCTATAACATATTTATTCAAGGCTTGTTCCCGGGCGGTCATCTTCGTCCTCCCGAATTTTCAAAAGATCGTCGACCAGGTCACGACGATCTTTCCATTTCCCGGCAACAGCCCTCACTACCCCTTCCTGTTGCCGTTTATTAACAACTCTGATAATGATTTTGTTGGTAGCAGGGATAATCGGTAACACTGGGACCGCCTCACAAAATACCATTATATGTTACTATGAGTGCCTTTTAATTTCTTTATACTCTCTTATCTCTACAATCGGTCGATTATATTCACCACTTCAATTCCCTGCAATACTACGTACTCTTCCCCGGCCTGCCAGGTGATTACCAGGGTGTTGCGGCCGTCTATACCGGCCAGGTCTGCAGCGCAGGAAGCGGTGGCGTGCTTTATATGTAAATTCCCGGCGGCGATTTTCAGAATCTCCAGCACTTCGTCGCGGGGACCGTAGAAGATTATTCTTTCCACCGGCTCCGGCCTCTCTGCCACTACTTCGGCCAGCACCCGGCCGGTCTTGACGATCTGCCGGTAGGTGCTTTGCATGTACTGGTAGGCGAGGCGGGTTTTCTCGGCCATGCCCTGGGGGGTGAGGATGTAGCGCAGGCTGCGGCCGTTGACCTTTTCCAGCTTGACCAGGCCTTTGCGCACCATTTTCTTCAGGAGCAGGTTGACCCCGCCGACGGAAAGGCCGGTGTAACGGGCGATGTCGCGCTGGGTGAGCTTGTCGTTTCTTTGCAAGCAATCCAGGACTGCGTAATGGCTATCCATGCCGGCTGCTCCATTATATTTATTTCGACATATCTTATGCTTACTTTATGAACAATAATACCAGCATATGTTAAGCGCGTCAATGGATTACAAGGTTAATTTTGTATAATGGCTGCGTAGCGCAGTGCCGCCAGGATATCTTCTTTTTTCACAACAATACTATTTGATAAGCACACTATCTTCAATTTTATCTTTTCTTTGAAGCTGTTTCTCAACTTCTTCGCGTTTGCGAGGGGACAAATTATCTACTCCTCCTTAAAAAGTTCTTTTAATTCCCTCTTCAGGCTCCTGGCGTCTTCTGATAACTGGTCATCTGGCGCACAGGCATGTTCCAACCAGAGCCAGGCTAAATCGTCCTGGAGGGCTTCAATAGCTTCTTCTTTTGTTGCTCCTGTCGCTATAATGCCAAATTGCGGCATCTCGATAATAACCTCTTGATTTTCGAAAATAGGGACTACCTCTACAGGCCTAATCGCTTGCAAGGTGACTTTCGGAGTAGAAACCTGTACTAGTTGTAGAGGTGAAAAATCTAATTCCTTATTTCACTAACATGGACTATCTTGGTTGGTTCGCCGTTCTCATCAAGCTGAACTTGCTTTTTCCGCAACCCGGCGCAACTCGCAGGCCTCTTGTATCTCCGGTGGGATCCTAGTTCTTACCCGAATATCCTTACCTAATTCAGCCAGCCCTATATAATAGAACGTTTCCTGAATCCCATTTAAAATAGTTGCCAAAAGCCGAAAGGGTATCATAGAATCATGTATATTGGGGCCATCTATTTTAACTATGAGCTGCCTCTCTGCCACCGGCGACCCTCCTTTCCTTAAATCTTAATCATCTTGCGTGGGAATGAGAGCTGCTCTCTTTCTTTTATTGGATAAGTGCACTATCTTTAATTTTCTTCTCACCTAAATAATGCTTAAGGGCGTCCTACCAGTGAGGCAGAGGGTAGCCAATGGTTTCCTTTAACGGGAAAGGGTCCAGCACCGAATAAGCCGGGCGCGGGAATCCGGCGGTGGTAACGGGTTGCGTGTCATTAAAACGGTTTCTTGAACGCCTTGCATAAACCCGACCTTCACTTTAGCAGAACAGTAACAACCATTGCAGCTATACCCAGGATCGTAGCTATAGCCATCCCTATTATCCAGCGGCGGGTCTCCTCGTTATCCGAACGTATAGCCTGCATGTCGGCCCTGATGGTCTGAACCTCTGCGTGCCGCTGATTATCGCGGTCGCGGATTTCACCCAGGGTCTGGCTCACCATAGCGGCAATACGCTCCTCGGTAGCTTGCAGCGATTGCTTGATTTCGCCGATATCACGGTCCAGCTTATCGAGATATTTCTCCTGCCAGTCCACCTGAGTCTCCCCTTCCCGGGTAACGGCTGTTTCATTAATTGCCTGCGCCGTTTGGACAATTCTTTGCATTAGTTCGTTTCTTAGATTCTCCTGTCTCTCAGAAACTCTTGGTACGAATACAATCCTATCGAGGAATGCCTCTTTTATAATATTCCCAATGGGCAGTCCAGCATCATTGACGGTAATATCACGGGGCGTTTGTTCAAAAGTAGTCTGATCTCCGCCGGGGAATTGGATTGTGTTATTTTTCTGAATCAATAGCCTTTTTCCCTCCCATTATAGTTTGGGCGGCAGCTACTACATCAGAGGCCCGTTCGGAGATAAGTTTATTAAGCATATCCCATATACGTATCAGATGTGGCCAAGACACAACCACGCGGCTAACGATACGCCCATTCGGCATATACTGGACGCCAGGAATAGGGGGCTTAGTTTCTGTTCGGTTTGCTGCCTCGGCTTCTGGATATCGTTGAATAAAGGTTAGAATAACCCTTTCCGCGTTAGCGTCAACTCTTACAATATCGGCAAACTCTAATCGCATGGCGTGCTCGTCCGCATACATTGCCAGGTTGGCGTCTTTTTGTTCTTCCACCCGCTAACCCTCCCCTCAACAAAGAATCTAAAAGAGCATACTAAAAAGCCCTCTGCTTAAATAGTTCTACTACCGCTAGTAATTAATACCATTTTATGTAACTATGAGTGTCTATTATTTTTTTCCTACTCCCTAATCCCTACAATCGGGGGATTATATTCACCACTTCTATCCCCGGGGGCTGGTATTCTTCCCCGGCCTGCCAGGTGATTACCAGGGTGTTGCGGCCGTCTATACCGGCCAGGTCTGCAGCGCAGGAAGCGGTGGGGCCAGCACCCGGCCGGTCTTGACGATCTGCCGGTAGGTGCTTTGCATGTACTGGTAGGCGAGCCGGGTTTTCTCGGCCATGCCCTGGGGGGTGAGGATGTAGTGCAGGCTGCGGCCGTTGACCTTTTCCAGCTTGACCAGGCCTTTGCGCACCATTTTCTTCAGGAGCAGGTTGACCCCGCCGACGGAAAGGCCGGTGTGGCGGGCGATGTCGCGCTGGGTGAGCTTGTCGTTTCTTTACAAGCAGTCCAGGACTGCGTAATGGCTATCCATGCCGGCTGCTCCATTATATTTATTTCGACATATCTTATGCTTACTTTATGAACAATAATACCAGCATATGTTAAGCGCGTCAATGGATTACATGGTCAATCGATGTTGTATATGAAAGGCCTGCAAAACCGCCCTTATTTGTTCTTCCACCAGTAAATTGGCTGCGTAGCGCAGTGCCGCCCTTTGTAACCCATTTGCTGCAGGGCTTCCGGGGCGGATTGGGGCGGGTCCTAACAAAGCCTCATTTTTTTGCCTGAAGTGGCCATTCTGAGGGTATTTGATCCAATAGAAAACGCCCGCTATTACAAACTTCAATTATTTCGGGGTCCCTTGTAACTATTGCACCCCCTGTTTCCCGGGCCAGTGCCAGGGCAAAAGCATCGGCGTAAGAGACCCTGTATGCGCCTTTTAGTTTCGCTGCTTCCCAGATACGTGTATTAGATGCCGGGATTACCCGCCAGAGAAAGATTTTCTTTTTAACGTCCATTAAAAAGGAGGCCGCCTCTTTGCTATGCCCACTCTTAACAAGGCGGTAAAAGATTTCCCCAATATTAATGGCTGATATCTGGATCTTAATTACTTCTTTTTCGGCCTGGTCAGATGCTCAATGTAAGATGAACCGGGTTCTTCTTGCATCCAGCATAAGACGGCATAGGCATCAAATATCTTCACCATCTCGGTCTACCTCTTGCCTGTGTTCCTCCAGATGTTCTTCCAATACCCGCTTCCCGCGCAGGGCACCACGCCAGCGACGCCAGGTAGCCGTCCTGGTTTTCTGGTAAACAGGTTCAAGGATTATCTTACCCCCTACCAACTCCACCTTTAGTTCTCCTCCACGTTTCAAGGCGAGCTCTTCTCTAATATTTTTCGGCAGTACCAGTTGCCTTTTGGAAGATAACCTGGCTATTTCCATAACAAAAGCCTCCTTTCTTACGCCTATTGTAAGACATTAGATCGGCAACTATGGGTTCCCCATGGTCATCGCCTTTTACCTCTTAGTGAGAGTCGAGAAAAAGCTTGATGACCTGACGGTGGCTATAAACGAGCTGGCCCGAACCCTGAAACCCCCCGGCTGAATTGCCGCTATTCCGAACCGTGATAAATTCCCTTCTTGATTGCCGTCAGATAAAAGGCCGCTAGAATTGACCTATGACAGCTAGATTACCGCTCGACCACGAGAAAAGCCAAATTTAACATGGATTTATGAGGTTTTTATTCTTCTCTTTCTGATCCTTATCTTCCGGGGTTCTATTACGACAATATTCCCTACAATATCATCTTCCCTCAAAATACGGAGGGAAGATAACAAAAGCTCGTTAGTTTGAGTTATTGTAAATTTCGTTTGGTATTCTAAGTAGAATAAGACCATAATGGTCAATCGAAGTTGTATATGAAAGTCCTGCAAAACCTACGTCTGCAGTAATTATAGTCGCTTGTCTCTGGCAAGCAAATGAGAATATTATGAAAAGCAATTTATGGCACCGCCCTTATTTGTTCTTCCACCAGTATATTAGCTGCGTAGCGCAGTGCCGCCAGGATATCTTCTTTTTTGAGGTCGTATTCTGCCATAATTTCTTCATAAGTAAGGCCCCCGGCTAATTTGCCTACGATAAGTTCAACCGGTACGCGCGTACCCTTTATTACCGGCTTACCCCCTTTAATTAACGGGTCAACAATGATGCCCGGCATTACTTCCTGTATCTTTGCCACCTCCCGTTAACTATTCTACCACAACAATATTATTTGATAAGATACTACTTAGCACTTTTATTAAGACCTGTTATTACTTAACCAGTTCTTTGATGAACTTCTCCAATTCTTCCCTGCGCCTGGAAACCAGTTTATAGGCCAGCATTCCTTCGCGTTCGGCTATGCCGGCTATGAGGGCGACCTCGATTACCTGCACTTCCGTAACCTTCCATATAATCCGGAGCGACCTGTTATTTACATAAACGCTCCGGTATCCTGCCAGGGGCCTGCCGGCCTGGTTTTCCAATTCTTTGCCAAATGCAGAGGGAGCCCGGGATATTTTTTGCAAGGCTTTAATTACTTTTATCTGCCTGCTTTTATCCAATCCCAGAAAATCTGCTTCAGCCGCGGGAAAAAACTTTACATTGGCCGGTACAAGATCAATCATTTTCGAGGTCGACATCAGGAGCAGCCTCCAGATCCTCCGCGGTTATACCGGCCTTTTTAATTACTTCAGCAAGGGGCACCAAAGCCTGGCCGCCCTTTTCATTTTCGAGGATACGGCACAGTAGTTCCAATTTTAGTTCCAGTTCCGCGGCTTCAGCAACCTTTTCCCAGAGTTTTTTAAAATTATCATAGCTTAAAATAGTTGCCCTGGGTTCGGAACCGGAAAACATCATTAAAAAGGGCATCTCATGCAATTTTGGTTCTACGACACTGCGCCATTTGCGCTGTAAATCGCTGATGGTAACAATCTGGTCGCTGGAGAAAAGCGGCTTACCTTTCATAACCGGTACGAAGCCTCCCACTGAAAAATCCTCCTTTCTATATGATATGCCTTTACGCGTAAATAAATGCGTTATTATTTTCGTTTAAATCATCGCGTATTTGGACGTGAAAGTCAAGAACAATAAATATTAAGGTAATCCACCTGGTACGATATTCCTGCTTTCGTTTTTATGCTTTATTGGCTTTCCTTAGCAGCCGGTATTAGCGGTTAACGACAGGTTTTAGCTCGTAATCGTATGCAAACATTAGTTCGTTTTTTACGGGCAACCATGCTATGCTATGGCTGTCCGAAGGGAGGTGAAAAAAATGGCTGTTATCAGTACCCCGTTAGCTACCACCTTACGCCTGCAGGTGCAGACCGGGACTGACGCTACTGGGCAACCCGTTTACCGGGTGCGCTCCTACAGCCGCGTCAAACCTTCTGCCAGTGACCAGGATGTCTATGACGTCGCCCAGG
>NZ_LTBC01000004.1 GCF_001594015.1 Moorella mulderi DSM 14980
TGTTGAACACTATCGGTTCGGAGACCAATGAAGTAGTGCATACTTCAGAGGAAGTCAGCAAGCAGGTAGTCGCACAGCTGGAGAATGTAGAAAATACGGTCAAGGCCTTTGACGACATACTCGAATCGGTGGCTGCCATTACACCCATGATTGAAGCAACTTACCGCGAGGTAGACAGCACGGTGAAAGCCAAGGATGTAGTACTGGAGCGTGTCCAGAGCATAAGCGCTGTGTCCGAGGAGACTTCGGCATCAGCCGAAGAGATCTCTGCCTCAGCCGAGGAACTGTCGGCCTCCACCCAGGAGATAGCCGCCAGCGCCCAGCAGGTATTGGAGGTGGCCAAGCGGCTGGAGGAACAGGTAGCACGCTTTAAGGTATAAGGTTAGGGGTTATTGTAAGGCCGAGTGGGAGTGGTACAGGCCAGCTGAGGTCGGCCCTTATTAATAACGTGACCCGACAGATCATGGTTTGCGCTCTGAGTAAGTGTAAAGGTATGATTTGCTGACCTGAGATAAAGGCTGAAGCATAAGAAAAGGTAACGGGATAGCCCGGCTAGTAGAAATACTGGAAAACCTTACTTTATCTGGTGCCCGCGCTGCACGCAAGGTAATGGTCGGTCCCATTAGGGTAATGCATATCGACGCCAACGCGGCTAGCAACATAGCCAGGGCCATAAGCGGCCTTGCGGCTTAAAAAGTCTTAGCACGGCTGGTGACAGGGCTGCCGCCCGTAAGGGTGGGAATCAGGTTGCCCTTTGAACCTGGCGGGGCGGGCTGGCACGGCCAAGAGGGTGAGCCTATGAAGCGTGGCAGAAATGTACGGACAGAGGCGAGTCCCAAGCCGGACCCGGGCGCGACCAGAAAGGCGCGTAATTCCCGGGGAACCCTGAATTTATTCAGGGGAGGATATCAGGGAGGCTTTTTTGGTGGAGAGAACAATATGGTTGACCTGTATAGGGCCCGACGGGAGGGTTCAATTACCACGAAAAGTTTTGTATAAACTTAAATGGGAAGGGGGGGACTTCATTCAGATAGAGGTTAAGGGACAGGGTAAAGTGGAATTAAGAAAATTAAGCGACCAGGGTTTAGTTACTTACGACGGTCAAAAAATAGTTAAAAGTGACGATTAATATTTATGAAAACCGCTAAAGGCGAACCTGACCGAAAGGCAGGGGCGCAAAGCCACGGGCCTAAAACCTTAACAGGTCATGGCAGCCGGGTTGCCGGGTAAATCGTACATAATTGGCTAGCGATTATGGGCAACTCCGGTTAAGGCGGGTTGTCTATATTTTTTATTAGGAGGTAAGTTGAATGAAGTACAAAAAACTAATTGGTGTGGTGGCCATGGCCAGCCTATTCTTATATGCCGGTATAGCTTACGCTTCTCCGGGCAAGGGTAACAGTAGTCATAAAGCTGGCCATTATGGGGCAACCACCGCAGGGAAGACTGATTATCGGTCTTATGTTAACGCCGGGGTCGAAAGGGAAGATAGCAATTTAAAAGACGATAGCAAATTAGAAACTGAAGTGAAACAGCAAGAAAGAGAGATACAAGAAGAGTCCGGGATTACAAGTAGTAAGGGGCTAAAAGATCAAAATAGGAAAAAGGAACAGATAAGAGAAGAAGTCCAGAATGAAGGTTTGGAAAAATTCCGGGGCCGGATCCGGGTAAAAAATAAAGAAATTAAATTTGATGTACCGCCAGTAATTAAATCCGGCCGCACCCTGATCCCTGTCAGAGCGATTACGGAAGGTTTGGGAGCAACTGTTAACTGGGATGAGGCAACCAATGCCGTGACCATAACCAAAAATGGAGTTACCGTAGTACTTATCCTTGGCAGCACGGAAGTAACTGTTAATGGGGCAAAAATGAATTTAGATGTTCCGGCTCTATTAATTAGCAACCGCACTTTTGTGCCCTTGAGGTTCTTAAGTGAAGTATTTAAAGAAAAAGTAAATTATAATGACGCCACTGGCGACATCGATGTTGGCGACAATAACGATAGCGACATAGAAACTGGCGATATTGATGTTGAAGAAGGTTCAGGAGAGGCGACGGAATCACCGACATCAACGGCTCCGGAAACATCATCGAGTACCAATTCGACTACAACAGAAGTATCGACCTCTACGGAAACCGTACCCACCGCTGACAATACAAATAGTACTGGTACGACAACTCTTCCTTCCAATCCAGCGCCAATTCCAACGACCTCCTCAATACCTGCCGCTTAAAGCGGCAATAAAACCCCTGCCTTTTTAGGGCAGGGGTTTTTATGTGCGCCCGGTATAGGCATTAACTAGGTGGTGAAAGTCCATTGCAGGCAAGGCAGCATCAGCCTGCTAGCCAAAGGCAGAGTCTCGCACCATAAATCAAAGCCTGCGGGCCTTTTTTATTTGGCCTGTAGAGCGTTTTCCCCCAGCTTTTTTTCGCATAGTGCGTTGTATTCTTTTCCATCCCAGCATAGGCTATAAATATAAGCCCCCGTGTTAACGGGGGCTATGCTAAAGGGACGCTACTGCATCTTGCCCTGCGCCTGCTGGAAAACCTTGTACTGAGGTTCCTGGCTTTCCAGGTAGTTGACCCGGCCCTTTAAGCCCTGGGCGATATTTTCGATCTGGTTGGCGTAATCGGTAAACTGCTTCTTGGCGTTTTTATCCTGGGTTTCCAGGGCATAGGTTTTCAGATCGGCGGCGGCGCCTTCCAGGCTGGTGAGGGTCTGGTGCATTTTGGTGCCTACAGTCATTTTTAAAAGCCCTCCTTTGCAGTATTGGTCCCTGTCCAATTGCTAGTTTGGACCCTTAAAGAGAATAATATAAGAAGCAGTTTCTACCCAGAAGGGAACCCTTGACCAGATATGGCCGGAAGCGTATAATAAAAACAAAAATTGGTCTTTTGGGAGTTTTGGGGGGTGGTAGCCGGCGTTGACAGGACGTAAGGGCTACCATTTTGTGTTTATAAAGCTGGAAAGGAGGTCTTGCGCGTGAACCTGGCGGCAACTTATGTAGGGGAAAAGTTGCTGGAGCAGGGGGTTAAATTAATCCTCAATAACCCGGAAAAGAACATTCCCCGCCTGATTGCCGTAGCTGAAAAGCTGGCCCGGGATCCCTATCACCGGGAGATGGTGGCCAATGTTAAGAGAGTTTTAGCGGATAGAAATGGCAACTGGTACCGGTTTGCCCGGCGGCTACTCACTCAGACCCACCCCAATGTCAGGCAGCGCCTGGCCATAGATTTCTTTGTTAATTCAACCTTTATCGGTGTGCCGCGTCAGAAGGAATGGGCGGCAAAACTCGGTGTCGCCGTACCGTGGGCCATCCTAATGGACCCAACGGAAAAGTGTAATTTGCACTGTCTGGGCTGCTGGGCGGGGGATTACCAGCGGGCGCAAGAACTGGATTTTGCTACCATGGACCGCATTGTTACCGAAGGCGAGAAGCTGGGCATTAATTTTATTGTTCTTTCCGGCGGTGAACCCATGCTGCGCCGCGACGATATTGTCCGGCTGGCAGAGAAGCATCCCGACCAGGTTTTCCACCTCTTTACCAATGGTACTTTAATTGATCAAAAATTTGTCGACGATATGGTCCGCCTGGGTAATATTACGGTAGCCTTAAGCCTGGAAGGTTTTGAGGAAAGAACTGATAGCCGCCGCGGCAAAGGTGTTTTCGCCAAGGTTATGCAGGCCATGGACCTCATGCGGGCCGCCGGGGCCGTCTATGGAGTATCGGTAACCTACAGCCGCAATAATACCGAGGAACTTGGCAGCGACGCCTTTGTTGATATGCTGGTGGACAAAGGAGTTGCCTTTGGCTGGTATTTTACCTATATCCCCATTGGCAAAGACGTGGACCTGGAAATGATGGCCACCCCAGCGCAGCGGGCCTGGATGTTTGAGCGTATCCAGTATTTCCGCCGGACCAAACCCATCTTCCTGGTGGACTTCTGGAACGACGGCGAGGCCAGCAACGGCTGTATCGCCGGTGGCCGGCGTTATTTCCATATTAACGCGGCCGGTGAAGTCGAGCCCTGCGCCTTTGTCCACTACAGTACCTGCAATATTAAGGATGTGAGCCTGGTGGAAGCCCTGCAGAACCCCCTTTTCCGGGCCTACCAGAAGCGCCAGCCCTTTAACCAGAACCTGCGCCGTCCCTGCCCCCTCATTGATAACCCGGAAATGCTGCGGGACATTGTGGCCGAGTCAGGTGCCCGCTCAACCCAGTTGCATGATGACGAGACGGCAGCCGAGTTTGCCGCCAAACTGGCTCCCTATGCCCGGGCCTGGGGAGAGGTGGCCGACCGCATCTGGGCGGAAGAAGGAAAAGCTGTGGCCGTAGCGGTGGAAGGGGAAAATTGTTGCCAGACCCATTAGACAGAAAGCGGGTAAAGATGGTAAAATGGCCTTGAGAGAAGGCTCTTGAGGTCATTTTTATTTTCTGGAAAGGTAAGTGAAGAGATTGGCTGAGGAAAAGTTATTTAGCCTGGAAGAGGCCATGGAGTTTTCCCGCCAGGAGACGCGGGAAGTATACCGCCGCTATGCTAATCCCGGCCTGGCGGGCATGCTGGCCCTGCTGGATTTTGACAAGGCCTTTGTCCGGGCGGAGGGGGTTGCCGTCTGGGACAGGGAGGGCAAACGCTACCTGGACTTCCTGGGTGGCTATGGCGCCCTCAATCTAGGCCACAACCCGCCGGAGGTACTGGCCGCCATTAAAAGGGTCATGGGGCGGCCCAATCTCCTCCAGGCCTCTTTGAATCCCCTGGCCGCCGCCCTGGCCCACAACCTGGCCCGGGTGACGCCCGGGGACCTGGAGCGGGTCTTTTTCTGCAACAGCGGCACCGAGGCCGTGGAGGGCGCCCTGAAGCTGGCCCGGGCCGCCACCGGCCGGGAGAAGATCATTTACTGCCGGAATTCCTTCCACGGCAAAAGTTTTGGTTCCCTGTCCGTCACCGGGCGGGAGAAATACCAGCGTCCCTTTGCTCCTTTACTGCCAGGCTGCGAGGCGGTACCCTATGATGACCTGGAGGCCCTGGAGGCCAAACTGGCCGGTGGCGATGTGGCTGCCTTTATCGTCGAGCCCATCCAGGGTGAGGGCGGCGTTATTGTCCCCCATGACGGTTACCTGAAGGGGGCGCGGGACCTATGCGACCGCTACGGCAGCCTGTTAATCCTCGACGAGATCCAGACGGGCTTTGGCCGGACAGGCTATCTTTTTGCCTGCGAGCATGAGGGCGTGGTACCGGATATCATGTGCCTGGCCAAATCCCTGGGCGGCGGTGTCATGCCCGTTGGCGCTTATATTGCCAGGCCGGCTGTCTGGGATAAGGCCTACGGCGGCATGGATAAGGCTTTGCTCCATACTTCCACCTTTGGCGGCAATACCCTGGCGGCGGCTGCCGGCCTGGCGGCCCTGCAGAGCATCCTGGACCAGGACCTGGCAGGTCAGGCGGCAGCCAGAGGGCGCTTCTTCCTGGAGCGGCTGCGGCAGCTTAAAGAGAAATATGGCCTAATTAAAGAAGTCCGCGGCCGGGGTCTCCTCATCGGCCTGGAGTTTAACCAGCCCGTGGGAGGGTGGTTCGACAAACTTACCCGGGGCAAGGTGAATGAGCTGGCCGGGGAATATTTCGGGTCCCTGGTGGCCGGGGAATTGATGAATAAACACCAGGTGATTACGGCTTATACATTGAATAATCCCAATGTTATCCGCCTGGAACCGCCTTTGATTGTCACCGAAGGGGACATTGAACAGGTGCTAGCGGCCCTGGAAGCTATCTTGCACGGGTATGGCTTTATTGGTGTAACTTTAAGCAGCGCCAAAACGGCCCTGGGTTCCCTGTTAAAACGCAAGTAGAGGGTGAAGGAGCGATGCTGTAGCCGTACGTGACTGGCCGGGTTTGCTACAGGCAAAGGCATAAAGCTTGCGGCTTCCTGGCAGACTAAGAAAAAAGTCTCCCGGGAGGTTAGCCTCATGCCAGATAATGTCATCGTCTACACCACTCCAACCTGACCCACCTGCAAGACGGTGAAAGAGTATCTTTCCCAGCAAGGTGTTAACTATGAAGAAAAGGATATCAGCGTGGATGACCGGGCCAGGGAGGAATTGTGCCGGCGTAATGGCGGCCTGGCGGCCGTGCCCACCCTGGTCGTTGACGGCCAGGTAATTGTAGGTTTTGATGAAAACCGCTTAAATAAAATATTTCATTAGAGAAGCCGGGGTACGTGCCCCGGCCTGGTTTTTATTGGTTGCCATTTTTATGTATAGGCGCCAGACGGTGGGGAAAAATGATCCCTGGTAACATAAATATACGGAAGGAGGCCATACCATGGCAGGTTTAACCCAAGCTGAATTAATGCAGCTCCGGGAAAATTTAAGTAACGAATTATTGATGATCCGGAAATTCGGGGCTTACGCGGCCCAGTGCAGCGACCCCCAGTTGAAGCAGGTTCTGAGTTCTGTGCAGCAGGCCCACCAGCGCCACTATAATACCCTGATCCGCCACCTGGGCGGGCAGCATATGATGTAGGGGGGAAAAGGTGATGCCTATACAACGTTTTGACGACAAGACCATGTGCAGCGATTGCCTGGCCAGCGAGAAGCTTTTAACCAGCTGCTATAATACGGCAATTACGGAAAGTGCCAGCGACCAGCTGCGACGGGATTTTATGGCCGTTTACCAGGATGAGCAGAACTGCCTGAAGGCTGTGTGGGATGTTATGCATTCAAAAGGGTGGTACCAGCTCAACATGGCCAGCCAGCAGGAGATCAGCCAGCTGCAACAGCTCTTGCAGCAGGAACAAATGCAGCTCCAGCAGGGCGGCATGATGGGAGCCCAGATGGGAATGGCGCCACAGGTGGGTGGCGGGATACCCCAGTACCGGGTGTAAGTAACAGATGGGAAATATAGTCGTCAAGGTAAAATTATGGCAAAACATGAAAATTTACCAGGATTAAAGGACGAAAAATGCCTCCGGGTGGGATAGTTACCGGAGGCTATCTTTATACCGGCCCTAGCCGGTCATTCCGGTGCTCATGAACTGGCGGCAGGAATTAGCGTCTCGACGTCGAAAATGGTGATAAAAAGCTTGGGCTTTTTGCTCAAGCGGGTCGCCAGGTGTGGTCACCCGGTGTTCCCGGCAGTGCAGGGGGGTGCTGCCACAAGTGGCAAAGGTGCGTAGCAGCGGGGAGAGGCCCTCAGCCGGCGGCTAAAATCTGCTGCTACCGGCCTGTGGTTGGAGCCGGTTTAGCGGCCCAGGAGGTAAAAAATATGGATGCGGCCAAAATGGTAACGGAACTGGTAGCCTGGTTGCAGGAGGAGGTGCATAGAGCCGGTGCCCGGGGTGCGGTCGTGGGTTTAAGCGGCGGTATTGACTCCGCCGTAGTGGCGGCCCTCTGCCGGCGGGCTTTCCCTGATAACTGCCTGGGGTTGATCATGCCCTGCCACAGCGACCCGGCCGATGCGGAGGACGCCCGTCTGGTGGCCCGGCACCTGGATTTACCGGTGGCAGAGGTGGTACTGGATGGCGTCTACGACCAGCTGGTACTGCTCCTGACGGGAAAACCCTACGCAGCCGGCCGGCGGAGCCTGGCCCTGGCCAACTTAAAGCCGCGCCTAAGGATGGTGACCCTCTATTTCCATGCCAACGAGCGCAATTACCTGGTCGTTGGCACCGGCAATAGAAGTGAGCTGGCAGTGGGGTACTTTACCAAGTATGGCGACGGCGGTGTGGACTTGCTGCCCCTGGCCAACCTGGTGAAGTCCCAGGTAAGGGAGCTGGCCCGTTACTTAAGACTGCCGGAAAGGATTATTACTAAAGCCCCTTCAGCAGGGCTATGGGCCGGCCAGACTGATGAGGGCGAGATGGGCCTCACCTATGAAGTCCTGGACCATTATCTCCTGACGGGGGAAGCGCCGCCGGCGGCGAAAGAGAAAATAGAGGCCATGGCCGCCTGCAGTGCCCACAAAAGGCGGCTGCCACTGGTACCGCCATTTTAGGCGCCGGTGCTCCCGGAAATTAACGCCGCCCCCCGTCGCGGCGGCTGTAGGGCAGGGGCACGTACTGGACTGAAGGCCGGCGTCCGGCCGGCTGGGGATAGAGTTCCATGAGCTGGTATATTTCCCGGGGCAAACCGGTTTTCACCGGTAGCCCCATTTTTATTAACTGCTCCACGCCGATGGGATAGTCATGGGTCCAGCGGCCTTCGCTTAAAATGGTGGCCAGTTCTTCGGCCTTCTGGCGCTCCATTTTTTCAGCCAGGAGTTCTATCAGGCTCTCCCGCACCTGCCGCATGGCCTTGCGGGCGATATCGCCCAGGATAAGGGTACGGTCGTCAATCTCATTTTTATCCTTTTCTTCGATAACCTTAAGGATCGAGGCCGCCGGGTACTCGCCCAGCTGGGGGTCGACGGGACCCAGGACAGCGTTTTCGTCCATGACGATTTCATCTGCTGCCAGGGCGATGAGGGTGCCGCCGGACATGGCATAGTGGGGTATGTAGACGGTTACCCTGGCCGGGTGTTTCAAAATGGCGTGGGCGATCTGCTCGGCTGCCAGGACCAGGCCGCCGGGAGTATGGAGGACCAGGTCAATGGGCATATCCTCGGGGGTTAGACGAATGGCCCGCAGGAGCTGCTCCGAATCTTCGATATTAATGTAGCGAGTAAGGGGAATGCCCAGGAAACTCAGAGCTTCCTGGCGGTGAATGAGGGTAATAAGACGCGAATTCTTCTTTCTTTCAAAGGTCCGGATGAGGTGCAGGCGGGCGGCTTCGATCCGCCGCTGGTGCAACATGGGTAAAAAGGCCGAGAGCAGGAAGATGATCCAGATGATACTCAGGAAATCCACGGCCGGGGTACCTCCTTTACCTGTAATATTATCCCTTATTACCATCAGGATATGCCAGCTCCGGTATGGAGGTACCGGAATTTCCGCCGTTCACTATGGTCAATAAATTTACGATAATGCCGAACAAATAAGGCTATGGTACAGCAGGAATACCAAAATTAATGGCGAATTGTTTTAATACAAATACAGAACAGTATTTGATATTGTCGAATATGGCCAGCCGGGAGAGAGCAGCAGTTGAGGGAGATATTTGTATACTTAAAACATCGAATTAGGTTCGGCTATATAGAACGGAGGCTGGCATAATGGCAATAAAGGACCAGAATAATGCCTCGCGGATTCGCTCGGTAGCCAAGGCATTAATGATACTTGACCTGCTGGCCGCCAACCAGCGAGATATGTCCCTGGCAGAAATAGCCCGCGCAATGGACCTGCCCAAAAGCACCCTCCATGGTTTGTTAGCGACCATGCGGGATTTTGGATATTTGGAACAGTCGCCCTTTGACGGCCGCTACCGTCTGGGGGTGCACCTTTTTGAAATCGGCAATATTGTGGCCAATAACTGGGACGTCCGCAAAGTAGCCGGCCCTTATATACAGAAACTGGTAGACGAACTAGGAGAGACGGTCCACCTGGTGATCCTCGATAAGGGGGAAGTACTGTATATTGATAAGCGGGAAAGCCACCAGTCCCTGCGGATTGTTTCCCAGGTGGGAATGCGCCTGCCGGCCCACTGTACCGGCGTGGGCAAAGTGCTGCTGGCCTACCTGCACCCCAGCGAAGTGAAGCGCATCATTGCCACAAAAGGACTACCCCGCTACACCCGTCATACCATCACCGACCCGCGCCGGCTGGAGGCAGAACTGGAAAAGATCCGGGCGGCAGGGTATGCCGTAGATAATGAGGAAATTATGGACAGTCTCCGTTGCGTTGCTGCTCCGATAAGGGACCATAACGGCAAAGTATGTGCTGCGATTAGCGTCGCTGGCCCGGTGGCGCGGCTGGAAGGGGAGAGGTTCCGGCTGGCCGTAGAACTGGTCACCCGGACGGCAGCGGAGATTTCGACAGGGCTGGGATACCGGCCTGCTGCGGGAAGTGATGCCAGTGGAGCTTAGGGAATATCTCTTTGCCCCCCTGGAGGGGCATACCCTGGCCTTTGCCATCACCGCCCGGGAAAGGGGGATATTCTCTGGGGAAGCCAGGTTAAAACAACTGGCAGGTGAGCTGGAGCTGGAAGTAACCTGGTCAGCCCCCGAAGGGTATGCTTTGGAGCCTGGCAGTTGCCTTTTCCGGGCCAGGGGTACAGCCCCAGCCATTATCCGGGCTGAAGAAATGCTCCTGGGGGTCATCGGTAAGCCCTCCGGGGTGGCCACGGCGGCGGCTAATTTTGTCCGGCAGGCCAGGGGGCGGATAAAAGTCGTCTGCGGCGCCTGGAAAAAGGTAGCTCCGGAAATAAGGAGCGAGCTGCGCCAGGCCATCGCCACCGGTGGTGCCGGTATCCGCATTACCGATCGCCCCTTTATTTACCTGGATAAAAATTACGTCCGCCTCCTGGGAGGCGTCGAGCCGGCGGTGAGCCGGGCGCGAGCCTATGACCCGGAGCGGGTGATCGCTGTGCAGACCCGCGGGGAGGGCCGGCCCATTGCTGGTGAAGCGGAGGCGGCAGTAAGGGCCGGGGCAGGAATTATCATGGTAGACACCGGCCATTTGGAAGACCTGGCAACAGTGGTGACAGCAGCGCAGCAAGGCGGCTGGCGGGAAAAAGTAAAACTCGCCTTTGCCGGCGGCGTTACGCCGGCAGGCCTTGAGGAGGTAATTGCTGCCGGAGCGGACATCGTCGATGTCGGCCGGGCCATTATCGACGCGCCCCTGCTAGATTTAAGCCTGGATGTGGAAGGGATTTCGCTATAAACGAAAGCATAACATTTTCCTGTACATTCCAACTCAAGCAAATTATACACCAGCCTGTTGGCATCATATGGCAATCTAGGCCTGGTCAAATACTGTGAGAAGGGGGGGATTACCCCGTGGAATGGGACTTGCTGGAGAAAACGACCTTCTGGATCGATAACATTGAACTAACCGCCGCCGACCTGGGCCAGGTGGCAGCGGCAGCAGCCGCCGCCCTGGAACTACCAGCTCAGGAAGTAATGGTGGTGGACGTCCGGCCTGGCCTGGTGGCCTTTGATATCCTGCGGCGCAGGGTGCGGGCGGAAGCAGTAGCCGGCAAGGAGAAGGAAATCTTAAGGCGCCTGGCGGAGCTGCCGGGGGTAACTTTAAGGCCGGGGGCTGCCGTCCATTCCGAAGGGGTCCTGGGGCTCATTGCCCTGGATCCGGGAGAAGCGGCCCGGGTGCTGGCAGAATCAGCCCGCATGGCCCGGGGTATCAGCCAGGCTGTTGCCCGGCGAGCCATGGTTTTTGCTTCCGGAGCCGAAGTTATAGCCGGGAAAATCAAAGATACCAATTCACCTTATATTATAGCGGCCCTGGAAAAAGCAGGCTACCAGGCGAGTTTCGGCGGTATCCTTGAGGATGACGCCATAGCAGCGGCCAACCGCCTGGAAGGGGCCCTGGAAGAAGGTCATGGTTTGATTATCACCACTGGGGGCGTCGGGGCCGAGGACAAGGACTTCAGCATTGAAGCCATCTTACGCCTGGACCCGGAGGCCTGTACCCCCTGGATCTTGAAGTTTAAACCCGATTATAACCGTCACCATAAAGAAGGGGTACGCATTGCTGTGGGCAGGGTAGGTATAGCTTACCTGGTAGCCCTGCCCGGTCCCCATGAAGAAGCCAGGCTGGGCTGTGACCGGCTGCTTGCAGGCCTGGAACAAGGGCTGGAGACAGGCACCCTGGCAGAATATATAGCCGGCGCTCTACGGGAACGCTGGCGCAACGTAATGAAAGAAGGAGGACATGAACATGGATTACCGGGGCATTGCCACTGAACTCCTGGCAGCAGAAGCCAGCTGCCGGCCCATTGAACCGCTGACCGCTACTTATCCGGATTTAACGGTAGAGGATGCCTACCGCATCCAGCTGGCCGGCATTGAGATAAAGAAAGCGCGGGGCAGCAAGGTCATTGGTAAAAAGATCGGCCTGACCAGCAAGGCCATGCAGCAGCTCCTGGGGGTAAACGAACCCGACTACGGCCACCTGCTGGATAACATGCTGCTCCTGGAGGGAGAGCCCTGCCGGCGGGAGGAACTCCTTTTACCGCGGGTGGAGGGGGAACTGGCCTTTATCTTAAAGGACACCCTCAAAGGCCCGGGGGTAACCATTGCCGACGTCTTCCGGGCCACTGAAGGCATCATGCCTGCCTTTGAGATTGTCGACAGCCGCATCCGCGACTGGAAGATCAAGCTCCCGGATACCATTGCCGACAACGCCTCCAGCGCCCGCTTGGTCCTGGGTAGCCGCATGGTTCCCATCAAAGACCTGGACCTGCGCCTCATCGGCATGGTACTGGAAAAGAATGGAGAAGTGGTCAGTAGCGGCGCCGGTGCTGCTGTCTGGGGGCACCCGGCGGCGGCAGTGGCCTGGCTGGCCAACAAGCTGGCTGCCTTTGATATCGCCCTGGAGGCCGGCGAAATCATCCTTTCCGGTGCCGTCACGGCAGCTGAAAACGCCAGCGCCGGCGATGTCTTCACCGTATCCTTCTACGGCCTGGGGAGCCTGAGCCTGAAATTTGTATAGCAAGAGCGCTGCTGCCGGCCGGCAAAGCCCGGCCGTGAATAAATGGCAAAAGGAGATGTGACAGTGGATAAAATTAAAGTGGCCGTCATCGGCCCGGGGAATATCGGTTCCGACTTGATGTACAAGATCCTGCGCAGCCGGCACCTGGAGATGGCCCTGATGACCGGCATTATCGAATCCGAAGGCATCAAACGAGCGCGCGGGCTAGGTATTAAGACCTCTACCGCAGGCGTCCGGGCTGTCCTGGAGGATAAAGACATAAAAATAGTCTTCGACGCCACCGGGGCCAAACCCCACCTGCAGCACGCCCCGCTTTTAAAAGAGGCCGGTAAAATCGCCATCGACTTGACACCGGCCGCCGTCGGCCCATATGTCGTGCCCTGTGTCAACCTGGACCAGGTCAAGGCTGAACCCAATCTCAATATGGTCACCTGCGGCGGCCAGGCCACGGTGCCCATAGTCTACGCCATCAACCGCGCGGCGGGTGCCAGGTATGCCGAGATTGTAGCCTGCATTGCTTCGAAAAGCGCCGGGCCGGGCACGCGCCAGAACATCGATGAATTCACCCAGACCACGGCTAAAGCCCTTACCGTTGTGGGCGGGGCCCAAAAAGGCAAGGCCATTATTATCCTGAACCCGGCCGAGCCGCCCATTATGATGACCAATACTGTTTACGTAGAGGTAGAGCGACCGGACGAGCAGGCCATCCGGGCTTCGGTAGAGGCCATGGTGAAGGAAATCCAGAGTTACGTACCGGGTTACCAGCTCCGGGTACCGCCCCTGCTGGACGGGAACAAAGTAACAACTATTATCCAGGTGGAAGGGGCCGGCGATTTCCTGCCAAAATACTCCGGCAATCTCGATATCATCACCTCCGCAGCCGTGGCCGTAGCGGAAAAACTGGCCCAAAAGATTTTAGCAGGGGAAGTGGCAGCATGAAAAAATCCAAGTTTATCCACCTGGTAGATACAACCTTGCGCGACGGCAGCCATGCCGTAAGCCACCAGTTCACGGCCGAGCAAATTGCCGCCATTGCCGGCGGCCTGGACGCTGCCGGAGTGGAATATATAGAAGTTACCCATGGCGATGGCCTGGCCGGTTCCTCCTATAACTACGGCTGGGCGTTGCTCACCGATGAAGAAATGCTTAAAGCGGCGGCCGGGGCCATTAAAAAAAGCAACCTGACAGTCCTGCTTCTGCCGGGCATCGGTACCCAGGAAGACCTGGAAATGGCGGCTCATTGTGGCGCAAAGGCCGTAAGGGTGGCCACCCACGTTACCGAAGCCGACATTGGCGAGCAGCACATCGGCATGGCCAAAAAGCTGGGGATGCAGGCCTTCGGTTTCTTGATGATGTGCCATATGGCACCGCCGGAAAAGGTGGTCGAGCAGGCCAAACTCTTTGAATCATACGGGGCGGACTTTATCTATGTGGCCGATTCTGCCGGGGCCATGCTGCCGGAAGACGTCAAGGCCCGGGTGGGGGCCGTGGTGGAAGCTGTGAAAGTACCCGTGGGGTTCCATGCCCACAACAACCTGACCATGGCTACGGCCAACGCCCTGGCGGCGGTAGAGGCCGGCGCGACTTTCCTGGACGGTGCCTGCCGGGGCTTAGGGGCCGGGGCCGGAAACGCCCAGACCGAGGCCCTGGTCGGCGTGCTGGAGAAGCTTGGCTACCAGACGGGTGTCGATTTCTACAAGATAATGGATGTGGCCGAAGATATTGTCGAACCAATTATGCACCGGCCCCAGGTGGTGCGCAATGCGCCGCTCATGCTGGGCTATGCCGGTGTTTACTCCAGTTTCCTCTTGCACACCTACCGGGCGGCCGAGAAATTCAACCTCGATCCCCGGGACATCCTGGTAGAACTGGGAAGGAGGCGGATGGTCGGCGGCCAGGAAGACATGATTGTTGATGTGGCTTACCAGTTAGCGCAAAAGAGAGGAGGGGCTTAAGCTTTGAAGGTAGTCAATTTGCTGGCGGCAGTCGATGCCGGAAAGTGCCGGGGCTGTAAAACCTGCGAGAAGGTCTGCCCGGTACTGGCGATCAAAGTGGAGAACCGGAAAGCCGTTGTCGACGCAGAACGCTGCCGCGGCTGTGCTGCCTGCGAGCAGCGCTGTCCGGACTACGCTATTACCATGGTGAAACGGGAACAGCCGGTGGTGGTCAAAGTCGACGTCAGCGCCGTTGACTATGCCAGGGTGGAAGACCTTTGCCGCCGCGCCAGGCTGAACCCGGAGCAGATCATCTGCTACTGTACGGCCACGCGGGCAGAAGAAGTTGCCGCCGCCATTTTGCAGGGGGCGAGGTCCCCGGAAGAGGTTTCTTTCCTGACGGGGGCCCGTACCGGCTGCAAGGTGGAGTGCATCCAGCCTATCCTGCGCCTCCTGGAAGCGGCCGGCATTAAGCCCGAACCGCCCCAGGGCGGCTGGCAGTGGTACGGACGTACGGTAACGGTGTGGGAGATACCTGAGGAAGTCAAGCACAAGTATGCTACCCGCGGCTTTTACTTTGACGAGGACATTAAACTTTTGGACCGGGTAGTGGCAGCACCTGTACAGGGAAGGAGGGATTCCTGATGCGTCCTCCCATCACACCCATACCACCAAGGAAATCCCAGTATGGCATTGACCCCTCCCTGGTTAAAACTCGCGTCAGCGAGTTGCCGGGCATGACCTCAGTATTGCTGAAAGAGCTTTTCCCCGACCTGCCGGAAGTAATTTATCCAGGTGAAGGGGGAGTCGCTGCCGTCCGAAAAGCAACAGAAGAAGCCCTCAAAAATATCGACATGAGTAAGATCAAGCCGGAGCACTCGGTCAATATCCTGGCCTCCCATCACGGCTTTACCCTCCTGGGCGGCGAACCATACGCCGAGATGCTGAAGACCTTGAAAGACGTCATCGAAGCCCGGACGGGGTGTAAGGATATCCGCCTGCGGGCCGGAGTGGGCCTGCGCTTCCGGGAGACGGAAGAGTATATCAAGCGCTACGGCCTGGACAAGCACTTTGGCGGCAAGGCCATCGGCGTGGCCCCCATCGACCAGGGGATACCCATTGAAACCGAAATCGGCACGCTGTACGGCATCCGCAAGATTTACGACGCCGACTGGATTGTCCATGCCCATAACAGCGACGTGCGCGAGGTCCACTTCCACCGCCAGGTAGACCGGGCCGTAAAGCCCTTTGGCATGTCCTACGCCCGCATTGAAACACGGTCCACCTACCACCAAAACCTGGGGCCGCGGGCGGCCAACTTTACGGCCAGGGCCATCTTTGACTCGCCCTTTGTCCAGAGCAAGTTCGCCTTTGCTTCCTTCCTCACGGTGGCACCCAACGGCATCATCGGCGTCGATGCTGATAACAATCTCTATGCTCTAAACGACCGGGTGACCCAAATCGGCTGCCGTTACTACGGCAAGATGATGACCCTCTTCGGCGAGATCGACGAGTGCATCGCCGCCCTGGACTTCCCCTGCCCGGTGGTGTATGTCTTCTCGGCCGGGGTCATTTACGCCAACTTCGCCGGGGCCAATACTGACCTCTACGACCTGGATCTGCCCTTGCCGGCCTATACCTGGTACACGGAAGCCTTCTACGGCAAGGCAGGCAAGCCGCTCCTGACAGATATACCGCCGGTTAACCCGGCCATCAAGATGTGCGTGCACAACTACGCCTGGACGGGATATCCCAGCGCCTTCTTCAGCGAGCACATCCCCACGGTGGTAGTAGGCCAGGAGCAGGCGGACCTCTTCAACCGTGATCCCCAGAACCTGACCTATATGAAGCATGCGGTGGTGGCCGAAACAACGGAAGCAGCCATGGAGTTTGCCTATAAGACTACCGGTACCCGGAAGGTCCTCATATTTGACGGTGCCATGGGCGGTATCAACGTCAGCGAACCCCTGGCTGAGCTGCTGCTCAAGAAAGCACCGGCCGTCAGTGTGCGGGTAGAGAATGAACTCTTACCCAAGTGGCTGCGCCAGCGGGGCGTCGCTAGGGGTCTCTAAAAAATACTGCGGGTTAAGAGATTTTTTCTCGCGGGCAAACTGGAAGGTACAGATTTTTAGCAACAGGGAGGTACTAATTAGATGAAAATTAAACGTAATTTACTAGTTGCATTAGTTTTGACCCTGACCTTAGCCACAGCCATCCTTGTCACCGCTTGCGGCGGGCAAAAAGAAAAGGTTCCTGCGGGCAATAGCGGTACGACCCCGTCCAATGCCAACGGGCCCGTGAAGCTTAACATGGCTACCTTTAACATGGGCAGCAGCTGGTACACCTACGGCGCCACCATCGCCGAAGTAATCAGGGGGGCTTTACCTGAAGGTTCGCAAGTAAACATCCTTGACCAGGCCGGCGGGGTTGGCAACCCCAAACTAGTCGGCGATGAAAAAGTCCAACTGGCTATCAGTTTTAACGTTACCGACAAATGGGCCTACGACGGCAAAGAAATATACAGCGATAAAAAGCGCGAGAATATTCGCGGGATCGCCGGTTACCTGGATGAATACTACTTTGGCATCGTGGCCCGTAAGGACTTAGGCATAACTGATCTGGCCCAGCTAAAAGAGAAGAAGCCTAAAATCCACCTGATGACTGTCCCCGTTGGCGGGCTGGGTGAAGTTACTACAAAGCTTGTGCTGCAAGCATATGGAGTAACCTACGATGACATCAAGTCCTGGGGCGGCACCGTGGAACACAGCGATTTTAATGCTATTGTGGACGCTTTCCGCGATGGCAAAGCTGATATGTTCATGCAGACGATTACCAAGGGGCACCCGGCTGTTACCGAACTGGCAACGACAACACCAGTTGTCTTTATACCAATTAGCGAAGATAAAATTCAAGAGCTTTCTTCCAACTACGGCTTTGTGCGGGACGAAATTCCGGCCAACAGCTTCAAGGGTCAGGACGAAAACGTGCCCACCCTGGGCCTTACCAGCACCCTGATCACGCATAGCAAGGTTCCCGACGAAATTGTTTATAAGATTACCAAGGCCGTTATCGAAAACAAGGACCGAATCCGCCAGGGACATAAAGCCCTAGAAGTATTTGACCCTGCAAAGGCACCGCGCCTGGACGGGCTGGGAGTACCGCTCCACTCGGGAGCTGAAAAGTACTACCGGGAAGCCGGTTACTTGAAATAAATGGAAAAATGGAATATGGTGGAACAATTGTAAATTGTTCCACCATATTCGGAATATCTTAATCTGAAAGAGGTGGTTTTTATGGAAACGGCCGCAGCAAACTCAAACTATAAACGTTTCCTATCCTTACCGGCCTTGATAGCCCTGGCATGGAGTTTGTTTCAACTTTATATTGTTATTTTTGGCAGCCTGCATGCCCAGGTGCAGCGACCAATCCACGTGGCCTTTGCTATAGCTTTAGTTTTATTATCCAAACCCTTGGTTAAAGGCCAAAAAGGTTACAGGTGGTACGACGTTGCTGGTGCCATCATAACCTTTGCCTGCGCTTTTTACCTTATTGTCAACTACGAGCGCATTACTACCCGCATCCCCCTGGTCGACCCCTTATATACCCTGGATATTGTTGTGGGCCTAGTCTTTATTGTGTTGCTGTTCGAAGCCTCCCGTCGGGCGACTAATCTGGCCTTGCCCATTATAGCTTTAATCTTTGTGCTTTATGGTTTCTTCGGCCACTACCTTCCCGGAATATTTGGCCATCAGGGGTTAAGCCTGCAGGACTTTATTGAAAATCAGTTCTTTTCTACTGGAGGTATTTTCGGTTCGCCGGTGGCAGTCTCCGTCAATATGGTATTTTACTTCCTGCTTTTCAGCGCTTTCCTGGAAGCGACACCGGCAGGTGAACTCTTTATTGACTTGGCCAGTATAAGCACGCGCAAGTCCCGGGGCGGCACCGGCAAAGCTACTATCATAGCCAGCGGACTTTTCGGCATGATTAGCGGTAGCGCCGCAGCCAACACCGTTTCCGTCGGCACGTTTACTTATCCAATGATGGTTAAAAACGGCTTCCACCCTAAATTCTCTGCCAGCGTCCTGGCTATTGGCGGTACAGGAGGCCAGCTTATTCCTCCCATCATGGGGGCTGCTGCCTTTATCATGGTCGACATGATTGGGGTCTCCTATGCCAAGATAATGAAAACGGCCATTATCCCTTCTATTATCTATATAGCCGCTCTTTATTTCGTAGTCCACTACGAAAGCCTGAGAGCCGCCATTAAAACCATCAGCGTTGATGCATCCGAAGCCAAGAAGCGTATAGTCCAACGGTTACACCTATTAGGTTCGATAGTAGTTTTGGTAGCTCTGATCATAATGGGCCGTTCCCTCATGTTTTCTGCCTTTTGGGGCACGGTTTCACTCTTGCTGCTATGCTTCCTGCGACGGGAAACCCGTGTAGGCCTCTATAACATTATAAGGGCTTTAGAAGTGACGGCCCGTACGGCGATAACTATAGCTGTTCCCTGCGCCATCGCAGGCGTAATCGTGGGGGTTATTACAACCTCAGGGCTGGGGTTGCGCTTTAGCAGCCTGGTTGCCCAGCTCTCGCAGGGGAACCTACTCATCGCTTTGTTCTTAACTATGATTATGGCCATAATTCTGGGCATGGGCATGCCTACCAGCGCTGCTTATATTATGGCTGCCGTGCTGCTAGCACCGGCTATCGAAAAACTGGGCGTCGCGCCGATTGTGGCCCATTTCTTCATCTTTTACTTTGCTAACCTCTCTATGATTACCCCGCCGGTGGCCCTGGCGTCTTATGCTGCCGCCGGGTTGGCAAACCTCGACCTGTGGGAGGTTGGCATAGAGGCCTTTAAGCTTAGCTTTGTCATCTTCCTGTTGCCCTTTGCCTTTGTGTTTAACCCGGCCCTCCTCGGCATAGGGCATTTACCGGAAATCCTGTGGGTTACCTTTACCACCCTAGTAGGGACATGGTCCATGTCCATGGCGGTAATCGGTTACAGTTCGGCGCCATTGAACAAAGGTCAAAGATTATTGCTTATCTGCGCCGCCATTTTATTGATTGTGCCGGAAACCATAACTGATATTATTGGGCTGGCCATCCTGGCGGCAGTTATCGTGCCTCAAATGGTGGCGAGCAGGAAGGTGTTCAGGACTTAAAATGAGGGCCTTCTGTACCGCTTCCCAGCGCTTTAACTAAAAGCCGGGCATAAGTCATCCCTGAAGAAGAGAAAAGAAGAGGTGAAGATTATGGTTGCAAACTCTTTGCGCCAGTGGCTGGCGGAACTAGACCGTAAAGGCCTTCTGAAACAGGTCAATAAGGAAGTAGACCTACATTATGAGCTGGCGGCTGTAGGAAAGAAAGCTGATGGCCGATATGCTTTGCAATTTAATAAAGTCCGTAATTCCTCAATCCCTGTAGTAACGGGCATCGCAGGAACGCGCGAAATTATGGCCGCGGCGATGGGCGTATCAATTAAAGAAGTAGCAGAGCGCTTTGCCCAGGCCCAGGCTAACCCGGTAGAATGTGTCCTGGTGGCATCCGGGAAATCCCCTGTTAAGGAAAATGTTAACTATGAGGTTGATTTAGGGTCTCTACCTATACCTGTTCACCATGAAAAGGACGGCGGGCCGTATATAACCGCAGGGGTCCTGGTAGCCAAGGACCCCCGGACCGGAATACGCAATATATCCATTCACCGGTTGCAGGTTTTAGGTCCTAATCGCCTGGGGATTTTGATTTTACCGCGCCACCTGTCCCATTTCTTCCGGGCGGCTGAAGAGGCCGGCAGGCCCCTGGAGGTAGCCATAGCTATCGGCCTGGACCCGCTACTATTGCTAGCATCCCAGGCCCTGACGCCACCCGGGTTCGATGAATTTACCATTGCCGGAGCTCTATATGGCCAACCCCTGGAACTAGTGAAATGTGAAACTGTCGATCTAGAGGTGCCAGCCCAGGCGGAAATTGTGCTGGAAGGACGGTTGCTTCCCGGGGTTAGGGAGATAGAAGGGCCTTTTGGAGAATATCCCAAATATTACGGTCCGGCGTCACCAAAGCCAGTAATAGAGTTAACTGCCATAACTTCACGCCGAAATCCTATTTACCAGACGATTGTTCCAGCAACAATGGAGCACCTACTACTGGGAGCCATTCCAAGAGAGGGGGGATTATTACAGGTAATAAAAAATGCTGTACCTAATGTTAAGGGGGTGCATCTCACCCCGGGTGGTACTTGCCGCTACCATGCTGTAATTGCCATTGATAAACAAAATGAAGGTGAGGCCAAAAACGCCATCTTTGCTGCCTTCAGCAGTAGTCAGGAAATTAAGCATGTAGTTGTAGTAGATAAAGACGTTGACATCTTTAATCCTGAAGATGTGGAGTGGGCTATAGCAACCCGCTGTCAGGCTGGCCGCGATGTCTTTATCGTAGAGCGAGCCCTGGGAAACAAATTAGATCCATCCAGTGATAATGGTCTCAGTGATAAAATGGGAATTGATGCCACGGTGCCTTTGGATGCAGAGCCCGGGCGTTTTGAACGAATTCGTATTCCCGGTGAAGAAGCAATTAGGCTGGAAGATTATTTAGATTGAGTGTTTAAGTTGAAAGCGGTGGGAATTTAATCCTGAAATCGTCAAGTAAAAATTTGTATGAAGAAGAAACGTACCAAGACCCTGTTAAGATACCATTGATTACCAGGAATTAATAAGAATCACCTTTTCAATCACTCCTTTGAAGAACGGTAGCCTGAAAAATGGGTAGCATTATCCAACCCCTACTTGACAGCGATTTTTAAGAAAGTAGTGCTTACTGTTAGTAGCTAAACGGTTGAGGTAAGCAATGACTTTTTGCAGTCCCCCACGCAAAGGGGCCTTGCAGACATAGAGGTAAGTTTGTTCCTCGAAGTAATCGAAGTTTTTTTCGTCAAAGAAACCTTTATCCAGGCGTACCCCCTTTAAAACGTAATTCCTTGGCAATCTCTGCTCCGTATCCTGAAAGAAGTTTAGAAAACCACTGTTGCTATGGATTTTACCGTTATATGCCTTGAGATTAAGCATTTCAGCGGTTTCGGCTATAGAGGCGACTTTAGCCTTCAGGGAAGGGCGGCCATGATAGCGGGGATTGTAGCCTATCGCACCGCCTTCCTGGGAACCATGCAAGGTGATAACTGTGTCGTCAATATCTAACCATATCTCCCTAGGTGGTACTGTTTTAGAGCGCATTTCCCGTAGCTGCTGATCAATAGAGCGTAGCTCTTCCAGGGAATTTTTCTGCATGGCAGCAAGAAGACGCCTAAAACCCGTTTCCTCAGGGAAATCGTCAATACCCTTGATTTTCGCGTAACCCTGTTCATTCCTTATACACTGCGTATGTTCAAAGCGGGATAACCCTAATATCTGGGCATCGATCAGGAAATCCAGCATTTCCGGGGGCTGAAATTTACTGTTAGGCCCTTTGCGCATCGTTAAGGTGTTGCGGATTATCTACCTAAAACCTATAGCCTGCTTAAAGGCTTCTATCAGACCAAAATTAGCAAATCTGGTGACTGTATGGTTATCAAAGGTTTTTGGTAGGTTATAACGGCTAATTTTCTTCTGTAATCGGCGTTTCTTAAGCTCAATCTTTCTTCTTTCACTTCTCAATAAAGGAGGTGCTTGACGGTGACCGCTTTTTTGTTGTACCATCATCTTGAAGACATCCTTTCTTTTGGATACTCTTGTCAAGTATCCAATTAGATTCGGAAAGGGTGTCTTCCTTCTTTTTCTGTAAAAAATTTTCGGCTTTCTTTTTGAGGAAAGTAACTTGTATCAAGGGTTTTGAGCTTGGATGCCGGTGTTGCTTGCCGGTTATAGGTTGAACATTACCGTACAATTGTATCCGCCTCTTAAGTTTCTTCTGCTTTTGATGATCGAAGAAGGCGGGCGAACCCTGTGCTGTGACCCTGTGGCTGGATGCAGGCTACGTAGAATGGGAGTCGGGGCTTACCACCTATGGCTATGTCTTTCCCCGGGAGACTCTGGCCGGCAAGGTTGTGGAACGCATCAAAGCCTACGGTTTTAAGGAACCACGTATAGGTTTTGAACGTTACTTTGTTGACTTCGCCCTTTATGATGGCCTGCGCCAGGCTTTCCCAGAGAAAAATTTTATCGGTGCTGCTGATCTTTTCTACCGGATTCGGTCAGTGAAGGAAGCTCAGGAAATTGAATTTATGCGGCGGGCGGCGGCAGCCGCCTGCCACGGCAGGGGAAGTGGATGCAGCCGCCCGGGAGGTTGTGGAAAAGGCCGGTTACGGCAGCAATTACCTGGACATGGTTGGCTACGGCGTGGGCCAGCGCCAGTCGGAGTTTTACCCCATTATCGGCAAGGGCCGGGCGGAAATAATTGAGGCCGGCATGGTAGTGGATTTACTCCTGCCGACCATTTATCGTCCCGGTACCGGCGGTCCCCGGGTGACGGATGTTATTTATATCAGCAAGGATAAGAACGAAATACTGACGGATTACCCGCGGGAACTGGTGCGGGTATGATAGAAGCGCTCTCCGGGTTATCCCGGAGCTTTTTATATTTTAAGCTGGAAATGTGAGTGCCGGCCTAGATGGTGTGGAAGATACTTGTTTTTTCCCTGGCTGCCATATATAATGTTAACATGAAAAATAATATGGTGGTGATTTTCTCATGAAACAGGTTCCCTTACAGGTATATATTGATAAAACCCTTCATGAACGTCTCCGGCTAGTGGCCCAAAGACAAGGGGTGACCCAATCCGAACTGGTTAGAAAGTATCTTTATCGTGGCCTGGATAAAGACCTTGGCCCGGATGATCCGGCTTTGGAAATCATTGGCTTGGGTGCAGGTAAAACAACTGATCTAGCGCATAAACATGACCAGTACCTGGTGTTGAAGGAGAAGGAGAACTGGCAAAAGTGAAGAAGCTATTCGTAGATACTTCTGCCTGGGTAGCCGTAGTAAATCGTCGCGATCAATACCATAATATTGCCAGCACGTTTTATAAAAGTGCTTTTCAGGAATATGGGCAACTTATTACCACAAACCTGGTAGCGGCTGAAACTTATATTTTATTACGTCTGGATTGCGGCCTGGATGTGGCCCTGGGATGGTGGGAAAGGATAACAACATCGTTAAAGGTCAAGATGATATATGCCGACGCTGATATTACCTGGGAAGCCGTCAAATTTTTACGTAAGTTTGATGATCAAGCCTTTTCCCTAACCGATGCTGTTTCCTTTGCAGTTATGCAAAAGGTAAAAGTTAATGAAGCCTTTGCTTTTGATGCTCATTTTGTGGTAGCCGGATTTACCATGTTGCCGTATTGATTTTTTGGCATGCTTTTCCCCATGATTCCCATGATTCCTTTTCCGTGTTTTTTGCTGGTGCAGGAGGAACTCCTGCCGCTGGTGCCCGGTTATCTCCTTGTCCGGGGCGCGGCTTACGTTGGTGGGCAGGATGTGTGCCGGTAAATTTTACCGCAGGTGTTCCAGGATCTGCAGCAGCCGGAAGGCGGGTTCGTCGGTGGTTTTGATATTTTGCCGGGCTGCTTCCTGCAAGCGGCGAATACAGGCAGTATAGTCGCGGTTGAGAATAAATTCCACAGCTATCCCCTGGTCGAGTGAACTTTCCTTTAATGCGGCCAGGTCCCGGGCCAGACCCCGGGACACGGCCGGGGCCCAGAGCATGAAAACCGGCTCCCGGCCGGGGAAATTAGCGGCGGCGAAGGCGGCCGCCCTTTTGATTTTATGGGCTATCCGCGTGCACGTGGTGGCGTTGCTGTCACCGTAGAGGAGGCCCCGCAGGTGGGTGGCCACTTCACACAGGTAAACCCTGCTGCCGTCTGGCGCCAGGGCGATTACGTCTATCTCGCCGCCGGCCTCTAGGTGGCAGTTGTAGACGACAATCTTGCAGCCCAGGACGTATTTAAAGTAAGAACCGACCAGGCTTTCACCGACGTCCAAACTTTACGGCCTCCTGAAAATTCAATTGGGGCAGGTTGAGGTGTTATAACTCTGCCGGGTGGTTAAGTATTAGCTAAAGTGTTGTTCCATTCATTTCCTCATAGTGCAGCAGAAATTCCTGCCGCCGGCGGCATATCATGTATTGGAGCGATCGCTATTAATGGCAGCTGGAAAAGGAGGGAAAGCATGCCTAAAGGCAAATTAAAGAAGGTATTTCCCGGCGGCAATACCTGCATGGGTTTTTATTCCTTTTACGATTTTATTATTGAACCTGATGCCACCCGCATCTTTGTCGTCAAGGGTGGTCCCGGGGTGGGCAAGTCGACGTTCATGCGTAAGATTGGCGAAGCCATGCTGGAGCGGGGTTTTGACGTGGAGTTCCACTGCTGCTCTTCGGACAATAATTCCCTGGATGGGGTGGTCATCCCTAAAATCAAAGTGGCCATTATCGACGGCACCGCCCCCCACATCGTTGACCCCAAGAACCCGGGTGCGGTGGATGAAATCATCCACCTGGGCGACTACTGGGATGAGGATAAGATGCGGGCCAGCAAGGAGCAGGTTCTCCAGGATAACGCCCGCATCAGCCGCCTGTACCGCATTGCCTATAGCGCTTTAAAGGAGGCAAGGGTGATCAGGGATGAGTGGGAGAGCTATGTAGCCGAGAGCATGCTCTTACCCCGGGTCTACCAGGCCAAGGCGGAACTCCTCGAAGCTATTTTTGCCGGGGTACGGCCCCGTTATAACCGGCCGGCCCGGGAACGCCATCTCTTTGCCACTGCCCTGACGCCCCAGGGGCTGGTCACCGGTAACGTGGAAACCCTGCTCCAGGACATCCGGCGGCTTTTTACCATTGCTGGGGACCCGGGTACCGGCGTCCCGGTGGTCCTGGCCGCTGTGGCGCGACTGGCCCACGAGAAGGGCCTTGATACCGAAGTTTACCACTGCCCCTTTGACCCCAATAACATTGATATGGTCATTATCCCGGAAATCCAGGTGGCGGTGATGAACTGGCAGCCGCCCCATGATATTGATGTCCAGGCCATTCCCGGGCTCCAGGTGGCTATGGCCGTAGATTTAAACCGGTTTATCGACCGGGAGCATTTAAGCCTTTATGGCAATGAAATTGCCAGCGCCATTGTCCGTTACCAGGCGGCCCTGGACCGGGCCATTGCCCATATTCGTGAGGCGAAACTTACCCATGATCATATGGAAAGTTATTATATCCCGGCCATGAATTTTGCAGCCATTAATGCCAAACGGGAAGAAATCCTCCAGCGCATCCTGGGTTATGCAGCCGAAGTCCTGGGTCAGGTATAGTCGGGTGGTAGGGTTTGGTAGCCGCTTCCAAATATAAAACTGGAACCCTGAAAAAATTGTTGAATCCTGCCTGGGCGGATGTTATAATCAATCTGAATAGGTAAAGAGCGTCCTTTTACCGGGGCGCTTTCATCATTATAGAGAGGGGAAGCTAGTTTATGGCCGGTGGCCGGGAGTTAATTTTACAACAGGCTGCTGATTTGGGAGTCAAGTTTATACGCCTGCAGTTTACTGATATCTTTGGTGTTTTGAAAAATGTAGCCATTACAGTCGAGCAGCTGCCCAAGGCCCTCAACAATGAACTCATGTTTGACGGTTCATCCATTGAAGGTTTTGTCCGCATTGAAGAGTCGGACATGTACCTGCGACCGGACCCCTCCACCTTTACCATCTTTCCCTGGCGGCCCAACGGCGACGCTGTGGCGCGGCTCATCTGCGATGTTTACAATGCTGACGGCACACCCTTCATCGGCTGCCCGCGGGGAACCCTGAAACGGGTTATCGCCGAAGCGGAAGCCCTGGGCTTTACCATGAACGTCGGGCCGGAAGCAGAATTTTTCCTTTTCCATACCGATGCCAGCGGCCGGCCAACCCTGGAGACCCACGACCGGGCCGGTTACTTTGACCTGACCCCGGTTGACCTTGGTGAAGACGCCCGGCGGGATATGGTCCTGACCCTGGAGCAGATGGGCTTTGAAATCGAGGCCTCTCACCATGAAGTGGCCCCGGGCCAGCATGAAATCGACTTTAAGTATGCCGACGCCCTGCGGACGGCCGACAATATCGCCACCTTCAAGTTCGTGGTGCGGACCATTGCCCAGCGCCACGGCCTCCATGCCACTTTTATGCCCAAGCCCATTTATGGTATAGCCGGTTCGGGCATGCACTGCAACATCTCCCTTTTCCGCGATGGGAAAAATGCCTTTTATGACCCGGAAGATAAGCTCCAGTTAAGTGAAATTGCCTACTACTTTATCGGTGGCCTGATGGCCCATGCCCGGGGTATGACGGCCATTACTAACCCCACGGTTAACTCCTATAAACGGCTGGTATCGGGGTACGAGGCGCCGGTCTATATTGCTTGGTCACCCCAAAACCGCAGCCCCTTAATCCGCATCCCGGCCAAACGGGGCCTGTCCACACGGCTGGAGGTACGCCACCCCGATCCGTCCGCCAATCCCTACCTGGCCATCGCCGTCATGCTGAAGGCCGGCCTGGACGGCATTAAAAACCGGATTGAGCCCCCGGCACCGGTTAACGAAAATATCTATGATATGGATAAGGATACCCTGAAGCAGCGGGGCATTGCACTCCTCCCGGGGACCCTGGATGAAGCCCTGGACGAACTGGAAAAGGACGCGGTAATCCAGGAAGCCCTGGGTCCCCATATCTACCAGCGCTTCCTGGAAGCCAAACGGATCGAGTGCGAGGAATACCGCATCCGGGTGCACCAGTGGGAAATAGACCAGTACCTGACCAAGTTTTAGTTTAGGAAACGCAAACGCATCAGAACAGGGGGGAAGTACAGAATGCGTTACCAGATAGCCATCATTGGCGGCGGGCCCGGCGGCTATGTGGCGGCCATCCGGGCAGCCCAGCTGGGGGCAAAGGTGGCAGTAATCGAACAGGAAGCTTTAGGCGGCACCTGTCTTAATCGCGGCTGCATCCCCACCAAGGCGTTGCTGGCCGGGGCGGCCCTGGTGAAGGGCATCCAGGGAGCGGCGGCCTTTGGTATTGACGTTAAGGATTACCGGGTGGACTATGCCCGCCTGGCGGCGCGCAAAGACGCCGTGGTCAAGCAGTTGACCCAGGGTATTGCCTACTTATTTAAGAAAAATAAAGTTGACCATATAAAAGGGCGGGGCTTTCTTAAAGGTCCCGGCCAGGTAGAAGTGGCCACCGCCGAAGGTACTGTAGAGAATATCGAGGCCGAAAACATTATCCTGGCCACCGGGTCGGAGCCGGCCCTGATTGCCGCCCTGGGCTATAACGGCAGCACCGTCGTTACCAGCACCGAGGCCCTGGCCTGGACGGAAGTACCGGCAGAACTTCTCATTATCGGCGGCGGGGTCATTGGCTGCGAATTTGCCACCCTTTTTGCTACCATGGGGAGCAAGGTCACCATTGTGGAAATGATGCCCACCATCCTCCCCATGATTGACAGCGAGATTTCCCGGCGCTTCAGTATGATCCTGAAAAAGGCCGGGGTGGAGATAAAGACGAAGGCCCAGATAACTGCGGTCCAGGAAGAAGGCGGCCGGGTACAGGCTACCCTGGCCGGCGGCCAGACCATAGCGGCTGATAAAGTTCTGATCTCCATCGGCCGCCAGTTCAACACCCGGGACTTAGGACTGGAAGAAGCCGGGATAGCCCTGGGACCAAAAGGTGAAATAATTGTCGATGAATATATGCGCACCAGCGTCCCGGGCATCTACGCCATCGGCGACGTTACCAATAAAATTCAACTCGCCCATGTAGCCTCGGCCCAGGGCCTGGCGGCAGTGGAGACTATCATGGGCCGCCCCACGAAAGTCAACTACGACGCCGTGCCCAGCTGCATCTATACCCTGCCGGAGATTGCCGGTGTCGGCCTGACCAGAGAAGCAGCCGAAGAACGGGGGCTAAAGGTAAAGGTCGGTAAATTCCCCTTCCTGGCGAGCGGCAAGGCCCTCTGCAGCGGGGAAACAGAAGGCATGGTCAAGATAATTGCCGAGGCAGAAAGCGACCGGGTCGTAGGCGTCTTTATCATGGGACCCCATGCCACGGAACTCATTGCCGAGGGCACCCTGGCTGTGAACCGGGGGATTACGGCCACCGAACTGGCAGCCACCATCCATGCCCATCCCACCCTGGCCGAAGCCGTCATGGAAGCTGCCGAGGCCGTCCACGGGATGAGTATCCATTCGTAGGAAAGCAAGGCGGGAGGAAAAATGGCTATATCATCAGCGGCGGCGGGGCACAGGCGCCTGCCCTCCTGGCTGCACAAGCGTATCCCCTCTTCCGGTGATATAGAAGCCACCCGGCGGCTTCTGGCCGGCCTGCATCTCAACACTGTTTGCCAGAGCGCCCTCTGCCCCAACCAGGGTGAATGTTTTGCCAGGCGCACGGCGACCTTTATGATCCTGGGCAATACCTGCACCCGTAACTGCCGCTTTTGTGCCGTAGAGCACGGCCGGCCCGAAGCAGTCGACCAGGATGAACCCGGGCGTGTGGCCGAAGCGGCGCGGCGGCTGGGGCTAAAACATGTCGTCGTAACTTCAGTGACCCGGGACGACCTGCCCGATGGCGGCGCCGGCCATTTTGCCGCCACCATTGCCGCCCTGCGGGCCGCCCTGCCGCAGGCCTATATTGAGGTCCTGACGCCAGATTTTCGCGGTGACAAGGAGGCCCTGGCCACAGTGGCCCGGGCGAAGCCGGATATTTTTAACCACAACGTAGAGACGGTACCGCGGCTATATCCCACGGTGCGGCCTCAAGCTGACTACCGTCGTAGCCTCCAGGTTCTTAAAAAAATGAAGGAGCTTGACCCGGCCATCTATACCAAGTCCGGCCTGATGGTAGGCCTGGGAGAAACCATAGACGAAGTTTTACAGGTAATGACCGATCTCCGGTCGGTAGACTGCGATATCCTGACTATCGGCCAGTACCTGCGGCCTTCAGCCGGGCACCTGGAGATTAAGGAATTTGTCACCCCGGAAACCTTTGCCTGGTACGCTGAAAAAGGCCGGGAAATGGGCTTCCTCTATGTGGCCTCTGCCCCTTTTGTTCGCAGTTCTTACCATGCTGCCGAGTTTAGTGAGAAAGTGGCCGGGGTGAAGCCCTCCTGCTCTTGACATGCTGGCCTTTTTCGGGCATAATATATAACGTCACTGGCGATAAAAACAAACGGGTTCGTAGCTCAGTGGGAGAGCACCTCCTTGACGCGGAGGGGGTCGCAGGTTCAATCCCTGCCGGACCCACCAGTTAGAAAATAAGGTGGCCTCTGCAAGAATGCAGGGGCCACTTTTTTAACAAAAATTACCTCGATGCCAATTTCAGCCGGTACACCAGGCCTTGCAATGGCTTTATTTTTAGACAGCCTGGCGGCAGCTCAACTGTATACAAAACATGGGCGGCACATATAATAGCAGCACAAGGAGGTTCAGCGCCCATGAATATAACGTTAATTACCGCCAGGCCAATTGACTTCTTGCAGGCCGAGTTTAATCATAGATTTGGCTATAGCGTGGGCCTCCACCTGTGGCAGGCAGGGGGCTTTAATTTCTGCCGTTGTTTTTTAGAAACGGGACCGGGGCGTCCTTCAAAAAGGGAAATAAAACGCTTTCAAGAGCAGGTGGCCGAGGTTGTGGCCGCCTTTATTGTCGAACGGTGGGAAGCGGCTTTACTGGAAAGTATGCTTTTAAGCCAGTATGAAGGCCTGGATGCCGGGGCCATTGAAGAAATCTGCCGGCGGGCCCGGGCCATCCTGGAGCAGGGTGAAAACAGTTACCTCCAGCTCCAGCAGCGGGGGGAGCCCATTGCTGCCCGTATACTGGAGTATTTCCAGGAAAACACCTGGTTAAATATCGACGGATTTGTACGCTTTCGCCTGCCGGATTATTTAATGGAACTGGACCAGGCCCTGGAAGAAGCCGTTGATGAATACCTGATGGAAAAGGAGTATGATGAATTTATCCGCCTTTTACGCTACTTTGTGGAAGCCCAGGAACCCCGGGTGGAAAAAGTCCACGTAGTTTTAAGTCCAGGTGGCGGCTTCCAGCTCTATGACGGCGAAAACCGGAACCTCAGTGGCGACTACCTGGAAGGCTTTGTTGTCGATATGGCTGATAGTGATCTCAACTATGAGGATTTATTAATCAGCGCCCTGATAACCATTGCTCCCCGCCAGGTAGTCCTGCACGCTGCTGATAAAGGACGTTACCATAACACCATCAGCACCATCAAGAGCGTTTTTGGTGAGCGGCTTATCCATTGCAACGGCTGCAGCCGCTGCTTGCAGCCGTTGCAAAAACGTTGAATGTAGCGTTGTCCCTTGGCCTACTATATGGAAATTTATTCTTTGGCCGGGCCGGTTGTCTTTTGGCCGGTCTTTTGTTATTATTGCAGGCGGTGGTGAATTAAGTTGCTTGCCAGGTGGATCTTGATCCCTCTTATCGGCGCCTTTATTGGCTGGCTGACCAACGTTGTGGCTATCAAGATGCTATTCCGCCCCCGCCGGCCGGTAAAGATATTTTGCTGGACCCTGCAGGGGCTTATTCCCAAAAGACAGGCCGAGATAGCGGCCAATATCGCCGGCGTCGTTGATAAAAATTTACTGCCCCTCAATGAAGTGCTGGCCCACCTTAATACTCCCGCCGTTGCCGGCAGGATCACGGCCATAGTGGCGGAAGTGGCCCGGCGGCGCCTGGTAGAGCGCCTGCCTTCCTTTATCCCCCAGGGTTTAAAAGAAGCGGCCGGCAGGGCGGTAGAAGAAACCCTGCACCGGGAAATGCCGCCGGCACTGCAGGAATTGATAGAGGAACTGGGCCGCAATCCGGAGGCCTTTTCTATAGGTGAAATTCTAGCGGCAAAGTTTAAAAAATTAAATTTAAACCAGGTTGAGGAGGTAGTCGTCGAAGTAGCCGGCCGGGAACTGCGCTACATAGAATGGCTGGGCGGCTTACTGGGGTTCCTTATTGGCCTGGTCCAGGCAGCTCTGGCAATATTATCCTAATCTTGACACGTGTTAATTTATATAGCTATAATGTACCTAACGGCGAAGAAGGAGAAGAGGCCCCTGAACGGCCCTCCAGAGAGGGATGCCCTGGCTGGAAGCATCCCGGGCGATGGCAGGGAGCCGGACCACTCCGGAGCTGCCGGGCTGAAAAGTGAGTAAGCCCGGCCGGCTGGCCACCGTTATAAGCCCTGGAGGGGGGAGCATATCCCCTGAAGAAGGGTGGAACCACGGGAAGAACTCTCGTCCCTTTTGAGGGACGAGGGTTTTTATTTTTTGTGGGAAGGGGATTTCCCGGCCTGCCGGTAGCGCCCGGCCAGGTAAGGGTTGTGGTATGGAGCGAGAATTTAAGAAATGCTCGTAGGAGGGAACTATTATGCAGGTAACTTTACCGGACGGCAGCGTAAGGGAATATGCAGCAGGCACTACGGCCCTGGAGGTGGCCAGGGACATTTCGCCGAAACTCGCCCGGGAGGCCCTGGCGGCGCGGGTAAATGGCGAAGTTTGGGACCTTAACCGTCCTTTGCCGGAGCAGTGCCGGCTCGAGCTTTTGACCTTTGCCGATGAGGGGGGGCGCCTGGCCTACCGCCATACAGCGGCCCATGTCCTGGCCCAGGCCGTCAAGCACCTGTTCCCCGGGACCAGGCTGGGTATCGGCCCGGCTATAACCGGTGGTTTTTACTACGACTTCGACAGTGAGCATAAATTTACCCCCGAGGACTTAAACGCCATTGAGGCGGAAATGCAAAGAATCATTAAAGCCGACCTGCCCCTGGAACGGCAGGAAATAAGCCGGGACGAGGCCCTGGAAATTTTCCGCCAGCTCAATGAACCCTATAAGATCGAGCTCATCAACGACCTGCCGGAAGGGGTGCCCATCAGCACCTACCGCCAGGGCGACTTCCTGGACCTCTGCGCCGGGCCCCACCTGCCCAGCACCGGCTACCTCAAGGCAATAAAGCTCACCAGCCTGGCCGGGGCCTACTGGCGCGGCAGCGAGGCCAACCCCATGCTGCAGCGGATTTACGGTACCGCCTTCCCTAAAGCTAAAGACCTGGAAGACTACCTCCACCGGCTAGAAGAGGCGAAAAAACGGGATCACCGGCGGCTGGGGGCGCAGCTGGGCCTTTTCAGCCTCCAGGAAGAAGGGCCGGGTTTCCCCTTTTTCCATCCTAAAGGAATGATCATCCGCAACGAGCTGGAGCAGTTCTGGCGGGAAGAACACCGCAAGGCCGGTTACCTGGAGATCCGCACGCCGGTGATATTGAGCCGCTCCCTGTGGGAGCAGTCGGGCCACTGGGACCACTACCGGGAAAACATGTACTTTACCAGAATTGATGAGGCCGACTACGCCATCAAACCCATGAACTGCCCCGGGGCCATCCTGGTCTATAAAACAGAGCAGCACAGCTACCGCGACCTGCCCTTGCGCCTGGCCGAACTGGGCCTGGTGCACCGCCACGAGAAATCCGGCGTCCTCCACGGCCTGATGCGGGTGCGGGCCTTCACCCAGGATGATGCCCACATCTTTATGCTACCGTCCCAGATAACAGCAGAGATCCAGGGCGTTATCGACCTGGTAGACCGTTTCTACAGCCTGTTTGGCTTTAAATACCACGTCGAGCTTTCCACCCGGCCGGATAACGCCATGGGTTCGGATGAGATCTGGGAAACGGCCACAGGCGCCTTACGCCAAGCCCTGGAGGCCAAGGGGATGCCTTATGTGGTTAATGAAGGCGACGGCGCCTTCTACGGTCCCAAGATCGATTTCCACCTGGAGGATTCCCTGGGCCGGACCTGGCAGTGCGGCACCATCCAGCTGGATTTCCTCATGCCCGAGAAATTTGACCTCCACTACATCGGGGAGGACGGCCAGAGGCACCGGCCGGTGATGATTCACCGGGTGGTCTTTGGCAGCATTGAACGTTTCATTGGCATCTTAATCGAGCATTACGGCGGCGCCTTCCCCGTCTGGCTGGCCCCGGTGCAGGTGCGGGTGCTGCCCATTACCGACCGCCACAACGAGTATGCCTTCAAGGTCAAGGAAGAACTGGTGCGGGCAGGCATCCGCGCCGAAGTCAACGACCGCAATGATAAAATCGGCTACAAGATCCGCGCCGCCCAGCTGGAGCAAATCCCATACATGCTGGTGGTGGGGGATAAGGAAGCAGCCGAAGGTACCGTGGCCGTCCGGGAACGCCGCGCCGGGGATACGGGCAGTGTGCCACTTCAGGCCTTTATCGACAAAGTAACCGGAGAGATTAGACGGCGGGAATAAGCCCATAGATAATAGTGTAGTGAGCCCACCTCGCAGGGGAAGCTGCCAGGTGGGCTTTTCTTTCAGCTAGCAGCCTATGTGAATAGCCTGTATAAACGCGGAAGTGGTAAAAGATGTTAAAGGATTCCTATGCTAGTTGTCGAAGTAGTAGTCACCTCCGATTTATCAACACCTTAGGCGGGCGGAGACTGATTACCCCCCCAACCTGATTGCACAATTCTTAAAGGTCAGGGTGCGAAAAGTAGATTGCAGGGGGGATTTAAGGGCAAAACCATGGCGCGGCTTTCCTAGGAAGGTATGGTTTGGAGGGACTGTTATGGGCGAACTCATCGAGAAGCAGATTGAGCGCTATGAAACTTTGCTGAGGGAGATGTGGACTGCGTCAGCGAAGTACCTTGGGACGTTTTCTGCGAACCTTTTGGTGGAAAGGGTTGTGTGGGAGGTTTCTCAGGAGTATAGAGAAATGGAGTTGTTGCAATACAACGAGGAGGGAATTTCTTGCGCAGGGATATCTGCTAGTTTGAAGAAAAACCCAGACCTGCCGGCCAATGATATGTTTGCGAAGTTTATCCTCAGGTATTTAGAAATTTTGGCCAGGCTCCTTGGTCATGAAAAAACGGAGAAAATAGCGAAGAAGTTAGACGAAGAATTCCCAGGATTCCTTTTGACTGCAAGGGGGAATGAGAGATGGATAAATTGAAAACGGGCATAAAGAATCTTGATTATATTCTTGGCGGCGGCATACCCGTATATTCACTGAACATCGTTTCTGGCTCTCCGGGTAGCGGAAAAACGATATTTGTCCAAAACATTATATTTAACAGCGCGAGGAACGGCCTCAAAAGTCTATACCTGACCACTATATCGGAATCACAGTTCAAGATGGTAAGGCACCTGCAGGGGTTTAAGTTTTTCGCGGACGATTTCTTGGGTGACAAGGTTATTTACGGGGATCTGGGAGCTGTTCTGCGCGAACAGGGCACGGACAAGGTTCTGGGATACCTGACTGAAATGATTAAAAGACATTTACCAAACATAGTTGTAATCGATAGCTTCAAGGCCATAAGAGACATCTTCCCGGACGAAAAGGCTTTTAAGGCTTTTGTTTTTGACCTGGCTGCCGCTCTATCGATATGGGAGGTTACTGTATTTCTCATCGGCGAGTACGAAGAAAAAGAACTAACGTTATTAAGTGAATTTGCCGTTGCCGATGGGATTTTTCACCTTTACGGGCAGGAAGAAAAGCGATTTCAAAAAAGGTATTTGCGTATCCTGAAGATGAGGGGGACCAATTTTGAGCATGGGGAACACCTGTTTAAAATTAGCCATGCTGGAATAGAAGTGTACCCGAGAATGAAGCCGGAGGATAATGAACTCCAGTATGAGGTCCGATTGGGGAAAAAAGGATTTGGGATCACAGGCTTGGACGAAATGCTATGTGGAGGGTTAACCGAAGGGACTATTACGCTCATTTCAGGTAGTACAGGTACGGGCAAAACCGCATTTGCCCTTAAGTTCTTACTGGAGGGGGCGGAAAAAGGCGAAAAAGGACTGTTCCTTTCTTTTGAAGAGCCTGTGGCTCAACTTCAGAATACTGCCCGTCACCTGGGATGGGAGATAGATAGATATCTGGCAGATGGTCGACTTGATATCAAGTTTATTTCTCCCATAGAATTGGACGTAGATAAGCACGCTTTTGAAATACTGGACATAGTCAGGGAAAAGAAGGTGAAGAGGTTTGTCATCGACAGCATCTCTTCTTTTGAAAGGAGCGTTTATGATCTACAAAAGTATAGAGATTATCTCTGGGCGATGGGACAGCAGCTCAAAGGGCAGCACATCACCACCATCTTCACGGTACTTAACGAAGAACTTTTTTCACCAATGATAGTAACGAAAGCTCAGATTTCCTTAATGGCCGATAATGTAATCATTCTGCGGTACGTGGAAGCCGATTCAAGCATCAGGAAGGTTGTTGGCATCCTTAAAGCCCGCGGAAGCGACCACGACAAGGCCTTGAGGGAGTATGAGATTACCAAGAACGGAATAAATATTCTCGGCAAATTAGATAAAGCAGATATGTTGAGATGAGGTGCCGGCAGATGCCAACAAACCTTCTTCTTAGCATTTCAGTCAAATACTGGCAGGATTTTCAGGATACGCTGGCTAAGGTAATGGATGCCAATATTTACATCTTTGATATAAATGGGGGCTCTTTTTCCCAATTCAGCCGGCCCGTTGAATTATGCCAGGAGGTAAACAAAGGCGGAAAGATCTGCAACGAAAAGTGCATTCGTTTTTACAAGTCTGCTCTCCGTTCGTTAGAAGATAAAGGCATACTCACCTGTCCTTACGGGATAAGACTTTATGCGTACCGCCTGGGCACCTACGCCCAAAATATAGGGTTCCTTGTCATTACTTCTACCAGGATCAGAACCCAGGTGAGTGGCGAGGAAGAAAATACTTTTGTGACCAAAGCGCACAGTATTTACCAGACAATCAATGAGGTTCTTAAGGCCATCCTGGAAAAAAATCTGTTAGGGTTACGGAGGCTTGAACTGAACAGCATCTACGAAATCAGCCGCCTGTTGACGTCGACCGTCGAACTGGACAAGGTTCTGGACCTCATAACGAATTCTTTAATCATAATTTACAAGGCCGAGCTTGGTTTTGTCGGCCTTCGCGAGGGTGATAAAATTAGAATAGCCCAGGCTAAAGGTGAATACGGCCATCTTTTGATTGGTAGGGAATGGCCGATGGTCCAGCCGCTGATTGAGCAGGTTTTTTCAAAAGTTGAGCCGTCATCTCTGAGTATTGAGGAATTAATGACCCTACCAGGTCTCACCGGTTTAGGGGTTGCTCCCGGGAATGAAATCATGATTTATCCCCTCTGGACTGCTTTGGGTGCGGTTGGGCTATTAGGTATAGTGTTCCCTGTTTCTCTGGATGACAACGGTAGCAGAAACCTGCAGATATATGCGAACTTTGCCGCGGTAGCCCTGGCTAACGCGAAGCTTATATACCGCCTGGAAAGAGAAGCTGAAACCGACTTCATGACCGGTTTCTTTAATAAGCGTGCCCTGCGAAATATGCTGGTTCAAGAACTTGAGAGGGTAACAAGGTACGGCACACCCCTGTCGGTTATTTTCCTGGATATCGATGACTTCAAGACCTACAATGATACCTTTGGCCACTTAGCCGGCGATATAGTGTTGCAGAAGACGGCAGAGATAATAAAAAACTCCATCAGGCTGGTGGATATTGCAGGCCGTTATGGGGGCGAGGAATTTGTAATCATTCTTCCAGGAACAAAAAAGGAAGGTGCTGTAGCAGTAGCGGAAAGAATACGGAAATCTATAGAGATTTACCCTTTCCCGCACCGCCAGGTCACCGTTAGCCTTGGCGTAGCCTGGGCCAAAAGAAATGATTCCGTTGACTCGCTGCTTGCAAGGGCGGATCAGGCCTGTTATCAGGCGAAGAGACAAGGGAAAAACCGCTTCTGCTTGGACCCATCCTAACAATATTCCCTTCTATTCGGGACGGCCATTTTAGGATTTTTAAGCTCTTTGCAACAACTTTTTGCAGGTCACGATAGCCGTTAATTTGGTGGAAACCTTTTTCGGCCTAGAGATAAGAAGCTGCCATCCAGGAAGTATCTGCTCGCCGTTTTGCCCCCTCTTAACGTTGCGGCAGTTAATGCGAATGTGGACATTGGCCGATTCGATGGTATTGGCCGAGTTCAGGTTTTGGAGTCGTTATGCCTTATAGGCATAAGGCTCCGTCTTTAGACAGTGAGGTCTTATTTCGTTACTTTGGCCTTTTCTTCCTTCTTGCTTGAGACCTATCCTACAGTAATTTTACTTTGACAATCTCTATAGACTTATTGACGCCAGCACACCTCTATGTTATACTTTCCCAGGAAGTAGAAGCCATCCGCTTCTCACCTTACGGCCTGCGGCCAGTAAGGTTTGCCCAGGAAAAGGTCTGTTTTTGGCGGGTGGAATCCACCCGCTTAAATTTTTGAGAAACTGGGGTACCCACTTCTCAATCATGGAGGTCTTTGACTGGGCGGTAAATCTAGTTGGAGGTGACGCATTATCAGCAAGGATTTGAGGGTCAATGGAGAAATCCGGACCCGGGAAGTGCGCCTGGTTGGCGTTGATGGGCAGCAACTGGGGATTATGCCGACGCGCGATGCCCTGCGCATCGCCCAGGAACAGGGCCTGGACCTGGTAGAAGTAGCGCCGACAGCGCGCCCGCCGGTTTGCCGCATTATGGATTTTGGCAAATATAAATATGAGCAGAGCAAGCGGGAGCGCGAGGCCAGGAAAAAGCAGCGCATAATAAACATTAAAGAGGTAAAGCTGCGGCCCAACATAGAAGAGCATGACTTCCAGGTCAAAGCGCGCAATGCCATCCGCTTTCTGGAGGATGGCGATAAGGTTAAGGTGACCATTATGTTCCGCGGCCGGGAGATTGCCCATGCCGACCTCGGGATGAAGCTGTGCCAGCGCCTGGCCGACCAGGTGGCAGACCTTGCCTCCATTGAAAAACCGCCCAAAGTAGAGGGGCGCAATATGGTTATGATTCTGGCCCCTAAAGCTTAAGGGAAAAATTATTCGAGGTGATACTATGCCCAAAATGAAAACCCACCGCGGCGCGGCCAAGAGGTTCCGCGTCACAGCCTCGGGAAAAGTAAAACGAGCTAGGGCTTATAAAAGCCATCTGCTGGCGGGGAAAGCACCCAAGCGCAAGAGGCGTTTGCGCCAGCCTGCCTTAATTGATATCACCGATCGCAAGCGCATAGCCAGGCTCTTGCCTTATCAGGCTTAGAGGGAGGTAGGGAAAATGGCCCGTGTGAAACGTGGTGTGACCAAGCACCAGCGCCATAAAAAGATCTTGAAGCTGGCTAAGGGCTACTTTGGCGCCAAGTCCAAATTATTCCGCCCGGCCAACGAACAGGTATTGAAATCCCTCGCCTATGCTTACGCCCACCGGCGGCAGCGCAAAGGCGACTTTCGCAAGTTGTGGATTGCCCGCATTAATGCCGCAGCCAGGCTGCAGGGCCTTACTTACAGCCGCTTGATTAACGGTTTGAAAAAGGCCGGCGTGGAAGTTAACCGCAAGATGCTGGCCGACATGGCGGTGAATGACGTGGCAGGTTTCAACCGCCTGGTGAATATGGCGAAAGAAAAGCTAGGCCTCGGCGCCTAAAGAAACAGGGTGGTAGGCCAGCCAGTTGGCAAAACTGGCCGGCCTTTTTCACTTATATCCTGCTTGACAAGGGCCGGGCCGGCTATAATAATAGGGGAAGATGCTTTTCTACACTATATTATAGAAGGTGAAAGAGTACGAGTATCGTTCGGGAATGGCCTTTTCGCCTGCGGCCACCCCAGATTATGGCCCTTGGCTTCGGGGTGGTTATCGCCACCGGCACGCTCCTCTTAAGCCTCCCTATTGCCAGCCAGAGCGGGCAACCAGTGGCGGTCATTGATGCCCTGTTCACGGCCACCTCGGCCACGGCCGTGACCGGTCTGGTAACAGTTGATACCCAGACCACTTATTCTTTATTTGGTGAACTGGTTATTCTTGCTTTAATTCAAACCGGCGGCCTGGGTTTTATGACCCTATCTACCCTGGTCGCCCTGCTCCTGGGCAAGCGTATCACCCTGAAGGAAAGGCTGGTCATGCAGGAAGCCATGAACCAGCTGACGGTAGAAGGGGTCGTGCGCCTGAGCAAGTATGTCCTCATTTTTACCCTGTTTGCTGAAGGCCTGGGGGCGTTGCTTTTAAGTATCCGTTTCAGCAGCCAGATGCCCCTGGGACAGGCCATTTATTTTGGTATCTTCCATGCCGTCTCCGCTTTCTGCAACGCTGGCTTTGATCTTTTTTCCAAGAGCCTGGTTGATTACCGGGGCGATTTACTGGTCAACATGGTTATTACCTTGCTAATTATCTTTGGAGGTCTGGGTTTCAGCGTCGTAGCTGATATTTATACCAAACGTTCCTGGAAGCGGCTCTCCCTGCACAGCAAGATCGTCATTCGTACCACCCTTTTGCTAATCGTTACGGCTACAGTAATTATCTTTCTCCTGGAGTATACTAACACGAAAAGCCTGGCGCCTTTGCCTCTAGGAGAAAAGATCCTGGCCTCATACTTCCAGGCCGTGACACCGCGGACGGCCGGGTTTAATACCCTCGTAATCGGCGACTTAAGGCCGGTAACCCTGCTCTTTATCACCATCCTGATGTTTATCGGTGCTTCGCCGGGGTCGACCGGCGGCGGTATCAAGACAACTACCTTTGCGGCCATTGCCGTGGCTGTCTGGACCATTATCCGGGGTAACGTTGATATTGAGGTATTTGGCCGGCGGTTACCCCGGGGTACAGTCTTAAAGGCCCTGGCCATTGCTGCTGTTTCCCTGCTCCTGGTAGTTACCGTAACTGGCATTTTATTAATTACCGAACAGGCAGATTTGCAAATGGTACTCTTTGAAGTAACCTCAGCCTTTGGCACCGTCGGCCTTTCCATGGGGCTGACGCCGAAACTGACAACAACTGGCAAATTGCTTATTACCGCTACCATGTTTACCGGCCGGGTAGGGCCCTTGACCCTGGCCTTTGCCATTGCCCAGCGCCTGGGCCGCCAGGGAATAAAACATTATCCTGAGGAGAGGATTATTGTTGGCTAAAGGAGGCAGGGCTGTGAAACAGTTTGCCGTCATTGGCCTGGGGCGTTTCGGGTCCAGCGTGGCCCGCACCCTGGCCCGTATGGGCCACCAGGTAATTGCCATTGATAGCGACGAGGCCAAGGTGGAAGCCCTCATGAACGAGGTCACTACGGCCATCCAGGCTGATGCCCGCGATGAGGAAGCCCTGAAGGCGGCGGGCATTCGCAATGTGGACGTGGCCATTGTGGCCATTGGGGAAAATGTCGAGGCTAATATCCTGGTCACTTTAATCGTCAAGGAAATGGGCATCAAGTGCGTGGTCGCCAAGGCCCTGAACGACCTGCACGGTAAAGTCCTGGCGAAAATCGGTGCCGATAAAGTCGTTTATCCGGAGCGGGATATGGGAATCAGGGTCGCCCATACCCTTGTTTCCGGCAACGTCCTGGAGCATATCGACCTTTCGCCGGAGTACAGCATTGTGGAGATTGTGGCCCCGGCCAGGGTGGCGGGTAAGACCCTGGGACAGCTGAATTTACGCGCCCAGCACGGTGTCAGCGTTATGGCTATCAAACGCAACGATAAAATCCTAGCCGCACCTGGCGCCGATGATGTGGTGGAAGAAGGCGATATCATGGTACTGGTAGGCCGGAACAAAGCCCTGGAAAGGCTGCAGGAGAGTTAAACAGGCTAGGCGCCTGGACGGCGGCATCCTTCCGCTGCTTTGCTCCGCTTTAATTAGGTAACTCCTGGGTTAACGGATCAGGGGCTAGAGGTGAAGTTCTGCCGCCGGAGGAGTTAAGGTAGCATTTCGTAGAAGGTGGAAACGGCAATGAAGCAGGCCGGACTAATTACTTCACCAGCCAACCGCTACGTTAAGCTGGCCCGATCCCTCCGGGAACGCTCCGGCCGGGAGAAAAAAGGTCTTTACCTCATTGAAGGGATTCACCTGCTGGAGGAAGCCCTGCAGGCCGGGATACCCCTGGAAGTTGTTTTGTACAGCCCGCAAATTCTTGCTGCCCCGCGGGGGGAGCAGCTGGTAGCCGCCCTACAGGAGGCTGGCTACCGCTGCCTGGCGGTGACGGAGGAATTGATGCAGGCCATCAGCACGACCGTGACGCCGCCGGGAGTGGTGGCTATAGCCCCCTTCCAGGCAAGTTCCCTGACAAGACTCCTGAGCCGGCCTTCTCCTTTGCTAATGGTGGCCGCCGGATTGCAGGATCCGGGGAATCTGGGGACCATCTGGCGGACTGCCCTTGGAGCGGGAGCTACGGGACTGATTTTAACCCGCGGCAGCGTTGACCCCTTTAACCCCAAGGTAGTCCGGGCGGCCATGGGTGCCACCTTTAAGCTGCCGGTGGTTAGCGGCGTGGAGCCAGCTACCCTGGTGCGGGAATTGGAAGCTTGCGGGATAAAGCTGGTAGTGGCCGACGTCAGCGCGCCTTTAGTTTTCTGGCAGGCGGACTTAAGGCCCCCCCTGGCCCTGGCCGTGGGCAGCGAGAACCATGGTCCGGGAAGGGAATTGCTGGCCGCAGCTACGGCCCGCGTGGGCATTCCCCTGGTCGGCCCGGTGGAGTCCTTGAACGCCGCCGTAGCGGCGGCCCTCCTCCTTTATGAAGCTCTCCGGCAGCGACAAGATTTAATTTATACTGTTGATTTAAGAAAAACTTATGGTTAGAATGGAGGTGAAGGCGGGTGAGCGCCATGCCGGAAGAGAGCTTGCGAGAAATAGCAGCTACAAATGAACCGCCACGCACCCTGGCTTCACCGGAATTTTTCTTTCTTTTACAGCGTTTAGACCGGCTCGATGAAAAATTGACGAAAGAAATCCGGGATGGGGATCAAAAGTCCGGGGAACGCATCAGCGCGGTGGAGCAAAAGCTGAGCCAGCGTATTGACGCGGTGGAGCAAAAGCTGAATCAGCGTATTGACACGGTGGAGCAAAAGCTGAGCCAGCGTATTGACACGGTGGAGCAAAAACTGAGTCAGCGTATTGACACGGTGGAGCAAATGCTGAGCCAGCGTATTGACACGGTGGAGCAAATGCTGAGCCAGCGTATTGACGCGGTGGAGCAAAAGCTGAGCCAGCGTATTGACGCGGTCGAGCAAATGCTGAGCCAGCGTATTGACACTGTAGAGGAAAAGCTGAGCGGGTGCATCGAAGAAGTTGAACATAAGTTGGGCCAGCGTATCGATGCTATTGACGGTAAATTAAGCAATCGTATTGATACATTGGATGACAAGCTTGGTAACCTCAGATTCTGGGCTATCAGCGCCGTAATTACCATTGCTGTAGGTTTTATCGGGACCATAGCAACTTTGCTGTACAAGTGATGAGGGTGATAGTGTTTTAACTTTGAAGGGGACGGCAGTTCACCTGCCCCCTTTTTATTTTGCAAGTTTATAGTTACAACCCACCTAGCCCTTTTAGACCTACATTAAAAATCCGGCACATTTTCGGCACTAGTTATTCGTCGGAGAATTGGAGAGCGCTTATATTATGGCTATACCGGGTTTTCTTATAGCAGGTGTATCAACTGTCCTCTTTCCAGCAGTTGCTAAAATGGGTTACGCCCCCCTCCTTTTAATGGCGATACTGGCCGGATGGGGTGTTCCCCTCACCAATGCATCAATTGGAGCTTTGCCAACAGATATGCTTAAAAATCCAGAAATCGCGGGTAAACTTTTCGGTTTGATCATTTTGGTTGGGATTAGCGGTGCTGTTATTGCTCCATTTGCGGTTACCTCAATCAGCTCTTCCCTTGGCTGGACGGCCGCCTTTATGGCACTTGGGATAGGTGCAATGGCGGGTGTGGTTTTAGGCTTAATCATTCCTGCTTTCCGTTTAAAAGAAGGAGCCCAGGTGAAGATTGGTAGCTAAGATACTAAGATGGACTATTGGGTGCCATAAAGCCGGCTTCATGGTCAATAAGAGAGACATGGCTTGGGGCGCTCAAAACCTTATTTTGCCTTGTCACGGCCAGTGGGGCTATGCTATAATTAACCCTGAGGTTACCCCCAAAAGCTCCTGGAAAGGTCGTGATAGGGTGTTCCTGTCGGCGGAGTTCTTTTGGAGGCTATTTGAAAAAACAGGTTCCATTGCTGCCTACATTATTTACCGCAGGCTGGTTACGCAGTAGGTAAAAAATGATAAGCGTCTAAATGCCATGAATGGGCAAAGTAGCCGGTACGGAACCCACAGGGAGGCGGCGTCGTTGACTGGAAGCGCTGCCGGGGAAAGGCCGTGTGAAGTTCGCCCAGGAGCAGCAGGCTGAAATGAAAAAGTAGGCTGTGCCGGTGTTCCCGCCGTTAGAGGGGAACGGCATGATGGTGCCGGTAGACTTGGGGTGGTAAGAGGATATTTTTTAAGCTTTCGTCCCGAAGGGGCGAAGGCTTTTTATTTTGCCATACTTGGGGTGATGGAGATGCTAAAAACTATTGCAGCTATTAGGGAGGCAGCCCTGGCCCGGGTGGCGGCTGCTACCAGCAGCGAAGAACTGGAGGCTATCAGGATCCAGTACTTGGGGAAGAAAGGGGAATTGACCGGGGTATTAAGGGGCATGGGGAAACTCCCGCCTGAAGAGCGCCCGCGGGTTGGGCAGCTGGCCAACCAGGTCCGGGAGGAGCTGGAAAAAGCCCTCCAGGATGCTAAAGAGGGCCTTTCCCGCCGGGAACAGGCCGCGCGTCTCCGGGCGGAGGCCATCGACGTGACCCTGCCGGGTCGGCCGGTTCCCCGGGGTTACCGCCACCCCCTGTACCAGACCTTGAATGAAATCAAAGCCATTTTTATGGGCCTGGGTTTTGACGTGGCCGAAGGCCCGGAAGTGGAGAGCGATTATTACAACTTTGAGGCCTTGAATCTTCCTAAAGAACACCCGGCCCGGGATATGCAGGATTCCTTTTATATCACCGAGGACGTCCTGCTCCGCACCCATACCTCCCCTGTCCAGGCGCGGGTCATGGAAGCCCGGCGTCCCCAGGTTCCCATCCGCATTATCGCGCCGGGCAAGGTTTACCGGCGTGACGATGACGCCACCCACTCGCCCATGTTTTTCCAGGTAGAAGGCCTGCTGGTGGATAAGCGGGTAACCTTTGGCGAACTGAAGGGAACCTTGATGGCCTTTATCAAGCAGATGTTTGGCGACCAGGTCCACGTGCGTTTCCGGCCCAGTTACTTCCCCTTCACCGAGCCCAGCGCCGAGGTTGATATGTCCTGTGTCATGTGCGGCGGCAGCGGCTGCCGGGTATGTGGCCACACCGGCTGGCTGGAAATCCTGGGCTGCGGCATGGTCCACCCCCGGGTTTTAAGCATGTCCGGCTACGACCCGGAAGAGGTGAGCGGCTTTGCCTTTGGCCTCGGGGTAGACCGGGTGGCCATGCTGAAGTACGGCGTTGACGACCTGCGCCTCTTCTATGAAAACGACCTGCGCTTTTTAAGGCAGTTTTGAAGGAGTGACCTCACATGCGTGTACCCTATAAATGGCTGAAGCAGTATGTCGACATTGACCTGCCGCCGGAAGAGCTGGCGGAAAAACTTACCATGGCCGGCCTGGCGGTGGAAAACATAGAAAGCCTGGCCCCGGATTTTCAAGGGGTGGTGGCCGGGAGGATCAAGACTATCGCCCCCCACCCCAATGCTGAGCACCTGGTCATCTGCCGGGTTGATGCCGGCCGGGAACTCCAGCTGGTAACAGGGGCGCCCAATGTGTACGCCGGCCAGACGGTGGCCGTGGCCCTGGAGGGAGCGCGGTTACCGGCAGGGAAGGAGATACGCCGGGCCACCTTCCGCGGCGTGGCCTCCGAAGGCATGCTCTGCTCGGCCCAGGAACTGGGTCTGGATGTCAGCCTCATTTCCCCGGCCGACCGGGAAGGGATCATTACCCTGCCGCCGGATGCTCCCCTGGGTGCTGATGCAGCTGAGGTCCTGGGGCTCAATGATGTCGTCCTGGTTCTGGAACTTACTCCCAACAGGGCCGACTGCCTGAGCATCCTGGGCGTCGCGCGGGAAGTAGCGGCCCTTACCGGTGCACCTTTACGCCTGCCGGAAATTGCCGTCCGGGAAGACGAGCGGCGCATTGAGGATCTCGCGGCCGTGGAAATTGAAGCTCCCGACCTGTGCGCCCGTTATGTGGCCCGCCTGGTGAGCGGGGTGCGCACCGGCCCCTCTCCCGGGTGGCTCCAGGCCTGCCTGCGGGCCGCCGGCATGCGGCCGATTAATAACGTGGTGGATATCACCAACTTTGTCATGCTGGAAATGGGCCAGCCTTTACACGCCTTTGATTACGACCTCCTGCAGCAGCACCGCATTATCGTCCGCCGGGCCGAAGCAGGGGAGAAAATAAAAACCCTGGATGATGTGGAGCGGGAACTGGACCCGGAAATGCTGGTCATTGCCGACGCTGCCCGGCCTGTGGCCGTGGCCGGCGTCATGGGCGGGCTGGAGACGGAGGTTACCCCGGAGACAACCAACATTCTGATAGAATCCGCTCATTTTGACGGCGCTTCCATTCGCCGTACCTCCCGGAAGCTGAGCCTGCGCTCGGAAGCCTCGACCCGCTTTGAACGGGGTGTCAACCTGGAAGGGGCAGCCGCAGCTGCCGACCGGGCGGCCCAGCTCATGGCAGAACTGGCCGGCGGTAGTGTGGCCCGGGGCCGGTTGGATTGCTATGTAAGGAAGCGCCGGCCGGTAACTATACTTTTAAGACCGGAACGGGTAAACTACCTCCTGGGGACTACCCTTACGCCGGCGGCCATGAAGGAACTCCTGGAGCGCCTCCGCCTGGAAGTCAGCGGGGAAGGGCCTTTCCAGGTAACTGTTCCGGCCTACCGGGGCGACCTGACCCGGGAAATCGACCTGGTGGAAGAAATTGCCCGGCTGTACGGCTATGATAACATCCCGGTGACCCTGCCGGGGAATATCACCGCCCGGGAAAAGCAGACCCCGGCCCAGCGCTGGGAGGAAGCCGGCCGGGAGGCGGCGGCAACGGCCGGGCTGGCGGAAGTCGTTACCTACAGCTTTATCGGTCCCCGCGTCCTGGACCAGTTGCTGCTACCCCCCGGTCACCCCTGGCGGCAGGCGGTAAAAATCCAGAACCCCTTGAGGGATGAGCAGAGTATCATGCGGCCCTCCCTCTTACCCGGTTTGCTGGAGGTGGCCGGCCGCAATGCCAGCCGCCGGGTGCTGCCGGTGGCCATTTATGAACTGGGCCGGGTATTTATTCCCTCAGGGCGGCAGTTACCGGCAGAGCCCTTACGCCTGGGCGGGCTGGTCATGGGGACTACCGGCCGCGGCTGGAACTGGCCGGCGGTTGAGATGGATTTCTTTTATCTTAAAGGCATAGTGGAAAATATCCTGGCCAGGTTAAGAATCAAAGCCATCACCTGGGAAGCAGCCACTGCTTATCCCTTCCTCCATCCCGGCCGGGCGGCAACTATCAAGGCCGGAGAGTTAAGCCTGGGATTCTTAGGCGAACTGCACCCGGACGTCCTGGCGGCTTTTGATCTACCATCCAGGGCCTGTGTCTTCGAACTGGACTGGGACCAGGCCGGTACCCTGAACCAGAGGCAATTAGGTTACGAGCCTTTACCCCGTTTCCCCGCCGTGGAAAGGGACCTGGCGGTGGTGGTAGGGGATAATCTCCCGGCGGCAGCGGTAGAAGAAGTTATCAAGGAGGCAGGCGGCCACCTGCTCAAAAGTTGTACCCTCTTTGATGTCTACCAGGGGGCTCCCATCCCTGAAGGTTACAAAAGCCTGGCTTATACCCTGGTTTACCAGCTGCCGGACCGGACCCTGACGGATGCTGAGGTCAATGCCGCCCAGGAAAGGATACAAAAGGCCCTGGAGGAACGCCTGGGCGCCACCCTGCGGCAATAAAATATATTGTTTTGCAGCCAGAAGGATTTTACCGCCCGGAAGCGAAAAAGGTAGAAAATACTACCTGGCAAGAAGGAGGGATTAAACTTGCCCCAGGCCGAGCGGCAGATCCCGGCACAGGACCGGACCACTGTCAACATCAATGGGCAGGATTATATTGTCAAGGGGGAAGCGCCGGAATATATCCAGATGCTGGCGTCTTATGTAGACAAAAAGATGCGCCAGGTCAGCCAGAAGTTCCCCCATTATCCCCCGGTAAAGGTGGCCGTGCTGGCGGCCCTGAATATTGCCGATGAACTCTATAAAGTCCAGCAGGATTACGATACCCTGGTAAAATTGATACAGGAGGAAAAACGGGGTTGACCAACCTGGAGCTTGCCTGGGCTTTGACGGAAATGGGCGACTTGCTGGAATTAAAGGGGGAAGAACCCTTTAAAGTGCGCGCCTATCACCGCGCCGCCCGGGCCCTGGAAAACCTGGAAGAAGAGGCGGCCGCCCTTTATGCCCGGGATGCCCTGGAAGAGATTCCCGGGGTGGGCAAGAACCTGGCCAAAAAAATCGCCGAACTGTTAACTACGGGCCGGTCTACCTTCCTTGAGAATTTGCGGCGGGAAGTACCGCCGGGCTTGAGGGAAATGCTGGCCATCCCCGGCCTGGGGAGTCGCTCTATACGCCAGATTCACCAGGCCCTGGGTATTACCACCCTGGAAGAGCTGGAGACGGCGGCCCGGGAGAAGCGCATCAGGACCCTGCCCGGCATGGGCAGCAAGACGGAATTGGCCATCTTACGGGGCGTGGAAATGTTAAAGGAAGTACGGGAACAGGTGCCCCTGGGGGTAGCCCGGCCCCTGGCCATGCTCTTGCGGGACCAGATTCTCCTCATACCGGGAGTTGAAAGAGTGGCCATAGCCGGCAGCGTCCGGCGCGGTTGCGAGATGGTGGGCGATGTTGACCTGGTGGTAGCCGTGCAGCCCGGTAACCAGGTAGCAGACGTCATGACCCGGCACCCCCAGGTGAAGGAAGTGCTGGCCAGCGAGCCGGACCGCCTTTCCTTGCGGACAACCCTGGGCGTGAAAATTGAAATCATCCTGGTTCCACCGGGGGACTTTGCGGTCACCATGTTTTATGCCACGGGATCAAAGGCCCACCGCCGGCGGCTAATAAGCCTGGCTGCCAGCCGGGGCCTGGGCGTGGCTGATCTGGGCCTCGCTACCCCGCGCTGGTTAGCCGAAGAGAAGGCTGTCCTGGCCGCAGGCCAGGAGGACCAGCCTGCCATCTCCGCCGGGGACGGCATCTCCTCCGGCAAGCTTGCGCCCTGGAAGGAAGGGGTCATTGATGACAGCTTCGTTGTGAATTACAGCTATCAGATAGCTCCAAACGGTGGGGAAGCAGGGGATTCCTTTTTTTACCGGCGCCTGGGCTTGCCTTACATTGTGCCGGAGTTGCGCGAGGACCGCGGGGAAATAGAAGCCGCCCTGAGGGGTGAGCTGCCGCGGTTAATTACCCTGGCGGACATTCGCGGCGACCTCCATATGCACACCCGCTACAGCGACGGGGTGGCAACCATTGCTGCCATGGCCGCAGCGGCGCAGGCCAGGGGGTACCAGTATATTGCCATTACCGATCACTCCCGCTCCCTGGTGGTGGCCAGGGGCCTGAGCGTCGAGCAGTTAAAGGCCCAGCGCGAGGAGATTGCCCGGCTGAATGAAGAACTGGAAGGCATCACCATCCTGGCCGGCATCGAAGTCGACATCCTGGCCGACGGCCGCCTGGATTATGAAGACGACGTTTTAAAGGAATTTGACCTGGTCATCGCCTCGATCCATTCCGGCTTCCGCCAGGAAGAAGAGCAGGTGATGGCCAGGCTGGAGGCGGCCCTGCGCCACCCCTACGTGGACATCCTGGGGCACCCCACCGGGCGCATGCTGGGCCGGCGCCGGCCCTATCTGGTAGATGTGGGCAGGATTATTGAACTGGCCGCTGCCACGGGTACTATCCTGGAGATCAATGCCAGCCCCGACCGGCTGGATTTAAATGATACGGCCGTTCGCCTGGCCAGAGAATACGGCGTGCCCATAGCCATTAATACCGACGCCCATGACCCTAACCGCCTGGCAGACATGGAATACGGCGTCCTCACCGCCCGGCGCGGCTGGCTGGAACCGGAGAATGTAGTCAACACCTGGGAACTGGAACGGTTGCTGGCCAGGCTGAAGCGAAACAGATAAAACATGCGGCCATATCCCTGCAGTTTCTTTAAGGACTTATACCTGTCCCTTGCATCCAGGCCGCTGAATTGCTAACATGATAAAAAAACGAAGGGAGCAATAACCTTGCCCAAGCGTTTAGGCATCCTTACCGGGGGCGGCGACTGCCCCGGCCTCAATGCCGTCATCCGGGCGGCTACGAAGACTGCCTGTAGCCATGGTTACGAAATGATTGGTTTCCTGGACGGCTATACCGGGGTGGTAGAAGGGCGTTATATCAAACTGGAGCCGCCGGTCATTTCGGGTCTCCTCCACCGGGGCGGCACCATCCTGGGGACCAATAACCGCAGCAATCCCTTTTATTTTCCCGTCAAAGAAAACGGTGAGGTTACTTACCGTGATATGTCGGATAAGGCCGTGGCGCGCCTGGAGCAAATGGGCATCGAAGTGCTGCTGGTAGTGGGCGGCGACGGCACCCTGGCCGGGGCCAGGGATTTCAAGGCCAAGGGGGCGCGGGTGATCGGCATTCCCAAAACCATCGACAACGACCTGGCGGCCACCGATCAGACCTTCGGCTTCGACACGGCGGTCAGGACGGCAACCGAGGCCCTGGATAAGCTGCATACCACGGCCGAATCCCATCACCGGGTCATGGTCCTGGAACTTATGGGCCGCTATGCCGGCTGGATTGCCTTGTACAGCGGCCTGGCCGGCGGGGCCGATGTTATCCTGATACCGGAAATACCCTGGCGTATAGAAGGGGTGCTGAAAAAAATAGAAGCCCGCCGGGCGGAAGGTAAACCTTTCAGCATCGTCGTTGTCGCTGAGGGGGTCAAGTCGCCGGAGGGCGAACTGGTGGTCCAGCGCCGGGTGGAAGGCAGCGTGGAGAGGGTGCGCCTGGGCGGCATCGGCCAGCTGGTAGGGAAGTTAATCGAAGAAAAGAGCGGCATTGAAACCCGGGTGACCGTCCTGGGCCATATCCAGCGGGGCGGTTCGCCGTCGTCCTACGACCGGGTACTGGCCACCCGCTTCGGCGTGGCGGCAGCAGAGCTGGCCGTCAAAGGTATCCACGGGGTCATGGTCTGCCTGCAGGGCAACACCATTTCTTATGTTACCCTGGAAGAAGCTGTCGGCAAACCCCGGATCATACCTTTAGATCACGAGCTCCTGGCCACCGCCCGGGCTATAGGAATCAGCTTTGGAGATGATTAGCGGCATTTTCGTTGACAACCCGGTCTTCTTTTTTCTGTTCCGGTTATTTCCTTTACTTAGCCCGTCTTAATTCCATGATAGCAGTTTCCTGGCGGGCGGTTTTGCCCAGCAGGTAATTAACATCCAGGGCGATTATATCGAGCCGTTCATCCAGGTGTTTTTGGAGTTTGGCAATCTCATCCCCCCGCAGCTCAAAAGCGTCAAACAGGACGTTGATTTTCGGCAGCAGTTCGTTATCCAGGCGGTTTTCGATTTTAATCATTCTTTGTTCCAGATAGTCTAACTGTTTGCTGTGCTGCTGCAGAGTTTCGGTATGCTGCTGTAGAATTTCAGTATGCTGCTGCAGAATTTCTGTATGCTGCTGCAGAATTTCAGTATGCTGCTGCAGAGTTTCGGTATGCTGTTGTAATGTCTTTTTGATTTCTTCCTGTCCCTGAAGGAGCTGTTTTAAGATTTCTTCCATATAATTCACTTTCCTTTCTCAGGGTTATCTTTTAAAGGATATAATTTCTCCGCCGGGTAAAAAATTCCTTCCAGGTCCGGGCTGAAAAATTAACTTGCAATTTTGTTGCTAATCGTGCAAAATAGATCTAGAACAAACCTGACCGTACGGGTTTAAAACGCCGGTGCGGGAGGGTGTAAAAGCTAATCCTGCGGCAAGGGGCAACCTGAACCTCAAGGGAGGGGGAATTGGCATGAGGGTTAATTTTTAACGCTTGCCGGCTGATTATTCAGGCTGGCAGGCGTTTTTTGGTTTAGATGCATTGGGAACTTTCCGGTGCAGCCTTGTTTGGGGAAGGAGTATGACGGTGGAAAACCGCCTGGGAGTTGTGGGCATAGTAATTGAAAATCGCGAACATATTGCTGCCAGGGTCAATGCTATTTTAAGCGATTACGGTCACTGTATCGTCGGCCGCATGGGTATTCCCTACCGGGAGCGGGGCGTGGCCGTTATAGCTTTGATTGTCGACGGCACCACCGATACCATCGGCGCCCTGACGGGAAAGCTGGGCAGCCTTCCGGGGGTTAAAGTACGGGCGGCCCTGACGGGGAAAGAGAAGTAACGGGTGCGCCCGGGTATCCGGCTTAGGCGGCATGCTGTCTGCCTCTGACGGTTAAAGAGGAGGAAGGGGCGCGCCGGGTTTATCAAGCAGGTTTTAGCCGGACCTGCGGCTTTGAGAATGGGTTCCGTATCAATGACGGTGGAGGAGAGGTAGGCTGTGCGAACGGAATTTGCCGCCAGTTTAGAAAGAGCGGCTGCCGGGGAAGAACTCACCAGGGAAGACATTATAAATTTGCTGGCCGCAGCTCCCGGCGCCGAAGAAGAGGCCCTCTACCGGCTGGCTGATAGCGTTCGCGCCCGGGTGGCCGGGGACGAGGTCCACCTGCGCGGCGTCATTGAGTTTTCCAATTACTGCCGCCGTCACTGTTATTACTGCGGCCTGCGGGCTGATAACGCGAAGTTACAGCGATACCGCCTGATGCCGGAAGAAATCATCGCTGCGGCCAGGCGGGGGGCGGAACTGGGTTATGGCACCATCGTCCTCCAGTCGGGGGAAGACCCCTGGTATACAGGCCCGATGCTGGCTGAGATAATAAGGGAAATAAAAAAGCTGGGAGTAGCCGTAACCTTATGCGTCGGGGAGAGGACCAGGGATGAATACGCCATGTGGCGGGAGGCCGGGGCCGACCGCTACCTTTTAAAGCATGAGACGGCCAACGCCGATCTCTACGCCCGCCTCCACCCCGGTATGAGCTGGCAGGAACGCCTCCGGTGCCTCCAGTGGCTGCGGGAACTGGGTTACCAGGTGGGTTCCGGCAACATCATCGGCCTGCCGGGCCAGACCCTGGCCGACCTGGCCGATGATTTAATTCTCCTGCGGCAGCTGGACGTGGAAATGGCAGGTTTGGGCCCCTTTATCCCCCACCCGGCAACGCCCCTGGGCGGGGAACCGGCGGGGAGCTTAGACCTGACCTACCGGGTGGTGGCTACCGCCCGGCTGGTTATCCCCTATGCCCACCTGCCGGCTACCACCGCGGTGGGCACCCTGGCCCCCAACGGGCGCCAGCTGGCCCTGCAGCGGGGGGCGAACGTCATCATGCCTAACCTGACCCCGACCCGCTACCGGGCTGATTACCAGATATACCCCAATAAGATTTGCGTCAACGAAGGCCCGGAAGATTGCCGCCACTGCCTGGAGGGCATGGTACGCGCTTTAGGGCGGCGGCTGGGGCGGGGACCGGGACACACGTTGAAGCCGTTACCGGTCCAGTGAATGGTATGAACATCTCAGGGCTATTTTATTAACCTTTCCCCCTGAGCTCTTCCACCGGTTTCTCCTTTCCAGCCCATAAAACGGAGTGAAAGCGGAGAGAAAGCGGGGGAGAACCCGGATAAAGGCTTAAGTATTATTAAATATGAATGGAGGAAATGTCCATGCAGCACGGTTATCATGCCGATTTTATCAAGCATGAAGAGATAGAAGGTTACCTGGAAGAAGCCAAACGGGCCACCAGGGATGAGGCTGCCCGCATCGTCGAAAAGGCCCGGGAAGCAAAGGGCCTGGAGCCCTACGAGGTGGCCGTTTTGCTCCAGAATGACGACGCGGGCGTGCGCCGGCAGATATTTGCCGCCGCCCGGGAAATAAAAGAAAAGATCTACGGCCGGCGCATGGTCCTCTTTGCCCCCCTCTACTTCAGCGACTACTGTGTTAATAACTGCCGCTACTGCGGCTACCGGCGGGAAAACAAATTTGAACGCCGCCGCCTGGAACCGGCGGAACTGGAGCGGGAGGTACGCATTTTAGAGTCCCTGGGGCATAAACGCCTGGCCCTGGAAGCCGGGGAAGACCCGGTCCATTGCCCCCTGGACTACGTTCTGGATGTTATCAACCGCGTCTATCACATTACCGAGGCCAATGGTAATATCCGCCGGGTGAACGTCAACATTGCCGCCACCACTGTGGATGCTTACCGCCGGCTCAAAGAAGCCGGCATCGGCACCTATATTCTTTTCCAGGAAACCTACCACCGGCCGACTTACGCCTACATGCATCCCAGCGGTCCCAAAGCTGATTATGACTGGCACACCACGGCTATGGACCGGGCCATGGAAGGTGGCATCGACGACGTTGGCCTGGGGGTCCTCTTCGGCCTTTACGATTATAAATTTGAGGTGATGGGCCTGCTCTACCATGCCCGCCACCTGGAGCAAACCTTCGGCGTCGGGCCTCATACCATCTCCGTACCACGCCTGCGGCCGGCGTATGGCATTAACCTGGAGAATTTCCCATATCTAGTTAACGACGACGATTTCAAGAAGCTGGTAGCCATCATCCGCCTGGCCGTGCCCTATACCGGCATGATCGTTTCCACGCGCGAGACGCCGGAGCTCCGGGCTGAACTCCTGGCCCTGGGGATTTCCCAGCTCAGCGCCGGCTCCTGCACCGGTGTCGGCGGTTACGGTCGCTATTATACTGAAAACAGCGACGACGTGCCCCAGTTTGAAATCGGCGACCACCGCCACCCAGATGAAGTAATCCGTGATCTGTGCCAGCGGGGGTATCTCCCCAGCTACTGCACGGCCTGTTACCGCCGCGGGCGTACCGGTGACCGCTTCATGGCCCTGGCCAAAACCGGCGAGATCCAGCATGTATGCCAGCCCAACGCCATCCTGACCTTTAAAGAATACCTGCTGGACTACGCCGGACCGGCTACCCGGGAAGCAGGGGAAGCTGCTATCAGGGAACACCTGGCCCAGATACCCAGCCCGGCCATCCGGGCTGAAACCGAACGCCGCCTGGAGCGCATCGCCGGCGGCGAAAGGGATTTGTATTTCTAGTGCCGCTACCCCCATCCGGCGCTTTAACCCCCGTCCTTCAGGGCAGGGGGTTTTATCATGGGTGGAGATAAACGGCCCAGCCTTTGGGTGCCGGTTGCTATGGCCATTGCAAGGAATAATTTTTATATATCGGCAGGAAATTCCTTTTTTCTGCAGAATTCCTTATAGAAACCGGTTCATAAAAAAATTGCGTATGGCTTGGGAGGCTCTGAAGAGAGAACATCCTGCAGGTGGTGATCAGGCTGCGTTTACGCATCGTCCTTCAACCAGGCGAAGAGGGGAGGGGGCGACCAATGGTCCTTCCCCTCGACTTTCGTCGCTACTTTATTTCATTAATTAAAACCCTGGCCGGTACCTCTGCCCTGGCCGCACGTTTTACCGTCGAGAAACCAGGGTACAGCCCGTATGTCTTTTCAGTAGAATTCAGCAAAATTATCAACATTGATACCCGGCAAAGGGAAATAACGGCCAGGCCGCCCATCCTCGTGACCATTTCTACCGGCCTTTTTGACGTCATGACCATATTTAGCAACGGCGCCATTGCTATGAAAGGCCGGGAAACGGTGCTGGGGTTGTATCTCAAGGACATCTATCTCCTGCCGTTAAAGAAGATTCAAACCGGCGAGCAGGAGTTCCGGATTGCCGGCCACGCTGTCTTTAGAGGAGTGCGGCATTATGTCGACGGTTCTGATGTGGGGGAATTGGAGGAAGCAATTAACACCCACCTTTATAAGCGGTATAGTTTTTTAATTCAGCAATATCACCTGGATTATCACCCCCGTGTTAGCCCGGTTAAAGTCTTAGGCCCTCCAGGCTATCACAAGGGAGTATGCTTCCATTACGGAGGGCAGTTAACAACCCTTCAGGGCCGTATCCATTTAAAGAGCACCCCGGAAACGCTGCAATTTCTCTACGATTTCGGTCTGGGGATTAGAACGGGGCAGGGCTTCGGGCTTCTGGAGGTGGGCGATTAAGCCATGCAGGACATAGAGATTTACCCGGCTTCCTGGTACTACAATGCCTGTGTTCAAGGTTTCCTCGAAGTGCTGGCTTACGGCCTTGGCGAAAAGGGAGAGGAAATTGTAGCCGGCAAAATCCTCCGGGAGGACGGCCGGGCTGTTATCCCCGGCAACCTCATGGATGCAGCCTTTAAGCCCCGGGGTACTCCTTTCCCCGACGGCTACGTCTTTCGCGAAGTACCGGGGGAATTACCGGCATTGAAAAGAATCGGCTGGTGGTGGGTGGAGAAGAGCTATGATATGGGTTTTATGCGCAAAGAAGACAGGGGTAAGTCTTTAAATGAAGTAGAAAAAATTGAGACGGTAGCCCGGAGCCTTTTCCATAAGAACGCTAATTACCCTAACCTGGCCCAGCTAACATGGGATTTAACCAAGAAACTGAGCTTTATTAATAACTGGTTTGCCCTTGAAGAAGCAAGAGATCCTTCCCTTAGCTGCAGTTTTTGTGGTCGACAATGTAACCCGGATTTGGATGGAAGTGTTTACGAAACCTCCTTTACCCGTTCCCTTTCAATCCATCTGGGTAATAGCCCGGCCGTTTTTCCCAACCTTTTTTGGGACACCAGGCCTGATTTAATTATGTGCAAGCAATGTCGATCCTATTTCCTATGTTTTCATCTAGTAAGCAAGAACAAATTTTTTATTAATTCCGATTCCCTCCTGGTAAACTGGCACTTGAACCGGCTCCTTACCGGGAGAACAGGGAGAATCGGCCATAAAACCCTCTTAAGCGCCATGCAATACGACCGGCAATTAAGACGGGCAGTGGGCAGCTGGGGCCTGCAAAACATGGAATTGCTGATCTTTACGCAGGACAGCGTGGAATATTATCCTATTTCGGCCCAGCTGGCCCACCTGCTCCTGATACCCCGGGTATCCTCCTTAATAGGGCAAATTGCTAATGACAGGATATGGGAGATTATCCTCCGGGAGCGTTTTGATTACCTGCCCACTGTGATTTACAAGTCCCTGCGGGCTCTGCTCAAAGGGGGCAACAACGAGAAAGATCCGGAAGTTGTCTACAAGGATGTAACTAACGTCGCGCCGGTGATTAATCTTATCCACCTTTATTATACGATCCGGCAGCAATTAGCCAGGAACGAAGGGGGGACAAGCATGGGTTATCTTAACTTAAAAGCAATCCAGGCGGCAGCCGCTGAGGCGCCGGTAGACCTCAACAGCAATCTTGACAAGAATTTGGTTTACCGTTTGCTGGAATTGACCAGGTTGAACAAGAAGACTGAAGTTTATCACCTGCTTTTAAGGCTTTACCTTACCAGCGGCGACAATAAACAATTTCCTGCCTCCCTGGCCAGCCTGTTTGCCACCAGCGACAGCGAGCTGTTTAAAACCGGTATTTATACCTTTATCGCCGGGTTGAAGGCAAACGAAAACGACGAACCACAAGGAGAAAACGATTAAACGGCTTAAAGAAAGGGGTTGTTTACGTGATGGAGGTTAAAGGAATAACAGCGACGGTTATCTTTGAGAGTTCGGCCGTCAACCGCGACGAGAAATTGGGGGGCAATATCACTTCTATAAAAAAGTTATCGCGTTATGACGGCACTTATTCCTTTATGAGCCGGGCTTTTATCCGCCACCACATGTTTGCCACCTTTATGAAGCTATATGGCTGGGAGGAAGCGCCTGTAACATACAGTCAAGGAAAACAAGAAGTACTTCAGTTTAAATTTCCAGATGCTAATATTATTAGTTATGCGGAAATGGATTTTTTCGGTTTTATGAACACCATGTCATCTAATAAAAGAAATAAAAGAAATACTAAAGAGAATAGCAATGAAGAGGGAAAAGAAAAAGAAGGAAGTAGTATTGTAAGAAAAGCCCCCCTCGGTATTACCAAAGCGATCTCCCTCGAGCCCTGGCAGGCCGACATGGCCTTCTACGCCAATCACGACCTGGTCCGGCGGGCAAATGCGCAGGGAGACAACGCCAATCCCAATCCCTTTCAAAAAGAAGAACACTACTCCTACTACCGCCTGTCCTTTACCCTGGATCTCTGCCGCTTAGGTTACCAGGATATTTATGTAGCTGGCGGGGACGGCCTCACCGCCTTTAAAAATTGGCTAAAAAAATATCCCGAAGCCTCGGCCGGGGAATTGGTCGAGCTGCGGAGCTTACGCAGTTTCCCGGAGAACATAAAGTGGCATTATATCCCCAATACTGATAATAAACCCAGGGGGTTTGTAGGTATCAGCGACAACGGGAATAACAGCAGGATTATTTTCGTGGTCAGCAAGGGGGAATTCCGCGAACGCCTGCGGCAATTCCTGACCGTAGTTAAAAACGGCCTGGTCATCCATTCCAGCACAGAAGACTACGGTATGGTACCGGTATTTATCGTGCTGGGGACCTTGAAGGTACCGGTACCCGTTTTCAACAGCGATGTCCGGCTTAAAAACGGCAAAGTCGAAGCCGGCCCCCTGAACAGGGCCCTTGGTAACGATTACTTGCTGGAAGCCTGGTATGAGAGCAGCCTGCCCTTCGATGGCAATTTGGTGTGCGGCGAAGGGGCTCGTAGTTTTAAGCCTTGGGCAGGCGTCGACCGGGTGCTGGAGGCAATTAACTGATGGGTGCTACGGCAGTTAGGGCTTTACGCGTTTTAAAGTTGGGGCTCACTGCGGCTTCGGCTCATTTCCGGGTCACTGACAGCAACAATCCTCGCAAGACTTACCCCCTGCCTCCTTACTCTACGGTGATTGGCCTGCTGGCCAACATCCTGGGCGACAGGGCTAAAATCGAGGCCATGCTGGCGGGTGGGCTGGCCCTGGGCGTTTTAGCGCAGCACAGTTACTTTACAAAAGAGTATACCTGGTTGCGTAATATGAGTCCCTCCGCCCATAAAGGCAGGTTTTACTCCTACGATAACCGCCGGTGGCAGGAAACCCCGGAACACCCCGGCGGTCAGAGCCCTGTTGTCGTTGAAGTTTTAAACGATGTTAAAGTGTATGTTTATCTCTATCATCCAGATGATCAGGTGACGGGTTTCCTGCTGGAAAACGCCTGCCTGCCGGAAAGGTGGCTGAGCCACCTGCATCTTGGCCGGGCTGAGGATTGGGCTATGATAACCGAGGCGACAATAATGGAAATTTGCCCCTCAAATGAGGGAAGCATTTTGCAAAATGCCCCTGGCTTTTACCAGTGGATGCCTGCACCGGCGGCTGCTTTCGGTTTAAACGAGCTGATGGATGCTGCCGAGTACACCAGCCTTTATAATAAAATGCAGGGCAACGCCGTCCTGGTGACCTCCCTTTACCGGCGGGTGGAGGTGCCCTACCAGTTCGGCAAAAAAGGCTTGATCCGGAATTTCGCCCATGTCCCTGCCCGCATTTGCTGCTGTCAAGTCCCTTTTCTGGATAATTTCCGTTTGCCGTCCCTTCTAGTAGACAGGGAGCTGAAAACGCCGGTTTATATGGCCGCGATAAACCAGGAACCGGGAAAGGAGGGGCGGTAATGGCTGATTTCTGGGCTAAAAGTAATGGCGTTTCTTTAAGCCAGCACACCGGGGACGTGCTGGCGGCGACCGAGGTCCTTAAAAAGAAGATTGGCAATAAGATCCCCGGTGACTGGTGGTTGGGTTTAAAGTATGCCGCCCTGCTCCATGACTCTGGTAAAGTTGATCCCGCTTTTCAAGGGCGCATAAAAAAGCAGGTCCAAAAGGTGGAGGACGTCCCGGCAGACGTACCAAAATATAAAGATATCCCCCACAGCATCCTTTCTCTGTTTTTCGTTAGGCCGGAGAACTTTACTTTTTCCCAACCATACCTCTCCCATGTGGTTATATCGGCTATTGTTTTTCATCACTGGCGCGAGAGCTTCCCTGACTACTTCCTGGGCAGCCAGGAATATCTTATCAGGAAAAAGGCCGGGGAACTGGAGGAAAGGGCAGCTTTATGGAACCGGCTGAGCCAGGATTTAGTTGCTGAGTTCACCCGCCTGGCCGAAAAATACGGGCTAGACCCGGCCGTGATGGGCCTTAACACCACCTTGACGGAGTATCTACGTTACAATACCCTCGGTTCAGCCGGGCTCCTTATCCCGCCTTATACCCTGGTTTATCTTCCTGACCACATCAGGGCCCAAGCCGCCCGGGGAGATGAAAAAGATAGAGCCAGGGTTTTTATTGCCGGCAATCTCATGCGTGCCGACCACTTTGCCTCAATGGTAGAAGAAAGCAACACCGGCTTACAGATTGACGCCATCGAAAGCGGCCGGGTTTTCACTACCGGTGAAATTGAAAGGGCCTTAAAGGAAAAATTCAATACACCGGATTACTGGCAAAAGCAGTTCTTTCAAAACCATAAGGAGGCAAAAGGTGACAACCTGGTGCTGGTGGCACCGACGGGATTCGGCAAGACCGAGTTTGCCTTCCTCTGGGGGGCGGGAAAGAAAAACTTTATCCTCCTGCCCATGCGAGCGGCCGTCAATAAGATATGGGAACGCACCAGGGAGATGGTTGAGAGCCTGGGAGAAAAAGGTGACGATCAGGTGGCCCTGTTGCACAGCGATGCCGCCCTGGAGACTTTTAGCCGCTACCAGCAGCAGGGCGACCTTGAAAGCGAGAGCAATACCCGCAAAGCCATGGAACTGGCCCGCCACCTGGCCCGGACTTATATTATAGCCACTGCCGATCAGATCGCCCCGGCGGCTTTGAGGTATCCTGGCTATGAACGGATCTTTGCTGCCCTTATGAACGGGGCCCTGGTTATTGATGAAGTCCAGGCCTATGATCCCCGCGCAGCGGCAATCATCACCCACCTGGTACAACAAAATGCCTATCTCGGCGGCAGCAATTTGATTATGACCGCAACCCTGCCGCCTTTCATGAGCCGGGAGCTGGTCAAACGCCTGGGGCTGGTCGGCCATCAGGTTATACGCCTGATTGATGAGCCGGAGTTCGAAGGGGTGGCTGCTTCTTGCCGGCATCGGCTGGGATTTAACGTCCATGCAGGTGATTATGCCAGTGCTGTAACGGCTATTATCGGGGAAGCTCAACAGGGTAAAAAGGTCCTGGTAGTAATGAATACCGTCAGGGCCGCCTGTGAGATCTACGATAAAATTATGGCGTTACTCCAGCAAAAGAAACTGGCTATTGAAACAGTCCTTCTTCATTCGCGCTTTATCCTTAAACAGAAAGACGAGCTGGAAAAAGCGGTGGTCGAGCAATATATGCCCAACCGGCCGGACAGGGATGCCGGTCCCTGTATAGTTGTAGCCACCCAGATTGTTGAAGCTTCCCTGGATATTGACGCGGACGTACTTTTTACCGAGCCTTCCCCGGCCGACAGCCTGATCCAGCGGATGGGCCGCGTTTTTCGTCGGTTTGCCCGCCTGACGGGTAACAATGCTCCCCCGGAGGCCAACGTCATAATTATAATCAATGGAGGGGATCAACCCCTCAATAGCCGCCGGCGTTCAGACCAGGAAGAAAAAACTGCCGGTGACGTCCAACTGGCATCCGGCTTAAAAACAGTCTATAACCGGGACCTGACGGCCCTCTCCCTGGTAATCCTGCTCATGGCCTTAAAGGGCGAAGCCGGCCTCAGCCCGGGCAACAGCCTTGCGGAAGAACTAAAACGGAAACCCTGGGTTGATTGTTTTAAGAAAAGCAAGGGTAAGGGGAGCTCCGGGGACATGAACAGGCGCCTGGTGGAAGTTATTAAATCAATAACAGGACAAACATTGCTTTTAACTGAAAAGGAAAAAATGGATTGGGTGGAGCTCACATATGGTACCCTTGATGAACTACGGCGGATAGACAACTATCCCCTCCAACTGCAAGACTACATTCAGAAGTATGAAGAAACCCTGGCAACCCTCGATCACGGCTACTGCTCGGATCGCAAAAGGGATGCGGAAAGGCTTTTTCGAGATATAAGTGCCATAACCGGTGTTCCCATAGAAAAGGCCGGTGAATTCTATGACAGCATCCGGGTCTGGCTAAGCGGTAAAAGTATGGAAAGCTTAAACTTTTTGGAACTGGCCCTGGTCATCCTCCCGCGGTTTACCGTTAACTGCCCTTATCTCGCGACATCCAATGGGGAAAAGATGCGGGACCTGGACTTTGAAGCCATGCTCCCCCCGGGGCTTGACATCAAAAACGTTACTAAAATCAGATCCAGGCTGGAAAGATGGCTTAAGGGTATATACATCCTCGATTTGCCCTATGATCACGTTAAAGGGTTAGAGGTGCAAAATGAACAGTGACCAGGTTACCGAACTAAGAAAGGCCCATATCACCGGCACCATGGTGGCTTACTATTTTATTTGCCATCGCAAGTTATGGCTTTTTGCTAAGGGGCTTAACCTTGAGAACATATCCGGTAACGCCGACGTCATCAAAGGCAGGATATTACATGAGACCAGGTTTAACCGCGAAAACAATAAAGAAGTGGCCTTTGATACTGTGAAAATCGACTTTTTACACTACAATGGTCAGGTTTACGTCCATGAGGTGAAGAAAAGTAAAAAGTTCGAAGAAGCCCATACCTGGCAGTTGAAGTACTATATCTACATGCTCCAAGAGAAAGGAGTTAACTGCTCCGCGGGGGTAATCCACTATCCTTCAAGCATGCGCAGGGAAGAAGTAAATTTTTCCCCCTGGGACCGGGAACTCCTCATGAAAGCCCTGGCGGAGATTCAAGCCGTCCTCAGTAAGCCCTTGCCGGAGAAAAAGGCTGGTAGGAAGATGTGCAGCCGGTGCGCTTACTTTGATTTTTGCTATATTTGATTTCGAGGCGATTTTCATGAGCAGGACCTACTACATTTTTTCTTCCGGACGCTTCCGGCGAATGGATAATACCCTGGCTTTGGAGTTAGAAACAGAACGACGCGTAGTCCCGGTGGAAGATATTGATCATATTTACTGTTTTTCCGAGTTGGATCTGAACACCAGGCTTTTAGACTTCCTGGCACAAAAACAGATTTGCCTCCATTTCTTCAACTACTACGGGCACTATTCCGGCAGTTTTATTCCCCGGGAATCCCAGCTCTCCGGTTTTCTATTGGTAAGGCAGGTGGAGCATTACCTGGACCAGGCTAAGAGACTGGAACTGGCCCGGATCTTTGTCGAGGGGGCGCTGCACAACATACGCCGCAACCTGGAAAAAAGGGAGTATGATGATATTTGCCGCAAACTGGATGAGATCAGGGAGGGGATAGGTAAGACTGCTTCCATTGAAGAACTCATGAGCCTGGAGGCCCATGCTCGTAAAGCCTACTATGACACCTGGGAAGAAATCACGGGCTGGGAGTTTGGCAGCCGCAGCAAACGACCTCCTGCTAATGCTTTAAATGCCCTGATTTCCTTTGGCAACGCGATGATGTATACGGTAGTTTTAAAGGAGATCTACCGCACCGCCTTAAATCCGACCATTAGCTACCTACATGAGCCATCAGAGCGAAGATATTCCCTGGCCCTTGATGTTGCGGAGATATTTAAGCCGGTTTTCGTCGACAGACTAATATTCCGTTTGATCAACCTCAACATTCTAAAGGAAACCCACTTCGATACCAATGTCAATTTCGTCTACCTTACCGAAGGGGGGAGGAAGGTATTTGTTAAAGAATTTGAAGAAACTCTGGAAAAGACGATTTTGCACCGGAAGCTAAAAAGGAATATTCGCTACAAAAGTCTTGTACGGTTGGACTTATATAAGCTTATAAAGCACCTCCTTGGTGAAGAAAAATATTCCCCCATGAAGGTGTGGTGGTAAATATAAGGGTAATCCTGATCTATGATATTAATACTGAAGACAACGACGGCAAACGGCGCCTGGTAAAGATCATGAAGACCAGCCGTAAATATTTATCTCATGTGCAAAAATCAGTTTTTGAAGGAGATATTACCGAAGGGCAAATATCCCTGCTTAAGAGGGAAATAATGGCCATAGTTAACATGAAAAAAGATTTTGTCATCATTTATAGCCTCAGGGATGGGGTAAAGCTAAACCGTGATATCTTGACTGACACCCCCGACCCTACAGATAATTTCCTTTAGTGTAAGTACAAACTGGCGGTTTGACGCAAAGGCTTTTAAAAAACTGCTAAAAGCCCTGGCAGGACAAGTATTTCATCTGCGGTGACCATCTACCATAGAGGAATTTGAACTTTCTCCCAGCCGTAGGTAGCTTGCAGGGTGTCAAGTGACCATCTACCATAGAGGAATTTGAACGGCTATGGCCCTCATAGACGCAGCAGAACGCTTCTGGTGACCATCTACCATAGAGGAATTTGAACCTTATTAGCCGCATCAGTTTTATCGTGGTGAGCCCAGTGACCATCTACCATAGAGGAATTTGAACCATTTCCGGCGTTACTTTAAAACGCTTTGCGTCCCGGTGACCATCTACCATAGAGGAATTTGAACTAGGTAGGATAAAGGATGATCCTCTACCCTGCCGAGTGACCATCTACCATAGAGGAATTTGAACTAATCAAGCAGCCATTCTCTAAGGTATTCACCAAAGGGTGACCATCTACCATAGAGGAATTTGAACGCATAGAAGAGTTGATGGAATGGCATGAAGATGGCGGTGACCATCTACCATAGAGGAATTTGAACAAGAAACCGTGAAGGAGCAATAAGGATGAAATTGACGTGACCATCTACCATAGAGGAATTTGAACATTGCAAGTACTGTTCAACAAGGGCCTGGGCCGCAGGTGACCATCTACCATAGAGGAATTTGAACCCCGTTCCTGAAACCGCTTAACTGCATGCGGAGTAAGTGACCATCTACCATAGAGGAATTTGAACAGGGTTATTGATCAGGGCCAAACTGGCCAACACTAGTGACCATCTACCATAGAGGAATTTGAACAATCTTTCAAAGGTGTAATGAGCACGGTTTCGGGCGTGACCATCTACCATAGAGGAATTTGAACGAACTTGCGGCAGTATATAGCCGAAGCTCAAAATGAGTGACCATCTACCATAGAGGAATTTGAACGGTGACAGAGGAAAACCGGGAGGCCTTTGAAATTTGCGTGACCATCTACCATAGAGGAATTTGAACCAATCGCGAGCATGGTGGTGCGAGCACAGCTGAGGGGTGACCATCTACCATAGAGGAATTTGAACTGATTACAGAAGATGAATTGCCAGAAGGTGTAAAAAGTGACCATCTACCATAGAGGAATTTGAACTACTTTGCTAATGGTAAACAACAGGGCCGGATGGACGTGACCATCTACCATAGAGGAATTTGAACGCGATGTAGAATTCCCGGACTTAATACCGGTGCAGGGTGACCATCTACCATAGAGGAATTTGAACCACGGTGGAGAAAGGCATCCACACCATGCAGCTGGGTGACCATCTACCATAGAGGAATTTGAACTAGCTTTCCTATACGCATTTATGAAGGTAGGGACAGTGACCATCTACCATAGAGGAATTTGAACCAATTGATGAATTTAATTACGGCTTAAAAGATGGGTGTGACCATCTACCATAGAGGAATTTGAACATATAACCATCACGGGCCAGCATGGCCGGGACCTGGGGTGACCATCTACCATAGAGGAATTTGAACTTGGCAGTTCCCTGGCCTTCTCAATTCGGGCAGTAAGTGACCATCTACCATAGAGGAATTTGAACTCTCGTTAGCAAACTGGGTAGCATTATAGGGGTCATGTGACCATCTACCATAGAGGAATTTGAACTACCTTCAGAGTACCTTCCAAGTACCTCCGAAGTAGTGACCATCTACCATAGAGGAATTTGAACGCACCCGGATAAGTTCTATAATCCCCCACCGCCTGGTGACCATCTACCATAGAGGAATTTGAACTAGGCTTCGAAAGCCCCTTCCCTGTACCGTATGCTAGTGACCATCTACCATAGAGGAATTTGAACATGTAGCACCGGAAGAATTATTAAAGCGTATCCACAAGTGACCATCTACCATAGAGGAATTTGAACTGTTCTGGCCGCTTTGATTATCGGGAGGTCCGGGGGTGACCATCTACCATAGAGGAATTTGAACCGGACAAGCCGCAGGAATTCACTTCTCGGTACGGCAGTGACCATCTACCATAGAGGAATTTGAACAAAAATATATCTTCTATAGCCACTCCAAAGTATTTTGGTGACCATCTACCATAGAGGAATTTGAACCCCGAACAGACAGCCTAAATCGAATTTCTGAAAAGGTGACCATCTACCATAGAGGAATTTGAACTTTCTTCCTTTCTCCTTTCCGCCCGCATTCCGACTCGTGACCATCTACCATAGAGGAATTTGAACGCGCTTTAGCGTATGTCAAGGACGTCTTGGCAAGGGTGACCATCTACCATAGAGGAATTTGAACGGAACTGTTTAAACTCCCGGATATCGTTCCGCTGTCGTGACCATCTACCATAGAGGAATTTGAACTCGATCATATCGGTGACCTCAACGAAATGGTCGGCTGTGACCATCTACCATAGAGGAATTTGAACTTGACGGAAGCGATGTTCAAGTCGTTTTCACCGAAAGGTGACCATCTACCATAGAGGAATTTGAACAGGGCTTATCGCTATTATGGCACAATGGGGTATGACGGTGACCATCTACCATAGAGGAATTTGAACGATGTAACACCGGGAGAGTACTTTATTCCCCGACAAGTGACCATCTACCATAGAGGAATTTGAACTCCTCCTTCTCATGCTGTTCAAACAGCCATGAGGTGGTGACCATCTACCATAGAGGAATTTGAACATCGTTATCGCCGCAGATCACTAATAACACGATTAGTGACCATCTACCATAGAGGAATTTGAACCGTCCGGGTTATAAAGTGGTCGATTACGTTGTGGAGTGACCATCTACCATAGAGGAATTTGAACGGTGATAATGCTGTAACCGTTGCAAGCGGGGGCATCGTGACCATCTACCATAGAGGAATTTGAACAAGTGCTTTTTCCTTGGATTTATGGAAAAGGCGCTGGTGACCATCTACCATAGAGGAATTTGAACCCGCATCCCGTCCCCAGGTAGTATCCGGAGGGATAAGTGACCATCTACCATAGAGGAATTTGAACGTAGAATTAATTCTCGCCAAGGGCCGTAGCCACCAGTGACCATCTACCATAGAGGAATTTGAACCAGCACAACAAAATAGCTATTTATCTTCCCGACCAGTGACCATCTACCATAGAGGAATTTGAACTATAAAGGGGGGAACAGCTTGGTTAGTATCAAATGGTGACCATCTACCATAGAGGAATTTGAACAACTGAAGAAGCAATACGGCAACGGATGCTTGATAGGTGACCATCTACCATAGAGGAATTTGAACTTGAACGGATTTATTCTTCGTTCGCCGTTCTTGAACGTGACCATCTACCATAGAGGAATTTGAACAAGATGTGACTGACATCAAGGCTAAGGCCGAGAAAAGTGACCATCTACCATAGAGGAATTTGAACTGGTCAAGAAGAAGCGGTCTTTCTATATCACAACAGTGACCATCTACCATAGAGGAATTTGAACGTATTTTGTCACCCAAAAACAAGGTGGCGATTTACAGTGACCATCTACCATAGAGGAATTTGAACCCCAGCTTTTACAAGGTACGCGAGAGAGTTTTCTCAGTGACCATCTACCATAGAGGAATTTGAACGGATATTGCTGCTAGGTGGAATACTCTTGCTCCTGGTGACCATCTACCATAGAGGAATTTGAACCAAGATACGACTGATCTAGAAATACTCAGTCGCGAGTGACCATCTACCATAGAGGAATTTGAACTTGAGCTATAGGGGAGGGGGTGAGGGAGATAATCAAAGTGACCATCTACCATAGAGGAATTTGAACTTTAATCACCTTATTGATTAGCATGTGTTGCAATACGTGACCATCTACCATAGAGGAATTTGAACTAGGGGGCCTTTTTATTTTGCCTTTTTATGGTAAAAGTGACCATCTACCATAGAGGAATTTGAACAGTGGAGTTGTTCATAATTGCCTTCAGGCGTATTAGTGACCATCTACCATAGAGGAATTTGAACCTTGTTAAAGAGTTTGACATTGCCCCGATAATATTAGTGACCATCTACCATAGAGGAATTTGAACATTACTATACTAAATAGCGAATAAATGCACCCTGCCGGTGACCATCTACCATAGAGGAATTTGAACACATATCAACGAATCATCTATCCCTGCCATAACTTGTGACCATCTACCATAGAGGAATTTGAACTCTACTCCACCAGCTTCACAGCTATTTGGGCGGCCCGTGACCATCTACCATAGAGGAATTTGAACACCCTCAAGAGGAGCGATTATTGGCTGACCCCGCTTGTGACCATCTACCATAGAGGAATTTGAACCAATCAAATTATTAAAAAGAATAACCATCGAAAATGGTGACCATCTACCATAGAGGAATTTGAACGAAATAGCCGCCGCGATAGTCAAGTATTTCAGAAGGTGACCATCTACCATAGAGGAATTTGAACGGCAATTGACAACGGGGCAAGCCTTGAGGATGTGATGTGACCATCTACCATAGAGGAATTTGAACTTAACCTTGCCCCATGGCCTAATTCCGATGAATATAGTGACCATCTACCATAGAGGAATTTGAACAGCGGTAGCGGCAAAACCTACACTGCGCTAAAACTGTGACCATCTACCATAGAGGAATTTGAACATAGACTTAGTGGAGGCATATCTGAACTATGAACGTGTGACCATCTACCATAGAGGAATTTGAACAATCATGATGAAAGTCGCAAAAACGTTTCCCGAGGAGTGACCATCTACCATAGAGGAATTTGAACTATGCAGGCCCACAACCTGGGCAGAGAAAGGTTCTACGTGACCATCTACCATAGAGGAATTTGAACTTGGGTGCAAGGAACATTCGCTAAATCTGTATCCTCGTGACCATCTACCATAGAGGAATTTGAACTACCCTATCCCTCCGATGCGGGGCGCCGACGGCGCGTGACCATCTACCATAGAGGAATTTGAACCGTACATTGCGACTTATTGCCGAACAACGAGAGTGGTGACCATCTACCATAGAGGAATTTGAACAAGGAACAGCGATACGTTAATTTCGCGATGGGCCTGTGACCATCTACCATAGAGGAATTTGAACCCAGAAGCGTGGCAAAGAATACTGAAGCAGGCGGGGGTGACCATCTACCATAGAGGAATTTGAACGAATATAAAGTTCAATATTTAAATGAAGAATGGCCGGTGACCATCTACCATAGAGGAATTTGAACTTCGAGGGCGCAGGTCCCTTTTACGAAGCAATCGGGTGACCATCTACCATAGAGGAATTTGAACGGCCCGGGACTGGAAAGGTGCAGGTTGGCAGATTTCGTGACCATCTACCATAGAGGAATTTGAACTCCTTAAATCCTCAAATAATCTATCCCAGGGGAACAGTGACCATCTACCATAGAGGAATTTGAACTTCAATCGCGATAATACCTATAAAGCCTGGGAGTAGTGACCATCTACCATAGAGGAATTTGAACGGCGGAAAAGAGGAAAGAACAGAAAAAAGTAAGGAAAGTGACCATCTACCATAGAGGAATTTGAACGCGTTTTAGGTCGGCATAAATAGTGGCCCCGGATTGTGACCATCTACCATAGAGGAATTTGAACAAGGGGTTCCGAAGGTTATAGTAGCGGCCATTAACAGTGACCATCTACCATAGAGGAATTTGAACAAGATGGTTGTTGGCGGCAAACTAAATAAGGGCGGGTGACCATCTACCATAGAGGAATTTGAACACCTGGATCCTGGTGAAGCGCGGAACATCCTGCAGGTGACCATCTACCATAGAGGAATTTGAACGTAATAATATCGGCACTATAAAGTTTTATGACGGGGTGACCATCTACCATAGAGGAATTTGAACTTTAAGGAGGGGAGAATATGGCTTATTTTGTTGAATGTGACCATCTACCATAGAGGAATTTGAACAATATATACCAGCATAGACGATATGCTGAAGCAGTGTGACCATCTACCATAGAGGAATTTGAACATTATCAAACTGGATGCATCTACGACTGTTTCTCGGGTGACCATCTACCATAGAGGAATTTGAACCGAGGCCTGGGAGGTAAAAATCAACAAGCGCGGCGGGTGACCATCTACCATAGAGGAATTTGAACTCATAATATCCGGCTGAAATAGCCCACTCGTAAAAGGTGACCATCTACCATAGAGGAATTTGAACACACCTATACCTCTCTGCGGCAGGCGGTATGCTGGGTGACCATCTACCATAGAGGAATTTGAACTAGTAGGATCTAAGTGGTCGTAATCCACTTTAAGAGTGACCATCTACCATAGAGGAATTTGAACGGGTTAACAAAAGTTATTGTTATAGGTACGGCGGCAGGTGACCATCTACCATAGAGGAATTTGAACCTAGTGCTAACACAGCCAACAGGATAGTGCTTAGAGGTGACCATCTACCATAGAGGAATTTGAACAGTTATTGCTCTTGAGGTAAGCGAAAAAGATAAAAAGTGACCATCTACCATAGAGGAATTTGAACGGTGCTGGCGGGAGACGGTGCGGGCGAAGTGGCGGGGTGACCATCTACCATAGAGGAATTTGAACCAGGAGTGGCAAGTTTGTCTTGAGTTTTTTAACTATGTGACCATCTACCATAGAGGAATTTGAACCGTCAACTAGCTTGCGGTTAAGCAGTAAAAGATGTTGTGACCATCTACCATAGAGGAATTTGAACCTTGTCTCCGCCCTCTTTCTGGGCCTTCAATAATCGTGACCATCTACCATAGAGGAATTTGAACAGACGTAGGGGTTGGATTTAACTATATCCAGGCTTTGTGACCATCTACCATAGAGGAATTTGAACTCCGGACGCGGCCCTGACACGGGAGGAAATGGCAAGGTGACCATCTACCATAGAGGAATTTGAACATTTCCCTAGCAGAAGTCCCGGCGGCCCTGGGGGAGTGACCATCTACCATAGAGGAATTTGAACTACTGCAATAAAAATGATACATGCTGGTATATTTGGGTGACCATCTACCATAGAGGAATTTGAACTGATTAAACTATGCTTCGACCCAGGCCACGGCCTGCGTGACCATCTACCATAGAGGAATTTGAACGACGATAGCGCAAAACAGCATTGCCGGTATTAAGACGTGACCATCTACCATAGAGGAATTTGAACTCAACTATTGCAGTTGGTAGCGGTACTTATCCTATGGTGACCATCTACCATAGAGGAATTTGAACTGCGCTCTACAGAAGCGGATTAATTTTTCTTCGTCAGTGACCATCTACCATAGAGGAATTTGAACTTAGAAATCGTTGACGCAATCTTTGAGCCCGGTGAGGGTGACCATCTACCATAGAGGAATTTGAACGGAGGTGTAGCAATGCACCGCCTTTACTGCATAACAGTGACCATCTACCATAGAGGAATTTGAACGAAGGAGGCAAATGGCTCGTTTGCTTCGGTCGCTTGGTGACCATCTACCATAGAGGAATTTGAACCCGGTAACCCGGTAAACATGATGCCCCTGCCGTCCAGTGACCATCTACCATAGAGGAATTTGAACTCGTTTCTTCTTTGGTCAGGTCGGCAACCTTCGCAAGTGACCATCTACCATAGAGGAATTTGAACGAAATTGCTTAACTTACCTGAAACCTGTCCTACTTGTGACCATCTACCATAGAGGAATTTGAACAGATTCTAAAGAAGATAATCGCACAACAGCAAAAAAGTGACCATCTACCATAGAGGAATTTGAACCCATTTGGTTTTCTTTATCTTCTAATTCATAGACAAGTGACCATCTACCATAGAGGAATTTGAACCCGCCCCAGGTATGCTCAAAGGTTTCAATGTAGCAGGTGACCATCTACCATAGAGGAATTTGAACTTTGAGCGTCGGCCAGGGCTTCCATAGCGTCCTGAAGTGACCATCTACCATAGAGGAATTTGAACGGGCCATATTCCTCACCTCAGCTCGGCGCACATAAGTGACCATCTACCATAGAGGAATTTGAACACAGTTTAAAGCAATGGGTAAGGATATCCTCAATCGTGACCATCTACCATAGAGGAATTTGAACGGGGGTTTCATCGGGCATATACCGGGCAATTTCCTTGCGTGACCATCTACCATAGAGGAATTTGAACCGTGTGGTGCAAATGTGGTACAAGCTACCGAACTAAGGTGACCATCTACCATAGAGGAATTTGAACCCGCCAGGATGCCGGCGGGGAACACCAGGACGGATGGTGACCATCTACCATAGAGGAATTTGAACAAAAGAAGCAATAGAAAACTACTGCAAAATGATGGGGTGACCATCTACCATAGAGGAATTTGAACTCAAAATATGACATTTTTACTTGATAGGCTTTCAGTGACCATCTACCATAGAGGAATTTGAACAGTTGCAAGTAGAGCATCCTGGTGAACCGAAGCTGGGGTGACCATCTACCATAGAGGAATTTGAACGGGTTAAGCTCCTGGCTGGGCTCCAGGCCGTTGAGGGTGACCATCTACCATAGAGGAATTTGAACTGCAACATATTCGCCTACAGTAATAATCCCGTTCACGTGACCATCTACCATAGAGGAATTTGAACACTTCGAAGCTAAAGACTTTATGCTCTTTTCTTGGGTGACCATCTACCATAGAGGAATTTGAACTATTTTTGTAGATGATAGTCTGTCACCCGAAGAACAGTGACCATCTACCATAGAGGAATTTGAACTGAGCCACCGGGGGTCGGCTCCCTGGAAGCTATAGAGTGACCATCTACCATAGAGGAATTTGAACAGCTTAAGCGTCTTAATTTAGTGCCGGAGGTGTAAGTGACCATCTACCATAGAGGAATTTGAACTAAGTTGGACGTAAATTCTATGTACCCCGCCGTGATGTGACCATCTACCATAGAGGAATTTGAACAACCGAAGAAGCAATTCGGCAGCGGATGCTTGATAGGTGACCATCTACCATAGAGGAATTTGAACATAAGATTTTGCGGTTAGATGCAAATGCTAAATTAGTGACCATCTACCATAGAGGAATTTGAACACTTGCAGCGGCTGGATTTTCAGGCCGGGGACCCAGTGACCATCTACCATAGAGGAATTTGAACGACCACCGAACCCAGGGGAATAACTCGCGGGTCTAGTGACCATCTACCATAGAGGAATTTGAACTGCCTAATTCGGTGTCGGTTTCGGTGTTATAGCCGTGTGACCATCTACCATAGAGGAATTTGAACCCGCGGGTTCCCTCTGGTTCGCCAGCGAAAACGAACGTGACCATCTACCATAGAGGAATTTGAACAAAGACGAAAGACATCCCCAACCGCACCCAGGCCAGTGACCATCTACCATAGAGGAATTTGAACGGCGTTAAGGAATGTGGTAAAGCGGGTTACTGTTTAGTGACCATCTACCATAGAGGAATTTGAACTAACCTTGAGTTGACCCAGCCATGTTGGATACGTTAGTGACCATCTACCATAGAGGAATTTGAACGGTAAATACGGTTCTCCGGGTGCAGCTGGCGATAGGTGACCATCTACCATAGAGGAATTTGAACTGCGGATGCGACCAGTACGAATGGGAGCCGCCGAGGGTGACCATCTACCATAGAGGAATTTGAACTATAATAGCTTACACCGTTTATTTGGCAGTAATAAGTGACCATTTACCATAGAGGAATTTGAACCGCCACCGGGGGCGCGGACGCCCTGGCCCCCGGGGGTGACCATCTACCATAGAGGAATTTGAACAGTGCGCGAAGAACTGCGGCCGACGGTGCGGGCCTTGTGACCATCTACCATAGAGGAATTTGAACTCGATTAAAGATTTCCCCACAATGCTTGCATCCCCGTGACCATCTACCATAGAGGAATTTGAACTGACAACCGGCAAGACAAATCCCCTCCCTAAAATAAGTGACCATCTACCATAGAGGAATTTGAACCAGATTATCCCCAGGCTTAACGGTATAGGCTTGAGGGTGACCATCTACCATAGAGGAATTTGAACAAAGCAGCGGGGTCCTTGAGAGCAGATAAAATCTGAGTGACCATCTACCATAGAGGAATTTGAACCGGGCCTCCGCAACCGGGTGGCCTTGCAACTTATGTGTGACCATCTACCATAGAGGAATTTGAACAAATCCGCATTGGCAATATAGAGTTGGAAGGTATCAGTGACCATCTACCATAGAGGAATTTGAACTCATCTTAGTATCCGTGCCCAGTTTGCCGCAAACGGGTGACCATCTACCATAGAGGAATTTGAACAATTAGGCGTAGCAGTAGAATTGATTTGGAAAGCCGTGACCATCTACCATAGAGGAATTTGAACGAGAGAACCCGTAGTGAGGACCTCTTTATTGGTAAGCGTAAAATAGCCCCCACCTATCACCGAGGTGGGGGCTAAAACAAGCTTAATTATTCATCCGGCAGACAGGAGGCAGAGTTTCCGACCACGGCAGGAGTTGATCCAGGGCGTTTTTATCCTTGAGGTCCAAGTTGGGAAGTTTTTCAAAGAGGTAAATGAGATAGTGAAAGGGATTTAACCCGTTTTCCTTGGCCGTTTCTATGATGCTGTAGGTAATGGCGCTGGCTTTAGCACCCCGCGGGGTGTTGGCAAACAACCAGTTCTTGCGGCCAATGACGAAGGGCTTGATGGAGCGCTCGCTGCGGTTGTTGTCGAGTTCCAGACGCCCGTCTTGCAAGAAGGCTACGAGCTTATCCCACTGGCCCAGGCAATAGTAAACCGCCTGCCCAAAAGTGCTTTTGGGCAGTACCCGGGATTTCTGGGTTTTTAGCCACGCCAAAAAGGCGTCCAGCACGGGCCGGCTGCGCTCCTGGCGGATTTGATATCGTTCTTCCGGGGTTTTGTCTTTAAGCTCGCGCTCTATGGCAAAAAGCCTGTTGCAGAACTCCAGCCCCTCCCGGGCAGCCACTGCTTTGTTTCTTTTATCTTGCGGCAGGGCTTTTAAAGCTTCGTCAAACTTGCGCCGGGCGTGAGCCCAGCAGCCCACCAGGGTGACCTCTGAAAGTCCATTGTAGCCGTCATAGCCGTCAACATGCAAATAGCCCTTAAAACCTTCCAGGAACCGGCGGGGGTGTTTGCCGGCCCGGGTGGTCTGGTAGTCGTAGAGGATAATCGGAGGACCGTCCCGCCCGGTACGGTAAAGCCAGAGAAATGATTTGGTGGTAGGCTCCCTTCCCGGTTCATGAAGTACCTGCAACGTAGTCTCATCGGCATGGAGAATGTCTCTTTTAAGGAGGTGTTCATGGAGACGGTCGTAAATAAGGGTTAAGTAGGTGTTAGCTCCATGGAGCACCCAGTTGGCCATGGTCTGCCGGGAAAGGTCTATCCCCAAACCTTTAAACTGCTGCTCCTGGCGGTAGAGGGGTAACCCTGCCCCGTATTTCTGGGTCATGATATAGGCCAGGAGGGAGGGAGATAGGGGGCTGCCGGGAAGTACAGGCGCCGGCATAGGTGCCGTGACAACGGGAGTACTTATCTCTTCCCTCTCGCAGCGGCGGCAGGAATAGACGTAGCGCACATGCTTAACCACTTTCACCTGGGCAGGGATTACTTTGAGTTCCTGCCGTATTTCAGTGCTCATTTCATGTAAAGGACCGCCGCAGCACGGGCAGACCCGTTCTTCTTCCGGCAGGCGGTGCTCTACTACTTCTACCGGCAGGTCTTCCAGGTTCATCTCCCGGCGGGTACGCCCTTTGCGGCGCTGGTAGGTGATGGTTTCCAAATCGGGTTCAGGCGCCTCCGGCCGGGCTTCCACTTCCGCCTCATTAAAAAGCAAGAGCTGCTCTTCTTCTAAAGGCCTGGTCCGTTCGCTGGAAACACCGAATTGCCGTTTCTTGCTTAAACGAAACTGCTCCATAAACCAATTCAGTTTAGCAGTCAGCTCGGCATTCTGTTGTTCCAGCCATCTACACTGCTCTTCCAGCTGTAGACAGCGGCTTTGCAGCTCTTCTATATTCATGGCAGCGATAGATTGCGAAGTAGTGTTCATGAATAAAAGATTCGACGAAACCCGTCGAATCCCTCTAGAATCAACCACAAAGTGAAAATATTTCTTTCTGGCGATTCCTATTACACGATGGTGCGCGCTTTTACCTCGGGATGGGCCTGAGGTTGTTTTAAGGGGAGGCCGTCGAGTAGCCAGCGCAGCTCCCGGCGGCTTATGGTGATGGTTGCCGAAGTGCTTCTTTCCGGCCATAGGAATTTGCCCTTCTCCAGGCGGCGGTAATAAAGCCAGAAACCGTTATGCTCCCAGTGGAGGATCTTTAGTTTATCGTGCTTGCGGTTACAGAAAACGAAAAGGTAAGAAGAGAAGGGGTCCAGCTCGAACCCTTCCTTGACCAGCACCGCCAGGCCGTCAATGGACTTGCGTAGGTCAGTGGCGCCGCAGGCGAGATAAACCCGGTCGATGCCTGTTTCGTTTAGCATAAAGCCACCAGCGCCTTAACCACCTGAGAAAGCAGGGCGGGATCAAAGCCGGGCTTTACTTCGATGCTGACCAGTCCTATTTTCACCAGTAAAGTATGGTCCTCTTCTATAAATGACTGGTTGCTTATTTCTACCGGTAACCACCGGTTTGAGTTTCCCGGGGAAACCACATCCTGGTTTTTATACTTCCGTAGCCAGTACCATAATTGTTTGGGGTTAACGTCCTCATGGGAGGAGCACCATTCTTTAACGCTTTGCCCACTCTTCTTGTATTCGGCTATCCGGGTTTCCCATAGTGCTTGCCGTTCAGCTTTGGTCATAAGAAAAAACCCTCCTCAGCATGTTTTCTGAGAAGGATTATCCCCTAAACCTGGGTATGATGCCAAGGTGGGTTGTATTTGACGCTTACTTACGCTTACGGTTGCAGAAAACAAAAAGACAGGAAGTGAAAGGGTCTAATTCAAACCCTTCCTTGACCAGCACCGCCAGGCCGTCAATGGACTTGCGCAGGTCAGTGGCGCCGCAGGCGAGATAAACCCGGTCGATGCTAACTTCGTTTAGCATAAAGCTACCAGCACCTTAACCACCTGAGAAAGCAGGGTGGGATCAAAGCCGGGTTTTACTTCGATGCAGGTCTTGCCTATCCTGACCAACAAGGAGTTGCCGTGAACACCAGAAGATGGCTCCCTTATTTCTACCGGCAGCCACCGGTTTGGTTTCCCGGGGAAACTACGTCCTGGTTCTTATACTTCCGTAGCCAGTACCATAATTGTTTGGGGTTAACGTCTTCATGGGTAGCGCACCATTCTCTGACGCTTTGCCCGCTCTTCTTGTATTCGGCTATCCGGGTTTGCCATAGTGCTTACCGTTCGGCTTTGGTCATAACAAAAAATCCTCCTCAGCTTGTGTTCTGAAGAGGATTATCCCCTATACTTGCGATTGGTGCCAAGGTGGGCTGTATTTGACGCTTACGACAATAATACCAGAGCGAACATCGAGCAGGTCGTGGGCCAGATAGCTGAGTTTCGCTTCCTTACCAGGACCTTTGCGGAAGAGCCGGGCCTCCGGGTCGGTGGTGGAACGATGGGTGGCGTTGCTGAACTTCTCCCCATGAAAATCAGGGTCGCCTGCTTTCCTCCCGGAAAGATCCCGGGAAGGTTTAACGTCTTGTAAAGCCTGGCCTTCTGGCTTGTTATCACTTTGCCCCTGGCCCCTTACCGGGGGTTCACCGCCACTTGGGGGTTCGCTTTTGTCCTCTGATTTTGTGATAGTTTCCAGCTCTTTCTCATCTTGTTTTTTGAGATCTTCAAGGTATTTGTCTATCGGTTGGGGGTGAACGCTTCCAGGTTTTTTATCGCTGCCCGAGCTTTAACAATAGTGCCATCGGCGGCCAACACGTCGCCTTTCACCAAGCCAATACATTGCTGCACAATTTCGCGCATGATCTCAACGAATAAACCGTGTTTACGCCAGAGCTTTCTGGCCTTGACCAGGGTGGTTCATCAGGTAGAGGACTGTTGAAGTCCAGGCCGCAGAACCATAGATAGCCGGCATGCAGAGGTAATTTTGTGAACAGGCGGTTCTCGGAAATACCCAGCAGGTATGACAGGGTAATGAGGCGAAAAGCCATTTCCGGGTCTATCGATGGCCGCCCGGTATGGGAGTACAAATGGGCTACCCTGGCACGGATGAGCGAAAAATCAACTGCTGCATCAATACGGCGGAGGTAGTAATCATCTGGGATCAGGCTTTCAATATCGATAACCTGGATAGCTATTTGCCGCCGCAGGTTTTCCTTGCTTCCTAACAACGAAATCCTCTCCTGGAAATTAGATGTCATTACTGTTAAGGATTCGTTGTTGGTTGCCTAATACCTGCCATTTAGATCGAGTTTTTCACAACGCTTCTAGGGGGAAGGGGAAGGTAACCCTGGCGTGGTGGTAATACCTTCTGCACTTTTTGAATGCCAAACTATGCATTTTTCACTTGCCAAAACCACGCTAGTGGCTAAAAATATTTATGATCCTTCCTGGCTGAGTTAGTTGGTAAGCATATGGCGCGAGTCAAGGAGCTCACGGGCCTGCTCTTCGGGCAGTAATTTTAACTCCCTGACAATATCAATAATGCTTTTGCCACTGGCCAAGGCTTGCTTGGCTACCCTGGTTGCCGCCTGGTAACCTATATAAGGTACTAATGGCGTCACCAGGCTCAAAGCACTATTAACATAGTTTTCGCAGCGCTCTAGCCTAAACTTCATCCCTTTAACAGCTTTCAAAGCCAGGGAATTAATAGCTTCGCTAAGCATACCCAGGCTTTCAAAAAGGGCAAAGGCCAGAACCGGCTGCATAACGTTAAGCTCCAGCTGTCCGGCTGCCGCTGCCAGGTTTATAGTCAGGTCATTACCGAAAACCTTGAAACAGACCTGGTTGACAACTTCGGGGATGATGGGATTAACTTTTCCTGCCATAATGCTTGAACCGGCAGCCAGAGGTGGCAATTCTATTTCGGCCAGTCCGGCCATGGGGCCAGAAGCAAGCAGTCGCAGGTCATTAGCTATTTTTGTTAAAGTGATTGCCCCGGCCCGCAAAAGACCGGCAACCTCCACCATGACATCCAAATTCTGGGTGGCATCAATCAGGTTGGCAGCACGCCTCAACTGGGGAATGCCGCTGGCGGCCCGTAATTCTTCAATAACTATTTCACGATAGTGCGGGTGAGCGTTTAACCCGGTCCCAATAGCAGTACCACCCAGGTTAACTTCGGCCAGTAAATTAATAGCCATTTCACCACGCCGGGCATCGCGCTGGATAGCCTCAGCCCAGGCCTTCAACTCATCTCCGATTTTTAAAGGAACGGCATCCTGCAGGTGAGTTCGTCCTAATTTGATAGCGTCCTTATACTCTTCAGCTTTTTCCCTCAAGGTTCGGGCCAGCAGCAAATTGGCCTCAACATAACGCTGCAGGAGCCTGATGGCAGCAATCCTGATAGCCGTAGGTATTACATCATTGGTGGACTGGCCATAGTTAACATCATCAACAGGATTTATCTTGTCATATGTTCCAGGCTTATATCCAAGAATTTCAAGAGCTCGGTTAGCAATCACTTCGTTGGCATTCATGTTGATAGCCGTACCGGCGCCACCTTGAATAGCTTCGCCAATAAAATACTCATGCCATTTACCATTGATAATTTCATCGGCCGCCCGGGCGATGGCCAGGGCCTTGCTGTGCTCGAGGGTCCCCGCCTTCATATTGGCCAGAGCAGCAGCCTTTTTGACTATTGCCAGGGCTTTAATTAGTTCGGGATGCAGCTTGTAACCGCTAACGGTAAAATTCTCTTTAGCCCGCAGGCTGTGAATGCCATAATAGGCATTGTTCATAATGGTCTTTTGCCCCAGAGAATCCTCTTCAACCCGGGAAAAGCTGATCTTTTCTGCCAGCATAAGCGCCCTCCTCCCTTGGGAATAAATTTATAAAATGCTCCAATCCAGGAAAACCAAGAAAAATCTCTTTAGCTTTATTATAAGTATATTGTGTCCTGTATACAATATACTTGTTAATTTTTTTTAGTAGCAAAGGGAGTTTCCCCCTTCGCCACTTTTGTAATGTATGATCTTTATATTCCCCATAGCGTTTTTGTCGTCATATATCTGTCGTAATATCTAAAGAAGTCTAAAAAGCTTAGGGCTCCTTGCTATTTCGATTTTAGGCTACCCACTTGATGTAGCGAGAAGCCACAATTTTTAGTCCATGTGTTCGCATGAGGTAAATAGTGCTGCTCAAAGGCGAATCGAGTAGAATATTGGCTGGGAGGGATTGCCATGCAGCTGATATTCTACACCACCGTGTCGCCCGAAGAGTACTGCCGCCAGGGTAAAAATTTTCCTTTCCCAAAGCTCGATTACTGCCCTAATTGCCGGATAAAGGTGCCACCACAAAAACACGGTTTTTTTGACCGTAATGCTATTACCGCTGATTTCAGCGGCCGCATCTTAATCCGGCGTTACTACTGCCAATACTGCCACACTACCTTCTCCTACCTGCCTTCCTTTTGCCTGCCCCATTTCCAGTATTGGTTAGAGTAAAATTACTGTAGGATAATCAGCAGGAATAAAAGGGGTGGAAAACGAAATAAGACCTCACCGTCTGGCGAAAGACGGAGCCTTAAGCCAATAAGGCAAAACGACTCCAAGAGGTGAGGTCTTATGGAAGAATTAATTCAACATTTATGGGAGAAATTCCTGCTGGTTGGGGAAAGGGTATTGGGCGCATTAGAAGGTAAGATTACGTATCCAGAACTGGAGAAGCAAGTAAAAAACGCATTAAATTCATTAGGAAACGACATCATGAAAATGGTAATAGAAAGCCAGGATGAATATTTGGTAGAACACCGGGAAGCGCGTCCGGGGTGGGTTATAGAAAGGCGCAAAGAAGAAAAACGAGTAATAACGGTATTTGGAGAAATGAGCTACGAGCGCACCTACTTTTATAACAAAGGAAGCCAAAGCTATGCCCACCTGGCCGATACCTATGCGGGCTATAGACCCCATATGCGAATAGAAGAACCGGCCAAAGCCATATTAACAGAAATAGCGGCCGAACAATCCTATCAATGTAGCGGCAAAGGAGCACAGGAATATGGCTGGGGAGAAAAGGTTAGCGGCCAAACAGTAAAGAATGCAGTAGACAAGCTTAAAATCCCGAAATGGGGGGAAGTAGGAAGCAGCGAAGACAAAAGAAGAGTAAGGTATTTATATATTGAAGCCGACGAAGACCATGTTGCCCGGCAGGATAAAAAAGGGCGAATGGCGATACCCCTGATTTATGTCCACGAAGGAGCAAAAGAAGTCTGTAAAGGCAGAAGACAGCTTAAGGAGGCCCGTTACTTCAGTGGGCCATATAAAACTATAGAAGACATGTGGTTTGACACGCTGGATTATATAGAAAACCGCTACGACCTGGAATATGTAGAGCGGATCTATATAAACGGGGACGGAGCGAGCTGGATCCGCAGTGGCATAGAAATAATACCCAAATCCGTATTTATCCTTGACCAATTTCATCTAAGCAAATACATAATGGCGGCGGTAGGCCCCTACGCCAAAATGCAGGCAGCCATCTGGAAACATATAGGAGAGGGGCAGCTGGAAGGCGTGCTAGGTGTTCTCAGGGAAGCAGAGAAGGCCCATCCCGAACGCCGGAAAGCGATAAGCAGGGCCAAGCGATATATAGAAAACCAGTGGGACGGGATAGAAGCCCAAAAACGCTACAAGGAAGAATTATTGGGATGTAGCGCCGAGGGGCATATCAGCCATATACTATCGGCCCGGCTGAGTAGCCGACCCGGGGCATGGAGCAAAGCGGGAGCCGAACAGATGGCGGGGCTACGGGCGGCCAAAGCCAATGGAGTAAACATTCAGGAAATGTATCTAGCCCAGCAACCGCAAGTGGTAAAGGCCCTGGAGCTAGACACAGATAAATTGCAGCAAGCCAGGAAAAAAATGAGCCACAATGTAGCGGAGATGCTCCATAATATGCCCATATTAAACGGACCACAAAGCCCACTGACCAGAGCACTGCGAGCCTTAATAGATGCCGCCTAAGATACCTAATTGCGATTTTTGAATTACTACTAAGGCGAGGTCTCGAACCAAACGGTGGAACTTATTTCGGTAAAAATCCTACAGTGGCTTGACACTATCGAGTGATCGCGAACAGTTGATGAAATGTGGATAATGTGGTATCCTTGCCTTGCATTGTGGCCTCCTTATATTAGAGGTTGGGGCAAGGACTACCCTTAATCTCTAGTATAAGGAGTTTTTTCTTGCAATGACAGGTTATTTTAGGAATTTGGCCGTTTTTAGGGCGCTATTGCCCTTGACAAGTTAATATTTTCTTTATGCAACGCTAGTGATTATTAATGCACTGTTAACCGCACTTTCAGAACGGGATTATATAACTGAAGGGCATGCCAGGCGCATGCAGAAGTTGTGCCAGGAATTGGGAGAAAAGGTTGGACTTTCAGCGCAATAGCTTGCCAACCTATCCCTGCTGGCTCAGGTCCACGACCTGGGGAAAGTGGGAATACCGGACAGGACATAGCACAATCATTGAAGCCGGCCGTATTTCTGGTAGGGTAACCAAAGCATAATGATAATTAAACTTGACATCCCCATCATCGCCCCGGTGGCAAGAGCTGCCGGCGCGCCCCAGAGGTGGGCGATGCTGCCGCTAAACAGGCTACCAATGGGTGTCACGCCGCCGAAGACCAGGGAGTATACGCTCATCACCCGGCCGCGTAAATTATCCGGTACATTAAGCTGTAAGGTCGTGTTCACAGAAGCGGTAAAAGTAATCATTGACCAGCCGGTGAAGGCCAGGAGCAAAAGCGCCAGGAGATAAGAGCGCGTGGCAGCCAGGAGGAGCTGGAAGAAACAAAGACCGGCAGCCCCACCTAGCAGCAACTGGCGCCGCGGTCCAACTTTACTTAAGAATGCCAGCATTACGGCTCCACCAAAGGCGCCGATGCCTGAAGCAGACATGAGCAGGCCGTAGCCTTCAGCCTGCTGTCGCAAAGTATTCCGGGCCAGGACCGGGATCAGGACATTAAAGTTCATAGTCAAAATGCTGAGGGAGGCCATGAGGGTGATAGCCTGCAGGATAACGGGTGTCTGGCGGATGTAGTTTAACCCCTCGCTAATCTTTTCCAAGATACGTGTTTCAGCCTGCTGGGGCCAGCTTTCCTCAGGTACCCGGATCAGCAGCAGGCCTCCAATAACAGCCACAAAGCTGGCTGCATTGAGCAGGAAGCTTGCTGCCATCCCCAGCCGGCCAATGACCAGGCCGGCCAGGGCCGGGCCGATAATCCGGGCGGCGTTAAAGATGGAAGAATTAAGGGCAATGGCATTCATCAAATCTTTCTTGCCCACCATTTCTACAACGAAGGACTGGCGGGCAGGCATGTCAAAGGTGTTAACTATACCTAGCAATCCTGCCAGGATCAATACCTGCCAGTAACGCACCACCCCTGTTAAAGTTAAAATACCCAGGATGAAGGCCAGGAGCATCAGGCTGCTCTGGGTTATGATTAAAAGACGTCTTTTAGGCACCCTGTCGGCCACCACGCCGGCTACCAGGGCGAGGACCAGCAAAGGTGTAAACTGGATGGCGCTAACCAGTCCCAGCAGAAAGGGTGAATTCGTTAACTGCAGTACCAGCCAGCCCTGGGCCATATTTTGCATCCAGGTGCCCATAAGGGAGATCAACTGCCCGCACCAGAAAAGCCGGAAATTACGATGCCTTAAGGCCGCCAGGGCCTGAAAGCAACCGGCTTTCTTCTCTGTTGCTACTTCTATTTCCATGTTCCGTATTGTTCCCACCTTTTAAATCCAAATATCTCCTGCCTGATTTTATGCGCGCTAGAAATATTTACCGGTTAACAGGCTTCATGAGGACCGCAGATGAGGGCACAGGTACCTGAGGTTAGTAAGGAGCAAACGCAGAAAAGCGTTTAATTGTCCTAAGTTTATACCATCCTGGTTTGCCAGGGCTTTTTCTAAAACTGAGGAACGGTATTTTAATATTCCGGCCAGGAATTCTTCGCCTGCCGGGGTCAGGGCCAGGTATACCAGGCGCCGGTCATTATTGTCCCGCCAGCGCCGGACCAGTTTTTCCTCCACCAGGCCATCAACAAGGCCCGTGAGGGTTGCCGGGGCCAGGAAGAGCCGCCGCTGGAGTTCCCCCATAGTTATGGGTTTATCCGCCGCCAGGCTGCTTAAAACCCAGAAGCGGGGTATGGTCAAACCCCGGCCGCTCAAATATGTGCGGGTATAATGGTTCATCAGGTAATTGATCTGGCGCAACAGTAATTCCAGTTCCCGGGTTTCTTCCGCCAATCCAGCCAATACCTTCGCCTCCCGTATATTTTGGGATACGAAAAATAATCATACTATCGATTAGCACCGTTGTCAACTTCTATTTATCCTGCGCTCATAAAAAACTACCCCGGAGTAGCAAGGGTGCATACCTGCGGTCACCTTTATTTTCTCTTAACATGGGGGTGTTACAATTGCACCCACGCCGGTTAAAGGCGGGGGTTTTTGCTGGCGGTATCCAAAAAGCCAGATGCCAAAAAAATGGACAATAATGTATAATAAAATGAATGGTTAATAAGAATTTTATAAGACCTGGCAGGAAAATTAAAATTCGTGGCGAATAAAACTACATATGAACTATCACAAATGGATATTAGCAACAAAGTGAATAACCGTGCTATCACGGGGACATGAAAAAGAGGAGCGGGCATAGAATTCATTGAAGCCCATTTATTTTGCCAGGTATTGTGAAGCAATTCACCATCAGGAGGTTCAGGCCCGGTGAAACTCAGGGAAGTTCAGGCTATCCTCGAGGCTGAGGTCTTTACCGGGGCCGATAAACTAGACCTGGAAGTAGAGGCCGGCTTTGGTTCCGACCTGATGAGCGACGTTCTGGCCTTTGCCTGTAGCCGGGTACTCCTGCTGACCGGTCTGACCAATGCCCATGTCATCCATACGGCAACCATGATTGACGCGGCAGCCATCGTCTTTGTCCGGGGCAAGAGGCCGGACAAAAACCTTATCAACGCCGCCGCTAATCTGGGGTTGCCTCTCCTGGGCACCAGGTTGTTGATGTATGACAGCTGCGGCCGCCTCTTCCAGGCAGGGCTGAAAGGCTGTTCCAGGGAGGCGGGTGACGACCAGGCCGCCACCTCTAGCTGGGAAAGCAAGCAAAAGCAGGAGGGAAAAGAAGCTGGTACGCTACCGCATGGCGCCATGCCGGCGGGAAGGGAGAGGTCAGTAGGGGTGCTGCGAGGAAGGGTTTCACCAGGTAGGAGTTACTGGAGATACAGGAAAACCTGCCTGGAGCGGCCGGAGTGGTTGCCTTGAAGGATAATACACCAGCCCTGGAACTGGCCTTTCCCGTCCGTGCCCGCGATTTCCTGGCCGGTGGGGACGGGGCAGCCCGCATCCGCCAGGTCCTGCAGCAGGTGGGTTTCCAGCCGGCCATTATCCGGCGGGTGGCCATTGCCGCCTACGAGGCGGAGATGAATATAGTTATCCACTCTTTTGGCGGCGAACTCAAGGCCTGTATTACTCCCGAAGCAATTACCATTACAGCCCTTGATACCGGTCCGGGGATACCCGATATTGACCTGGCCATGCAGGAAGGTTATTCCACCGCTTCCCGGGAAATCCAGGAAATGGGTTTCGGCGCCGGCATGGGGCTACCCAATATCCGCCGATGTGCCGATGAACTGGAAATTACCTCTACTATGGGCGAGGGAACGAGGGTAAAGATAGTAATCTATAATCGCTGAAGGCGGTGGCGTGATGGAGTACTTCCATTCCGTACGCCTGGACGAGGATAAATGTAAAGGCTGCACCAATTGCATAAAACGCTGCCCCACGGAAGCCATCCGGGTGCGGGAGGGCAAGGCCCGTATCATCCAGGAACGCTGCATCGACTGCGGCGAGTGCATCCGTATCTGTCCCAACCACGCCAAGATTGCCGTGGGTGATAGCCTGGAAACCCTGAGTCTTTACCGCTACCGTATCGCCCTTCCGGCGCCGGCCTTTGTTTCCCAGTTTGCCGGCCAGGCTGATTTGGAGCGTATCCTTGGTTCCCTCATAGCCCTGGGATTTGATGCTGTTTTTGAAGTGGCCCTGGCGGCGGAGATGGTGGCCCGGGCGACCCGGCGCTACCTGGATAATTACCATGGCAAAAGGCCGCTGATCTCCCCGGCCTGCCCGGCGGTGGTGGGACTCATCCAGGTACGTTTCCCGTCCCTGGTAGAGCAACTGCTGCCCCTGGCCACCCCCATGGATGTGGCTGCCCGCCTGGCCAGGGAGGAGGGGGCAAAAGCGACCGGTTTACCTAGGGAAGCCATCGGTACCTTCTTTATTTCTCCCTGCCCGGCCAAGATTACGGCTGCCCGCCAGCCCCCGGGAGGGCTGGCGGGTCCCGATGGGGTCATCCCCCTGGCGGCCATTTACGGTGATATCCTTAAATGTTTGGCCACCGCCCCGGTTTACCCTTCCCGGGCCGGTGCTGGCGGTTATGGCTGGGGCCACAGCGGCGGCGAGAATGCCAGCATTGGCGGCCGGCGCTTGCTGGAGGTGGATGGTATCCACCATGTTATTGAAGTTTTAACCCGGATCGAGGCGGGCGATTTCCAGGATATCGATTATATTGAAGCCCAGGCCTGCCCCGCCGGCTGTGTCGGCGGCGCCCTGATGGTCCGTAACCCCTACCTGGCCCGCCTGGAGCTGAGGCAACTAGCCTGCGGCCTGCCCGCAGGGCCCAGGGCACTGCCGGACGCTGGCGACAGCCTGGTTGCGGCACCGTTCAGGCCGCGACCGGTTCTGCAGCTTGACGCCGACCTGGTCACAGCCCTGGAAAAAATGCGCCGCCTGGAAGCCACGCAGGCCCTGCTCCCGGGCCTGGACTGCGGTTCCTGCGGCTCACCCAGCTGCCGCGCCCTGGCCGAGGATATTGTCCGGGGAGAGGCCCAGGATACCGACTGCGTTTTCGTCCTGCGGGACAGGGTGCGGGTCCTGGCGGAAGAGGTGGTCGAACTGGCGCGGAAATTACCGCCGTCCATGGCCCAACCGGAAAGGAGGGGTGGTAATGAAACTGCGGGAAATAGTGGAGCGCTTGAATTTGCAGGTCCTGGCCGGAGAGAGGGGCCTGGACAGAGAAGTTGACAGCGGCTATTGTACCGACCTCATCAGCGATTTTATGGCTAATGGGACACCGGGATGCCTGTGGCTGACCCTGCAGGCCCACATGAATGTGGTGGCCGTGGCCCTCCTGACCGGGGCAGCAGGCGTGGTGCTTACCGGGGGTAGGGGGATACCACCGGAAGTCTGCCGCAAGGCAGAGGCCGAAGGCCTGCCATTGCTTTCTACACCATGCCGGACCTTTGAGGTAGCCGGTCGTTTATACCAGCTTCTTTTTTCGCCTTTTCACTCAGGCTAATAATCAAGTGTCACAGGGGACTCCAGCAGGAAAAGGCCATGACTATCTACTATGCTGACCTGCATATCCATACCGCCCTGTCGCCCTGCGCTGGGGAGGAGATGACACCACCGGCGATTGTGGCTGCGGCCCTTGCCGCCGGCCTGCAGGTCATCGCCGTGACCGATCACAACAGCGCCGGTAATGTGGCCGCCGTGCAAGAGGCTGCCCGGGGTACCGGGCTCATTGTCCTGGCCGGTATGGAAGTCCAGACCAGGGAAGACGTCCACCTGGTATGTCTCTTCGATACGTCGCGAGAAGCCCTGGCGTGGCAGGAGGAGGTTTACCGCCACCTTCCAGATGGGGAAAACCGGGAGGATTATTTCGGCCCCCAGCTTCTCCTGGATGCCGCGGGCCAAGAAACAGGCCGGGAGAAAAGGCTCCTCCTGGCCAGCACCGGCCTGGGGGTAGAGGAAGTGGCCGGGGAGGTAGCTAGGCGCGGCGGTTTGTGCCTGCCGGCCCATGTGGACAGGCCATCCTACAGCCTGCTGGCGAATTTAGGTATTGTTCCGCCGGGGATGCCGGTGGTAGCCATGGAACTGGGCCTGCTGAGCCCGGCGGCCGCTCGCAAGAAGTTCCCAACCGTGGCCAATTGGCCCCTGGTAGCCGCTTCCGATGCCCATTACTTGCATGACATCGGCCGCCGGGTCACCGGGTATGATCTAGAGGCGGTCAATGTCGCCGCCCTGGTCCGGGCCATGGAGCGGCAGCAATTCAAGGTGGTGGTGGATGAGAAGAATGATGTCAGATAAATAGCGCATCAGGTTCGACATTTTGATAGGAAGTTTGTTGCAGACTGAGCCCAGATTTATGATTTTAAGGAGGTTTTACCATGGAAGCCTGTCAATGTGAAGCCAAATGGGAGGAACTCGATAAGATCATTGCCGCCCACCGCGGCCGGCCTTCCGATTTGATCGAAGTTCTCCACCAGGCCCAGGACCTCATCGGCTACCTGCCCCGCCAGGTCCAGGTGGCCATAGCCGAAGGCCTGGGAGTGTCCCTGACGGAAGTCTACAGCGTCATTTCCTTCTACCACCATTTTACCGTCAAGCCCAAGGGTAAATACCAGGTATCCGTCTGCAAGGGGACGGCCTGCTACGTCAAGGGCTCCCCGGAGATCCTGGAGCGCCTGGAGAAGGAGCTGGGCATCAAAGCCGGGGACAGCACCGACGACGGCAAGTTTTCCCTGGAGGTTGTCCGGTGTCTCGGGGCCTGCGGCCTGGGTCCGGTTATGACTGTCAACAAGCGCGCCCACGGGCTTTTGAAGCCGGATACGGCGGTAGCCGTATTAAAGCAGTACCAGTAAAAAGCCATGGAAGAACTGGCCCTGCATATTCTTGATCTCCTGGAAAATGCCCTGGCCGCCGGGGCGCGCCATATCCTCATTACCATTGAAGAGGATGAAGGGCGGGACCTGGTGACCATCGAGGTCCGGGATGACGGCCGTGGTATGGGAGCCGAAGCCTTACAGAAGGCCGTGGACCCCTTTTACACCACCCGGGCCACCAGAAAGGTAGGCCTGGGGTTGCCCCTCTTGCAGGCCACGGCGGCCCAGTGCGGGGGTGACGTTTTTTTAGAATCCAGGCCGGGCCAGGGGACCCGGGTGGTGGCTACCATGCAGCTGAGCCATCCGGATCTGCCGCCTTTGGGCGACATGGGAGCGACCATAGCCGCTGCTTTGAGCCGGGAAGAACCGGTAGAGCTTGTTTATTACCACCGCCGGGGTCAAAAGGAATTCAAATTTTCTTCTACCTGGCTGCAGCTCCACCTGGGGGAGATACCTTTAAACTGCGGGCCGGTCCTGGACTGGGTCCAGCGTTATATCAATAAAGGAGTGGCAGAATTGTACGGAGGTGAAGGTAAGTGATCAAGTCCCTGGAAGAACTGCAAAAAATCAAAGAAACCCAGCTGGAAGCCATCCGCCTGCGGGAGGCGGATCAAAAGGCAAAGATTGTCGTCGGTATGGGCACCTGCGGCATTGCCGCGGGCGCGCGGGAGGTTATGAGCGCTATCCTTGATGAGCTGGGCAAGCGCCGCCTCACCAATGTGGCCGTCACCCAGACAGGATGCATCGGTCTCTGCGCCCAGGAACCCCTGGTGGACGTCATCCTGCCGGGGAAGCCGCGGGTAACCTACGGCAAGGTGGATGCCAACAAGGCACGGCAGATTGTCGCCCAGCATATAGTTAACGGGATTGTGATTAGTGAATGGGTTGTTAACAGGGGGGAAGAGTAAATGGAATTTTATCGTGCCCACGTCCTGGTCTGCGCCGGTACCGGCTGTACGGCCTCGGAAAGCCCGGCAACTAAAGAGGCCCTTATCCGGGAGCTCAAGGCCCGGGGCCTTGATAAGGAAATCCAGGTCGTCGACACTGGTTGTTTCGGTTTCTGCCGGTTCGGCCCCAATATGATGGTTTACCCGGAAGGGGTTTTCTACACCCAGGTCCACCCGGAGGATGTCCCGGAGCTGGTGGAAGAACACTTTATCAAGGGCCGGGTGCTGGAACGCAAGCTCTACAAGCAGCCGGAGACGGAAGCTGCCGTCAAGGCCTTTGAAGAAATTCCTTTCTTCAAACACCAGGTGCGTATCGCCCTGCGCAACTGCGGTCTCATTAATCCCGAATCCATTGATGAATATATTGCTCGCGACGGTTACCAGGCCCTGGGTAAAGTCTTGACTACCATGACTCCCGGCGAAGTAATCGATGTGATCAAAAAATCCGGCCTGCGCGGCCGGGGCGGCGGCGGGTTCCCCACCGGCCTCAAATGGGAGTTTGCCCACCGCTCGCCGGGACCGGTTAAATATATCGTCTGCAATGCCGACGAGGGCGACCCGGGGGCCTTTATGGACCGCAGTATCCTGGAAGGCGATCCCCATGCCGTCCTGGAGGGACTGGCCATCGGCGGTTACGCCATCGGCGCCAGCCAGGGTTATATCTACGTGCGCGCAGAATACCCGATTGCCGTGAACCGGTTGAAGATAGCCATCCAGCAGGCCAGGGAGAAAGGTCTCCTGGGCAAGAACCTCTTTAACTCCGGCTTTGATTTTGACATTGATATCCGCCTGGGCGCCGGTGCCTTTGTCTGCGGTGAAGAGACAGCATTACTCGCCTCCATCGAAGGACGCCGGGGTGAACCGCGGCCGCGGCCGCCCTTCCCGGCTGTATCCGGACTGTGGGGCAAGCCAACGGTCATCAACAACGTAGAAACCCTGGCCAATATACCGACCATTATCCGCGAGGGCTGGGAATGGTTTGCCAGCATCGGCACTGAAAAGAGCAAGGGGACCAAGGTCTTCGCCCTGGCCGGTAAGATCAACAACAACGGCCTCGTGGAGATCCCCATGGGTACCTCCCTGGGCGAGGTTATCTACGACATCGGCGGCGGTATTCCCGATGGCAAGAAGTTCAAGGCAGCCCAGACGGGTGGTCCTTCGGGCGGCTGCATCCCGGCGGAATACTTGAACACCCCCATTGACTATGAATCCCTGACGGCCCTGGGCACCATTATGGGTTCCGGCGGGCTGATTATCATGGACGAAGACACCTGCATGGTGGACCTGGCCAAGTTCTTCCTGGACTTTGTCAAAGACGAGTCCTGCGGCAAGTGTACCCCCTGCCGTATCGGCACTACTCGCATGCTGGAGATCCTGGACCGCATTTCCAAAGGCCAGGGTAAAGAAGAAGACCTCGACCTGCTGGTGGAGCTGGGCCAGCAGATTAAGGACACGGCCCTCTGCGGCCTGGGCCAGACAGCGCCCAACCCGGTCCTGAGTACCATTAAATACTTCCGGGATGAATACCTGGCCCACATCCGCGAGCACCGCTGCCCGGCCAGCGTCTGCGCGGCCCTTTTTAACTCGCCGTGCCAGAATACCTGCCCGGCCAACGTGGATGTGCCCGTTTACATCGACCTCATCCGCCAGCGGCGCTTTGCCGAGGCCTACGAAGTTATCCGGCGGGAGAATCCCTTCCCGGTAGTTTGCGGCCGGGTCTGCAATCATCCCTGCGAGGGCAAGTGCAACCGGGCCAAGATCGACCAGCCCCTGGCCATTCGCGAGCTCAAGCGCTTTGCCGCCGATTATGCTATGAAGCTCAACGGCCAGCGGCCACGACCGGAAATTAAGCCGCCTAACGGGAAAAAGGTCGCTGTGATCGGCTCCGGCCCGGCGGGCCTGACGGCAGCCTACTACCTGGCCCTGAAGGGTTACAGCGTGACCGTCTTTGAAGCCCTGCCGGTGGCCGGCGGCATGATGGCGGTAGGCATTCCCGAGTACCGCCTGCCGAAGAAGACCCTCCAGGCGGAGATTGATACTATTCTGGAACTGGGAGTAGACCTGCGGCTGGGCAAGGCCCTGGGGCGCGACTTTAGCCTGGAGGACCTGCAGGCGCAGGGGTATGAAGCCGTCTTTGTGGCTATCGGTGCCCATAAGGACCAGAAGCTCGGCGTACCGGGCGAGGAACTGGAAGGCGTATACGCCGGCGCTACCTTTTTACGGCAGCTTAACTTGGGCCAGGCGCCGGAAGTAAAAGATAAAGTGGTGGCCGTCATCGGTGGCGGTAATGTGGCCATGGACGCCGCCCGTTCGGCCCTGCGCCTGGGGGCAAAAGAGGTGCACATCATCTACCGGCGCCAGAAGGACGATATGCCGGCCCTGCGCGAGGAGATCCACGAGGCGGAAAAAGAAGGCGTCAAAATCACCTGCCAGGCCAATCCGGTGGCCATCCTGGGCGAAAACGGCAGGGTTACGGCCATTAAGTGCAGCCGCATGCGCATGGGTGAATTTGACCGCAGCGGCCGGCGGCGGCCGGTACCCATCGAAGGAGCCGACTTCACCTTGCCGGTGGACGTCGTCATTGCGGCCATCGGCCAGGCGGTAGATCCGGAGAGTATCCCGGCCGGGTTAGAAGTAAGCCGCGCCGGTACGGTGGTTGCTGACGAAAAGACCGGTGCCACCAGGTTGCCCGGCGTCTTTGCCGGCGGTGACTGCGTGGCCGGGCCCGATACCGTCATCGGCGCCATTGCTGCCGGCAAGCGGGCGGCGGCGGCCATTGACCGTTATCTGGGCGGTGACGGCGTGATTGTACCTGAGATGGAAATCAAGCGCCAGCGGACGGCGCCGGTGATTGAAGAGAAGACGGCCCGGGAAGTCGCGCCCAGCCTCGACCTGGCAGAACGGCTGGCGGGCTTTGCCGAGGTAGAGCTGGGTTATGACCTTGAGGCCGCGGTAGCCGAGGCGTCCCGCTGCCTGCGCTGCGACGTGCGGGAATAGGCGGAAGATAGGAGGCGAAGAAGTTGAGTACCGTGAAGCTGACCATTGACAACATCCCGGTTGAAGTTGAGGCCGGTACTACAATTTTAAAAGCCGCTGAAAAGGCGGGCATCCACATTCCCACCCTCTGTTACCTGGAGGGCATCAACGAAATCGGCGCCTGCCGCGTCTGCGTGGTGGAAGTGGAAGGGGCCAGGAACCTGATGGCCTCCTGTGTGGCCCCGGTAGCCGAGGGTATGGTGGTAAAGACCAACAGCCCGCGGGTCAGGATGGCCCGGCGCCTGAATGTGGAACTGCTCCTTTCCAACCACAAGATGGAGTGCCCCACCTGCATCCGCAACCTCAACTGCGAACTGCAATCCCTGGCCCAGGAACTGGGGATCCGGCAGGTCCGCTTTGAGGGTAAAAAGAGCGAGTATCCTATAGACGATTCCACACCGGCTATCATCCGCGAGCCCGATAAGTGCATCCTCTGCCGCCGTTGCGTGGCCGTGTGCGAAAAGGTCCAGGGGGTAAAGGCCATCGCCCCCATGGGTCGCGGCTTTGATACCGTCATCGCCCCGGCCTTCCAGGATAAACTCCTGGACATCGCCTGCGTGGAGTGCGGCCAGTGTACCCTGGTTTGCCCGGTAGGGGCATTATACGAAAAGGATTATACCAGTGAGGTCTGGGCGGCCCTGGCCGACCCGGAAAAATTCGTCGTCGTCCAGACGGCCCCGGCCACGCGGGTTTCCATCGGCCAGGAGTTCGGCCTGCCGCCGGGGAGCATCAACACCGGCCAGATGGTGGCGGCTTTAAGGCGCCTGGGCTTTGACCGGGTCTTTGACACCGACTTTACCGCCGACCTGACCATTATGGAAGAGGGGTCCGAATTTATCGAGCGCTTTACCAAGGGCGGCCCCCTGCCGTTAATTACCTCCTGCAGCCCGGGCTGGATCAAGTTCATGGAACATTTCTATCCTGAATTCATTCCCAACGTGTCTACCTGTAAATCGCCCCAACAGATGTTCGGCGCCGTGGCCAAGACCTTCTATGCCCAGAAGGCGGGTATTGACCCGGCCAAAATGGTCGTAGTCTCCATCATGCCCTGCACGGCCAAGAAGTTCGAGTGCCAGCGGCCGGAGATGCGGGACAGCGGTTACCAGGACGTGGACTATGTCCTCACTACCCGCGAGCTGGCGCGGATGATCAGGGAAGCCGGGATTGACTTCCGGAACCTTCCGGAAGAGCAGTACGACGATCCTCTGGGCGAATCCACCGGCGCAGCGGTCATCTTCGGCGCCACCGGTGGGGTTATGGAGGCGGCCTTGCGCACCGCTTATGAGTTGATTACGGGGAAAACGCTGCCCTCCCTGGATTTCTATGATGTCCGGGGCCTTAAGGGCATCAAGGAAGCCACCGTGGATATTGAGGGCACCAAAGTCCGGGTGGCGGTGGCCCACAGCCTGGGCCATGCGCGGCAGCTCCTGGAGCGGGTCAAGGCCGGGGAGCAGTACCACTTCATTGAAATCATGTGCTGCCCCGGCGGCTGCATCGGCGGCGGCGGCCAGCCCATACCCACCAACACCGAGATCAGGGAGCAGCGTATCAAGGGCATCTACCAGGCCGACGCCGAGATGCCTATCCGCAAGTCCCACGAGAACCCGTCTATACAGGCCCTCTACCGCGAGTTCCTGGGCAAACCTTTAAGCGAAAAATCCCATCACCTCCTCCATACCCACTACACGTCAAGGGGGAAATACTAAGGTAAGCTTGACTAACAAAACCTTCCCGGTTCTTATTAAGGAGCCGGGAAGGTTTTTTATGTAAGATACTTACAATCGCCTTGCTGGTCAGGAGAGGTAATGATAAAATATGTAGGTGGATCAGAATTCGTTTATTCAAAACGGATTCAGAAAATTGCTTTAGGTTCCCTTATTGCCTGCGATTTTTCGATAGAAAGTGAAGCAATGGATTATGGTTTTAGTATTGACGGCATCCTTGGAATGGACTTTTTAACAAGCATTAAAGCAATAGTAGATTTAGATACCTTGGAGGTACGCAGCTCCAATGTGCAACCTGCCTGTTGATCTCGTAGGCATGGGCGACAGCCTGACCTGGGGATACCCCTTTGGCCCGGAGGCTTCCTGGCTGGAGCTGGCGGCCAGGGAAACCGGCCTGGTGGTGGTAAACCGGGGCATAAGCGGCGAAACGACGGGCGAAATGCTGGCCCGTTTCGACGAGGATGTTATCCGGCTCAAGCCCCGGGCAGTAACTATTATGGGAGGAACCAACGACGCCTGGGCGGGATTTACCGTTACGGAAGTAATCGACAATGTCCGGGCTATGGTGGATAAGGCCCTCCGGGCCGGCATCCAGCCGGTAATGGCCCTGCCGCCGCCCCTCTGTCAAACGGGTTCAGATATCCCTGTCCCCTTCCTGGAGAAGATGGCCGGTCTTCTTGAGGCTTACCGCGAAGCCTGCCGGGACCTGGCCCTGTCTCGGGGAATAAAGCTGCTGGATTTTTATACCCCCCTCCTGGACCCGGCAACGGGGTGGGGTAAAAGGGAATACTTTGTTGATGACGCCCATCCCAGTCGCCGGGGTTACCAGGTCATGGCCGGGGTAGCCATTGATTTGTTCCGGAAGTTAACGCAGCAAGCGAACAGACCGGTGCTCCACCGAAAATAGTTATACCCTCCAGAGGCAGGTTTCTGGAGGGCGCACCAGCGGGGGTGTAACGTTAAGTATGCTCTTTATCATTATTTCTACCTGCCGGTAGGTCCGGGACACCGCACTGCCGCAGCTTTAGCCTTTCTTTTTCTATATCCTTCAAGGCCTGGTTCCAGTACCGGGCCAGTTTGGCTTTTTCCCGGGGTGTTAGTTCAGAGAGGCGTTTAAACAAATCTTCAAACAGGGGATCGGCAAAAAAAGTCCTGACCCCCGGTTCCTGGAGAAGCAAGGTTGTTTTCCGTTGCTTTTCATCCTGGGGTTCATAGACTACTGGATGGGGAGTATCGGTCCGTCCCAGGAGAAAATCAACGGATACCTTAAAAAAATCCGCCAGCTTCTGCAGGGTTTCGGCATCGGGGGAACGCTTATTCCTTTCATACATGGCAATGGTACTCTGGCCCATATTGAGCCGGCGGGCCATTTCAGCCTGGGTTAAGGCTTTTTCTTTACGTAAAGCTGCTAATCTTTCGCCAAGGGATTTCATGATAGACCCCCAGTTGACTTATAAGCTATAAGATTTGACAGCGATAACATCGTTGCCGGAAGTCAGCCAACTACTGCCAATTTAACACTCTTTGTGATAGCAGGCAATATTATATCACTAATTGTAATAACTTAACCCGCGATCCCTTGACATAAATTGCAAAACGTGATTAAATTATTACTAACAGGAGTTTTTCCTAACCATATATGGTGATCTCTATGCGAAATGAAAAAATGTACCAGTTACGCCGGGAACGCGGCCTCACCCAGAAGAAGGTGGCGATAGCTGTAGGGATAACCCAGAGCGCCTATGCCATGATTGAAAGGGGCCAGCGTTATCCCAGAAAGGACACCATGAAGAAACTGGCCGATTTTTTCGGCCTGACGGTAGATGAGTTGTTTTTTAGCAATAATAATCACGAATAGTGATAGCCCTACCTGTTTAGTCAATGGCGTACACCTAGTGTACTTCCTTTTTTAAGGCTACCTTTATAAGGTAGCTTTTCTTTTGCCATGGTATATTAAGGGAAAACCGTCAGCGGTTAAATATCACCGGGTGTTAATTCAAAAATCCGTCTCGCCATCCAGCGAGATGTATTGTATAATAGATAAGGAAAAATGGTACGGTTGAGGGTGGTATGTCATGGAAATAGTGAAAACCATCACAGGTAAATGCCGGATGTGTTACGCCTGCATCCGTAACTGCCCGGTCAAAGCGATAAAAGTAGTTGATGGCCAGGCCCGGGTGGTACCGGAGCTGTGTATAGCCTGCGGACACTGTGTCCAGGTCTGTGCCCAGCAGGCCAAGGTGGTAGAACAGGAAATAAAAAAAGTGGAGCAATTTCTGGCCTCCAGCCGGACCATTGCCTGCCTGGCTCCTTCCTTTGTGGCCGAATTTCACCCCGCCTGGCCGGGCCAGGTGGTGGCAGCCTTGAAGCAGATGGGTTTTGCCGAAGTCCATGAAGTGGCCTTTGGCGCCCACCTGGTCACCCTGGAATACCGCCGCTACCTCCAGGAAGCCGGGGAACGCCAGGGCCTGATCAGCACCCCCTGCCCGGCAGTAGTAAACCTGGTAAGCAAGTATTATCCCCGCCTTTTACCCCAGCTGGTGCCGGTAGTATCACCCATGATCGCCCTGGGCCGTTATCTTAAGACAAAACTGGGACCCGACAACCGCCTGGTCTTCATCGGCCCCTGCGTGGCCAAAAAAGGCGAGGCCCGCGAAGAAGAAGTGGCCGGGGCCATCGACGCCGTCCTTACCTTTCCTGAACTCAAGGAAATGCTGGCTGCGCGGCAAATCGACGTCAGTGCGTGCGGCAACCTCGACTTTGACAGTGAACCGGCCTACCTGGGCCGGTTGTACCCTATAGGCGGTGGCCTGCTCAGGAGTGCCGGGATTGATGCCGATATCCTGGCCAACCAGGTCCTGGTGGTGGAAGGCCGGGAGGACTGCCTGGAATTTTTGAAGGCCGTTAACGAGGGTAAAATGGTCCCCCAGATGGTCGATATGCTTTTCTGCAAGGGCTGTATCAACGGCCCTATGCAGGAAAATAAATTTTCCTCCTTCCGCCGGCGCAAAATTGTAGCCGAATTTACCCGCCAGGGATTGGAACAGGCTAAACCCAAACCCATAAACCTGGAAGGTATAAACTTACGCCGGGAATTCCATGATAAAACTATCTTCTTCCCCCGCCCCAGCGAGGCTGACATCCGGGGTATTCTAGCCGAACTGGGCAAACTGACGCCGGAAGACGAGCTTAACTGCGGTGCCTGTGGCTATCCTTCCTGCCGGGAGAAGGCTGTTGCCGTCTACCACGGCCTGGCCGAAAACCGCATGTGCCTGCCCTATCTCATTGCCCAGCTGGAAAAAAGCAACCTGCACCTGCGCCAGGAACTCAAGGTCTTCCAGGGCCAGTTTGGCCAGCTGGTGGGTAATAGCGCCGCCATGCAGGAAGTCTATCGCCTGATTGAAAAGGTGGCCAAAACTGACGCTACCGTCCTCATCCGCGGGGAAAGCGGTACCGGCAAGGAGCTGGTGGCCCGGGCCATCCACTACCACAGCCGCCGCAGTGAGGCGCCCTTCATCAGCATCAATTGTGCCGCCCTGCCGGAAACTTTGCTGGAAAGCGAGCTTTTCGGCCATGCCCGGGGCGCCTTTACCGGGGCGGTGACGGCCAAAAAGGGGCTCTTTGAAGAAGCCCATGAGGGAACCATTTTCCTGGATGAAATCGGCGATATCAGCCTGGGGCTGCAGAGTAAACTTTTACGGGTCCTCCAGGAAGGAGAATTTTTGCGGGTAGGAGAAACGAGGCCCACCCGGGTCAATGTCCGGGTGCTCGCGGCTACCAACCGCGACCTGGAGAAGGCCGTCAGGGAAGGTTCCTTCCGGCCCGAACTCTTTTACCGCCTCAATGTCATCAGCATCTGGCTGCCGCCCCTGCGCGAACGGCGTGACGATATTCCCTTGCTTGCCCGTCATTTCTTGGAAAAGATCAGCCGGCGCCTGGGCAAAGAGGTTACCGGCTTTACCAGCGAGGCCATGGACGCCCTGGTCCGGGCCGAATGGCCGGGCAACGTGCGGGAACTGGAGAATGTCATCGAACGGGCGGTAATTTTAACCGAGGGGAAAAAAATCGAACTCGGCGACCTGCCGCGGCAGTTCCGCAATCTGTCAACAGGTACTTCGGGCTGGGCCTATACCAGGGGGATGAGTTTCAAAGAAGCGGTGACGGCCTATGAAACCAGCCTGATCGTGCAAGCCCTGGAAGAAAGCCAGTGGGTCCAGGCCCGGGCTGCAGAAATCCTGGGCCTGAAGCGCAGCACCCTCAATGAAATGATCAAACGCTATAACCTGCGGCCCGCGAATAAAAAAGCCAATACAAACAAATGAACATGATACAAAAATATGGATAAATATAAAGCCGTATTTTTGGGGCTATCAAGAGCGGTGAATCCAAATAACTGTATTATTGCACCGGATTCCAGGTTTGTAAAAAAGACGACTTTCGCAAGGCCTCTCAAGGCGCGAAGGCCGTTTTTTTATGGCCTGGCACGGGATTTGCATCTTTATAAAATAGTGAAGGGAAGTACAAAAAACCGTTCAGGAGGGATTTTCAACCACTGGGGAGGGGGAAACGACCTTGTAGGCGAAGAATGACGCAACTGTTAAAAAAGTATGGTAAAATAACTCTAGCAAAAGGAATTTTCCAAGGGAGGCGTTAAAAATGGCCCAGGTTTTAGCCCAGGTAGAATACACGCGTGGACTGCCCACCCTAACAGCTAACGAGTTAAATGCAGCTTATGCCCGCCTGGATGAACGTTATAACTGCCTGCGGTCCAACTGGGACTGGTTTGTGGGGGCTGATTATTCGCCCCATGAAAAAGCCCTGTGCCGGGTGGATCAAAACTAAGATGTTAACTACAGACGACATTTTTACGCCGGGAGCGGTAAAATATTTGCTGCCGGCGTTTTTTATTGCCTTTCCTGGCGGTATAATATCCCTTGAGGTGGCACAATGGTAAAGGTGGAACTCATGGCCCCGGCCGGTAGCCCGGAGGCCTTAAAGGCAGCAGTAGGCAATGGCGCTGACGCTGTTTACCTGGGCGGGAAGCAGTTCAATGCCCGGGAGGGAGCGGAAAATTTTTCCCAGGAAGAAATCCTGGCGGCCATTGACTACGCCCATGAGCGCGGCACCCGCGTTTACGTGACCGTCAATATTCTCCTGGCCGACAGGGAACTGGCGCCAGCCTTAGATTACCTCTATTTCCTGGGTAAAGCCCGGGTGGACGGCATCATTGTCCAGGACCTGGGACTGGCGGCCCTCGCCAGGAGGCTCCTGCCTGAACTGCCCCTCATTGGCAGCACCCAGATGACGGTAACCAGCGCCGCCGGGGCCAAGTTTTTGCAGGAGCAGGGTTTCCAGCGCGTCGTCCTTGGCCGGGAGTTATCCCTGGCCGATATCAGGGCCATCAGCCGCCAGGTTGAAATAGAACTGGAGGCCTTTGTCCACGGCGCCCTCTGCTTTTCTTATTCCGGCCAGTGTTTGCTTAGCAGCATGGTAGGAGGCCGCAGCGGCAACCGCGGCCGCTGTGCCCAGCCCTGCCGCCTGGCCTATACCCTGGTCGATGAGAGGGGAAGGCCGCTGGAGTTGAAACCGGAACACCTGTTAAGCACCCGTGACCTCTATACCCTGGACCGGGTACCGCAGTTAATAGCTGCGGGTGTTAAAGCTTTTAAGATTGAAGGGCGGATGCGGCGTCCCGAGTATGTGGCCGTAGTTACCAGGGCTTACCGCAAGATTATTGACCGTTACCTGGCTGACCCGGAAGGTTTCCAGGTATTGCCGGAAGAGGAGCGGGCGGTAGCCCAGATCTTCAACCGCGACTTTACCCCGGGCTACCTGGAAGGGGACCCGGGGGCTGAGCTGATGAGCTATGGCCGGCCCAGCAATCGCGGCCTTTACCTGGGCCGGGCCGGCCGGCGCCAGGGGGAGCGCTTTCTGGTCCACCTGGAAGCCCCCCTCCGCCAGGGGGACGGTCTGGAAGTCTGGGTCAGCCGGGGCGGCCATCAAGGACTGGTGGTGCACCATATCTGGCAGGGAGGCAGGGAGGTAACCTTCGCCCCGGCAGGGACTACGGTGGCCCTGGAACTGCCCCCGTCAACCAGGCCCGGGGACCGCATTTTTAAGACCAGCGATGTAGAACTCCTGAAGGAAGTCCGGCGCACCTATACCTCACCCCGGGAAGAGAGACGCCTGCCCCTGGCCATGAAGGTTGAGGCCCGGCCGGGAGAACCTTTAAAGCTGGAGGTTATTGATCCCCAGGGGCACCGGGTCCAGGCCCGGACTTCTGTAGCCGCCGCGGTGGCGGAACGGCACCCCCTGGATGAAGCTGTACTGGCAGAGCAGCTAGGCCGCCTGGGCAATACCCCCTACCGGCTGGCAGAACTCATTACCAGCCTGGCAGGGCCGGTGATGGTGCCCTTAAGCGAGTTAAACCGCGCCCGCCGGGAAGCTATAGAAAAGTTACGTCAAGTACGCCTGGCAATCTTTCCGCAGCGGGTGCCGCCGGCAGCAGAATTTGAGGAAGGCCTGGAACAGCTCCTACCCCGGCAGGGGCGGGGGAGGCCAGGGGCCGGGTTAGAGACAGGCAAGGGGCGCGGCCCCTGGAACGAAGGTACAGCCGGTCCCGGCAGGCAGGACTTACGAGGGGTGCCGCGCCTGGCGGTGGCCGTGGGCGACCTGGAAGGAGCCCGGGCCGCCCTGGCGGCCGGGGCCGGGCGGGTTTATCTCGCCGGTGAAACCTGGCAGGACCGGGAACCCCCGGACCCTGCTGCCCTGGAGGAGCTAATGGCCGCAGCGGGAGAAAAGGGGGCGGCAGTCATCCCGGCCCTGCCGCGGATCTGGCATGAGACCGAAGCTGCAGCCGTGGCCCGGCAACTTGAAAGGCTGGCGGCTGCCGGAGCAAGCCTTTTCCTCATTGCCGGCCTTGGCGGCCTGCAAATTTTAAAGGAGTACGGCCTGGCCGGGTGGGGCGACTATCCCCTCAATGCCTTCAATACCTGGTCTCTCAAAGCCCTAGCCGGAGCAGGGCTTACGGGGGTAACCCTTTCCCCGGAAATGAACCTGGAACAACTGCGGGAACTGGACCCTCCTTTGCCGGTAGAAGCCATTGTCCACGGGGCCTTACCCCTTATGGTTTCGGCCCACTGCGTCCTGGGGGCGCGCCTGGGGGGCAAAAGGCCGGGCCGGGCCTGCACTGCTCCCTGCCGGCGGGGACGTTACGGTTTAAAAGACCGCCTGGGCCTGGTATTCCCTGTCACTACCGACCGGCAGTGCCGTTTTTATTTATATAATGCCAGGGAAATGAGCCTCATCGACCACCTGGAGGAAATTGCCGCCCTGAGCCTTGACTGGATACGGATTGAAGCCCGGGAAAAGCCTCCCGGCTATATCCGGCGGGTGACGGGCCTGTATCGCGAGGCCCTGGCCGCCCTGGAGAACGGGGACGCAGGGGAGATCCTGGCGGCACTGGCCGGGGAAGCGGAAGCCCTGGCTCCTGCCGGCATTACCCGCGGTCATTATTTCCGGGGAGTGGTTTAGATCTGGTATTACTTGCAAGTATGATTATTATGTAGTATTATAGGATGGGGAGGTGGGGGGCATGAAAACCGTTAAAATATCCATTACCATGCCGGAGGATCTAGTAAAAGAATTGAAACATTTGACTTCAAACCTCAGTGCTTATATTACTGCCGGGATGCAAGAGTATGTAGCGCGGGATCGCGCCCGTAGGGGCTTTAAGAAAAGTGTCGGGTCCTGGCGGCAAGAAGACCACCCGGAACTACAAACTATCACCGATATTACGAAATATGTGGAAGAGACCAGGGGTGGGTGGAAGAATATTGATTGAAGATGTATCCAAGGGCAAATTCGTCTGCTTGCTGGATACAGGGCCAATCATTGCCCATCTTCGTAATATAACAGGCATGATGGAACTTTTTAATTCTTTAGTTGATGAAGGCCAGATGGCTGTTGCGGCGGTGAGTGTTACCGAGATCTGGCAGGGAGCGAAGGAACGGGAAATAGAGCCAACACGCCAGTTTTTTACAGGCGTCAAGGTAATTCCTCTTGACGAGCAACTGGCCACCAGGGCCGGATTGCTGGCGCGGGGACTGCGGGCTCAGGGATTTACTGCCAGCCTGGCTGATGCGGTAATTGCCGTCACGGCCTTGCAACTCCAGGTACCGCTTTTAACAACCAACCCCAAACATTTTACAATTATCACCGGCCTGGAAGTTTGGGACCTGCAAGATAAACTAGCGGAGTTAGAAAGGGGCATTGGCGATAAAACAAGTTCCCGGTCTGGCAGTTAACCAGATCAGGGACTTTGTTTTTCCAGGGGATGGGCCGGAGTAAAATGGAGGCAATACATTGAACAAGATTTATAGCAAATTAGAACTGGATATAATCCTGCAGCGGCTGGAGGAGAAATGCCTCTCACCCCTGGGAGCGGAACTGGCCCGCTCCCTGCAGCCGGCCCGGGACCTGGAGGTGGCCCGCCGGCGCCTCCAGGCTACCAGCGAAGCGGAGCAGGTGCTGCGGCGTTACCCCGATATCCCTTTGAGCAATATCCATGATATCCGGGTGGAGGTGGCCCGGGCGGCCGTGGGCGGGCTCCTGGAGGGGCAGGAGTTACTGCGGGTGGCTGCCACCCTGGCCGGGGGTAGGAGATTGCGGCAGTTCCTCCTGGGCCTGGAAGGCAACTGGCCGGTGTTGCGGGAGATGGCCACCAGGATCGGCGATTTCCGCCACCTGGAAAAGGCCATCGGCCAGGCCATTGGTCCCGACGGCGAGGTTGTAGACCAGGCGACGCCACGGCTTTTAGCTTTACGGCAGCAGGTACGCAAGACCCAGGAGAGGATAAAAGAACGCCTGGATGGCTACCTCCGTTCGCCGGAAATGCAGAAATACCTCCAGGATAACCTGTATACCATCCGCAATGATCGTTATGTCCTCCCGGTCAAGCAGGAGTACCGCCACCAGGTACCGGGGTTGATCCACGACCAGTCGGCCAGCGGGGCGACTCTATTTATCGAGCCTATGGCCCTGGTAGAGCTAAATAATGAACTTCGCCGCCTTCAAGCTGCTGAAGCCAGGGAAATAGAGGCCATCCTGCGACATTTAAGCAATCTTATCGGCCGGGAGAAGGAGACGCTGGAAATTACCCTGGCTGCCCTGGGTGAACTGGATTTTACCCTGGCCAAGGGATACTTAAGCCAGGAGATGGCGGCCGTAGAACCGCGGTTGAATAATGAGGGACGCTGGCACATCTACCGTGGCCGGCATCCTTTGCTTAAAGGAAAGGTGGTGCCCGTCAGCCTCACCCTGGGCGAAGATTTTGATACCCTGGTCATTACCGGTCCCAATACCGGCGGCAAGACGGTAACGTTAAAGACCGTGGGCTTATTTACCCTCATGGCCCAGTGTGGCCTGCACCTGCCGGCAGCCGCAGGCACGGAGGTTGATCCTACGGCCGCCGTCTATGCCGATATCGGCGACGAGCAGAGCATTGAGCAATCATTAAGTACTTTTTCGGCCCACATGGCTCAGATTGTCGCTATTTTAAAAGAGGTAACACCGGGCAGCCTGGTCCTCCTCGATGAACTGGGGGCCGGTACTGACCCTACGGAAGGGGCGGCCCTGGCCATGGCCATCCTGGATTACCTCACCGGCGCCGGGGCCAGGACGGTGGCCACCACCCACTACAGCGAACTGAAGGCCTATGCCTATGCTACCCCGCGGGTGGAAAACGCCGCCGTGGAATTTGACAGCCGCACCCTCCAGCCCACCTACAATCTCATCATCGGTACCCCGGGGGAGAGCAATGCCTTTGTCATTGCCTCCCGTTTAGGGCTTTCACCCGCTATTATTGAACGGGCACGGAGCCTCCTCGGGGAAGAAAACCAGCGGGTCAGCCGCCTGATAGCCGGCCTGGCTGAAGACAAGCGGGTGAGTGCCCGGGAACGGGAGGCAGCCGAGATTTTGCGCCGGGAGGCGGAGGCGGCCAGGGCCGAGCTGGAGAGGGCTAAAGAGGCATGGCAGCAGCAGGCCGCCAGGGAAATGGAGAAGGTACGCGAGGAAGCCCGGGGGCTCTTACGCCGGGCCCGGGCCGAGATCAGGGAAATCATGGCCCGCCTGGAAAAGGCCATGGCTGAAGAAAGTTTACGCGGCCAGCAGCAGGCAGTAACCCGGGCGCGCCGGCAATTAAAGGAACTGGAAGATGCCGTGGATGCAGGGCTTGCTCAATACCGGCCGGCAGCCCCAAACCGGCCGCCGGAAAATCTCCAGGCCGGGGACAGGGTTTACCTTCTAGCCTGGGGACAGGCAGGGGAAGTCTTGAGCCCCCCCAATGACCAGGGGGAAGTCCTGGTCCAGGTCGGCGCCTTGAAGGTTACCGTTCCTTTAAAGGAACTGCGGCTGTTAGAAGACGTAGCCCGGGCCGGGTCTAAAAATGGTCCTAAAAAAGAAGACACTAAACCTGGCTGGCTGGTAAAAGCGGCTGGTAATGACGATATCAGGCCGGAGATCGACCTGCGGGGGCTGACGGTAGAAGAAGCCTGCCACCGGGTTGATGCCTACCTGGATGATGCCGTCCTGGCGGGATTAAACCAGGTGAGCTTAATCCACGGTAAGGGCACCGGTGCCTTAAGGGCAGCCTTGCAGGAATACCTGCGGCAGCACCCCCTGGTCAAGGGCTTTCGCCTGGGTGGGGCCGGCGAAGGCGGCAGCGGCGTTACGGTAGTGGATATTGGAAGATGAGGCATGAGGCAGGAAGCCAATAAAAAGCCCCGGGCTAAAAATTTCCCGGGGTTGCCCTTATTTTTTAGGTACGGCAATGGTGACCTCGTTGGATGGCGTGCTCGCTTTATTTTTCTCATCCAGGGCGATGACCCGGTAGTAGTAGGTAACGCCGGGCTTCACGCTGGCATCAGTATACGCCGTTTCCTTCACTATGGCCAGGCTCCTGCTGCTCGAGCCGGGTCCGACACGTTCAATGGAAAAGAGGAATTCGCCCTCGCCGGGAACGTTCCATTCCAGGATCACCCGGGGCTGGCTGACATTGGGGCCGACTTCCAGCCGCCCTTTAAGGTTTGGTGCCGGCGGTCCTGCCCCCTGGTTACCCCGTCCCGAGGTATCTTTGGTGAGCTGGTGGTCGGGCAGGTCACAGTACCGGGTGGGCACTTTTTCCGGGGGTAACTGGACCTTCTTAACGTACTGGGGCGGGCAGCCACCACCTTCTCCGGGTTTCGGAATATTGGCCAGAAATAGTTCGGCGCCGTGGCGGGGGTCGGTACAGATGCTTACCAGCCCCGGCCTGTCAACGCTCCCGCCGCCGTGGAGGGTACAGACTTCCGCCGGCGCTTCCAGGTAGGCGTCTTCCGGCTTCACCGGGCCGTTATAGCCGTCGGGTCGCTTTAAAAAGACCCCCGTCGTTACATCCGGGCAATTGGGCGAAGCCAGCTGGCCGGTGGTGGTGCAGACCTGGACCTGGACCCAGACATCCGAGATTTTCTTGGGCAACATGCTTTGGGTAAAGATTTCCTTGACGATAAACTCCTTGGGTGTCAGGTCGCTAGGCAAGAGGCCCGACTTGGCATCGACATCGGCATAGATTATGCCGCTGGGGCGGGGGAAATCCTGGACGGGTTGATCCTTTAAAGCGGCGCCGATTACCTTTTTCCAGATTAGAGCCGGGTAACCGCCACCGGCAACACTCTTCAAGTAGTGTTTGGGATCGGTCTGGTCATAGCCCATCCAGACGGCTCCTACCAGCTCGGGCGTATAGCCGACAAACCAGGCGTCCTTTTCCCCTTTAAGGCCCCTGTATTCCGGGGTATCTGGCAGGGAGGTGGTACCAGTTTTACCTGCTGCCGGCCGGCCTATCTGGGCATTTTTCCCGGTACCCGCCATAACGACGGTTTCCAGCATATCAGTCATGAGGTAGGCAACCTGCTCGCTCATGACATCCCGGCGCTGGGGTTTGTTGACGATTAAGTCCCGGCCATTACGATCGGTAATCTTGGTCACGAGGTGGGGGGTAATGTATACCCCCTGGTTGGCAAAGGCGCCGTAGGCGGCAGCCATTTGCAGGGGGGAGACGCCGGTAGTCAGGCCCCCCAGGGCCAGGGCCAGGTTGCGGTCCTCCGGCTTTAAGGGCAGGCCCAGCCGGCGGCCGAATTCATAGCCCGTATCGATGCCGATGGTATTGAGCATTTTAACGGCGGGAATATTAACAGACCAGCGCACGGCCTCCCGCATGCTGATGAGCCCCCGGTAGCGGCCGTCGTAATTGGCCGGGGTAAAGGGCTTGGGCGTGCCGGGGAAGGTAACCGGTACATCATCGATGACAAAAGCGGGAGGGTAACCCTTCTCCAGGGCGGGGGCATAGACAACCAGGGGCTTGATGGTAGAACCGGGCTGGCGTTCGGCCTGGATGGCCCGGTTGAAGCCCCGCCTGGTGGTATAATCCCGGCCGCCTACCAGGCCCCGTACTTCACCGGTGCGGGGGTCCAGGACCACCATGGCGCTTTCAATCAGGCGGTCGGGACTGCTGGGGGGAAAATTGGATTTATCCTGGTAAACCTTTTCCATTTCGGTCTGGATTTTGGGGTCGAGGGTAGTATAGATTTTCAGGCCACCCCGGTAAAGCTCGGCGGATTCAATACCCTGGCTTTCCAGCAGGCGCCCGGCTTCATCAACAACGGCGTCGATAAAATAAGGAAATTTTTCGGCCTTTGTTTTGGGGGCTTCGCGGTATTCCAGTTTTTCCGCCTTGGCCTTTTCCGCCTCTTCAGGGGTAATATAGCCGTATTTGACCATGTTGTTCAGCACTTGCGCCTGGCGGTTTTTAGCAGCTTCCTCATTACTTTTAGAACGGGGGTCATAGTTGGCCGGGCTCTGGATCAAGCCGGCCAGCATGGCACACTCGGCAAGATCCAGGTCAGACACAGATTTACCGAAGTATAACCGCGCCGCCGCTTCTACCCCGTAGGTACCGGGTCCAAGGTAAACAATGTTGAGGTAATTTTCCAGGATTTCTTCTTTGGTGTAGGTGCGTTCCAGTTCAATGGCCATTAAGGCTTCCTGAATTTTACGTTTCAAGGTACGTTCAGGATTCTCAATGAAGGCATTTCTAGCCAGCTGTTGGGTCAGGGTGCTGCCGCCCTCGCGGATGCCGCCGCTCCGCAAATTGATCCACAAGGCCCGCAGGATGGCTTTTAGATCAACGCCATGGTGTTGATAAAAACGGGCGTCCTCGGTAGCAATGACGGCATTCTGCAGGTCTTCAGGTATCTTTTCCAGGGGTACAACAATGCGGTTTTGTTCGCCATGCAGTTCTTCCACCAGCTGGCCGTCTTTATCATATATAAATGTAGTCATGGCCAGCTGGAGCTTGTCGGGCTGCCAGTCAGGCATAGTACGGATGACGCCGATGGCAAAACCGGCACCGGCGCCCACCAGCACCACGGCCACGACCAGCAGGGCCAGTAACAGGGCACGGAAAACATTTAATCTGCGTTTACGTTTTTTAGGGGGTGCCATTTTTCCGGATGACCTCCTTTACGGCTTTTTTATTATAACATAGCTTTACCCCCAGGGGAATGATAAGAGCTTGAAGCTTAGTCACTGCTTATGGTAAACTTAAACAGGTTCGCTAATTGCATAGACGCCTGTTTTACAATCCCGCCTTGAGCCGGCTCAGGAAAGAGCGATTTACGGAGGATGATTTTGTTGGAACGGGAAGTCGAGCGGCAGCTTAAAGTCCTACGCCGCGGTGTGGCCGAAATTATACCGGAGGAAGACTTAAAGGCCAAGCTAAAAAAGTCCCTTAGCACCGGGAAACCCCTGCGGGTTAAACTGGGCCTGGACCCAACGGCCCCGGACATCCACCTGGGCCATACGGTAGTGCTCCAGAAATTGCGCCAGTTCCAGGAACTGGGCCACCAGGTGATTATCATTATCGGCGACTTTACCGGGAGAATCGGTGACCCCACCGGTAAATCCGAAACCAGGCGGCAGCTCTCGGAAGCTGAAGTCCTGGCCAATGCCGAAACCTACAAGGAGCAAATCTTTAAAATCCTGGACCCGGCCCGGACCGAGGTTACCTTCAACAGCCGGTGGCTGGCCAGGCTCACCTTTGCCGATGTTATCCAGCTGGCTGCCAAGATTACCGTGGCCCGGATGCTGGAACGGGAAGATTTTGCCCGCCGTTACCAGGAGAACCGGCCCATTAGCGTCCACGAATTCTTTTACCCCCTGATGCAGGGCTACGATTCCGTAGCCCTGGCTGCGGATGTCGAACTTGGGGGAACGGACCAAAAGTTCAACCTCCTTATGGGTCGCCATTTACAGCGGGAGTACGGCCAGGAGCCCCAGGTAGCCATGATGATGCCCATCCTGCCCGGGCTGGACGGCGTACAGAAGATGAGTAAAAGCCTGGGCAATTATATCGGCATCAACGAACCGGCCAGGGAGATGTACGGCAAGACCATGTCCTTGCCTGATGAACTTATGTTGACTTACTTCGAGCTGGTGACGGCCGTGCCCCTGGAGGAACTGGAGGCCATAAGACAAGGCCTCGCCGATGGTAGCCTGCACCCCCGGGACGTAAAGATGCGCCTGGCCCGGGAGATTGCCGGCCTCTATCACGGGGAGGCTGCTGCCCGGGAGGCGGAAAAGGAATTCCGCCAGGTCTTCCAGCTGGGCGACCTGCCGGAGGAAATGCCGGAGGTAATTGTTAGCGAAGCCAGGGTGTGGCTGCCGCGCCTGATGGTCCAGGCAGGCCTGGCCCCCAGTACCAGTGAAGCCCGGCGCCTCATCCGCCAGGGAGCAGTAAAACTCGACGGCGCGCGCCTGGATGATCCCGATGCCGAGATTGATGTGCCAGACGGGGCGGTCCTCCAGGCCGGCAAACGCAGATTTGCGCGGCTGTTATTTAAGGAACAAGGCTGACGGGTTAGAAGGGCAACTATGCCGCCCCTGGCATATAGCTTGAAACTATAAACCCTGCCGGGCATTTCAACTTGCCGGCAGGGTTTATAAATTTTTAGCGGCCTTTATTTACTAAAAGCGTTATTTAACCAGCGACTGCAGTTTGAAGGGTGCGGGTTGCCTCAGGATGCTAAGGAAAGCTTCAGTAGCCCGGGTGCGGAATTTGTGGCGGTTATACGCTACCTGGAAGTTGCGCCGGAAGGGTTTTTCCTTGATGTGGATCTCCCGGAGCAGATTATAGCGGCTTTCTATTTTTACGGTCAGGTTGGAGATAATGGAAATGCCCATGCCCGCTTTAACGGCCTCTTTGATGGCCTGGGTGCTGCCGAGTTCCATAATTATTTTCAGTTCAGCCGGGTCGACGCCCAACATTTTCAAGTTTTCTTCCATCACTACCCGCGTCCCGGAGCCGGGCTCGCGCAAGATAAAGGGGTGGCCGGGAAGTTCCTTGACAGACACGCTCCGGCGCCCGGCCCAGGGATGATTGGGCGGCACGACGACCACCAGCTCATCGTGAAAGAAGTCTTCAAAGATCAAGTCCGGGTGGGAGGCAGGGCCTTCGATGAGGCCCAGGTCTAAAGTATGCTGTACCACGCGCCGGACAATGCGTTCAGTATTGGCTATTTCCAGGGTAAGATCGACATCAGGGTAAAGGGATTTAAAATAACCGATCATCGGCGGTAAAACGTACTCGCCGATGGTCAGGGTGCCACCGAGGAGGAGGTGGCCTTTAACCGTGCCGCTGATTTCAGCCATGGCTTTTTCGGCCCGGTCATAGAGTTCGCTCAACTCTAGGGCGTATTTATAGAGCAATTTGCCGGCTTCGGTCAGGGTAACTTTTCTGTTGGTTCTATCTAACAGGCGGGTGTTAAAGCGATCCTCCAGGGCCTGAATGTGGGCGCTGATGGCCGGCTGGCTGATATGCAACTCATTGGCAGCTTTGGAGAAGCTTTTCTTTTGAGCTACGGCCTTGAAGGCCAGTAGTTGTATATCCAGCACAACAATCACCTGTATTGATTATAACAGATGTCGGCACGTTTAAATAAAGAGAATTAAATTTTGCCAGTAAGCACCTGGACAACAATACTGGTCACGATTACTACTACCCAGACGATAAGGCCCAGGAGCAAGGGCTTCAGGCCGGTGGCCAGCATTTTTTTCAGGTCAGCCCCCAGCCCCACGGCCACCAGCGCCACCACTATCAAAAAATGGCCCGTGGAATTAAACCAGGAAATCATCGGGGCGGTAAATAAGCCGGCTGTATTTAACAGCGCCGCGACTAAAAACCAGATTACAAACCAGGGGATGATGTTAACCACGTTGAATGTGGTTCCCTTGCCGACATGGCGGTTTCTTAGCACGAGGCTAAGGATAAGGGCAATGGGAATGATCATTGTTGTCCGGGTTAACTTGACGATAGTAGCATAGGCACCGGCAGCCGGGCTGAAGGCATAGCCGGCGGCGACGACAGAGGAAGTATCGTTAATAGCAGTCCCGGCCAGCAGGCCGAAAGCTGTGTCGGAAAAGCCCAGCAGGTGGCCTAACAGGGGAAAGAGCAAGACGGCAATAATGTTGAACAAGAATACCGTGGAAATGGCATAGGCCACTTCATTGTCATCGGCTTTAACGACCGGGGTAATGGCGGCTATGGCCGAGGCGCCGCAGATAGCGGTTCCCGTGCCCACGAGGGTTTTAAGGTTGAAGGGCACGCCCATCAGGCTGCCGAAAAGGTATGTAGCAATAAAAGCAGAAGAAATAGTAAACAGCATGACATGGAGGGAATCGATGCCGGTTTGCCATACCTGCCCGAGGCTCATGCCGGCGCCCAGGACGACAATGGCTGCTTGCAGGATTTTTTTACTGGTGAAAATGATGCCCGGGCGAAAAGCGTCAGGTATGGTCCACAGGTTATTAGCGATTATGCCAATAATAACTCCAAATACCGGGCCGCCAATTAACGGTATATAGCCGCCCATTAACGAGGCTACCGCGGCCAGGGCAAGGGATAGTAATACGCCTGGTAAGATGTTCGGCCTGGGTTTAACAGCTACCAGTTTTTCCCTGTAGTGGAATTCGATGCTAACATTTTGTTTGGACATTATAGCTATTCCTCCTTAAATTAAATTTCGTTGAGCCCAATATAGCACGGCAACACAAAAGGGTAAAATACAGCTATTTTATGGTGGCTATAGCTTTAAATTATTGTTCAAGTGCTAATTATACCGATGCTTTTCAATTTATTTTTTAACCGGATACCCGGGACGGGATTTCAGGCCAATTTGGACCTGGCGAAACATTCAAGCGAGAGGCCAAAAGTTATTTCACTTTTTGCCCATCCCCGGAGTATACTTCTATAGGGGGTGGTTTGCCTTGCGGCGGCGGTGGCGGCGACCGGGACGGCGGCCATGGGGAGCCCTGGCGCTGGTAATAGTAGCCGGCCTGCTGGTGCTCTTCCTGTTAGAATGGCGCCTGCACCTGGCCCTGGAGACGGTAGCTGCGGCCCAGGCCCGCTGGGCAGCTACCGAGGCCATGCAGCAGGCAGTGCTGGATAAAGTAACCGGCCAGGTAAATTATAATAACCTGATTCAACCGGGCAGCAGCGATGGCCGGATAGTTTTCATGCAGGCCGACGCTTTGAGCATCAGCCGCCTCCAGGCCCAGGCCCAGCTGGCCATCCAGGAGCGCCTGGCCAAGCTGAAAGGCAAAACCTATTACTTACCCCTGGGGCAAGTGCTGGGGCTAAAACTCCTGGCAGCCTACGGACCCCCGGTGCCTCTACGTTTTATTCCCCTGGGCACCGTTAACGTCAACGTCGGGGACACCTTTGAAGCCGCCGGTATCAACCAGACACGCCACCGCATTTACCTCCAGGTAGAGAGCGAAGTCCAGGTAGTTGCCCCCTTCAGCAGGGAACAGGTAAAGGTTGCCTCAACCATCCCGGTGGCCGAGGCCATTATTGTCGGGCCAGTTCCCCAGACCTATATTTCTCTGGGGTCTGACTTTATAAAAGGTATTTTGCGGGCACCAGAATTTTAATTTTTCTTGTCCACCAGGCAGGAATCAGGCTTTTGAGGGCGAATATATCATCATAAAGCGGTGTGGAGACCGCGCTGGATGGAAGGCCACGAGGAGGTCGGAGTCGACACTGGAGTCGACAAGGTTCCCTGTGGCCCTTTTTGCATTTCATAACAAGGAGTGGGTTATACCTGCGGATAGCAGTAGTAGACGGGCAGGGGGGCGGTATCGGCAGGCATATTACCGCCAGGCTCAGGGAAGAATTGCCGCCAGAGGTAGAAATTCTGGCCTTGGGGACTAACGCTGCCGCCACCGTAGCCATGCTCAAGGCCGGGGCCAATGAAGGGGCCACCGGGGAAAGGGCCATTATCTATAACGCTCCCCGGGTAGATGCCATTACCGGTTCCGTGGCCATCCTTATAGCCGACGCCATGCTGGGGGAACTGACGCCGGCCATGGCTGCGGCCATTGCCGCCAGCCCGGCCCGTAAATTTCTCCTGCCTCTAAATAAAGCCGGTGTGGAAATAATCGGTGTTGTAGCCGAACCCTTACCCCACCTGATTGATGCCCTGGCGCGGCGTCTCAAAACCTTTTACGAAGGAGGAACGCAATAAGATGTGTGAAGCCAATGCTTATCTATTGAAAGAGGACGGGGTGGAGGAGCTGGTCTTTGAAAATGTGGACCGGGTCCTGCCCCGGGAAGATGGTATCCTCATGGAAGACATCTTTGGTAAAAAGAAAATCCTGCGCGCCCGCATCAAAGAAATGGCCCTGGTCGATCATAAAATTTTCCTCGAGGCCATATAAATCCGGGCATTTATGCTGGCCAAGCCACTGCATAATACTGAGGTGCAGTGGCTTTTCACTTGACACAGCCCGGACGGGAAGCTAAAATGTAATTAATTCCGATAAACATACTATACATTAAGGGGGGAGTAACCATGCAGGTAGCCACCGACATAACCCAGCTAATCGGCCGGACTCCAGTGGTACGCTTAAACCGCCTGACGGAGAATGGGGCGGCAGTATATGTCAAGCTGGAATACTTTAATCCCGGGGCGAGCGTAAAAGACCGGATCGCCCTCAGCATGATTGAAGCTGCGGAAGCAGAGGGCAAACTTAAACCGGGTGCCACCATCGTGGAACCAACCAGCGGCAATACCGGTATTGGCCTGGCCATGGTAGCAGCGGTCCGCGGTTACCGCTTAATACTGGTCATGCCGGAAACCATGAGCATTGAACGCCGCAAGCTCCTGGCGGCTTATGGCGCCGAATTTCTCCTGACACCGGGCCACCTGGGTATGAAGGGGGCCGTAGACAAGGCCCTGGAATTAATCCGGGAAAACCCTGATTATTTCATGCCCCAGCAGTTTGAAAACCCGGCCAACCCCGATGTGCACCGCCGTACCACGGCCCGGGAAATTTTAGAGCAAATGGACAAAGATCTGGATGCCTTTGTGGCCGGCGTAGGTACCGGCGGCACCATTACCGGCGTCGGCGAGGTCTTAAAGCAGGAAATTCCGGGGGTAAAAATAATTGCCGTGGAACCGGCGGCTTCCCCCGTCCTTTCCGGGGGCCAGCCGGGACCTCATAAGATCCAGGGGATCGGGGCCGGATTTGTCCCGCAGGTCTTCCGCCGCGAGGTAATCGATGAGATTATTACCGTCTCCAACGAAGACGCCCTCATCACCGCCCGGCACCTGGCCCGGGAGGAAGGCCTGCTGGTGGGCATCTCTGCCGGCGCAGCCGTTTATGCCGCCCTGCAGGTGGCCCGGCGCCTGGGCAGCGGCAAAAAAGTCCTGGCCATTGCCCCGGATACCGGCGAGCGCTATCTCAGTACCGAACTTTTTAAAGTCGGGTAGATTAATCGCCAGTTAAATAGCCCCTTTTAACCCACCGGCCAGGTTAAAAGGGGCCAGTCATACTTAATTGTGAAATCAGGCACAAAAGCGGAGAGAAAGCGTTCCTCTTTACATAAAAAAAGGCAAGGAGTTAATCCCTTGCCTTGCTTTTTCTCTACTTCCCGATGAATTCCTGCACCCAGTAGTTACCGTAGCTACCGCCGCGGGCATAACCAACGCCAATGGCCGTAAAACTGGGGTTTAAGATATTACTGCGGTGGCCGGGGCTACCCATCCAGGCCGCAACCACGGCTTCGGGAGTGCGATAGCCGGCGGCAATGTTTTCCCCGGCTGTACGGTAAGTAATACCGAATTTCTGTAACATGGTAAAGAAAGAACCGTAGGCAGGCGATTCGTGGCCGAAGTAATTATTATCCCGCATGTCCTCTGCCTTGAGGCGGGCTACTTTTGCCAGCTGCAGATCTACGGCTAACGGTTTCAGCCCGGCCTTAGCCCGCTCGGCGTTGACCAGGTCAACGACCTTCTGCTCAAACTGGCTCAGCTGATAGCTGCCGGTTGCAGGCTGGGGTGCAGGTTGAGGTGCGGGCGCTGGTGCCGGTTGGGGTGCCGGCTGCGGCTCGGGAACTGGAGCAGGTGCCGGCTGGGGTTGAGATGCCGGTTGCGGGCGGTAATACCTGATGTATAAATAATTTTGCGGTGAGAAATGGAAAGCATAATAGTTACCATAGTAAGTTGCAGCTTGAACAGGTGTGACCGGTACGATAGCCAGGGTGGTGACAATTAATAATACAGCCAGGGATGCGGCGAGGGTTTTGAATTTAGACCGCAAAACTAACCCCTCCTTTACAAACCTAATTACTTTAACGCCCGGCGGACCAATAAAAAATCCACCCCCCTCCAACGCCTGCGAGGTTAGCTGGCGGGTGCGGGCCGAAGGTTAGCCCTACCACCGAGTGGATTAACCCCGGAAAAACTGGTTCCCCCGCTTTCGTAAAAGAAATTCGGGGTTTCTGGTGGCCATGACGTTAAAGTACTGATGGTATTTTACCATATAGGAGCCAAAAAAGTTAACATAAAATTTTTCCAATCTTCGAGGTAAAATATTACAGTGATTTCCGGCAATGGATAATAAGGCTTATTGCTTAATTACCGTTTTGTATGCTAGAATTTTAACGGCAGTTAGAGGTGAGAGGGGGGTCAAAAAATGTCCGGACATTCCAAGTGGGCCAATATAAAACATCGTAAGGCCAAAGCCGATGAAAAGCGGGGCCGCCTCTTTACCAAAATAGGGCGGGAGATTATCATTGCCGCCCGGCAGGGAGGCGGTGACCCGGAAGGCAACCCGCGTTTGAAGGCAGCCATCGCCCGGGCCAAGGAAGTCAATATGCCCAATGAGAATATCCAGCGGGCCATTATGCGCGGTACCGGCGAGATTGAAGGCGCAGCCTATGAAGAAATGGTTTATGAAGGCTATGGCCCCGGCGGAGTAGCCATGCTGCTTAATATTGCCACTGACAACCGCAACCGCACGGCTTCCGAAATCCGGTATATCTTTTCGCGCAACGGCGGAAGTTTGGGGGAAAGCGGCTGTGTAGCCTGGATGTTTAACCCCAAGGGCGTCATTAGCGTAGAAGTCCCGGCGGGAGAAAAGCGGGAAGAATTAATCCTCCAGGCCATAGAGGCCGGAGCTGAAGATGTTGATGATAGTGATGCCGAAGCCCTGGAAATAAAGACGGCTCCCGAGGACCTGGAGAGGGTAAAGAAAGCCCTGCAGGAAGCCGGGGCGGCTATTACCAGCGCCGCAATAGAAATGGTACCCCAGACTACAGTAACCATTGACGACCCGGAAATGGCCGCGAAAGTCATGCGCCTGGTAGACCGCCTGGAGGATCACGATGACGTCCAGGCAGTTTATACCAACGCCGACATTCCTGCTGCCATTATGGAGCAAGTGGAGTTATAACCTGGTATAAAACCCTGTTGCGCCGGCAAAGCTAGAAGGTGGTAATTCCTGTTGGAAGGAGGTACCGCCTTGAGCGACGCTAGCCGGCGCTTTATTGTTATTGGCCTTATGATTTTTCTTCTGGGGGGGCTGGTGGCTTACCAGCAAGCCAGGGTCAGTACCGGGCAAAGACCGGTTATCTTAAGGGTGCCGGGCCTTCTGGAGCCGCGGGTGCTGGAGGAACCGCGCCTGGAGAGATATTACCGCGACTGCGGTCACAGGGAACCCATTCCTTTGCCGGCAGGGGTCAAGTGGAACTGGGCCGGTAAAGAAGAATTGAGCATCCTTTTCCCGCCGCCCGAGGGCTGGCGCATAACCCGGGAGGGGGAACGCCTGGTCATAACCCAGGAGGTAGATGGTCTTTGCCCTGCCGATGCTCCCAAACGCCACCTGGCCATCAAGGATGGCCTGGTGGCCATTTACCAGGGCCCGGCCGGCAGCCTGGGGCCACTAATGCGGGTGACGAGCCTGAAATTTACTTCCCTGCCGCCCAGCTGGCGGGAAAAAATAGAAAATGGCCAGGCAGAATTTAACTCCGAACAAGAAGTCCTGGAAGCCCTGGACAGCCTGGATGAATTTCGCCCCTAGAGGTCAGCGCTGGAAAAGCGCTGATTTTTATTTTGGCTCAAAAAAAGGAAGTACTATCTTTAACGTCGAATAATTGCCAGGGAGGAGTTAAAGGATGTTGATCCTGGGAATCGATCCTGGTACAGCTATTGTTGGCTATGGCCTGGTACAGGCGGCGACTGCGGGGCACCTGCAGGCTTTTGCCTATGGCTGCATCCGGACGCCGGCAGGGGAAAAAGCAAGCCTGCGCCTGGCCCTGATTTACGACCAACTGCAGGAGATAATAAAAAACTACCGGCCGGATATTATGGCCATTGAAGAACTCTTTTTTAATAAAAACAGCCGCACGGCCCTGGCGGTAGGCCAGGCCCGGGGGGTGGCGTTGCTCGCGGCGGCTCATGCGGGCCTTCCCGTTGCCGAGTACACGCCCCTGGAAGTTAAACAGGCGGTGGCCGGTTTCGGCCGGGCTCCCAAGGAACAGGTCCAGCGGATGGTTCAGGCCCTGCTGGGGCTTAAAAGTCCACCGGACCCCGATGATGTGGCCGATGCCCTGGCCGTGGCCATTTGCCATGCAAGTATAGCTCCCTGGCGCCAGCGGGAAGCTGGGGTGTTGCAGCAGTGATTGGTTACCTGCGAGGCCAGTTACGCCAGGTAATGCCGGAAGGTATTTTGGTGGAAACCGGGGGCATCGGCTGGTTCGTCCGTACACCGCCGGCGCAATCCTGGCCGCCTCCGGGGACAGAGGTTGCCGTCTATACCCACCTGGTAGTCAGGGAAGACGCCGTGGAGCTGTACGGCTTTACCCGGCCTGAGGGGCTGAGGTTTTTTACCCTTTTACTGGGGGTGGCCGGCATTGGACCCCGCGGTGCCCTCCAGGTCCTGGCGGCAGCGGCTCCGGAACAGCTGGCGCGGGCTATTGTTGCCGAAGATACTGCCTTTCTGACTGCCCTGCCCGGCATCGGGGCCAAGAAGGCCAGGCGCCTGCTCCTGGAATTAAAGGACGCCATTCTAAAATCCGGGCTGGCCGGTGAGGCCGGGGCAACGGCCAGGGTAGCAGGGGATGGCGGGGCCGGCGATAATGATGAAGCCCTGGCCGCCCTCCTGGCCCTGGGCTACAGCCGGGATGAGATAAGCCCGGTCCTGGCCAGGGTTAAGGCGGAACTGGGGCCGGGGGCTGATACGACGGCCGTCCTCCAGGGAGTGTTGAAAACTATAGGCCAGGGAGGTGGGGCTGATTGACGGCAGAGCGTTTGCTGGCCGGGAACCTGCACCGGGAAGACGAAGAACTGGAAGTGAGCTTGCGCCCGCGCCGCCTGGCCGAATATATCGGCCAGGAGCATGTCAAGGAAACATTGAGCATCTTTATCCAGGCGGCCCGGGAGCGGGGGGAAGCCCTGGATCACGTCCTGCTCTACGGCCCGCCCGGCCTGGGGAAGACCACCCTGGCCGGCATCATCGCAAGCGAGCTGGGGGTGAGTTTAAGGGTTACCTCGGGGCCGGCCCTGGAACGAGCCGGGGACCTGGCCGCCATTCTTACCAATTTACAGCCCCGGGACGTCCTCTTTATTGATGAAGTCCACCGCCTGCCCCGCCAGGTGGAGGAGATCCTGTACCCGGCCATGGAAGATTTTGCCCTGGATATTATTCTGGGTAAAGGCCCCGGCGCCCGCTCCATCCGCCTGGATTTACCCCCTTTTACCCTGGTGGGGGCTACTACCAGGGCCGGGTTGTTGTCTTCGCCTTTAAGGGATCGCTTTGGCATTAATTCCCGGCTGGAGTTTTACCGGATAGAGGAGCTGGAGCAAATTATTCTCCGGGCGGCAGCCATCCTGCAGGTAGGTATTGAGCCTGAAGGGGCCAGGGAGATTGCCTGCCGCGCCCGGGGAACGCCCCGGGTGGCCAACCGCCTGCTGAAAAGGGTGCGGGATTACGCCGAAGTCCGTGCCGGAGGGATAATTACCAGGGAGGTAGCCAGGGAAGCCTTAGAACTCCTGCAAGTCGACTCCTTAGGCCTGGACAGCTCCGACCGCCGCCTGTTGTTAACCCTCATCAAGAAATTTAACGGTGGCCCGGTGGGGCTGGAAACCCTGGCGGCGGCCATCAGCGAAGAGCCGGATACCATAGAGGATGTCTATGAGCCGTTTTTGCTCCAGCACGGCTTTATCCAGCGCAGCCCCCGGGGCCGCATGGCCACACCCAGGGCTTACGAGCACCTGGGGATAACGAGAATGGATAGCCTGTTTTGAAATATGAATGAAAATGCCTGGCTGGCATTTATTGGAAGCAAGCGAGACAATGCCAGCCTACGATAGAGTTATTTTCGAAGGAGGACACCAATGGGCGACTGGAGTTTTTTCGGCAAAATGCTGCTGGGGATGGGGCTGCTAATTGCCCTGATGGGTTTAATCCTCCTTGGGATGGGTAAACTCTTTTCCTTCGGGCGCCTGCCGGGGGACATTTATATCCAGAAGGGCAACTTCACCTTCTATTTCCCCTTACTGAGTTCCCTCCTCTTAAGCCTCATCCTGACCGTCGTGTTAAACTTAATCTTCCGCCGTTAGCCTCCAGTAGTCGGAAAACGTCAAGGCCTTACGAATACTATGAGAGGTGAGGCTAAAAGTGCCACCGGAAGCAGACCCCAACCAGTTACTGCTTCAGGCGAGGAACGGGGATGCCGGGGCCAGGGAGGAATTAATCCGCCGCTTTACACCCTTTATCCTGGCCGTCGTTTCCAGGGCAACAGGTCATTTTATCCGCCTGGGGGAAGATGACGAGGCCAGCGTCGGCCTGATGGCCTTTAACGAAGCCATCGATAGTTTCCGCCCGGGCGGTGGCTCAAACTTTTTAACCCTGGCCGAGACCATTATCCGCCGCCGTTTAGTTGACTATTTTCGCCGGGAAGGGCGGCACCGGCGGGTGCTGTCCTTACAAGCCCTGGAGAATGAAACGGCAGCCACCGTCGATCCCCTGGGCGGGGAAGAGATAAACCTGGTCAACGAACTGGCCGACCGGCGCCGGGAAATAGAGCGCTACCGGGAAGAACTGGCTGAGTTTGGCATAACCTTCAAGGACCTGGTCAAGGCCAGCCCCCAGCACCGGGACGCCCGTGACCGGGCCCTGGCAGCCGCCCGGGTAGTGGCAGCCAACCCCCTCTTCAGCCAGTACCTCCGGGAACGCAAAGCTTTACCCCTGAAAGCCCTGGTAAAATCCATGGAAACCAGCCGCAAAACCCTGGAGCGCCACCGCAAATATATTATCGCCGCAGCACTCATGCTGATGGGCGATTATGAATACCTGGCAGACTACATAGGTCAAAGCAAAAGGGGTGGTCAGGATGCTTGACGCTGAGCGGGGGCTGGTGGTGGCCAGGCAGGGAAATGAGGTTATTGTTTTGACCCCTGAGGGGGAGTGGCGCACCCTCCACCTGACCGGCCTGCTGCCAGAAGTAGGGGAAGAGGTTATGTTGCCCCTGGTTAAAAAGAGGCCCCCCTGGCAGGCTATGATGGCAGCAGCGGCAGTAATCTTATTGCTTTTTCTGGCCCTCCCCCTGGCGCGCCGGGCCATGGCGCCGCCAACCCCCGGTCAACTGGCCTTTTATATTAATATCGACATCAATCCCAGCATTGAACTGGCGGTGGATGACCGGGAAAGGGTGCTCAGTGCCCGGGGATTAAATAGCGATGGGGAAAAGTTGCTGGCTGGCGTTGCCCTTAAAGATGAAAAAGCAGCTATCGCTATCCAGGTCCTGACCAGGGAAGCCGTGCGCCAGGGTTACTACCTGCCCGACCGCCAGGGAGCCATGGTGGTAACAGTGATCCCTGCTGCCGGTGCCAGCCAGGAAAAACTGGCGGCCGGCGATGAACTGGGCCAGAAATTAACCCGGGAGGCCCGGAATGTCCTGCAACAGGCCCGGGTCCAGGCGGTAGTTGAGGCGGCTACCGTCCAGCCGGAAATCCGCCAGCACGCTGAAGCCACCGGCCTGTCGGCGGGGAAATACAGCATCCTCCTGGAAGCCCTGGATGCTGGACTCCCGGTTACGGCGGCTGACCTGCAAAAAGATAGCCTGGCCAGGGTACTGGCGAGGTTTGACAGCAACTGGGAGCAGTTATTGCAAAAGCTGCAGCAGGATAAAGACCTTTTGCAGAAGGAGCAACAGCTGGGCGCAACCCTCAAGAGAGCCCTGGGGCAACAGGTTGCAGGTGGTAATAGTTATGACAACCAGCGTGGCAACGAGCGGGGCCCGCGTGAGAAGGCGGAAAATATTGCCGGTAATCAAGACCAGCCGGGGCAGTCATCTAACCGTAACGAACTTGAGGTTGCCCCGGGTAATAAAGGGACCAGAGTTGAGGTGTTCACTGAGAAGGGGAGGAGCGGTACCCCTGGAATTCCAGGGGAATCTTTACGGCCCGGCCATAATAACCAGATAGATCGGGTAGATAGCGTTAAAGGGGAGAAGAAAAATTGGGAAATAAAATCTTCCCGCGAGGACTAGCGGTTGCTCTCCTGGCTGCTTTGCTCCTGGTTTTGGCAACGATACCGGCAGGTGCCGTCTCTAAAGGGGACGTACCAGTAATCCGGGTCTTGCTCGATGGCGAACTGGCGCAGGTGGACTTCCAGGTTGAACAGGGGAGTTACCAGTTAATTGATGGCCACAGCGGTAAGGAAATCAGCCCGGTAAAGGCGGGAGAAAAGTGGACGGTGAAAAAAAACGGCGCTGATTGGCAATTAAGCCGGGAGGGCACGCCGCTGCCGGGTACCTTCGGCGGTCCTATCCAGCTTAAGGCCAGGGACGCCGGGACTTTAAATCTCTTCCGCTACCAGGGGCAGCGTTACCGGGGCAGCTTAAATATTCTCAAGGGGGACAATGGCCTGATGGCCATCAATACCCTGGACCTGGAGCAATACCTCTACGGCGTGGTGGGCAGGGAAATGCCGGCCAGTGCCGGCCTGGATGCCCTCAAGGCCCAGGCTGTGATTGCCCGCTCCTACGCCGTCACCAGGTTGAAACCAGCCGCCCTATATGATGTCACCGATGATACCATGACGCAGGTCTATGGCGGTTATGAAGCCGAGGTCAACTATGGCCCTTACCGCGATAAAGTCATTCAAGCCGTTGATGCCACCCGCGGGCTGGTAATTTACTATGACGGCAAGGTTATCGAGGCCTACTTTCATGCCAATGCCGGCGGCTATACCGAGGACAGCGAGAATGTGTGGAGCAATCCCCTGCCCTACCTGCGCGGGGTACCTTCGCCGGAGGATGAGTGGGCTTTAAAGTACCCCAATCAGACGCCAGGCGGCTACCCGGCCAACAGCTACACCTGGACTGTAACCCTCACACGGCAACAGGTCCAGGAAAAAGTTAATGCCTGGCTGGCCGGGCAGGGCCAGGGGGAAGCCGGGGATGTTGTTGACCTGGTTCTTTCCCGCCTGCGCAGGGACGAACAGGGGGAAACGGTTTCCGGCCGGGTTACGAGGATGGACATCCGCACGACCACCGGAACGGCATCTGCCTTCCGGGACGGTATACGGGCCGTTTTCGGCCGGGATGTTCTGAAAAGCACTTTATTTAACGTGCAGATGGATTCTACAGTCCACATCGTCGACGGCTCCGGCGGGCAGCGTTCCGTAAATTACGGTGCCGAACTGGTGGCCCTGGGAGCCGGCGGGGTGATGAACGCTCCCAACGGCGCCGCCGGGGAGTATATGGTAGCTGGCCGGGATGGTAGCCGCAGCGTACCGAAGATGTTCCGCCAGGTAGTTTTCCAGGGCCGGGGCAACGGCCATGGCTTAGGCTTAAGCCAGTGGGGCGCCATGGGGATGGCGGAAAAAGGGTATACTTACCAGCAAATTATTGAACACTATTATAACCAGGACCGCTTTGACGGCCGCTTAAAGATTGCTCCGCTGTAAACATAGAGTAGGTGAGAGATTGATTTGCGTCTTGAAGAATTCGACTATGATCTCCCCCCGGAATTGATTGCCCAGACACCGGCGGAGCCGCGGGATGCCTCGCGGCTCCTTGTCCTGCACCGGGATAGGGACTACCTGGAACACCGCCATTTTTATGACCTGCCGGCTTATCTCCGCCCCGGGGATGTCCTGGTCTTAAATGAGACCAGGGTGATACCGGCCCGCCTCTGGGGACGCCGGGCCGGTACGGGAGCCAGGATCGAAGTGCTTTTGCTGACACGACGCGACCGGGATACCTGGGAAGCCCTGGTGCGGCCGGGGCGGCGGGTGCCGGTGGGTACGGAGATAATCTTTGGCCAGGGGGAACTGAGGGCCCGGGCCATGGCAACGACTGGCGCCGGGGGGCGGGTACTGCAGTTTTCTTACCGGGAAGGTCCCTTTGAAGCCCTCCTGGACCGCCTGGGGGAGATGCCCCTGCCGCCTTATATTAAAGAGAAGCCGGAGGACCCCGGGCGTTACCAGACGGTTTATGCCCGGGTGGAAGGCTCGGCGGCAGCGCCGACGGCCGGCCTGCACTTTACCCCCCGCCTCCTGGAGCAACTGCGGGAGCAGGGGGTGAAAATAGTCTACCTCCTTCTCCATGTCGGCCTGGGTACTTTCCGCCCCGTTAAGGTGGAAAACATCGAAGAACACCAGATGCATGCCGAGTACTATGAAGTGACCCCGGAGGCAGCGGCGGCCATTAATGCCGCCCGCGCCCGGGGAGGACGGATAGTGGGCGTGGGCACGACGGTAGTCCGCACCCTGGAGACGGTAGCTACTGAAACAGGTCTTATCCAGCCAGGGAGCGGCTGGACGGATATCTTTATTTATCCCGGCTACCGCTTCAAGGCTATTGACTGCCTTATCACCAACTTCCACCTGCCCAAATCGACCCTCATCATGCTGGTGAGCGCCTTTGCCGGCCGGGAAAAAATCCTGGCCGCCTACAGGACTGCTGTGGCGGAGGGTTACCGCTTCTTCAGCTTCGGGGATGCGATGCTGATCTTGTAGAAAGAGTTTCGATTGCTTGGGAGTGACCGCCCCCGAAGGGCAAACTATGTAGATGAGTGCTGGCTTTGTTTTCGCTCGCTCCCTGGTCCTCGCGGAGCGGCCTACGGCTCAGCCTCCGGCTCGGGCGGGGTTCCCGGCCTATTCGGCATCCTTGCCTCAGAGGCCGGCCTCGGACCTCCTGTCCTCGGCCCCGCCCTCGCTCTTCGGCTTTGCCAAGGCCGCTTTGCCGCTCAGACCAAGTCGCTCGCTCCAAACTAAAGCCAGCCCTACGAAAAAGTTATTTTCGAATTATTAGTTAGGAGGAAATACTCATTTGCCCGCTGTAACCTTTACCGTGCTCAAACGTGACCGGGCCACCGGCGCCCGCCTGGGGCGACTTAAAACTCCCCATGGCACCATCGAGACGCCGGTCTTCATGCCCGTCGGCACCCAGGCCACCGTCAAAACTATGACGCCGGAAGAAGTGGCCGGAGTGGGAGCCCAAATTATCCTGGCCAATACCTATCACCTTTACCTTCGTCCTGGTGCCGACATCATCCGGGAAGCCGGGGGCCTGCACAACTTCATGCACTGGGAAAAACCCATTCTCACCGACAGCGGCGGCTTCCAGATCTTTAGCCTGGCCGATTTGCGGGAAATCAGCGATGCAGGCGTGACTTTTCGCTCCCACCTGGACGGCTCGACCCATTTCATGGGACCGGTGGAATCCATGGCCGTCCAGGAATCCCTGGGTTCCGATATTGCCATGGCCTTTGATGAGTGTGTCGCCTACCCGGCCAGCCGGGAAGAAGTAGAAGCAGGAGTAGAGCGCACCAGCCGCTGGGCGGAAATTTGCCTGGAGGTCCACCGCCGGGAGGACCAGGCGGTGTTTGGCATTATCCAGGGCGGGGTAATTCCCGAATTGCGCCGCCGCAGCGCCCGGGAGATTACGGCCCTGGATTTTCCCGGTTACGGCATAGGGGGCCTGAGCGTCGGCGAACCCAAGGAATTGATGTACAGCATCCTGGAGGACCTGCAGGGATATCTACCTGAAAACAAGCCCCGGTATCTCATGGGGGTGGGTTCGCCGGACTGCCTGATCGAAGGAGTAAAAAGGGGGGTAGATATGTTCGACTGCGTCCTGCCCACCCGCATTGCCCGCAACGGCACGGTAATGACCACTTACGGCAAGCTGGTGGTGCGTAACGCTGCCTATGCCCGGGATTTCCGCCCCCTGGACCCGGAGTGCGACTGCTATACCTGCCGCCACTACAGCCGGGCCTACATCCGGCACCTGCTCAAGGCCGATGAAATCCTGGGTCTCAGGCTGACAACCATTCACAACTTATATTTCCTGCTGAAGTTGATGCACCGTATTCGCCAGGCCATCGCTAACAATGACCTGGAAGCTTTTGAAGCCGACTTTTATGCCAAATATAATTCGGGAAAAATCTAAATGGGGGCAGGTATTATCCATACCTGCGTCGAATGTTAAGGAGTTAAAGACCAAATTAAAGCAAGGATGGTGGTTGTTCATGCAGCAATGGGCGGGAACCATTTTTTACATGCTGATCTTTTTTGGGATCCTCTATTTCCTGATAATCCGGCCCCAGCAAAAGCAACAAAAAAGGCGCCAGGAGATGTTAAACAGCCTGAAGGTGGATGACCGGGTGGTCCTGGCTGGCGGGTTGCATGGCCGGATAACAAAAATCAAAGATAGAACCTTGATGGTCCGCATTGCCGATAGGGTTGAGGTCGAGGTGGACAAGGGCGGGGTAGCCTATGTACCTGGACAGGAGGAATAATCAGGCTTGGCGCCAGTGACCCTGGAAGATGTTAAAAGGGACCCCGAGGTAGAAGCGCTGATTGTTAAAGGCAATGAACACCTGGGAGCCATGGGTTTTACCGAACACAGCCACCGCCATTTGAGCCTGGTGGCCAAGATCAGCTATAACGTATTGGAACACCTGGGTTATGACCGGAGGGTAGCCGAACTGGCGGCCATTGCCGGGTACCTGCATGATATCGGTAACGTCATTAGCCGGCAAGATCACGGCCAGACAGGGGCCCTGCTGGCTTACCGCATTTTGACCCGCCTGGGTATGCCTACCGTTGAGGTAGCTACCATTATGGGCGCCATCGGTAACCATGAAGAAGAATATGGCCAGGCCGTCAATACCGTAGGTGCGGCCCTCATCCTAGCGGATAAATCCGATGTCCACCGCTCCCGGGTGCGCAATAGTGATATCAGCACCTTTGATATCCACGACCGGGTCAATTACGCCGTCCAGCACTCTTTTTTACGGGTAGATGCTTCCAGGCGTACCATTACCCTGGAACTGACCATTGACCTCTCCATCAGCACGCCCATGGAGTATTTTGAGATCTTCCTCATGCGGATGATGATGTGCCGCCGGGCCGCTGATTTCCTCGACTGCCATTTTGGACTGGTGGTGAACGAGGCCCGGCTGCTGTGAAGTAGAAAAAACTGGTGCGGGTGGTATTTGCAGCAATTGACGGGCAACTCCGGCTGGAGTTATAATAGGTTGTCTGCAGTTGCATTCTGTCAAGGGAGGCAGGAGAGTTTTGGCAGGGGGGAAAGGAGCAGGCGGCTTCTTTAAGCTCGCCATTGTTTTTATCGCCATCCTAGCGCTAGGCATAGGGGCCTTTCAGCCTTTAATACGGGCCATGAAACTGGGCCTGGACTTGTGCGGCGGTGTTTATATTCTCGTCCAGGCCCAGAGCACAGCGGAACACGCGGTGACCAATGAGGACATGGTCGCCCTGGAACGGGTTATGCGTGACCGGGTCGACCAGCTGGGGATAGCTGAACCGGTGATCCAGCGGGAAGGCAGTGACCGCCTGATTATCCAGCTGGCCGGGTATGATAACCCGGAAGAGGCCGTTAAAATGATCGGCAAGACGGCCCAACTGGAGTTCCGCACCAGTGACGGCCAGGTTGTGGTCACCGGAAAAGACTTGAAGGACGCTAAAGCTGTGATAGACCAGCAGAGCCGGGAACCGGAAATCACCCTGAAATTTAATGCCGAGGGCACCAAAAAGTTTGCCGAAATAACCCAGAAGCTGGTCAGCAGCTACAGCTCGGGTGACCCCAAGCGGCATATTGCCATTTATCTGGATGAGGATTTACTCACCAACCCCCACGTAGATGAAGCCATTCCCAGCGGCGAGGCGGTCATCAGGGGCGGCTTTGCTTCCTTCCAGGAGGCAGCCGACCTGGCAGCCCTCTTACGCGGCGGCGCCCTGCCGGTACCGGTGCAGATTATTGAGCGCCGGGCAGTAGGCCCGACCCTGGGAGCGGATTCCCTGGCCAGGAGCAAGACGGCCGTCATCGTTGGCCTGGCCTTAATCGCCTTGTTTATGCTCGTTGTTTACCGCCTGCCGGGATTGGTGGCCAATTTGTCCCTGATTGTTTACAGCCTTATAGTTCTGGGGGTCCTGTGGGCTTTAAAGGCTACCCTGACGCTACCGGGCATAGCCGGCCTCTTGCTGTCGGTGGGTATGGCCGTTGACGCCAATATCATTATCTACGAGCGCCTCAAAGAAGAATTGCGCAACGGCAAGACTTTGCGGGCAGCCATTGATGCCGGCTTTAAGCGGGCCTTTAACACCATCTTTGACGCCAACGCCACAACGGTGCTGGCGGCACTGGTCCTTTACTTCCTGGGCAGCGGCACGGTGCGCGGTTTTGCCGTCACCCTCTCTTTAGGTATTGTCGCCAGCATGTTCACGGCCATAACCCTGACGCGTTTCCTCTTACACCTGGTCATTGGCGTACCGGCCTTCCACAAACTGTGGCTCTATGGGGTTAAAGAAGGGCAAATTCCGGTAGCGGCGAGGGGTGAGATCTAATGAACTTCAATTTTAACTTTGTCGGCAGGCGCAAGTGGTGGTATGCCCTTTCGCTGCTTATAATCATCCCGGGTCTTATAGCCATGGTCCTGAACTGGCCATCCCCCCTAAATTTTGGTATTGATTTCACCGGTGGGAATATTATCCAGGTCCAGTTCCAGCAACCGGTTAATGCCAGCCAGGTCCGGGAGGTTCTCGGCGGTCTCAACCTGGGTAACAGCTCCATCCAGGCAGCAGGCAATAATGAGTTTCTGATCCGGACAACAGAACTCAATGAAGAGCAAACCGACCAGGTTATTGGTGCCTTGCGCGATAAACTGGGGCAACTGGATTTAAAGCGTAACGAAAAGGTCGGCGCTACCATCGGCCGGGAACTGACCATTAAAGGTATCGAAGCCATGGCCATTGCCTGGGTCTTGATGATTATCTATATCACAATCCGCTTTGAATTTTTATCCGGGCTCGCGGCAATCCTGGCCCTGATTCACGATGTGCTGGTGACCCTCGGTTTTTTTGCCATTTTCCGCTGGGAAGTGGACAGCACCTTTTTGGCGGCCATCCTTACCATTATCGGTTATTCTATAAATGATACCATTGTTATTTTTGACCGCATCCGGGAAAACTTACGGCTGCGCAAAAAGGAATCTATGGAGGAACTGGTCAATCGCAGTATTAACCAGACCCTGACCCGGTCTATTAATACCGTCCTGACGGTGATCATCGCCCTGCTGGCGTTGATGCTCCTGGGCGGCGAGACCACCAGGACCTTTGCCCTGGCCATGCTCATCGGTACCATCAGCGGTGCCTACTCATCAATCTTTACCGCCAGCCCCTTATGGATCGATTTTCGTAAACTTAGCCGGGAACGCCACCGGCAGGCGGCGGTGACCAAGGCAGCCACCAAAGCTAAGACGCGCAAGGCTACTTCCCATTAGAGTTAGGTTATAAGAGGGCATACCAGGAGATAGCCTGCAGGAGGTTTGCAGGCTATCTTTTATTATGTGCGCCCGCCATGGGCACTGAATCGTATGTTACGATGGGCCTGTTCAAAAGCCACCTTATTCTTTCATGAAGAATTAGGCGGCTTTTTTGCGTTTTCCAACCAAGCGAAGAAATAATATTCTTGTCCTCACATTATGATAGCGGCTTCAGAACTGTTTTCGTAACTAAAAATGGCGGTGTGGTACAGGTTGACAAGTGACAATCTAAGTTATAATATAGAGTTGTCGGTAAGGAGAGACTAACAATGGACTATATAAGCAGCGAAGAACTGGCCCGTTATGAACAAATTGCCCTAATGATTGCCGGCGAGATTCTCCGGGGAACTTACAACGAAGGTGAAAGAGTATCGGGGCGGACTATTTTAGCCGGGCAGTATGGAGTTTCGCCCGAAACAGTAAGAAAGGCCCTGGCGCTTCTGCAGGCGCGACAGGTGGTTGAAGTAGTTCCAGGGAGTGGGGTAATTATCCTTTCCCGTCAGGCCGCCCGGGACTTTATCGAGGATTTTCACGAACACAACTCCCTTGAGGTCTTGGAGCGCCGGCTGGATACCCTTATCAAACAGCGTAACAAGTTAAATGCGGAAATCGATAAACTGGTTAAAGAAATTGTGCACTTTAAAACAGGCATGCTAAAAAACATGCAGAATGCTGAAGAGATCTTGGTTTCACCGGGTTCACCCCTTGTGGGAAAGAGCGTGCAGGAGGCCCAATTGAGGACAGTTACGGGTGTTACCGTTACCGCTGTACGGCGCCGGGGCCGCTGGTACGCCTCTCCGGGCACAGAGCTTCGATTAAGCGCGGGGGACTTGCTCCTGGTGGTGGGAAACCAGAAGGCGGTGGACCGGTTGCGCCGGCTGGCTGAAGGTAAACCAGCCCTTACTGACGGTTAATACCAGGCGTTCTTTAGCCTGAAACACCCCTGTTGAAAGGAGGACGCCATGCTTACCTTCGAACACGTCTCGAAAGTATATGACGGCAATCGAATAGCCGTAGCCGATTTCAACCTGGAAGTCGAGGCCGGAGAATTTATTGTGTTAATTGGCCCCAGCGGTTGTGGCAAGACCACCACCTTAAAAATGGTTAACCGTCTTATCGAACCCACCTCCGGGGCCATCTACCTTAACGGCAAGGATATCCGGGAACAAAATCCCGTGGCGTTACGGCGACACATTGGCTACGTTATCCAGCAGATAGCTTTGTTTCCCAACATGACTATTGCTCAAAACGTGGATGTGGTACCTCGCCTGCTGGGATGGCCAGCAGAACGCCGCCGCCAGCGCGTTCGCGAATTATTGGAACTGGTGGGTATGGACCCTGATGAATACGCTGACCGTTACCCTTCAGAGCTAAGCGGGGGGCAGCAACAGCGTATCGGGGTGTTGCGTGCCCTGGCGGCTGAACCACCGCTCATCCTTATGGATGAGCCCTTTGGTGCCCTTGACCCAATTACGCGGGAAAACCTGCAGGAGGAATTGAAGGCCTTGCAGGCCAAGCTGCATAAGACCATTCTCTTTGTTACCCACGATATGGACGAGGCACTGAAACTTGCTGACCGGATTGTGGTAATGAAAGACGGCCACATCGTCCAAGTCGCTGCGCCTGAAGAACTGTTGCGGCACCCCGCCAACGAGTTCGTGGCCTCGTTCATCGGCAAAGAACGGCTGGCTCCTGGACTGGAATTGCGCACCGTAGAACAGGTTATGATTGGTGAACCGGTGACGGTACGGCCCCATACGGGTGTTGCCGAAGGAGTTGCCACCATGCGTCGTAAAAAGGTAGATACGCTGCTGGTTACCGATGAAGCTGGCCGGCTGTTAGGCTCCGTTTCTATCGAGGAATTGAATCGCAACTACCAGCGGGCTCACCAGGTGCAGGATTTGATGGCTCGTGACGTTCCTGTAGTGTTCGAGGGAACCCCGGCCCGGGAGGCCTTTGACCTGATCACCCGGGAGCGGCTGGAGTACCTGCCGGTAATCGATAAGGAGGGCCGCTTGAAGGGACTGGTTACCAGGACCAGCATGGTCAATGCCCTGGCATCCGTGGTGTGGGGAGATGAGGCGAGTGCTTAGCTGGACGGAGTTTTTGGCTGCCAAAGGCTCGAGTATCCTATCTGCTACCGGGGAACATTTGCTGCTTTCGCTAGGTGCGGTGCTGATGGGAACCCTTATCGCGGTGCCGTTGGGTATTCTACTCGCCCGCCATCAGCGAGCGGCGTCGGTGGTGCTCGGTATTTCCAGTACTATTCAAACCATTCCCAGCCTGGCGTTTTTTGGATTTATTCTGCCTTTTCTTGGCATTGGTATAGTACCGGCCATGACTGTATTGTTCCTCTACTCGATACTCCCAATTCTACGCAACACCTATACCGGCATTCGCGAAGTAAATCCTGCCTACCTGGAAGCCGGTATAGGTATGGGGATGAACCGGAGACAGCTTTTAACCTGGATACAGTTCCCCTTAGCCTTCCCGGTTATCATGTCCGGCATCCGCGTTTCAACTGTCTATATTATCAGCTGGGCCACCCTTTCGGCCTTAATCGGCGCCGGTGGATTGGGCGATCCAATTCTTGCCGGCATCCACACCTATGACGCCAAGCTCATTATGGCCGGTGCATTACCCGCTGCCCTGCTGGCCCTACTGGCCAGCTGGTCACTAGGTTTTGTAGAGCGTGCGGTAACCCCGCGGGGGCTGCGGCAGCGATAACCCGCCCGTTCAAAACCAATGAGATAGGAGGCGAAAGATGGATAGAGTGCTGGCTCTGAGTTGGCAACATATCAGCTTGTCGATAATGGGAGTTGCGTTGGCCGCTGCGGGCGGCATTCCGTTGGGAATATTGTTGACCAGGTACCGGTGGTTGGCCAAGCTTGTAATGGCAGCCACTGAAGTGATCCAAACTATTCCCAGCCTGGCCATGTTAGCTCTATTGATGATGCTGTTCGGGCTGGGGGATACTACCCTTGTTGTATCGTTGTTCCTTTATTCCCTGCTGCCCATCGTCCGCAATACCTATACCGGGCTATTAGGGGTAGACCCCGGCCTGCTGGAGGCAGGTAAAGGCATGGGGATGACCAGGAGCCAACTAATATGGCGAGTGCAAGTACCAATTGCGCTACCGGTAATCCTGGCCGGTATGCGTGTGGCTCTTGTCACGGCCATTGGAATTGCGACCATCGGCGTGCTCATTGGGGCAGGAGGCTTGGGGACGCTAATCTGGCGCGGTATTCAAACGAGGAACAACACTATGGTACTGATGGGGGCCGTACCTGCGGCGCTGCTGGCTATTTTGACCGACGCCGGACTGGCCCTGCTGGAACAAGTATTGGTTCCGCGGGGGCTCAAAAAAAAGGCTGTCTCAGCATTATAAATTAAAGAAAGGATGGGATATCTTGCGCGAGAAATCCAAACGAGTTGGGAAGCTGATCGCGCTATTTACAGGCATCGCTATGTTGCTATTTGTAGCTACCGGCTGCGGTGGAACCAGGGCTAAAGGCACAGTGGTTGTAGGGTCCAAGGACTTTACCGAAAACATTCTCCTTGGCGAGATAATGGCCCAGCTCATAGAAGCCCATACGGACCTGAAGGTGGAACGCAAATTAAACCTTGGCGGTACCCTGGTTAACTTTAACGCCCTTAAAAAAGGCGACCTTGATCTCTACGCTGACTACACCGGTACCGGCCTGGTGGCAATCTTGAAAAAGGAAGTTATTAATGACCCCCAGAAGGCGTACGATACCGTCCAAAAGGCATATAACGAGCAGTTCAAGCTGAAGTGGCTGAAACCCTTTGGTTTTAATAACACTTACACCCTTGCGGTACCGGAGGAGGTTGCTCGACAGCGTAACTTACAAAAAATATCCGACCTGAAAAGCGTAGCCGGTGAGATGGTACTTGGGGCCGAGCAGGAATTTTTTAACCGCCCGGACGGCTATGACGGCTTAATTGCCACTTACGGGCTAAATTTCAAAAGCACCAAGCAGATGGAAACCGGCTTAAAATACGAAGCCATTCATAACAAGATGGTAGATGTGATCGACGCCTTCGCCACCGACGGCCAGTTGATTACCTATAAGCTAAAGATACTGGAAGATGATAAACACTTCTTCCCGCCTTACTTTGCTGCACCGTTGGTACGTATGGACACCCTCGAGAAGTATCCCCAGCTGGAAGAAGTCCTGAACAAGCTGGCGGGCCAGCTCAATGATGATGAGATGCGTCAGCTGAATTATCAGGTCGACGAGGAAAAAAAGGAAGTGGCCCAGGTGGCAAGAGATTTCCTGCTGAAAAAAGGCCTGATCAAGTAACATGAGGGTATAAAGCTTACGAAGAGTTTATCTGCACCAATAAAGGGATACTATTGTCGAACTAATATGAATCCGCCAGTACACGGAGTCCGCCGGTTTCCTACCGGTGAGCAAATTATTTTCTCTCGGTATTGACAACTGTGCGACCAGGGAACTGGCGACCATGACTGCTCTCAATCCGAGAGAAGGAGCGGCTGGGCCTTACGCCGGGCAGTATACCTAACCTCAGCCGGGGTATGCTAAACGTAAAAAAACAAACCTGCAGGTAGCTTAACAATGGATATCCATTTAGCCATTTCCTTCCTTGGCGGTTTAACCTTTACCCTGGCCATGGCAGCAGGAGTAGTCCGGCCCGAGCGGGGGCTATTGCTCCTCTGGGCTGCAGGGGTAATTTTGGGCGCCACCGGCCTGGTCCCGGGGTTGTCGGCCCCTTATGTTGCCCTGGCTACGGTCGGGGGAACCGTTGCTCTCATGGCAGCCGAAGGAGTTGCCCGGCGCTGGTACCGGAGGCATAAAGAATCAGTCCTGGCAGGAAAACAGTTGCTAACAGGGAGTCTAGCGGCTCTGGTCATGGCCGGGATTTTTCTCGGCCCCCTGTGGGGATTGTTCCTGGCAGGGAGCACCGGCAGCCTGGGAGCGGCTTATTTCTCGCGCCGGCATTTACTACACGAATTAGCCGCGGGATTGTTTTTACCCGGCTTACGGCTGGGGGCTTTATTTTTAACGGCCGTGCTGCTGGGCGGGCGCCTGCTTGGACTTTTTTAGGGCGGGCAGCTTGCGGAAGACAAACTAATGTTGTAAAATGAGTAAAAGGCTTGGTGCCAGGGACTTCATCGCTCCCGGATGAAGTCCAATTTTTTACTTATAAGGATGCAGGAGGCCTTAAAAATGGATGTGCGGACCAGAGCTGCCAGGGTATCTATCTTTTCCAACATAATCCTGGTGCTGGGTAAACTGGGGATCGGTTACTGGATGCACTCGGTCAGTGTCATGTCGGAAGCCATCCACTCCGGCCTGGACCTGGTGGCGGCGGCGATAGCCTATTTTTCCGTCCGGGAAGCCAGCAAGCCGGCTGATGCCGAGCACCGCTACGGTCATGGCAAAATTGAAAATATTGCAGGTACCATTGAAGCCCTGCTGATTTTCCTGGCAGCCATATGGATTATTTATGAAGCTATAAAAAGACTCATTAGCGGCGGTCATGCCGTTAACGAGCCCCTGACCGGCGTTGCCGTAATGGGCGGGGCCGTCGTAGTCAACTACCTGGTTTCCCGCTATCTCTTCCAGGTGGCAAAGGATACGGAGTCCATCGCCCTGGAGGCCGACGCCTGGCACCTGCGCACCGATGTTTATACTTCCGCCGGCGTCATGCTGGGCCTGGTAGCCCTTTATTTTACTGGATTCTACTGGCTGGACCCCCTGGTAGCCCTGGTGGTAGCCGCCATGATCATCAGGGCAGCCTGCCATTTAACCCGGGAGGCCATGCTGCCCCTGATGGATGTCAGCCTGCCGGCTGAAGAAGAAGAGGTAATTAAGGAAATTATCGCCCGGCATGCCCATGAGTATGTTGAATTCCATAAATTACGCACTCGCAAGGCTGGCCGGGACCGCCAGGTAGACCTGCACCTGGTGGTACCGCGTTACAAACATATCGATTATGTCCATGACCTCTGTGAGCATATTGGCGATGAGATAAGAGCAGCTCTGCCTTACACCGATGTTTTAATCCATGCCGAACCCTGCTCTTCAGTGGTGGATTGCCGGGTGTGTACCACCTGCCCGGAGAAGGAAAATCGTTCCTCGAAGGCGAATTGAATATAGATGTGAACATCGTCTATTTTTCGGGGGTGGACTGATGCAGATTTTTTCCCTCCTGGCCATTTTTTTTGCCCTGCTGGTGGCTATCTTTGCCGTCCAGAATGCAGGCCCGGTAGAAATTAATTTTTTAGCCTGGCAATTTAGTAATATTTCCCTGGTCCTGGTTATCCTGGGGTCAGCAGCCTTCGGTGCCCTGGTGGTATTTTTGCTGGGCGCCGTCAGGCAGGTACGCCAGGCCCGGGAAATAAGAGAATTAAAAAGCCAGCATAAAAGACTGCAGGAAACCATAGCCCGCCTCGAGCAAGTGGCAGCGGGAACGGGGGCAGGCCGGCAGGAAAGGGAGCAGGAAGCTTGACAGGAACCCAGTGGGTCATACCTCCAGTTAACCTGCCGGAGAGGCTGGCCCTGGCCCGGGAGTTACATATCTCACCTGTGACGGCGCAAATTCTCCTCAACCGGGGCATAACTACGGCGGCAGCGGCCAGGGCCTTTTTCCAGCCGGATCCGGCCAATCTTATCCCGCCAGAGAAAATTCCCGGCCTGCCGGCAGCCCGGGAACGCCTGGTCCAGGCCATAGAAAAACGGGAAAAAATCATGGTCCATGGGGACTATGATGTCGACGGCCTGGCAGCCACGGCCATTATGCTGGAAACCCTGGCGCGCCTGGGGGTTGAGGCTGAAGTTTATATTCCCGACCGCCTGGCGGAGGGTTACGGTTTAAAAAAGAAGGCCCTCATTAAAGCGTTAGAGTTAGATTGCCGCCTGGTGGTAACGGTGGACTGCGGTATTACTTCCCTGGAGGAGGCTATCTTTGCCCGGCAGCAGGGGCTGGACCTGATTATTACCGACCACCACCGGCCCGGGGCGGAATTGCCGCAGGCCAGGGCCGTAGTTAACCCCCTGCTGGCACCGGACCTGCCTCCCCTCTGCGGCGCCGGGGTGGCCTTTAAACTGGCCCAGTCCCTCGCGAATTACTTTGGACTCGCGCCGCAAGGGGAAGTGGCCGCCGGCTGGGCCCTGGACCTGGTAGCCCTGGCGACTATCGCCGACGCCGTACCCCTCCTGGGAGAAAACCGCCTCCTGGTCCAGCTGGGTTTAAAAGCCCTCGCCGGAGGCGCGCGGCCCGGCCTGAAGGCCCTGGGAGAGGTGGCAGGCCTGCCGGCCAGGGAGTGGACGGCCCGGGAAGTGGCCTTTGGCCTTGTTCCCCGCTTGAATGCCTGCGGCCGCCTGGGAAGTGCCGTGCCGGCCCTAGAAATTTTAATAACTTCTTCCCCCCAGCGGGCCCTGGAACTGGCCCAGCACCTGCAGAAGGAAAACCAGGCCCGGAGACACCTGGAGGAGAGTATTGCCGCCGAGGCCGAAGCCATGGCCGTGAAGGCTTTAGCTGCAGGAGCAAAAGGCCTGGTCCTGGCGGCCGAGGGCTGGCACCCGGGGGTAACTGGCATTGTTGCTGCCCGCCTGGTGGAAAAATTTAACTACCCGGTTGTTTTAATTGCCCTGGCGGGGGATAGAGGGCGGGGTTCGGGGCGCAGCCTCCCGGGTATCAATCTCCATGAAATCCTCACCAGGTGCCGTTCTCACCTCCTGGCCTTTGGCGGCCATGCCCAGGCAGCGGGACTAGAGATCGCTGCTAAAGAAATCCCGGCCTTCCAGGCCGCTTTTAATGAAGCTGTAAGGTCACTAATGACTGAGGTTCAACTGGCTCCTGCAATAGCACCTGAGGCGGAAGTCCTTTTCAGCCAGCTGGACTGGGAGCTACTGGCGGAGCTGGAGGGCCTGGCTCCCTATGGCGAGGGCAATCCCCGTCCCCTCCTGGTCTACAGCAACGCCCGTTTAAAGGCGGCCCGCCAGGTGGGCAGCAATGGTGCCCATTTAAAGTTGATGGTAGGCGGGGAAGGCAGGCAACTGGAGGCTATCGGCTTTAACCTGCAATTACCGCCGGGCCTGTCTCCCGGTGACCTGGTGGACCTGGCCTTTTACCTGGAGCGGGACAACTACCAGGGACGGGAGGAGCTCCAGCTCGCGCTGGCAGCCCTCCGGCCGGCAGGCAGGATACCGGCACTGCCGGTTGTAAGCAAGGAACTGGTGGCGGCAACCAGCCAGGCAGGGGCCAATCCCACCTGGTGCCGGCAATTGCAGGCAGTCTTAAACGGCAACCGGCCTGTCGCGGGGCTTTTATTCGCCACCAGCCTGGCTATTCGCCAGTGCTATTACGGTTTAAAGCGATGTTTAAAGAATCCAGTATCCTTACGCCCCCTGGGCCCCTGGCTAGGACAGGCGGGTTTTAACAGTATTTTAAGCCAGGGAAGAGGGATCATCACCTGTCACCCCTTCTGGCCGGCAGAAGCAGGGGCCGGGGAAGATTCCTTCCTGGTATCTGCCCTGGTCACCGGGGAACAGGCGGCAGGGTACCTGTTACGTCCTGCCGGCAGCCCGGCAATCTGGCAGGTATTCCCGGAACTGTTGCCCCTCTTAACAGAGCTGCTGGCCAGGGGACAAAACGTCCTCCTATATGAAAGGGACGCTGCGCAGATGCTGCAACTGGCAGCCCGGTTGCAGCAGGAGCTGCCCGGGGTGCGGCTGGCCGTAGATACTTTTCTTGATGCCCGGCACCTCTGGCTGGCCCGGGAAACGGCTTTGAGCGGCCGCCTGCCGCTGCTGGTAGCCAGCCGGGAGATGCCGGCATGGTTTTACCCCGCCGATGCTGTAATCTTTAATTACCCTCCCGGCAGCCAGGAGGAAATAGAGCTGGCCCTGCCGGCGGCTGAACAGGTGCCGGAAGTATATATCAACCTCCGGGAAGGGGACAGGCAGCCGGAAAACCTGCGCCGGGAACTGGTAGTATTTTACCGCCAGCTGCAAAAAGGGACTAACAACGGCAGCAGGCTTTACATAATTAATAATAAAGGTTATCATCAACGATGGTACCTGGCGATTTTTGAAGAACTTGGTCTCATCCGGGTCGAAAGCCGGGGGCGGGAGCTGGCCATTCATCTCCAGGAGGTAGCTGCCAGGTGCAATTTAATGGCTTCCCGGCGTTACCGCCAGCTTTTGGCGGAAACGGAAATGGCCCGGCAATTTTACCGGCAAATTGCAGGCGGGAGGTGATGTCCTGTGGACCTGAAGGAACTGGAGCAACAGGTTAAAAGCTACCAGCCGGGAGCGGACCTGAAACTCCTGGATGACGCCTATCAGTTTGCTGCTGCCGCCCACGAGGGACAGAAACGGCGCTCGGGGGAAGATTATATTACTCACCCCTTAAATGTGGCTGCTATCCTGGCGGAATTGCAGCTGGACGTGGTGACCATAGCAGCGGCCCTCCTCCATGATGTGGTGGAAGATACGCCCATCAGCCTGGATACTATCAGGGAAATTTTTGGCGATGAAGTGGCCCTTCTGGTCGACGGCGTCACCAAGCTCAGCCGCCTGGAATACAAGACCAAGGAAGAACAGCAGGCGGAAACTTTACGCAAGATGTTCCTGGCCATGGCCCAGGATATCCGGGTCATCCTGATCAAACTGGCCGACCGCCTGCATAACATGCGCACCTTGAAGCACCACCCGCCGGAAAAGCAGCAGGAGATTGCCCGGGAGACCCTGGAAATCTTCGCGCCCCTGGCCCACCGCCTTGGTATTTTCCGCCTTAAGTGGGAGCTGGAAGACCAGTCCCTGCGCTATCTCGAGCCTGAACGCTATTATGAGCTGGTCAACAGCATCAACATGAAGCGCCGGGAGCGGGAAGAATATATCCAGCAAGTGGTTAAGATCCTGGGGGAGAAATTAGCCGAAGGTGGGATTAAAGCCGACATCCAGGGGCGGCCCAAGCATTTTTACAGTATTTATAACAAAATGGTGAAGCAGGGCAAGGAGTTAAGCGAGATATACGACCTCATTGCCGTGCGGGTGATTGTTGATAGTGTAAAGGATTGTTATGCCGTTCTGGGGCTGGTCCACGCCCTGTGGAAGCCTATTCCCGGGCGCTTTAAGGATTACATCGCCATGCCCAAACCCAATATGTACCAGTCCCTGCATACCACCGTTATCGGCCCTAACGGTGATCCCTTTGAGATCCAGATCCGTACCTGGGAAATGCACCGCACGGCCGAATACGGCATTGCCGCCCACTGGCGCTATAAAGAAGACGGCGGTAACTCGGACCCGGACTTTGAGAAAAAACTGACCTGGCTGCGGCAGCTCCTGGACTGGCAGCGCGAGATGCGCGATCCCCGGGAGTTCATGGAATCCTTAAAGATCGATCTCTTTTCCGATCGCGTCTACGTCTTTACCCCCAAGGGGGATGTAGTGGAACTGCCGGCCGGTTCGGTGCCCATAGACTTCGCCTACCGGGTGCATACCGATGTGGGTCACCGCTGTACCGGGGCCCGGGTTAACGGCCGCATTGTACCCCTTGATTATAAGTTAAAAACAGGGGATATTGTTGAAGTTTTAACCACCAAGGGCAGCCGCCCCAGCCGGGACTGGCTGCACATCGTCAAGACTTCCCAGGCCAAAAACCGCATCCGCCAGTGGTTTAGAAAGGAAGAGCGGGAGAAAAACCTGGCCAGGGGCCGGGAACTGCTGGAAAAGGAATGCCAGAAGCAGGGCTTTGACCCGGAAGAGATTCTAAAACCCCCTTTGCTCCAGGAAGCGGCCCGGAAATTCAATGTAGCCACTAGCGAAGACCTGTATGTAATGGTGGGTGATGGCGTCCTTACCCCCTATCAAGTACTCGGCCGCCTGAAGGGAGAAGAAGAAGTACCGCCACCTGCCGAGGCTGCTAAAACAACAGTTAAGCCCTGGAGCGGCTACGGCAAACCTTCCCATGGCATCCGGGTCAAGGGGATAGATAACCTGGATATCCGCCTGGCCCACTGCTGCAATCCCCTGCCCGGGGACGCCATCCTGGGTTATATAACCCGGGGGAGGGGAGTCAGTGTCCACCGGGCCGACTGCCCCAATATCAACCACCACCGGGAAACGGAAAGGGAGCGGATTATTGAGGTGGCCTGGGACGGTACCGCTGACGCCACCTACCAGGTGCATATTGAGGCCCTGGCCCTGGACCGGCCCAATCTGGCCATGGATATTATGGCCGCAGTGGCGGATACCAAAACCATTATTAACTCTGTCCACGCCCGGGCCACCAGGAATGACCAGGCCCTGGTGGACTTAAAGATTGAAATCAGGAGCCTGGAGCACTTGAACTATATTATGGATAAAATCCGCCGTATCCGCGATGTGATGGAGGTCAAAAGGGTGGTTCCCAGTTAGATGACCACGGGCTTTGTTTTCGTGGTTTTTTGTGTTAAACTGGAAGGCAGGTGACAGGTATAAGAGCGGTTGTGCAACGGGTCAAAAGGGCCCGGGTGACGGTCGAAGGGCAGGAAGTGGGCGCCATTGGCCCGGGACTCCTGGTTTTCCTCGGCGTAGGCCAGGGGGATGATGGCGATGACGTCGCCTACCTGGCCGACAAGGTGGCCAATTTGCGGATTTTCGCTGATAACGAAGGTAAAATGAACTTATCGGTCCGGGACGTAGGCGGCGAGATCCTGGCCGTTTCCCAGTTTACCCTCTATGGCGACTGCCGCAAAGGGCGGCGGCCCAGTTTTACTGCCGCGGCGCCACCGGAATTAGCCAGGGAGCTGTACCGGCAATTTGTTGCCGCCCTGGCAGCGTATGGGATCAGGGTGGCAACGGGCCAGTTCCAGGCCGACATGCTGGTAGCCCTGGAAAACGACGGCCCGGTGACCATGCTCCTTGATAGCGAGAGGTTATTTTAGTTTGTCTTTGAACAGGTATCACAAAGGTTATTAGGGAGAAGGTGGGCTAATGTTTCTCAAAACCCTGGTTGTGGGTCCCATTGGTACCAACTGCTACCTGGTGGGTTGCCAGGAAACTAAAGAAGGGGCCGTCATTGACCCCGGTGCCGAAGGAGAGCGGATTCTAGCAGCAGCCCGGGAAGCGGGCTTAAAAATCCGCTATATCATCAATACCCACGGCCATATCGACCATATAGGGGCCAACGGGGCTATAAAGAACGCCACTGGCGCCGCCATCCTCATCCACAGAGACGATGCCCCCTTCCTTACGGAGCCCGGGCGCAATCTTTCCGTGCTAATGGGCACCAGGGTAAGCAGCCCCGGGGCCGACCGCCTCTTGCAGGAGGGCGACACCATCACCATTGGCCGGACCATTACCCTGACGGTGATCCATACCCCCGGCCATACCCCGGGCGGGATTTGTTTGCAGGGCGAGGGTTTAATCTTTACCGGCGATACCCTCTTCGCCGGTTCCATTGGCCGTACCGATTTTCCCGGCGGTTCTTTTAATCAGTTGCTTAATTCCATTAAAGAAAAGCTCTTTGTCCTGGACGACGAGCTGGAAATTTATCCCGGCCACGGCCCGGCCTCTACCATTGGTGCCGAGCGGGCCGATAATCCCTTTTTTACTTAATGGAGGCCTGAGATGCTAACCAGTCGACCACGGGGTACGGAAGACATCCTCCCTGAGGAGGTAGGCCGCTGGTACTTACTGGAGGCCACCGCCAGGGAGGTCAGCCGGCTGTACGGCTACCGGGAAATCCGTACGCCTGTTTTTGAGCATACCGAGCTTTTTAACCGCGGCGTCGGGGATACCACCGATATTGTGGAGAAGGAAATGTATACCTTTACCGATCGCGGCGGGCGCAGCGTGACCTTGCGGCCGGAAGGCACGGCCCCGGTGGTGCGGGCCTTTCTGGAGCACCACCTGGAGGCCGGGGGACTGCCGGTAAAGCTTTTTTACCTTGGTCCCATGTTCCGTTACGGCCGCCCCCAGGCCGGCCGGCTGCGCCAGTTCCACCAGTTTGGGGTGGAAGCCTTTGGTTCCCGGGACCCGGCCCTGGATGCCGAGGTTATCGCCCTGGCCATGGATTTTTATAACCGCCTGGCGCTGAAGGACCTGGAACTACATTTAAACAGCGTCGGCTGCCCGGCCTGCCGGCCCCGGCACCGGGAGAAACTGCAGGATTACCTGCGGCCGCGCTTACAGGAACTGTGCCCCACCTGCCAGGGCCGTTTTGAACGCAACCCTTTACGCATCTTTGACTGCAAGAGCCCGGTGTGCCAGGAGATAGTCGCCGGGGCGCCGACGATAGCCGCTTCCCTTTGCCCGGACTGCGGTGAGCATTTCGAGCGCGTCCAGGAGTACCTGCAAGAACTAGGGATTGACTTTATCCTGGACGAGCACCTGGTACGCGGCCTGGATTACTACACCAACACGGCCTTTGAGATAATGGTCAAAGGCATCGGCGCCCAGAGTTCCATTGGCGGCGGCGGTCGTTATGACGGCCTGGTGGAGGCCCTGGGGGGTAAACCGGTGCCGGGAATTGGCTTTGGCCTGGGTCTGGAACGGGTCTTACTCGCCCTGGAAGCCCAGGGTCGGGATTTAAGGCCGGATGGAGGGATAGATGTCCTGGTAGTCACGGCCGGCGCCGGGGTAGAAAGGGCGGCCGTCCGCCTGCTGGCCAGTTTAAGGGCGGGTGGGTTGAAGGCTGATAAAGACTACCTGGGCCGCAGCCTCAAGGCCCAGATGAAGCATGCCAACCGCTACCCGGCTAAACTGGCCGTAATCCTCGGAGAGGAAGAACTCTCCCGGGGGCAGGTCCTGGTCCGCCGCCTGGATACCGGGACGCAGGAAGAAGTACCTTTAGAGGCAGCAGTGGAGTATTGCCACCGGGTGAAAGAAACTTGTGGTGGCTAAATTGAGTGGGAAGTTAGGGTAAGAGTCCCGTATGGGGACAGTGGCCCCTGGCTTTTGTATGGCGAGAGCGACCTGGCCCGGGCGGCTGAGCGGCCGAAGTTGCGCCGAAGAGCGAGGGCGGCCGGGAACGGGAGGTCCTAGGCCGGATTCTCAAGGCAAGGATGCCGAATAGGCTGGGACCCCGATCTTTCCGCCTCACGGCTGAGCCTTAGGCCGCTCCGAGAGGGCCAGGGAGCGAGCGAAAACAAAGCCAGGTGAAATACCGGCATTTTAGAGGAGCGTGGATATTAGTGATCGAGTCTATGGCCGGGCTGCACCGCAGCCATGGCTGCGGGGAGCTCAGGGCAGAAGATACAGGTAAAGAAGTAACCCTCATGGGCTGGGTGCACCGCCGCCGCGACCACGGCGGCCTCATCTTTATCGACTTGCGCGACCGTTCCGGCCTGGTACAGGTTGTCTGCGACCCGGAGGCAGGACCGGCCTTTAAGAAAGCCGAAGAGGTACGCAATGAATATGTGGTGGCGGTGACCGGCAGGGTGCGGCCGCGGCCGGAAGGCACAGCCAATCCCAAACTCGCTACCGGCACCATTGAAGTCGAGGCCAGGAAACTGCGCATCCTTAACCGGGCCAAAACGCCGCCCTTTTACATTGAGGATAACATTGATGTCGACGAAGCCTTACGCCTGCGTTACCGCTACCTGGACCTGCGCCGCCCGGAAATGCAGAGCATAATGTACCTGCGTTACCGGACGACCAGGGCCATCCGCGATTTCCTGGACAGCCGGGGCTTCTGGGAAATTGAAACACCCATGCTGACCCGCAGCACCCCGGAAGGGGCGCGGGATTTCCTGGTGCCCAGCAGGCTGCGGCCGGGGGAATTCTTTGCCCTGCCCCAGTCACCCCAGCTCTTTAAACAGATTCTCATGGTGGCCGGTATAGAGCGTTATTTCCAGATTGTCCGCTGTTTCCGGGATGAAGACTTAAGGGCCGACCGCCAGCCGGAGTTTACCCAGCTGGATATGGAGATGTCCTTTATCCAGCGGGAAGATATTTTAAACCTGGTGGAAGAATTAATGGCCCATGTTTTCCGGGAAACCCTGGGGATTGAACTTACCCTTCCCCTGCCGCGGCTGACCTATCAAGAAGCCATGGCCCGCTTTGGCTCTGACAAGCCTGATCTCCGCTTCGGCCTGGAGATTACCGATGTATCCGACCTGGTTAGAGGGTGCGGCTTTAAAGTTTTTGCCGACGCGGCAGCCCGGGGCGGGGTGGTACGGGGCCTGTGCGTTCCCGGTGGCGCCAGTTTCTCCCGCCGGGAACTGGATGAATTGACGCGAGCTGCGGCCGTCTTTGGTGCCAAAGGGCTGGCCTGGATGGCCGTTACTGCCGAGGGTATCCGTTCTCCAATTGCCAAGTTCTTTACGGGTCAAGAACTCCAGGACCTGGTGGCCCGCATGGGGGGCAAGGAAGGAGATCTTCTCCTGTTTGTTGCCGATAGCGAGGCGGTTGCGGCTACCGCCCTGGGATCCTTACGCCTGGAACTGGGCCGGCGGTTACACCTCTATGAGCCGGAGCAACTGGCCTTTACCTGGGTAACGGATTTCCCCTTACTGGAATACAGCCCGGAAGAAAAGCGTTATGTGGCCGTGCACCACCCCTTTACCATGCCCATGGAAGAGGACTGGCCCCTGCTGGATACTGAACCTTTAAAAGTGCGCGCCCTGGCTTACGACCTGGTTTTAAACGGCGTCGAGTTGGGCGGGGGCAGTATCCGCATTCACCGCCGCGATATTCAGGAAAAAATGTTTAGCCTCTTAGGCTTTTCCCCGGATGAGGCCCGGGAGAAATTTGGCTTCCTGCTGGAGGCCTTTGAATACGGCACTCCGCCCCACGGTGGCATTGCCTTTGGCCTGGACCGGATGATCATGATCATGGCCCGGCGGGATACCATCCGCGACTGCATCGCCTTCCCCAAGACCCAGAGCGGGACCTGCCTGATGACGGCGGCACCTTCGACAGTCGCACCGGAGCAGCTCCTGGAGCTGCATCTCAAAACTACCGCCCGTCCGGCGGGTAAGCTAAGCAGTGCTGGCAAAGCATAGTACTTGCAAATCCTTTAAGTTTGTGTTAACATCATACTTGCAACAGGAGGAGTAAAGAATTTTACCCTGCGATGTTCGTGTTGCACCGTGGAGTTTTGAGCCAACACCTATACAAAGGGAGCCCAACCTCTGGGCGTGGCTTGCAGGCCCCCATGGAGGGGAAGCAAAAAGCGTCCAGGGAGGCACCCACCTGCGGAGAGCGGGTTCATTAAACACACGGTGAGCACGGCATTTGTGGGGTTTTATTTTTTGGTGGGCAAGGTGGAGAGTTTCTGGTCCCGCACGGAAATGCTCATTGGGCCCGAAGGGCGGGCCCGCCTGGCGGCAGCCAGGGTAGCGGTAATTGGTACCGGCGGAGTCGGCTCCTTTGCTGTGGAGGCCCTGGCCCGCGCGGGTATAGGCTACCTGGAACTGGTGGACCAGGATGTAGTACGACCCAGCAACATCAACCGCCAGGTACCGGCTCTGCATTCAACCCTGGGCCAACCCAAGGTAGAAGTCCTGGCCCGGCGCTGCCGGGAGATCAACCCGGAGGCGGTAATAGTTACCCGGCAGGAAGTCTACAGCCCGGGAAAAGGCCCGCAATTTGTCCGGCGCGACCTGGACTACCTGGTGGATGCCATTGACAGTGTGGGAGCGAAGATAGACCTCCTGGCTACGGCCCTGCAGGCGGGAGTACCTGTGGTCAGCAGTATGGGAGCGGGCAATCGCCTGGACCCCACCCGTTTAAGGGTGGCCGACATCAGCGCTACAAGGGGGTGTCCCCTGGCCCGGGCCGTCCGGCGGGGTCTAAAAGCCCGGGGCATCACTACGGGCCTGACAGTGGTCTACTCGGAAGAACCGCCCCTGCCGGCCCGTCCTAACCCGGAACTGGCGCCAGGCGAGAGACAACCCCCCGGCAGTATGGTTTTTGTCCCGGCCGTGGCCGGCCTGCTCCTGGCCAGCCTGGTGGTAAGGAACATCCTGAACCGGACCGATTGCTAGTTGCCGTTGCTGCAATTATGCTGTATACTGGATAGGGGTATCCCCGGGGAAGGAGGTTTAGGGAATTGAGCAGGAGGCCTGGCGAGGAGAGTTCCTATGCACCCCAGCGGGATGATTTACTGCTCCGCCTGCGGAAGATCGAGGGTCAGGTCAAGGGTATCCACCGCATGATTGAAGAGGACAAGTATTGTGTCGATATTCTTATTCAAATTGCCGCCGCGCGGGCAGCCTTGAAAAAGGTCGGCACTATGATTTTTGAAGCCCATGTCCGTGGCTGTGTCCGGACGGCCATAGTCAATCAGGAAGATGGAGAAATAATTGATGAGCTTATTGATGTTTTAAACCGCTTCACCAGCTAAAGGGAAAAAGCGAAGGGAGAGGATAGGTTTGGCAGCGCACAATATCGTTACCCTCACGGATGCCAATTTTAAAGAAGAAGTGCTCTCCGCGAAGCCCCCGGTCCTGGTTGACTTCTGGGCCGCCTGGTGTGGCCCCTGCCGGATGATTGCTCCCGTTGTGGAGCAACTGGCCGGGGAATACGAAGGTAAAATCAAGGTGGCCAAGCTCAACGTGGACGAGTATCCCTCGATAGCGTCTGATTACGGCATTATGAGTATTCCCACCCTTTTACTGTTTAAAAACGGCGAAGTTGTCTCCCGGCTGGTAGGGTACCAGACTAAAGACAAACTGGTCCAGGTGCTGGAGAAGAATTTATAAACTAGCCCATTATTTCCGCCGCCTGGTGCGCTGCTGCCAGGCGGTTTTCATTTGCCCTTCCCGGCCGTAGTCGCTGGGGTGGTAAAAAACTTTCCCCTGGAGGTTGTCCGGCAGGTACTGCTGTTCCACCCAGCCGCCGGGGTAATCGTGGGGGTATTTATACCCCTTCCCGTGGCCAAAGGCGGCCGCACCCCGGTAATTAGCATCCCGCAGGTGGATGGGTACCGGGCCGGCGGTTTCTTTTTCCACTGCTGCCAGCGCAGCGTCGATAGCCTTGATGACCGAATTGCTCTTGGGAGCCAGGGCAATATAGAGGGTGGCTTCGGCCAGGATAATGCGGCCCTCCGGCAGGCCTACCCGTTCTACAGCCTGGGCGGCGGCACTGGCCACCACGAGGGCCTGGGGATCGGCCAGGCCCACGTCCTCGGCGGCATGGATAAGGAGCCGGCGGGCCAGGAAGGCCGGATCTTCCCCGGCGTAAATCATCCGGGCCAGCCAGTAAAGGGCGGCGTCGGGATCGGAGCCGCGCATACTTTTAATCCAGGCCGAAACGCAGTCGTAATGCTGGTCGCCATCCCGGTCGTAAAGGACGGCCCGCTGCTGGATGGCCTCTTCGGCGACTTTCAGGGTGAGGATACGCCGGCCCTTTTCGTCCGGTGGGGTGGTGAGGACGGCAAACTCCAGGGCGTTTAAAGCCACCCGGGCATCACCGTTGGCCACCCGGGCCAGGTGCTCCAGGGCCTCCGGCTCGACTGCGACGCTAAACTTACCCAGGCCCCGCTCGGGGTCCGACAGGGCGCGGCGGAGGAGGGCCAGGATGGCTTCACTGGACAGGGCCTCCAGGCGGAAGATCCGGGAACGGGAACGAATGGCGGCATTGACGGTGAACATGGGGTTTTCCACCGTGGCACCGATGAGGGTGAGTAACCCTTCCTCAACGCAGGGGAGGAGGGCGTCCTGGATATTCTTGGCCCAGCGGTGAATCTCGTCTACAAAGATAACCGTCTTTTGCTGGTAGTATTTTTCCCGCTCCCGGGCGGCGGCAATTACCCGGCGAATATCGTTAATGCCGTCCAAAACGGCATTTAAAGCCTCAAAGTGGGCCCTGGTCATGCGGGCGATAATCCGGGCCAGGGTCGTTTTGCCGCTCCCCGGCGGCCCCCAGAGGATAATGGAGGTCAGGCTATCGTTCTCTATGGCCCGGCGCAGCAGGGTACCGGGCCCCACGATCTTTTCCTGGCCGACAAATTCATCTAAAGTACGCGGCCGCATCCTTACGGCCAGGGGTGCCCGCGCCTCCCGGCTTTCCTCGCTGGCTTGCTCGAACAGGTCCATCAATTACACCTCAAACAGGGGTAGGGTTCTTTGCTTCCATTGTAACACGCAAAAAGTAATTGAAAAATAGAACACCAGATCTGGCCTTCGCTGGTATTGAGCTCCCAACTTATGATGTACACCCTGGCCGACCTACGACATGCCAATCCTTTGATAGCCAGGCAACTCTGTCGCAGCCTGGCGGAAAACAAAATATTGACATATGACCACATAGGGGTATAATTATTACGAGGTGAAAAACATTGGCTACAGGAGCTTGCGAAACCTGCAACCCGTTAACCTGCAATTCTACGACCTGCGAGGCCAAAAAGCCGGGCCGCATCCCGCCCCATGAACTGAGCAACATCAAGCACGTTATCGGCATCATGAGCGGCAAGGGCGGCGTCGGCAAGTCTTCGGTAACGGCTTTGCTGGCGGTGGCCCTGCAACAGGCCGGTTACCAGGTGGGCATCCTGGATGCCGACATTACCGGTCCCAGCATCCCCAGGATGTTCGGCGTCCGCCGGCCGCCGGAGGGCACCGGTCACGGCATGATCCCGCCCCAAAGTCCTGGGGGTACCAGGATCATGTCCCTTAACCTTTTGCTGCCCCATGAAGATGACCCGGTCATCTGGCGCGGTCCCCTGATCGGCGGGGCCGTCAAGCAATTCTGGACCGATGTGATCTGGGGCGACCTGGATTACCTGCTGGTAGACCTGCCGCCGGGGACCGGGGACGCCCCCCTGACGGTGCTCCAGTCTTTACCCCTGGACGGCCTGGTCATTGTCAGTTCACCCCAGGAACTGGCCCAGATGGTGGTCCGCAAAGCTGTAAAGATGGCGGCCATGATGAACGTTAAAATCCTGGGCCTGGTGGAAAATATGAGCTATGCTGTCTGCCCGGACTGCGGCAAGGAAATTTATCTCTTTGGTCCCAGCCGCGCCGGAGCAGCGGCAGCAGAAGCCGGTATCCCCCTCCTGGGCACCCTGCCCCTGGATCCGGATTTGACGGCCCTGTGCGACCACGGTCAGGTGGAAGATTACCGCGGGCCCTTACTGGAACGGGCCAGGGAGTTTGTCAGGAAGATAGGCGGGTAGGATTGACTTTCCTGCCCCGGTAAATGGTTTTAAAGCCAGGGCCGTCCTTTACAAGGTACCTGAAAAACATCAATGGGCTTTTCTGGCCCCGGGAAAAATCCCGGGGCCAGATTGACTTTATTTAACGTATAACCCTTACCACCTCTTCCAGGGAACGGCGCGGCCGCGGTGCCGGAGTCTGGTCGGGGTAACCCACCGGTATGATGGCTACCGGCCGCAGGTTGGGTGGTAAAGAAAGGACGCGGCTTACCTCAGCTTCACTGAAAGCCCCTACCCAGCAGGTTCCCAGGCCGTAGCCGGTGGCGGCCAGCATGAGGTTGGTGACGGCCGCAGCCGTGTCTTGCAGGCAATATAGCTCGCGGCCCCGTTCACCGTAAGCGGTGGCGGCTCTTTCCGGGTCGGCGCATACCACAATGACGACCGGCGCCCGGGCAACGAACTTCTGGCCCAGGGCTGCCCGGGCCAGGGCTTCTTTTTGATCATCCTTATAGATGCAATAAAAAAACCATGGCTGTACGTTACCGGCCGAAGGCGCGGCGCAGGCTGCTTCCAGCAGGCGACCGATGGTAGCTTCGGGAATGGGGTCGGGCTTGAAACGGCGGATGCTCCGCCGTTCTTTAATGGCAGCAATTATGTCTTTAGTCAAGGTCCAGGCCTCCTCAGGGCTGTATTTCCAGCAAGAATAAAAGTAGCATACCTTGCCAGGAAATGCAAGTCTTGGGCAGGAAGATGCAATTCCTGCTATAAGCTTTCCATATACCCGGCTCTACTTTTATGCCTTGCCGGCAACAAAAGGGCCAGGGAAGAAATCCAATCAGTATATTTTCTTTCCACCCGGGATAATTTAAAAAGCAGAGTAAAAAAGTCAACTTTAGCGTTGACAATACCCGAGTTAGTTGCTAAGATATTATTACCGAGCAAACCACTAGGGATTGGAGGTGGTGGGGTGAAACTTTCAACGCGGGGTGAATATGGCCTGCGAGCCATGTTTGACCTGGCCCAGCATTACGGCGAAGGCCCCATCCCCATTAAAAGTGTGGCCGAAAGGCAGGATATATCCGAGCACTACCTGGAACAGCTCATTGCCGTTTTGCGCAAGGCCGGCCTGGTAAAAAGCGTCCGTGGCGCCCAGGGAGGATATATCCTCAGCCGCGATCCGGAAGAAATTACCGTAGGAGATATTATCCGCGTCCTGGAAGGCCCCATTGCCCCGGTAGAATGCCTGAATACCGGCGAAGGTGAGGGCTGCGAGCGGGCGGAAACCTGTGTCACCAGGGACATCTGGGAAAAGGTGCGGGACAGCATCAGCGACGTCCTGGACAGCTTTACCCTGGCCGACATGGTAGCCAAAGCCAGTAAAATGCAGCAGAACGACAAATACTATATGTATTATATCTGAGGAAAGAAAAGGGTGGAATTAATGCGCAGGGTATATCTTGATCACAGTGCCACCACACCAGTCCGGCCGGAAGTACTGGAAGCCATGCTGCCCTTTCTCAAGGACGAGGCCTTTGGTAACCCCTCCACCATTTACAGTTACGGCCGGGAGGCGAAAAAGGCCCTGGACGAGGCCCGGGAAAAGGTAGCCAGCCTTATCGGCGCCCGGCCGGAGGAGATTTTCTTTACCAGCGGTGGTACTGAGGCTGATAACCTGGCCCTTATCGGCACGGCTGCGGCCAACGAGAAAAAGGGCCGCCATATTATAACCTCCAGTATCGAGCACCATGCCGTCCTGCATACGGCTCAGTATTTGATGCGCCATGGCTTTAAAATAACCTTCCTGCCGGTAACACCGGAAGGCCTGGTGCGGGTAGAGGATGTCGAAGAGGCTATTACCGATGAAACCATCCTCATCAGCGTCATGCACGTCAACAATGAAGTGGGTACCATCCAGCCCATTAAAGAGATAGGGCACCTCGCCCGGGAGCGGGGAATTATCTTCCATACCGACGCCGTCCAGAGCGTGGGCAAAATCCCCGTTAATGTCGATGAACTAAATGTCGACCTGCTCTCGGCTTCCAGTCATAAGATTTACGGTCCCAAGGGCGTTGGTTGTCTTTATATCCGTAAAGGAACCAGAATTAACCCCATCCTCCACGGCGGGGCCCAAGAACGTAAGCGCCGGCCGGGCACGGAAAACATGCCGGGTATTGTCGGCTTTGGCCGGGCCGCGGAACTGGCCGGCCAGGAATTGGATAGCGAAATGGAGCGCCTGAAGGGCCTGCGGGATAAGCTGATTGACGGTATTATGAACCGGATTGAGGATGTGCAGTTAAACGGCGACAGGGAAAAACGGGTGGCCACCAATGCCAACTTCAGCTTCCGCTATGTGGAAGGCGAATCCCTGCTTCTAAGCCTGGACATGAAAGGTATCTGCGCTTCCAGCGGTTCGGCCTGTACTTCCGGTTCCTTGGACCCGTCCCATGTCCTCCTGGCCATGGGGATTCCCCACGAAGTGGCCCATGGCTCGGTACGCATGACCTTAGGCCGTGACAATACGGAAGCAGATATTGACTACGTCCTGGAAGTTATGCCGGAGATAGTGGCCCGGCTGCGTTCCATGTCGCCTTTATATAATCAACGGTGAAGAAACATCTCATCTGCGAAGGAGTGAGCAGGGTGTATTCGGAAAAGGTCATGGACCATTTTACCAATCCCCGTAATGTGGGCGAGATTGAAAATCCCAGCGGTGTCGGTGAAGTGGGTAACCCCGTTTGCGGCGATATCATGCGCCTGTACATCCAGGTAGAAGACGGTATTATCAAGGATGTCAAGTTCAAAACCTTTGGCTGTGGTGCCGCCATTGCCACCAGCAGCATGGTGACGGAAATGGTCAAAGGTAAAACCATAGAAGAAGCCCTGAAAATAAGCAATAAGGCGGTGGCCGAGGCCCTGGACGGCCTGCCGGCCCAAAAGATGCACTGTTCCAACCTGGCTGCCGACGCCCTGCATAAAGCCATCGAAGATTACCAGAATAAGAGTAAGAAAGCATCCTGAGATTCTCCTCACGATGATGAGCTAATGAGACCTTCTGACTTCTAAATTCAGGGGGTGGCCAAAGCGGCCCGCAAGGAAAAAGTTATGGTAGCCATGAGCGGCGGCGTGGACAGTTCTACGGCCGCCGCTTTATTGAAGGAAGCCGGCTATGAAGTAATCGGCGTCACCCTGGACCAGTGGCCCGAGGGTACGCCGCCACCAGCGGGGGAAACCGGCTGTTGCAGTCTGGCTGCCGTCGACGATGCCCGCCGGGTGGCCGGCATCCTGGATATACCTTATTATGTCTTAAATTTTCGCGAGCTTTTTGAACGTGAAGTTATTGATTACTTTATCGCCTCTTACTTAAAAGGCGAAACCCCCAATCCCTGCATAGCTTGCAACCGTAAGGTAAGGTTTGATGCCCTTTTAAAAAAGGCTATGGCCTTAGGTATGGATTATCTTGCCACCGGCCATTATGCCCGGCGCCTTTACGATGCCGGGCGCGACCGGTATCTTTTGGCCAAAGGACTTGATGCCGACAAGGACCAGAGCTATGTCCTTTATTCCTTCACCCAGGAACAGCTGGCCCATATCTTATTACCCCTGGGAGAGTATACCAAGACTGAAGTACGCCAAATTGCTAAACGGTATGGCCTGCCGGTAGCCGAAAAAGCCGAGTCCCAGGATATTTGTTTTATCACCGAGAGTGATTACCGCGCTTACCTCGGGAGGAAGGTAGCGCAGGCTATAAAACCCGGTCCCATCCTGGATGTCAAGGGCCGGGTGTTGGGCCGGCACCGGGGACTCCCTTATTATACCATCGGGCAGCGTAAAGGTTTGGGCCTGGCCCTGGGTAAGCCATACTTTGTGGTAGCCCTGGATCCAGAACGCAATGCTGTTATCGTTGGTACTAAGGAAGACCTGGAGCAACGGGTCCTCTATGCCCGGGACAACAACTACATCCTCTGGGGAGAACTGCCGTCCCAGGCCCGGGTAACTGCTAAAATCCGTTACCGGGCCCCGGAGGCGGCGGCCACCTGGTACCCCCTGAAAGACGGCCGGGCCAGGCTGGAGTTTGACGAGCCCCAGCGGGCCATTACCCCGGGCCAGGCGGTCGTTTACTACCAGGGTGACCTGGTGGTAGGCGGCGGGACCATCGAACCTACCCAAGTTCCTGATTTCTGATGAATAGGAGAAACGCTAAGCGCATGCCGTTAACCTTCCCTGGTTATACTAGAGGAAGGTTATCTTTTTGGCGGAGGTTTGGCTATGCCCAAGGGGAGGGAACTGGTTGGTTTACCAGTCATCAGCCAGGACAGGGGGGAAGAACTGGGCCGGGTCCAGGACCTCCTCTATGACGAGAAAACCGGCATTTTAAAGGCCCTGGTCCTGGCCGGCGGCAACTGGCTGCGGCAGCCCCGGGTGGTATCCTTTGAGGAATTGCAGGCCCGGGGACCCAAAACCTTTACTGTTGCGAGTACAGAGGCGGTCGGCCATGAACTGCCGGCAGGGTTCAGGCGCTGGCAGGAAATTAAAGGCCTGCGCCTTTTAAGCCGGGACGGCCAGGAAGTGGGCCTGGTAGAGGACCTGGTAGTTGATCTTCCTTCCGGCCAGGTGAAGGCCCTGGAGATATCTACGGGCCTGGTCAACGACCTCCTGGAGGGGCGCCAGGAAATTCCCCTCACCGGGGAAGTTAAGTGGGGTACGGATGCAGTAATCATGAGTTAAGATTATTTTTTACCTATAGGGAGTGAGTTAAATGTTAAACTGCCCCCATTGCGGGAGTAAGTCCATCGGTAAAATCGGGACCGATCAATATTACTGCTGGGATTGTTTTGTAGAATTTAACGATCACCGGGAAATCTTTAATGTCGCTGAGGACGGGACTTTAATAGCTCTGGAAGGGTAGGGGAGCAAGGTGGGCTTGAACTTCTGGCGTGGTTTTATCGCAGGCAGTATCATGGGGGCCATAATCGGCAGTACCTTAAACTGGCGCCGGGAAACACCCCCATTCCAACAGGAACCAGTACCCCCTGCGCCGCCAGAGGAGCAGTTCCCGGCGCGATCCAGGGGAGTTGTCCACCGTCGCCCCCAGGGTAGACCTTAGGTTGGGAAAAACATGACGGTCAAGCGGACTTTAAAAATGTGGCGCCTGGCCGGCGCCGGGCTTTTCCTGGCCGCGGCCTTGTTTTTTCTTTACCTTGTGCGCGAGATTTTGACACCTTTCCTCCTGGCGGCCTTCCTGGCCTACCTTTTAAAGCCGGCCATGGTAAAGCTGGAGAAGAAGGGTTTAAGGCGGCCCCTGGCCATTTTACTCCTCTACCTGCTTATCCTGGCCCTTTCCCTGCCGTTATTTTTCTTTATTTTACCCCAGCTAATCCGGGAATTAAATGAATTTCTTACCCAGTTACCGGCCTTTACGTCCGAGGTGGAGGGTCTGGTCCAGGGTTTCTACCAGCGTTACCATCAGGTAGCCATACCTACCGGCTTGCGCCGGCTTTTAGATGAATCTATCACCAATATCAGCGCCGCCTTCCAGCAGGGCGCCCGCCAGGCCCTCCAGGCTTTGCTCGATCTCCTGGCCGGGGCTGCCAGTTTCCTCCTGGCGCCAATTTTAGCCTATTACCTCTTACGCGATAGTGAACAAATCGGCCGGGCGGCCAGCCACCTGCTACCCATCCAGGTGAAAGAAGATGCCTTAGGCCTGTGGCTGGAGATTGACCGGGTTTTGACCAGTTTCATCCGCGGCCACCTGCTGGTTTCCCTGATTGTAGGTTTCCTAACCGGCATGGGCCTGGCCCTGGTCGGTTCCCGGTATGCAGTCATCTTAGGCGTAGTAGTAGGCCTGGCCGATTTAATTCCCTATTTTGGACCGGTAATCGGCGCTGTTCCCGTCCTGGCCCTGACCTTGCTGGAATCGAAAAAAACGGCCCTCTACGCCCTGGCAGTCATGGTCATTGTCCAGCAGATAGAAAGTAGTTTACTGGCTCCCCGTATTTTAAGTGAAAGTGTCGGCCTGCACCCCCTGGTAATTATCTTTGCCCTCCTGGCCGGCGGCGAACTCTGGGGGGTGACCGGCCTGCTCCTGGCCGTACCCCTGACGGCTATTGGCTGCATTGTGGTGAAATTTATCTGGGCGCGCCTGGTTAGCAGTTAATTTGACAGTTAAATTTTTACTAACCGGCAGGAATTTTGCTTTCAACGTGGAAATAAATTAACTGTAAATTAAAAATGGCAGCCCAATTAAAGTCAAGTTAAGCAGCGCTAAGAGGGGGAAAACAGATGCACGAGGAAACTATTAAAAAGATTAAGGCTGAAGTAGAGAGGCACCGTAAGGACATAATCCAGTTTTTGCGGGACATAGTGGCCATCCCCAGCCCCAACGGGGACATCAAAGCGGTGGCCGAGCGCATTGGCCAGGAAATGAAAAAGCTGGGTTTTGACGATGTCTTCCTGGACAGTATGGGCAATATCGTCGGCCGTATCGGTAACGGCCCCAGGGTACTCCTGTATGACAGTCATATTGATACAGTCGACATTGCCGATTCCGGCCAGTGGCAGTGGGACCCTTATAAGGGTAAGATAGAGAACGGCATCTTCTACGGCCTGGGAGCCGGGGATGAGAAGAACTCCACCCCGGGGATGGTTTACGGCCTCAAAATTATGAAGGACCTGGGCCTCAGCCGGGATTTCACCCTTTATTACTTCGGCAACATCGAAGAGATCTGCGACGGCGTGGCCCCCAACTCCCTGGTGGTCACGGACAAGATCAAGCCCGACTTTGTTGTCATCGGCGAGCCGACGAAAATGAATATCTACCGTGGCCACCGTGGCCGGGTGGAGATGAAGGTTACCACCAAGGGCCGGACCTGTCACGCCAGCGCCCCGGAGCGCGGGGTCAATGCTGTTTATAAGATGGCGGAAATTATCAAGGGTATCAGCCAGATGGGGGACGAGTTTATTGATGACCCCTTCCTGGGAAAGGGCTCCATTGCCGTCACTGACATTCACTGCAAGACGCCTTCCATCAATGCCCTGCCTGATGAGTGCTTTATCTACATCGACCGCCGCCTTACCTTCGGGGAAACTCAGGAAATGGCCGTGGAGCAGGTACGCAAAGTGGCCGAGCCCCACGGCGGTATGGTGGAAGTGCTGGAATTTGATGACCCCAGCTACACCGGCTTTGTCTTTAAAGTAGATAAATACTTCCCGGCCTGGGCCTTACCGGAGGATCACCTCCTGGTGCAGGCCGGCCTCAAAACCTATGAGCAGCTTTTTGGTCAACCGACAGGCGTAGGCAAGTGGGTCTTCAGCACCAATGGTACCTACTGGATGGGCAAAGCCGGTATCCCTGCCATCGGCTTCGGACCGGGCGATGAGGTATATGCCCACTCCGTCCTAGACCAGGTACCTATTGAGGATGTCGTCCGCTCCACCGAGTTTTACGCCTTCTTCCCAACAGTCTTGAGCGAGATGCTGGCGAAATAAGCTTTACATGGTGGTTTTAAAAGCCCCCGTCCCCGGTTACTCCGGACAAGGCAGAGGGGCTTTAATTTTCCATCTGGAAAAATAACGACAAAGGGATAAAATAGGGGCAGAGGTGATTATTGATGGTTACTACGGAGTTACCCCTATTTCAGCGGGCCGATTTCTGGGAAGAGGCCTGGCAGGAGGAGCGCCGCCAGTCACTCTACGGCCAACGCCGGCCGGAGCGGGACGGCAGCTCCTACTGGAACCGGCGCGCCAGTCACTTTGCCCGCCAGACCGGTGGGGAAGAGGGGAAGCAGAGGGTAGCCCAGGTCCTCCACTGGCTGGGCCACCACGGCGGTTTGGAAAAGGACCTGGAGGTCCTGGATATCGGCTGCGGTACAGGCAACTATGCCCTGCCCCTGGCTCGCCGGGCACGGCGGGTGGTGGCCCTGGACCCGGCAGAGGAGATGCTGGCCATTTTAAAGGAGCGGGCCGGAGAAGAGGGCATAACCAATATTCAGCCTGTCCAGATGATCTGGGAGGAGGTGGACCTGGATAAACAGGGCTGGCGGGGAAGCTTTGACCTGGTCCTGGCCCTTATGAGCCCGGGGATTAAGGATGCGGCCACTTTAAGAAAAATGATTGCCGCTTCCCGGGGGGCCTGTTTCCTGGCCGGCCACGTGCGCCAGGAAATCAGCGGCCGTAAGGAGTTGTGGCAGCAGCTCATTGGTGGGGAAATGCCGGGGATACCGGCGGATGTCCTCTATATTTTCCATCTCCTCTATGCCTGGGGATATAACCCTTCCCTGGAGCTGGAGGAACGGGTAAGCACCAGGGAACTGGAACCTGACCAGGCCATTGAGGAAATGGAGATTTTCTTTTATCCCCACCTGGAACTGACGCCAGCAGTTCGCCGGGCCATTGTCGATTATGTCCAGGGCCACCTGGTGAACGGCCGCTACCTTTCTCGCCGGGAAATGACGGCCGGGTACCTTTTCTGGAGCGTGAACCTTCATTGACAACCTTCGCCGCTTCAGGTATAATGTAGAAAAATTTAGCCGGTAGAACCTCGTTCACCGCCCCGGGGCGGGGGCGAGGTTTAGTTTTGACGAGGAGTTGACGTTTTTTGACGGGGAATGAGCTCCGGGAGAGGTTTTTAAGTTTTTTTGCCGGCAAGGGTCATACCATTGTCCCCAGTTCTTCCCTGGTACCGGCCAACGACCCGACCCTACTCTTTACCAACGCCGGTATGGTGCAATTTAAAGATGTCTTCCTGGGCCTGGACCGGCGCCCTTTCAAACGGGCGACGACGGCCCAGAAGTGTGTTCGCGCCGGGGGCAAACATAATGACCTGGATACCGTCGGGCGTACCGCCCGTCACCATACCTTTTTTGAAATGCTGGGTAATTTCTCTTTCGGCGATTACTTCAAGGGCGAGGCCATTGCCTATGCGTGGGAGTTTTTAACCAGGGTCCTGGAATTGCCGCCGGAACGCCTCTGGATTACCGTCTACCAGGATGACGATGAGGCCTACCGGCTGTGGCAGGAAGTAGCCGGCGTGCCGGCGGAACGGATTGTGCGCATGGGGGAGAAAGATAACTTCTGGGCCATGGGCGATACCGGCCCCTGCGGTCCCTGTAGCGAGATTATCTACGACCGCGGGCCGGAGCATGCCTGCCGCTCCAACCCCTGCGCCCTGGGGGCCTGCGACTGTGACCGCTGGCTGGAGATCTGGAACCTGGTTTTTATGCAGTATGAACGGGATGCCGGCGGTAATTTAACGCCTTTACCCCGGCCCAGTATTGACACCGGCATGGGGCTGGAACGGGTGGCCTCGGTTTTACAAGGTGTGGACAGCAATTTTGATACCGACCTCTTGCAGCCTTTAATTAAGGCCATGGAAGGCCTCAGCGGGCGGGCCTACGACCGGGGGGAAGCCGGTTTCCCCTTCCGGGTCATTGCCGATCATGCCCGGGCCTGCACCTTCCTCATTGCCGACGGCGTTTTACCGGGGAATGAGGGCCGCAGCTATGTCCTGCGCCGGATTTTACGCCGGGCGGCCCGTTTTGGCAAGGCCCTGGGGGTGGAGGAGCCCTTCCTGTACCGCCTGGTCGCTACCGTGGTCAATATTATGGGGCAGGCCTACCCGGAAGTAGCAGAGCAGCAGGACTACATCGCGCGGGTAATGCGCCAGGAAGAAGAGCGTTTCCATGAGACTTTAAATGATGGCATGCGGGTCTTAAGCGGCATCCTGGAGCGCGCCGGGCGGGAAGGCCGGCAAACCATCACCGGCCAGGAAGCCTTTACTTTATATGACACCTATGGTTTTCCCCTTGATTTGACGGAAGAAATTGCTGGCGAGCAGGGCTTTAAGGTCGACAGGGCCGGCTTTGAAGATGCCATGGCAGCCCAGCGGGAACGGGCACGGGCGGCCCGGGAAGATGTTAAGGCCTATGAATTTGCCCTGGCCTTTGCCGGCAACCTGGACGACATCGGCGGCACGGAGTTTACCGGCTACGGGCGGCTGGAAGACACAGGTAAAGTCCTGGTCCTGGTCCGGGAAGGCGAACGAGTTCCTTCCCTGGCCGGGGGGGAAACCGGCTATGCCGTCCTGGACCGGACACCCTGCTACCCGGAGGGTGGCGGCCAGGTGGGGGACCAGGGTAGTTTGGCCTGGCCCGGCGGTGCGGCCAGGGTGCAGGATACCCGGCGCCTGCCCGACGGGAAGATTGTCCACCAGGTGACTGTAACGGCAGGTAATTTGACTGCCGGGCAGGAAGTAAAGGTTATGGTGGACAGGGAGCGCCGCCTGGCCACGGCCAGGAATCACACGGCGACCCACCTGTTGCACCGGGCTTTAAAGAATGTCCTGGGTGAACACGCCAACCAGGCCGGCTCCCTGGTAACGCCGGAAAGGCTGCGCTTTGACTTTACCCACTTTGCCCCCCTAACGGAAGAAGAACTCAGGGCTATTGAAAAAGAGGTCAACCAAAAAGTTTTAGCTAACTTGCCGGTAACGACCCTGGAGACTTCCCTCCAGGAAGCCAGGGCCATGGGGGCTACGGCCCTTTTTGGCGAGAAATATGGCGAACGGGTGCGGGTAGTAAAGATTGATGCCTATAGCCTGGAACTGTGCGGCGGTACCCACCTGCGCTCCACCAGTGAGGTTGGTCTTTTCCGCCTGACGGGCGAGAGTAGCATTGGTGCAGGCGTGCGCCGGGTAGAAGCGGTAACGGGAACGGCCGCCCTGGACCTGGTAAGCCAGGAGTCCCAGGAACTGGCCACCGTGGCCGGTTTGCTCAAAGTACCGCCCTTTCAGGTAGCCGGGCGGGTGCAGCAGCTCCTGGATAAAGGCAAGGAAATGGAGCGGGAAATCACCCGGTTACGTAACCAGCTGGCTGGTTATACAGTAAGAGAGTTGCTGGGCCATGTACGGGAAGTAGACGGGGTACCGGTGTTGCAGGCCCGGGTTGATATAGCCGATGCTGAAGCCTTACGGGAGCTAGCCGATAAAGTACGGGATAAGCTGGGTTCAGGCGTGGTGGTACTGGGTTCCCAGCATGACGGTCGCGTTAATTTTGTCGCCATGGTGAGCAAAGACCTGGTAAAGCGGGGCGTCCATGCCGGGAATTTATTGCGCGAAGTGGCCCGGATTGCTGCCGGCGGCGGTGGAGGCCGGGCGGATATGGCCCAGGCCGGCGGCAAGGATCCCAGCAAACTGGACCAGGCGCTGGCCTACAGCCTTAAGGTAGTGGCCCAACAGGTTCGTTAAGAGAGAACCGGGAAACCGCAAGGAGGGTGAAGGTAATGTCCGGGGACATGCAGGAAACAATGATGTTTAAAGTGGAGAAAGAGGAGAAGGTTAAGGTCCGGGATGTGCTGGTAGAAGTGCAGGCAGCTTTAAAGGAAAAGGGGTACGATCCCATAAACCAGTTAATCGGCTACCTCCTCTCAGGGGACCCGGCTTACATTACCAGCCATAAGGGGGCCCGCAATTTGATTCGCCGGGTGGAGCGCGATGAAATCATCGCTGAGTTACTGAAGAGTTATTTAACTTAAATAGGAGGCTGATACCCATGGCCCTGTCGGATGTGGAGTTGACGGTCAACCTCTATACAGAAGGCGATAAGTTTTTTGACCTCCTGAAAGCTGCAGTACGTGACTGGCAGGGGGGCTGGGGGCATGAACGGGAACGGGCGGCCTATGCCCTGGAGCTTTACCAGCGCAGCCTCCAAACTATGCGCGCCCACCTGGAGGAAGCCAGGGTGAAGGCCGAAGGAGGTTTCTTTACTGACCAGGATCAACGGATTTTGAACCGTACCGAAGAAAAGCTGGCTTACTGGGAGAAGAAGCTGGCCGAAATCAAGAAATAGATAATCAGGAAGTTAGCGCCATGTTCTATACCACCCTGGGAGCCAGCGGGATCAGGGTATCCCGCCTGTGCTTTGGCTCCTTGACCATAGGCCCGCTCCAGGCGGGCCTGAGTATTGCTACCGGGGCCAGCCTCATTCGCCGCGCCCTGGAACTGGGCGTCAACTTTATCGACACAGCTCAGTGTTACGCCAATTATCCTTACATCAAGGCCGCCCTGCAGGGCTGGCAGGAAGCGGTGGTCGTGGCCACCAAGTCCTACGACTACACGGCAGCAGGTATGGCCCGGAGCTTAGAAGAGGCCCGGCGGGAGCTGGACCGGGATGTTATTGATATCTTTTTACTCCACGAGCAAGAAACGGCCCTGACCCTGGCCGGCCACCGGCCGGCCCTGGAGTACCTCCTGGAAGCCAAAGAACGCGGCCTGGTGCGGGCCGTGGGTATTTCTTCCCATGCTGTAGCAGCGGTACGGGCGGCAGCCATGATGCCGGAGATCGACATTATCCATCCCCTGTACAACCAGGCGGGGTTGGGGATACTGGACGGCAGCAGGGAGGAGATGCTGGCTGCCATTACCCTGGCCCATACTAACGGCAAGGGGATCTATGCCATGAAGGCCCTGGGTGGCGGTCACCTGGTATCTAGCGCGCGGCAGGCCCTGGAATTTGTCCTGGCCACCCCGGCCATTGATGCCGTAGCCGTGGGCATGCAGTCCATGGCCGAGGTAGAGGTAAATGTCGCCTGGTTTAGCGGCCGGGAACCGGCGGCGGAATTGCTGGCGGAGGTCCAGGGGCGGAAGCGCCGGCTCCTGGTGGAAGACTGGTGCCGGGGTTGCGGGTCCTGCGTCAAGCGCTGTCCCCAGGGAGCCCTGGAACTGGCAGGCGGGCGGGCGGTAGTTGATCCGGATAAGTGCATCCTCTGCGGTTATTGCGCCGGCGCCTGCCGCGATTTTTGCCTTAAGGTGATTTGAATTGCGCATTATGGGACTGGATGTCGGCAGCAAAACCATTGGCGTAGCCGTTAGCGATCCTTTAGGCTGGACGGCCCAGGGCGTGACCACCATTCGCCGGAAAAGTACGGCTGCCGATGTGGAGACCTTGAAGCAATTAGTTGCCAGGTACGGCGTCGAAGAGGTGGTGGTCGGGCTCCCCCGCAATATGAACGGTACCTTCGGGCCCCGGGCTGGAGAAGCCCGCGCCTTTGCCGCCAGGCTAGAGGCGGATCTGGGCCTGCCGGTGCACCTTTATGACGAACGCCTCACTACCGTAGCGGCCGATAAAATCCTCCTGGAGGCCGATCTTTCCCGCCGCCGGCGGCGGGCCGTTGTCGACCAGGTAGCGGCCAGTATAATTTTACAGGGATACCTTGACCGGCGGGGGCAAAATGGGGTATGATAGGCCTATCCTGGAAAAAGGAGTGAGGACATGGCCGACCAGGAAAACACCGTCGTCCTGACAGATGATGAAGGGCAGGAGCATGAGTTTGTAGTCGTAGATATCCTCAATGTCGAAGATGATGAGTATGCCATCCTGTTACCAGTGGCAAGCGGCGATACCGGCGCAGGTGAAGCCATTGTTTTAAAGATTGGCCTGGATGACGATGGCAACGAGATCCTCTATGAGATTGAGGATGAAGACGAATGGCAAAGGGTGGCCCAGGCCTGGGAAGACGCCCTGGGTGAAGAAGAGGAAGAGGAAGAGTGAAGAGGAAAAAGCCCGCCAGTTAAACTGGCGGGCTTTGCCTTAAATTTACTTTGTATCTCCAGCTCGGAGGGGGCATATTATGTTTTAAAAGAGTTTGGCGGGAAGTGGGCCCATGGTCAGGTGGAAACTGGCAGCATTTCTAATTTTTATGCTGGGAGTGGCCGGCCTGGCCGTAATGGGAATTTATTTTTCCGGCCGCATTTTCCCGGGAGTAACCATTGCCGGCTGGCCGGTCGGGGGGCTGCCGCCGGCTGCTGCCAGGTCAAAAATAATGGAACTGGCCACGGCAATCCTGGACCGGGAAATCAAATTGCGCCTGGATGATAGATTAATGACAACCTCTCCCCGGGCCCTGGGTATGAAAATTGATATTGAGGCCACCCTGTCCCGGGCCTGGGCCCTGGGCCGGGCCGGGAATTTGCAGCAACGCCTGTCTGTCTTCGCATCTCAAAGGCGCCGGGTGGAACTGGTCTATCAGTTGGAACAAGACCGCCTCCAGGCAGAATTAAAACGCCTGGGCGGTGATATCTTGAAAGAGCCAGTAGATGCGCGCCTGGAAATAGACAGTAACGGGCAACCCCACTTAATCCCGGCCCAGGACGGTTGGCAGGTGGATACTAAGACCTTGCTGGCCCGCCTGGCAGATTTATCCCCGGGGCAGGTAATCGACATCCCCTTGAACCGCCTTGAGCCCCGTTTGACTTCCGCCGCCCTGGCAGCCCGGAAAATTGAAAAACCAGCCGGGAGCTTTACCACCTTTTTTAATCCGGCTGATACCGACCGTACCCACAACATCCGGCTGGCGACCCGCACCCTGGATGGTACCTGGTTACCGCCGGGGGGCGAGTTCTCCTTTAACCAGGTGGTAGGGCCGCGGACCATAGAGCGTGGCTACCGGGAAGCCCAGGTTATAGAAGATCGTAACTTTGTACCCGGTATTGGCGGCGGTGTCTGCCAGGTGTCATCAACCCTCTATAATGCCGCCCTGGCTGCCGGGTTAACTATTGTCGAGCGCCAGCCCCATGGCCTGGCCATAGGTTATGTGCCGCCGGGCCGGGATGCCACCGTAGCCTATGGTCTGATTGATCTTAAAATCCGCAATGATACTCCCTTCTGGTACTGGTTAAAGGCCTGGGTGGATGGTGATAAGCTGGCAATGACCTTTTATGCCGCCGGGGAAGCCCCAGCCGCTGAGGTGGTGAGCCAGGTAATTGAAAAGATCCCCCCGCCGGAAGAAGTGGAAGTGGTACCCCACTGGCCTCCCGAAATGGAGGAAGTTAAACAGGAGGGAAAACCGGGTTTCCGGACCAGGGTCATCAGGATTATCCACCGGCAGGGGAAAGAAGGACGGCAAGAGGTAGTCTCCCAGGATTTATATCCACCACTACCCCGGGTCGTCCGCCGGGGTCAACCTGCGGAAAAGGTTGTACCTTCCCCCGTACCCTGATATAATGAAAAAAAATAATCTGGGAGAGAAAACATGGGATTATGGGGGAAGAGCTGGAAACAAGCTATAATCTAGCTTGCAGGCGGCCCTGGCACCGTCGTTTAATATTATTATTGATAGCAATAATTATTTTAGCCCTGGGTGGAAGCGGGTATTTTTTCCTGAACCTGCTGGCCCCGGCGAAGCCCGGTGCCCCGGCCGTAGAGGTAAACATTGCGCCGGGATCAAGTTCGGCCGTCATCGCCAGTAATCTTACCAGGCAGGGGATAATCAAGAGCCCTCTGGCCTTCCGGCTGGTGACCATGGCTAAAGGCCTGGACAGGCAGCTAAAGCCTGGCCGCTATTTAATCTCCCCCAGCCTTTCCCTGCCGGAGATCATCCGCCTGCTGGCTGCGGGCAAGGTCCAGGAGATTGAATTTACCATTCCCGAAGGCTATACTGTGCGCCAGATAGCCGCCCTGCTCCAGCAGAAGGGCGTCGTCCAGGAGGAGGATTTCCTCCAGGCTGCAGCCCGGGATTACCCCTTTGATTTTTTGCAGGGCCTGCCTTCCGGTCCGGAACACGTCCAGGGTTATCTGTTTCCCGACACCTACCGGGTGGCCAGGGGGACGCCGGCGGAGGAGATTATCCTGATGATGCTCAAGCGCTTCGACCAGGTTTACCAGGAAATCAGCCATGAGAAAGACCCGGGCCTGGAGTTAAATACCCGTCAAATCGTTACCCTGGCTTCCATAGTCGAACGGGAAGCAAAGATTGATGCAGAGCGGCCCCTGATTGCCGGCGTCTTTGTCAACCGCCTGAAAAAGGGTATGCGCCTGGAATCCTGCGCCACGGTGGAATATTTATTGCCCGCTCCCAAGCCCGTCTTATCCTACCAGGACCTGCAGATTGATTCCCCATATAATACTTACCGGGTCAACGGCCTGCCACCTGGTCCCATTGCCAGCCCGGGCCGGGCCTCGCTCCTCGCGGCCTTAAAGCCGGCTACAACTGATTATCTCTATTTTGTCGCTAAACCCGACGGTTCCCATTATTTTAGCCGTACCCTGGCCGAACACAACCAGGCGCTGACCCGCTACCAGGCCGGGAATGGTAATTAAATTTAACGAATGATTTTTCCTTTGGTTTTTGTTATAATTAAAACCAGAATAACTAAAAGCGAGGGAGAGCATTAATGCCTTTTCGGATTAAAATACCCCGTTCAACTATTGACCGCTTACCTCTTTATTACCGTTGCCTCAATTTAATAGAAGAACACGGGATAGAAGAAATTTCCTCCCAAGTCCTCGGGGTCAGGGTAGGGGTCGACCCTTCGGTAATCCGTAAAGACCTGGCCTGGTTCGGTGAGCTGGGTAAACGCGGTGTGGGTTATAACGTAACTTACCTTAAAGAGGCCATTGGCCGTATCCTGGGCCTGGACAAGGAGTGGCCCTTTATCCTGGTGGGGGCCGGTAAACTGGGTATGGCCCTGGCTGAGCACAACCGGAAATACGGCCGGCATTTTCACCTGGTGGGCGTCTTTGACCGGGACCCGGAAAAATTCGGGCTCATGGTTGGGGGGCAACAAGTAAGCCCCATGGAGGAAATGCCCGCTTTTGTGAAAGAGAAAGATATTAAAATCGCCATGCTGGCCGTGCCGGCAGAAGAAGCGCAGAAGGTGGCCCATGAACTGGTTAAATGCGGCATTAAAGGTATCTTGAGCTACGCGCCCATTACCTTAAGCGTGCCGGAAGATGTCCTGGTCTATAACGCCGATTACAACCTCGACCTCCAGCGCCTGGCCTATTACCTCAGTAACGACGGTAATATCTCCTGGGGGGAATAGCAGCGGCCGTTCGCTATTGTTGGGGCACCCGGATTTCGTGGGTGCCGTTTTTTATTTTTTACCTAAAAATTTCTTCCTGGCAGCAGGAAAATGCTTAATGATGACGAAGTATATTTAATAATAGCTAATATTATGGGAATGTTAGCGCAAGGATAATTCACATAATAAAACTGTTGTGAGTGTTAGGTTAAGTATATTACCCGGGAGCCCATAAATATATTTTTATTAACGCGATAACGTTATTCTTTTCTCTCTTTAAATGGTGCTTTGCTAACATGGGAAGAGGGGGTGAAAGCGAGGATAAAGTGAACGTGAGAATGAGCGCCAGAAAGGGAGGTGATACAGTTAAGGAGCTGAGGGAAAGCAAGGGGAGGATTATTGCTAACAAATTAAAGCAAACAATTTTTTAGGGGGGAACAAAATGGCCCAGGAAGCCAAAGGAGCCCGCTCTCCACTGCTTAAGAGTGAAGACTGGTGGGCGTTATGGATCGGATTATTTATCTTTTTCCTAGGTTTTCTGAAGATAACCGGTGCCGACCTTATCGGCTGGGTAGTAAAAACCAATATGTGGCTGGATCTTTCCAAGGCCCTCTCCCCGGTGTCAGATGTCTACAAGGGCCTTCCCGGTATTGTTTCGCTAATTCTTACGTATATTTTCCTGACGGTGATCCTGAGTATTGGCGTGGCTTCCATGGGTGGTAATGTCCGCCGTTTCATCAGCGGGTTTACCATTATCTTCTTCATTACGTATATCTGCTGGATGATCGGTAACTATGCTTATATTGCAGCTACACCGGACCAGCTGGCAAAATTAAAGCTTCCCTGGTCGTTACGTATGACTGGTGAATCGGGCTTTATTATTGCTTTGATCGTAGGTTTAATTATTGGTAATTTTTTCCCAGGACTTACCCGTTATCTTCAAGAAGCAACAAAACCCGAGTGGTTTGTGAAGACAGCTATAGTTATCCTCGGTGGTCAGATTGGCCTTAATGCCCTCCATTCTACCGGTTTAACTGCCCAGGTAGTTTTCCGGGGACTCTGCGCCATTATCGAAGCCTATTTGATCTACTGGCCCCTGGTCTACTTTATTGCCCGCAAGTACTTTAAATTCACCCCCGAATGGGCCGCGCCCCTGGCCTCGGGTATTTCCATCTGCGGTGTTTCCGCGGCCATTGCCACCGGTGGCGCCATCAAGGCCCGCCCGGTAATCCCCATTATTGTTTCATCCCTGGTCGTTATCTTTGCCGTCGTTGAACTGATTATTCTGCCCTTTGCCGCCCAGGCCTGGCTCTACAAGGAGCCCATGGTGGCCGGTGCCTGGATGGGACTGGCCGTCAAGACCGACGGCGCCGCGGCTGCGAGTGGTGCTATGGTCGATGCCCTGATCAGGAGCAAGGCCATCAGCGCCCTGGGTGTAAAGTGGCAGGAAGGCTGGATGCTCATGGCAACCACGACCGTCAAGGTCTTCATCGACATCTTTATTGCCATCTGGGCCTTTATCCTGGCCATCATCTGGTCCTGGAAGATCGACCGGCGGGAAGGTGAAAAAGCAAACGCCGGGGAAATCTGGCTGCGTTTCCCCAAATTCGTTCTCGGTTACGCCGCCCTGTTTATCCTCGTTATATTGATTGGTAAAGTCGTAGGCAAGGATACATTAAAACTATTAAATGCCGGCATTGGCCAGGCGGGCACTTTCCGGGGCATCTTCTTTGCCCTGACCTTCTTCACCATCGGTTTAATGTCCAACTTTAAAAAGCTGTGGGAAGAAGGGATGGGGAGATTGGCTGTCGTCTATGTGGTCTGCCTGTTCGGCTTCATTATCTGGATCGGCCTGATTATTTCCTGGCTCTTCTTCCACGGTATAACTCCACCGACGGTAGCCTGAAAAGGAGGTAACTAAAAATGGCCGAACAAGAACACCTGCCGCAAGAGGAAGAATGGTTCGATTTAATGCCTGCCGAAAAGAAGCTAATCAGCATTAGCCTTGGGCTGGGGATTGTCTTGCTGGTAGTGCTCCTGCTGGTAACTCATACAATTTAAGTAAAACAGCGAGGTTACGTTCCTTATATAAACTCAAGGCCCTGGATTGCCGGGGCCTTGAGCTCTTTTTATAAATACCAAAAAAATTTTTTGCCGGCAGCAGGAAAACTGCCCTCGATAGCGAAATAAAAAGAATGTTAACTAACGGGATTTTATAAATATCATAGTCGCACTTGCGTGAACGTAAACATGCAGGGTAAGACAAGCTTTTGAGGAGGGCAGTTTATGAATTTCTGGCAATCATTCATCGGTGGCGTTTTGCCGTATGTATCTATCGCCATCCTGGTTTTGGGGCTGGGTTATAAAGTAGCATACTGGTATAATGCGCCCGCAAACCTGCACTGGGAACTTTTTCCCTACCCGCGTACCCTGGGAGGCCAGCTGGGCGAACTCGTGACAGAGGTTTTCACTCTCCGCAGCCTTTTTCACCATAACCGTAAATTATGGTTTCCGTCCCTGGTTATGCACTGGGGTATTTACTTAGTCGTCTTCTGGCTGTTTTTCTTGCTGTTGGGGGCCCCCTTCGCCATTTATCTGGGTGTGGCCGGTGGTGTTTTAGCCCTGACAGGTTCCTGCCTGTTGCTTTTGTTCCGCTTATTTGCTGCCGAGCTGCGCCAGATTTCGGCGCCGGTGGAATATTTGAACCTGCTCTTTATCTTCCTGGTGGCCCTAGCTGCCCTCGCCAGTGGGGCTCTAAGTGATTTTGCTTTCAGGAGTTATTTTATCAGTTTGTTAACCTTGAAACCCCACTTACCCCTGCCGGGAAGCTACCTGATCTTTCTGTTGTTGTTGTGGCTTTTTATGATCTACATCCCTTTTACCCGTATGGCACACTTCGCCGTCAAGTATTTTACCTATCATAAGGTTAAGTGGGGTGAAATAGAATAATGCGTAAAGTTTTTGACGACTACCGGGTACTTTCCGATGAAACTCTAAAACCAGACGAGCCGCGGGTAGAGAAATTCCTGCAGGCCATGAAGAAATCCCTCCAGCAAAGAGATAACTGGACCTTTTGGTTACCCTATACTTTATCCCTGGATACCTGCATGAAGTGTGGTACCTGCGCTGAGGTCTGCCCGGTTTACCTGGCCAGCGGGAAGAAAGATATCTACCATCCGGTTTACCGTTCCGATATGTTGCGTAAAGTCTACAAGCGCTACTTCACCCTGCCCGGGAGAATCTTTCCGGGCCTGGTAGGGGCGGAGGACCTGACGGAAGAGAAACTCAACGCCATGGCCGAGAACATTTACCGCTGCACCATCTGCCGGCGCTGCGCCTACGTCTGCCCGGTAGCCATCGATAACGGCGTCATTGCCCGGGAGGCCAGGAAGATTTTCGACGCTATTGATATTGCCCCTGACGAACTCAAGAAAAACGGCACCCAGAAACAAGCAAAATTCGGTAACGCTACCGGCACGCCGGCCAACGCCTTTTTTGATATGATTGAATTTCTCGAGGAAGAGATTGAGGATACAAAGGGTTATAAAGTTAAAATACCGGTTGATAAAGAGGGCGCCGAATACCTGCTCATGCATAATGCCGGTGACTACCTGGCCTTTGCCGAGACGGTCATGGGTGCGGCTGAGGTCATGGATGCCGCCGGCGTTGACTGGACCTTAAATTCCCCGGCGACCGGCATCAACGATGCCGTTAATTACGGCGTATTCTATAGCGATGTCGAATTTACTACTATTATAAAGGCCCATGTTGAAACAGCCAGGAAACTGGGGATTAAGACCCTGGTGGTTGGCGAGTGCGGCCATGCCTTTGAAGCGCTGAAGTATTTAATGTTAAGGCTCATACCCCCCGAGGAGAGACCCTTTGAGGTCAAGAGCATCCTGGAGCTGGAAGATGAATGGATCCGGGAAGGGCGGATTAAGGTTGACCCGGAAAAGAACCCGGAACCCGTTACCTACCACGATTCCTGTAAACTGGGCCGCCTGGGTGGCATGTATGAAGAGCCCCGTCGCATCCTCAAGGCCTGCTGCACTGATTTTCGCGAACTGACGCCCAACCGGGAAATGAGTATTTGCTGTGGTGGCGGTAGCGGTTTTGCTATCATGGAAAAGGGCGATTTCCGTAAATTCCGTATGGAGACCTACGGCAAGCTCAAAGCCGAGCAGCTGAAAGCCTCCGGGGCCAGTATCATCGCCCTGGCCTGTTCCAACTGCAAGGGCCAGTTTCGTGAGATCATCAATTACTATCAACTACCGGTACGCTTCGCCGGCGTCAGCGAACTGGTAGCCAACGCCCTGGTGCGTTAAAAGCTGCTGCCACGTATTAGAGAATAAGAACAAGGAATGTTTAACAATCATGGTGTTATTAGCCTGTAGCCTAAATACAAAGGTACAGGTATAATAAAATATAGCAGGAGGTGTTGGCCATGCCAGCAATTAATGTTGGTGGCATCGAAATTGAAGTTGATGAGGACGGTTTCATCGCCGACCCCAGCAAGTGGAATGAGGCCGTAGCCAAAGCCCTGGCCGAAACCGAAGGGGTAACCGAACTGACCGAGGATCACTGGAAGGTAGTTAACTACCTGCGCCAGTATTACCAGCAGTTCGGTATTGCCCCCATGATCCGCAAACTCTGCAAGGAAACAGGCTATAGCCTGAAGCAGATCTACGATCTCTTTCCCAGCGGCCCGGCTAAAGGGGCCTGCAAGATCGCCGGTTTGCCCAAGCCAACCGGTTGCGTGTAAAGTAAAATATAAAAAGGGAGGCCAGCGCGCCAGTGCTGGCCTTTATATCAATTCGGGGGAGGATGGTAGAAGGTGCTGCCACCAGATGATAAAAAAAGAGAAATTACTGCTAGGGCCAGGCAGAGGGGCATTATCTTAAACGAAGACCACTGGAAATTAATAGCCATTAGCTATGAGTACTATGACCAGCACCGGACCATCTGTACCTTGCGTAACCTGATTAAACTGAGTGGCCTGGAAAAAAAGCAGATTTATAAACTTTTCCCGGGTAATCCCATTGGCGAAATCAGCCAGATTACTGGCCTGCCCATGCCAAAGGAGTGTTAAGTTTTGCCCGGAGATAGCAAGGAGTTCCCCCTCTGCCACGAGCTTATGAAAGGACGTTCCCCCAGCCATGTCCGGGAATTAAGCAATAGTCGTTATCCCCTGGCCATGTATGAACATGGCCTGGCGACAGGGGAAACTGCTTACGGCCATGGGGGGTATATTAGTATACCGGAATTACCTTCCGGCGTAGCGGTACGCAACAGCTGCCGGCCAGAGATAATTGAGGAATCGGCCTACTTGCGCATCCTGCCCCCGGCAGGGGGGTGGCTATCGGCAGTAACCCTGGAAAAATTGGCTTCTTGTGCCGAAACCTATGGTAAAGGCCTCATCCACCTCACCAGTGGTGGTACCATTGAAATCTATACTACAAGGGAGCAAATGGTCCCCATGGTCAGGGAATTAAACGCCGCGGGCCTGGATATCGGTTCTACCGGCAATGACCTGCGCTGCTTAACAGCCTGCTGCGGCCCGGCCAGGTGTGATATGGCCCTGATCGATGCCCCGGCCCTGGCTACCTACCTGGGACAGCGCTTTATAGATGAACAGCAATATCCCGGTTACCCTCAGAAGGTGAAAAGTGGGGTTGCCGGTTGCCCCAATGATTGCATCCGGGCCATGATGCAAAAGGACCACTCCTTTATTGGCGTTTACCGTGATTTGCCGCAAATAAATAACGAAGTCCTGGCTGCCTGGCAGGAGGCCGGCGGTGACCTGGCCGGGCTGATTGCGGCCTGCCCGGCCGGAGCTTTAACCTGGACAGGTACCACCCTGGCCATAGTGCCGAACAAATGCTGGCACTGTATGGCCTGCATCAACCTCTGCCCGGCCATCCGTCCCGGACGGGAGCGGGGCGTGGCCTGGGTGGCAGGGGGTAAGTATGGCCACCGCGGCCCCCAGGGTCCTATGGTGGGTTATGTCCTAGTGCCCTTTATCCCCGTCAAGGATGATGATTATACGGCCATCGGCGATCTCTTTGGTGCCTTCCTGGAACTCTGGGCTGATAATGCCAGGAAGAAAGAACGGGTGGGGGACTTTATCGCCCGGGTTGGTCCCCTCTGGGTGCTCAAGGAACTGGGCCTGAAGGTCGAGCCCCAGATCCTTTTAAGTCCCAAAAGAAATGGATTTTAAAGGAGGTGGCCGGGGTGAGCGCACCTGACCTGCCGGCCGGCATTATGCCCGACTACCGCCGGGAAATACCTGCTGAGTTGCTGGCCCGCCAGGGCAGCTGGGTATGGCATGAAGTGGTACAACCTGGCGTCCTTCGCCACCTGGCAGCGGATGGCAGCGAACTTTTAACGGTACGCATCCTGTTGCCCCCCAACGGGCTCTTGAGCGCCAGCACCTTGCGGGATCTCGCTCGCTGGATCCGGGAGTATGCTTTAACCGGCCGCCGGACGAGCCGCCAGGGTTTCGAGTTTGTAGGTGTCAGGCCAGAAAAACTGGAAAAATTTCTAGCCGAATTGCAAGCCGCCGGTTTCCCGGCCGGTGGTACAGGCAAGTCCCTGCACCAGATAAAATGCTGCACCTCCTTTATCCACTGCCAGAATGCCGCTGTTGATGCACCCAGTATTGCCCAGGCGATAACTGATTACTTTTACCGGGACTTTTTACAACAGGATTTGCCGGCTCCTTTAAAGATTTCTATCGGTGGTTGTCCCAACCAGTGCGGCGGCGGTGTGGAAGCCGATATTGGTATTTTGGGTCTATATGATTCCGTACCAGAGGTGGACGAGGCCAGCTTCCTGGCCGCCAATATCGACATTGGCCTCCTGGTATCCTGGTGTCCCACGGGAGCCATCCGGCCCCGGCAAACTGAGAAGGGAACTATGGTAACCATTGATGTCGATCGTTGCGTGCGTTGCACTTCCTGCGTCCAGGTGGCCCCTGAAGGTATTAGCCTGAAGAAAAAGAGCTACGTGGCCATTGCCGTAGGCGGTCATGGCGGCAATAGCTGCAAGGGGCCCGAAATGGCGGCCATCGTCTTTCCCCGGGTACCGGCCCGGCCCCTGGACTATAGCGCCATCATTGACCGCATCGAGGTCATTATCAACTACTGGCGCAGGGCAGGAAAACCCGGTGAAAGGCTGGCCGGGTTTATCGAACGTACGGGCTGGAGCGATTTTTTAGAAACAATCGGTGCCAGCCCGGTGGAGGAACTGGTGGATAAACGGCTGCCCCAAACAAGCATTCGCCGCGACCTGCATTTTCGCTATTAGGGGGAGGTGGAGGGAAGCTGCGCCTGGTAATCGCCGCGCCCCACGGGCGCTCTGGTAAAACAACCATTACCCTGGGCTTAATTGTCGCCCTGCGGCAAAGGGGCCTGGTAATCCAGCCCTTTAAGAAAGGGCCGGATTTCATCGACCCCAGCTGGTTGACCCTGGCCGCTGGCCGTCCCTGCCGCAACCTGGATTTATATTTTCTCCCGCCGGAAAAATTGGAGCAACATTTCAGCGCTGGCTGCCGGGGTGCTGACCTGGGGCTAATAGAAGGGGCCATGGGGCTCTTTGACGGCCTGGATTTGGAGGGGAGCAACAGCACGGCGGCCATTGCCTGTACCCTTAAATGCCCGGTGGTTTTAGTTATTGATGCCGTTCGCATGACCAGGAGCGCGGCAGCCATGGTCCAGGGCTTTCAAAATTTTGATCCCCGGGTAAGGATAGCCGGCGTCATTTTAAACCAGGTGGCCCGTCCCCGGCATGAAGATATGTTGCGGCGCTCCATTGAGCACTATACCGGCTTACCGGTCCTGGGAGCCCTGCCTAAAAAGAGGGATTTTGTTATTCCCGACCGTCACTTGGGGCTGATCCCGGCTGCAGAAAACGAAAGCATCCATGCCGCCCTGGCAGCCACCGGGGCAGCCATAGCAGCGAACGTTGACCTGGACGCCATGCTGGCCATTGCCAGCCAGGTCCCGGCCCTGCCTCCCGGGCCGGAATGGCAGCAACCGCCTTTACCACAGGTGCGCCTGGGTATCTTTCAAGATCGCGCTTTTACCTTTTATTACCCGGAAAACCTGGAGGCCCTGGAGCAGGCCGGTGCGCAAGTGATTACCATAGATAGCCTGCAAGATGAAAAGCTGCCGGCCATTGACGGCCTTTATATAGGGGGCGGGTTTCCCGAGGTTTTTGCCGGACAGCTGGAGGCCAATGTATCTCTCCGCAAGGCAGTCAAAAGGGCTGTAGCTGAAGGCATGCCCGTTTATGCCGAGTGCGGCGGGCTGATGTACCTGGCCAGGCGTCTTAATTATCAGGGACGCTGGTATGAGATGAGCGGCTCTTTGCCCTTGGATGTCACCATGTCCTCCCGGCCCCAGGGCCACGGCTATACAACTATGCTGGTGGAAGGGGAGAGCCCCTTTTTAGCCCGGGGTAGCATCATTAAAGGCCATGAGTTTCATCATTCCCGGGTAATTAATTTAGACCGCCAGGCCGTGGGTTTTCTTTACCGGGTGCAGCGCGGCTTTGGTATCGACGGCCGGGTGGACGGCATCCTTTATAACAGGGTCCTGGCCGGGTACAATCATCTCTATGCTCCCACCCACCCCGAATGGGCGGCGAACCTGGTGGGCCTGGCAGCCGGTAAAAGAAAAATAAAAACGGCAACATTGTAAGGGGAATAAGGAGGAGCTTTGCTATGGGGTAGGAGAAAGGTTAAAGAAATTACGGGAAGAGCGGGGCATATCCCTGGAGGAACTGGCCGACCGTCTGGATATTGCCCCGGACTGTATGGCCGAAGTAGAAAAGGGTACCAGGCGCCTTTCGACAGCTACCCTGGCGGAGGTGGCCGGTATTTTAAATGTAGATATTAGTTACTTTACAGAGGAAAATGGTAACAAGGACCAAAATACTGTGGGGGCCAGGCTGCGGCGCTTGCGGGAACAAAAGGGGATAACCTTGAGCGAATTGAGCCGCCGTTCCGGTGTCTCCCTGGCCCATATCAGCGAGATCGAGCGCTCACGGTCGACGGCCTCGTTAAAAACTCTCGAGAAACTGGCTGCCGTCCTGGAGGTGTCCCCCAGTTCCCTCCTGCGTTCCAGCCAGGAGGATACCCTGGGCAATAAATTAAAGCGCTTGCGGGAAAAGATGGGCCTGACCCAGAAGGAGCTGGCCCAGCAGGTGGGTATTTCCCACAGCCTTATCGGCCAGATCGAAACGGACCGCATCCAGCCTTCCCTGGCAACATTAAGCAGCCTGGCCGAAGCCCTAGGGGTATCAACCTGCTACTTCCTCATGGAGGAAGAGGAGGAAGATTTATACCTGGATTATCGCCTGGCGGCCGACATCCGGGAGGCCCTGCGACGCCCGGTTCTCCAGCAAATTGTACGCGCCCTGGCCGAATGGGAAGAAATGGAGATCAGGGGGTTGCTGGATTTCTTGCATTCATTGAATGAAAACCGGCGCCCTTTAAGTGCAGGTGCCGAAGACCAGTATCAAGAAATACGGAGTTTTGTGAGCCATGCTAAAGAGGATGAGCGCAACCTGGTACTGAACTTGATCAGGTTATTGCAAGGGAATTCACGGGAGGAAGAAGTTTAGTGACCCGTAAAGTACTTGATTGCCGGGGTATGAACTGTACCGGGCCGTTAATGGCCACGGCAAAACAGATGCAAAAGCTTAAACCAGGGGACTTGCTGGAAGTATGGGTTGATGACCTGGCCTCGGAATTTGATTTACCGGCCTGGTGCCAGCAGGCCGGACATACCATTGTCAGTAAAGAGATAAAGGACGATTATTACTCCTACCTGATCCGGAAGAAAGGTTCCAGAGTATAGGTGTATACTTTGCTTTCCCTGTATCCTTGAATACTATCACGATACTACCCGCTCAGAAGGTGCCCTTAAGGGCCTTTTTATTATGCCTTTTTGTCATACATGGCATGGCTAAAAGCTGGTAAAATAAGAGGAGAAAGGGGGGCAAAATAATGGCACAAGCTGATAACGCTTGCGGGTTTAGCCCTAAGATAGAAAATCCAAAGTTAACCCGGCTTTCCTGCAGTTCCGGGTGAGCGGCCAAGATGGGTCCGGGGACCCTGAAGCAAGTACTGCAGTACCTGCCGGTGATGCAGGATCCCAACCTCCTGGTGGGTATGAATAGCGTCGACGACGCCGGGGTTTATCGCTTAACGGACGACCTGGCCCTGATCCAGACCATTGACTTTTTTACGCCCATTGTCGACGACCCTTACCTCTACGGCCAGATTGCCGCGGCCAATGCCCTGAGTGACGTCTATGCCATGGGCGGTAAACCCCTGACAGCCATGAATATCGTGGCCTTCCCCAGCAAGAAGGTGGATATTACCGTCCTGGGGGAGATCCTGCGGGGAGGGGCCGACAAGGTGCTGGAGGCCGGGGCCGTTCTGGTAGGCGGCCACAGCATAGACGATGAGGAACCCAAGTATGGCCTGGCGGTAACCGGCATCGTCCACCCGGACAGGATAGTTACCAACTGTGGTGCCCGGCCGGGGGACAAACTCATCCTGACCAAGCCCCTTGGTACGGGGATTATTACTACCGCCATTAAAGCAGAAATGGCCACGCCGGAGCTAGAGCAAGAGGTAAGCCGCTGGATGGCCACCTTGAACCGGGAGGCGGCGGCCGCTATGGTAGCTGTTGGGGTCCACGCCTGTACCGATATCACCGGTTTTGGCCTTTTGGGACATGGCCTGGAAATGGCCCGGGGCAGCAGCGTTAACCTGGTGATCTATGCCCGTGCTGTCCCAGTCCTGCCCCGGGCTCTGGAATTTGCGGCTCTGGGCTTGATCCCCGGCGGTGCTTATAATAACCGCCGTTATGTTGCCAAGGATGTCAGTATGGATGCTGGCGTACCGGAGGCACTCCAGGACGTCCTCTACGATCCCCAGACCTCCGGCGGCTTGTTGATTGCTGTAGCCGGGGAGAAGGCAGGGGAACTGATGGCAGCTCTGAAGGAGCGCGGCGTGACGGCGGCCAGGATTATCGGGGAGGTGGAAGCCGGCCCGGGACAGATAACAGTCTTGACGGCAGCAGGTTAATACCAGGCGGCAGGCTTACAGCCTGCCGCTTTTGCTTATGGTAGAAATGAAGAAAAAAATTCGGCCGGTAGCAGGAATTTAAAGAGAAATAGCGAACTAAATTTATAAATAGCAAAAGTAGTTCCTTCAGCAACAAAGGGGTTTAATATCACTTGTGAAAAGGGGGGGCAAAACCAAAGCTACAGGGAGGAGGAGTATCCCTCCGGCTGTTATAAAATACCATGAACTTCAAGAAGGGAGATGTTAAGTTTTCGGAAAGCGTTTTAAAAAGAGGTTTGGGATTGCGTTAACTATTCCTTGTAGTCCTGGCCGGAAACGCTAACGATAGTTCTTTCAAATTCATTACCGGAAAGGAGGTGAAGTTAGATCCCTGCCCGATTGGTATTGGGCGTCGTTGCGCCAGGCTTTCACGCCGGCCGAGGATTGAAATAAACAAACAAACAGACAGACAAACAAACACCAACAAAGGGGGTATTGCTTATGGATTTTAAACCAAAGCGGCCACAAAAGGAACTTAAGTATGAAGAGTTACGCATCTACACGGACGAAGAACTGCATAACTACACGGAAGAAGAGCTTAAAGATTTTAAGATCAAGCATGATATTCCTGATTTAGAGGAACTAGAGAAAGGGCCGTGGCCCAGCTTTGTCGCCGACGCCAAACGGGAAGCCCTGCACCGCAAGAAACTCCCTAAAGAGCGGATGATGATTGACCAGGACGTAGTGGACGACTTGCTTGGCCAGCTGCAATTATCCTTTGATGACGGGGAAACCCACTGGAAACACGGCGGCATTGTCGGTGTCTTTGGTTATGGCGGCGGCGTTATCGGGCGCTACTCCGATGTTCCCGAAAAATATCCTTCCGTTGCTCATTTCCATACCATACGCGTCAACCAACCTGCCAGCAAGTTTTATAAAACTGACTTCCTGCGGGCCCTCTGTGATCTCTGGGAGTTCCGGGGCAGCGGCATGTTCAATATGCACGGCTCCACCGGTGATATCATCCTGCTGGGGACCACCACCGAACAGGTAGAGCCCCTCTTTTATGATCTGACCCATGAACTGGACCAGGACCTTGGCGGCTCGGGTTCGAACCTGCGCACACCTTCCTGCTGTATCGGCAAGGCCCGCTGCGAATTCGCCTGCATCGACACCCAGGATTTGTGCTACGAGCTGACTACCCATTACCAGGATGAGCTGCACCGCCCGGCCTTTCCCTATAAATTCAAGATCAAGATTGATGGCTGTCCCAACGGCTGTGTGGCTTCCATCGCCCGTTCTGACATGTCCTTAATCGGTACCTGGCGGGACGACATCCGCATCGACCAGGAAGCAGTCCAGGCCTATATCGGGGGCGAAATTCAACCCAATGGCGGTGCCCACAGCGGTCGCGACTGGGGCAAATTCGATATCCAGAAGGAAGTCATTGATCTCTGTCCTACCGGGTGTATGGCCATGGAGGACGGCAAGCTGGTAATCAATAACCAGGAATGCAACCGCTGCATGCACTGTATCAATGTCATGCCCAGGGCCTTAAGGCCTGGCACCGACACGGGCGTCAGCATCCTCTTTGGGGCCAAAGCGCCGATCCTGGAGGGAGCCCAGCTGGCGGTGCTGACTGTTCCCTTTATGAAAGCAGAGGCACCTTACGACAACATTAAAGAGCTGCTTGAGAAGGTCTGGGACTGGTGGATTGAAGAAGGCAAGAACCGCGAGCGCCTGGGCGAACTGATCCAGCGTAAAGGGCTGCCTAGGTTCCTGGAGGTTATCGGCGTCCCGGCTGCTCCCCAGATGGTTAAAATGCCGCGCACCAACCCGTATATCTTCTGGAAAGAAGAAGACGTACCCGGCGGCTGGAAGCGCGATATCAAAGATTACCGTCTGCGGCATAAACGATAGGAGGAGGTTGCGATCATGGCCTTATCTCAAGAACGCCTTGGCAAATACAACCCGGAGAAACCGACAGAAAAAAGGATTACTGATATTGGCCCCCGGCACTTCTGGGAGTTTTTCCCGCCGGTTATTCAAAAGAATTACGGTAAATGGCTTTATCATGACATCTTAGAGCCAGGCATTATGGTCCATGTCTCCGAAAACGGGGACAAGGTTTTTACCGTAAGATGCGGCGGCTCCCGGTTTATGACGGCCGAAAATATCCGCGAGATCTGTGATATTGCCGATAAATATTGTGACGGTTATGTCCGTTTCACCACCCGCAATAACATCGAATTCATGGTCACCAGTTATGAAAAGGTAGAGGCTTTGAAAAAGGACCTCTTAAGCCGGAAATATATCTCCGGGAGCTACAAGTTCCCCATCGGCGGTACGGGTGCAGGGGTAACCAATATTGTCCATACCCAGGGCTATATTCACTGCCATACCCCGGCTACCGACGCTTCTTCCATGGTCAAGGCCATCATGGATGAGCTGATGGACTACTTTACAGGCATGACCCTGCCAGCCCATGTCAGGATTTCCGTAGCCTGCTGTTTGAATATGTGCGGGGCCGTGCACTGCTCGGATATCGCACTGCTGGGCATCCACCGCAAACCCCCCATTGTGGACGATAATATCGACTCGATCTGTGAAATACCCCTGGCTATTGCCGCCTGCCCGGTAGGAGCCCTGTCGCCTGGAAAAACGGAAGACGGGAGGAAAACGATTAAGATTAAAGAAGAACGCTGCATGTTCTGCGGCAACTGTTATACCATGTGCCCGGCTTTGCCCATTGCCGATAAGCTTGGTGATGGTGTGGCCGTCCTGGCCGGCGGCAAGATATCCAACCGCATCAGCGAACCCAAGTTCTCCAAAGTAATCGTACCCTGGCTGCCTAATAACTTCCCCCGCTTCCCGGAAGTGGTGGCCACCGTCAAGAAGATCATTGAAGTTTATGCTGCTGAGGCCAGGAAGTATGAGCGTATCGGCGACTGGGCGGAAAGGATCGGCTGGGAGAAGTTCTTTGAGAAGTGCGAGATACCCTTTACCGAGCACTTGATTGATGATTATCGCCTGGCCTATGATACCTACCGGACCAGCACCCAGTTTAAGTTTACCGGGGCGGCCTGGGAAGTCTCCAGGGCGGCAGGAGGTATTGACGACTAGGTCTACCTGATAAGAGGGGGGTATGAGCGATGATGGAGGAGATTAAAAAGGCCATCCTCGAGTTTGCCGAAACCAGTAAAAAGAGCAAGTTCTACTTTAAGGACCTGGAAAAGGCCGTCCAGGCCAAGATCCCGGAAGCTAAAATGAGGGACATTAAAAAGGCCGCTACGGAACTGGTTAACGAAGAAAAATTAATCTACTTCTCCACCGGAAGCACCACCATGTATGGTTTAAAGGGAAGGGGTATAACTGAAGACCAGTAAGTAGGCAGGTATGAGTAAAGAAAAAGGATAAAAGCTGGCTTTTGTTTGAAGCGAGCTACCTGGCCTGAGCGCCCAGCACTCAACTCGCAAAGGTTTTGTTCACAAAGAGTCACCTGTGTTAAACGAGTTGAGTGCTGGGCGCTCCGCAAGGGCCCGGAAGCGAGGGAAAATAACCAGCAAATACGTTTTTTAGGAAAAGAGGCTGCCAACTTATGATAGCAGCCTCTCCTTATATTAGGCCGTTACAGGAAGGATGAAGGTGATGCAAGAATCACAGGACTTTGAATCATTTATTGCCGGGCAAAAGCGCATCCTGGCGGAAAACCCTGGATGCGCCACGGCGCTATACAACCTGGGTGTTTCCTATATGCAGCAGGGGAAATGGGACGAGGCTATTGTGGCCTTTGAAGAGGCGATTGCCAGCAGCGGCCGCATGTTTGAGGCTTATGTAAACCTGGGCTATATCTATTGGCAAAAGGGAGACCTGGAAAAGGTAGTGGAAGCCAACGAAAAGGCCATTGCCATCGAGCCGCGGTATGCCCGGGGTTATGCCAACCTGGGGTTTGCTTATTCCCAGATGGGCAGGACTGAGGAGGCCATTGCCGCCCTGGAGAAGGCCATCGAGTTGAACCCCAGGATCGTCCAGGCGTGGAATAACCTGGCCAACTGTTATCTCCAGCAGGGAGACATCGCCAAGGCCATCGCCACCGGTCAGAAGTTACTGGAGATGGCACCTGATTTTGCCCTGGGGCATAATAATCTCGCCTATGCCTATTATTTAAACGGCAATTTTACCAGGGCAATTGAACACGTTGACCGGGCCATTAAACTTGGGTTTAAAGTCCACCCGGATTTTCTCAAAGAACTGGAACCATATCGTAACAGTTAAGGTAGGTCAGAGCCTGGCCAGGGCTTCAGACGCCAGTTGAGCCACTGTCTTTTTTTGTAAATTGCCGCTGTCGTAGAAGGTTACTGGCTGCCCGTCATCCTGAAGACCCTGCAGCATATCCCTGGCCGTTGCCGCTCTTAGGTTGCCGAGGAGCCAGGCCGTATAGCCCCTGGTTGCAGGGTCCGGGTCCTGGAGAAAGGGTAGAAAGCGTAAGCAGGCCGGGCGGATAAGCCCGGGCTTTACCTTGGCAATACTGCCGATGGCCCGCAGGGCCTGGGGCCGGAGGGTTGTGTCTGCCAGCAACTGGTACAGCGTTGGGATATACCCGGCAAAGGTTTCCGGGAGGCTGGCGATAATTGCACCGGCAGCATCGATGGCCCCCCAGCCTGAAGAACCAGGGTCCGTAACGGAGGTTAATAATCCCTGCAGCAGCCGGGCAATAGTTTCCGGGTCCTTTTGCGCAATGACGGCGGCTACTTTACCTAAAATATCAGCGGCCCGGAAGCGGAGCAGTTCGTCACCAGCATAGAGAAGCCGCTGCAACTCCCTAATCAGGCGCCGGTCAGACCTGGCTATATTTAACAGGGGTTCTACCTGATATTCCTTTACCAGGGCTTCGATTTCTTTTTTAGTGAAGTTCTTTTCTCCGGGAGGCGCTTTAGATGTTTGGGAGGAAATGGCTGCAGCCCGCGCCAATTTGTTTTGCACCCCCTGGCGGGTGACCTCCAGAATGTCCGGGTGCAGTTTCACGAAATAAAGGGCGCCGGATATTCTCCTGCCCTCATAAAACCCGCCGGGAACAATTAAATGGGTTTCATAGTCGTAGTTCTCAACCAGCTTTTCCAGGTAATCCTCCTCTGGTAGCAGGCCCCAGGCCAGGTCCCAGTCCAGGTTACAACCAAAGACCAGGGCTTCAATGAAGGCCGCTCCCAGGTTATGACCGGTTATATCGCAGGCATAGACGGCACCACAGGAACAGGCACCCACCGGCATTTCGTTTGGCCGGCGAGTAACCTGCTCTTTTGGCCTGGCAACGGGCAACCCGCAAAAGGGGCAGGTGGGCTTGAGGGTAATCAACCTTTATTCCTCCGGTCCCGGGATATCCAGGGTCATGCAGTTGCTGCCGGGGCTGCAGGATTTGGTCGTGAGCTTTGGTTTTTGCTCACCCTTTCCCGAACGGGTGAGAAAATTAACCCGGCTGATTACCCGTTCCAGGGACCGGGACTGGCACCCCGGACACTGGAGTTCGACCTTTTCGTGCATACTGGCAAAACGCTTTTCAAAAAGTTTCCCGCACTCCAGGCAGCGAAATTCGTATATAGGCATTATTATTCTCCTTTTTTTAAGCCTTTGTCACAGCATTATTGTAACAACCCCGGGGATTTACGTCAACAACCGGCCCACTCCAGTTAAACTATCCCCGGTTGCTGGTGATTATGGTATAATGAGGTGCAGGTGCTTAATAAGGAAGGGAGACAGGTATGGATATCAGTACCTTGGCGCCGCTGGTAGCAGCTTGGGCCAAAATGCAGGCGACTGTGGCAGGTAATAGCGGCGGCAGTAAAGATAGCTTCAATAACCTTTTTTACCTGGTACTCCTGGCGGAACTGGAAGAGGGACAATCTCCGGCAGTAGAGGCAACAGGGAGGGGCAGAAAGCCGGCAACTGCCGCCCATTACCCTCGTTCTGGGGCCCGCAGCCTGCCCGAGCCTGGTTTTAAGGACCTCATCAGCCGGGTGGCGGCCAGGTACAACCTGCCGGCAGCCCTGCTCCAGGGTGTAGTCGAGGCGGAGTCCGGCTTTAATCCCCGGGCGGTATCACCTGCTGGGGCCATGGGGCTCATGCAGCTCATGCCGGCGACGGCCAGGGCCCTGGGGGTGACAGATCCCTTCAACCCGGAAGCCAACCTGGACGGCGGCGCCAGGTACTTAAGGCTGCTTCTGGACCGCTTCCAGGGTGATCTGGCCCTTGCCCTGGCAGCCTACAACGCCGGCCCCGGCGCCGTTAAACGTTACGGCGGCGTTCCTCCTTACCGGGAAACGCGGGACTATATCCAGAAGGTCCTGGCCGCCGCTCGCAGGTTTGAAGGCCTGGCCTAAACCTATTATACATAGCTGTGGGCGCCGGGAAGGAGTAGTGAGACGCCAAATAAGGTAAAGAGCACCGCCAGAAAGCCCACGATGGCCATAATGGCGGCCCTTTTCCCCCGCCAGCCGTAAGTTTTCCGGGCGTGGAGATAAGCGGCGTAAATCAGCCAGGTAATTAAAGCCCAGGTTTCCTTGGGGTCCCAGCCCCACCACCTGCCCCAGACCTCTTCGGCCCAGACGGCCCCGGTAATTAGAACCAGGGTCATAAAGGGAAATCCTACCGCTACCGACCAGTGGAGCAGGTTATCGATCTTAGCCAGGGGCGGCAGGATACTTTCGCCGATGCTGTCGTATCCCTTTTCTTTGAGCAGGTAGATAAGACCTAAGCAAAAGGACAGGCCGAAGGCGCCGTAAGCGATGATGGCCGTAAGGACATGAAACTGCAGCCAGATGCTCTGCAGGGCCGGCATCAGGGGCCTGGTGCCGGAAGATAAGGTATTACTATAGGAGAGGATAATTACTTCCAGGAGCGCTACCAGAACCATTAACAGGTCCGATTTGATCATCTTGCGGGAAATAAAATAAAACAGGAGTATACCCCAGGCAAAAAGCAGGGCAAATTCGTATAAAGTAGCCAAGGGCAGCCTGCCGCCAGTAATGCTGCGCAGCACCAGGGCCAGGGTCAGGGAGGTAAAGGACAGGACCAGGGCCGCGAGGGCCAGGGTACCGGTATATTTGTTGGGCCGCCACAGGGAGATCAGGCTCAAAGTAACGGCTGCCAACAACAAAATATAGGCTACCAGGTTAAAACTGGATTCCATATCTTGGCGCCACCTCTCGTTTTTACTTCTTCACTTTTACTTGTTCGCTGGTGACGATGCTAACTGTCATGCGGAGCTCTTTCCGGAACATGTTTATCAGGTACCAGGTAGCGAAGAGCAAAACCCAGCAATAACAAGATAAACCCGGTGTAAATTATTCCAACCCCCGGGTCTTTTTTGATCTCCAGTCCGGTATAATAACGGTAGCCGGAAAAGGTAACGGGATAGCCGTCCACGGTTTTCGTTTCCTTCTCGGCCAGGACTTGCCTCGCCGTTACTTGATGATCCTGGAAAAGGACGACAGCCAGTCTGGGGTTATTGGGCAAGGGGGAACGTGAATGTAAACTGCCCCCCTGTTCATCAAAATCAGGAATAAAGAAAAACATCAGCTTTAAGTTTTTGCCCGGGTCAATGTCAAGGCCCCGGCCACTGGCCAGGTCAAAGGGGACCACTTTACCGTCAATAACGGCCTGTCCCCGGGCCAGCCAGCCGTAACTGGTCTGGTAAATTTTTAAGCCCTTAAATTTTAAGGGACGGTTTACCCAGATATCTTGCTCAATTTCCTGGCCATCAGCTGTTTTAAGGGATACGCTGCTAATGTACTGCCTGGGCTGGAGGTTTTCGTAATATTCGATTTTAAAATCCTTAACCGTTAAAACCTGGCCCGGAAAACCCCTGCCGGCCAGGTCAAGGCTGTCGCCGACACCGATTTCAACATAGGTATGCCGGCCCATAACCCCGGATATGACCGCCCCGGCCAGGATCACCAGGATACTTAAGTGCAGGATAATGGAACCCCACCCACGCCGTCCAGGGGCTTTTTTTACCCGCCGTAGCGAGCAGGTTAGGATATTGACGGCTAAAATTGCCCCCAGGGTAATAAACCACCAGCTACGGTATAAGTGATCCAGAGACAAGAGGACAATCAATCTTCCAGGCAGTTCTCCGTAATAAGCACGGTAGAACCCCGCGGGCTGGCCCTGGGGAAGGAAGCTCCCCAGGGAAGCCAGGACGCCCAGGAGCAATAAAAGCAAAAGGCCTAGTTTCATAGAAGACAAAAAGGTAAAATACGGATGTTCCCGGTTGTTACCGGCCAATGTCATCACCTCAGTTAAGAATGAGTATACACCAGCGGTCGTCCAGCGGTCAATGGCAGTAGGCCAGCAGCAGTACCGGACGACAGATACAGGCATTTTACAAGTACAAAAAAATATTACTGCCCGCAGCAGGAATTTTAAGAGAAATAGCGAACTAAATTTATAAATACCAAAAGTAGTGCTCCGGTGAACTAAGGGACTGGGGGGAGTTTGTGAAAGACGGCAAAAATAATATCTTACCAGGTACACACGAAATTTTAACCCAAAGGAAAAGTGCCATTTTACAAAAATGGTATCAGAGAATCCTGGACTCTTATCCTGCGGAAGCGGCCCGGTTTTTCAAGGAAGAACAGGACCGGTTCGCCAATCCAGTGGGCACGACCATCTACCAGGCATTAGAGGGCCTTTATGAGGAGATCCTCCAGGGGATGGAAGCTGGCAGGGTCAGGGCCTGTCTCGATAGTATTATCAGAATTAGGGCGGTCCAGGATTTCTCTCCTTCCCAGGCCATCGCCTTTATCTTCCAGTTAAAGCATGTGCTCAAGGAGGAATTGGCCGGTGAAATCCGGGAAAAAGGCCTTTCCCTGGAGGCAGTGGAAGCCCGGCTGGAAGACTTGGCCCTCCTGGCCTTCGATATTTATATGCAGTGCCGGGAGCAGCTCTGGGAACTTAAGGTAATGGAGATCAAAAATAGAACCGCCAGGATCCTGGAAAGGGCCAACCTGACCATAAATTTTCCTTATTGAGAAGGTGGGAAAATGGCATCGCTACCGAAACCTGATGAACTGCTGGCGATTAATTATAAACCGCCGCGGACGGGGTGGATGGATACCCCGGTAAAATTCAGGCGCGGCACCTACCTTTATGGTGCCAAGCCCAAAAACCTGGAAGCTGTCGGCCTTCCCAACCCCAGGGAATGGTCACCGGAGGAGGAAGACTGGAAACTCCCGGAAAACTGGCAGGAAATTATCCTGGAAGGCCTGAGGGAACGGCTGGGCCGGTTCCGTTCTTTACAGATCTTCATGGACGCCTGCGTGCGCTGCGGCGCCTGTGCCGACAAGTGCCATTTCTTCATTGGCACCGGGGATCCCAAGAATATGCCGGTCTTGAGGGCCGAACTGCTCCGCTCGGTGTATCGCAAGGATTTTACGACGGCGGGCAAGCTCCTGGGGAAACTCTTCGGGGCCAGGGAACTTACCCTGGACGTCCTGAAGGAATGGTACTACTACTTCTTCCAGTGCACTGAATGCCGCCGTTGTTCAGTTTTCTGCCCCTTCGGCATCGACACGGCGGAAATTACCATGATCGCCAGGGAACTCCTCAACCTGGTCGGGTGTAATATTGACTGGATCGCCGCCCCGGTAGCCAACTGTTACCGGACGGGAAATCACGTCGGCATTGAACCCCACGCCTTTAAAGATATGGTTGAGTTCTGTGTCGACGAAATTGAAAATATCACCGGTATCAGGGTGGAACCGACCTTCAACCGCAAAGGTGCCGAGATTCTCTTCATCGCACCTTCGGGTGACGTTTTTGCCGATCCCGGTACTTACACCCTCATGGGTTACCTGATGCTTTTTCATGAAATCGGTCTTGACTACACCTTCAGCACCTACGCCTCCGAGGGCGGTAATTTCGGCATGTTCACCTCTCATGAGATGATGAAAAGGCTCAATGCCAAGATGTATGCCGAGGCAAAAAGGCTAGGGGTGAAATGGATCCTGGGTGGTGAATGCGGCCATATGTGGCGGGTCATCAACCAGTACATGGATACCATGAACGGCCCGGCCGATTTCCTGGAGGAACCGGTTTCTCCCATAACCGGCACAAAATTTGAAAATGCCAGGTCCACCAAAATGGTCCATATCGTAGAATTTACGGCCGACCTGATCAGGCATAACAAAATTAAACTGGACCCCAGCCGCAATGACCACCTGAAAGTAACCTTCCATGACTCCTGTAACCCGGCCCGGGCCATGGGGCTCTTTGAAGAACCGCGCTATATCCTTAAAAATGTCTGCCGGAATTTCTATGAGATGCCGGAGAATACCATCAGGGAGCAGACCTTCTGCTGCGGTAGCGGGTCGGGACTTAATTCCGATGAATATATGGAAATGAGGATGCGCGGCGGCTTCCCCCGGGCCAACGCGGTGAAATACGTCCGGGATAAATACGGCGTCAATATGCTGGCCTGCATCTGCGCCGTTGACCGGGCCGTCTTCCCGGCCCTCATGGATTACTGGGTACCAGGCGTGGCGGTTGCCGGCGTCCACGAGCTGGTCGGCAATGCCCTGGTAATGACCGGGGAAACTGAAAGGGAGACAAACCTGCGGGGGGAACCTTTGCCTGTAAAGGGAAAGGGGGAGAACGGCGGTGAATGATTCCCGTTACATTATTACCGGCCTGATTGTGTTTATCGTTCTGGTGACCTTCCCTTTCTGGGCCAATGCAGGTAAAGCCGCCCCGGCACCAGCACCCAGCCTCGACACGCCGGCCATCCAGCAGTTACCCGAGAAACAGTGTGTTGAAGCCACAGCGTACATGCGTACCGACCATATGAAGTTGCTGGATGAGTGGCGCACTCAGGTTGTCCGGGAGGGTAAAAGGATTTATGTAGCCAGCAACGGCAAAGAGTACGAGATGAGCCTGGAGAAGACCTGCCTGGAATGCCACTCCAGCAAGGCCCAGTTTTGTGATCAGTGCCATAATTACTTAGATGTCCAACCTGACTGCTGGACTTGCCATATTGAGCCAAAGGAGAATAAGTAATGGAAACGAGCAGGAGAAATTTCTTAAAAGCCGGTGGCGCATGTCTCTTGGGGCTCACCATCTGGCCGGCAGTTAAGGGCTTCGCAGGTAATAGCACGGAGTATATTACGAGCTCGAAAGCCCTTACCGGTGAGAAATGGGGCCTGGTCATTGATATGAAAAAGTGCTGGCCCAAATATCAAGAAGGTTGCCGGGAGTGTTTCCTGGCCTGCCAGAGGGCTCACAACATACCTGATGTTACCAATAAAGAAGAAGAAATAAAGTGGATCTGGACGGAGCCCTATGAAAACGCTTTTCCGGAGCAAGAACATGAGTATATTGCCGCCAGTATCAAAGGCAAACCCTTTATCGTGCTCTGCAATCACTGTGAGAACCCGCCCTGTGTGAGGGTTTGCCCCACGAAGGCAACCTTTAAACGCCGGGACGGCATCGTCATGATGGATTATCACCGCTGTATAGGCTGCCGCTACTGTATGGCCGCCTGCCCTTATGGCGCCAGGAGCTTTAACTTTAGCGACCCGCGGCCTTTTATCAAAGAAGTAAACCCGGAGTTTCCCACCCGGGAAAAGGGTGTCGTGGAAAAGTGCAATTTCTGTGCCGAGAGGATCGACACCGGCCTACCACCGGCGTGTGTTGAAGCCTGCCCGGCCGGGGCCCTGGTCTTTGGCGACCTGGATGACCCCAACTCAGAAGTAAGAAAGATACTGGCCAGCCGTTATACCATTCAACGTAAACCCGAACTTGGGACCCACCCCTGTATTTATTACCTCGTTTAAGGTCCATACAGGATGGCGCAAGAGCCACCGTGGGACATAAGAAGTGAATTTATGGAGGATGGATAGATATGCTGGTTAAGGCTTTAACTGGGAGTAAAAAATACTGGGGGTGGACAATCTTTTTACTCGTCCTGATCGCGACAGGTTTTGCCTGCTACCTTTGGCAGCTGCAAAAGGGCCTGACCATCACCGGCATGAGCCGGGACGTTTCCTGGGGGCTGTACATCAGCCAGTTTACCTTCCTGGTGGGGGTGGCGGCCTCAGCAGTGATGGTCGTCCTGCCCTATTACCTGCATAATGTCAAAGCCTTCGGCAGGATTACCATCCTGGGAGAGTTCCTGGCCATTGCCGCCCTGATCATGTGCCTGTTATTCGTAATAGTAGATGTCGGTAAGCCCATGCGAATTCTTAATATGATCTTCTATCCCACCCCTAACTCGATGTTCTTCTGGGATATGATCGCGCTGAACGGGTATCTCCTGTTAAATATCATTGCCGGCTGGCATGCGCTGGAGGCAGAATATAAAGCCGTTCCGCCCCCGGCCTGGACAAAGATATTAGTTTATATCTCCATCCCCTGGGCCGTCAGCATTCATACGGTTACGGCCTTCCTCTACGCCGGCCTGCCAGGTAGGCACTACTGGCTGACGGCCATTATGGCGGCCCGCTTCCTGGCGTCGGCCTTTGCTTCCGGCCCGGCACTGTTGATCATCCTAAGCTATATTATAAAAAGGGTCAGCAAATTTGATCCTGGCAGGGAAGCCATCCAAAAGCTGGCGGCAATAGTCACCTACGCCACCATCATCAGCGTCTTTTTTGTCGGCTTGGAGTTTTTTACCGCCTTTTACAGCCAGGTACCGGCCCATGGTTTGGATACCCTCAAGTACCTCTTTGCCGGCCTGGACGGTCATGGCAAGCTCGTACCCTGGATGTGGACCTTTGCCATCCTGGCGGTACTGGCCCTGGTCCTTTTAATTAACCCCCGGACGCGCACCAGGGATACTTACCTCCAGGCAGCCTGCGTAGCAGTTTTTGTCTCTATGTGGATCGAAAAGGGAATAGGCCTGGTCATCGGCGGCTTTATACCTAATCCCTTTGAAAGGGTTACCGAGTATGTGCCTACTTTGCCGGAAACCTTAATTGCCCTGGGAGTGTGGGCAACTGGCTTCCTGATACTTACCTTCTTATATAAAATAGCCATTGCTGTCAAAGAAGAAACAGTTTAGCGGAAAGGAGGGGTAAAGATATGGGAATGGCCTTTTCCTTCTTGATCGTTGTCGCCTTAATTATGGTTGTCACTCTTGGCGTGGGAGTGGCAGGGTTGCAATATATGTTTGGGGTTATCATACCCTATGCCGCCATCGCCATCTTTTTGGCAGGGATGGCCTACCGGGTCATTAAGTGGGCACGGGCACCGGTCCCTTTCCGTATACCCACCACTGCCGGGCAACAGAAATCCCTGCCCTGGATCAAAGCGAGCACCTTTGATAACCCTTCCAGCACTGCCGGCGTGATTGGCAGGATGGCCCTGGAGGTATTGTTCTTTCGCTCCCTTTTGAGAAATACCAAGATGGAATTACACCAGGGCCCCAGGCTGGCCTATCACTGGGAAAAGTGGCTGTGGCTGGGGGGACTGCTGTTTCACTGGTCCTTCCTGATTATCTTCCTCCGTCACCTGCGCTTTTTTACCGAGCCGGTGCCGTCCTTTGTGTCCCGGCTGGAAGGTATTGATGGATTTTTCCGCTTCGGCGTGCAGGGGCTCTATATAACTGATATAATTATTTTAGTTGCTGTGACTTATCTCTTTCTCAGGCGGGTGGTTATTCCCCAAGTGCGCTATATCTCCCTTCCTGCCGACTACTTCCCCCTCTTTTTGATCCTGGGAATAGCCAGCACGGGCATCCTCATGCGCTATTTTTTCAGGGTAGACATTACGGCAGTTAAGGAATTGACTATCGGGCTGGTGACCTTCAGTCCCAGGGTCCCGGAAGGAGTAGGTATTCTTTTCTACATCCACTTATTTCTCGTATGCATACTGGGGGCTTACTTCCCCTTCAGCAAACTCGTACACATGGGCGGGATCTTTTTGAGCCCTACCCGCAACCTGCCCAACGATAGCCGCGCCAGGAGGCACATCAACCCCTGGAATTACCCGGTTAAGGTTCACACCTATGAGGAGTACGAGGAAGAATTCAGGGAAAAAATGAAAATGGCCGGCCTGCCGGTAGAAAAGGGGTAGGAAAAGGGTTAACGCGCAATCTTCCCGTTAAAAGCGGGGAAAGGCGCGTTTTACTTTTACTTGCCCCCTTGTTTTTTGGCAAAATATGTGCTAATTTTGAGTTAAGGTATCCCATATACCATATGCGGCATGGAACAGCTTGTGTTTAAGAAGAAGACGCAGGAGGGGATATGATGGAAAGCTTGCTTAAACCAATCGACCTGCAGAACTACCAGCCTGTGCGCCAGGAAGCCTACAATGCTTTACGCGAAGCCATCCTCACCGGCCGCCTGGAGCCGGGAACCCGCCTGGTGGAACGGAAAATAGCTAGACAGCTGGGCGTCAGCCGCACGCCGGTACGGGAGGCCATCCGCAAACTGGAGCTGGAAGGCCTGGTCGAGCACCTGCCCCGGCGAGGGGTGGTGGTTGCCCGCATGTCCACCCGGGAAGCCTGGGAAGTCTATAGCATCCGGGCCGTTCTCGAAGGACTGGCCGCCCGGCTGGCTGCTGAACATATTAATCCCATGCAGCTAAAAAGATTAAATGAACTTGTAAATGCCATGGAAAAGGCCTGTGACGAAGACGATCACGACAGGTTGCAGGAGTTGCACCTGGAGTTTAATGAAATCATCTGTACGGCTGCTGAGAGTCCCCGCCTGCACCAGATGATTGATAACCTGGTGGATTATATAGTAGGCTTTACCAGGGTTGGGTACAGTGTCCCAGGCCGGACGAGGGCCGCAACCAGGGAGCACCGGGAACTACTGGAAGCCCTCATGAAAGGTGACGGCGAAAAGGCGGAAAGAATTGCCCGGCAGCATATAGAAAATTCCCGCCAGGCCTACTTCCTCCAGCTGGCTTTAAGGGATCAAAAAAATACCAGCTTTTAACGAAAAAGTTTTGATTAACCAGCAGGAATCTTCGATGAGGTGTCGAATTATTTTAAACGGAAACACAAGGTATACCAATCGTGATATTTAATACCTGGTCTGTTGGTGGTCTAAAATAGCTAACAGGAGTAGCACGAATTCGACAAGCTATATAGTTTAAGGGTGTGCAGGTACAGAAAAAAGCGGGAGTTTTAAAAACTATATTCAAGGTATACCGTATACCAGTTATTTTAAATGGACGGCGAGGGGACGCTTTTTATGCCCGAAGCTGGTGTTAAACTACGTGTTTGTGAAGGTATGGTCGAAGATGCCCGCAAGGGTATTGTGAGAGTACTTTCCGACGTGATGGAAGAATTGGGCTTAAAGCCCAATGATGTGGTAGCCATTACCGGCAAGCGGACGACGGTGGCCAGGGTTATGCCTGCCTTTCAGGAGGGGTGCCCGCCCGGGAACATCCAGATGGATGGCATTTTGAGACAAAATGCCCAGGTCGGTATTGGTGAAGGCATTACCCTTACAAGACAGGAGTGGCAGCCGGCCCGGACTGTCATCCTGGCACCGGTACTCCCGGGCTGGACTCTGGCCGGTGAACATGAGATTGTTCACTTGAAAAAACATTTAATTGGCCGCGCCCTAGTGCCCGGGGACCAGGTAACCATCCCCCAGTTTGCCGGTGGTGATGAGGCATTTACCGTCGAAGGGGTAGCGCCTCGCGGAGCGGTAGTTATTACCCGCGACACGGCGGTACGCTTTAAAGGCGGCGAGGACACGGAAGGCCGGGGCCGGCGGGTGACATATGAAGATATTGGTGGCCTGGCCAAAGAAGTCCAGCGGGTCCGGGAAATTATCGAACTACCTCTGAAATACCCGCAATTGTTTCACCGGCTGGGTGTGGAAGCGCCGAAGGGTATTCTCATGTACGGCGCTCCCGGTACGGGCAAAACCCTCATTGCCCGGGCCGTAGCTTCCGAAACGGATGCCCACTTCATTCATGTCAACGGCCCGGAGATAATGCATAAATACTACGGTGAAAGCGAAGCCCGCCTGCGCCAGGTTTTTGACGAGGCCAGGAAAAAGGCACCGAGCATTATTTTCCTGGATGAGATTGATGCCATCGCGCCCCGCCGGGCCGACGTTCACGGCGATGTCGAAAAGCGCGTGGTGGCCCAGTTGCTGGCCTTGATGGACGGGCTGGAATCTCGCGGCAATGTCATTGTGATCGCAGCCACAAATATACCCGACCTGGTGGACCCGGCCCTGCGGCGCCCGGGCCGCTTTGACCGGGAGATAGCCATTAACGTCCCCGACCAGCGGGGCCGGCGGGAGATTTTGCAGATTCACACCCGGGGTATGTCCCTGGCAGGAGATGTCTCCTTAGATCGACTGGCAGCCATTACCCACGGCTTTGTCGGTGCCGATCTGGCCGCCCTCTGCCGGGAGGCGGGCATGTACGCCCTGCGCCGCGGCCTGGCCCGGTTCCAGCTGGGTAAGGGCTCCCTGGATGACCTAGAGCTCCGGGTAACCATGCGTGACTTCCTGGATGCCCTGGCAGAGGTAGAACCCTCGGCAACGCGGGAGTTTGCCATGGAGATTCCCTCGGCCGGGTGGCAGGATGTAGGGGGCCTCGCCGAGATTAAAGAGCGCCTCCAGGCCATGGTCCAGTGGCCCCTGCGGTATCCCGAGCTTTTCCAGCAATTTGACCTGCCGGCACCTAAAGGCATCTTGCTATCTGGGCCACCGGGTACAGGCAAGACCCTGGTAGCCAGGGCCCTCGCCCGGGAAAGCGGGATAAACTTTATCCCTGTCAACAGTTCCCTCCTCTTTTCCCACTGGTGGGGGGAGGCAGAAAAGACCCTGCACGAGATTTTTCGCAAGGCGCGCCAGGCCTCTCCCTGCCTCTTGTTTTTTGATGAAATCGATGCCCTGCTGCCCGCCCGTAAAAGCGGCGAAGGGAGCAACATTGGCAGCCGCCTGGTATCCCAATTTTTGATGGAACTGGACGGTCTGGAGGACCTGCGGGAAGTTATCGTCCTGGGGGCAACCAACCGGATTGACATCCTCGACCCGGCAGTCCTCCGGCCCGGACGCTTTGACCAGATCCTGGAGTTTCCTTACCCGGACCAGGCGGCCCGGCGAGAAATATTCGAGATCTATTTACGCTCCCGGCCGGTGGAGCGCAGCCTGAATTTAGACAACCTGGCCCAGGCAGCCGAAGGCCTGGTAGGCTCAGAAATAGAAGCCGTGTGCAAACGGGCAGCCTTGCTGGCTATAGCCGAAATAGTTAAGGGAGATACGGCTAACGAACCAGGGAGGGGTGTTATCAAAACTCGCCACCTGGAGCTGGCCCTGGCTGAAGTCCAGGGGGAAAAACACCAGGCACGGACCGGGGTGGATAACCGCAGTGTCCGCCCCGTCTGGAATAATGTTATTCCCGGAGCAGTGACCAGACTGGGGAGGTGAGGCTGGAAGACAAAACAGGAACTTTTAACGGCAGCGGCCGGGACCGGCTCCCACTGCAGCTTTTGGAAGGCCCGGGCACCGGCTGCCAGAAAGGCTCCCGGCTGTGGGAGAGCACTCCCTTTGCTGACATTGAGAGGCAAGAAAGGAGGAACGTCAATTGTCCACTCAAGAACTTTTTGCCGAACCCAACCTTAAGCAGATTACCGTCTGGGCCCGCGGCGTGGTCATGAATAAAGACGCCCGCGACATCGTGGTGGCCTTAACGGAAGCTGCTGCTAAAGAAGGCAAGTATGTTCAGGCCTGGGAGAACTATGTTGACCTCCCCGACCGCATCTATGTCCCGGTACGGGCCTACGCTCGCATCAGCAGCGATCCCATTGAAAGCAAATACGTTTACGAAAATGAGAACCCGGATATTGTCGTCGTCGTCGAGGAAACCCTGGTCAAGGGCGTCCCCATCCTGAAGGGTATCAAGCCGGGCAGTACCCTGGTGGTCAATACCAGGCGCAGCATCGATACCATCCTGGAATTCCTGGGCGATACCGGTAACCTGGCCCGGGTTGTCACCGTTGATGCCAACAGCATGGCCCAGGCCGTCATGACCCTATCCGGGGCTGAAGGCGCGACTGACGCTACTGGTATCGGCGCCGGTATAGCCGCCCCCATTGCCGGAGCCGTTGTAAAGGCAACCGGTATTGTGGATATTGATAACCTGGCAGCAGTAGTCAAAAATCCTGCCGCCATGCGCCGGGGCTATGAAGAAGCGCAAATAAGGCAGCTGCCGGCCCATGAAGTGGTAGAAGAAGTAGCCGTAACGGCCAGGGAACTCTTGAAGCATATGCCCTTTGCCGGTACTGTCCCCTCACCGCAGACCGAAAATGAAGGCATGATTACCGGGAACTGGCGCATCCAGCGACCTGTCCTTAACCAGGAAGCCTGCACCCAGTGCTGGACCTGCTGGATCTCCTGCCCGGATTCCTGCATTACCATGTCCGATGATGGACCTGCTTTTAACCTTAAATACTGCAAAGGTTGCGGTCTCTGCACCGCCGTCTGTCCGAGCGGTGCCATAGCCCGGGTTCCAGAGTTAGATTTTAAAAATTAATCCTTTCAGGAGGTGAAGAAAATGGGTAAAGTAAGAAATATTTCTGGTTGTGTGGCGGTAGCCCATGGCGTCCGCCTGGCAGATGTTGACGTGATCTGTTCCTATCCCATCCGCCCCTATACCGGCATTATGTCGGAACTGGCCCGTATGGTGGCTGACGGTGAACTGGATGCCGAGTTTATCCATGGTGAAGGCGAGCACGCCCAGCTGAGTGTCGTCTATGGGGCTTCGGCTGCCGGGGCGCGGGTCTTTACCGGTAGTTCCGGCGTGGGGGTAACCTATGCTTTCGAAGTCTATTCCCCCATTTCCGGTGAGCGCCTGCCGGTGCAGATGGCCATTGCCGACCGGACCCTGGACCCCCCCGGTGACTTTGGTGAAGAACATACCGATGCCGAGTGCTGCCGCGACCAGGGCTGGATCCAGGGCTGGGCCTCCACGCCCCAGGAAGCCCTGGATAATACCCTGATATACTACCGGGTAGGTGAAGACCCGCGGGTTTTGCTGCCCCAGTACGCCTGCCTTGATGGTTACTTTGTCAGCCATATCCTGGGCCGGGTGGATATTCCCGACGAGGCCCAGGTCAAGGAATTCCTGCCGCCTTATAAGAACCACCATATCCTGGATCCCAGGAACCCGCAGATTATCGGTCCCCAGATTGAGCCGGCCATGGGACCGCCCCTGCAGTACCAGCGCTACCAGGCCGTTAAGAATGTGCACAAAGTTTTAGAAGAGGCCTGCGATGAATTCGCCCGCATCTTTGGTCGTAAATATGATCCCTACCTGGATGAATACCTGACGGAAGACGCTGAGATCATCATGTTCGGCCAGGGTGCCCACATGGAAACGGCCAAAGCAGTGGCCCGCCGCCTGCGCAACTTGGGTGAAAAAGTTGGCGTGGCAAGGCTCAGGACCTTCCGGCCCTTCCCGACAGAACAGATCAAACAACGATTGTCTAAATTCAAGGCCATAGGCGTCCTGGATGTATCGGCCAACTTCGGTATTTCCTGCAGCGGTGGTGTCCTCCTGTCGGAACTCAGGGCGGCCCTCTACGATTACGGCGATAAGGTCAAAACCGTGGGCTTTGTGGCCGGCCTGGGCGGCGAGGTAGTCACCCACGACGAATTCTACCGCATGTACCAGAAGTTAAAGGAAATCGCCAAGACAGGTAAAGTTGAGCAGACTGCTTACTGGATCCCCTTTGAATTATAACGTTTACCCGGAAGGAGGGAAAAGTAATAATGCTGGAACGGATTACTTCCCTAAAAAAGGCTCCTGTGGAAGAGTACTATGTCCCCGGGCACCGTACCTGTGCTGGTTGCGGCCCGGCCCTGACTTATCGCCTGGTGGCCAAAGCTGCCGGTCCCAATACCATCTTTATCGGTCCTACCGGCTGCATGTATGTGGCCAATACCAGTTACGGCTGCGGTCCCTGGCGGGTTCCATGGATCCATGCCCAGATTACCAATGGCGGTGCCGTAGCTTCCGGTATTGAAGCTGCCTTTAAAGCCATGATCCGCAAGAAAAAGACTGACGCCGAATTCCCCAACATCATCGTTATGGCCGGCGACGGCGGCGCCGTGGACATCGGCCTCCAGGCCCTATCGGCCATGCTCTACCGCGGCCATGACGTCCTCTTTATCTGTTACGATAATGAATCCTACGCTAACACCGGTATTCAAACATCCCCGACCACGCCCTACGGTGCCCATACGACCTTTACCCCACCAGGCCCGGTAGTGCCGGAAGGGAAGAAGCTCTTTCCCAAAGATAACCCCAAGGTCATCGCCCACGGCCACCCGGAATTGAAATATGTGGCTACGGCCTCCATCGGCTGGCCGGTGGATTTAATGAACAAGGTGCGTAAGGGTCTAAACCAGGAAGGTCCGGCTTATATCCACATCCATGCCCCCTGTCCCAAGGGCTGGCAGTTCCCGGCCGACAAGACCATCGAAATGGCCAAACTGGCCGTCCAGACGGGCATGTTCCAGCTCTATGAATACGAGAATGGCGAATACAAGCTCTCGGTCAAGATCGACAAGCGGAAACCTGTCAGCGAATACATGAAGCTCCAGGGCCGCTTTACCCACCTGCAACCCGAGCATATCGCCAAAATGCAGGCCTTTGTCGACGCCAGGTGCGCCGAAGTGGGCATCACCGTGCCGGCAGTAGCTACTTCAGTTTAATACTCAACTATAAGTTAAGTAACGCTTTGCTCCAGGTAACCTGGAATGGTTACCTGGAGCAAACCCTATCTGTTTTGCCGGGAATAAATGGTGAAATTTACAACGACTTTTCTATGCCAGTAACTGAAATTTATAACACCGTTTGCAGTACCAGCTACTTTTTTCAAAATAACATAAGCCATAAAAATAGCTATTCCACATCCAAACGCGGCCCGATACGTCAGTTAATTCGACAAATTAGGATGAATTTTAGATAAATCTATTATATAAAGGAGGTTCAGTTAAGTATGCAGGGTCTGCCGCAAATGAGCGTTTGGTTGTGGTTTTTGTGTTTGGTACCCATTCTAGCTGTATTAATTTTAATGATGGTTTTTAGATGGAGCGGTGGGCGTTCGGGAGTAGTAGGATGGGTTTTAACTTTAATTGTAGCCTATATCTGGTTCGGCGGCCACCTTCATATTTTATCCGCAGGCACTTTAAAAGGCTTGTGGGCTACTGTATGGGTGCTGTACATTATCTGGGGCGCCATGACAGTTTACAATGTTGTCGATTTAGTGGGTGGCTTTAAAGTTATTTCTGATACTTTTACCCGCTTAACTGGAGGCAATAAGATTTTACAATTGCTTGTTTTGGGCTGGGCTTTCCCGGGTTTTGTGCAAGGGGTATGTGGTTATGGGGCGCCGGTGGCCGTTGCGGCGCCATTACTGGTGGGCCTGGGGTTTGATCCCATATTTGCTGCAGCTACGGCGCTCATTGGCCATTCCTGGGCGGTGACTTTCGGTTCCCTTGGTTCCTCCTATTCAATTTTAGAAAGATTAACTACTCTGGACCCAGGTCGATTGGCCCTGTTTGCCGCCTTTTTCCTGGGCATAGCCTGTGTTTTATGCGGTTATAGTATTGCTCATATGTACGGTGGCTGGAAATGTATGCGTGAAGGCACCCCGGCTATCTTGCTAATTGGGGTGACCATGGGCGCCGTATTGAACCTGGTAGCCAATTTTGTTGCTCCTTATGTGGCTTCCTTTGTAGCCGGAGCGGCGGGTCTAATAGTTGGCGGCCTGGTTGTTCCCAAACTGCCTATGTATCGTCCGAAAGTTGCTGATTATACCACCGCAGAGGTAGCTGCCACAAATGAACCTTACAGTTTTAACGTAGCCTTTTTTGCTTATTATGCATTAATAATAATAGTATTTACTGTATATTTAATCCAACCCCTGAAGGCATATTTAGCAGGTTTGATAAATATAGGATTTCCTTTTCCGGAAACAACTACTTTGCTTGGCTTTACCAATAAAGCAGTCAAGAAATACCAGTCTATTGCCGTGTTTACTGCTCCCGGCACATTGATTTTTACAGCAGCCTTTTTATCCTATTTGTTTTATAAAGCGCGTGGCCTGTGGCCGGAAAAAGGAGGCCAAATGTTGCTTAACCGCATTATTAAGCAGGCCATGGGCGCTACCATGACGGTTACGACCATGACCATGATGGGCGTAGTCATGATGGAAGTGGGCATTACCCGTTATTTAGCCGAGGGTCTGGCCAACACGGGGAGACTTTATCCTATCTTTTCCCCCTGGATTGGTGTTCTAGGTGCTTTCATGACCGGCAGTAACACCAATTCCAATGTACTTTTTACCGGCCTCCAGTGGGACGTGGCTAAACTGCTGATGATAAGTCCCTTTGTAATTTTAGGCCTGCAGACTTCTGGCGGTGCAATTGGAAATATGTTTTGTCCCATGAATGTGGCTTTGGGTACCGGCGTAACCGGCCAGGGCGGGCGTGAAGGCGAGTGCCTGCGCCGCACGGCCCTGTACAATGCTATTCTTACTTTTGTAGTAGGAATCCTGGGCTGGTTAATCCTCTATGTATTTTTCCCGGGAATCGAATAGGAGGTCGATAGCACATGGTAGCGGCTGAAAAACAATCTTTACGAAAAAGGTACAAGTTTGAAGGCATGCTGGGTGCTTTTATCTTGATGTGGCTGGACTTTCCGCTGTTATATCAAGGTGTTGTATCCCATAATTCTGCAGCATTGGGAGCAGGTTTTCTTATTATACTGGTGGCTGGCGGTATAGCGTATTATTTTAGTTAAATTAAGATAGGCTGGCGGGGCGGGTGGTAGGCGAGGTTCTACCGGCCCGCCCCGTGTTTAATTTAATATCCTTGTAAAGGAGGTGCTTCTTGATGCAGGTTCTGGTAACCGGCGGTGCGGGCGATGTTGGCCGCTACCTGGTCCAGGATTTATGTTATCACGGCCACCAGGTGCGGGTCCTGGACCGGGCCCTAAGTTTTCTTGATAGCCCCGGGAGCAGCCAGGTCAATCTATGCGGGGGCAATCTGGAGGATAAGGAACTGGTAGCCCGGGCCGTAGACGGCGTGGAGGCAGTGATCCACCTGGCCTGGAGCTTCAGCGATGAACCCCTGGATATTTTTGGTGGCGACCTGGTCGGGCATATAAATCTACTGGCAGCATCTGTCAGGGCTGGCGTCAAGCATTTTATCTATACCAGCACGGCTACAGTTTATGGCCGGGCTACAACCCAGCCCGTTCTCGAGGACCACCCCTGCCTGGTAGGTGAAGCCCGTAAGCCCATTTATGCTCTGGGTAAATTTGCGGCTGAGGAATTATGCCGCCACTATTATCGCGAGCAGGGTTTACCGGTTACCATTTTCCGTTTCTGGTGGGCCTTCGGCGATGAAATCGGTGGCCGGCATTTGCGGAATCTGGTACGGGCGGCGCTCCATGACGACCCCATCCAGGTGCCAGCTGTTGCCGGGGGCACATTTGTCAGTATGGCCGACCTGGCCCTGGCCTGCCGGCTGGCCCTCAGCAGGTCGGGGGCCGCAGGGCAAACCTATAACCTGGGGAGCCTTTATTTGAGCTGGGAAGAAATCGCCAGCCTGCTTATTGAACTAACCGGCTCCGGCTCGGAGTTACAAGTAATTCCTCCAGGCGAATGGACGGGACCGGTCTTTTTAAACGAAGTGTGGGAGCTCAGCTGGGAAAAAGCAGCCCGGGAACTGGACTATCAACCCGTTTTCACCGGTAGCCAGGGCCGGGCGGCCTTTGTCAAAGCCCTGGTGAAATGTGTCAACAAAGTACGGGCAACGGAGAAAAAACATTAACAAATAGGAATGGGCTTAACAAGAAAGCCAAGGGGTGGTACAATGGAAAAGTGACATCAGGAAGTGCCTGTCCGGGGGCAGGAAAAGAAGTGCGGGACGAAGCTCTTTTACTTAAAAAACATTCTATTCATGATAGCCTGCTGCTAAGGCGATATGATTATTTTTTACGTTTTCTGCTTAAAGGAGCCTTAGCGGGCACCAGCGCCGGGGTAGTTGGGGTAGCCTTTCGCTTAGTCCTGACGGAAGGGGACTTATGGCGCAATGAGCTTTTAAGGTGGGCGCATACTATACCCGGCTGGGGCTGGCTGGTGTTACCCTGCCTGGGGGCCCTGGCCGGTGCCCTGGCCGGCTGGTTGACCAGTTTTGCTCCGGAAACTGCCGGCAGCGGCATTCCCCACGTGGAAGCCGTTCTGATTAGCCAGCGCGAGCTCCTCTGGTGGCGGGTTATCCCGGTAAAATTTATTGCCGGGGCCCTGGCTATTGGGGCCGGTCTGTCCCTGGGCCGGGAGGGGCCGACGGTACAAATGGGCGCTGCAGCCGGCCAGGCAGTAAGTAAAAGCTTTAGCCGGTCCAAAACGGAAGAACTTCACTTAATTGCCTGTGGTGCAGGAGCAGGGCTGGCGGCAGCCTTTAACGCCCCCCTGGCAGGAGTAGTTTTTGTCCTGGAAGAACTGCGCCGTAATTTTTCACCCTATGTACTGGGAGGAGCCCTGGCGGCCAGTGTTACTGCTGATCTGATATCCCAGAGGATTTTAGGGCCACTTCCTACCTTTCGCATTAAGGAATTATTACCTTTACCCCTGGCCACCTTACCGGCATTTTTAGTCCTGGGAATATTAACCGGTGTTTTAGGCGTGGCTTTTAATCGTACCTTACAAGGAAGCCTTGATGTGGCAGACAGGTTAAAAGGCCTGCCCCGCTGGTTGCGGGCGTCGCTGGCAGTCTCGCTGGCAGGGGTTTTGGGCTATTTCTTACCCCAGGTTTTAGGCGGCGGGCACCAGCTGGCAGAAGATGTCCTCTGGGGCCGGGTTCAAATGGGTATTATCCCCCTTCTCTTTGCAGTCAAGTTTCTTTTAACTATGTTAAGTTACAGTGCTGGGGTTCCCGGGGGTATCTTTCTACCGCTCCTGGTTCTGGGGGCTTTACTGGGCTCCTTTGTTGGCGAGATCAGCGGCCTGCTTATTCCTGGCTTTCAGGGCCTGGGGCCATCTTTTGCGGTAATTGGAATGGCTGCCTATTTCGTGGCTATTGTGCGTTCACCCCTTACCGGGATTGTGCTCATAATCGAAATGACAGGTAACTACCAGCATATTTTACCGCTTCTTTTTACCTGTATGATCGCTTATATAGTGGCGGAGGCTCTGGGATGTTTACCCGTTTATGAGATGCTGCTGGAACGGGATTTAGCCAGGGCGAAGAGTGACGGTATTTCCAAACCCTCTACTAAAGACAAAATGCTGATTGTCGAGGCTGTAGTTGAGAGCGGGGCGAGCGCCTGCGGTTGCCGGGTCAAAGACCTGGTTTTACCCGTAGATTGTTTGCTGGTTACCATTCGCAGAGGAGCCAGGGAAATCATTCCCCGCGGCAATACCAGGCTTCTGGAAGGTGATCACTTAACAGTAATTGTACCCGAGAATAGAGCGGCGGCGATAAACGAGGCACTGGCTAAAGTAACCCGATGTAATCCTAAGGTGTAAATTGCAAATTATAAAAAGCCGGCCCCTTGCCCGGAGCCGGCTTTTTTTATCGCCCCAGCAGGCGGCGAATTTGCGGGAGATTGCGCTGGGCTTCTTCCGCACCGGCGGCCACCAGGTTGCTGAACTCACTGACGTCCCAGGAACTGACGGGTTTTTTAATGGGTTTGAGGACCAGGTCGGCGTAAAGCCTTAAGGTAAGGGAGGTATTCCGCCGGCTGATGATATCCAGGCTCTGGAGGAGGACTTCGCCGGCATGGTGAAAGGCCCGGCTGGGGACACCGCAGTCCAGGTCCACGGCAATGACAATATTATCAGCCCCCAGGTAACGGGCAATATCGGCCGGGACGTTGTCCGTCAGGCCGCCGTCTACCAGAAGGCGGGAGCCGATTTTATAGGGAGCGAAGAGAGCCGGGATAGAAATGCTGGCCCGGACGGCCTGCCAGGCAGGCACATCGCCGCCCAGGACCATATCCGGCGGTAATGGTTTAATTGGCCGGCCAGCGGTATAGATAACTGTTTCGCCGCTGATTAAATCGCAGGCCACTGCTGCCATCAGGGGCTGGAGTTCTGACAGATGGCGATTGCCCAGGACCCTCTTCAGCGCGCTTTCAATGGTGCCACCATGAATTAGCCCCAGGGGCAAACCGGTAAAACGGTAATTTTCCAATCTAAAGATGTTAGCAAAAGGGAGGCTGCCCATGGAGCTAACGGCCGGCAGGAGGCCGGCTCCATACAAGGCGGCGGCAATAGAACCGGCACTGGTCCCAACGACGAGATCGGGTTTAATACCGTTTTCCTCCAGGACACGTAAGACACCTAAGTGGGCCGCTCCTTTTAACCCCCCACCTCCCAGGGCGAGGCCAAAACGCATAAAAAAACCTCCTCGCAATAGCTTGCAAAATATTGTATGTGCAGGGATCTTCTTCGGTGCCGGCTTAGCACATATTTAAGTGTTGTGGTAATTTAAAGAGAACATATATAGAATAAAAAAGTCATTATAGGATATGGTGAGCAGGAAATATCAAAGCTGTAGCGAATAAAAATAAATATAAAAACAATGTTCCATGATATGAAACGGGGGATGAAGTGATGCAAAAGCTTAAGGTAATGCAAAGAATAATCAACTGTGGCGTGGTAGCAGTGGTAAGAGCAGAAAGTCCCGAACAGGCTTTAAGAATTGCCGCTGCTGTAAAAGAAGGCGGCGTTGAAACCGTAGAAATTACCCTAACAGTTCCGGGGGCAATTGAGGTAATAAGGGAATTAGCACGAAACTATAACAAAGGAGAAATATTGATAGGTGCCGGAACGGTTCTTGATGCAGAAACAGCCCGGGCGGCCATACTGGCTGGAGCGGAGTTTATTGTTGGCCCCCACCTCAATGTTGATATGGTAAGGACATGCAACCGTTACCAAAAAGTAAGTATGGCTGGGGCTATGTCAATTCGGGAAGTTGTTGAGGTTATGGAAGCTGGTAGCGATTTCGTTAAACTTTTTCCTGGCAGCGCTTTTGGACCAACTATGGTAAAAAACATTAAAGGCCCCCTGCCTCAGGCTCCAATTATTCCCACAGGCGGCGTTAGTTTAGAAAATGTAACTCAATGGATTCAGGCCGGCTGCGAAGCAGTGGGTGTCGGTAGCGAGTTGACTAGAGGAGCCAAAACCGGTAATTATGATCTGGTTACGGAGACGGCGCGTCAGTTCGTAACAGCCGTGCAAAACGCGCGTAAAAATCTGGCAGGTTAATTTAATATAGGGATATAGGTCTAAGCTAAGAAAAAAATTATTAAAAAGGAGGATTTTTACGAGAAGCGTCGAATAAAATTTAGTGAAACAAAAAGGAATGAGGTTCCGGCATACGGAACATTTCTTCTCCAAAAGGCAGTAGTTTTCTAGAACCAGTTATACAATTTTGGTAGAAGAGGATGGGAGGAGGTATACATAATAATATTCACTGTAATATTCACTGAAAAACCAAAAAGGAGGTTCACATAAATGAAAACAGAATTAAAACTAGGTACCTTCAGGTTTCCGGGACAGGCTGGCCCGCGAGCTGGCTCGGTAGTAGGTGAAAACCAGGTAGTAGACCTTAACCTGGCGTATGCTGCTTACCTGTCCAGTAAAGAACTAGCGACGCAGCCCTACCAGTTAGCCGATGCTGTGGTACCAACGGAGATGGTAGCCTTCTTAAAAGGAGGCAGCCAGGCAATAGAGGCAGCCAGGAAAGCGGTAGATTATGTAAAGAGCA